>NZ_BRVP01000014.1 GCF_027924145.1 Neptunitalea chrysea | reverse complement strand
AGTATTTGTAGGCAGAATACCAATTAAATCTATTTGAATATCATAATATTAGGCTTGAAACTCCTATGAGAACAAACCAGCATAACTATAGAGAACAGCCGTACGTTTTCAAGAAATCCAGAAAACGTATTGAAACATTATTTTCTCAGCTCTGTGACCAATTTATGATTCGAAGGAATTATGCTAAATCTTTTGAGGGGTTCAAAAATAGAATCTTATCCAAGATTACAGCAATGACAGTCATTCAATATATAAACATATTTGAATTCAACAGAAATATCAATAATCTAAAAATCAATATTGCTTAAATGCACAACGGGTAGTATTAACAATTAATTTATTACTTATGAAAAAAATAGTATTTATGTTAGGAGTTTTCACTGCCTTTGCTTTTACAGTTAAACCTCAAGAACAAATGGATCGAAAAAAAGGTAGTATAGAATGTGCTACCGAAGCATGGGAAAAAGCAGATGAGATTTGCGATGAATCCCCTTCAGGTTGTACCAGTTATGAATATTATATTCATACCGATATTGCTTATGGCATGTGTATGTTCGCGGTTGATGAGATAGCTTATTAAGTCAACGAAGTTTAATAAAATATGCTCTGGGAAATTTCCCAGAGCATTAAAAACTAGTAATATGAAAAGAATAATTATATCCTACATGATGGTGTTATTTGGGCTAAGTGTAAGTTTTGCCCAGCAAAAATACAAGGCAGTTTACACCATGCAAGTAGACAAAGAAAGGATGGAGCATTTTATGAAAGAAGGATCTGATAACCGATATATAAACGCCATCTATAAATCCTCTAATGGAGCTCAATTTTCCTTGACTTTTGACACAGCCAACGCACTTTTTCAGCTAAATGACAAATTGAATGTTCATGAAATGAAGGCAAAACTGGTGAGTGGCTTTTTAGTTTTTTTTCATTTAAGCGGAACTATTTATTCAGATTTGGATAAGGGGAAAAGTTATCAATTACGAGAGGCAGGTTCAGCAACTCATTTGTTAGCCCTTCCTTTAGAAGGCATTAATTGGAACATTATTACCGAAAGTAAAATGCATGGTAAATATAAGGTATATAAGGCTACTGCTATTTTAAAAGAAAAACGTAATTTACACTTAACCGCTTGGTTTTGTAAAGATGTACCAACCAAATTTGGACCGGGTGTGTATGCCGGGCTTCCTGGTTTAATTATGGATCTAACGGGGGATCAGCAAACGAA
Source organism: Neptunitalea chrysea (assembly GCF_027924145.1). Taxonomy (GTDB): domain Bacteria; phylum Bacteroidota; class Bacteroidia; order Flavobacteriales; family Flavobacteriaceae; genus Neptunitalea; species Neptunitalea chrysea. Next base: position 117,979 of record NZ_BRVP01000014.1, on the reverse strand, counting down.
AGGAGGTTTAAAATTTAATTTAAAATTAGATACGCTTACTAAAGTTAATGAAGATATTACCATTCCTTTTGATACGTATAAGGTATGTAATCAGCAAGAATCAGATGAAATATATGGAAAGCTTATTGATAATGGTAGACCTTAATAATGCAACATCTTATTTTTTTAAAAGGCTTTTATAAAGGGGTTTTATTTGTTATCATACTTTTTTTTACCAGTGTATCATTATACGGTCAGGAAGAAATTTTGTTTAAAGGTACGGTTACAGATAATTTAGCCAATCCGCTTCCGTATACTAATGTTATAGTTTCACCCGAAGTGCCAAATGGTAAAGTGCGTTTTGGGATTTCTGATAATGAGGGGAAATTTAAAATTTCTGTACCTAAAGATAGCTTGTACATGGTAGAAATAACCCATTTGGGATTTCAAAAAATTACAGATACCATAAGCACCGGAAAAGAAATTACAAAATCTTATGTTTTGCTTGAAAACACGACAGCTTTAGAAGCTGTGGTGATAGAGCAAAAAATACCTATGCTGGTTAAAGAAGATACCATTGTGTACCGAGTAGATAACTTTGTTACAGGAAAGGAACATAAATTAAGAGAGGTGTTAAAAACATTGCCGGGTGTTGAAGTTGATAAATTGGGTAATGTTACAGTGAATGGAAAAAAGGTAACTAAGCTATTGGTGGAGGGTAACACTTTTTTTACAGGTGATAGTAAGCTGGCTGTTAACAACATACCTGCTGATGCCGTTGCCGAAGTTGAGGTACTTGATAATTACAATGAGGTGAGTTTTTTAAAAGGACTGAGTGATAGTGATGAAATGGCGCTTAATGTTAAACTTAAGGAAGGAAAAAAGAACTTTGTATTTGGCGATATTCATACCGGAGTTGGTTATAAAGAGCGGTATTTATTAAATCCAGCGTTGTTTTATTACAGTAAAAAATTTACTGCCAACGTTATTGGCGATGTTAATAATATTGGTGCAAAATCGTTTACATTGTCTGATTATATTGAGTTTGAAGGAGGCTATGCCAAACTTTTGGATAGACCGAAGGAATACCGAGAGATGCTTTCTGCGGAATTTGTTGGGTTCTTAAAGAATGAGGATTTTACTTCGCAACAGAATAATTTTGGGGCTGCCAGTATTTCTTCTGCTTTAGGTAAAAAAGCAAGACTTGAAGTTTTTTCTATTAATAACAAAACAAAGGAAACTACTTTATATGAAAAGGGATTAACCTATATTAGTACGGATAACATAGTTGAGAACAGAACTAATTCCGAAGATAATAGGTCAGTCTTTGGTTTGCATAAAATAAAGGTATCATATACTCCTAATTTAGATACAGATATACGAAGCACCACAATTATTAAAAATTCTAATGCAGATGGGGTGCAAAAACTAATTTCGTATGTAACAGATAGTACATTTACCCGTTCAGAAAGTAAACCAAAGGGAATCACGTTTCAACAAAACGTAACCTATAATAAGCAACTTTCTTTTAAGCATACACTTTCTACAGGGGTTTTACTAAATTATCTAACGCATGAAAAAACGAGTGATTGGCAATTTAGTATGCCTGTATTAAATTCGTTAATTCCGTTTGAATACGATGATGATTCTTATAATTTAGTGCAAAATCAACGCCTTCATAGCTTTAAGTTACAAGCAGATATAAAGGAGTATTGGGAGCTTTCTAATTTTCATCATCTCTATCCAAATGCAGGAATAAAACTAATTTCCGATACCTACACAACAGAAGATGCTCAGGTACTAGCCGATGGAAGTATATTGAATTTTCAGGAATCAGGATTTAATAATGATACAGAATTTAAGTTATTTGATACCTATGCGGGAATTGAATACAAAGTTAAAATAGGAGATTTGATTATGAAATCGGGGATCACCTATCATAACTACGATTGGGAATTATGGCAGCAGCATGAAAATAGTGTAAACAAGTCAAAAGGGGTATTATTACCCAGTTTTAACTTAGACTATAAAATTTCGCATTCAGAGAAGTTGCACCTAACCTATACATTATTATCTAATTTCTCAGCAATTCGTAATTACGCTACCCGTTATAGGTTGGTTAATTTTAATAGTGTGTACCAGGGGAATGAAGATTTAGAAAATGAAATGTATCATTATACCCGAGTAAGGTATTCTTTGTTTGATATGTATAAGGGACTTTTTGGGAGCTTAAGCTTTAGTGCAAAAAACAATGTTAGAGCCATAAGAAATACTTCCCAAATAACTGGAATAGAGGTGGTACAGACCGCTAATTATAGTGATTTACCTGAAAACAGTTATAATTTTATGGGTAGTATCTCAAAGAATATATCTAAATACAGGTTTGGATTAAGTTTAAATACCAATTTTAGCAATTTTACCCGATTGGTTAATACTACTAAAACAGACTACCGAATGCAGAATTATTCCTATACAGCAAGGGTTTTTTCGAGATATAAAAAGGGGCTTAATTTTCAACTGGGGTGGAATCAGCGCTTCTATAGACTGTTGACTGAGGATACTGAGAATAATGTTACTCAAATAAACCCATCTGGTATGGTGGAATATATTTTTTTAAGTGATTTTAATGCAAAGTTGGAGTATAAATATACCCGTTATCAGAATAAAAATTACAATAGTGTAACAGATTTTTCGAATGGTGATTTTTCAGTTGCCTATGCTAAAGAGGATAGCTTATGGAGTTTTGAAATAGGAGTAACTAATTTGTTTGAAACTAATTTTAAGCGTGACATAGATTATTCGGACTATGTGATTACCGATACCAAAACATTCATAATGCCTAGAATAGTAATGTTAAAAGTAAATTACAAGTTGTAACTTATTGTATGGTCAATTAAAGATAAAGCCAAAGGGTGCCAAAATTTTTAAAGCATTAAAAACTAGTAATATGAAAAAAGCACTTATATCTATCTTTTAGCTTTATATAGTTTATGTATAAGCTGTAATCAACATCAAAGCCAGCATCAAGTTCAATATCAAGGGAAGGCATTGTATACCATTCAAGTAGATAAGGAAAGGTTGGCGCATTATCTAACCGAAGGATCGGATAACAGCTATATAAACGCCATCTATAAGTTCTCTAACGGAGCTCAATTTTCATTACTACTTGATACAGATAGGTCTGTTTTTCGATTCAATAGCAAACCAGATGATCATGAAATAAAAGCAAAAGGTGTTAGTGCATTCTTAATTTTTTTTCATTTAAGTGGAACTATTTATTCAGATCTGGATAAGGGGAAAAGTTATCAACTTAAAGAAGCAGGTTCGGCAACTCATTTGTTAGCCCTTCCTTTAGAAGGCATTAATTGGAACATTACTACCGAAAGTAAAATGCATGGTAAATATAAGGTATATAAGGCTACTGCTATTTTAAAAGAAAAACGTAATTTACACTTAACCGCTTGGTTTTGTAGAGATGTACCAACCAAATTTGGACCAGGTGTGTATGCCGGGCTTCCTGGTTTAATTATGGACCTAACAGGGGATCAGCAAACGAAAGGAGTATTAAAATTTAATTTAAAATTAGAGACCCTTACCAAAGGCAACCAAGATATTACTATTCCTTTTGATACGTATAAGGTATATAATCAGCAAGAATCAGATGAAATTTACAGAAAGCTTAATGGAAATGCCAGACCTTAATAAGGCCTATTATAATGTAACATTACACGCTCAACGAGGTAGGTACTAGCTTAATATACTGGCACAAATACCTAATCCTACTATTAGGTAAATACCTGCTGCAATAAACAATTTTTTGGCTATAATTTTCTTCTTCTTCAGTATTGCAAATCCAATAATGACCATGATGATGGCTGGAGACATCATTACAAGGGTTACTGTTAGTATAAATATACCTAAATTTTCCATATCTTTAAGTGAATAAGGTAATTAAAATTAGCTATTTTTCAGAAATTAATCCTTCTAAAATGGTACGTTTCTCATCTCTGTAAAAAAGATTCATGGTTTCAAAAGGAATAATTTTATAATCTTTGTTTACAATGTGTACGCACGATTTTTTAATGGCTCTTACATCAAAATTATAGGCATCTATAAACTGCATGATAATAACACGAAATAAATTATCATATCCCAGATTAGGAGCATCAATTTGTGGCAAGCAGCACATAATAGATTGTAAATTCTCTTGTGCACATTCAACTGAGTTACCGGTACTAAAAAGTTCAATCATTTTACCATGCAGATGCTCATCTTGCTCGTATACAATGGTATTTTTGCTATTATCTAACAAATCGGTCGGGTTTACATAGCGTGTCAACGGAAGCACTTCATCACCTAATTTTAAAGCATACCCCATCACCAATGCATCGGGGTTACAAGGTACAGGTATTAAATCATCGGTGTTAAAAACACTGGTTTGTTCCAATATTTTTCGGCGTACTTCTGTGAGTGTAATACGGTCGGTTTGGGTATTAAAGTTGTCTAACCTACCTGCAATTTGTGTAGGCTGAATGGTAACTCCTCTTACACATTTTTGTTGCAAGCCAAAGTCTATTACTTTACCAATTTCGTGGTCGTTTAGCCCTTTTTGCAAAGTAACAACTAAGGTGGTTGATAGGTTTACCTTATTAAGGTTTTCAAGCGCTTTCATACGGGTATCGTATAAGTCTGCACCTCGTAGTTCTTGCAATACGCTATTTTCAAAAGAATCAAATTGCAAGTAGATTTCAAAGTCGGGAGAATAGCTCTTTAAGCGTTTCGTAAACTCAAGGTCTTTAGCAATTTTAATACCGTTGGTATTTAACATTAAATGGCGTATTGGCAACGACTTCGCATAATCTAATATTTCAAAAAACTGTGGGTGTATGGTTGGTTCGCCACCACTAATTTGTACCACATCGGGTTCCTTTTCATTGGCTACCACTACATCCAGCATTTTTTTAATTTCTTCCAGTGTACGGTGTCTTCCGTAATTGGGAGATGAACCCGCATAACACGTAGGGCAGGTAAGGTTACAACGGTCGGTTACCTCTACAATCGTTAAGCACGAATGCTGTTCATGGTCAGGGCATAAGCCACAATCGTACGGACAACCATAATGCGTTTTGGTGTTAAATGTATACGGCATTTCAGAGGGCTTGTTATAGTTTCTGATGTTTTTATAATAGGGTACATCATCGGCTATAAGAATTTTAGAGGCCCCATGTTCCGGGCATCTTTTAAGCATGTATACGTTGTCGTTTTCAAAAACTATTTTAGCGTCAACGCGTTTTAAACATTCTGGGCACAGGCTTAATGTAAAGTCATAGTACGTGTATTTTCTTACCGGCATAAGTAACTAATTTTATGATGGTTTTATAATAATATTGATAGCAAATAACACATAACCATTGTATAGAACTGAGCCCTGCCACAAAAAATACATTGGGCTTTAAAAATTCTATACATAACCTAAAACCAAAATACGCTAACATAAATAGTTTAAAAATGGTTCCGTTTGGTAATGTATATGTTTTAAGTAATCGTTTTAAAAAGATGAATAGACATAGTAAAAATACCAGTTCATATAGGGCTAACGGATGTCTGTTAACTCCATCACCCAGATTCATTCCTAAGAAAAAGGAGGTAGGTTTTCCGTAGGTAAACTCATTAGTCCCTTTTAAAAAGCAACCTATTCTACCAATAAATATGCCTACAATAATGGGAAGTGTAAACAAATCACCCGAGGATTGTTTTTCACCAATCATTTTCTTGGCTATTTCAACTCCCAACAATCCGCCAAACAAACCTCCCATTATGGTTTTCGCATTTAGTAGTAGCATCATGTTCTCTTTCGTGAGTTTAAAAATCGGATTCTCTAAAATTCCAACAATGCGCGACCCTAAAAAAGCACCCAAAGTGGCACCTATAATAATAGAGAGTCGGTTGGTGCTGGTAATATCATCTCTTTGATTTTTACGCAAGTACACATAATACCGGAAGCCTACAAAAAAGGCTACATATTCTAGTATCCAGTGAATGTTGATATGAATACCAAATAGGGATGGCTCAAAAGGTATATGCAATGGTTACGGTTGAAAAATAGTGCAATTATATACGTTAAAACTACAAAAAATTGAATTTAGTATAAATGTTTTAATTTTGCAGCTTAAATAGAATACATTTTGGTAAAAATAGGAAACATAGAGTTAGGAGAATTTCCGTTGTTGTTAGCACCAATGGAAGATGTGAGTGATCCGCCATTTCGCAGGCTGTGTAAAATGCATGGGGCAGATATGCTATACTCAGAGTTTATTTCTTCTGAAGGGTTGATACGTGATGCGATTAAGAGCAAAATGAAGCTGGATATTTTTGATTACGAGCGCCCTGTGGGTATTCAGATATTTGGTGGGGATGAGGAGGCTATGGCGATGTCTGCCAAAATTGTTGAAACCGTAAAGCCCGATGTATTAGATATTAATTTTGGGTGCCCGGTAAAAAAGGTGGTTACCAAAGGAGCCGGAGCAGGTGTATTGAAGGATGTAGATTTAATGATACGTCTTACTAAGGCAGTGATTGATAGCACTAGTTTACCGGTAACCGTAAAGACACGTTTGGGTTGGGATGATAGTTCTATTAATATAGATGAAGTTGCCGAGCGTTTACAAGATGTGGGTGTAAAAGCCTTAAGTATACATGGTAGAACCCGAGCTCAGTTGTATAAAGGTGAAGCCGACTGGACACATATTGCTCGTGTAAAAGAGAACCCTCGTATTACCATGCCTATTTTTGGTAACGGAGATATAGACACTCCTGAAAAAGCATTGGAGTACCGAAATAAGTATGGAGTTGATGGTATTATGATAGGGAGAGCTGCCATTGGATACCCTTGGATATTTAATGAAGTTAAGCACTTTTTTAAAACCGGTGAGCATCTAGATCCGCCTACCATAGCAGATAGAGTAGAGGCGGCTAAAAACCACCTTATCTGGTCTACGGAATGGAAAGGAGAGCGTTTGGGTATTATGGAAATGCGTAGACACTATACCAATTACTTTAAGGGTATTCCACATTTTAAAGAGTATCGTCAAAAATTGGTGACCAATGATAATTTAGAAGAGTTATATGGTGTTTTTGATGCTATTCTTGAAAATTTTAAGAATGTAATAAAGGCTTAGTCATTTTTTACTCAATAATTGAGATTAAATGCTTTGTGGGCTTGCCCCGAAGTAGGTTAGTACTTAAAAGTGCTATAGCTGTTTTTGATTTTTGTTATAATTTTAAAGCAACCTTCTCTATGAATTGTCATCTATAAATAATAATAGATAAACATTAAAAATCTTATTCATGAATAAACTATTTGTATTGTTAATTACTTTATGTACATTTTGTAAACTGCAAGCACAGAATCAAGATGAATCTAATTATTTTGGAAATAATGAAATAAAATTAAACGTATTATATACCTTAATTGGTTTGCCTGAAGTAACTTATGAACGAATACTTGATGAAGAGTCGGCTATAGGTATTTCTATTGCAACTGCTATAGATGAAGACATCACTTTAAAATTTATAGCATCTCCTTATTACCGTGTTTATTTTGGGAAAAAAAGGGCTGCTGGTTTCTTTTTAGAAGGGAATGTATCTTTTCTCAGTATTGAGGATGATTTAGAATATGATAGCCTTCTTATGGGAACTTTTTATAAAGAAGAGAACAAATTGGGTTATGGAGTAGGTATAGCTGTGGGAGGTAAATTTATGACGCGTTCTAATTGGGTAGCAGAGCTATACACAGGTGTTGGTAGAAATTTTGTGGATAGTGAAAATTATCAATTTTACCCTAGAGCTGGTATTACTATAGGAAAAAGGTTTTAAGTATACGTTATACGTAATTCTAAAAAATGGTTGTGATTTTTAAAATCACAACCATTTTTTGTTTATATCAATATTTTTTACACTTTTAATTAGATAATTCGTATTTTAACACAAAAATATTTTACAAATGATTAAAAAAGTAGTTTCCGGAGTTCATGAGGCTTTAGAAGGTGTTACCGACGGAATGACCCTTATGTTAGGAGGGTTTGGTTTGTGCGGTATACCCGAAAATTGCATTGCTCATTTGGTAACCTTAAATATAAAAGGACTTACATGTATTTCTAATAATGCTGGTGTAGATGATTTTGGACTGGGATTATTGCTTCAGAAACGACAAATACGTAAGATGATTTCTTCTTATGTAGGGGAGAATGATGAATTTGAAAGACAAATGTTAAGTGGAGAGCTAGAGGTAGAATTAACCCCTCAAGGTACGTTAGCTGAAAAATGTAGAGCTGCAAAAGCAGGTATTCCGGCATTCTTTACGCCCGCAGGATATGGTACTGAGGTAGCTAAGGGTAAAGAAACTAGAGAGTTTAACGGGAAAATGTATTTAATGGAAGAAGCTTATAAGGCAGATTTCGCTTTTGTAAAAGCTTGGAAGGGAGATGAGGCTGGTAACTTAATTTTTAAAGGAACCGCCCGAAATTTTAATCCGTGTATGTGTGGGGCTGCTAAGGTAACAGTAGTTGAGGTAGAAGAATTAGTGCCCGCAGGAAGTTTAGATCCTAACCAAATACATGTACCAGGTATATTTGTAAATAGAATTTTTAAGGGTGAAACCTACGAGAAACGAATAGAGAAACGTACGGTTAGAACAAAATAGCTTAGTATCCATTTTAATGATAAAAAGATGTTAGATAAAAACGGTATAGCAAAACGCATAGCAAAAGAAGTACAAGACGGTTATTATGTAAATCTTGGCATTGGTATACCTACGTTGGTAGCCAACTTTGTTAGGGAAGATATTTCGGTAGAATTTCAAAGTGAAAATGGGGTATTAGGTATGGGCCCTTTTCCGTTTGAAGGGGAAGAAGATGCAGATATTATAAATGCGGGTAAGCAAACGATTACTACCTTACCTGGGGCAAGTTTTTTTGATTCGGCTACCAGTTTTGGTATGATTAGAGGAAAGCATGTAGACCTAACTATTTTAGGAGCCATGGAAGTTTCTGAAAATGGCGATATAGCCAACTGGAAAATACCCGGCAAAATGGTAAAAGGTATGGGAGGTGCTATGGATTTGGTTGCCTCTGCAGAAAATATAATTGTTGCTATGATGCATACCAATAGAGCAGGAGAATCTAAACTATTAAAAAATTGTACGCTACCACTTACGGGAGTAGAATGCGTAAAAAAAATAGTAACTAATTTGGCAGTATTAGAGGTAACCAATGAAGGTTTCTTGTTATTAGAAAGAGCACCCGGAGTTACCGTAGAAGAAATACAAAAAGCAACCGAAGGAAACTTAATAATTAAAGGGGATGTACCCGAAATGATACTTTAAAAAAGAAAGAAAAAGACTGGCTAAAAAATATGTTTGTTAGAGCGATTAAGTACAAGTAAAAGCTCTTTATTTATGGCCAGTCTTTTCTGCTATTAACTAACGTAAGACGAAGCGACTTCTTTATGTTGAGTGTTTAAAGTTTTTGGGATAAGGGATAAAATTTTAGCAGTATTTTGTCTGCTATTCAAATAATGCGCTTCGTCTAAATCGGTTCTTCCATAAGAAGGAATCATATCTTGAATTTTAGTTTTCCATTCACTATCAAATTGTTCAGGAAAACATCTTTGAATAAGACCAATCATAATAGAAACTGCGGTTGAAGCACCTGGAGATGCACCTAACAATCCAGCAATAGAGCCATCTTGTGCACATACAATCTCGGTACCAAATTTAAGGGCACCGCCTTTTCCGTCTTTTTGAATAACCTGAACACGTTGTCCGGCTAATTCTTCATCCCAGTCTTCTGCTTTTGCATCTGGGAAATAATCTCTTAAGGTAGCAATTTTATCTTCTTTAGATTGTCTTACCTGATCTATTAAATATTTGGTTAATGGAACATTATGAGCTCCAGCAGATATCATAGGAATGATATTGTCTTTTCTCATAGATCCCATAAAATCCCAATAAGATCCGTTTTTAAGGAATTTTGTAGAAAAACCTGCAAAAGGACCAAAAAGTAACGTGGTTTTACCATTAATTCTTCTGGTATCTAAGTGAGGTACAGACATTGGTGGAGCGCCTATTTTAGCTTTACCATATACTTTTGCCTGATGCTGTTCTACTACCTCAGGGTTGTTACATACCAACCATTCACCACTCACAGGGAAACCACCATAGCCTTTAGCCTCTTTAATATTAGATTTTTCTAAAAGTGTAATGGCTTTACCTCCGGCACCAATAAATACAAAGTTGGCTTTTTTGGTAAATTTCTTTTTGGTAGTAAGGTTTTTAACCTTTAATTCCCAAGACCCATCGGTTTGTTTTGCAAGGTCTTTTATTTCATGAGCAATATGAAGTTCTATATCGTTATTAAACATTAAGTTTAATAAAATTTTTCTAGTAAGTTCACCGTAATTAACATCGGTACCAGACTCCATTCGGGTGGCAGCAACAGGCTCGCCCGGCTTACGATCTTTCATCACTAAAGGAATCCATTTCGCAATTTGTTCCGGATCTTCCGAATATTCCATGTCTTTAAATAACGGATGCGTTGTAATGGTTTCCCATCGTGTCCTTAAGAAGTTAACATCATCTTTACCCCAAACAAAACTTAAGTGAGGTGTTGCAGAAATAAAATCTTCAGCATTATCAATTAAATTGTTTTTAATAAGATAAGACCAAAATTCTCTGGAAAGTTCAAAAGAACTGGCAACATCTATGGCTTTTTTAATATCTATTGAACCATCTTCATTTTGTGGAGTGTAGTTAAGTTCACAAAAACCGGCATGTCCGGTTCCGGCATTATTCATAGCATTCGAGCTTTCACCAGAAATTACATCTAATTTTTCGTAAACAGTAATCGCAAGAGTCGGATATAATTTTTTAAGTAGTACAGCAAGCGTTGCACTCATAATTCCGGCTCCTATTAATACAACTTCTTGAGTTTCAGGAACAGAATTCTTACGCATGTTATTAATATTTAGGTAGCACAAATGTATAACATTACGACTTAAAGAATTATAAAATTTTTATTAAAAAATGATAAATGTTAGTTTTTCAACAAAAATTATGAACGAAAACGTTTTTTTATTGCATTTTCTTTAGGGATTGCGTCGATTAGGTTGTAAGTATATTCTGATTTTGGATGCGAATAAATAAAATCTGCGTCTCCTAGTTCTTCTATTTTACCTTTGTTCATTACAATGAGTTGATCGCTCATGTATTTTACAACGGCTAAATCATGCGAAATAAATATATAAGTAAAACCAAAATTTTCTTTTAGTTCGTTTAGTAAATTGAGTACTTGTGCCTGTACCGAAATATCTAAAGCCGAGACCGATTCGTCACAAATAATAAGTTTGGGTTGTAATGCTATGGTACGGGCAATACCAATACGTTGACGTTGCCCTCCTGAAAATTCATGAGGATAGCGGTTGTAATGAGAAGCATCTAACCCTACCCGTTCTAATAATTCAAGTACTTTTTCTTTACGTTCTGTATCATCTTTGTAAAGTTTGTGTACTTTCATGGGTTCTAAAATAGCGTTGCCAACACTTATTCTAGGGTTTAGAGAAGAATACGGATCTTGAAAAATAAGCTGAATTTCTTTACGTAGTTTTCGAACCTCTTTAGTAGCTAATTGGGTAATATCGGTTCCTCTGTATACAATACTACCTGCAGTAGCTTTATCTAATTGTAAAATGGCATTTCCTAAGGTAGATTTTCCGCAACCACTTTCACCCACCAAACCAATGGTTTCTCCTTCATACACATTGAAAGAAACATTGTTTACTGCTTTAAATGTATTGTTTTTGCCAAAAATTGAAGTATGTGTTATGTATTCTTTCTCTACATTTTTAACTTCCAGAATGGGTGGTTTACTGTAGAGTTGTGTATGTTGTTCAGTTCTTTTTTCAGAGGTTATTTCTTGGGTGCTGGTAGTATTATTTAAAAAGTCAGAGATTGTGGGTAATTTTGCCAGTCTCACCTCTAATGAAGGTCTAGAGGCTAAAAGTGCCTTGGTATACGTATGTTGCGGGGTATTAAATATGGTATTGGTGGTGCCTTGTTCTACAATTTCTCCCTTGTACATGACCAATACCTTATCTGCAATTTCTGAAACCAGCGTAAGATCGTGTGAAATGAATAGAATACTCATTTTGGTCTGCTCTTGTAATTGCTTTAAAAGTTTAATGATTTCCTTTTGTACGGTAACATCCAAGGCCGTAGTAGGTTCATCGGCAATGAGTAATTTGGGTTTACAGGCAATAGCCATGGCTATCATTACCCGCTGTTTTTGTCCGCCAGAAATTTGGTGCGGATATTTATGAAACAACACTGAGGGTTCTGGTAGCTGTACCTTTTCAAACAGGGCGATTACTTTTGCTTTCATCTCTTTTTTGGTGAGGGAGGTATGCTGTTGCAAAATTTCCATGACCTGTTTTCCGCATTTCATAGACGGATTTAAAGAGGACATAGGTTCCTGAAAAATCATGGAAATTTGATTTCCTCGAATGTCCTGAAAAGCTTTTTCAGATAATCCGTTTAATTCTTGTTCCTGAAATTGGATGTTTCCGTTGGTAATGGCACTAATTTTTTTGGGAAGCAACCCCATAAGAGCCAAAGACGAAACCGATTTACCGCTGCCCGATTCACCTACAATACCTACAATTTCATTAGCTCCTACTTCATAGGAGATGCCATGAATAACATTGGTAAACTCGTTTTCTTTTTTAAACGCAACAGATAAATTGGTAACCTTTAACATAGGCTAAAGATAGGGAAATGCTTTAATAAGCTTCATTGCACCTTATAAAATTGTTATTAATTGTATGATATAATGATTTATTAAATAGCAATTAATTGTAACATAAGTACTATTTTGCATACCTATGCAAAAAATAGTATAAGATGACATTTTCTCAGTGGTTGGTATTTATACTGGTAATACAGGTAATCCATTTTTTAGCAACTTTTAAACTATACCAAAGAGCGGGCAGAAAAGCCTGGGAAGCAATTGTACCTATTTACAACGCGGTAATTTTAATGAAAATTATTAACCGCCCATGGTGGTGGGTATTGTTGTTATTTGTACCTATTATTAATTTGGTAATGATACCTGTTATATGGGTAGAAACTATTAGAAGTTTTGGTAAAAACAGTACTAAGGAAACTTGGTTAGTAGTACTTACCCTTGGTTTTTATATATTTTATGTTAGCTATGTAACTAATGATGCTTACATTAAAGACCGAAGTTTAAAACCAAAAAATGTCTTAGGAGAGTGGACCAACTCTATTGTGTTTGCGGTTGTAGCCGCTACTTTTGTGCACATCTACATTATGCAGCCGTTTGTGATACCTTCGTCATCTTTAGAAAAAACATTGTTGGTAGGCGATTTATTATTTGTGAGTAAGTTTCATTACGGAGCAAGGGTACCTATGACTATGGTATCGGCACCTTTTGTACATGACACACTACCATTGGTAAAATTGAAGTCGTATTTATTTGACGACAGATATGAGGAACGTAACACCTCTATCTGGAACAAGTTTCAATTACCTTATATGCGTTTACCTGGTTTACAAGATATAGCGCGTAACGATATTGTGGTGTTTAACCAGCCGGCAGATACGTTACTGGATATGAATGATTTTCATCCAGATAGAAATTATTATAAGCCTATAGATAAAAAGACCAACTTAGTAAAACGTTGTGTGGCTATTGCAGGTGATAGTTTAGAAATAAGAGAAGGGTATGTATATATAAACGGAAAACGTACAGTATTGCCAGAGCGTGCCAAGCCACAATATATATTTAAGGTAGATACAGATGGCCAGCAGATCCCTTATGAAATGTTGGTAGAACGCTATGGGTATAGAGAAGGAGGTTTTAATGGAAAAGAGTATACGCTAGTATTGACAGATAAAGAAGCCGAACTTATTAAAAGCCATCCGGCAGTTAAGAGTGTTACTAAAATGCTGACGCCTAAAGGAGTTAAAGATGCTGTTTTCCCATATATTGATTCATTGGATTGGAATATGGATAATTTTGGTCCTATTTACATACCTAAAAAAGGAGATGAACTGAAAATTACAAGAGCAAATCTTCCATTTTATAAGCGTTTGATTGCTGAGTATGAAAATAATAATTTATCGGTTGCTGGAGATGATATTTATATTAATGGTAAACAAACCGATACGTATACAGTAAAGCAAAATTACTATTGGATGATGGGCGATAACCGTCACCGATCTCTAGATGCACGTAAGTGGGGGTATGTACCTTTTGATCACGTGGTTGGTAAACCGGTGTTTATTTGGATGAGTTATGAGAGCAACGCCAGTGGTATTAAGAATAAGATACGTTGGGATAGGTTATTTACTACGGTTGGTGGAGATGGTCAGCCGAAGTCCTATTTTTGGTATGCAGTTGTAGTGGGGGTATTACTGTATTTTGGATCTAAATTTTATAAGAAGAAAAAAGGATAATAATTAGACCTACTATTAGGTATTAAGAGAGTTTAACTTTTATAAAAGTTAAACTCTTTTTTTTACTCAATAATTGAGATTAAATGCTTCGAGACTTGTCTTGAAATAGATATGCAATGCTTACTAAATGCTTTGTGAGCTTGCCCCTAAGCGTTTACCGCTTTTTTTAGAAAGTCTTAGTGCTTAGCATACCATTTTTGTTTTAAAGTTATAATGGTTCGTACAGCTTGTTTGTTAGGATCATTTTTATAAAACTCAGATATCCAATTAAGATAGTTTAATTGAGGTATAAAGGTATACCCTATTTTTTCACTGAATTTCTTGTAATGCTCTTCTAAATACTCCGGGTTTTTTAGCATGTCACGGGCATTGGTTTGGTAGCCTTCAAAGATAGACAGCATACCATTATACATAGAAGGGATTACTACAGTACCATGGTCGTATTGGTGAAACACCTCATGTTTCCAACGTACGTTTTCAGGGTTGTATTTTTCTAATACCTTTTTAAAATCCATGTTGGGAAGCGTCATGTTTGTAACATCATCTGGTGAATTATTATGGTGTGCTAACACCATGTACAAACTTGTTTTTTTAGTAATAGTATGGTTAGCAAATATACGATCTGCTTTTTTAAGCATTGATTGGTTGTCCCACCATAAACTAGGATCTAATGCCAGATAGGCATTAAAAGGTGCATCTTCTAAAAATGCATTTACCACTGCCAAACCACCAAAGGAATGACCAACTAATATGTGATAATCTTCGGTTCTGTAGTTGGCCTTAATGTAGGGTAATAATTCAGTATTGATGTATTTTAAAAAAGCTTCATTACCGCCACCATCAGCAAACATAGGTTGTTCATTTCCAGAATGGTCTATACCTTCAATTTTAGAAGGTGTAAGATCGCGGGTTCTATGTGTGTTTTCTATACCTACCACAATCATTTTTGGGATAGAAGCATGCGGATCTTTACTTAAGTTTTTTTGTATACCCACATAGCTTTCAAAATACATTTCACTATCTAACAGCACTACTATTGGGTAGTTTTGCTGCGGATATTTTTCGTAATCGTCAGGTAAATGAATATTAAGGGTGCGCTCTTCGTTAAGTACCGCAGAGTGGTGTTGTATTGTAAACCCAACCAAAATAGCATCGGTTTGTGCAAAACTGCACAAACCAATGAACAAACTAGTTAATATTATAAAATGTCTCAAACTATTGCCTTTTTTTTTCTTTTGTTTGCCCCACCATACTATAAATCCGGTTATAGGTAAACTTGTGGCTACAATACCAGCCAAAAAGGTAAGCAGCTTACCAAGTTGCCCCCACCATTGTCCCATGTGTAATTGCCAAACCGTATTTTCGGTTTTTTCATGGGTAAGGGTTTCCGGTTTAATAGTAATTTTTTCACCCGTGTACTTATTATAGGCGGTTACATCATCTTTTTCAATACTCTTTAAACCTGGTTTACCGGTGGTAAAGGTAAATGAACCCACTTTTTCTGATTGGTATACCCTAATAGAAGCCGCTTCTTTTTCAGGATATTCCTCTTCAAGAGTTTTATAAGCAAAAGTAACCATATCTAGTTGTGTTTTGGTACTATCTGCTTTTGGTAGGTAGTGCATTAAACCAAGCTCATCACCGCCAGTAACTTTTACGGTAACATCCATTAAGGTATGAAAGAATATGATAAGTCCTGTTCCGCTTAAAATAACACATAATAGCAAAGAATAAAATCCAAAAACATTGTGCAAATCATAATTCAGACGCTTAAACTTAGCGCTCCATTTTACCGTAAAACTGGCTTTTCTTGTAGTCTTGTTCCATTTTTTTGGCCACCATAAAATAAGCCCAGTGATACTGCTTATAAAAAATATAATGGTAGATACTACCACAATCCAGCCACCTATAGGGCCTGCCAATAGTTGTGCATGTAGATGTGCCGTAATAAAGAAAAAATAAATGGTGGTATCTTCTTTAAGTATTTCCCCGGTATAAGGGTCTATGTACATCAATAACATTTTCACATTTTTACGATCAAAAATGCGAAGCCTCACACTACGTGTAGGGTCTTTGTAAAAAACAGCTTCTGATATACCGTAAAGTGAATTTTTTGCTAAAACACGTTCGTTAATTTCGGCATAGGTAAGGCGTGTATCTCCGGGGGTTACGTATTTGGCATCTCCTGCCGATAAATCCATAATCTCATCACCATAAACAATAATGGTACCTGTTAAACAAACAAATACCACTACAATACCCGATACAATACTAGGCCAAAGATGAATCCATGCTACAATTTTATTAAAGGTAGAAGACCCTTTTTTCTTCATGTGTTGTTTTTCTTTCATAGTGAATTGTTGGGAAGGTAAAGCTGTATACTTGAGTGAACAAAAAAAGAAGTTGACCCTTACGAGTCAACTTCATGTAATCGGAGATATTAGAACTTGTATGTGAAATTCACTACAAAATTTCTAGTTTTTTGAGGTTGAGCCCAGTAATTGGCAGCCCAATATTCTGTATTTCCAATATTGTTAAGTTTAAAACCAATACGGTATTTAGGTTTTTCAAAGAATACAGTTCCGTTAACAACAGTGTGTTCTGGAATGGTAAAAGTGTTAGCATCATCTAAATAAGAGTCTCCTACGTAGTTCCCACCTAGTCCAATACCAAAACCTTCTAAGTTACCAGACATAAATTTATAAGTAGTCCAGAAGTTAGCCACGTTATACGGAGTAGAGTAAGGTCTGTTACCTTCTACATTCTCGTCAGCTTTTGTGTAGCGACTTTCGTTATAACCGTATCCTGCAATAATGTTCCATCCAGCAATTGGGTTGGCAATTACTTCAAGGTCTACACCTTTACTATTACGGGTACCATCTTGTACGGCATTGTAAACTCCAATGTTATTTGCATCCGGTACACTGCGTACAATATTTCTAACCTTAATGTCATAGTAACTAGCGGTGAAACTCAATTTGTTATCAAATAAATCGGCTTTAATACCTCCTTCCCATTGCGTTGCGTGTTCAGGTTTATATGTTTGAGTTGAGTTATTGGCTGTTTCCTCGGGAGTTACGTTAGAAAAACCATCCATAAAGTTACCAAAAGCGGTTAATTCATCTTTAATAATTTCATAGGTAGCACCAAATTTTGGAGATAGAGAAGTCTGGTCAAAATCAGTTGTTTTATCAATAAAGTGGTCTACACGTAGGGCAGCCATAATATTTAAACGGTCTGCAATGGTTAACACATCAGAAAAATAAGCACTATAGGTTTCTTGTTCACGTTTTACACTTGCATACGGATCGTTTTCTCCCAAAGTAGCTAAATACGATTGGTAGTTAATATCAACTTCAGGATCATCAGGTGTAATAATATCATATACAAAACGTGTTCTTTTATCTTTAGTAGTTAGGTAGAAATAGTCTAAACCAACTAATAATTTGTTCTCTACGTTCCCAAAATTCATGGTACCTGTAAAGTTTTGTTGTACCTGTGTGCTATTAAAATTACTTTCAATATTCATAGGCATTCTACGTACCTGACTATTATCTAAAAATGTTAAGAATAAGTAGTTGGCACTATTGTCTGTATTGGCAGTAGAGATGTTGGTTTGCGATGTCCAGTTATCAGATAATTTATATTCTGCCTGAGCAAATACGTTGAAAACATCGGCCTCACTTTGTAGTTGGTCACTACCGTACGAGTAGTCAAAATCATAATCCAACCCGTCAAAGCTGGTTGCAGTTACCCCACTACTAATACCAAAATAATTGCTAGGTCTATTGGTATGGTATAGTTCTGCTTCAATATTTAAGGTTAAACGGTCACTAGCCAAATACGTTAAGCTTGGCATTACCGCATAATTTTTTTGGTGTCCGTAGTTCTGAAAACTTTTCTCGTTGTGTTTAGCAGCATTAATTCTAAACAAAACTGTTTTCTCTTCGTTTAACGGAGCGTTTAAATCTGCTGTAATTCTAGACAATCCGAAGCTACCTAAATAGTAAGCTACTTCACCTTTCATAGTGCTGAACGGTTTTTTAGTTACCTTGTTTACAAGCCCACCATAAGAAGTTAAGGTAGAACCAAATAAGGTTGCAGATGGCCCTTTTATAATTTCTAAGCTTTCTACGTTAGCCATATCGGCAGTAGTTACAAAGTTGGTAGCCATACCGTTACGCATGTTAACGCTGGTACTAAATCCTCTTAAGTATAAAGAGAGTCCAACCCCACCAGAACCAACACTTCCTACAATATTACTTGCTCCGGGCGCAGATTGTAGTGCACTGTTTACATCGGCTACCATTTGGTCTACCAAAACTTGTTTGGTAATCACTGAATATACCTGTGGGTTTTGCATATATGTAATTGGCATTCTAGATACCATTTTACTTTCTTTTTTGCTGTATTTGTTTTGGTTAGCTTCAACAACAACCTCGTTTAACACTTCATTTTGCTCTTTAAGTGTAAAGTTTAATACCAGCTCGGTATTATCGGTAACAATCATTTTTTTGGTTTGAGTTTCTAAACCAACATAGGCTACTTTAAGGCTGTACGTACCATCGGGTACACCGCTAATAAAAAAGTATCCTTTGGCATCGGTAGTAGTACCTAAAGCAGTTCCTTCTATAGAAATATTTGCCTGAACTACCGGATTTCCGTAACTATCGGTTACATGCCCTGAAACCGAATTGGTAAGATGTTTCCTAAAAGAAGTTGAGGTTTTCTGCGTAGTTGCATTACTAAATTGTGGAGTAGTTAATACAAGGGCTAAAAGAGTACAGGTTAACGTGAGGTGTAACTCTTTTATGTGTTGCGGAAATTTCATTTTATAATTTGTTTAATTTTCCCGCAAATATAAATACTTATTTAGATTTAATAAAAATAAAGAAACGAAATATGCTATGCTATTTATAATTTTTGTAAACAACAATGTTTACATAGTACAATTGTTATATTGCTAAGGATTTTATAGGTAATCTTTTAAAATGTTTTTTGAATATGGTTCCGTTTTTAAAGAAGTATAGAACCACCATTTTATACGGTGTTAGCTTGGCAGCCCTTCTTTTTTTGTTGAAGTGGCTAGAGTTGCGCTTTATTATTTTTCATCATCATTTTGAAATTTACATTGGTTTTATGGCAGTTATTTTTACCGGACTAGGTATCTGGATTGCCGGAAAATTGACTAAACCAAAAGTAGAGACTCGCGTAGTTGAAAAAGAAGTTTACATTATACCAAAGGAAACCTTTACCATCAATACACAACAATTAGAGACTCTTGAAATTACTAAGCGTGAATTGGAGATTTTACAATTCATGGCATTAGGACATACCAATCAGGAAATAGCTTCGGAATTATTTGTATCTGTAAGTACCGTAAAATCGCATAATCAGAACTTATTTGCTAAATTAGAGGTACAACGACGTACGCAAGCCGTAGGGAAGGCAAAACGATTAGGGCTTGTACCCTAACTCATACTTTGGTACTAAAAAGGGGAAATTTTGTAAAAATGGCCAAAAGTATGAGATGAAGATTTGGTAAATGCTTTACTATTGCTGCGTTTTAAAAACTTATTACAATGAAAAAAATTACACTTACGTACGGACTTATTGCGGGTGCAATTGTTGCAGCACCTATGTTATTAATAGCAAATTATGTTACCAATTCCGATGGAGCTATTGACTTTCACAATTCCATGCTTATTGGTTATGCTTCTATGCTTTTAGCCTTTTCTATGGTATTTGTGGGTATTAGAAATTATAGAAATAACTATAACAATGGAGTTATAGGTTTTGGTAAGGCTTTTACCATTGGGGGCATTATTGTATTAATTGCCTCTACTATTTACGTTGGTACCTGGCTGATAGATTATTTTTATTTTGTACCCGATTTTGCTGAGGTATATGCTAAGGCAACTATAGCCGATTTAAAGGCTAATGGGGCTACACAAGCAGAAATTGATCTCCAGATACAAGAGATGGCTAGCTTTGCCGAAATGTATAAGAATCCGTTTTATAATGCTATGATTACGTATATGGAAATACTGCCTGTTGGATTGGTAGTTACCCTTATTAGTTCCCTTATTTTAAAGAAGAAAGCAACAAACTAAATTAGTTAGGAATACAGTAGGTTTATAAGTAGTTTAGGGTTTACAATATAACCAATCATTAAAATACATATAAACCTATTGCTTTTTGTAGTATCATCTATTCTAGTATTCTTAAAGTTTGAAAATTAGTTAATTTAAGCGCTAAGAGTGGAATATTTAATTATCAAATATTTTATTCTGTTTTCACTTACACATGCAAAATCTCATCATCGTTTAACAACTCTTCATTTCTAAAGCGTAGAAAAATTTGTGCAACGGCAATGGTATCTTTTTCGCAATAGGTGATAATACGATCTATATTTTTTTCTTCGTAAAAAACAGCACGTACCTCGCTACCATCTATATCGTCTTTAGGAGAAGGAATACCCAAAATATGGGTAAGCAATTTTAAGGAAGTATAGTTTTTAAAATCGCCAAACTTCCAGAGTTCCATGGTATCTAAATGGGGTACTTCCCAAGGTTTTTTACCAAACAGATTCAGCTTATAAGGTATTTGTATGCCATGTATTATCATACGTCGGGCAATGTACGGAAAGTCGAACTCTTTCCCATTATGCGCACAAAGCAATTGTTGCGGATGCTGGTAATGGGTGTCTAACAGGTTTTTAAAATCTAATAATAACTGTTTTTCTTCCCCGTAAAAGGTAGTTACCCTAAAAGAGCGGGTGTCTCCTTTTAACACAAAATACCCAACCGATATACAAATGATTTTACCAAACTCTGCCCAAATACCGGCGTTGTTATAAAACTCTTCTGCTGAAAACTCCTCTTTACGCTGGTAGGCCGATTTTAGCTCCCATAATTTTTGGGTAGTAGCATCCAGCTCGTCAAAGTTTTCTACTTCGGGCACGGTTTCAATATCAAGAAAAAGGATTTTATCTAAGCTAATTCGCTGTAGCATGTTCCATCATTTTATAGGCCTCGTCTATATAGCCGTAGGTATCTGCTGTAAACGGATCTCCAGGATATAAACGTTCTTCAGGGCGTGTATGTCCAAGCCTTACAATAATAACATTATCTTCTGGTTGTACAATAACATATTGCCCTAAATGCCCGCGTAACATAAAAAAGTCTTTATTGCGGTGATGCATTAGCCATAGTCCATAACCATACTCCGGACTCTCTTTAAATCTGGCATGGGTAGATTTTAATACAAATGCCTTAGGTAAAATACGTTTGCCATTCCATACCCCGCCATCTTTGTATAGTTTCCCCATACGTGCAAAGTCACGGGCATTACTGGCAATACAACAGTAAGCCTTTTCCATGCCGTGTTCTTCGCTATCTACTTGCCAAAGGGCTTCATTTTCGGCACCCATAGGTTGCCAAAATTTTTCTTCAAAATTTTCAGCCAACGATTTTCCTGTGGCTTTTGCTATCACCATACCTAATAACTGGGTATTACCACTAAGGTAAATGTACTCTTTACCGGGTTCTGAAATTATAGGTATATCTAGCATTACGCTACGTAAATCCTTATCAAAATAGGCTTGGGTGGTTACACTAAACGGACTGTAATAGCTCTCGTCCCATTCCATACCCGATGCCATCGAAGATAAATCACCTACGGTAAGGTCTTTGGCATATTTCCCGGGTAAATCAGGAAAATATTTTACAACCGGTTCTTCTAAACTTTTTATATCTCCACTCATAATAGCATTTCCCAATAATGCAGAGACCATGGTTTTGGCCATAGAAAAGGAGTTGCTTTTACTATCTTTATCGTATCCGTCAAAATATTCTTCGTACCATAAACTATCATTTTTAATAATAAGGTAAGCCACACTTTTATTGTCTGTATTTAGTGTGTTTAGTTGGTCTGTAGCCTTTACCGTATTATAGTTGGTATGTATAGGCCAGGCCTCTGGGTGCGAACTTGCCGGAATGATGTGGTTGTCAAATTCTTTATAGTCTTCTAGAAAGGCAGTGGTATGACCATTAAAATAAATTGTTTTTACTGCGGTGAATAAATATCCGTATCCAAGGGCGTATAAAGCAATGCATCCTACCACTAGTAGAATGAATAGCCATTTAAAGAATTTTTTTATGAATTTCATTATTTGATAGATTATGCTTAAAAATAATGAAAAAATTTTAAAATAAAGACTGTTGTTTTACGGGATTTTCATGTTCGAGTAGCCATTTTTTTCTCCAAAGCCCACCTGCATAGCCTGTAAGAGAGCCGTCTGAGCCTATCACTCTATGGCATGGTACTACAATCCATAAGGGATTTTTACCGTTGGCTGCAGCCACAGCACGTATTGCTTTTATATCGCCAAGTGCTATAGATAGCTCTGCATACGAAGTAGTTTTTCCGTATGGAATTTTTAACAAAGCATCCCAAACCTTTTTTTGAAAGTGGGTTCCTTGCGGATTTAACAAACAGCTAAATTCATTCAGTGTTCCCTCAAAATACTGTTGTAACTGACTAACGCACGATTGTAAAACGACGGGTATTTGAGTAGATATATCAAGTTCCTCATCGTGCACTTTTATGTATTGAATTCCGTTATTATCACCTCCAATTTCGGTAGTGCCAAGAGGTGTTTTTATAAAAGTGATCTCAAGATTTTCCATTGTTTTCTTCTTCAATCATTCCTAATAATCTGGCACGGCGTTCCCAGTTTTTACGAGCCAGTTGTTGTAAGTCTTCTATAGAATCGCTCTCATCCATAATTTCTAAACCTAACAAGGTTTCAATCACATCTTCCTGCGTAACCAATCCGCTAACCGAACCGTATTCATCTATCACCAATGCCATATGGTTTTTACCTTGTATCAATTCCTCAAACAGTTCTGGTATGGGGCGGGTTCTGTTGGTAATAAGTATGGGGCGTCTTATATTTGCTAAGGTATTGTTTCCTTTACCATTAGCCAACGCTTCTAAGACATCGGTTTTTAAAACGAGTCCTTTAATATTGTCGCTATCCTCATGGTATACCGGAATACGAGAAAATCGAAGTGTTTTATTTTTTTGGTAAAAGTTTTCTATGGTATGGGTTTCATTGGCAATTTTCATTACCGTACGTGGGGTCATTACATCTTTGGCCAAAATATCATTAAAAGAGATAAGGTTTTTAATAATTTTAGATTCCGATTCCAAGAAAATGCCTTCTTTTTCGGCAATCTCAGCCATGGCACTAAAATCTTCTCTACTTACCATAGAGGCATGTCCGCTACCACCAATGAGTCGTGTAATACGTTGAGCCAACCATAAAATACCTGTATATTTTAATGGGAAAATCATTATTTGTAACGCTGTAGTTGTAAAACCTGCTAACTTTTTCCAGTTAGAGGCGCCTATAGTTTTAGGTATAATTTCTGAAACCACTAAGATTAAAAAGGTCATTACCGCCGATACAATTCCAACTGCGTTAGCACCATCACCAAAAATATGTTGGGCTTGCGAACCCACCAAAATGGCACCTACCGTATGGGCTACGGTATTAATGGTTAAAATACTTATGAGAGGTTTATCTATGTCGTTTTTAAGCTGTTCTAGTGAATGTGCATATGTTTTGCCTTCTTCCTTTTTTATTGAGATGAAAGTAGGCGTAATGCTTAGTAGTACGGCTTCTAAAATCGAACATAAAAAAGAAAAGAAAATAGATATTACCGCGTAAACTATTAGTAGTGCCATTAATTTTCTAAAAAAGTTATACTACTAAGTTAAGAAAATAGGTTAATTAGCCTCTTAAGGAAATGTAAAAAGAAATTGCCGGGTTAACGAGTTTTGTTAAAAGTACTTACCAATATAGGAAAAAGCGTTAAACGAGAAGAAATGAAATAAAAGGGATTGGCAGTCTTGTAACCATTAACCACGGCAATTGTAGTTGTTGCTTTATAATTTATGTATTTGGTATACCATGTTTTTTGCCTGCTCTACAATAT
This sequence comes from Neptunitalea chrysea, assembly GCF_027924145.1. Classification (GTDB taxonomy): domain Bacteria; phylum Bacteroidota; class Bacteroidia; order Flavobacteriales; family Flavobacteriaceae; genus Neptunitalea; species Neptunitalea chrysea. Next base: position 93,466 of record NZ_BRVP01000014.1, on the reverse strand, counting down.
GTTTACAGTGTAGTTGATTCGGATATGTTTCATCAAAGGCATAAAACTGTTTTGATATATTGGCGTTTTTTAGGGTCAAAATAATTTTGCTAATAATACTTTTGCCATCTTCCAGAGTCTCATTTTCGTAGGAGGCAGATAAACTGGCTTCATGTTTTTTATCAAATTCTAAATAGTTTTCGGCGCCTGAATGATGGTCAAATACCAAACCTCTTCTGTTTTCTTTATCAATAAGAAACACCAAGTGGCCTACCTCTTCAGGTATACAACCCGAAAGATTATATTGGGAGGCTATTTGCTTAATTTGGTTGGTAAATCCTTTACTTTTTTTACGTTCTCGTAGCGCCAGATATAAAATAGGCCCTATAAATATTCCTAGGAATAGAATACCTAAAACGGTTACATTATTGCTCATTATGTATGGTATTAATTAATCTTATTTTTCTAGTGATTGCTATGAAAAACAGTTAATTAATAGAAGAAATGAGATGGGAAAATAATGTTGAGAAGCTGTTGCTTCTTAGTGTGAGAATTAAAAACGGCCTTAGTACTAATATCTAAAGCCGGAATATGTAAAGAGTGATTTTGATTTACTTTTGATTGGAAAACGGTATACTTTTGTACATCTTCCTTTTGTTGATCGGAATGTGAAATATTTATTTCCTCAATAAAAGCAACGGTAAATCCTTTATTATTTAAAGGGTTTATGTGTTGGTTAGTAACCGTAGTTTCTTTAGCTGCTGCTACTGTTGCTTTACCGTCTGCTTTAGAAGTAAAAAGCAAAAACGTAAAAAGTGCTGCTATAAGACTAAAAATATGTCTGTTACTAAATTTCACATTACAATATTAAACTATTCTATAAGAGTACTTTTTAAAAAAAAGTTAAAAGATTACTAGATAATCGAGATTAAGCGCTCTTAGACTTGTCTCGAAATTAAAATGTAATGTGGGCTTGTTTTAGAGCAGTTTACCAGCCTATGTATCTTGGAGGAGTGATGTCGTTTAAATTAAGATATACAATTACTTGCCCTCTATGATGTGTCACATGATCTTGCAGTAGGTTTAGTATTTGCAGTTTTGTTTTAGATCCTGCAAAAAATTCAACCTCTGCAATTAAGTCCTCTGGGTTTGTTTTACCAATAGCGTTTCTACCATTAGTAAATGCTTTGTGAAGAATAGCTATAGTTTCTTCTTTGGAGGTAATGCTTTGGTATTTATCAATTTTTTCACCGTTAAAATATGTATTGCTTAGCCAGTTAATATTGTTAGCAATATGCAACAACTGGTCGGCAAAAGTCATTTCTCTTTCTGTAGGTTTAAAGGTGTACTTCTCTTGCGGCATTGCCTGAGCAATTTCTATCAGATAATTTTCAGAGTTGTTCCATTTTTCTTGCCAGGCAGCAATAGGGGTATTTTGAGCCATAAGTGTTGAAGTTAGCATTAAAAATAAGATAACAGGAATGTACTTTTTCATGATTGAGTTTTTACATCAAACAAAAATCCCCGAATATACTTCAGGGATTGATGCTATTTATTTTTCTATTTGTTCAAAAGTATAGCGGCTTCTTTTGCAAAATAGGTAGAAATTATGCTGGCCCCTGCACGTTTAATACACATAAGCTGTTCCATCATAATTTTGTCATGGTCTAGCCAGCCCCTTTCAGAAGCAGCTTTTACCATGGCATATTCACCAGATACCTGATATACCGCTACCGGAACATCAACCGCATCTTTTACTTCGCGTACAATATCTAAATACGCCATACCCGGTTTTACCATCACTATATCAGCACCTTCGTTAACATCGTCTATAGCCTCTTTAATTGCTTCAATACGGTTGGCATAATCCATTTGATAAGTTTTCTTGTCTTTGGGTACTTCCATACCACTTTCTTTTGGTGCAGAATCTAATGCGTCACGGAAAGGACCATAAAAAGCCGAGGCATACTTAGCACTATAGCTCATAATACCTACATTATGAAAACCTTCTTCTTCCAATACCATACGGATAGCTTCTACACGACCATCCATCATATCACTTGGAGCTACAAAATCGGCTCCTGCTTGGGCATGACTCAAACTCATTCTGGTTAAGGCATCTACCGTAGCATCATTAATAATTTGACCATCTTCAATAATACCATCATGTCCGTAAATAGAGTATGGGTCTAAGGCAACATCGGGCATTACAATCATTTCTGGTACAGCATCCTTTATGGCTTTAATGGTTTGTTGCATTAACCCATCTTTATTCCATGCTTCTTTACCGGTATTATCTTTAAGAGTATCACTTACCTTTACATAAATATTCACCGCCTTTACTCCTAAGTTCCAAAGTTCTTTTACCTCTTTTACAGTACCATCTATAGATTGCCTGTAAATGCCTGGCATAGAAGCAATTTCTGTTTTTACATTACTTCCTTCGGCAACAAACATTGGAAACATAAAATCTTGCGGACTTAAACTTGTTTCTCTTACCAGACTTCTAATAGATTCATTGGTTCTTAGTCTTCTATTTCTTCTTAATGGAAACATATTTTTTATATTTGATACAAAGTTACTAAGATTTATATCGTTGGCTATTTAATTAAGAGGTTAGTTTAGGTTAAACCCACTCTTGAGGATTTGCCAATACCTCCAATAATTTAGCTTCATCGCTTCCTTCTTCAGGGTGATGATTGTACACCCATTGTACATGTGGTGGCAGGCTCATTAAAATGCTTTCAATTCTACCATTGGTTTTTAATCCAAAAAGGGTTCCTTTATCATGTACCAAATTAAACTCTACATATCTGCCTCGTCTTATTTCCTGCCAGTTACGGTGTTCTTTAGTGTAATCGATATGTTTTCTTTTTTCAACAATAGGGGTATAGGCCTCTAAGAAACTGTTGCCTACTTCGGTTACAAAGTTATACCATTGTTGCATAGTCATGTTATCTGATGGTTTGCAATAATCAAAAAATAAACCACCTATACCACGGGCTTCGTTGCGGTGGGTATTCCAAAAATATTCATCACAGCGCTGCTTAAAGTTTGGATAAAATTCTGGATTGTGTTTATCGCATGCCGATTTACATGTAGCATGGAAATGTTGGACATCCTCTTCAAAAAGATAGTACGGAGTTAAATCTTGTCCACCGCCAAACCACTGATTAATAATGGTTCCATTCTCGTCATACATTTCAAAATATCTCCAATTTGCATGTACTGTAGGTACAAACGGATTTTTGGGATGAATCACCAAACTTAATCCGCAAGCAAAGAAATCGGCTTCGGCTACACCAAACATTTTTTGCATGGTATCGGGTAGTTTACCATGTACAGCAGAAATGTTTACACCTCCTTTTTCAAAAACAGCTCCGTTTTTAATAACTCGTGTTCTCCCACCACCACCTTCGGGTCTGTCCCATAGGTCTTCCTGAAATTTTGCAACACCATCTATGGTTTCTAACTTGTCTGTAATAGTATCTTGTAATTGCTTTATATAGGTGTAAAAATCTTTTTTCATTTAATACTTTTGCTTAAAGTTTAATTTTTATGCTATTAATTGTGGTATGTATCTAATTTGATGAATATAAAATGTTTAGATTCTTAAAAAAGGTGTTAATATCTTTTTAAAAATTTAATTTATATTACATTTGGAAAAATTTTCAAAAATCAGATAGTATTAATAGATGAAAAAATTACTAACGTTACTTATTTTACTTGCTTCTGTTTTCGCATTTGCCCAAAATTCGGTTGAACAGAAAATTCAAAATTACCTAGATGTAAATTACAGTACTTACAGACTGATATTTAACGATGTACAAGAATGGACAATTGAAAGTACAGCTACATCTAAGGCCACCAAAATTACCAATTATTATATAAAACAGCAGTATCAGGGAATTGATATTTTTAGAGCTGTTACTAATGTTTCTTATAAAGATGATGCTGTTATTAATTTAGGTAATAGATTTTTAGCTAATGTAGAAGATAAAATTAACACTACTAGTGCTGGCATAGGTGTTACAGATGGATTTGCAATAGCTTTAAATGCTACTGGTTATGATTTATTTACCACTAGTGTTATTGAGAAAAAGGATGCCAATAATTATGTGCTAAGCAACGGTAACTTAACAGATGAGCCTGTACAAGCAGAATTAGTATTTGCTAATTTGAATGATGGACAGACTCTAAAACTTGCTTGGGATTATACGTTTTTTGCACAAGATCATAATCATTATTGGAGTATTCGTGTAGATGCTGTTAGTGGTGATGTTTTACAGAAAGAAGATTGGACAATTTCTTGTAATTTCGGAGATCACTCTCATGCCTCTGTGGCCGATATGTTAAACGCGCATGCTAAAAAGAATGTATTTGATTTTGAAAAAATTGCGGCGGTAGAAACGAACTCCTATATGTTTAATCCTCCTTCGGCTACTTATAATGTTTTACCGTTTTATGTAGAAAGCCCCAATCATGGATCTAGACAATTATTAACAAATCCAGAAAATTTAACAGCTTCTCCTTATGGATGGCATGATATAAACGGTGCTGATGGTGCTGAATATACAATTACACGTGGAAATAATGTATTGGCGCAAGATGATCCTGATGGTGACAACGGTACTGGTTATTCACCAGATGCAGGATCTACGTTAGTTTTTGATTATACGTACCCTGGTACAAGTGTACAGGCATCTAATTACATAGATGCAGCGGTTACCAATTTATTTTACATGAATAATATTGTTCATGATATTACGTATCATTATGGTTTTGATGAAGCGAATGGTAATTTTCAGAAAAATAATTATGGTAATGGAGGAACTTTTTCTTTCTTAGGTGATTATGTGAATGCCGATGCGCAGGATGGAGCAGGAACAAATAATGCAAACTTCTCTACACCAACAGATGGTAATAACCCAAGAATGCAGATGTATTTATGGACTTATGGACCTTCTCCAAAATATTTAACAATTAACGCTCCTTCTTCAATTGCTGGAGAGATAGTTTCCTTAGATAATGTTTTTGATCCTGGTCATGTTGATTTGCCCGCTTCTCCTAGTGGAATTACAGCGGATTTAGTTTTATTTGATGATGGTGTAGGTTCAGATACTTCCGACGCTTGTACTGCTGCTGTTAATGCTACTGAGCTTAATGGTAATATTGCAGTTATTAGAAGAGGAGATTGTACATTTATAAGCAAGGTACTTGCTGCACAAAATGCTGGTGCTATTGGGGTTATTATGGTTAATAATGTTTCGTATGCTGAAGATGGAGAAAATGATTATGCAAATATGTCTGGTGCAGATGCGAGTGTTACTATACCAGCTATTTTTGTTTCTAAGGTAGACGGTGAAGCTATTATTGCAGCAATGTCAAATGGGAGTGTTACGGTAAATGGAACTTTATCTGAACCAGCAGAAGTATTTATTGAGTCTGATGGTGATTTTGACAACTTAGTAATTGCTCATGAATACGGACATGGTGTTTCTACTCGTTTGACTGGCGGATTTGGGAACTCTTCTTGTTTATATAATGAAGAACAAATGGGAGAAGGATGGTCTGATTGGTTAGGGTATATGCTTCAAATTGAAACTGGAGATACAGGAACAGATTATAGAGGTGTGTCTACTTTCTTAGCAGGTCAAGAAACTGACGGTGTAGGTATTAGAGAGTATCCTTATTCAACCGACTTTACTGTAGATCCGCTTACATTTGGTGATACTAACAATTATACATATACATATGATGGTGTTACTTATGTAGATGTGCATAGTGTTGGTACTGTTTGGGCTTCTATGTTATGGGATTTAACTTGGGCTTATATTGAAAAGTATGGATTTGATTCAGATATATATAATGGTACTGGCGGTAATAATAAAGTTTTCCAATTGGTACTTGATGCTATGAAGTTACAACCATGTAGCCCTGGATTTGTGGATGGTAGAGATGCTATTATTGCTGCAGATTTGGCAACAACTGGTGGTGAAGACTACTGCTTAATTTGGGAGGTATTTGCTAACAGGGGGTTAGGTGTTAATGCAAGTTCTGGTTCTACAGATAGTATTACTGACCAAACGGAAGATTTTACAGAGCCTGCTGCGGGATCTAACTGTACATTTCTTAAAACGGAAAGTTTTGATTTAGGTAGTAACGTAAGTATTTATCCAAATCCTTCTACGGGAGTATTTAATATTGAAATTGCTGATTTTACGGGTGATGTAGAGGTTACAGTTTTCGATACGAATGGTAGAATTGTTTATGAGGATATTAAAACGAACTTTAGTGCACAAACCCAAATTAATTTGAGTAACGTAGATAAAGGGATGTACATTATTCAATTAAAAGCAGACGGTGTACAGTACGTAAACAAATTGATGAAAAACTAATTTTTTAATAGCGAATTAATATATAAAAAGAGCGTTCTGAAAAACGCTCTTTTTGTTTTTATATGAAAAACCTTATGTTTATAAATATGATTTAACCTGACTTATTTTTTGAATTAAGCCAAAAGAGAATATGTGATTTTTATCTTGAGCATATTCATATATAGCGATTATGGTTTGCGCTAGGTTTTGTTGTTGTATATCTTTTTTAATTTGAAGAATCTTAAAAAGTACATCTGCTAAGAGCACATAGTTTTCAAAGGATAAATCTTTTTTTTGTAATATATCTAATAGTATTTCTTTGTTAATGGTTTCAATATTGGTTACGGATACCCCTAATAAGTCCTCTAGTATACTATCTACTTGTGCATTAGAATCATCAGGTATAAATTCTAACTGAAGAATTTTACCTAAGGCTTCTGTAATACGTCTTTGATGTTCGTCTTTAAAACCTTTGGTTAACATAGTGAATTATAATTTATAAGTAAGCATCAAGCCGCCTTCATAAGGTAGCCAGTCTCCACTAATATCAAAATGTCTGCCCCAGTCTTGGGCCTCATCTCTATCATATTGTTCCCCTGTGCTTAATAAGAATCCTCTGTAGTAGCTACCTATAAATCCACCTCCTATGAAAACTTCAAGTCCCCATTTATCATTTAGTTTGTGGTTATATCCTATAGATATGCCCCCAAGGTATGCATACCCTACCTGATATTTATCGGTATCCCAGTAGTTATATTTTTGCATTTTAAAGTTGGCGCCACCAACATTTAAACCTCCAAAAAAACCTTCATCTATCGCTTTAAGATGATATCTGAACTCAGTTATTAAGAAGAAAAACTTTTGAGGACCTCCATTTACAGATTCCCAAAAAGAAGCAGTTGCACTCGTTTGAAAAGACCAATTACCACCAATACTAGTTTCTACGGCTATATTGGGTATTAGAACGGCTGCGAGCGGTAAATTACCCTTAATATAGGTTTGAGCTTTTACATTGGTAGCTTGGAAAAGGCAAATAAAAAGTAAAAGGGTCGTAAGTAACGTTTTGGTTTTTTTCATCTTTTTAGTTGTTATGTGGGTGATATTCTTTAACAGCATCAACAAAAGCTTTGGCATGGTCTACCGGAATATTTGGTAGAATACCATGACCTAAATTTACAACATAATTGTTTACCCCAAAATCATCAATCATGCTATGAACCATTTTTTTTATGGTTGGAATTGGAGATAAAAGTCTTGATGGATCAAAGTTTCCTTGTAAGGTAATATTACCACCAGTTAGGTAACGTGCATTTTTAGCAGAGCATGTCCAGTCTACTCCCAATGCAGAAGCCTTACTCTTAGACATCTCATTTAATGCAAACCAACAACCCTTACCAAAAACAATTACTTTGGTATATGGAGCAAGTGCTTCTACTATTTGATTCATGTAATACCAAGAGAATTCTTGATAATCTTGCGGAGATAACATACCTCCCCAGCTATCAAAAACCTGTACAGCATTAACCCCTGCTTTTACTTTTTCTTTAAGATAGGCGATAGTAGTATCGGTTATCTTTTGTAATAGTTTATGTGCTGCTTCGGGTTGAGAGAAACAGAAGCCTTTGGCGATATCAAAATTTTTAGAACCTTGTCCTTGTACTGCATAGCATAAGATGGTCCATGGAGAACCAGCAAAACCAATTAAAGGCACTCTGTTGTCTAGCATTTGTTTGGTAAGTTTAATAGCTTCCATAACATAGCCTAGCTCCTCATGAATATCTGGTACAACAACCTGATCTACATCTTTCATAGAACGAATAGGATTTGGTAACCAAGGTCCCACACCTGGTTTCATCTCTACTTCTATATTCATGGCTTGTGGTACTACCAAAATATCCGAAAATAAAATAGCCGCATCTGTTTGTACAATGTCTATAGGTTGCACGGTTATTTCTGCAGCAAGTTCTGGTGTTCTGCAACGTGTAAAGAAATCATACTTTTCTTTTAATGCCATAAACTCTGGTAAATATCTACCTGCTTGTCTCATCATCCAAACTGGTGGACGACTTACTTTTTCATTAGTAAGAGCCTTTAAAAAAAGATCGTTCTGTATCATTGTATCTTTATAGTTCCGTATTAAAAATATATTCTTCTCGTCTCGAGATTAGATGTTTCTATTTGTCTTGAAGTGTTTAACCACTTGTACAATTACATTTTCAATAGTAGGTTGTGTAGCTGTAATTATATTGTTGGTATAAGGTCTTACAGTGTCTTCTGTTGTTTTACCAATACAAAACGCCATGGCATTTTGTAGTTTATTGCTAAAGAAAAAGCTTTCTGCTTGTGATGGACTAAAAAATAAAACGGCATCAAATTTTCCGGGAATATCTTGTGGTGCAAAAAAAGTTTTGTACGCCACTATTTCCTCTAAAGGAATATTGTTTTTCTTCAACATTCTTGGCATTTCTTTTCTCCTAATATTCCCACAGAAATAGCTAAAACGCTCTTCAGGTAGGTGCTCAATTATATAGGATCCTAATTCTTTAGAGTTAGGAAAGCTCTTTATCACGTTTAAGTTTTTAGAGGCTAGTAAAGAAGCGGTTTTACTCCCTACACAATAGAAATTAGCGTTGCTAAGAGTTTGTATTAAATGATTGTGCTCTAAACTTAAAACCCCGTTTTTGCTGGTAATAATTATATGGTCATATTTAGGAGGCTCTACAACATCTATAAAGGCTATTTTAATAAAATCTGTATGCACCAAAGCAAAACCTTTATTTAGCAAAAGTTCTTGCTGAGAAGAGGTTAATTTTTTTGCAGAAAGGATTCTAATGGTATCCATTACGAGTTTTTATCACAGATTTTTGAAATATTATCATTTAAACCAAACACTACCAGAATGTCATTTTTCTCAATAACGGTATCCGCAGAAGGAATCCCAATAACTTCCATAATACTGGTTGTGTTACCAATTATATTGGTTTTTTCCTTTTTTCTAAGAATGGTAATGATGTTTAATTTATATTTTGCTCTAATATTTAAATCAACAATAGATTTGCCAACAAATGCTGGAGGCGTTTTAATTTCTGAAATAGAATACTTAGCATCAATCTTAAAGTTATCTACAATATTTTTAAGGTTGATTTTATTAGTAAGTTTTTCAGCAGCCTCCTGCTCAGGGTGCACAATAGATACAATTCCCATGGCTTGCAGTACCGTGTCGTGAATAGGAGATAACGAACGGCTAATTACCTTCGCATTCGACATTTTTTTAATAATAGCGGTGGTAATAATAGCTGCCCCCTCATTTTCTCCAATAGCTACTACTGCCATGTCTGCCTGTTTCATAGGTAATGCCTGATATCCTAATTCATTGGTGGAATCCATACATACACTATGGGCAATTTTATCTTTCATCATGTCTGCCTTGGTAAGATCTTTATCTACACCTATCACTTCATTACCTGTTTCTGTTAAACTTAGGGCTAACGACATTCCAAAATTTCCGAGTCCAAAAATGATAATCTTCATTTTTCTTAGTTTATTAAAATGTTTTCCTGAGGATATTTATAAAACTTCTGTTTTACTTGTTTAAGCATTCCTATCATTAAGTTAAGCATACCAATACGGCCAATAAACATAACGGCTATAATAACATATTTACTTGGCGGACTTAATGTAGGTGTTACATTTAAGCTTAAACCAACCGTACTATAGGCCGAAAAGCACTCAAAAGCAATAGCTAGTAAATCTTTGTCTGGTTCAAAAAATAGAAGTAATAAAATGGCTACTCCTATAACTATTAAAGATATACAAATAATCGCAAATGCTTTATTAGTGGTACTGCTTGATATTTCTCTGGTATTTATTTCGATTCGTTTTTTACCTTTTGCTGTAGCTAAAATGTTTAAAGTAGCAATGGCAAAAGTACTAGTTTTAATACCACCACCCGTAGATGCAGGAGAAGCTCCAATCCACATTAATAAAATTACAAATAGTAAAGATGGTGTGGCAACCTGAGTATAATCTACCGTATTAAAACCGGCAGTTCTTGGGGTTACAGATGAAAACATAGCTGTGGTAATTTTACCGAAAGCAGTGGCGTGTTCTTTTAATGTATGTTGGCCTTCTGCAAAAAAGAAGAATACAAAACCTACAACCAATAATATAGAAGTGGTAATAAATATAATTTTAGAGTTTAAGGTAAATACCCTAACCGGAAAATGTTTTCTTCTTTTAATAAAGAAGTTTACAAATATGGCCTTAAAGTATGAAAAGGTATTAAATACAATGTTGTATCCCAATCCTCCAAAAATAATAAGCACCATAATAATCCATTGTAGTGAATAATTGAATCGTAATGATTCTGCATATAAACTAGCGGAAGAAGTGGAAAAACCGGCATTACAAAAAGCCGATACCGAATGGAACAATGAGAAGAATATTTTATCATTAATCTCAGCATTGTCTATAATAGTATAATAGATAGAAAAAGCACCTATTAACTCTAACGATAGTGTAAATAATACAATGCTTACAGCTACTTTAAAAACATCTTGTAAATGCTCCGAAGCGGTAAAATCTTTTACATACATACCTTCTCTAAAAGATGAGGTTTCCTTAAAGAAGAAAGCAAAGAAAGAAGTAAAGGTTAAGATACCTAACCCACCAATTTGTATAAGTACTAATATTACAATTTGCCCTAGTTGTGTAAAATCTTTTGCGGTATCCATAACAGCTAAACCAGTTACGCAGATAGCGCTTGTTGAGGTAAACAATGCATCTGTGAAGTTAATACCGTGGGTAGATACTTTTGGGAGCATTAGAAAAAATGCGCCTATAAGTGAAAAAATACCAAAACTACCTACAAACAGAATAGCAGGGTTGAAGTATATTTTATAAATATATTTTATTAAAAATGTTAGTCTTAGCAGTAAGTAAAAGAATAAGCCGACTTCAAAAATAACCTTGGTTCGTAAGGTTAATGAGAAGATAGAGGCGTCTTTGTGATAAACAATATACGTAATGGCAGTTAAGATAGTAACGGCTATAATAGCCATGTTAACGGCAACCGTACGTCTGGAACTTTTATCTTTATATTGAAAAAACTTTACAATATTAAAGGTTAGTAGCAGTGCGCTGAGTGTAAAGAAGCCAACTAATTTATAAGGTCTATACCCTTCGTTAATGTTAAACCCGAAGTCGAATATTAGGAAGAATAAGATAAAAACATCTATAAACCTATATATATTTTGAAGCGTCTTCTTATTCATTAGTTGATTTTGGCTTAAGTACTTCTCGTATTTTTTTCATTAGTTCAGAACCACCATTATTCAATACGTTAGTAGCACAAATATTACCAAAGTTACTAAAGGATTCTTTAGCGATACTATTTTCTACAATTAATTTTTGTTTACCATCTAGGCTAAATAGCCCACCTTTAAAGTTAATAACGTTGTTTTCTATAGTAGCTAACGCTCCTATTGGAGCGGTACACCCACCTTCTAAAGTTCTTAAAAAGTCACGTTCAACATGTGTACATATATCGGTATCTTCGTCGTTTAACTTTGCAAGAATGTTTTTTGTATAAGTGTCGTTTTCCATGGCAACCACCAACATAGCCCCTTGTGCGGGTGCTGGTATCATCCAATCTAATACGGTATGGTTTTCAGGGGTAAGCTCAATACGTTCCAATCCGGCTTTGGCAAAAATAGCTCCGTCCCAAGAGTTGTCTTCCAGTTTTTGTAAACGTGTATTAACATTTCCTCTTAGATCTTCTACTTGATGCTGCGGGTATTTATGTAGCCATTGGGCTTTTCTTCGTAAACTTCCGGTAGCAATGGTTCCGTTACCTTCAAAAAAAGCAGTATTTCCTTTATGAACTAAGATGTCTTCTGAAGGAGCACGTTTTAAAACAGCCGCTTTTACAATACCTTTAGGTAATAGTGTAGGTACATCTTTCATGCTATGTACCGCAATATCTGCTTTACCGGCTAACATGGCAACATCTAAGGTTTTGGTAAAAATACCGGTGATGCCAAGTTCGTATAAGGGTTTATCTAAAATAATATCTCCTGTAGATTTTACAGGAACTAATTCTGCTTTATACCCAAGGCTTTCTATTTTACTTTTTACAGTGTTTGCTTGCCATAGTGCCAATTCACTATCACGTGTACCAATTCGGATTGTTTTCATTAAAAATCTTTTTCCAGCTGAAACACTTGCTGAATTAATTCAATACTAACATCTGTTGTACCTCCCGAATCTTTTAAGTGGTTGGCAAAATGTGTAGTAATTTTTTGAATAATTCGGTTACTTAAAATCTCTGCTTGCTGCTCGTTAAAATCAACTATTTTTTTGCGTTGATAATCAATCTCGGCATCTTTTAAAGACTTAAGTTTTTTGTTTAGTGCTTTAATGGTTGGTGCAAATTTACGAGTTTCTAACCAATCTATAAATTCCTTTTTAATTTGTTCAATAATGGCTTCTGCCTGAGGAATGTATTGTCTTCTGTTTTCTAGCGTTTCATTGGTTAATTGCGACAGAAGATCTAGCGGAACTAAGGTTACATTATCCAATTCAGCAACGTCTTCAGCAACGTTGGCAGGTATAGATAAATCTAAAATCAATAATTTTTTATTTGGGAAAATAAGCTCTTTAGAAATAGTAGGGTTCTGAGCCCCAGTAGCCACAATAAGAATGTCTGCCTTTCTAATTTCAGAAGGTAAATCGGCGTAATCTTTAACGGTAAGATCAAACTTACCTGCAATTTTTTGTGCCTTATCTTTAGTTCTGTTAATTAAGGTAATCTTATTGTTTTTAGTATGTTTAATTAAGTTTTCGCAAGTATTTCTTCCAATTTTTCCGGTACCAAATAACAGAATATTTTTTTCGGAAACATTAGACACGTTGCGCAATATATACTGAACCGAGGCAAAAGATACAGAAGTAGCTCCTGAAGATATTTCGGTTTCGGTTTTAATTTTTTTACTGGCTTGAATTACCGAGTTGGTAAGACGCTCTAAAAACGGATTGGCTAAGCCATTTTCTTTAGCAGATACAAAACTTTGTTTAATCTGACTAATAATCTCAAAATCGCCTAAGATTTGGCTGTCTAAACCAGTGCCTACTTTGAACAAATGCGCAATGGCGTCGTGGTTTTTATGAACATAAGCCACTTTGCCAAACTCTTCTACGGTACCATGCGAATGCTCGCATAATAATTTAATAAGTTGAAATGGGTGTTGGGCAAAACCATATAATTCAGTACGGTTACAAGTAGAGGTAACCAACAGGGCATCTATACCTTCATTTTTAGCTTGAAGTAATAGATTTGATTTAGCTATATCTGATAAACTAAAAAGACCACGCGTTTTAGCGTCGGCTTTTTTGTAACTTAGACCAATAGCGTAAAATGTACTATTTTTAGAAATATTATATCGTTCCATTTGCTCAAAAGGAAATACGAAAACAAAAGTAGGCTTGTTGAAAATAAAAAAGTAACGCTAGAAGTACTTTTTTTATCGCTTAAGGAGAATGCATGTTACGAATGCCTTGAAACCCGTATAAAGTTATATATTAGCAGTGTTTGAAAGGTTTTGCACAACTCTAGTTTAGATTTGTTCTAAATAAAAATAAAATTAGATGATGGAAGAAATATCAATTAAAAATAACGCTCAAGGTACTTCAGAAGAAATTAGAATTGAGAATGGTTTCATTGTTTTAAAACATCAAAATGATACCTCTGAAACGGTATTGGTGACAAAGGATATTGACTGTAGTTTTATTCAGTTTCACTTTAGTTTGAAGGGCACCTCTAAATTTAACTTTAATGAGGGCGCATATAGTTTAAATGTAGGCGAGGAGAGTGCTTTGCTTTTGTACAATCCGAAACGAAATTTACCTATTAATTTAGAGATAGGAGCTAATTCGTGGTTGGTATCTATTTTAATTTCTATTCAGAAATTTCACTCGCTGTTTTCTACCGAGGCCGGTTATATCGACTTTTTAAGTACCGAAAATAAAGATAAGAAGTATTATAACGATTCTAAAATTACGCCAGGGATGGCGGTGGTATTGCATCAGTTATTAAATACTACCTTAAATAAATATATTCAGACTTTATATACGAAGGGTAAAGCGTATGAATTGTTGAGCTTGTATTTTAATAAGGAGGATGCCGATATAGAGCAATGCCCATTTTTAATTGACGAGGAGAATATTTTAAAAATAAGAAAAGCCAAAGACATTATCATAGCCAACATGGCCGAACCACCCGGACTGCAAGAGCTTGCCAATGAGGTAGGGTTGAATGTAAAGAAATTAAAGGTTGGGTTTAAACAATTATACGGCGATCCTGTTTACACCTTTTTATTTGATTACAAAATGGAGTTTGCTCGTAAGATGCTGGAAAGCGGGGAGCATAATGTAAACGAAATTAGTTTACGGGTAGGGTATAGTACTCCTAGTCATTTTATCTCGGCGTTTAAGAAAAAATATGGTACCACCCCAAAGCAATACGTAATCGCCTTACGATAGAAAAGAGGTATCTTAATAAAAATTCTTTATTCGTTCTCGGTCTTCAAATTCTATTTCCTCAAGTATATTTTTTATCAATTTTTCTTCTGAAGTGTATGTGTTAATGAGTTTACTTGTGTAGTCTATAAACTCCAGTGAAGGGTTTTCACTCTCAGGGATGTATAGAGCTTTTAACTTTTTGTTTTCGGTACCTGAGCTATATTTATAAATTACTTTATAGATGTATACCATAAATTTTCCTGATTTATTCGTAATACATTGTTTTGTGACTTGCTCATAACTTTTAATTTCAACATTAGAACTGAGGTTTCTAAATAGATATCCTATGTTTAGAGAATCTTGCTGAAAGTATTCTCTAGGAAATAAATTCAAAAGCTCGTACTCGTCCATTAATTCATATAATATTTGTCTGGTTTTTTCACTTTTAGCATAGCTAATAAAGTAATTAGAGTTAACAGGTTCACCTAGTTTTTTATTAATTAGCTGGTACACTATTTTAAAGTATGTATTGTCCGACTGTTCAATTTTCTTAAAAAAATCACTTATTTTTTGTTGCTTTTTATAAGGATATAGAAGCGTAATATAACTTGGTAAAAGTGATTCTTTGTAAGATGAATAGGATTTGTATCCATTAAACCCTTTGTAGTCCTTTTTTAATTCAATATTAGCTTCGTTTAAAAATTGTCCTATCAAGTGTTTGTACATTTTCGATTTTATTTTTTTCTGAAGAACCAATTGAGACAATAATTTTGAAACGGGTAATTTATAATTTTCTACTAGCGCGTAATCTAACAATTCTGGGAATAATTCTTTGCTAAGTGAAAGTGAGTCTGAAATGGTAGCTATAAAATTTTCTTTTATAATTGTTTTTACCGGGAAGTCGGCCTCTAACAACGCTAAAATATCTTTTACAGTTTCTTCATTTTCTTTTTCAGCAAGCGTATTTAATATGTATCCCTGAATATAAGAATCGTGATAAGAATCTATGTATAGCTTTTTAAGAAACGGTTTTACTCTTTTATCATTAGATGTAGCAATAGATCGTATAAACATATGCTTAATAGCTTCCTGTTTTTTAGAAAAATTAAAGTTGGAAACATAATAGAACAAAGAGTCGAGATGTTTATCTGAAAACACTATTTGATTATATATTTCTGTTACTATGGTGTCATTAGCTCTAAGTTTTTCAAAAAACAGAGGTGTTTTATCTTCAAACGGACTTTTTCCTTCCAGTGAATCAAATGGTGTGAAATTATTGTAGAATTCCGTTACATATTTAGTAGGTGTATTTAGGGTGTCGGTAACCGTACTAAGTATATAAATATTCCCTTGTTTATAGACACGTTTTATGTAAATAGCTCTACTACTAAGTGTATCTGTGAGCGTTCGTTCTTCGGTGTAATAATCTGTTCCCTCTTGAGTTCTTACAGGTAAATTTTCTTGTATAAACGTACGGTATTTTGGTAAGCTAAATTCGGTATCCCAAAGACTGTTTATGTTGTTGTACATCTGATAATCAGGAAGTCGAATTCTTTTTACTTCTATAGCTTCGTTACTATCATTTCTATAATTGTTTTTTAATATATAGCCTTCGTAATCATGGTCTCTTTTTTTATTGAAGTACCCATTGTTATAATTACTTTTTTTATAATTGGGTGGTAATTTAATAGTAGTGAGGGTTGTAAAGCATAGCCCAGTATCTTTTACTTTTTCATATGCCTTTTGGTAGGAGGGTTCCTTAGTTTTAAAGGAGTTGAAAAACGTATTGGCATCATCAACAGAGCTGTTAAAAGCAGCCATTAGGTAATAATTGTCTTTGTTTAAAGTAGTAGCCACATATAACTTAGCGTTTGTAGTTGAATCTATAATGCCAGATGAGGTAAGCATTGGGTGATTGTTTTGTAGTGCTACATCATTATAAGAAGGAGTTGAATTAAGCGCTTCATAAAACCTTCTTTGCAAATGTTTTAATTCAAAATAATCTTCTTCAATATAGTCGTAATCATGTAGTGAAATATTTTCTACTATATAATAAGCTCCTGTTGCTTGGTCATATGCCTGAAGTAATTTTTGACCTGTGTGATTCGGGTTATAGAATGCATAATCATCTGGCATCAGCACTTCAAAACTTTCATTGTAATCGGTGATTGTTTCCCATGTATTATGAGGTGTTTTAAAAGTAACTGAATTAAAAATTTCATTACTATAATTGAGTACGAAATCTTTCTTTCCACTCATTTTTAGAATAAAAATTTCAGTAGGGGTTTCATACAGATGAAAACGCTGATAATCGCCATTTTTTAATTTGCTAATAATCTCTAATCCCATATAGGGTTTAGTATCTAGTTCTTTTTTAGAAATAATAACTCCGGGTATAGCTTCAAAAAATAAGTCTTGAAGTTTCGCCAGCGTAATACTATCGGTACTCGGGATATAATTAAACTTACTATGTCTTAAAAGACTAATGTAAGAACCGTTTGTTAAATCTGGTGAAGCATAATATATGCCATTAGTACTTTGTCCGAAGTTATATAATTTAGTAGGTAATTTTAAGGTTATAATACTGTCTTCAGAAGCGGTTTCTTGTAATTGTATGGGTACAAAAGTATCTTCGAACTTAGCTTTTATGTTAGTTCCTATTTTAGATTTTTCAGAGGTTATAGGAGTTAAGGTGTATCCAGCATCTCTTAGTAGTTGAATAACGCCATCTTCACCGGCAAGGTGTGCTGCGCCAATACCCGTAAAGGTAGAGCCTTTTTGTATGGTGCTTATAATACCCTTTGCCATTACCTTATTACGTTCATACAGCATGTACTTAAGATAGTTGAACTCGTAGAGGGCTTTTTGTAAAGAATCAATTAAATAAATGTTGCGCTCTCTGTAAGCATTTTCAATAAGCTCACCGTAGTTCTCATTATTTTTTTCCATTCGGGTTTTTAACCACTCATCGGGGATCTTTTTAATATCGTCTTCATTAATAAGATTCATTAAAGAATCCGATTCTTTTAAATCTTCAAGCGGTACAAATTGTTTATTACCTTTTTTACAAGCCTGATAAATAAACATGTCCAGATATGTTTCGTCCTGAAAATTTTGTGCAAAAACATTGGTTCGGTAAAGTATGTTGTTAATCATACTGTTGTCTATACCCAGTGTAGTAGCAACTTGTGTTAACTTAGGGAGCTCAATAACAACGCTTTTATAAGTAGTTCCTCTGTCGTAATTGTTAAAATCTATTGATAAGGGGCTGTCTTTATAATAATCTAGCCATAAATTTGGATCGCTTTCCAGTGCTACATATTCGGCCTGATCTAAAGCTTTAAAAAATACATCATCTAATCTAAAAGCAATTTTATTGCTTACGTGCATAGTACCGTATAAATAGGATGGTTGTTTTAAATTGTTACCTGTAATTTTCCAAAGCAGGCTATTGTTAGAAGTAGTTTGTGCAAAGCAAAAACCAATGCTGAAAAACAGGACAAAGAAAAATTTAAAACGCATTATATACAGGTTAGATATGTAAAAATAGAATTAAATACTAATTTTGAAAAAAAATAACACATGAAAGGCGTATTATTTGTGAATCTTGGTTCTCCGGACAGTACTGATCCTAAGGATGTAAGGAAGTATTTAGATCAGTTTTTAATGGATGAGCGCGTAATTGACAAACCTTATTTGTTAAGAGCGTTTATTGTTAAAGGAATTATTTTAAATACCCGTCCAAAAAAATCAGCTGCTGCGTATAAAAAAATATGGTGGGAAGAAGGGTCACCCTTAATCGTATTGTCGGAACGATTACAGGAGAAGGTACAGGAAAAGGTATCGGTTCCGGTGGCATTGGCAATGCGATATGGAAATCCGTCTATAGAGAGTGGACTACAAGAGTTAGCAGATAAGGGAGTTGATGAGGTATTATTAGTGCCATTATATCCTCAGTTTGCCATGGCTACTACCGAAACTATTTTGGTGTTAGCAGAAGAAATTAGAAAGAAGAAGTTTCCTAAAATGTCTTTTACAGAGGTGCCTGCCTTTTATAATCATGCAGATTATGTACGTGTGTTATCGCAGTCAATTGCAGATGAACTGAAGGGTAAAAAATGGGATTACTTATTATTCTCATACCATGGAGTTCCAGAACGCCATATCAGAAAATCAGATGTTACAAAGTCTCATTGTCAGTTAGATGGTCAATGCTGTAAAACGCCTTCACCGGCACACCAGTTCTGTTACCGTCATCAGTGTTATGAAACAACCCGTCAGGTAATAGAAACTCTAGGATTAAAAGAAGGAACTTATAGTACTTCGTTTCAAAGTAGATTAGGTAGAGATCCTTGGTTACAACCATATACCGACAAAACTATTGAAGACTTAGCGCATAAGGGGGTTAAAAATCTGGCTATTGTTACTCCTGCCTTCGTATCTGATTGTTTAGAAACTTTGGAGGAAATAGGAATGGAAGGTAAAGAAGAATTTATAGAGGCTGGAGGTGAAAACTTTTATGCTATACCATGTTTAAATGATCGTGAGGACTGGGTTAATGTTTTAGCACGTTGGGTAGATCAATGGGCTGTGACAGAAACTACTGCATAAACATATAAAAATGGAAGAGTTTTACAACTATATAAAGTCACTACACTTAATATTTGTAGTTACCTGGTTTGCGGGTTTGTTTTATATTCCGCGTCTTTTTATATACTATATAGAGGCCAATGACAAAGCTGAGCCAGACAGAACTATTCTGTGTGATCAGTTACGACTAATGACTAAACGTTTGTGGATTATTATTACCTGGCCATCGGCGGTATTGGCAACGTTGTTTGCTATTGTTTTATTAATTGTAAGACCTTTCTATCTGCATCAACCCTGGATGCATGTAAAGCTACTGTTTGTTGTAGGTCTAATAATATATCATATAAAAACACACTTTATATTTAAACAACTACAGCAGGGGATTGTAAAATATACCTCTAATTATATGCGTATTTATAATGAGATAGCCACTATTATGCTATTTGCTGTGGTGTTTCTAGTGATTTTAAAAAGCGCTGTAAGCTGGGTGTTTGGTGTAGTTGGTTTATTAGGACTGGCTATTTTCTTAATGCTGGGTATAAAGTTGTATAAGCGTATACGTGCAAAAAATCCGGAGGCATAGTATCTTAATCATCAAAATTTATAGGCTGTCTGTGTAATGTAAGTAGTAGTGCATTTTAATTTTTAAGACCAGATAATTTCCTATCTTTAAACGGCAAAACTAAAAGTAGGTGCTTAAAAAAATATCTTTACGCTCACGTATTTTTGTAGCCATGATTACCTTGGTGGTAATAGCCTGTTTGTTAATAGCCATTGTTACTATTTATCAGTATCGAGAGCAAGCCAAAGATTACCACGAATCACGCTTACAAACAAAGGAAGAGCAGATTATGCTTAGCATAGATTATGTGCTAAAAGGAACCACCTACGAAGTAACTACCAATAATCTTCAGTACATTTTTAGAGATGCTATCTATGAGATAGCCGATATACAGAACGTAAATTTTAATATTTACGATTTAGACGGAAAAATTATCAAAAGCTCGCGCCCGCAATTAGTGTACAACGGTTTGGCAAGGCAGTTGAAAGATGATGTACTTAACAAATTGTACAACAGTCCTAATAAACGCTATGTAGCCTATCAACATGCGGCAGGTAACAGTTACCAGTCGTTATACGTATATATTACAGACACACGATTTAAACCTATAGGAATTCTTAACATACCCTATTTTGAAGATGATACCTTAACTAATAGAGAGTTAGAGGAGTTTCTATACCGTTTGGTAATTGTATACGTGTTTATGATTATAATAGCGGTATTTCTTGCGTATTTTGTGTCTACCTACATTACAAAATCTTTAAAAACGATCTCCGATAAATTACACGAAACTCAATTAAGCAAGGGCGACCAAAAAATTCACATTAAAGAACCTAATGATGAGTTACGTTATTTAATTGAAGCGTATAATGGAATGATTGATAAGTTGGAAGAAAGTGCCGTTAAACTTGCAAAGAGTGAGCGAGAACAGGCATGGAGAGAAATGGCAAAACAAGTAGCCCATGAAATTAAAAACCCGTTAACGCCTATGCGTTTAACGGTACAGGTTTTTCAACGTTATTTTGACGCTGAAGATCCGGAGGTACATAACAAGGTAAAAGAGTTTTCAGAAACGCTTATCCAGCAGATAGATACCATGAGTAGTATTGCATCTGCCTTCTCTAGTTTTGCCAATATGCCTGCACAGCAAAATGAAACTTTAAATGTAGTAGGTGTGGTAAAATTAGCCTTGGATATTTTTAAGGAGAAAACCATTATTTACCGTCCGCAACAAGAAGAACTTATAGCCAAATTAGATAGAACCCAGTTGGTACGTATTATTACCAATTTGGTTAAAAATGCATTACAGGCAATACCCGAAGATAAAGAACCCCGAATTTTAGTAACCGTATTTGAAGATGGAGAGCATATTAAAATTCAGGTTGCTGATAACGGAATAGGTATTTCGGAAGCGAATAAAGAAAAAATTTTTGAACCTAAATTTACCACCAAAACCAGCGGTATGGGACTTGGTTTAGGCATGGTAAAAAATATTGTAGAAACCTATAAGGGATCTATTACGTTTACTTCTAAATTACATATGGGTACGGTTTTTACCGTTAGTTTTCCTAAACAAAAAGAACTTTAAGTATTATGAGCTACAACAACATTATCACAACTAAAGAGAACAGTCTGGGAATGATTACTATTAACAGACCTACTAAATTAAATGCCTTAAATAATGAAACTATTTTAGAGTTACATACGGCATTCACAGATTTTGAAGAAGACCCCGAAGTACGTGTTATTATGATAACAGGTAACGGGGAAAAAGCATTTGTTGCTGGTGCCGATATTGCCGAATTTGCTTCGTATTCTAAAGAAGAGGGAGAAGCCTTGGCAGCAAAAGGACACCGTATTTTGTTTGATTTTGTAGAAGGTTTAAAAACGCCTGTAATTGCTGCTGTAAATGGTTTTGCATTAGGAGGTGGTTTAGAGCTGGCTATGGCTTGCCATATGCGAGTAGCTAGTGATAGTGCCCGTATGGGATTACCAGAAGTTTCTTTAGGGGTAATACCTGGGTATGGAGGTACGCAAAGATTACCAAATTTGGTAGGTAAAGGGCGTGCTATGGAGATGATCATGACCGGTGGCATGATTGGTACCGAGCAAGCATTGATGTGGGGATTAATTAATCATATGGTAGCACAGGAAGAGTTATTACCTTTCTGTAAAAAAATTGCTGAACGTATTGCTAAGAATTCTCCGGTAGCTATTGGTAAAGCTTTAGAGGTTATAAACGCTGGTTTTAAATATGGTGTAGATGGGTATAAAGCCGAAATTGAAGGCTTTGGATATTGTTTTGGTACCGAAGATTTTAAAGAAGGAACTACAGCCTTCCTAGAAAAAAGAAAGGCTGATTTTCCGGGGAAATAATAGGTTTCGATGTGTATTAACAGAGCATCTGGTTTTATAAAAGGGAATGTGTTTATATGCCTTTACAATAAGTATGAAAGATGGAGGTTTTGGATTTTAAGCGCTTCTATAAAAACAATAAATGGTATGCTTATAGAGAATAATTATACGGATAAGTGTAAAAAGTTTATTAAGATAATTTTATAGTTTTTAACGTTTTTAAAATTGCATTTAAGTAATATTTATTAAAACTTTGGTTTCCCGAAACCAAAGTTTTTTTATGTCAGATGCTTACCTAAAAGGGCGAGGCGCCCAAAAGAATGTGCATAACCGATTTCAGGAAGGGGAACACATCCCCGATCTAGAATTTTTGGAGTATTGCCATGTTGAGGGAGAGGAGCCTGCAAAAAACAAAACGAGGTATGTGCCGGTTTTTCCAAAAACTATTGTAAACAAAGTAAATAGCCCCGATGTGGGCATGTCGCATTCTATGAATCCGTATCAGGGGTGCGAGCATGGCTGTGTATATTGCTATGCCCGTAATTCTCACGAGTATTGGGGGTATAGTGCCGGACTCGATTTTGAGCGAACTATTCTTATTAAGAAGAATGCTCCCGAATTACTGGAAGCCAAACTGAAAAGTAAAAATTGGAAAGCACAAACCATTGTACTTTCAGGGAATACAGATTGCTACCAACCTGCGGAAAAAAAGTTTGAGCTTACCCGTAAATGTTTAGAAGTATTTTTAAAATACAAGCATCCGGTGGGTATTATTACTAAAAATGCCATGATTCTTAGAGATCTCGATATTTTAAAGGAGTTAGCGTCGGCTCAGTTAGTGGGGGTAAATATATCGGTTACCTCATTATCTGAAGATACACGAAGACTCCTAGAACCTAGGACTACGACCATTAAAAAGCGGTTGGAAACCATTACGCAATTGACAGAGAATGGAATTCCTGTAAATGCCATGTTGGCTCCTATTATTCCTGGGATTAATAGCCATGAGATATTACCCATGGCAAAAGCGGTGTCCAACGCTGGAGCTTTAGCTATAGGCTACACCGTAGTGCGCTTAAATGGTGCCATTGCCGACATATTTACCGATTGGTTAGAAAAGGCATTACCTGATAGAGCAGACAAGGTACTGAACCAAATTAAAGAATGTCATGGAGGTAGTTTAGGCGATAGTAGGTTTGGAGATCGAATGCGAGGTGAAGGTGTTTTTGCGTTACAGATTAAAAGACAAATAGCATTAGCAAGAGCTAAACACTTTAAAAATAAGGTATTTCCAAAGTTAGCTGTAGAGAAATATCAGAAGAATATAGATAACCAGTTACGTCTTTTTTAAAAAGATAATTTTGTAAGTAAAGTAGGTAATCTTTTAGTTACTACTTTAGCCAAAGTGAATTTGATAGTCTATGTTATATATCAAAAACTTATTAGTATCGAGTGGTACAAAAATCTCAGGAAATCAACACTTTAGCAATAAGTGCTTTTATACATCGTGTTTTTAAATAAAATGACGTAGAGCTTAAAAATAATAATTATATTAACCATATATAAGAATCAAATAATCAATTATAATTTAAAAGTATGAAAAAACCACTAGGATTATCGGATAACGAAATTTCTATTGCAGATGCTCAAGAGCGTATTGGCAGATACGCTAACAATATGGAAGCCATAGTAAGGATGTTTAATGATAAGTACAAAGACCGGCCACTACCAACCAATTTTGTAAAAGCTTTTTGGATTCCGAAAAAAGACATTGATGGGTTATATAAGCTTATGGATGAATTACAAGAATTAAAAAGTGATAAAGAAATTAATGGTTTTCGTGTGTATTTAGGAATGGATCCTGATAATAAAATGACACTTACCATTAATACTACTGAAGTAGCTAAAGATGCTGAAAAAAAGGAGTATAACAAAGATGTAATTATTTCAGGTTTGTTAGAAACAAAAGAAGGGTCGGTTGGTATAGATAAAACAACTACAGGGATTTACGACTTTATAGAACCGTGTCCAGATGATTGTGACCTTACCAGTATACTTATGGAGCCTTATGATGTAGAAGGGTGTAAAAAGTAAAATATTTTAAAGATTGTGGTTTAAAAAGAACGACCACAATCTTTTATTTTTCTAATTTAGCAATACCCAACCTTATTGCTAAATGATTAAAGATATTCTGAAGTATTCATGCTATACTTTTATTGTAATTAATACGTTGTTATTTACCTATTCATATCTTCGAAATAGAACAAAACCTCTGTTGTATTTTTTCTGTTATGTTTTTAGTATGGCAGTTGTACAGTTGGTTATGAGGGTCTTAAAGGAGAATCATATGGAGAATATTTATGTTTCTCATGCGTACTTTATACTTCAATTTGTGTTTGTTTCTTTATTGTTTAAAGAGCTAATTCCGAATTTAAGGTTTAGGATGCTCTCAAAGTATCTTCTAATAGGGATTCCAATTATCGTAAGCATCTTATTTGTATTTGATCCAAAGGCATTTTGGAATTTTTATATACCTGAAATTATAATGTGTTCTATCCCGCTTATTGGATATATAATATATTATTTATTCATTTCATTAGAAGTTAAAAAAAGTGTTTGGATCTTAGTAAGTATTGGATTGTTTGTGTATTTAATAAGCAGCCTTCTTGTATATGTAGGTGGAAATTATTTAATAAATAATGATACAGAAAGTGGTTATATAGGTCAATTATGGCTGGTAAATAATTTTATCTATCTGGGATATCAGGTATTAATTACTGTAGAATGGTATAAGAATTTTAGAAGAAAAGAAGTTGTTCTGTAATTTGTGCTAAAATAGGTACTATATGATTTAGTGAAGTATATTTGTGTGTTTTTAACACGTAAACGCGTAACTGATAACCCCAACCCATTTTGTTAGTATGGAACACTTTATTTTCGATTTAGAGTATGCAGCTATGGGGTTAAATACGTTGCTTTATACTTTTTTTACAAAAAAAAGTGCCAATTCGCCAAGCTTAAGACGGTTTAGATGGTATATGTGGTGTATTGTAGTAGTGCAAATAATAGCAACGTATTATGCAAAACATAATTGGATTAATTTACATTTAACACACTACTATTTTAATCTACAGTTTATTACGGTTTCTTTATTGTACCGTCACCTGTTTCGTAAAAAGATAGTTAAACAAGTAATTACGTATCTAATTTATCTAATTCCTGCCTTTTTAACCATTCGGTATCTAACAGATAAAGATATTTATAAGAACATTTATAATGTAGAGGTGTTTCTGTGCTCGGTACCATTAATAGCCTATGCAGTTATGTATTTATACAGGTCGATAGAAATAATGAATAAAAAGTGGATTTATTTCTCAGCGGGTATTATGCTGTATTTGTTAAGTAGTAGTATTGTTTTTTCGGGTTACGATATACTTATGAAAGAGTATTTTTTTAAGGGAAAAGAATATTATAGTTTCTGGTTTTTAAATAGCATAGTATATCTGTTGTATCAGCTTCTGGTGATTTTAGAATGGATAGAAAATTTCAGAGGAGTTAACTGGCATTTTAGGAAATAAGAGATTGTATACAATGAGTTATATTTATTCTAAAATAGTATTACATAATATGAACGCAACTCATATTATTTATGTAATTTAACCATTTATAAGTATTGCATCTTACAATAAGCTATTAAAAAAATCTAGTAGTTACATTAGTTATATGGAGAGTTTGTTTTCTGATGGTTATGGTTTTTTAACCATTATTGTTATTGCGGTGATATTGCTTTTAGTAATGTCACTAACCCTTATTCTTTTCTTTTATTTATCTCGTAAGAAGATTATAAAGAAAGAAATGGAGAAACAAAAATTGGTAATAGACCACCAGAAAGAAATGCTTTTAGCGTCTATAGAAACCCAAGAAGAGGAGCGTAAGCGTATTGCACAAGATTTGCATGATGATATTAGTTCTAAACTTAATGTAGTATCCTTAAATGCACAGTTTTTATTAGAGGAAGATATTGAAGGAGACGAGTTAAAGCAGATGTTAAACCAAGTGTTGCAAATAACCAATACTACGCTAGATACTTCGCGTAAAATTGCGCACAATTTATTACCTCCGGTACTGGAAAGATTTGGTTTGGGAGCAGCCATAGAAGAAGCTTGTGATGAATACCATAATAGTAAGAAAGTTTCTGTGACTTTAAATAATAATTACAAAACGGGCTTTTTAAAAGAAGAAAACGAGCTGCATATGTTTAGAATTGTACAAGAATTACTTAACAATTCGTTGAAACATGGCAAAGCAAAACATATTGTAGTAAATGTTACTACAGACCAAATTAAAGGGTTGTTATTAGTTTATAAAGATGATGGACAAGGGTTTGATGCTGAAAAGGCAATGAATAAAAAAGGGCTTGGTCTGCAAAATATAGAAAGTCGTTTAGATATACTTAAAGGGTCTATAACATACAAAAGCAAACCTGGTGAAGGGGTTTTAGCTACTATAAAAGTTTAGGGTATGGAAGAAAAAATAAAAATTGCAGTAACAGACGATGAAACATTATTTAGAGCAGGAATCTTATTTATATTAAAAAGGGTACCTGAATTTGAAGTGCTTTTTGAAGCTGAAAATGGAGCCGAACTAGTAAAGCAACTATCGGGTGCTTTAGTAAAACCCGATATTATTTTAATGGATATTAAAATGCCGGAAATGAACGGGGTTGAGTGCACTAAAGTAATTCAGAAAAAATACCCTGAAATTAATATTATAGCCTTAAGTAGTTATGGAGGTAGAGCCTTTATCACCAATATGATTAATGTAGGAGCGTCTTCTTACCTGTTAAAAAACACCTCTCCTAAAGAGGTGGTGTCTACTATCAAAAAAGTGTATAGTACTGGTTTTCATTATGACCAATGGGTACACGATGTGTTAGAAGAAGAAAAACAAAATGGGAAAGCTGTTAATATACAAGTGCTGTTGGGTAATCAGTTGTCTAAACGTGAGTTAGAGATTTTAGAACTTATCTGCAATCAATACACTAATCATGAAATCGCCGATAAACTATTTATTAGTCCGAGAACCGTTGAGGTGCATCGTAAAAAACTATTATTAAAAACCGAATCTAAAAATACTGCGGGATTAGTGGTATATGGTATACGTAATCAGTTGGTACAAGTATCGCCTGATATTTAATTGCATTGGCTTTTATACACCATTAAATTTTCAGCATTCATTTATTTTTATTGTAGAGATACCGTGGTTTTGCAGTAACTAGTATTAAAGTTGTAGTTAAGAAAGCTTAAAAAAGTGCTAGCATTTAGCGTGTTCCGTTCCACTCTGCATAAAATTGTTCTAGAAACTGCTCCATAAATGCATGGCGTTCCGCTGCTAATTTTTTACCTGTATTGGTGTTCATTCGGTCTTTTAAAAGCAATAACTTTTCGTAGAAATGATTAATAGTGGGAGCAGTAGACTTTTTATAAGTCTCTTTATCCATATGTAAATCAGGAGTAATTTCTGGATCGTATAACGCTCTGTTTTTAAATCCACCGTAGTTAAAAGTACGTGCTATACCAATGGCTCCAATAGCATCTAACCTATCGGCATCTTGTACAATGGCTAATTCCTTAGAAGCGAATTGAACAGTGTGGTTACCGCCTTTAAAAGAGATGTTCTCAATTATTTTAATTACATGCTCTATTACTTCAGGGGCTAATGATATAGATTTCATAAAGGCACTAGCCAATTTGGGACCTACTGTTTCATCCCCATTATAAAACTTGCTATCGGCAATATCATGTAACAAAGCACCAAGGGAAACTATAAGCGTATTATAACTATCAGGATCTTCATCCTTCGCTATTAATAAAGAATTTTTGAAAACACGTTGAATATGAAACCAGTCATGCCCGCCTTCAGCATCTGCTAAAGTTTCTTTTACAAAGGCAATTGTTTGTTCAATAATTTCTCTGTTTTTCACAATTATATAATATTCTTTTTTACAGCTTCTTCGGTGAGTGTAATTAGTGTTTCTGCATCATAATCGGCAATAGCAATAGGCTCACTTACTGCTAAGGTTATCTTATTTCCAATGCCCATAGGGAATTTGCCATACTCTAAAGTTTTCCATGAGTTGTTTATAGTAAGAGGCACTACATACCCATCAGGTATTTTTTTAAATAGTAGTTTAAGTCCAGTGTGCTGAAAAGCCTTAGGCTTACCGTCTCTACTTCTGGTCCCTTCAGGGAAAATAACTGCTGCAAACTTTTTATTATAGATGTACTGACCAAAGTTTAAAATTGCTGGTACAGATTGTCTTTTATCCTTTCGGTCTATTAAAACAGATCCGCCGTGCTTTAGATTATATGATACACTAG
The DNA here is from genome assembly GCF_027924145.1 of Neptunitalea chrysea. Lineage (GTDB taxonomy): Bacteria > Bacteroidota > Bacteroidia > Flavobacteriales > Flavobacteriaceae > Neptunitalea > Neptunitalea chrysea. The sequence goes on along the minus strand of NZ_BRVP01000014.1, from coordinate 64,706 downwards.
GAATACCTTTACCCAATTCTTTTTTACTGATGAACTTAGGGTGGTGTTTTCTTAAAAACCAAATAATAGGCGGTATGTCGTACATACTTTGGTGATTGGCAACAATAACCAAAGGAGCACCTTCCGGTAGGTTAAAATTATTTTCAAATTTTACAGAGGTACCAAGAACAAGTAAGCACTTGGTAAGAAAAAAATTAAGGATGGCAACACTTTTTTTATGTGCGCTGTATCCAAAAATATTTAGGCATATCCATTGAACAGGGTGAAAAATCACCAATAAAAGTCCAAATAATAAAAGGAAAATAACCGTTAAGGGGTAGGCAATTAGTTTTCTCATGAGTACTTAAAAGAAAACCACGCACCAGCGTGGTTTTATAAATTATGTGCTACTTATAGATTAACAAAATTCATCGTACGCATCTTTCAGGTTTTCGGCAATCATTTCTGCCGGTCTACCTTCAATATGGTGACGCTCTAACATATGTACCAATGCTCCGTTTCTAAATAACGCCATACTTGGTGATGATGGAGGAAAAGGAACCATATGTCCTCTTGCGGTATCAGTAGCTTCTTTGTCAACTCCTGCAAAAACCGTTACAATGTGATCTGGTTTTTTTGCATTTGCTAAACTTAATTTAGCTCCTGGTCTTGCGTTTGCTGCGGCACAACCACAAACTGAATTTACTACTACTAAAGTAGTACCTTCTTTAGCTAAAGCACTCTCTACTGCTTCAGATGTATGTAATTCTTCAAACCCTACTTGTGTAAGGTCTTCTCTCATTGGTTTTACTAATTCTGCTGGATACATATTTCTTACTTTTATATGGTTTGCATATAAGCACCAAAGGTACAAAATAAAATAGAGTTTCTATACAATTTAAACCTGGGTGCTTCTGTTATATTTTTATTTGTCGTAACTTATTGTTTTCTTTACACGAAAAAAGGAAAAATAAGCTTAGGTTCTATCTAAGGAGCTGGTTTTTTGTGGTTTATAATATAATTTAGTTTTTTAATGTTCAACGTTATCATATTTGTAGGATTACTGTATGTAATGTACAAATTAGGTTTAGGTACAGGATTATTTGGTAATGCGCCTGCAAATACAGATCCTAATCGTATTGTAGTTACCCCTTACGATGTAGAACTTAATATACTTTCTTTAACTTCATTGATTATAAAATCGGATGGGAATGTAAACCGTCCCGAGAAAGATTTTGTGCGTAATTACTTTGTAGAGAAATATGGTAAAGAACATGCCAATGCTACTTTTAAAACCTTTAATGAAACCCTTAAAAATAGAGAGATTGTCTCGCATAGGGTGTGTTATTATGTATTACATAAAACTACTTACCAAGAGCGTTTAGAAATTATTCAGTTGTTGTTTGGAGTGGCTTTATCCGATGGAAATATGAGTCCGAGAGAAGCTCATAAGATTGAGGAAATAGCTGGCTATCTTAAAATTTATAGAAACGATTTTGAGACAATTAAGCTTATGTTTAATATTAAGCAATACAAAAAAGAGGTACCACCAAATGCGTATAAAGTACTTAATATAGTGGTTGCAGCTACCGATGCAGAGGTTAAAAGAGCTTATAGAAATTTGGTAAAATTATATCACCCTGATAAAGTAGTATCTGGTAATGATACTGATAAAAAAGCGGCAGAACAAAAGTTTAGACAGGTTCAAGAGGCATACGAACAGATTCAAAAAGAACGTGGATTTTAAGTTAGCTGATAGTGCACCTACATATCAATTATAAATTGTAGCTTTGAGCGTACCCTAAATGCATTATTAATGGATGAGTTTTTATTTTATTCTAAATTAGGATTTAATCATGTGTTAGATATTAAGGCATATGATCACGTATTGTTTTTTGCGGCCTTGGTAGTGCCGTATTTATTTAAAGACTGGAAACGTGTTATACTTTTGGTTACCATTTTTACTGTTGGACATACGTTAACCTTACTTTTAGCGGTATACGGTCAGTTGTCGTTTAGTGGCACTTATATAGAGTTTCTTATTCCTATTACCATTTTTATTACTGCCTTGTACAATGTATTTACAGCTGGTAAATCGGTTTCAGGGAAAGGGTTGAATTTGGTGTTTTTTACCAGTTTGTTTTTTGGACTTATTCACGGACTTGGCTTTTCAAGGTATTTTAAACAGATTGTTGCTCAACAGGATACAAAATTTATAAAAACACTAGAGTTTGCACTTGGGGTTGAAGCTGCACAGGTTATTGTGGCGTTCCTTATTCTGCTTTTAGGGGTATTAATGCAAACGGTATTTAGGTTTAACAGACGTGACTGGATTTTGGTTTTATCGTCTATCATAATAGGCATGGTAATACCAATGCTTATTAATACGTACCCATTTTAATGAGTATTGTTTCTGAATATAAATCTAGCTATATTCGTTAAAAGATGTCTGTTTAAGTTTTAGGCATCGTTTTTGTTATTAAAAAGACACTATGGATACTGAAAAGCAATTGCGCTATGATAAGGCGTATTTAAGAATGGCTGCCGAATGGGGAAGATTGTCGCATTGTAAAAGAAAGCAAGTTGGTGCTATTATTGTAAAAGACCGAATGATTATTTCGGATGGTTATAATGGTACACCTACCAATTTTGAAAATGTATGTGAAGATGAAGAAGGTTATACCAAATGGTATGTGCTACATGCAGAAGCCAATGCCATATTAAAAGTAGCAGCGTCTACACATTCTTGCGAGGGGGCTACTTTATATATTACGCTTTCTCCTTGTAAAGAATGTAGTAAATTGGTGCACCAGGCAGGTATTAAAAGAGTTGTGTATGTTAATGCCTATAAAGATGATGCTGGATTGAAATTTTTAGAAAAAGCAGGCGTTACTTTAGAACATATACCTAATATAGAAGAATAAGCTTATGAAAGGAAGATCGTATCTAATACCCATATTTGTTGCATTGGCACTATCTGCCGGAATTGTAATAGGTAGTAAGATGCGTTTTAGTGATTCTGCAGATTTGTTTTTTACGTCTAACTCCAAGAAAGATAAATTAAACCGACTTATAGATTATATAGATTATGAGTATGTAGATGATGTTAATACTGATAGTATTGTAGATGTAACGGTGAATAATATTCTTGCCAAGTTAGATCCGCATTCTGTGTATATCCCAAATACACAAACAGAAAAGATTGCCGAAAATATGAAGGGTGAATTTGTAGGGGTTGGTATTAGTGTAATGATGTTGAATGATACTTTAATGGTTACCAGAACACTTGAAGATACACCTGCAGAAAGAGGTGGAATTTTGGCAGGTGACCGTATTTTGATGGCAGATAAAGATACCTTGTATGGTCAGGGATACTCTCGCGGGTTTGTAATTAGCAAACTGAAGGGCGTAGAAGGAGTAGAGGTAAATCTTAAAATATACAGAAAAAGTACTGATAAAGTATTGGATATTGCTTTAAACAGAGCACCGGTACCACTAAAAAGTGTAGATGCCTTTTTTATGGTCAATGATGAGGTTGGTTACATAAAAGTAAATCGATTTGCGGAAACTACGTATAAAGAATTTAGAACTGCCTTAACCTTATTAAGACATAATGGAGCAAAAGCTATTGCTATAGATTTAAGAGATAATCCGGGGGGCTATATGGAAATGGCTGAGCAAATGGCTGATGAGTTTTTACCTAAGGGAAGATTAATTGTATTTACCAGAAATAAGAGGGGTGAAGAGGACAAGATATTTGCTACGGATAGAGGCGATTTTGAGTCGGGCAAGGTATATGTCTTAATTAATGAAAACTCTGCTTCGGCCAGTGAAATTGTGGCAGGCGCATTACAAGATAATGATGTAGGAACCATTGTTGGTCGTAGATCATTTGGAAAAGGGTTGGTACAAAGAGAAATGCCGCTACCAGATGGTTCTGCTGTAAGATTAACTATAGCAAGATATTATACCCCTACAGGAAGATCGATTCAGAAATCATATAGCAATGGGATTGAAGATTACTATGATGATTTCCAAAAACGTTATGAAAGAGGGGAACTACAATATGCAGATAGTATTCAAGTGGCCGACTCGCTACGGTTTACTACTCCAAAAGGCAAAGTAGTATACGGAGGTGGAGGTATTATACCAGATGTGTTTGTTCCTTTAGAAACTATTTATAAGGGTCATTTAAATTATATTCTTCAGTCAGAATTGGTGCCAACCTATGTATTTGAATATTTAGATACAGATAGAGGTAGGTTTGCTAGTATGACAGAAGATGATTTTATAAAAAGGTTTCATCCTGAGGAAGATATGCTGAACGGATTTCAGGAATTCTTAAATAAAAAAGAGTTCGGATTAAATATTTCCTCTTATGATAAGGAGGTAAGCAAGGCATTAAAAGCGGCAATGGCAAATCAGCTATTCGGAGATAATGCATATCAGCGGGTACTTAAGAGTAATGATACTATGGTTCTAAAAGTGTTAGAGCTATACCATAATACTAAAATAACCGAATAAACACACCAGATTTCTGGTGTATATTTAAGTAACCAATAGATATAAGATTAATATTTAAAGATAGCCTTAATGCACGTTATAGTGTACATCTAAAGGAATATGATTGGGGGGTATCAATCGAAAATAAGTTTTAGGGATGTACTACAAAGAATATATTGTAAAAGTTAACAATAATCTTATATAATTATTTATACCAATTTATCGTGTACTTGTACAGGGTTACCCTCGTTCCAGATTGTAAGAACATCTAGTGCTACCTGAGCACCACTACCCATAGCAATAGGTAATTGGCTGCTCCATCCTGCAAGAGTGCCTGCAACATAGATAGCTTCTGTTACCACGTGGTTGGTGTTTTTTAATTGAATACGTTCTTTTACCGGATTTGCACGTTCATGAGGCACTATATATTGGTTGAGTCCTTCAATATTGAAAAGGTTGGTGTTACCCAAAGCAACTATAATGGTTTTAGTATTATAGGTGTTTTTATTAGTAGTTATTGTAAAATTACCGGCAGTACCAGATACTTCGGTTACCTTCTCTTTATGTATTTGAATTACTTCAGGGTACGTTGTTTCAAGATGCTGTATGCCCTCTTTAAGAATATCGGAACCTTTTGTGCCTGCAGGTAAACCAAGCACATTATTAAAAACAGCGGTTTGTAAATGTGAAGCCTTTTGGTGCATTATAATGCCTACCTTTTTGTTTTTAGCAAAGGGCTTGTTTAAAGCCGATCCAAGCATAATAGCACATTGCATTCCTGCTGCACCACCACCAATTACCAAAGCATCAAATGAAATCATCTTATTTCTCTTTAAGTTTTTCAGCTATTTTATAAGATGTTCTTAAGATAAGCATTAGTACAATAGCACATAACGAAGCAAAAATACCTATAAGCGCAATAGAACTATCACCTTCAAAAGGAGCTCTAAAGCTAACTTTGGTTGCATTAATGCCAATAAAACAAATGGCTATTGCTATGATGGTTAAGGTGAAAATTTTCATAAGATGTGTTTTTAAAATAATCCTGTTATGTTAGTGGCAAATAATTTTACCGATATAGCTAACAAAATTACACCAAATATTTTACGTATTACTCCTAATCCCGATTTTCCTAGAACCTTTTCTATCTTGCCCGATAATTTTAACACTATGTATACAAATACCATATTAATAATAATGGCTATAATAATGTTTACTACTTCATATTCAGCGCGTAATGATAGTAATGTAGTCATAGTACCAGCACCTGCAATAAGTGGAAAAGCAATAGGTACTATAGAGGCTGTTTCCGGCGCATCATCTTTGTGAAGTGTAATTCCTAAAATCATTTCAATAGCCAAAAAGAATAGAATAAAAGAACCGGCTACGGCAAATGAGTTTACATCAATACCAATTAATTTTAATATTTCATCTCCAACAAATAAAAAGGCAATCATAATTACCAATGCAACCAGAGATGCTTTTTCAGATTGTACATGTCCTACTTTAGCTCTTAGGTTAACTATAATAGGAATACTTCCAATAATATCAATCACCGAAAACAATACCATAGTGGCTGTTATTATTTGCTTAAAATCTACCATATCAACAATTTTTAAAAAAACGACGACAAAAATATTAAAAATGTAATAACTAAAATGTTATTTAAATTTAAAATATCAATTAAATAATTGTGTTTAACAACAATTTTTTTTTAACCTATATTTGCGGCATGTTTCAAATAGATAAAACCATAGTATCAGAAGAGGTTATTTCAAAGGATTTTGTTTGTAATCTTTCTGCCTGTAAAGGGGCTTGTTGTATAGACGGAGAGGCCGGAGCACCGGTAGAAGACGATGAAACCAAAATTTTGGATGAAATTTATCCGAAGGTAAAGCCATTTATGCGCCCTGAAGGTGTAAAGGTTATTGAAGAGCAAGGTACGTATGTAAAAGGTGAAGATGGCGAATGGGAAACACCATTAATTAACGGAGCAGATTGTGCCTATGTTATTTTTGATGATAAAGGAACTGCCCTTTGTGCTATTGAAGAAGCTTACAACCAGGGAGAAGTGAATTGGAAGAAACCTGTTTCGTGTCATTTATATCCGGTTAGGGTAAAGGAGTACTCATCTTTTTCTGCAGTAAATTATCATAAATGGCATATTTGTGATGATGCTTGTTCTCTGGGGAAAGAATTACAGGTGCCTATTTATAAGTTTGTAAAAGAAGCTCTAATACGAAAATATGGAGAAGCTTGGTACAATGAGTTAGAAGAAGTTGCGCAGGCTTGGAAAAACCAATAGGTTTAAACAGTATTTAAGTATATTTATCACAAATTCTACACAAGATGAAGCATAGCATTTCATTGTATTCAATAAGTATAGTAATGTTGCTAATGTTACTATCGTGTTCGGCCATTTCTGATATCTTTAATGGTAATGGTGTTGTGAAGGTTAAGAATAAGCAACGAATGGCATACTATGACGACTTTTTAAAAGATACGCTTCATTATGGGGTATATATTCATACGCTAAAAAATAAAGAAGCATTGGTAGAAACCCGAGCAAAATTTGCGGGTTTTCCTGAGGCTTATATTTTTGATAAATACCATAAAAATGCCTTTTTTGTTTCGTGTAGTAAGAATACGGGAAATGAAATTAATGCGCTCAACCAACGTGCTCTAGATAGCTTAACATCCGTAGATTTTGAGTTGTTACAAGACTTTAGAAAGTTGGTGTTAATGAAAACCAAAACTGTTTTTGCACACGATAATCTGTTTATGCAAGAAACACAAAAGCATACGCTAGACGTATATTTACTATGCAATACAAAAGTGGGTAAAAAGGAACTCAAGAAGCTTGAGAATCTTAGAAATCTTCAAGATTTAGCCACTATTCATATTCTTGATTTAAGTTTGCAAGAAAATTAATCAGCTTTTAAAAAAGCAATTGTTTTTTGGGTTACCGTCATTAAATCTTCAGGTAGGGTATCTGTATCCCATGGATGTTTTCCTGAAAAAACATGATCTCCATTAGGTATAACTTCTAATTGCGCCGTCGGGTTCCATTTTTTCATATGCTCTGCTTCCCAAAGCGGTACGGTAGCATCTGTATCTCCATGTAGCAGTAAAATAGGGATGTTTAGTTTTTGTACAGCGCGTTTAATGTTTAGTCGCTCGCGGTTTGCTATAAAGTTTTTATAAAATTGGTAGTAGTGAGGCATCTTTTGTTTGGTACGAGAGTTTTCTACATATCCTACACCTCTAAGTCGCCAAACTAAACGTTTAAATCCAGTAGGGAATCTGCTTTCAAAATCGCTAACACCTGCCCATGATACTAATTTTTTTAATCGGGAATCTTCTGCAGCACTTATAGTTATTATACCACCACCTCTTGAGTGACCTATTATGTAAATAGCATTGGTATCTATTTCTTTACTGTATTTAAAATCAGTGCTGGTAAAATAATCTATAATTGCCTGAATATCATCTAATTCTTTTACATAGTTATTGTTTCCAAAGGCTTTTAAATCAGGGAAATCTATAGGTTGTTCTACAGTACCGCCGTTATGCGAAAAATTGAATTTCAGGAAGCACATATGAGCCTTTGCAAATTCTTCTGCAACCAAATGCCAGCAGCCCCAATCTTTAAAACCTTTATAACCATGTACAAATATGACCAAAGGTTTTTTCTTCTGATGGGGTACAAGGGTTATGTCAGACAGAATAGGTAGATTGTGTTTTCCTTCTAATACAAATTGTTCTTTTATCATGGCTATACTTCTTTTTCAGTAAACGGAATAGTAGGATTTACTATTTCCTTAATAAGATTGTGTAATTGTTGTTCAAACAACATTAGCGTTTCTTGGGTTATAAGCACCTCTTTATGGGCTTTTGGAGCACGTTTATCTTTTTTGCAGAATTGTAAAAATCCGGCTTGTAAGTTTTTAAACGAAATAATACCGGCAATAGCATTGGTAAAGGGCACTTCTTTATTACGCATATATGCATAGGCAAGTATCTGAAAAGCTTTGCTATAGGTGTACTCATCTATAAGTTCTTCCCATTCAACAATCTCTACATGTTTACTTTCTACTCGCCCAGATTTGTAATCTACAATACGTAATTGCCCGTCTATTTCATCTACGCGATCTACCTTGCCTATTAGATGTACCGGAAAATTGATGCCTTCTATGGTTAAAGGAATTTTGTAATTACCTTCAATAGTAACAACTTTAACGGTATGATTTTTGACGAGGTTGAGTTCAGATTCTAAAAAACGCTTAACGTAAGTATTGGCTACATTATAAATAAGCAGGTTTTTACCCTTGCTATAATCGGCTCCTTTGTATACATCTGCAAATTGTTTTTTTAGCTCGGTTACGTATCCTTTTTGAAACGTTTGTATATTTTCTACAGATAGCACCTTGCCTTCAAAGGGTTTATAAAGGTCTTCAAGGGTATTGTGTATAATAGTACCCAGCGTATTTGCAGCAATGGTTTCTTCTACTTCTTCTTGTTGGCGAATGCCTAAAACAGATTGTAAGTAGAAATCTAACGGATTTCTAATATAATTGGTTAAACTACTAGGCGAATATCCTTTAGCAGAAACTTCTTTAAGGCGCGCTACTAATGGAGCGTCTTTTTGAATTGTTCTCTCTTGTTTAACAATGTTTATTTCTGGTGATGCAACCACATTGGTAATGGTGTGTTGCGGTAGATTTTCTACCTGCAGTTGCATAATGAAACGACTCTTTTCTCCTCCTTTTAAAGCGTCGGCAATTTCAGTGTTGTATAATATATAGATGTTTTTAGCACGCTGTAAAAGTCGGTAGAAGTGATAGGTATAGACCGCATCTTTTTCTTTGTATGTAGGCATTTCCAGTAAATTCTTAATATCAAAAGGAATAAAAGAATTATTGCTTTTACCTGATGGTAATATACCTTCGTTAACAGCTGTTAATATGATGGTCTCAAAATCAAGATTTCTACTTTCCAGCATTCCCATTATTTGAATTCCATCTAACGGTTCTCCCTGAAAATCTAAAGTCTCTGTACTAATAAGTTCTTTATAAATACTATATAACGTTTTAACAGAGCCAATAAAAGTATTATTTTGTAAATATTCGTAAAGCTGATTAAACAACGTATAGAATCTATATAAGTATTCTAATTCTAATCGATAGATGGTTTTATCGGTTTCGTAAAATTTTTGTAGCGCACTAATAAGATTAAAACAGTTATCCACTAACACTTTTGGGGTAACTTTAATGGTATCTGAAAAAAGGTGCTCTAATTCGTTACTAGGTGTATCTACCCATCCTTTTAACTGAAGTGGGGTAATTTGTATTTTATTCTTCTTCTGGATAAAGTTAATAATCTCAGTGGCTGTTTCACCCAATAATTGTCGTGAAATATGATGTGTTAACACGTTTAGCACATCTTTATAATACCAGTGCGCTTTTGGATTAAGATACAATTGAAAGTACAGTGAAAAAAATGCTGCAATGGGAGTTTCTGTAAGGGGTAGTCCCATGGTAATATTCACCTGTTGTACCTGATTAGGTATTTCATTTAAAACAGGTGTTAATAGGGTTTCGTCTCCTAAAACAACGACAGTGTTTTTCAACTGATTTTTTTGGTACAACTCTTCCAGAAGTGCCCCAGTGTATTTGGCTTGCCCTACATTTTTAGGAATGCCAATAAGTTGTATTTCTTTGGCAGTTTCAAACTCATTACATATCCATTTAGGCTGGTTTTCCTGAAAGTACTTCCAGGTTTTAAAATGTTTTCTGATAAATAAACCCGCATCATGCTCTTCATCTTTTAGAAAGTAGTTATCTATATCCCAATAAATATCGGCATTACCATTTTCTAAAAGTTCTTGTATAATTTTTTCTTCTGCTTTGTTTAAGGCATTGAAGCCTACAAATACATGTTTGGTATTAGGATTGTTTTGTTGGTAAAATTCAAGGTTTTCTATAGCCTCTTTATAAATCATACCTTGGTATCCTATTCCTTTTTGTTGCAGATTTTCTTTGTATTGATAATAGTAATCGCTTAAGCCATTCCAAAAGTCAATATATCTTTTTTGGAGCTCTGTTTGCTCTGCTTCTAAAGACCAATGATTCATTTCTTTTATAGAAGCTAAATACGGGAAAACCGTTTCAGGATCTACCAGATATCGGTCTACTTCATTAAAGTCTTGAAGTAAAAGTTGTCCCCATTTAGAGAAACTATAAAAGTCTTCTGGTTCGTTGGTTTCAATGGAAAGGTATGTGCTGTAAAGTTCAAAAAGTAGCTGAATATTATTAGCATATTTTAGACCCGAAATATTTTCTATAAACGATTCTATACTAATAAATGCAGGAGAGAATCCTGTTTTAGTGTAATTTTTTATAAAGGCATTTTTTAAAAATACACCCGCTCTTTTACTGGGTAAAATAAACGAAATATCCTCTACCTTCTCGGCGGTATTTAAAACATGTATGGCAACGTCTTCAAGAAAACTTTTCATTTTATAAAAATAAAAAACGCTCCGAATTTCGGAGCGTTTTACTATAATTGTTTATCAACTTTCTTATTTTACTAAGTTGATTTCTACACGTCTGTTGTTAGCTCTACCAGCTCTAGTTTTGTTAGAATCAATTGGTTTAGATTCCCCATAACCTTTGGCAGATAATCTGAATTCTTCAATACCGTGGCTAGTTAAGTATTCTTTTATAGAAAGTGCTCTAGACTCAGATAATTTTTGGTTGTTAGTTTCGCTACCAACACTATCTGTGTGTCCTTCAACTGTAAATTTAGCACTTGGGTATTCTTTTAATATATCAAGAATGTTTTCTAATACTTCTTGAGACTGTTCTTTAATTGATGCTTTACCAGAATCAAATAAGATAGTTTTAGCATACTCATTTAATTGTTTCTGAACTTTTTCAGTTACTTCTGGACATCCTTTGTTAGCTACTGTACCAGCAACGCTTGGACATTGATCATCTTTATCTAAAACACCATCTTTATCCGTATCTGGCCATGGACATCCACCGTTAGCGATAGGACCTGCTACTTGAGGGCATTTATCGTCTGCATCGGTAATACCATCAGCATCAGCATCAGGACAACCATTCAATGTTTTTAATCCAGGTACTTTAGGACACTTGTCATCTTTATCAGCAATTCCATCACCATCAGAATCAGGACAACCCATAAATTCTTCTAAACCAGCTTCGTTAGGACATGCATCTTTAGCATCTTCAATTCCATCACCGTCAGAATCAGGACAACCGTTAAATTCAATTAATCCAGGTATTTCCGGACATGCATCTTCCTTATCGTAGATACCGTCACCGTCTGTATCTCTTCCGCCAAATTTAAATACAATACCTGCAATGTGTTGGAAGTGTGGCATAGCCTGATCTCCAAACTGATGTTTGTAACCTGTTTGAACGTTGATACCAAAGTTGTCGCTTAACCAAAAATTAATACCAACAGCACTATTTACAGTAGGATTACTCACTGTACCTCCATCTTCATAGTTAGGTAAACCTTCGTCACTACCCATCCATGTATAACCGCCACCAACTTCTAAATAAGGATCAAAAAAACCGCTATTTAATGATTTTTGGAAACTATATTTAAGTGCGGCATCTAAGCCATAATATTTAAGTTCATTTACAGACGATTCTCCGTACTTCTTTATGTTATTAATAGATCCTCTAATACCAACAGAAAAATTACTTCCTACATATCTTGAAACTTGAAAAGTTGAAACTGCAGGTAATACATTCCAATGTTCTTTAGCATTGAAATATTGCGAAAACCAAGATCCCATTTGAGAGTTAGCATTGGTAGGATAGAAATCTACCGCATTGGCACCTAAACCAACGGCCCATGGGTTATTTTCATCCTGAGCTTGAGCGTTAGTGAATACCAAGCCTAGTATAAATACTAGTACCAGTCTGTTTAAGTGTTTCATATTGTTTTATTAGATTTAAGTTAAATATTCCAATATACAAATATATAGCATTTTTTTGGCAGGCAGGCAGGAAATATGAATATTATGATTTTCTAAATTCTAATTATTAAAGAGGCTAATTATTGTTAATTTTATAGTGTTTTTAAGTTGAATTTGGTAAAAAAATTATTAAATTAAACCTCTACTATTCGTATCTCAGGATATATATATACTAATTTTTTAGCGATGTTTTTATAACCCATTTCCGATATGGCATCACCATATTTTCCTAATTGCCTGTAATATGCATTATTTACTTCACCCGTTTTGTAATCAATAATAATGGCATTATCGTCATGAAGCATTAACCTATCTGGTATTAGTATTTCACCCGTTTTGGTGATAATTTCTTTTTCATTATAAACAATGTATTCAGAAGATTGAAAAAACTCTTTTAGCTCTTCATGTTCTGTAATTTCTAATAGTAACAGTTTAAATGCATCTGCCTCGTTGGTATTGAATAAACCTTCAGTGATAGCTTGTTCTATAGCTAGATCAATTTTTTGAACATTGGGTACCCATGATAAAAGCTGGTGAATAATGTTTCCTTTTTCTATGGCTTCCTGTTGGTGGGTGTCCCAAAGCATTCCGTTTTTAGTAACAATATTCCATTGTTTTTGAGCGGTGGCTTTTCCAAAAGGAATTGTCTTCTGATTGAATTTAGTTTCTTTCTCTTTAGAGGGGATATATAATGGAGTTCCATATACCTCATTATAAAGTGCTACTTCTTGTTTTTCTTTGGTAACAAAATTTTTAAGTAATCTTGACAGTGTATTATCGTAGTCTTTAAAGTTGCTTATTATATGTAATTGTGAAACCGCTCTGGTAAAAGCTACATAGATAACGTTAAAGGTATCTAATGTACTCTTACTGTCTAACGCTGTTTTTAAAAGGGCGTTGGCGGGTGAGTATTCTGAGAAATCTTTATTAGCACTTACTAAAACATTTTCAAAACCACCGTATTCTTCGGGGTTCATGGGAGCCCATAATTCATTACGATCACTTACTAACTTGTCATCTGCAAACGGATAAATTACAACAGGGAATTCAAGCCCTTTCGATTTATGAATGGTAAAAATAGAAATCGCATCAATTCCTTCAGGAGCCACTAGGCTTAGTCTATCTCCTTTTTCTTCCCAGTAATTTAAAAATGCAGTAAGTCCTTCTTTATGATCTTGTGAGAACTCCTGAATTTTATCCAAGTAATATTGAAGGTACGCATCAGATGCATCAGCCAAATTAAATTGGTATATAGCATATAAAACAGCATCGTAAAAAGGTTTGTTTAAAAATACCTTTAATGAAAAATTATAAGAAGCAAAGGCTTCTTCGTTAGGGAGTTGCACTCTGTTGTTTATAAACGAATGACAACCTTCCTGATTTTGACTCAATCCTAAGTATAAAAGAAGTTGTGCTTTTAATTCGGTATTGTCTTCAAATAAACCAAACTTTAGTAGGTTGTTCAAAAACTGTATTTTTGGACTGTTCTTGAGTAATAAGGTTTCAGAGGAAACCATTGGTATTTTTTCTTCGGTTAACGAATTTGCTAATAAAACCCCCTGAACATTAGTTCGGGTAAGTATGGCAATATCTTTAAGAGGAACACCTTCCTTGGTAAGTTTATCAATGGTCTCCAAGGTTTTGGATACATATAGATTGTTGGTAGGCGTCTCTTTATCAGGTTCTATAAAACTAACAGTAACTAATCCTCCTTTTTTAGTATTGGCTTTTTGATGTCCTAAAGCATAAAGCTCCTTATGTTCTTCTGTTAATAGAGACTCTTTAGCATAACTAAAAAAGGCATTATTAAAATTTATAATAGCATCATAGCTCCTAAAATTGGTATCAAGGTTCGCGTTGGTTACAGGAACCGTAAAAGGATTTTCTTTTTCAGAAAAAAGATTTACAAATTGTTCTGGGTTACCACCTCTCCATCGGTAGATAGCTTGTTTAGCATCGCCTACTAACAATAAGGATCCCTTTTTCCCGGAAACCGTTTCAGAGACTAATGCATTATCTATTAGTGGTACCAAGTTTTGCCATTGCATTTCAGAAGTATCTTGAAACTCATCTATAAAATAATGTCTAAACTTTTCTCCCAATCGTTCATAGATAAAAGGAGCGGGTTGTCCTTTTATTGTTTCAGAAATGGTGGCATTAAATTCAGATATCAGAACTAGATTCTCTTCTTCCTTTATTTTTTGAAGTTCGTTTTGTACCCTGTTAATAACCGTTAATGGTACAAGGTTTTTATAAATATTCTTAAGAAACTTCCAATGGTAATAGTCGTTTTTAATAGTAGCAAAAGACAGCCCTATTTTAGGAAGCATATCTTCTATGGTTGCAGCCTTAGCCTTGTCTAGTTTGGTCGGAATAATACCTTTGCCTTGTGCTATATTTTCTTCTAGTTTGGTTCCGTAAGGGTTTTGTCCGTACTCTAAATTACGGTGTTTTAAAAAATGGTTAGGTAAAGAGCTTCTGCTAAAATCAGAAAATTCTAATCCTGCATTAGAGATGTCCTCTAAAACGGTAGACGCTTCTTTTTTTATTTTATCAGAAAGTGTTTGAATGCTGTTTGCAACCTGTTTTTTTAAGCTATTAAAATCGGCTATTGATTTATCTTTTAATTTTAAAAGTGGCAGGTAATGATTCTCTTGCGTAATCTTTTTTGAAGTTTCTAAAATATCTCTTGAGATATCCCAGCTTTTATCCTCGTCAATTTTCTCAATAACAAAGTTTACTAATAATTCTGTTAGTTCTTTGTCTTCACCAGCATTAGCAATTAAGTTGTCTACCGCTTCTTTTAAAAGAAGGTCGGTATCTAGCGTAACTTCAAAATTTTGAGGAAGCTTTAAATCAAACGCAAAGGTTCTTATAATCCGATGGTTGAATTTATCAATAGTCGAAACATCAAAAAACGCATAGTTGTGTAATATTTTTTTCAGTGCTTTCTGAGAGCGCCGTTGTAAGGTTAAACAATCTATACCGAGTTCTTCACAAAGCATCTTAAACATATGGTTGTGGTCTTGTGCATGCTTGTTATGTGCAAAATCGGCAAGATTATCAACTATACGTTCTTTCATTTCGCCAACAGCCTTATTGGTAAAAGTAATGGCAAGTATGTTTTTAAAGCCTTCTGCATAATTACTAGATAGTAGAATTGACAGGTAATTTTTTACCAGCGTAAAGGTTTTTCCGGAACCTGCTGAGGCATTATAGATTTTAAAAGAAGTGGCGTTCAATTTATTTGCTTTATTGCAAAATAAGAAATCTTTATGGTTATTAACAATTAATTAGTATAACTATGGTGCTTTAATTGTTAAATTTGATATGTTTGAATTATTAACCTAAAAAAACGAAATACTATGTCATTTGAATTGCCAAAATTGCCTTATGCATATGATGCATTAGAACCACATATTGATGCAAAAACAATGGAAATTCACCATACAAAACATCATGCTGGTTATACTGCTAAGTTAAATGGTGCTGTTGAAGGTACAGAATTAGAAGGTAAAAGTGTTGAAGAAATACTTACTTCTTTAGATATGTCAAATGGAGCTGTTAGAAATAATGGTGGAGGTTTTTATAATCACAACCTTTTCTGGACGGTAATGTCTCCAAACGGAGGAGGAGAGCCAACAGGTGCTTTAGCAGAAGCTATTACTGCTGAGTTTGGTTCTTTTGAATCATTTAAAGAAAAATTTTCGAGCGCAGCAGCAACACAGTTTGGTTCTGGGTGGGCTTGGTTATGTGTTCATAAAGGTGGTAAAGTAGAAGTTTGTTCTACTCCAAACCAAGATAACCCATTAATGCCGGGTAACTGTGGTGGTACTCCAATCTTAGGATTAGATGTATGGGAACATGCTTACTATTTAAATTACCAAAATAAAAGACCTGATTATATTTCAGCGTTCTTTAGCGTAATTAACTGGGAGAAAGTAGCCGAGTTATATGAAGCTTCAAAATAATTAGTAGATTATATATACGAGAAAAGTCCGGTTTATACCGGACTTTTTTTATATCTTACTATTTGATTTTTAGAAATGGAATAGGTGTAAAATAAAAAAAGACGAAAATATATTTTCGTCTTTTTTTGCCCCAAATCTTACCATTAACTTAACCTACTTATGTTATGGCAGTACTAATGTAGTAAGACTTCGATGTTGTAAATAATTTTATAGACAAAATGCAGCTTTATTAGATAAAGCGCAGTATTGCTCCAACGTACTAGTATGCTCGTTCCTTATTACCTTCAAAAAAGTTTATAAAAGCTCTGTTTACCACGCGGTTACCACCCGGTGTTGGGTAATCACCTGTAAAGTACCAATCACCTAAGTTTTTAGGGCAGGCCTCATGTAGTTTTTCTACAGATTGGAAAACGATATCCAATTCAGCTTTTAACGCTTTAGGAGCTAATAATGTAGCAATTTTATCTGAAATTTGCTCGTTGGTAAACGGAGCATATAAATCTTTTACCACATTTACCACATCGGTATCGGTGTAATCAACCTGAGATAAACATCTTTGGTAAATGTCTTCAATGATATCTTCTGTACCAGCATCTTCGTGTAATGCTAAAGCAGCTCTAAACGCAACTAGATCTTCTAAGCGTGCCATGTCTATACCATAACAATCTGGGTATCTAATTTGCGGAGCCGAAGAAACAACAACAATTTTCTTAGGATTAAGACGATCTAGTATACGCAGGATACTCTTTTTTAAAGTGGTACCACGTACAATACTATCATCAATAATTACTAGGTTGTCGTTTTCTTTTACAGAGCCATAGGTAATATCGTATACGTGTGCAACTAAATCATCGCGGCTGTTATCGTCTGCAATAAACGTTCTTAGCTTTGCATCTTTAATGGCTATTTTTTCAATACGCGGGCGCACATTTAAAATTTCCTTTAAACGTTCCGGTGTCATGGTGTCCATTTCGGCAAGGATAAGCTCCTGCTTTTTGTTGTTCAAATACGTTTGAGCCTCTTTTACCATTCCGTAATAAGATGTTTCTGCTGTATTTGGAATGTATGAGAATACGGTGTTTTCTAAATCGCTATCTATTTTTTCAAGAATTTGCGGCATTAGTAATTTACCTAATAATTTACGCTCTTCGTAAATTTCTTTATCACTCCCTCTAGAGAAATAAATACGTTCAAAAGAACACGCTTTACGCTCAAGTGGTTCAAGTATTTTTTTATTCTGAACTTCTCCTGATTTTTTTACAATGATTGCATGCCCCGGGTCTATCTCCTTTACATTTTCAAAAGAAACATTGAAAACAGTCTGTATTACAGGTCTTTCAGAAGCAATTACTACAACTTCATCATCTTGGTAATAATAAGCAGGGCGAATTCCTGCAGGGTCACGTAATACAAAAGCATCACCATGGCCAATTAAGCCAGCCATTGCGTATCCTCCGTCCCAGCTTTTAGCAGAACGCTTAAGGATTTTAGCAATGTTTAAGTTTTCTGCAATTAACGGAGATGCTTCTATTTTGCTGTACCCTTCTTTTTTAAAGCGTTTGTAGAGTTTGCTTACTTCATCGTCTAAGAAGTGTCCAATTCTCTCCATTACAGTAATGGTGTCGGCTTTTTCTTTCGGATGTTGTCCTAAGCGTACTAATTTATCAAACAGTTCATTAACATTGGTCATGTTAAAGTTACCTGCAACAATAAGGTTACGGTGCATCCAGTTATTTTGTCTTAAAAACGGGTGTACACTTTCAATGCTATTTTTACCAAACGTACCGTAGCGTACATGTCCTAAGTAAAGTTCACCTAGATACGGTAATTTTCTCTTTTGAGCTTCAATATCATCAATTAACCCCGGAGTGCTATCCAATATACCATTAATTCGAGTATTTACCTGAGTAAAAATGTCTTGTATAGGTTGCTGCTGATTAGAACGTACTCTACTCATGTAACGCTCTCCTGGTTCCATGTCCATTTTAATACTGGCTAAACCAGCACCATCCTGTCCTCGGTTGTGCTGTTTTTCCATCATTAGGTACATTTTCTGAATACCATAAAAAGAAGTACCGTATTTTTCTTTATAGTATTCTAATGGTTTTAGTAGCCTAACCAAGGCAATTCCACATTCGTGTTTAATAGCGTCACTCATAGTTGTATTGTAAAAGTTATGGGGGCGATTTTGGCCTTATTTACTGTTGTTTTTATTATGTAATAAGTTGTATGTAAATGCATGTCCGCTCGCTAATCTCTTCGTATTAAAAAGCCCCGAAAATTCAGGGCATGTTATTAGGGTATTTCTATTTCAAATTGAGTTAACTTTCTAAACTGTCCGAGACGCTCCTGCATGTCGTCCTTTGTTAAGGTAGTCATCCGTTCTGTTCCAAATTTTTCTACGCAGAAGGATGCCAAATTAGATCCGTATATAATGGCATTCTTCATATTGCTAAATGAAATATCTCCGGTATTTGCTAAATAACCAGAAAAACCACCTGCAAATGTATCTCCTGCTCCGGTTGGGTCAAATACTTCTTCTAGAGGTAGGGCTGGCGCAAAGAAAATATTGTCTTTGTCAAATAGCATAGCACCGTGCTCTCCTTTTTTAATAACCACGTAACTTGGGCCCATTTGTAAAATTTTCTGAGCAGCTTTTACAAGCGAGTATTCATCAGAAAGTTGTCTGGCTTCTTCATCATTAATAGTAACAACATCTACTTTAGATAAAACTTCTATTAACTCATCCCAAGTATTATCCATCCAAAAGTTCATGGTGTCTAAAACTATTAATTGTGGTTTTTTCTCCATTTGCTCAATTACACTTAATTGGACGGATGGATGTAGATTTCCTAACATAACTACGTCTGCGTCTTTAAAATGATCAGGTACAATCGGTTTAAAGTTAGCAAGTACGTTAAGTTCTGTTACTAAGGTGTCTCTTGAATTTAAATCGTTATGATATTTTCCTTTCCAGAAAAAAGTTTTTCCATCTTTCACAACTTCAATTCCTGATATATCGATGTTTTTACTTTTAAGCATCTCCAAATCTTCAGCAGGAAAGTCTTCTCCTACTACAGATACAATACAAGAGTCAATTTTGAAATTAGATGCAGATAAGCCTATATAGGTAGCTGCACCGCCTAAAATTTTATCAGTTTTACCAAAAGGGGTTTCAATAGCGTCAAAAGCTACTGTACCTACAATTAATAGTTTGCTCATTAAACTTTAATTTTTTGCAAATATAAGGTTACTTTTTTATTTACTAAATTTACATTGATAGAAGTGGAACCTTAAATTTATTTATTCTCAAATCCGTAATCTGTTTTAAGTGGTGGCTTTTTAGAAGCCTCTACAGCTAAAAAATCACATCGTTCGTTTTGAGGATGATTATTATGACCTTTAACCCACTGAAAATATACCTTATGTTTTCGGTATTCTACTAAGAAAAGTTTCCAGAGATCGCTATTTTTTTTTCCTTTAAAGTTGGTGCGTTCCCAATTGAAAAGCCATTTTTTAGTTACGGCATCGACTACATATTTAGAATCGGTGAACACAGTTACGGTAGTTTCAGTAAGCTTTAATTTTTTTAAAGCTTCAATCACTGCAAGTAGCTCCATTCGGTTATTGGTGGTTTCTGTAAATCCTTCAAAAAATTCTTTCTTGTAGGGTTTGCCAACCCATTCCATTACAATTCCGTATCCGCCTGGTCCTGGATTGCCTCTAGAGGAGCCGTCTGTATATATATGTACCTGAGAATTACTCATTCAATAGTTTTTCAATTATTTTAGGGAAGTATTCGTATTCTAGGGTGTGCACTTTGTTAGCTACGTCGTTGGCAGTGTCTTCGGGAAGTACATCGCACTCGGCTTGAAAAATAATAGCCCCATCATCATAGTTTTCATTTACATAATGAATGGTAATACCACTTTTTGACTCCTTATTAGCCACTACAGCATTGTGAACATGGCTTCCGTACATGCCTTTTCCTCCGTATTTAGGTAATAATGCAGGGTGAATGTTAATAATTTTGTTGTTAAATTCACGAATTATATTTTCTGGAAATTTCCATAGGAATCCTGCCAAAACTATGAGGTCTGGAGCTGTCGATTTTAGTAAATTTAAGACATGATCTTCTTCGTAAAACGCAGCTCTGTTAAAAGTAAGTGCACTGATGTTATTATTTTTTGCACGCTCTAAAACATAGGCTTTTGGATTGTTACACAGTATGATAGAGACTTTAAAGGTAGGGTCGTCTTTAAAATAGCTAACAATGTTTTCTACATTAGAACCCGACCCCGAAGCAAACAACACTACATTTTTCATGAAAATTTAAATCAATGGTTAAAACGCAAAAAAACTAATAATAATTAAGAATAAGAAGCCCTAAAACTAAATAGTTGAATTAATTTTCACTAATTTAGAAGCACATTTTTGAACTAAAATGTTGTATTCAATTAAAGTTTTTTATTTTTGCCAACAAATTAAATTTTAAAACTAAAAGATTATGTCAGACATTGCATCAAGAGTAAAGGCTATCATCGTTGACAAATTAGGGGTTGACGAGAACGAAGTGGTAGCTGAAGCAAGCTTTACTAACGACTTAGGAGCAGACTCATTGGACACAGTGGAATTAATAATGGAATTCGAAAAAGAATTTGATATTCAAATTCCTGATGACCAAGCAGAAAACATTGCTACGGTTGGTCAGGCAATTCAATACATTGAATCGGCAAAGTAATTTAAAATTTATACAAAGGTATTCATGAAGTTATAGAATGTTCAGCAAAAAGCTGAACATTCTCTTCGTGTTCTAATGTTAATTGGTAAATAAAATTATTTCACATGAAATTAAGGCGAGTTGTTGTTACAGGTTTAGGTGCTTTGACGCCGATAGGTAATAACCTTAAAGATTACTGGGAAGGATTGAAAGATGGAGTAACAGGGGCTGCCCCTATTACACATTTTGATGCTTCAAAATTTAAAACACAGTTTGCCTGTGAGTTAAAAGATTTCAATATTAATGATTTTATTGACAGGAAAGTGACGCGCCGATTAGACAAGTTTTCACAGTATGCTGTGGTTGCTAGTGATGAAGCTATTAAAGATTCTTCATTAGATCTTGAAACAATCGACAAGTCGAGGGTAGGTGTTATTTGGGGAGCTGGTATTGGAGGGTTAGAAACTTTCCAAGACGAAGTACTTAACTTTTCTAAAGGTGATGGTACTCCTAAATTTAACCCATTCTTTATTCCAAAAATGATTGCCGATATTGCTCCTGCTCACATTTCTATGAGAAATGGGTTTATGGGACCAAATTACACAACTGTTTCTGCGTGTGCATCTTCTGCAAATGCGCTTATTGATGCGTTTAACTACATTCGTTTAGGCATGTGTGACGTGGTTGTTTCAGGAGGTTCTGAGGCGGCTGTTACCATGGCCGGAATGGGTGGTTTTAACGCTATGCATGCACTGTCTACCAGAAACGATAGTCCAGAAACAGCATCAAGACCATTTGATGCTGATCGTGATGGGTTTGTTTTAGGTGAGGGTGCTGGTGCGCTAGTATTAGAAGAATATGAATACGCAAAAGCTAGAGGAGCAAAAATCTATTGTGAAATAGGTGGTGGTGGATTGTCATCAGATGCGTATCACTTAACGGCTCCACATCCTGAAGGAATTGGAGTAATTGCGGTGATGCAAAACTGTTTGAAGGATGCTGGTATTTCTCCAGAAGAAGTAGATCATATTAATACACATGGTACGTCTACACCGCTTGGAGATGTAGCCGAGCTTAAAGCGATTTCTACTGTATTTGGTGAGCATGCGAAAGATATTAATATCAATTCTACAAAGTCTATGACAGGACATTTATTAGGAGCAGCCGGCGCTATTGAGGCGATTGCTTCTATTTTGACTTTAGTAGATGGTATTGTGCCACCAACTATTAACCATACAACTATGGATGATAGAATTGACGCTGGCTTGAACTTGACCCTTAATAATGCTCAAAAAAGAGATGTTAAGGTTGCAATGAGTAATACATTTGGATTTGGTGGGCATAATGCTTGTGTTTTATTCAGAAAGATTGAAGAATAATATATGGGGCTCATACGCAAAATATTAAATTCCCGATCTAAAGACGACGGGAATTTTTTTATTCATTTGCACCGAATTTTAGGATTTAAGCCCAAGGATTACGAAATATATAGAATTGCCTTTACGCATCGTTCTACAAATTTGAAAGATGAAAAAGGGAACGCTGTAAACTACGAGCGTTTAGAGTTTTTAGGTGACGCCATGCTTAGTGCTGTTATTTCCAAATATTTGTTTGAAAAGGTACCATCAGGTGACGAAGGATATCTTACCAAAATGCGATCTAAAATAGTAAGTAGAGAGCATTTGAATGAGTTGGGTAAAGAGCTACACTTACTTGATTATGTGATAAGCAGTATTTCTAAAGAAAGTTTTGGAGATAATGTACACGGAAATCTTTTTGAGGCACTTGTGGGGGCAATCTACTTAGATAAGGGGTATAATTCTTGTGAGCGGTTTATTGATAAACGTGTTATTAAACCACATGTAGATATTGAACGCCTAGAAGGAAAGGTGATAAGTTATAAGAGTTTACTTATTGAGTGGTGTCAAAAGGAGAAAAAATCATTTTATTTTAATGTATTTGAGGATAACGGAAATGATGTTTTAAAACATTTTGCCGTAAAGTTGAGTATAGACAATAAGTTAGTTTCTAAGGCTAGAGCTACTTCTAAGAAAAAGGCTGAAGAAGCCGCCGCCAAGAGGGCCTATTTTGCACTTCAAAATCAAATAGAGAATAGGTAGGATTATTAAATTGTTAACTATCTCGTTTTCGTGCCCTGTTCTCATTAAACATTTGAAATATAATTATCTATATTTTTAAAGAAGTCATATCTTTACAATAATTTGCAAATTTTCGATGGCGATATATCGATTAACAGATGATTTTGAAGAGGATGATGTTTTTACATTAATTGCCGTACATAGTTCGGTTGAAGATTATCGTATGGCATATTTGTTTAACCGATATTTAAAAACACGTTTTGTAAAATCGGATCCGGTTGAAATTGATGAGGATGGTATATTTCAAAAGTTTGAATGGGTAGATTCTAAGACAGAGTTTAGGTGGTATCTAATTCAAAACGGAATGAGCAAAGCAAAGGTTCAGGAAAACAATTTTTTACTTTTTAACAATTTGAGTAATGAAGAGAAAGTATATTTGCTTCCTGAATACAAAAAAGTAGATTTTTTTGTTAAAATAGAGGCTCCTGAAGAATTTCTAGACCTCAACAATATTGTGCAGTCAGTACAGCAAATACCAAATATTGTTACAACATATAAAATAGCAGCAAATCAAATCAAAACTAGAACGAACTTAATTTTCTGAAAATGCTAAAAATTAAAAAAACCAAAATAGTGGCAACATTAGGCCCTGCTACCAGTGATAAAGAGACTCTTAAAAAGATGATCGAGGCAGGTGCTAACGTGTTTAGAATTAACTTTTCTCATGCAGATTACAAAGATGTTGAGGAACGAGTTAGAATTATTCGCGAGTTAAATGAAGAGTATGGATATGCAGCGGGTATTTTGGGAGATTTACAAGGACCAAAACTACGTGTTGGTGTAATGGCTGAAGACGTAGTGGTAAATGATGGAGATACAATCACTTTTGTTACTGGGGAACCTTTTGAGGGGAATGCAGAGCGTGTTTACATGAACTATAAAATGTTCCCTAGGGATGTGAAACCTGGAGAGCGTATTTTATTAGATGATGGGAAGCTTATTTTTGAAGTTACTGCAACTAATAAAGAAACAGAAGTTACTACTAAAGTTATTCAGGGTGGGCCATTAAAGTCTAAAAAAGGAGTGAACCTTCCTAATACGGCTTTATCATTGCCTGCTTTAACTGAGAAAGATCTTAAAGACGCTATTTTTGCTATTCAGCAAAAAGTAGATTGGATTGCACTTTCCTTTGTGCGCCATGAGCAAGATATTATAGACCTTCAAAATATTATTAAAGAACATTCTGAAGAGAAAATTCCAATTATTGCTAAAATTGAAAAACCTGAAGGCGTTGAGAACATCGATAAGATTGTTTCTTACTGTGATGGTTTAATGGTAGCACGTGGAGATTTAGGGGTTGAGATTCCTGCTCAGGAAGTTCCATTAATCCAGAAAAAATTAGTTCTTCGTGCTAAAAAGGCTCGTATTCCTGTAATTATTGCTACTCAGATGATGGAGAGTATGATTACGAGTTTGACGCCAACTAGAGCAGAGGTGAACGACGTTGCGAACTCTGTAATGGACGGTGCCGATGCGGTAATGTTATCTGGTGAAACTTCTGTAGGAGCGTATCCGGTACAGGTAATTGAAAAAATGAGCAGCATTATTCAAAGTGTTGAGGACTCATCATTAATTAAAGTACCACAAGATCCTCCTTACATCAAAACAAAAAGATATATTACAAAATCTATTTGTTACCATGCTGCTTTTATGGCAAACGAAATTAAGGCAAAAGCAATTTCTACACTTACTAATAGTGGGTATACTGCTTTTCAGATTTCTGCATGGAGACCAAAAGCGTATATCTTAGTATTTACATCTAACAAGCACATATTAACACAACTTAGTTTACTTTGGGGTGTAGAAGCTTTCTATTACGATCGTTATGTAACCACTGATGAGACTATAGAAGATGTAAACCGTATTGCTTGTGAAAAAGGGTTCCTTGAGCCGGGTGATATGTTAATTAGTTTAGCTGCAATGCCTATTAGAGATAAGGGTATGGTAAATACACTACGAATTAAAGAAATTGAAACATGTAACTTCGGATAATTAACGATACCGAGTTATTACAGATATAAAAAATACTGCCTTTTAAGGCGGTATTTTTTTTATAAGTCAAATTTAAGCTGAACTAAAATAGCGGTATCCTCTTTTTTAGTTTCTTTTTTTTCGGTATTTAAATTGCTTAATGAAATACCTAAAAGGCGGACAGAGTTCTCTGGCTTCTGCTGGTATAGCAGTTCTTTTGCTATTTCTAAAACGAGATTCTTATCTGCTATAAAGTAAGGAAGTGTTTTGCTTCGGGTATGCTGTTCAAAATTGCTATACTTTATTTTTAATGTAATGGTTTTGCCTGCAATTTTACTTTGCTTTAATCGCTTATCTAGTTCTTCAGCAATATTTGTAAGTCGCTCCAACATAAAAATTTCCGAAGTAAGATTCTCACTAAACGTACGTTCTGCCCCAACCGATTTTGGGGTACGGTGTGGCTTTACACTACTTGTATGCACACCTCTAACTATGTTATAGTAATGAGCTCCACTTTTCCCGAAATGGGTGTTTAAATAATCTAAGGATTTAGTTTTTAAATCGGCTCCGGTAAAAATGCCATGTTGGTACATTTTATCGGCAGTAACCTTACCAACCCCATAAAACTTACGGATGTCTAATTTCTCCAGAAACTCAATAACTTCTTCGGGGTTTACTGTTTTTTGTCCGTTGGGTTTATTATAGTCGCTTGCTATCTTAGCTACAAACTTATTAATAGAAATACCTGCCGAAGCTGTAAGTCCAATTTCATTAAAAATTCGGGTTCGTATTTCTTCTGCAATGAGTGTGGCACTCGGATTTCCTTTTTTATTTTCGGTAACATCTAAATAGGCCTCATCGAGTGCAAGTGGTTCAACCAAATCGGTATAATCATAAAAAATAGCTCTAATTTTTTGCGAGATTTCTTTATAACGATCAAATCTTGGTTTTACAAAAATGAGTTCTGGGCATCTCTTTTTTGCTAAATAACCACTTATAGCACTGCGAACCCCATATTTGCGAGCTTCATAACTTGCGGCAGACACAACCCCTCTTTTAGAACCTCCGCCAACAGCCAATGGTTTTCCTTTGAGTTCGGGATGATCCATTTGCTCTACAGAGGCATAAAAGGCATCCATATCTACATGAATAATCTTTCGTAATGGTATAATGTCTGGTGGCGTACTCATTAATACAAAGGTACGCTAAAAGCCATAAGTTGCTTGTTTCAAAATGTGGCAGAAGGCATGGGGTGAACATCTAAAACTAGGTTGACATTAAAAAAAAATGTAATTTTGAGCATCTGTTTGGCAATGATGTCTGCCTTGAACCGCTAAAAGAGCTGATGACGTCTACTTTTTGGCAATATTGCCACAGGAAACGTATATATTTTAATCAGTATGGCATCAATAAAAGAGAAACTAACTTCTATAGAACAAATTCCTTCATTAGTATACTTATGTAAATGGCTTTTAATATGCGCTATTATTGGAGTTTTGGCGGGTTCTGCTTCAGCAGCTTTATTAGAAAGTTTACACTGGGCAACTGAATACAGAGAAAGCCATAAGTGGATAATAGCCTTATTACCAATTGGTGGACTTATTGTAGGGTTGGTATACCATTACTTTGGCACGAGTGTAGTAAAAGGAAATAACCAGTTGTTAGAAGAATTTCACTCACCAAATAAAATCATTCCTTTTAAGATGGCGCCTTTGGTTCTATTTGGAACCGTAATGACACACCTTTTTGGAGGTTCGGCTGGTAGAGAAGGGAGTGCCGTGCAAATGGGGGGGGCTATTGCCGACCAGTTTACTAAATGGTTTAAACTAAATAAAGACGACAGAAAGATTGTTATTGTAGTAGGGGTAAGTGCTGGTTTTGCATCGGTGTTTGGTACACCTTTAGCAGGAGCCATATTTGCATTAGAGGTAATGGTTTTAGGGCGTATGCGTTACGATGCTCTTTTTGCTAGTGTATTGGCAGGGGTGATAGCGGATTACGCTTGTAAAATGTGGCCCGTACACCATACGCATTATGGGGTAGAGAATGTACCTGGTATAGCGCCCGATACTTTGATTTATGCTATAGTTGCCGGGTTGGTGTTTGGCTTGGGCGGACTGGCGTTTTCTAAATTAACGCATTTCTTTACAGTACTTTTTAAAAAATTGAATTACCCACCTTTACGCCCGTTAATTGGAGGTGCGGTAGTAGCGATGGCGGTATATCTTATTGGCACTACCAAGTATATTGGATTGGGAGTACCTACCATTGTAGCTGCTTTTGATGCCGATTTGCCGTGGTACGATTTTGCGGCTAAGTTAGTGTTTACCGCGTTTACTTTAGGTGCCGGATTTAAAGGTGGTGAGGTAACTCCGTTGTTTTATATTGGAGCAACACTTGGGAATGCCCTTATTTGGATTTTGCCATTGCCAACCGATTTATTAGCCGGAATGGGATTTGTAGCCGTGTTTGCCGCAGCTACCAATACACCAATTGCTTGTACAGTAATGGCTATAGAGTTGTTTGGTGCTAAAGGAGCTGTGTATTTTGGTATTGCCTGTGTGGTGGCCTATATGTTTTCGGGGCATTCGGGTATTTACTCGTCTCAGATTGTGGGGAGTCCAAAGCACTTTTTGTTTGGTGTAGATAAAGGGAAAACGCTGGCTGCTATAGAAAGCTTTAGGAAAAAGAAATAAAGAGTCATACTTCATATACATGATAGAAATAGAACGTAAGTTTTTAGTAACGGCTGAAACGTTTAAGCAAGAGGCTATAAAACAAATCAGAATCGTTCAGGGGTTTTTGAGTACCGACCCTGAGCGTACGGTTAGAATACGTATTAAAGGGGCAACCGGATTTATTACCGTAAAGGGAAAATCGGATGATGAAGGATTGTCGCGCTTTGAGTGGGAAAAAGAAATTACGGTAGAAGAAGCAGATACCTTACTGCAAAAGTGTTTACCCGGAGTTATAGATAAAATTAGGTATGAGGTACCTATGGGAAAATTTGTCTTTGAAGTTGATGAGTTTTTTGGGGACAATGAAGGACTGGTTGTTGCCGAGGTAGAATTAGAAAGTAAGGATGAGGAGTATCCAAAACCTGCATGGCTAGGTGCAGAAGTTACCGGAGACATTAAATACTATAATTCGCAATTGAGTAGTAACCCCTATAATAATTGGTAATATGAAAAAGGTTATTTTAGTAGCTGCAGTGGCTTTGGGCGTAATAGCATGTGATATTAATATTAAAAAGGAATTAAATAATAATTCTAATGTGCCAGAACTGGAGACCATTGCTGTTGAAAAAACGGACTCCTTGCATGAAACCTTTACCTATGAGGAAGGCGACACTACCTATGTTATGCAAAAGTACTTTATGATATTCTTAAAAAAAGGACCAAATAGGAATCAGGATTCGGTAACGTTAGCTAAGCTTCAAAAGGAACATTTGGCTCATTTAGAGAAGTTGCATTTAGCGGGGAAAATAAGTATAGCAGGGCCGTTTGATGATAACAGTGAGGTATTGGGTATAGCAGTGTATAATACACCAACATTTGAAGAGGCTGATAGTTTAGCCAATGCCGACCCTATGGTAAAAGCTGGTAGATTAACTATAGAATCGCATCCTTTTTGGGCGGCTAAAGGGAGTAAATTAAAGTAAACTACTTTGGGGTAAGCCTACGAAGTAGCTAATCTCGATTATTGAATAAAATTTGCATATTATTATTTTTTTAGCTAAATTTTTAATGTAAAATAAAAATAGCAGGCTAAAAATGAGAAAGTGTTATGTTTATATTTCTGTAAATGACTGTAGAACTTCTTTTTTTACAGGCTTAACCGATGACCTGCGTAAAAAGATAAGCAACCATACCCCGGTAATCACTCAAACCAAGACTACAAGTAGTAAACACCTTGTATACTACGAAACTTTTATGAACCTGAAACAGGCGATTAAACGGGAACGCCAATTACGAAACTGGAAAGTAGGTTGGAAATTAACACTCATTAAACGATTGAATCCTGAGCTAAAAGCATTGGAAATGTAAACTAGTTTCAAAGTTTAAATGCGTTACCGTCATTCTGAATTTAGTTCAGGGTTACGTGTGGGCACACAACTATTTTACAATTACCAACTACAGTGGGTTAATTAGAAAACTCGTATGTCAGATGACTTTTTAGGTCAGCTATTTGTTGGGTATTTTCAGGAAACTTATCTATAAAAAAATTAGCCCAATATTTAGCGTTATTACAGTAAGTAAAAGTTAACTCACATTGAGTTGCCCGAGTGAGTGCAATACCATAGTAGGCATAGGCATCGTTAGGAACTATTTCCAAGGCTTGCTTAAACTCATAATAAGCCTTGTCCCACTTTTGTGCTTCAAGATACGTATGTCCATTAGTGATATACGTTGTGTATTGTCTTTTTTCAAGTGCAGCTTCTTTTTGCAGGTTTTCAAGTCCTTCTACTTTCGCTTCGTAAATTTTAATGGCAAATAATACAGTTGCCACCAAAGCAATAATGCTTAAGGTGATTATTTTAAAGGCGGAGGCTTTTCGTTGTTGTTTTTCAATTTTCTGTTTAATAGCCTTTAGGTCTTCACTAGTAGCTGTATTAGAAAAATGAAGTTTGGTATGCGCATACTGGGTCAAACCATCCAAACGAGTCTGATGATCTTTACTAAGGTTTCGGTGTTTAGATCTCATGATTTGATTGTTTCTAAAAGAATCAATCATAGCCTGTGCACTGGCTCCAATTCCAAATCCCGGTTTATAATTTCTGCTCATAATGGCCGGTGTATTTTTATATTGCAACAATACATGCTTGTGCTTTCAGGTTTTGGTTATTCTTAAGCGAATTATTAGCCTCCTACTCCAAACATAAGATTATCAATTAAGTGTATACTAATTATACGTAGGTACAAATGATTTTGTTACAATTATGGAGTAAAAATTAATGGTTTTAACACGTACAAAGGTTAGAAGTTTAAAATAACAAAAAGCACAACGGTTTACCTTAAAACTTACTTAAAAGGCAATGTAGAAATTTGGATGTCTGGTACTTTTTTCATTATCATTTCATGATGTTCTAAAAAGCTGTAATAAAACCGCGCTGCTAACTTTTCGGCTCTTTCTACTTTAGGTCCTAATGTTATGGAAGTTATAGCTGATTTTACGGGGGCTAATTTTATATACACCCTTTTCAATGTATTATCTACCTTTGGGGTGTACTTGGTAAGGTCTAAAAGAGAGATGGTTAAGCGTATTTCATTTTCGTATTGGTATTCCGCGCTTTTTATTAAATAGGCAATTTCATTTAATTGATCTTTTAAAACTTTTATTTTATCAAGTTTATCAGGGCTGTCTTTATAAATGGCTAAATACTTTTCAGCCAATTGTTTTATACTGCTTAGGTTGTTAGTAATTTTAGCTGTTTCTTCCTTCTCTAAACCGGGTATAATAAAAGTATTTTCTTTTACCCAATACATTATCCTATAAAAATTGAGTTCTTTGAATATGGTTTTAGAGTTACTTTCATTCGCGTTGTGGTCATTAGGAAGGTTTTGAATAATTTCATCTTTAAATTTTTTCATTTCCAACGTAATGGCAGTTCCTGTTGCTTCTATCATGGCTTCTTTGCCATACATACGCCATGCAGTAAGGTCGTTGTCTTTCTCAGACGGAACAAAACTGCCTATAAAAGGTTTATAGGTAAAAGGGAAAACTTTGTCATTTATTAATTCTTCATCTATTTCAAGATACTTGTAGAGTGTAGTGCCTTCTGCACTATCATTCATAAAGTTACCTTCTGATAGGCGAAAAGAACTTTTTTCAAAGATTAATTTAGTAGAAACTGATGTGCTTGTATAATGGGTTATGCAATCACCATCATATAATAAGAGACGCTTAATATTTTCAATTAAATCACTTATACTTTTCACTTCTTTTTCTTGTAATAAGCTCTTTATTTCTTCCAGCCTGTTTTTAACAAATGAACTAGAGTGATTAGTTAGCTTTAAGTATTTTTGGTAATTTTCTTTTGCTCTTTCTAGTTTATTATTGTTGTAATAAAGGTCTGCTAAATTATAATATGGAGCTGCAAAGTCGGGATTAATTAGAATAGCTTTTTCGTAGTATTGAATAGCCTTTTCATATTTTTTTTGATTACAATAGACAGTTCCTAATCCGTTGTATGGGGTTAAATAGTCGGGATTAATTTTAATAGCTTTTTCGTAGTATTGAATAGCCTTTTCATATTTTTTTTGATTACAATAGACAGTTCCTAATCCGTTGTATGGGTATGCAAAGTTGGGATCAATTTGAATAGCTTTTTTGTAGTTTTGAATAGCTTTTTCATACTCTTTTTGATCTTTGTATATATTGCCTAGGTTATTGTATGCAGACTTATCGTCGTCTGATTCACCTTGAATGCTCTTATTATAATATTTTATCGCTTTCTCAGTTTTACCAATTTCATCGAGTGCATATGCTTTGTAAAAAAGCAAATCACCATCATTGCAATCATCTAATTGCTCAGGCGTCAGTAAATCGTCTAGTTCTTTATAATTATGGTCATCAAATAGTGCTTTCGCTTGTTTTTTTAGTTCTTGGCAAGTCATATTCGGTTAATTAGGATGACTAAAGATACTAAATAACGGATGGTAATAAAAATTAAATAAGTGTGTTACAGCCCTAAAAAAAAATTAAAAATCATGTAACAACTACAAAAAAAGTGCACTAATACAAGTGTTAATCCTATCAATCTTACGACTAATATAGCAAAATCACTCACTTTTCAAAATTCTAGAAGTAGAAGGTGAACTGAAAAATAAAGGCGGTCGGTAACTCATAAAATTGTATTGAAAATTGGAAGGCTATAAAATTAAGAGTAATTTTATGGCAGGCTGGCTACGCCCAAAAAATAAAATTGTATTGAAAATTAAATAAACTATTTAAGCCTAAAAAAATGAGCGAAAATTTTAAGAAAGTAAAAGCTTTTTTACAAGAATTAGAATATACTATTCTACAAGAAAACAGTGATGAAGAACTTTTTGTAGTAGAAAAAGACGATGCGGGAATCACCAATTTAATTATTGATTGTGAAGACCCAATAGTAATTATTGAAGGGGTATTGTTTGACGTAAAAACAAAAACAACCGAGTTGTTTGAAAGCCTGTTAAAAAAGAATCGTGAGATTATTCATGGAGCTTTTGTACTAGATGAAACGGGTACTAAAGTATTTTTTAGAGATACCTTACAGCTAGAGAATTTAGACCTTAACGAGTTAGAGGCTAGCCTAAACTCTTTAGAACTTTTATTGAGCGAGTACGCTACAGAAATTATTGAATTTTCAAAATAAGACAATCATAACACTAAACTAGATATTAAGATAATGGGAATATTTAATAGACTTTTTACCATTGGTAAAGCAGAAGCAAATTCTGCGATAGATAAGTTGCAGGATCCTATAAAAATGACGGAGCAGGGAATTAGAGACTTAAAAACAGATTTAGATAAAAGTTTACAGGCATTGGCAGAAGTAAAATCATACGCCATTAGAAGTAAACGAGATTATAAAAACTATTCGGGGCAGGCTAGTTCATACGAGCAAAAAGCAATCTTATTACTTAAAAAAGTAGAAGAAGGTGGGTTAGATGTTGCCGAGGGCGATCGTTTGGCTACCGAGGCACTAACCAAAAAAGAAGAGGCTACTGAGCAGGCTAAAAGAGCGCAGGAAGAGGTAACTAGATTTGATCAGAACATTGTGACTTTAGAAGCCAATGTAAAAAAATTAAAGTCGACCATCTCTAGATACGAGAATGAGTTACGTACCCTTAAAGCAAGAGCACGTGTAAGTGCGGCTACAGCTAAGATTAACAAGCAGGTTGCAGGTATTGACAGCAACAGTACGGTAAGCATGCTAGAAAAAATGAAGGAAAAAGTAGATCAGCAAGAGGCGTTAGCTGAGGCGTATGGAGACATTGCTTCAGAAAGTAAAAGTGTTGATGATGAGATAGATAAAGTGCTTGGTGATAGTGATGTAAAGGCATCTGCTTCGTTAGCTGCTTTAAAAGAGAAAATGAAAAATTCTTAAGATGGGATTTTTTGATAAATTTTTTTCCAAGAAAGAAGAACCGCATTATGACAGTACCAACATAACGGTTCGTGATTTGGATATCAATTTTGTATTTGACTATGACCTTTCTACATGGAAGGTCATTGCTTTATACGAATACGACTGGGGCGATAGTTATTTTACACGCGAGTTTAAAATTACCGACGGAGATGAAACCTTGTACTTGGGAATGGAAGAAGATGATGAACTGGAATTAACTATTGGAAGCAAAATAAAACTAAGAGAATTAGGGACTGTTTTGGTCAATGAGTTGATGACGCATCAATCACCTCCCAATGCTTTTGCTTTTAAAGGCGAAAACTATGTATTAATGGAACAAGCGCCTGGGTATTTTCATGATGTTAGTAAAGGAGAGAACGATTGGGAAGAGTTTATCTCTTGGGATTTTGAAAATGAAAAGGGAACCCATGTAATTACCATAGAACAATGGGGTGAAAAAGAATTTGAAGCCTCATTGAGTATGTACATTGAAGAATACCAATTAGATAATATTTTACCTGCTTCTGAAGCAACAAACTAACCAAACTATTATGATGAAGGAAGGATTTGTAAAAGGAATTTTAGGCATTCTATTGCTGTTCTTTGTATTAAAGAGCTGCGTGAATTGCACCAGTGGTGGCAATCGTTATTCCAATACACAACCTGCAGTGAGCGAAGTATCTGAACTCACTAAACTAGTTAGAAAATACAAAGACGAAAAAAACTTTTCGATTATTCTGTACGATATGGATTCTAAGAATTCGGAATCGTCTAACGCAACCTATTTACAACAATATCAGGTGGTGGTAGAAAAACCAGATACAGTAACTGCTGAGGTTACCGAATGGTATAAAGTATCTCCGCAAATGTTTAACAAGCACATTAACGATCTTGGAATGGAAATTATTTCTAAGAAAGATGGGGTGTTACATCAAGAGGCTGCTCCGGCTGGGTATACCAACTATGTAGGAAATCCACAGTACGGTCATTGGGTGAATAGAAGTGGCGGATCGTTTTGGGAATTTTATGGTAAGTATGCTTTTATGTCGTCTATGTTTAATATGATGACCTACCCTGCCAGAAGAGCCTATTGGAACGATTATCATACCAATTACTACGGTAGAGGTTCGTATTACGGGCCAAGAGGTAGAACCGTATATGGTACTTCTACTTATAAATCTACCAGTACTACAGGTACCTCTAAAAGATGGAGTAGTAAACCAAGTACGTTTAAATCAAAAGTACGTAATCAGGTAGCACGTTCTGCTGCTGCTTCTAAAAGCAAAAGTTATTCTTCTGGAAGTAGGTATGGTAGCAATAAAACAACCCGTAGTTCTTCTAGATCATCTTCTGGATCTTCATACAGATCGAGAAGTGGTGGATTTGGTAAGTAAAACAAATTAGAAAAGACTAATAACATGTTTCAAGAATTTTCATATTCCATATATAATGGATTGATATACATAGCGCTGGCGTTTGTATTCTTTTTTTTAGGAAAGCTTATTTATCAACTATTACACAAAGATATACGTGTTAAAGAAGAGCTGGTAGTTAAAGACAATCTGGCGTTTAGCTTTGCCCATGTAGGGTATTTTGTGGGGCTATTGTTGGCTATAGGAAGTGCTATAGCAGGGCCTTCTAAAGGATTGGTAGAAGATTGTATAGAAATTAGTATTTATGCAGCATTGGCATTGGTACTTTTAAATATATCGGTGTTTATTACAGATAAAGTAGTGTTGAGAAGATTTTCGGTACAAAAAGAGATTGTTGAAGATCAGAACTCAGGTACAGGAATTATTGAAGGAGCAGTTTCTATAGCGTCTGGATTAATTATTTTTGGCGCTATTAGCGGGGAAAGTGAATCGATTACACATGGGATGTATACCACTGTTTTATTTTGGGGTGCCGGACAATTGTTATTGATACTTACTACCCGTGTATACAACTGGATAACACCTTACGATATTCACGAACACTTAGAGAAAGATAATGTAGCCGTAGGGGTTGGATTTGCAGGGGCACTTATTGCTATTGCCAACTTAATACGTTTTGCTATTACGGGTGTTTTTGAAACCATGGACGAGGTAGCCATTGCTGGGATAGAAGTTGCAGGTGGGTTGTTAATATTACCGGTAATGCGTTTCTTAACCGATAAAATTTTATTACCAGGAGCCTCTTTAACAGATGAAATTGTAAACCAAGAAAAAGCTAATATTGGAGCAGCCTTAGTAGAAGCCTTTGGGTATATAGGCGGATCTGTATTGCTTACTTGGTGTATTTAAGAAGTAGAGTTTAAATAAAAAGCTAATTTGTTTACTAAAAAATCAACGCTTTTAAAAGCAGCCATTTTTGCTACCGGATTTTCGGGTGTGGTGGCAGAGTATATATTGTCTACGCTGGCTACGTATTTCCTTGGAGATTCCATTTTTCAGTGGATTATGATTATTTCACTAATGCTGTTTTCTATGGGGTTAGGAAGCAGGGTGAGTAAAAGTTTTCATACCAATTTACTTAAAAAATTTTTACTGGTAGAGTTTACCCTGTCTATACTAGTAGCTTTTTCGCCTTTGGCGGTGTATACCATTTCGGCCTATTCAGATGCGTACGGACTTATTATTTATATGTTGGCTATAGGTATTGGTATGCTTATAGGTATGGAGGTGCCTTTGGTTATTAGAATTAATGAGGAGTTTGAGCAACTTCGCTATAATATATCAAACATTCTTGAAAACGATTACTACGGAAGTCTTTTAGGCGGGGTGTTTTTTGCCTTTATTGGGTTGCCTATATTAGGGTTAACGTATACACCTTTTGTGTTAGGGTTAGTTAATTTCTCTGTAGCTGTATTGCTTATGTTGGTATTGTGGAAGCTCTTCTCAAGCTCTGATAAAAAGACATTTATACCCTCGGGTATTTTTGTTTTAATAGTGTTGGTTGGCGGGTTGTTTATGGCAAAGCCTATCATACAATTTGGAGAACAAGCGAAGTACAAAGACAAGGTAATTTTCCAAAAGCAAACAACTTATCAGCGTATTGTAATGACCCAATGGAAAGATGATTACTGGTTATACCTTAACGGTAACCAGCAATTGTGTACTCGTGATGAGGTAATGTATCATGAACCTTTGGTACATCCGGCAATGACGTTGCATCCGCATCCTGCAAAGGTATTGGTCTTAGGAGGTGGCGATGGTTGTGCAGTGCGCGAAATTTTAAAATATCCTACGGTAGAGAGCGTGAAGCTAATTGATTTAGACCCAGAAATGACCAAATTAGGGCAAACCTCTCCGGTACTTACCAAACTTAACCAGAACTCTTTAAATAACGAGAAGGTAACCATTGTAAATACAGATGGGTTTCAGTATATTCAAAAGGATACCGATACCTATGATGTAATTATTATAGATTTACCAGATCCTAGAACCGTTGAGTTAGGCAGATTGTACAGTCAGGAGTTTTATGAAATGTGTTATCGTCAGTTACGTCCGCAAGGCGTAATTATCACTCAGGCAGGGAGTCCGTACTTTGCTACCAAGGCATTTCAGTGTATAGAAACCACCATGGCTGCTGCCGGTTTTACTACGGTACCAATACACAATCAGGTAGTTACTATGGGGGAATGGGGTTGGAGCTTAGGGCAAAAACAATCGCCGTACCCCGATTTGCAAAGTACGCTTAGAAGGGTACACTTTAGTGTACCAACACAATGGATAGATAACGAGGCTATGCAATTAATCACTTCGTTTGGAAAAGACACCTATTGGTTAAAAGATACCGAAGGAGTAGAGGTAAACAGTATTCATCATCCGGTGCTGTATCAATATTATTTAAAAGGAAATTGGGATTTATATTAAGAAGAAAAAACATGTCAGTAGAACTATCACATAAAACAGTCCTTCCTCATATTTTTTCCATCAGGGTTTGGATTCATAATACCGATACCGACCTGCTAAAAACAATGGGTGATACCTTATTGGAAAAGGCCGAGTTTAGAGTGCTCAATTTTGTAGAGCATTACTTTCCGGTAAAAGGGTACACAGCATTGTGGTTGTTGGCAGAGTCGCATTTGGCAATTCACACTTTCCCAGATGGTGACTATAGCTATTTGGAGCTTAGTGGTTGTAACGAGGAGAAGACAAAAGTTTTTTTTAACTTACTGGAAGAATCAGGTTTAGAAGTTAAAAAGGAAGATATTGCCTATAATGGGCAACCCTTTAAACCGGCTACATAAGCACATATGAAAAAATGGAATTACTTTTTACTGGCGGTTTTTATCTACCTATTGGCTATTTATGGTATTGGGGTAGTAGAGTCGCAGAGTGAAGCAAGTAACATAAAAGGATTTACCGATGCCCTTTGGTATGCTATTGTAACCCTTACCACAGTTGGGTACGGAGACTCGTATCCGGTAACTCCGGTAGGTAAGGTTATTAGTCTTACGCTGGTAATTGGTAGTATTGGTGTTTTAGGATATTTAATAGGGGAAATTACAAACAAGTTCAATCTATATATGGAAAAGAAGAAAACGGGCTTTTGGGGTACTAATTTTGAAAATCATTATGTGATTATCGGGTATAACGATTTTGGTAGACAGGTGGCCTCTCAAATTGTTGCTACAGGACATAAACTGGCTTTTCTGGTTAACTCTAAAGAAAAGCTTGATCTTATAAAAGATGTTTTTCATTTTGATAACTGCTTTGCCATGTTTGCCGATTATAACAATGACGAAGCCTACGACAAAATTAACCTGACCAAATCGAAAGCAGTCTTCTTAAATTTTGATGAAGATACCGATACCTTGGTGTATGTATTGAACTTGAAGAAAAAATATCCGAACGTGGATGTTGTAGTAACTTGTAAAAATTCGGAATTAAAAGAAACCTTTGTAAATGCCGGAATTAAATATGTAGTATCACAAACCACGGTGGCAAGCCGTTTGGTAGCCAGCTATATTTTTGAACCGGAAGTGGCTTCTTATACAGAGGATTTAATTACCACCAGCAGAACCGAAAATGATTTTGATATGCAGCAGTATAAAATTAATACCTCGGGGATGTACTTTCAAAAATCGTTTATGGATATCTTCTTAGGACTCAAAAAGGAGTTTAATGCTATTGCTATTGGAATAGTAAGTCATGGAAAAGTAATTAAAAATCCACCATCTGACTTTGTGCTTACCGAAAACGATTATGTGATTTTAATTTCTAACGGAGTAAGCAAAAAGCATTTAGAGAAAGCTTTTGGCGTGAAGGAAGGGAAGTAGTTAATCTCAATTATTGAGTAAATTTAAAAACCTATATATCGCTGTAAAAAACCCCTTAAAAGCATGAGCTCCTAAGGGGGGTATAAAATGTGAGGGGAATGTAAAAAATTGCTTATTGCCATCCACCACCAAGGGCTTCGTATAAGTTTACTACTGCTAATAGTTGTTGTAATTTGCTATCAATTAAATTGAGTTCGGCACTTAAACGGCTTTCTCTCGCAGTAAGTAAATCAAGATACGTGGCATATCCATTATTAAGCAATTCTTCTGAGTTTGTTTCGGCATTTTGTAATGCCTGTACCTGTAAATTCAGGTATCCGTATTTTTCTACTTCAGCATTATAGGTGTATAATGATTCTGAAACTTCTTTACCAGCAGTTAGTAAGGTTTGCTTAAAATTCAACAACGATTGTTCTTGTTGTGACTGAGCAACTTCGTACTGGGTTTTAATTTGTCTTTTATTAAAAATGGGTTGGGTAATACCTCCAACTAATGTGGCAAAAAATGAGTTGCCAGTAAACCAGTTGTCAAAAGTTAGACTTTGTAACCCGCCACTTGCCGTTAAGGTAAGCGAAGGATAAAAGTTGCTTTTGGCAACATTGGTTAATTCAAAGGTGTTAATCAATCCATATTCAGCGGCAATAACATCGGGTCTGTTACGAAGTAACTCAGCCGGTACGCCCACTTTCAATTCAGTTGTAATGGTTTCGTTCTCTAAAGTACCTCTTTCATAGTGTTGAGGGGTTTCACCTAGCAAAATAGCCAAGGTGTTTTCTGCCTGAAAAATAGTATTTTTAAGGTCTACCACTAACGCTTGCGCACTGTACAACTGTGCTGCTGTTTGGTCTACAGCAACCTGATTTTGTTGTCCGGCTTCTTTTAACGCTTTAATCGTTTCAACGCTCTGTGTTCTGGTAGCTACGGTTTGTTCGGTAATACGTAATTGCTCATCTAAAGAAACCAAGGTATAATACGTAGTAGCAATTTGAGCTATCAACGCTGTTTTTACTGCTTTGTGTGCTGCTACACTTTGTAAGTAGGTAGCTTCGTAAGCTCTTTTATTACTTCTTATTTTACCCCAAATGTCAGCTTCCCATGAAAGATCTGCAGACAATTCGTATTGATCTAAATGATCTACCCCTAAAGAGCTAAGCATAGCGCCTTGTTGTCCGTTCTCTGAAATGTACGAACGTGTAAAATTAGGTCCTGCTGTAATTGTAGGGAAGTAACCGCTTTTACCTTGTTTTAAATAAGCCTGAGCAGCGTTTATTTGTTGAAGCGCTACACGAATATCAATATTATTTTCTAGACCTCTTTCTATATATCCTGCCAAATGTGGGTCGGTAAACAGTTCTTTCCACGAAACATCAGCCAACGAAGTACTATCTGCCGGTAACTCATCGGTACGATATAAATTAGTTGTTTCTTCAAACTCCGGACGTTGATAGTCTTTAGCTACAAAACAACTTTGCAGGGTAACGGTCAGAACAGCAATAAGGGCTGTTCTGATCCAAATATTTTTATTTTTAATGAATTTCATTGTTATATGTTTTCATTTTCTGTTTGTTCAACAAATTTTGGTCCGCCTGAGATTTTTTCCTGTAACCATTGGAACATGATATAAAGGATTGGAATCACAAATAATCCTAAGATGGTACCAATTAATAAACCACCTACAGCACCGGTACCAATAGATCGGTTACCTTCAGCACCCACTCCTGAAGCAATAACTAAAGGCGTTAATCCTAAGATAAAGGCAAAAGAGGTCATTAAAATAGGACGTAAACGTGCTTTTGCACCATCTATAGCCGAGTCTACAATAGATTCTCCTTGGCGTCGTCTTTGAATGGCAAACTCCACAATAAGAATGGCATTTTTAGCCAATAAACCAACCAGCATGATTAATGCAATTTGGAAGTAGATGTTGTTTTCTAATCCGGTTAAGTTGGTACTAATGTAGGCTCCAAAAATACCTAATGGTAACGATAAAATTACCGAAAGTGGTAGTAAGTAACTTTCGTATTGTGCCGCAAGTAAAAAGTATACAAATACCACACAAAGAATAAAGATTACTAAGGTTTGGCTACCAGCATTTACCTCTTCACGTGTTAAGCCAGAATAGGCAATACCATAGTTAGAACCCAGCTTGGCAGCTTCTTCTTCTACAATTTTAATACCATCACCAGAACTATAACCATTGTTCATGGCAACGTTAATTTTGGTGTTGTTGAACAAGTTGAAACGGGTAACAGATTGTGGCCCGTATACTCTTTTTAAAGATACATACTGACTTAATGGAGACATTTCTCCGCTGCTTGTTTTTACAAACATTTTATCAAGATCGGAGGTGTTTGTTCTATCTGATGGATACGATTGAATGTACACACGATATTGTTTACCAAATCTTGAGAAATCGGCAGCATAAATACCTCCAATATATCCTTGTAATGTAGCGAAAATAGTATTTACAGAAACCCCTGTTTGTTTTGCCAATGGCATATTAATATCCATTTCGTATTGCGGATAATTGGTGTTGAATGATGATTGCCCATATTTTACTTCTGGGTGTTTCATTAGGGCACCAATAAACTCATTTTTGGCTTTGTCTAGTTCTATTGGATCTCCCCCGGTGCGGTCTAGAAGGTTTACTTCTACTCCTGCAGACATACTAAATCCTGATACACTAGGAGGGCCAAAGAATAAGATGGTAGCATCTGGCAACGATTGTGCTAAGCCATATAACTGACCTTGGATGGCCTCTAAAGACATAGACGGGTCTTTACGTTCTGACCAGTCTTTTAATTTTATAAATCCTAAAGCATAGTTACTACCCGAACCACCTAATAAACTGAATCCGTCTACAAGGCTGATACCTTCTATACCTGGAATGTCTTTTATTTTTTCGTATAAGGCATCCGTAACTTCACGTGTTTTGTCTAAAGATGAACCCGCAGGTAATTCTACATTGGCAAACACAATACCTCTATCTTCATTAGGTACAAAACCGGTTCTGGTATTGTTAGAAGCCCACCAAATACCAACTCCTGAAAGGATAATTAGTAAGAAGGTAATCCATTTGTTTTTGTATAAAAAATATAATGATTTACCGTAACGGTTAATAGTAGCATTAAATCCACGGTTAAAGGCGTCATAGAAACGTTGTAAGAGTGTTTTCTTCTCATGATTGTGTTCCAATTCATCATGTCCTTTCAATAATAAAGCACACAATGCCGGACTCAACGTTAAAGCGTTTACCGCAGAGATTATGATGGATACAATTAAGGTAATACCAAATTGCTCATAGAATACACCTGTAGGCCCAGTGATAAAGGTTACCGGAATAAATACAGCCGCCATTACTAAGGTAATAGAAACTATAGCACCCGAAATTTCGTGCATGGCATTCAATGTTGCTGTTTTGGCGTTGTTAGCACCTTGGTCAATCTTGGCATGCACTGCCTCTACAACAACAATGGCATCATCCACTACAATACCAATTGCCAGTACAAGGGCAAACAAGGTTAAAAGGTTTATAGAGTATCCAAACAAGTTAAGGAAGAAGAAAGTACCTACAATGGAAACCGGTACTGCAATTGCCGGAATTAAGGTAGATCTTAAATCTTGTAAGAAGATGAATACCACCACAAATACTAGTATAAATGCTTCAAATAAGGTACGTACTACTTCATCAATAGAAGCTGTTAAAAACGCGTTGGTATCAAAAGGGATAAATACCTCTATACCTTCTGGAAAATCGGATCTTAATTCTTCTATACGAGTCTTAATGTTTTCAATAATCTCTTGGGCGTTAGAACCTTTGGTTTGGTAAATTGCCATACTCACACTAGGATACCCTTTTGTTTGTGAGTTTGTTTTATACGATTGTGCATCAAGTTGAATATCGGCTACATCTTTAAGGCGTAGGAACTGTCCGTTACCAATTGATTTTATGATAATATCTTCATATTGGTTCTCATACTTGTATCTACCGCTATATTTAATGGTATATGAAAATGCTTCTCCGTTGTTTTCACCTAACGAACCAGCTGCTGCTTCTTGACTTTGCTCGTTGATAGCAGATGAAATGTCTGCCGGAGAAAGTCCGTAGGCCTGAAGTTTTTCAGGTTTTAGCCAAATACGCATGGCATATGTTTGCTCCGAGAATACATTTACATCCCCAACACCAGATACTCTTTTAAACTCAGGAACTACGTTAATGTTTAAGTAGTTGTTTAAGTAAGTGGCATCATAATCAGGGTTGGTAGAGTAAAACGACAAAAACATCAACGAACTGGTTTGTTGTTTTTTTGT
Organism: Neptunitalea chrysea; assembly: GCF_027924145.1. Taxonomy (GTDB): domain Bacteria; phylum Bacteroidota; class Bacteroidia; order Flavobacteriales; family Flavobacteriaceae; genus Neptunitalea; species Neptunitalea chrysea. The sequence continues at coordinate 21,702 of NZ_BRVP01000014.1, read as the reverse complement.
AGTAACCCCTGCTTGTGTTACCTCAGCGGGTAACAATGGGCTTGCTAGGGCAACACGGTTTTGTACGTTTACCGCTGCAATGTCTGGATCCGTATCCTGATCAAAGTATACTGTAATTTCGGCAGTACCCGAGTTGGTTGCTGTAGACGTAATATACGTCATACCTTCTACCCCGTTAATTTGCTCTTCAATAGGAATAATAACACTTTCTAATATGGTTTCGGCACTAGCACCTTTATAGGCAGCCGATACTTTTACCGTTGGCGGAGCAATATCTGGATATTCTTCCACAGGAAGGGTGGTAAGTCCTAATACTCCCAGAATAACTAAGATGATAGATATAACTGTAGAGAGCACAGGTCTTTCTATAAATGTTTTTAACATGATTTAATAGCTTCTTTTTTAAAACAATATTTTTATTGGTTTCGCAATGCTGTCAAAGGGAACTTCGGTTGGTTGTACACCGGCTCCCGGGCGCAGCTTGCTAACCCCTTCTGCTACCACTTTATCCCCTTTTTTAAGACCTGATTCTATTACATATAGATTTCCTACAGTAGCTTTGGTTTTTATTAAGGTAGAAACGGTTTTATTGTCTGCAGATACCGTATAGGTCATAATGTTCCCTTGTTGCTCAAACGTTGAATTTTGAGGGATTACCGGGCTGTCTTTATAAATTACCGGAACTTTAATGGTTCCGCTATTTCCGTTGGTAAGTAGTTCTTTTGGATTTTCAAAAACAGCTCTAAAACTTACGGTACCAGTATTCGAGTTAATTTGTCCGGTAACAGTTTCTATTTTTCCTTTTTCTTCATAGGTACTTCCGTTAACTAGTACAAGAGAAACCTCTGGGAAGTTTGCTATTTTTTCTTGTTTTGTTGCACCTGGTGTATTTTGTAAAAAGCTCAAATAGTCCGATTCATTCATAGAGAAGTATGCATATACCTGTTTAATTTCGGTTACTGTAGTTAATGGAGTAGCATCAGTAGAGCCCACTAAAGTACCTTGTCTGTATGGGATGCTTCCTACATACCCATCAATCGGACTTTTTACTGTTGCATACCCAATATTAGCCATAATACTTTCATAACTGCTTTTAGCTTGTTGTAATTGTGCTTTGGCAGTTTCTAATTGTACATTACTAATAATGTTCTTTTCAACAAGAGGTTTTAATTTGTCAACTTCAACCTGAGCGGCATTTACATTAGCTTTAGCAGCAGCAGCATCCTGATTTAAACTTTGGGTTTCTAGTCTAAATAGCGGTTGTCCTTTTTTCACTTTTTGTCCTTCATCTACTAATACTTGCTGTATGTATCCTTGTACTTTGGCACGTACACCACTATTAATAATACCTTCTATACTAGTAGGGTAGCTCTTATACCCTGTAACTGTTTTACTTGGTATGGTAATTAGCGAAACAGGTGTGGCGCTTGCTTGTGCTGGAGCTTGCTGTTGCGCGTTTTCGTTCCCACAACTAACAAGTAATGCTGTTGTTAGACCTAATGCCATTATTCGAGTAAAGGCTTTTTTTCTCATCAATTTTTTTTTTCGCATTTTTAAATGTCTAGTAAGTTTTGTTTTAATTTTTTCAGATCTTCTATCATAGCTTCAGTAAACTCTATGTAGTGTTTATTGTATGAGATTTTAATTTTTAAATTGCTGTTGTCTTCAATATTTATTTTATTTAAGGCGAGGACTTTTTCTTTATAAGACAATACTTTTTCGTGTAGAATTTTCTCTTGTTTCCAATCTTCAATCTTTTCATCAAGGCGAGTCATAATCTGTTGATCATCTATCTTAAAATAGCGTTTACGGTCGCCAGGTTTAGTGCAGTAATCAATTCTTCCTTTAGATTGTAAGAGTTGAAGATTTGTACAAATAGAGCTTTTACTGGCTCCAAGAGTTTCTTTAATTTCTTCAAATGTAACACCATCTTCTAGCGATAATGCTAATAGTGCAAAGACTCTTGAAGACAAGGGAGATAAGGTATCCCAATTCTCAAAGAAGACGCCCATTTTTTCTATTAATAATCTTTTTTCTTTCTCTAAATCATCACTATTCATAATACATGAATCTAAATTGTGATGCAAAATTACGATTGGTTCGGTATTTACCGAACCAAAAGGAAGTTAATTATTTGTTAATCTTTATGAGTCTGATAATTTGATATCCGTCTTCGTCTAAAGCAGTAATCATATGGTTGCCTTTCTTTGGGCTAATACTCATTTCATGAAATTGTTTGGTAACCCCTATGTATGTGCCATCTAGGTACCAAAAAACGTTCGTTCTTGGATTTCTGTGGGCTATTTTTAAAACGAGATCATTGGTAGTTTCATCAAAGTTTTTAGGGAGTGTTATAATACCGTCTGTTTTTGGGTAAATAAATTCCATGTTCTTTTCTACTCGTCCTGTACAATCTTTTCGGTATTGTGGTAAAACCTTATAAGTAGCGTGGCTACGTTTGTAGTAGTATTCCATTAATGGAGGTAATGTAAACCAAGACTCATTGACTATTTGGTCTACCGTTTCGCAAGAAGCATTTACCCGATATTGTTTTTTAGCATCTAAATGTACTAAGTGGTGGTAAGGGCATACGGTACTTTTGGTACCGGATGTTGGAATCCATTGTGTAGTTTTTTGGCAAATAGAAGAGGCTAAATATCCACTTTGTTTACAAATAGAGCGTTCCACTAATTCGTCATAAGGAGGTTGAAACCATGCCGATTTGGGTAACAATTCAAACACATCAAAAAGTATGGGTGCAGCACTGCGTACTCCGGTTATTTGGGGTCTGCCTTCTCCATCTGCATTACCTACCCAAACACCAACCACATAATCGGGTGTAACACCAATAGACCAAGCATCCTTGTTTCCGAAGCTAGTACCCGTTTTCCAGGCAATTTCTTTGGACGACTCAAAGTACTCCCACGAAACTTCATCTTCCGGTCTGTTCACTTTTTTCATAGCCTGTAGTGTTGCGTAGATGCTTCCGGCATCAAAAATATTTTTGTGCTGTATTTTGCTTCCAAAATCTTTTTTTGTGTTGGCAAGTACATTTGGTTCGGTAAATTCATGGCTGTAATACTCGCTTGAAGTGTTATTAAAATTATGTACCGTTGCGGCTAATGAAGCATATGTTTTGCACAAGTCCCAAAGGTTGCTTTCTGCACCTCCTAAAATTAAAGGTAAACCATAATAATGAGCGGGTTTGTTGATATCTCTAAGCTTAAAATAGTCAAGTTCATCTCTAAATTTTTCAAGACCATGTTCCTGTAATAAACGAACTGCAGGAATATTTAATGATTGCGCTAATGCTTCACTTGCAGGAACAGCCCCACTATACGTTTCGTTAAAGTTTTGTGGACTATAGCCTGCTATTTCAGTAGGGATGTCGGCTACTAACATTTCTGGTAATAATTCGCCTTCATCCATCATGGCCATATATAGCAATGGTTTTAATACGCTTCCTGTACTTCTGGGAGCATGAATCATATCTACATCTTTCTCATGTAGCCTGTCGGTAGCAGTGTTACCTACATAAGCCAGTATATCTCTGGTATGAACATCTAATACTAATACGGCAGCATTGTATACATGATTTTGTTTTAGTTGTGCATAATGTTTGCCAACAATGGCGTTTACGTCTTGTTGTAATTTATACTGTATGGTGGTAGCAATTTTTTCACCTTTATGTTTTTTGGTTAAGTATTCTGTAAGGTGTGGTGCTAGTTTTGGTATACCATATGCTTTTTGAGGTAAATCTTCTGCAATTGCCAGCTCATAGGTTGTATTGTCTATAATATTTTTGTCTTTTAGTTTTTTAAGAAGAGTGTTACGGCGCTCCAATAGCGTAGCTTGGTTTCTACCGGGATAGATAATACCAGGGGCATTAGGCAATACAGCTAAGGTAGCGCTTTCTGCCCACGATAATTGTTGAGGTTGTATACCAAAATATCGCCATGCAGCAATATTAAGTCCTACTATATTACCACCAAAAGGGGCGTGGGAGGCATACAAGGCTAAAATTTTATCTTTTGAATAACGCAACTCTAGTCGGGTGGCTAAAATAGATTCTTTAATTTTTTCGAAATAGCTTCTAGGTTGTCCTTTTCTGGAAAGGCGTATTACTTGTTGTGTTAAGGTGCTACCTCCTCTAACCGTTTTACCAGCCTTTATGTTGGCTATCATTGCTTTACTCATAGATACCGGGTTGACTCCGGGATGGTAATAAAAATATTCATCTTCAAAGAGTAGAATACATTGTTTGAATTTTTCGGGAACTGAATCTACTTCAGGAAATCTCCATTGATCGTCATCGGCAATTTTAGCGCCAATCCAATGCCCGTCTTTTGTTTCAACCACAGTGGAGGTAGGCTCTTTGAATAGGGTATTAGGTAGGCAGAAATAGTACCAAACCAAGAGCAATGCAATGATAGTATTCCGAATAGGATGTTTTTTAAACCAGTTTAAAGATTTTGATATTACTTTCAAAAGAGTAATTAACTAGAGTGTATTTATAAAAGTCTAAGCAGCAACGAAATATATTCTAAGATTTTTATCACATTGAAACTTAGAAAGTATGTCATAGGCTGTTTATGTAAATTTAAAATTTTCTTGGGTAAAATTCTGTAGTATCAATGCAAAAATTTTGGAACTTTTAAGGAGAGTTTTGCCAAACTTTTTGATTAGAAACGTTTTGTCCTATTTTAACTTATAAATGTAACAAGAAAGGTGGAAGTAGTTTACATAGTGAGTTTGATTAATAATGTGTTTATAAATTCATAACGTTTTTTTTGAATTATAAATTTTTAATTAGCATTAAATTTAATTATTTGGTAATTCTTTAACTCAATTTTTGAGCATGTATGAAATTTAAATACTTTTAGTATCGATCATCTTAACAAATTACAAATTTATTATGAAAAAAAACTACACAACCCCCACCAAAACGTTTAAAAAGCACATTATCGGAAGAAAGCTCCGGATACTACAGTTCGTGTTTTTACTTACATTTTTTGCTAATTGGGCACAGGCTCAATATGATGTAAGTATTGGTTTAGGAACTTCAACACAATATTATAGTCCAATCAATAGATGGTTTAATAATAGTGCGAGTGAAATACTATATTACGGTTCTGAGATAGGAGTAACAGGAACCATTACAGATATTAAGTTTGATAAAGCATCAGGATCTAATTCTGTTACTATTGATGAGGTTTTTATTTATATGAAAACTACTTCTGCTACAGCTGTAACAGCAGCTCCAGATCAGACCACTTATACATTAGTTTATCAGGGAGCTTATCCGAATGATAATACGGGTTGGATTGGAGTAACATTAGATACTCCCTTTGCTTTTTCAGATGCTTCTCAAAACCTTTCTGTATTAGTAGTTAAGTCGTATCAGTCGTATACAAGTGACAGACCTTATTATTCGTATACTACTACCTCTGCTAGCACAATGGCGTATTACCAAAGTGACGGATCGGCATGGTCTAATGGCGGAAGTATGAATTCAAGCTCAAATCGCCCTAATGTTCAATTTACATTATCAGGTGTAGCAGCCTGTAGTTCACCTACAGATGCACCTACAGCTCTTACACTTACAGCGGATTCTTATTCGCAAATTTCAGGATCGTTTACAGCAGCGGCTTCTGCTCCTGATACGTATATGGTGGTTAGAAGTACTGCTAGTACACTTACTGAAACTCCTGTAGATATGACTAGCTACTCTGGTGGTGATGCCTTTGGGGGTGGTATGGTTGTTCAGGTGAGTCCAAATATTACTTTTACAGATGCTGGTCTTGATGAAAATACAACTTACTATTATTTTGTATATAGTTTAAACGGAGCTTGCTCAGGAGGGCCATTGTATTATGCAACAGAACTTACAAGTTCTTTAGCAACTCCTTACGAGCCACCAATGATAATTGGAGCTAGTAACATTACAGCCAATTCTGCAACAATTAATTGGGTTAGCAGTGGAGCTAGTTCAACATATGCTTTAGATATTGCTACAGATGCAGCATTTACTACTATTGTAAGTAGTTATACAGGGCTTACTGCGACTTCACAAGATATTACAGGATTATCTGATGCTACGATGTATTATGCTCGTGTAATGCTTGAAGGAGAAGGTTCATATGCTACAATTAATTTTACAGCAATGAATGATCTTACCCCTATTACGGTAACAGGTTTTAATGCAGATGTAATAGCAAATGGTACAGGATCTGCAAGTGCTAGTACAAACAATGTTGTAGATGGAGGTGTTTATGCATTTTTAGCTAACGGATTTAACCCTTCGGGAACTGTTTATACTAACGGATTGCCTGAAGATAGAGTATTAGTTAGTGAGGCTGCTCCTGTTGGTTTAGAATATTTTATGGCTGCTTACGATCAGGATAACGATCTTAGACTTGGTATGGATGGAGATACAGGTACATTAACGCTTACTACTCCATTAATGTTACAAGAAATTTATTTGGGTGTTACAGGAGGATCTGGTTCTGCCTCTTTTACTGCAGAAGTTACTTATGATGATGCTACCTCTGATACTTTTACAAGTCTTAATGCTCCTGATTGGTTTGGTAATTCTGGATATATAACAACGATTGGCTCTCGTGTAAGTATTACAGATGACGGTGTTGGAACGTCTTTTTCAGGGCCTCGTATTTATGCTGTTACTTTAGATATTCCTATTGCTAGTGAGTTAAAGAATGTGGTAAGTATTACATTTACAAGTACTACCGGAGTAACTTCGGGTGATAATGTTTTAAATATTTTTGCTATGTCTGGTAAAGTTTCAAGTGTATGTTCTGGAACACCTAATGGTGGAGATGCTTCTTTATCTGCTACAAGTGGTGGTGCTGGTACTACTTTTACAGCTACTGCAACCAATATTTCTGATGCGGTTGGTGTAATTTATCAGTGGCAAATGTCTGCTGACGGTGTTACCTGGACAGATATAGCTGGTGCTACTACTGTAACTTATGACATTACTGCAGAATCTAGTTTAGGCACTTACTATTACAGATTGACTTCTATTTGTGAATATTCTTCATCAATGGCGTATTCTACAGAAGTGTCGTATACCACAGTACCCTGTACTCCAAGTTATAATGTTTCTGGAAGTAGTTGGAGCATGAATAACTTCTCAATTATTGAAGTTGGTTTTTCTGATGCAACTATGTATTATTCAGATCATGATCAAACAGATGTAGTGATTCCAGATCTTACCATTGGTGATACATATACTTTTGAAGTAGACGTTTCAGGATGGATGAGTGTTGGAGTTGCTGTTAACCTTGATATGAATGGAACATTCTCTGATACTGATGAAATTTTAGCAACACCTTTGTATGAGGCTTCAAGTCCTAATACCTATAGTTTCTCAGTAACGATTCCTTCATCTGCTAGCGTTGGTGTGTATACCATGAGGTTATGGAACAGAGAGGCGAATTCAAATCCAGGTACAGACCCTTGTGGTTCTTACAATTACGGAACGTATGCAGATTACTCTATTACATTAGTTGATAATTTAGCTGTAGAATCAGTTAACAACTTTACGTTAGAGACGTATCCAAACCCGGTTAAAGATTACTTTACTATTAATACAGATACATTAATTGAGTCTGTTGCTGTATACACTATTACAGGACAACAAATTAAAACTCAATATGTAGATGCTACTAAAGCTCAAATAGATATGAAAAACATTGCTTCTGGAGTTTACTTTGTAAGAGTTGTAACTGAGAATTCAGGAACTCAAACTATTAAAATTCTTAAGCAATAAATATTGCCTTAATAACTGAAGAGCCTCCGAAAGGAGGTTTTTTTGTTTTATATAGGTTAGGTTTACTCTATGTAAAGATAAGTTGATAGCATATATATATAATCCTAAGTACTATAATAGTTAGCCTTGAGTTTAGGTTTATCTTATTGGAAAGTACCACCTTTTATAGCTAAGCAATCTTTGATGTTTGAAGAATAGATTTAGGAGGGGTCTATTTAAATATATAATATATTAACCCCGAACTGCAATAGCAGTTCGGGGTTAATAATTTTAAGCTTAATCATTTGATAATTGTGCTTTGCTACTTTACAACTTCTACCCATTCACCTTTGGTTCTTAGAATATAGTTGTTGTCATACATGGCTTCACACTGTATACCAGGTAAATAATATTTGCCTAAATAAGATGCATTTAGTAATACATGTACATGTTTTGTTTCATGTGCTTTCATATCAAAATAGAAATTGGCACGGTCATCTCTAATATCTGTATATGTAATATTCTTGTTTCCAAAATCTCCAAAATCGGTAAAACGGGTATTTACAATTTCCCAACCACTCGGAAAAATTTCTGAAAGTGCTACATCTTTAACATCGTTATCTGTACTGTTGGTAATAGTCACTACAGCCACAAAATCGGTTCCCTGAGCAATTTTACTAGGATTAATTTCGGATCCGTTTCTGGATTTATATTTCACATACCCATAGAAATTTTTCTGGGCTTCTTTTTCTTTCCCTATAGGTAAAATACCAGAGTTTAGCACCTTAATATACACGGTCTGTTCCTTGTTGTTTACAACTTGTATGGCGTTGGTACCCTTTTTTATTATAATGTCTCTATTTACAATAGACTTATCGGTAGTGGTTATAGAACTACTTTTACCATTAACTTTTAGTGTAAGGTTCATTGCTTTACCACCTACAAACTTGGCAAACTTGGCCATAGAAAGTAAACTATAGGCAGTGGTTTGTGTACTCATCCAGTAATCACTATTTAATTTTTCTGCAATGTTATCTGCCATTGCTCTACTCCTATAGGTGTCTTTTAATAAGATGTAGGTTTCTAACTCCATAGCATCATTACGTAATTTAGAACCATATGAGTAATGGTAGTAATTGTATTTGGTATTTGCTACCGGAGCGCCTGCGGTACTTAAGATATCTTTGGCAGCTTTGCTTTGTCCTATAAGTGCGTACGTAGCAGCTAAACGGTATTTAGCTTCTCTTGAAATTCCGTTCACCTCTCTCATCCGGTTCATAGATGAAACATCTGGGCTTCCTGCTAATGCCAATGTGTATAAACGATATGCCTGAGCCAATGAACCACCAGAAGCATTACGCCATTGTCTGGCTGTCTCTTTTTGATACTTTATCCATTTGCTTTTAAAGTTGATAGGAAGTATATATCCCTTTTTCTCAGCTTCAATTAAGAAATGACCCGCATAAGAAGTTCCCCAATCACTGGTATAATTTTGGCCTGCCCAATACGAGAAGCCTCCGTTAGGTAACTGGAAGTTAGCCAAACGCTTAATACCTTCTTTAATGTTAGACTGTATTTTTAGTTTTTTATCTCCGGTAAGACTTACCACATCATTTAAATATAATTGAGGGAATACTGATGAGGTAGTTTGTTCTACACACCCATGCGGATACTGAATTAAATATTCCAAACGACCGGCCAAATTCATAGGTGGTAGTGTAGAAAACTCTAATTGTGCGGTATTAGTACCCTTAACTCCAAAGGTTTCAAATGAAACGTCTACTAACGCTTTTGGAGCAGTGGTATAATCGGTACTAATAGTAGTAACCGGATTAGGGTTAACTGCATCAATTTCTACTTCGTAAGAAGCTTTTTCTCCATTTCCGGTAGCTTCTACCATTACTTTACCAATACCTTCAAAATCGGATACTTTTAGTTTAAAGTAGACCATTTTTTCATCAGGCTGATCAAAAGAAATAGTTTGTGAGTTATCTCCAATAATAGTATACGATTTATCGTTTTTAACTTTAATGGTAACGTCTTTTACCTTCTTTTCCATGGCAAATACAGTAACCGGTAGGGTTACTTCTTCTCCTGGTGTTATTTTACGAGGTAAAGAAGCAAGTACCATTAATGGCTTTCGTACCGGTGTGGTTTTTTCTGCATTACCATAAGCTTCTTTTTCTTGGTTTTCTGCAATCACCATGGTTCTAACAGATCCTATGTATTTTGGTATTTTAATGGAGTGTGTTTTAGTTTCTCCTTTACCAATGGTAAAAGGACCTTTGTAAATAACCATAGGTTTAAACCTATTGGCTTTTTTGTTTTTAGCACCCGCTAGGCCATCATCACCACCAATGGCAAAAACCTGATCTATTTTACCTCCGTAGGCACCTATTACATCATCATAAACATCCCATGTTTTTACCCCAAGAGCTTCTCTAGCATAAAATTGATCCCACGGATTAGGTGTTTTAAAACGAGTAAGATCAAGTAAACCTTCATCTACTATTGCAATTGTATAGGTCATTGGGGTTCCTGATTTTTCTTTTACCTTCACACTTATGGCTTGTTCCGGTTTTAAAACATCAGGCATTTCAATAGTTGGGTACAACCGTGTATTAGGATCTTCTACAGATATGGGCATTACACCATACATACGTATAGGTAAATCATTTTTTGTAGAGGCGTGTGGTTGTAGTAATGAGATATGTATATAAACATTGGGTGTATACGTATCTTTAATAGGTAATTCAAAACGAGTTTCTCCTTTTTTAGGAGTTATCCATAAAGCATCTACAACTTCAGTTCCGTTTTCAATGGTAACCAAAGCTCTCCCTTGTTTACTACTAGGAAACGTAATAATTGCTTTTTCACCAACATTATAGGCTTCTTTATCTGTAGAAAATGCTAATACTTTAGCATTGCTCGGATCGTTTTTTCTAGATTTACCAGCCCATCCCGGCCAGTCTATATACATTGTTTTTCCGCAGGCATGTCCGCCGTCTGTATCTTCTACACGTACAAGGTATCTTCCCCAGTTAGGGTATTTCAATTCAAATTTAAAAGAAGTCTTACCACTGGCATCGGTAGAAATATTTTTCTGAAATATTTGTTCATGGTAGGTGCTACCATTGTATGATGAAATATTATCATATCCGGTTTCCCACCACCAGCGCCAGCTTACTTTATGTATGGTAACTTTTAGATTCTTAGCGGCCTTTGGTTTTCCGTTTTCATCTACAGTTACTACCTCAAAAGTATGCGGTGTATCGGTTAACAACATACCGCGTGTTTTATCTCCCTTAGGCACATTAATCCCAACAAAAGTGTTATATGGGGCATAGGTTTTGGTAAAAACATCGGTACTAAAATCACCTCCGTTTTCATATACCTTTGTAATAAACGATGCTTTTAGCATACCCGGAGCACTTTCCTTAAGCTCTGGTTTTAAGCTAAAGGATGTTTTTCCTTGGTTATCTACTTTTCCATTGAATACGGTTTGCTCTTCGGTACTAAATCTACGTGAAGGATCGTCAAATACATAGCCAGGGAACGTTTTGAAACTTGTGGTAGTCGGATAAAATTTAACCTTAATATCAGACTTTAAGTTTTTAGCAATTGCACCATGTAACCACGCTACTTCCATAGTACCTTTAATAGGGGAGGTTCCTTTTAAAATTTCATCTTTAAATTCGGTTTTAATCTTAAGGCGGTTCGGTTTAACAGTTTCAATTTTTATTCGCTTACTAAAAGTAGCGCCACCAACAGTTACTTTAGCACGCCAGTTTCCTGTAGGTGCATTAGTGGCTGTAGCAACTATAAAATTGTAAAAATTAGAAGACTCGTTAGTCTTAACAATTCTGTTTATGAGTTTACCATAAGGGTCGTATAACTCAAATTTTATGGGGTGCTTTTTAGGTAATTTACTTCTTGCGTCATTTAGCATAAACGACAGGAATAAGGTATCTCCTGGTCTCCAAACACCGCGTTCTCCGTAAATATATCCTTTTAATCCTTTTTTTAATTCATTTCCTGCAACATCAAATTTACTTACAGATAATACATTACCATCGTTTAGTTTAATGTACGATTTTTGGTTGTTGCGTTCAGCAATGGCAAAGGCTGCTGGTTTAGTACTATCAAAATGAGCAAATCCTTTTTCATTGGTATGTACATTGCCTAGTTGTTGCTGTTGGTAATTATAAAAAGTTACTTTGCAATCCTTTAATGGTTCTGTGGTTAATATATCATTTACAGAAACAAAATAACTTCCGTTTTCTCCCTTCTTAATCGTTAAGCCAAGATTGCTAGCTAGTATATTAGTAGAAACACTTTTGTTTCTATAATAGGAGGTATGACATGGATTATCTCTTTCTCTCCAACTGTAGTCGTAGTTATAATAGTAATCATCTTCGTAGTAATAATATTCCTCAGCAGAGTCCCAATAACTGCTTGGTTCAACCTGTTCATCATAGTTTTCGGTAACTTCAATTTTATCAGAAGTATCAAAGTTGGTTTCATCACATCGGTACGTACTATATTCGGGTTTAAAATTAAAGGTGACTCTATAAATAGCACCGGGTTCCGGGGTTATTAATTTTTTAAGGTCAACTGCGTAAGCTCTGAAAGTACTGGTGTTAGAATGTGTAATATTACTTTGTAAAATAATGGTTTTTTGAGCAATTGGGCGTGCAACATTTCGTAAGTAGTCATTGCCTCTTAAATTATTAAACTGTAAAAATTGTAATACATTATTCTTAAATATTTTGGTAACCGAAACATCTACTGCTTTTAAGTTTACAGCTTCAAAGTTTACCTTTAAGTTGTTAGAGTTAGGCAGTATGGTAGCATTAGATATAAGGCGAACCTTTGGCTTCATTTGCTCAAAATTAAGAACCTCAGAAAAGGTTGTTTTCAATTTATACCCGTCGGTACTTTTGATACCTTCAAAAAGTTCCACTCTATTGTTTCCTTTAAATTCTGTTTTAGGGTATACTTTTAAAATATTACCGTCTATACTAAAAGTAAGTTTGTCTAAACCACTTATAGCCACAAGTCCGTTTAAGTTTTGAGAAGTATCTAACGGGTCAGAGAAATTTATTTCTACATATTGTTTTGCACCACTGTTTACATTAATGTCAAGTACTGTAAAATTATCCTTTCCTGGAATCAACATATATTTAGAACCTTCATTTTCAATATTTAAAGGTTTCCCAGACCAGCTTACTTTAATACTGTCGTCTGCTACTTTTCTATTAATACTGTCAATTTTAAATTGAAGTATAGTACCTTCTTTAGGGATGCTTTCAAACTTTACAGAAAGAGATTTTCCGTTTTGGGTAGCACTTACTAGTTTTTTAGCATCGGTAACACTAATAATGTCTGCAGTATGTAAGTTACCTTCAAGATATTGCCAATCTTTAGAATATGATTGAAGGTTTTCGGTAACTACATTGAAATCTTGTTTACTAGTATGTATACTGAAATGAAAGGTTTCAAGCCCTTTAGGTATATCTTTGTAGATAGTTTTAAGGTTTAATGTAAAGTTGTAGATTTTATCATTTTCGAATGGAGTATCTGGTATAAATGATAAGGTTTGACTGTTTAAAGCAATAATTTTACCCTTAACAGAAGGAGCTATTTCTAGAAGGTCATTACTTAATTTCTTATCTGTTTCCCAGTTTTTTAAAGGCTTTTGGAGCACTACCTTAATATCGCTATGCGATGAGACTTCCCCTTGGGTAACACTACTAACGTACCCTCTAAATTTGTACAAGTTGTCAATTTGTTCCTGTGCGGTTTGTTCTTTTTTAGAACAGGAACTAAGTACCATAAGCAAACCTATGGCAATAGCAAACGGTTTAAAAAGCAGTTTTTTCATTTCAATTATAAATACCAATGTTTAAATTTCCTTTTGTGTCAATACGGGTTCTATACATATCTGTGGTAGTAAATGTTGTTATAATGTTTCTATTAGCATCTATACCAATAATGCCTAGTGCCTCCCATTTGGGTTCGTTTCTCTTTTATTACTGTACTAGCAACTTCTTGCGAGCTTATATTTTTGTATTCCATCATAGCCGATATATCATAGACCACAACTTCTCATTATTAGAATAGTATAAGCCCATTAAAAGGAGCGTGACATATTTTCTTTTGCACCATCGTGTATAACAATAGCAAGTTTTGGTACTGAATCGTGTGCCATATCCTGCTGGGTTTGAATATGAGGTTTTTGCGTGATATTACAGCCCAAAAAAAGGGAGTAATACACATTAGGTAAAAAACGCTCATTTGTAATTATGTTTTAGATGAAAAATCGCCCTTTTAAAGTTAGGAAAATCGCTTTTAATTTAAGCTGTTAAAGCATTGTTTTTTTGATTTTTTTTGAGGAAAGTACGGGCGAATGTTAGGAGTATGTTAAGAAAGTAACTGAATATTAATTACTACCTTTATAATCTATAAATAATACTGAACTATGGCTATTTCAAAACCATTTAATTTACAGCAGTGGATAAAGGATAACAGACACTTGTTGAAACCACCTGTAGGGAACAAAAATATTTATAAGGACTTGTCTGAAGACTATATAGTGATGATAGTTGGTGGACCAAACGCACGTAAAGACTATCATTATAACGAGACCGAAGAGTTGTTTTACCAATTGGAAGGAACCATTCAAGTAGCTATTCAGGAAGATGGTGAAAGAAAGGTAATGGAATTAGGACCGGGAGATATGTATCTACACCCTGCTAATGTGCCTCATTCTCCTATCAGATCGGAAGGTTCGGTAGGATTGGTTGTTGAGTATAAGCGTGCCGGTAAGGGATATACAGACGGATTGGTATGGCATTGTGAAAGCTGTAATCATAAACTATATGAGGTGTTTTTTGAACTTCATGATATAGAAAAAGACTTTTTACCACATTTTAAAAATTTCTACGGTTCTAAAGAATTACGTACATGCGATGCTTGTGGAACACAGATGGAGGCAGATAAGCGTTTCGTATCAGATGAAGGATAAATAATTGTCAAAATAGAATATGTATATTTGTAAATATAACATAACTACACAAAAAAGTTAAAAATGCAACAATTAACACAAGACTTCGGAATTTCCGAAGCATTAGCAACTTTATATATTCAGGAAACGAATAATGGTACTTCTACTGGAAATGATTGGTTTGGTAGTGGTGAGTCTATTGTTTCTTCTTCTCCTGTAGATGGATTATCTATTGCATCAGTAAGTACTACTACCAAAGAAGATTATGAAAAGGTAGTAAGTAAAGCTCAGGAGGCTTTTAAAACCTGGCGCATGGTGCCTGCACCTGCAAGAGGTGAAATTGTACGTCAGTTTGGAGATAAGCTCCGTGAGTATAAAGAACCTTTAGGAAAGTTGGTTTCTTATGAAATGGGAAAAAGCTATCAGGAAGGTTTAGGAGAAGTACAGGAAATGATTGATATCTGTGATTTTGCAGTAGGATTATCTAGACAATTACATGGGTTTACTATGCATAGTGAGCGTCCGGGACACCGTATGTACGAACAATATCACCCGCTAGGAATTGTAGGTATTATATCTGCTTTCAATTTTCCGGTGGCAGTTTGGAGCTGGAATACTGCATTGGCATGGGTGTGTGGTGATGTTTGTATTTGGAAACCATCTGAAAAAACACCGTTAACAGGAGTAGCTTGTCAACAACTAATAGCGGAGGTTCTTAAGAAAAATGAGATGCCAGAAGGTATTTCTTGTCTAATAAACGGGAACGGTGAAGTAGGTGAGTTTATGACCACCGATAAGCGTATACCATTAATTAGTGCTACCGGATCTACTCGTATGGGTAAAAAAGTGGCGGCTACTGTAGGAGAACGCTTAGGGAAATCGTTATTGGAATTGGGCGGAAATAATGCTATTATTGTAACCCCAAATGCCGACATTAAAATGACGGTTATTGGAGCTGTTTTTGGAGCGGTAGGTACGGCAGGTCAGCGTTGCACATCTACCCGAAGATTAATTGTTCATGAATCAGTTTTCGATCAGGTAAAGGATGCGTTGGTAGCTGCCTACGGGCAATTGAAAATAGGAAACCCGTTAGATGAAAATAACCATGTAGGTCCTATTATAGATAGTGATGCAGTACGCATGTATCTTATGGCGCTTGAAAAAGCAAAAACCGAGGGCGGGAATGTTTTGGTTTCCGGCGGAGTATTGGAAGGAAATGGTTATGAAAGTGGTTGCTATGTAAAACCTGCCATTGTAGAAGTTGAAAATAGCTATAATATTGTACAACAAGAAACCTTTGCTCCTATTCTATATTTAATAAAATATAGTGGAGATGTAGAAGATGCTATTGCTTTGCAAAATGACGTAGTGCAAGGTTTATCCTCTGCAATTATGACGTCGAATCTTAGAGAGGCTGAGCTTTTCTTAAGTCAGAAAGGTTCTGATTGTGGTATAGCCAATGTGAATATAGGAACTTCAGGAGCCGAAATTGGTGGCGCTTTTGGAGGAGAAAAAGAAACTGGTGGCGGTAGAGAGTCGGGTTCGGATGCATGGAAAGTGTATATGCGAAGACAAACCAATACCATTAATTACAGTACTGGGTTGCCATTGGCACAGGGTATTAAATTCGATTTGTAGACAACAGTGTCAGAGGTGGCACTGAGAAAATAGGTTTTAGACGACTTTTAAACATTTGTAGATCCTGCTATATAGCAGGATTTGCTTTTTTATATACGTATTGTTTGCATGAGATTGTCTATCTACGATAGTTTTATAATGATCTATTAATGTATTTTGAATGTATTAAGATTTAGCATCTTTTTTGATAATTACAGAGAAATTATAGATGTTTAATAGTCATTTTTCTCTTAAATGATAATGAAATGCTATCTTAATTAAAGGGATTAGATTGTAAAAAGTCTATTGCTACCTCCAACTTATGCAGGGTGTCAATAGTATAACAACAATCTTTCATATTTTCTAACGATTTAAGCAGAGCAGGACTTTTTTCAGCATTGCTTGAGACGTCAAATACTTCTTTATTTGGCCATTGTGCATAGGCAAGGTAGCTGGTATCTGTTGGTTTATGGAGTCGTGAGCCTAGGCTACCATGATTTTTATATAACTCTTTAGTTACATTTAGCCATGAAGTTTCAAAATCATCTTCTTTGCCAGGTTTTACAATAAAGGAGTAAACAATAGTATACATGGTATGTTTTTGTTTAAAATGTAAATATACTATACGTAATGTTAATTAGAGGGGGCTAGTAATACAATGATGTTTGCCAAAAATAGCTACTTTTGTAGGAAATTATAGTGGTATGAAATATCTGTTATGTTTGTTACTTGGTTTGACTAATTTAAGTATTGTTGCTCAAGAATATAAAGATTTGGAAGATAAGGCCTATGAGCTTACGGAAAGTACAAAGGATACAATAGCCAATGCTCAGGAGGCATTTTCAATATTTACTTCACTACATGAAAAGTACCCCGAAAAGGACGATTTTTGGAATCTGTACTACACTGCTTATGCTGCTAATAGATGCGGGAAAGAAAATGAAGTATTTCATTGGTTAGAGAAAACATTGACACATTACAATGAAGTAGATGTTGCTATGATTGAAGAATATGCGCCTACTGATTTTTCATCTATCTATAAGACGGAGCAATGGAAATTATTACAGAATCGTATAGATAGTCTTATAAAGATACGTGTAGATGCTATAAAGCAAACACAGAGCTACTTGATGTTAACGGGGCTTGCCACAATTGATTTTGATGGGACTGAGATTGGCAAGGAAATGTATTACCAAATTAAAAACTTTCATAGTTTTCCTATGCTTAATCAAAAGGAAATATTTGGTTTTATTAGGTTAAATGATACACTTGAAAATAGTTATTTTGTAAAAATACCAACAAGCTATACTCCTGAAAAACAATCGAAAGTGCTTTTGTTTTTACCTGGAGCAGTACGTTTTCAGAAAATACCGTCTTATCCTACCACCGAACTAGAAAATGATTGGCAACGGTTTTACAAAAAATATGCAGAGAAGTATAATATTATTATGGTATATCCAAACTGTAGTAAAGAGTATAACTGGATGCTTAAAGATAAAGGGTTTTTCATGATACCTGAAATTTTAAAACAATTAAAGACATTTTTAAACATAGATGATAACGGAGTGTTTATATCAGGACATTCCAATGGTGCTACCGGATCATTCAACTATTTGGTGAAAAATCCGTCTGAGTTTTCAGGGTTCTATGGATTTAATACTCAGCCGAAGGTATATACAGGCGGAACTTTTCTTAAAAATGTATCTAATAGGTATTTTTATAATGTTTCTACAGATCAGGATTACTATTTCCCTCCAGAAGCAAATGATACATTAACTCTTGTTGCAAAAAAGGTTGGATTACAGTTTTTAGATCACAGGTATATAGGTTATCCCCATTGGTTTCCTAAATTTGATGCATCGGAGCCTGCTGTAAAGGGAGTTTTTCAAGATGTTTTAGCTCACGAGAGAAACCCTTATAATGATACTATTTATTGGGAGTGTGATGACGTGAAGAATGGTAAAGTTGATTGGCTTGCTATTACAAAATTAGATACTTTGAGTAAGAGGGCATCATGGCATAAGAAAATAGATTTTGGTATTCATAAATGGTATTACATTACAGATGCAGATACATTAGCTGTTAAAGAAGTAGATAAAAGGGCATTTGATTTTCCTAGAAAATCGGGAGCAGTAAAAGCAGTTTTTAATAATAACACCTTTTATTTAGAAACCTCTTGTGTGAATCAAGTTACTGTATACGTTTCCCCTGAGATGGTTGAAATGGATAAACCGATTCACGTATATGTAAACGGGGTTTTACGTAAAACTATTATGCCTGCTTATGATAAAGCGTTTATTCAAGAGAATTTTGAAATGTACCATGATCGCAAAGCAATATGGGTTCAAAAGATTGTTATCTAACAGAGTTTATGTGGTAGATTGGTTATAGAATTTATAGACAAAGTAAGCCCTCCATAAGTTTTAAGTCTGGAAAAACATAAATTATAAAAACAAAAGAGCGATATGTTCTTTACACATATCGCTCTTTTGTTTTTATAGTTTTATAAATTTTTTAGTAGAGCTAGCCCCTGATGGAGCCGTTATTTTTACAAAGTATACCCCAGAAGCATAGGCGGAAACATCTAAAAAGGTAGTACTGTTTTTAGAGGTAATCAAGGTGCCATTTGCTGTATAAATAGCAACGTTTTCTACGCTATCTGAATTGGCAACTTTAATGCTTAAGTAATCCGTTGTTGGATTGGGGTATATCTCTAGAGAAGATAGTTCATAATCTTCTGTTTTCATTGGTGTATAAGTACAATCACTGTTTAATTGAAATTCATAGGCCTTGCTAATAATGCAACCAGAAAGACAATCACCACCATAAAGCCAAAAAGTATAAATACCATTTTCAACAGTAATATCTGTTATTTGTACTTCTGAGGTCTCCCCCCAGATGGAGCTAATGGTGTAATTTATTCCTGTATAGTTATAGGATAGGGCACTATCTGAAGAGGTATCTACATAAGTAATGTCAGTTACCGAAGCAAAATCATCTACCAGGGCATTTACATTTATAATTTCAGTAGATTCAATATGAAACCAAGTGCAGTTGCAGCCGGATAAATCGGTATAACTTTCCACTCCAAAATTGTAGGTACTCATTAAGTTATCTAAAGTAGTATCACCAGATATCCCTGTATTTTTAAAATCATTAAGCCATGAAGTAGTTGCAGGTACTTTTAAGTTGATAGTATGCGGAGTAGCTGTTTGAAGACTTACAGGATGAATGTGAATTGCGAATTCGTTAAACATAGAATCGGTTACCTGATTGTTAGCAGTATTGGTATAGATTACAGATAGCCCCTCTAAATACGGTTGATATCTTGCCTGAGGAATAATTGGGTTAGTATAATCGACGTCATTAGTGTTACTTAAGATTTCTCTAAGTGCTAAAATTTTAGCGTCGTTTATATAATTAGTGCTTATATAAGGGTCAACGGTACATTGACTATATCCTGTATAAGTACCTATAAAACATAAAATTGATAGGAGTAGTATATTTTTCATAAACACAAATTTTTACATGGTTTAAATGTATAAAAATAACTGTTTAAAAAAAACGAAAAAATAAGTTTTTTTGTAACAAATAGTATGATTTTTACTACGTTGTAATTTAACTGTAGAATGTGCTATTTGGGTACTTTGAGAGGCAATTGAAATAAAAAGCCCGGTAATTTACCGGGCTTAGATATTATTTTGTTTTCTTAACGTATTGCGTAAGAATTACAATATGCTGACCTTCAACACGGCCTTCTATTTGTTCTGCATTGTCCCAAACCAATGAAATACGGTGTACAGGCGTACCACGTTTAGCAGTAAAATTAGCACCTTTTACATCCAAGTCTTTAATTAAAACAACAGAATCTCCGTCTTGTAAAATGTTACCATTACTATCTTTATGAATAATGGTAGGTTCTTCATCTGCTTCACCTGTAGCCTTAGCCCACTCTAGTGCCTCTTCATCAAGGTACATCATATCTAGTAAATCCTGTGGCCATCCTTCAGCACGTAATCTTGTAAGCATACGCCAAGCAACAATTTGTACCGGTAAATGTTCACTCCACATGCTGTCGTTTAAACATCTCCAGTGGTTAGCGTCCATTTTTTCAGGATCTTCAATTTGTTTTACACAAGTATTACATGCAAGCACACAGTTTTCAAGGGCGGCTTCTTTCGGAGCTACCACAAATACATTTAAATCATGTTCATTACCACAAAGTTCACATTTAGAACCGCTTCTGTCTTTTAATTTTTTTTCTAGTACACTCATGGTTTGGTCTATTTGCCGGCAAATGTACTATTTTTTGTCAGGACGCGTAGGTCTAACTTCAATTTTACTTGGTAAAGTACGCGGATTCATCTTTAAAAGGTCTAAAACAATTTGTCCTATATCTTCTGGTTGAATCTTCCATGCATCACTTTCGCTAGGTACATGGTTGTTAAAGTTAGAACTTACAGAACCCGGCATAATAGTAGATACTTTAATGTCGTATTGTCTTAAATCTAACATGGCAGCTTGGGTAAATCCAACTACTCCAAATTTACTTGCATTATATCCTGCGGCGCTTGCAAAGAAATTGGTACCTGCTAAACTTGCAATGGTAATATAATATCCTCCACTAACCTTTAATGCTTCTACCGATGCTTTTAATGTATGGAATGCACCATTCAAGTTCGTATCTATCATTTGGTGCCAAGCCTCTTCTGTTAGTTGGTCAATAGGAGCAAAATGTCCTACACCTGCATTAGCAAGAACCACATCTAACTGTCCAAATGTTTCCAAAATTTTAGCTACAGCAGCCTCTTCATCAGCTAATTTGCTTACATCAGAAGCTAAGCCTAAAACTTTAGATGTATCTCCTAACTCTTGTGCAGCCGATTGGGCTGTTTCAGCATTTCTTCCGCTAATAGCCACGCGCATACCTGCATCTAATAGTACTTTAGCCATTCCTAAACCGATACCTTTAGTACCACCTGTAATATAAACTACTTTATTTTTTAAGCTCATGATTATTTTTTTTAAATGAGGAGAAAAATAAGGCGATTTCTAAAAAATCGCCTTATTAAAAGTGTTATTATTTTCTTAACAAAGAAAAAACAACTTGGGGTGAAAAGCTTGGACTTTTCTGGATTTGTCAAATTTTTTAGAATTCTGTATTGGAAGATTATACTGGAATTGGTAGAAGACAATTAGAATAATTTTTCAACATGAACTCATTTTAAATAATAATAAGTTTCATGCCAAAAAATGTAACTTGTTGGTTTGTAGTTTTTTGAATAAATTAGGAAATAGCAGAAGCATG
>NZ_BRVP01000013.1 GCF_027924145.1 Neptunitalea chrysea | reverse complement strand
ATATGAAAATTTGTCATTTTTTGCATGCCAATAAAGATGCGCTAATTGTGTAATTAGAAGTGACAAGGGAAGGTAAATTGTACTGAAAAAAAGAATGGTGAAACCAGTTCTTATAATTGCACACAAAACAGCCGTTGAAAACGTTAAACGCACATACATCATTAATAAAGATGAGCATATTGTTATAGAAAATAGTGTACAAACTCAAGCCTTCGGAAAATCGTTTTGCCCGCTAACCGTAACAAACCACGCTCTGGATTTTACCTTACCCCCCAGAAGTCATTTTGAAGAGTTGCTTTTTAGAAAAAATCGGTGTAAGCCTAACAACATGTGAGCAAATTGTGCGATGCGGAAATAAATCCAGCATGACGGACTAAAGCCCATACCGTCTCCCTGAATTTAGTTCAGGGTCGCATCTGAGTGAGTCAAACAGTACGTGAGCTACTTGTGAGATCCTGAATCGAGTTCAGCATGACGAGTAAAAACCCATACCGTCTCCCTGAAATTTGTTCAGGGTCGCATCTGAGTGAGCCAATCAGTACGTGAGCAAATTGTGAGATCCTGAATCGAGTTCAGCATGACGGGTAAAAGCCCACCCATACCGTCTCCCTGAATTTAGTTCAGGGTCGCATCTGAGTGAGTCAAACAGTACGTGAGCTACTTGTGAGATGCTGAAATAAATCCAGCATGACGGACTGAAGCCCATACCGTCACCCTGAAATTTGTTCAGGGTCGCATCTGAGTGAGCCTAACAGTACGTGAGCTACTTGTGAGATGCTGAAATAAATCCAGCATGACGTGTATAGACCGTAACGTCAATCTTCAACAAACAACCAGCAACTTTCAACTCATTCTACTCTTCAACAATTAGTTGCTTCCCTTTTACCCAATGCTTAAACTCATCTGTATAATACAAGTAGGCAGTACTGGCCGGAGCTGTATACGTACCCGGAATAATGGTTTTTAAATCTAAATGAATCTCTTTAGTTTCTACTTTGTCAAATTCCTTCCAGTAGAATACCAGGTAATTATCAAACACCTCAACAAAATCGGCCTGCTGTTTTTCAGCTATTTCTTTCAATTGCCAAGGCTCTGCCTGCGTACCACTAGGAATACCAACCACTGCTGTTACCATAGGTAATGGCTCATGAGTAGTATTGGTTACCTGTATATTCATACGTACACTTTCCCCTATTTTGCTCACATCGCTCACCAATTTCGTATTAATGCCCACCTTACATTCTGGTGCCGAATTGGGCACTGTAGCATCCCACAACACCTGCAACTGGTATGGGAAAACAATACTATCATTGCTAAAGGCAACAGAGGCTGTTTGCACACCGTTGGTGATATAAGGTGCCAGACTATCTATAACTATTTTGCCCTCTTTATTAACTTTTAATGAACGTTGAAAAGTATGTCCGTTAATAGTAAGCGCTACGTCTTCCGTTTTAAGCAATTTGCTCTTCGCCTCTTTTGTATATGCTATCAATGCTTTTAGCGCCATACTGGTAGCTTGTGTAGAACCAAACCTGCCATGTTTTCTTTTAGAGACCAAATATGCTATTCCCTTACTTACTAAATACGGGTCGTCTCCTTGTTTTAATAAAGCCATTACGGTAAACGCTGCGGTTTCTACAGAAGCACTACCATAATACGAACGTGTAATGGTATTCTCTACCGGTAAGTGTTCAAACCCATACTCCGTAATACTCGTTTTTAGTCGTTTTAGTAACAAGGCACTTTTGTCTGTTTTCTTCAGGTTGATACTGGCACAAGTTACCAACGCTAATCGGTAGGTATCGTTACTATCCAATGCCTCTTGTATCGCCGTGTTATACTCAAATTCATATTCCGCTACAGGCAATCCACTTTCACTCAGAGCATACACAATATAGGCATTGTTTACCCTATAAGGCGCGGATGAAAAACCATACTTCCCTTTATTTTGTTTAAAACCGCCTTTCCCATCTTTCCTGCTAAGTAAAAACTTCTTGGTACGGGCTAGCATAGCTTCATCTACGCCATTGTATATCTCCTTCATTTCGGTAAATTCCATAAGTCCGTAAGCAGATAACGCTTCATGTGGCGGAGTATCTCCATACCACTCAAATCCATCTTGTTTGGTTTCATACGCTGCCAGTTTTTTGTAACCTTTTTTAATATAATCCAGCGCCTTTTCTTCTATTTCAGGATTGCTTTTACCGGTTTCTCGCAAATATTGTAACACCAACACATTAGGGTAGGTAGTACTGCTCACCTGCTCAAAACACCCGTAAGGTTCTCGCATAATTCCCTCAATACCATCCATTACTGTACCTACTACATCGGTATATACCGTAAATTGTGCCTTTACACTCCCCGGTACTGCATTATCCACTGAAAACTCAAAGCTACGACTATTACTACCCGAGACCGAAGCACTTGTTGGGAAGTACGGACTAATCACTGCTACTTTTTTCTCTAGGGTGTCGGTATATCCTTCTCCTTTAACCGTAATACGTACCACTCCTTCGTCGGTTTTTTGAACTGGTGTTACAGTGGTATATACTACCTGATAACCATTGGCAGCCACCGTATAGTTACTCGGTAACGGAGTCACCAATTGTAACGACTCCGGAAGTTGCACCTCCATCCCTACTGTAATCTCTTTATCTGTGTTATTGGTAAGCGTCACCGGAATTTGTACCTTGTCGTTTAACGCCATATAGGCAGGAGTAACTACAGTAACATTTACTGGTTTCTTTACTCCAAATTTGGTTTCATCTCTACCAATGAGTCCGTTATATCCTATCCCTTCTGTAGTAATTACAAAAGAAGAAATAGCATCTGAGGTATAAAACTCAAAACTCGCCTTTCCATTCGCATCGGTCTGTACTACCGGATTCCAATACAACGTATTTCTAAAGTCTGTTCGTTCTTTGGCTATTTCTTTACTTTCATACACTGGACTATAAAACTGACTAGCCACAGTAAGTGCTGGAGCTCTTAAATAAAGGTTTTTAAATGCATACTTCTGAAATCTTTTGCTATGAAACTTCTTCATACCATACGTCATTCTGTTATACCCATTTTTGGTGTTTATTACAATTACTCCATTTCCTCCTCTAGAACCATATAAGGAAGTAGCATTACTACCGCTTAAAACAGTTATATTATCTATTTCTGAAGGCTCAATGTTACTTATATCTCCAATGGGAGCTCCATCTAAAACATACAAAGGAGCACGGTTCCCGTTTACAGAACCACCCCCTCGAATTCTTATGGTTGTATTTTGGTTCATATCATTTCCATTACCGGTTACCTGAACTCCGGCTACCTTTCTTTGAAGTAAGGAGCTTACATCATCACCTCTTATTTGATCCAGCTCATTACGCGAAACTACCTGTACACATCCCGTTAAATTTGAACTACGCTGTATTCCATACCCAATCACTACTACCTCGTCCAAGGCTTCTGAGTTTGCTTCTAAAGCAGTTGTTAAAACTGCAACAGGAGTATTCACCTTTTCATCTACCTTAGATTGTAAGGGTTTCTGAAGGTGTTTATACTCTATTCCGCTATCTAATTCTTTAGAGGTTTGCTTGTTCTTAGGATTCATATTTCCCATTTCAAGTTTACCTAATTGTATAGCTACTTTTTGCCCCTCATTTGTATACGCCAAAAGTTTAAAAGATCCTGTTTTAAAATGTTTAATTAAAAACGCCCCGTTTTCATCGGTATCAAATACCTCTACCCAATTGGTTTCTAAATCAAATAGTAACAAATGACTTTGAATACCCTTACCGTCAGCATCCACCACTTTGCCGGCTTGTATACTTCTTGAATTAGGGGTGAATTCTGCTGTACTGGTATACACCGGTTTGGTGATATAGTTACGCCACCCGTGAGTAAGCATCACATAATCTAATGCTTTTATAGCCTCCGGTTCTTTAGGGTCAAAATAAAAAGAAGGCTTGTATATCTTCCCATGTAACTCTGAAGAAACCAAGAGATAAGACAAAATATTGTCCTGCTTATCATCGGCATAAGTCACCAGCGCATTATCGGTCACACTAACCGATAAGTTTGCAGGTATGGGTTGGTTAAGACTATCGGTAGTTGTTACGGTAACCTTTACCTTATCGCGTGTTTTATATACTTTTTTGTTAAGCGAAACGCTCACCTTCAACTGGTTAGGTTGATTGTTAAAAAGCAAGCGTTCCGCAATTATGGCATCGGTTATATTCTTTATGGTTATTTTTATGATTCCTGTTGACAGGTCCTTTTTACGAATTTTATAAACTGCCTGATACAGGTTTGTAGCTACCTTTTCTGAAGAAAGCTCCTGATAGGCATCGGCTACTATAACCTGTACCAAACTATATTGATTAGAGAATATTTTAAGTACGTACTCCTGTTCGTTTTCTGTCACATGAAAACGAGTACCGTTGGTTTCAATCTTAGGCAGAGCAATCAACGAGTCTGAAACAAAAGGAGCCGTAATACGAGCAAAGTAGGAAGTGGTTTTTGGCAATAAATCAAAACTGCCCATACCATCATGAAAACTGGTAAAGTGTGTTACAACCGTACCCTTATCATCTACAATATCACCCGATACATCTGCCGGCTTGCCAAATTCATTGACCGCTTTAAAAGCAATGGTGTTTTGAACGCCCAAAATAGCAGTACCACTCTCGGGCAACAACTGTAAATCTATTTTATTTAATGTTACCGGAACACTGCGGGAGATGGCTTCACGACTCCCCTTATAAGGAATCTGAACATTTAGTAGCACATCCGTCGTCTGTAAATCTTTAGGTAACGGAAAATGAATTTGTACCTTACCAGCCGTATCGGTAGTCACTTCTTCACTTATATACACGGCTCCGTCCATCAGCATTTTATAAGTAATCATACGATTGGCTAACGGAGCATTTTCCAAATCGTTGACCTCTAGATTGGCAGTCACCTCAGCACCTTTTCCGTATGCTTTTCTTTCAAAATCGAGTTTCATTAGCAGATTAGGACTTACCACTTTCTGAATCACTACTTCTTTTTCAAAAAAAGCCTCCTCGCTATAATTACGCATCCAATTGGTGTAAGTTCGTATTTTATATACACCACCTACCCAATCTTTATGAATGTAGAAATTACCATAAGCAGCCCCTTGCGAAATGGCGTAATTAAAGGTTTGTACCACACCGCCTTTTGGAGAAATAAGTTCTGCTACCATCACATCGCTTAACTGACTTACCTTTCCTTTTACATTGGTTACATATGACTTAAACCAGATAGTTTCTCCTGGAAAGTACAGTGGCCTATCTGTTTGGGTATATATTTTTTCTAGTAAACTATGCGGTTTGGGATCGTTACTCTTAAACGAAAATATGATGACCAACCCTATTGCGAAAACTATTTTTTTTAGAGACATAAGCTTAGATTTGAAGGTTGAGTTTAATTCCGATTTCCTTTACCAAAGGCATATTAAAATAATGCAAGCCACTACCCGAAGTACTGTTGAATAAAGATGTATACGGAGCTATACCTTTGGTTTTGGTAGCACACCACAAATTGTTGGCATACAAAGACACTTCTAATTTTCGGAAAAAGTGATCATCATAATTTTCACCAAAATCATACGATATACTTACTGTTTTTAGTGTTATGTAAGAGGCATCTGCAATGGCATCTTCTCCAACCCCGGTATAGCCATACCTAACCCAACGGTTTTGTGCAACATCTTGTTCTGCATTGGCAAAAGCAACAGGTACGGTATTAGGAGCTCCTGTAGTGGTTACTCCATCAAAAATATAGTTGGTAATTCCTCTTAAATCTCTAGATTCCTTTGAGCGACCTAAATAGTTTAATACATTATTGGTCCCATTCCAAACATCTCCTCCTTGTTGCCAATCGAGCACAAAATTTAAATTGAAATCTCCCACCTCAAACGTATTATCTAAACTCATGGTAAAGTCGGGAGTTGTATTTCCTATCACTTTCTTCTCCACTGCAACCAACGGAAAACCATCGGTACCAATAACTTTATTTCCTTGTACATCCCGCATGTAAGCAGAACCTACGATACTACCTACTTGCGTACCTTCTATTAAATTTTTAGAAACCTCGGTAAAACCGGCAACAGGCAAGCTTTCCATTCCTCCTGATAATTTGTCAATGGTTGCTGAAGATTTACTAAATGTAAGTCGCGCATCATTGTTAACACCACTACCTATTCTAACATTACTATCTATAGACAAAGTGATTCCATTATTCGTACTGTTGGCAACATTTTTCAATAAAAAACCAGTCCCGTTTTGTACGGGAAAAATGACATCCCTGTGCTTTTCTATATAATAATTAGCAAATAACCATAAATTAATGCTATGAATATTTATTGCTGTACCTATGTCTAATTTATCTATGGTTTCTAAAGAAAGATTATTGGTTAAAAATAAATCGTTTGTTGCTCTATACCCCTGAAAACCTGAAGCACTGTACAAAAGACTATTATGTGCCTGATTAGCATAATACAATGGCATTTCTATAGCATTATGACTAACACCTAGTGAAACTTTTAATTGTCTCAAGAAATAAAGTTCATCAATAAGATTATGTAAATCTACTGTAGCGTCTAGGTAAGGAAGAAATGCTTTATTCCCCTGTACTTTTGAAAACACACTATGGTTCCCCAATTCAATTGATATATCCTCATTATACGTCTCAAATTTCACCTTATTCTTAAGTCTAAAAACTGTGTTATTCAGGTCTTGTTTATTTAAAATACTAACTAGAGGTGTGTGAAATTGTACATCTGCAAACTGACTATTTTCCTGTAAAGCATATGCTAACTTATTATGACTTAAAGATAGACGAGACTCCATTTCTACCCAATGCTTTCTATACTCTTGTAGCGATTTCCCCATTTTTGTTTTATAGGTAATACCAGCTTCTGTATCAAAATTTTTCTCTTTAAAATCTTTACTATACCTATAACCATCTTCAAAACCAACGGTTCCTAAAGGCAATCCAAATCTATTCTCACGATGATTTTGTTGGTAGCTCAACTGTCCATACAATTCTATATTTTCAATCTTCTTGTAGATGCCATCTACATGAGCTACCACCGATTTATGAAATACTCCATTAGCATTGGTATGTAACAACCATAACGGGTTATTATAATTAGCCGGACTAAAACTACGTTGTGTTTCATCTGAAAATATATATCCCTGACTGTTTTGAAACGACACTGGGGTCACCGCGTTAGCCATTATAAGATTGCTGTAAAAACCGTTTACATCCGGTTGATTTAATTTTTCATCAGACACCCTTAAATATGATTGTAACCACTTATACTCATACTGTACTGTACCTTGTAATTCCCTTGAAGTTTCTACCCCAAACAAATCCTCCTGACTTTTTCTTCTGATACTTACAGAGGCATCATGTACATCGTTAGCTACTCTAAATTTTAGATTGTTAGACAATCTTTTACCTGTTGTAAACAGAGTATTTTGGTAGGGCAATAAATTACTCCCAGTACCACCTACTATATTACCATTACTATCATACAGGTTAATTGTATTATCAAACGTTAAACTAGTCACCGAAGGGCCATACGAAAACACCTCATTGTCTTCAGGACCAAAATATTGGTTACTACCATTAGAGAGTCTACCCTGTGCATACGTTGTTTGTAATTGTGGCAATGTATGCTTGGTTATAGATAGCCAAGAGACTGTTCCATTATACGTAATTTCATAGCCAACATTTTCCCGAAAATTGATCACTTTCACTTTTTTATCATCAATCTTAATGTCTTTTATATTTTCTAACTTAGGATAATTGTTTCCTCCAGAATTCGTATACATCAAAGAGATATTCTTTTTTACAAACCCTACTTTTGTAGAATCGGTGGTTTCCTGTAGCATTTGACTATAAGCATCACTCAAAATAGGTTTCACTCTTACACCAGCTACCGTTTGACTATCTCCTTCTAACATTTCAGCAGTCACTGTTGCCTCCCAATCGTTAAACCCTACATAAGAAAATACTAATACATCGCCTACAGCACATTTAATTGTATAATTCCCATCAAAATCGGTACTGGCTCCTATATCGGTTCCTTTTACCTGAATAACACATCCCGGCAGTGGTAGCCCGTCACTATCATTCACCGTTCCTGAAACTATGCCTTCCTGCCCAAAGGATAGGAACCCAGTAAACAAGAGTAGTAAGAGTACAAGAGTATTTATTTTGTTATCATACATGAGTTGGCTAGTTTTAGTTTAAATACTCTGATACTTTTATCAAAGTAGTATGATAAACTTACTTTTAAAGTACGGGTTGTACAATCTAGAATGAGGGAACAGTACTTTTGAGTGCGTGAAAGTACCTTTACAACTATTTTGTATAAACAGAAAAATCCGCTTGACTAAAATCAAGCGGACTCTGTATAGAATTACAAATTACCAACTATATACCCAGTAGAAAAAACACCTATAACAATAGCTAACTTACCAAGCCAACTATTTTTAGGAGTATTCTGTTTAGCTATGGTAAGCTGAGTTGTTGTAATCGTATTATTCTCTTCTAACAACGATAATTGTATTTGTTGATTTTGGATTTTATCCTGAAGTAAGTTTAATTGCAATTGTTGACCTGTCAACAACAATTGTTGATCTGCTACCACCATTGACAGTGAAAGCACCTTTTGTGCATTTCTAATGGCCTGCTTTGCCTGCCAAGTGGTTATTGGAATAGTATCTTGCGAATAGACTGCGGATACTATCAGTATTAGTAATACCGTTAAGCGCTTCTTCATCGGCTGTATCTTTAGCAAGGTAGTGTTGAATTCTTATTTGCAGTTCTGCATTGGCATCCTCTTTAATGACCACCAAAGAATCCAACCTCAATGAAATATCATGTAAACTATCAATCGTTTTCAGGTTTTTCTTTTTAGTAATTTCAGCCTGCTTGTTATACACTTCTAAACTAGCGTTAAGATCCTCATTTTGTTGATTTTGATGTAAGTTATACGCCAACGATGCTAGAAGTAGCATCACTACTAAGACTATACTTATGTAATTTTTCAAGACTATTTATTTTTGCTGTAGTCCCATCTAGCTTTAGTACCGCGAATATCATAATGCACAAAGGTGTCGTACAGACCAAGTCCGCCCTGTTGCATTTGTCCGGTATCTATTAATTGCTCAATGGTTTCTAGAACTCTTTCAGGAGTTTCCCCCGAAACAACAATATCGGCAGCCTTACCTAATTTATGCTGACTACTGGGAGAACCTCCTACCTTCGCATTATGCTCAGGTGATCTATATCCTGAATTTACTTTGATGGGCTTCCCAAAATAATCTCTCAATACTTGTAGATTTTGAGCTACCATTTTTATATTCCCCAAAATATCATTAGACATCTGAGCCCCATCATGGGAATCAAATTCTTCCTTTGAAAAATTTGTTGTTAGTTTCATGATTGTAATTGATTTTTGGTTGACTTAAATTTACTAATAATTTTGGTTAATTTCCGAATCACGTCAAACCCCATTCGTTTAAAATTTTCAAAAACAACCGAATAAAACTCTACTACTATCCAAAAAGCAATTACAATGACCGTTATCGTAAAGTGTGCATCAGAGAATCCTATAGCAAAAGATTTGATAAAGAAAATCTTCTCTACAAAATACGCTAGTAATATAGTTGCCACATAAAGCATAAATTTTACTCCAGATAGTTTCAACTTCTCTGAAGAAATCAAAGGTTCATTCTTAAGTTCCGGATTTATTTTCTCGACCTTTCTCTTTTCTACATGGCTTGCATAAATACCAGTAATAAAATCAAGTATCATCAGCGCAAAAAGAACCTTTAAAGCTCCTTTAGCACTAATTACAATTGGTAGTACTGCCACAGGTGCCATTAATAAGCCTTTCTTAGTAGCAAAAGCCTGGAATACTATTGGTATTTTCATTAATGGTTTTATTAGGTATGTTATAAGGATTGTTTTCATTTTCCTG
Source organism: Neptunitalea chrysea (assembly GCF_027924145.1). Lineage (GTDB taxonomy): Bacteria > Bacteroidota > Bacteroidia > Flavobacteriales > Flavobacteriaceae > Neptunitalea > Neptunitalea chrysea. The sequence continues at coordinate 111,108 of NZ_BRVP01000013.1, read as the reverse complement.
TTATTAAGTGGTTTCCCATTCTGTTATTCCGAAATACGAATCTCTATTGGCTAGATAAGTAAGAATCGCTAATTGAAAAGCATCAAAAGAATCTATACCAGTAATACTAGCATTTAGCCCCACCATTAACTCATTGAGCTCTGTCTTAGTGAATGTTATTGGCTTTGCTTCAATCTGCTTTTTATTGATCATTGTATCTGTTTCGACTTCTTCTTCATCCAGTTCGTAATCAAACGAATAGCAAACAATTATTGCCGTTACTTTAGAGTTTTCATTACTTATATTCAGGTCTCTAACCGAAACCATTATATATTTTTCCTTAGTCTCCAATTGAGATGCAAGACTTATTTTGTTTGTGCTTTTTATTGATATCATATTAATGTTGCTGTTAAATTGCCTGAACCATCTACATGTATTCTATAATTATTACCATCGTCTCCTTCTACTTTTATACCGTTTGAAAAATTAAGAGCATTGTGTGTTATAGTTACTGTTGACTGACTAACAATAGCATCATAATCAGTCGCTAAACCTCCAATATTAATGGATGGTGTTGTACTCGCTACTGCTGTAATTAGAGCTGTACCATTCCCATTCCCTCTTACCATTGAGTTTTCAATATTAATAGTGCAATATGTATGTGCTTCAATTAAATCAGTACCTGAAGAAATATTTATATATGAATTTTTCATTTCAAAAAAAGTATAAGTATTTTGAGTTCCTGAGGTACTCATTTTCAAATTGATACTATCAATGTTTTCAATAGTCAAATTAATGAATCTTAAATATGAAATTCTGTCTGACCTGCCTTGAAAAATTCCTGAAAAATTAATTAATGTTTTTATAGTTCCGCTAAATGTAATATCGCCTATTTGATTATTAACAAATTGTATACCTCCCGTATTCTTTATTTTTGAATTCATAAATTCTAATCTTGTATTTCTCCCATTTGTATAGGAAAACTTTATAGGTTTACTACCCGTAATATCTCCAATTCTCCACAACTGATTTGATTCAAAAAAATAAACTGAACTTGATTGATTATGTACTAGGTTACCAACTTCTATAATTTTAGCACCTGATAATATACCGGATGACACCCCTTCAGGTATGGTAATAGTTTTTAAACTTAAATTATTTTGAATACCATTAATTGAAGATGTAGTATTTAATACATTTAAATTTTGAATATAACTAGTACCCGACATAAAAACACTTGATGTACTATCTACCTTTATAGAATTAAGATTAATAAGGTTGTAATTATCCTCGCAAATTATTGCACCCCCGGAAGTTCCTGTTCTTACGTTTTTTAAAGAACCCAACGGCATATTCCAATACAAATAATGTTTTTCAGCTGTATTACTTGAATAAACAATATTAGCGTTTGTGTTATTACTTAAATCAACTACGCAAGGAAACGAACTGTATATTTCAAAAGTTATGTTAGGTATTTGGTCTGTTAATGGATATGTGCTTCCGTCTAAAATAACTATTTTAAAAGAATTTGCCGCTGGGTGGTCTGTTGTTAAATCGTAATTTGCAAATATAGCATTCAAAGAATAGTAAGGATTATCAACACTACCTATTTGACCAGTTGTGTCATTTCCGTTTTCACTCAAAAAATATGTGTTAGCCGTATAAGCAACATTTATAATCTTACCTGTAGCTACATCAAAACCAAACCCTTCAAATTTAATTTCACTTCCTGAAAATTGTTCTATACCGTTTTCATCTTGAATAGATACTCCAGAACTATTATCTGGAAAGTCTACAAACCCAACCCCCGTCTCATTATCCGTAACAACCAATGCTTTTCCTGCATTACCTGTGTAATCATTTGGGGTATCTGTTAAACCTATAAAGGTTGAAACTTGTGTTGTGGTAGTGGTTGATCCCGAATCTCCAATAAAGCGTATATAATCAATGTAGGCTTCCATATTTTTTGAAACCAACATTTTGAAGCTAACAATTGAAGTGCCCGACAAACCAGTAATTAAAGACTTTGGAATGGTTACTAACTGATAATCGGTTGTATTGGAGGTGTCAATACTAAAATCCCCATTATAATCTGTGATGTACGGACTTGAATTTCCTAGCTCATCGGCGAACCGAAATGAACATACAAAAACATTGGCAGAATCATAAGATGCAAATTTTATATAAAAAGCAAAAGTATCAAAATCGGATAGTGCTACTCCCGTTGAGTTATTTAGTGTAAAATAACCTGAGTTAGTATTAACACCTACCTTAATGTTATAAGTTCCCTGGTAAGGATCTGTAATGTCATCTGTATTTACATCATTACTAATGTAGCTATCAACATCCCATTCTCCGCCTGACTCTTGTAAGTTTTCTTGATACAAGACATAGGTTGCTACTGATGATGGTTCTGTGGTATTAGCTTCAACCAAAATAAAACTTACTTCTACATATTGTGTCTCGTCGTATTCAGGTTTTGTTGGATTTGCGGAAGGAGCTCCTTCTACTACAATTATGTTTCCATAACCGTCTACCAATACTACATCTATTCTATTAGTAGTAGTATCGGATGCGCTTAAGGTTATTTGTCCGCCTATGGATGACTTCAACAACCCATTGTAATAGTAACTCAACGTACTCACCTCGTAGGTTAGTCCGCTTACCCAAACTACACCTCCATTGATTAATTTACTTCCTGATATTCGGTTCCATAACAGTGAGTTGGACTGATTCAAGGAATCTATATTCAATAGATGTTCCTGACTCATAAATCCCGAACCGGCCTGACTAGCATAAGGAATTTCTACTCCTCCTCCGGTAGAAGAGTTTATGGTTAAACCTGTAGATCCTTCTGCGTATGATAAATTGGTTTCTCCACTTCCTTTGTTTTTTAACCAAAAATTAAATTCATAATTTTCTTTGTCTATGTATCCCGAATCATCTGTAGCAATCAACCAAGCATTAAAAGAGGTAGTGGTGATACCTGGTATTCCTAAATCAAAATGGGCTTCTTTATCATTTAGATAGAGTCTATTTTCCTCTAGCTGTTCTTCGTTGTTTATGTCACTTACAAAATAGTAGGTATCTGAGTTGGTCTTACAAAGTGCAAATGCAGTTGTAAGCACCAAGTCTGATAAATCAGAAGCCACTCCGCTTAGATACCTGTAGGTATCATAAAAGAGTTCTCTTGCTTTAACTGGGGTCGTAGACAATACGGTTCCTGAAGCATCTTTCAAGCTCAAGATTCCATCGTTAAAAACCACTGTTACTCCTTGTGCTAAAAACGGATCGGCAGCAACTGATAAAACTAAATTACCACTACTATCAAAAAACTTAATTTTGTTTCCGTCTACATAACCACTTTTAATACCTCCTGTGGTACTTATCTGAGCGATTAGATTGTCTACTTGTGTCTGAGTGTAATACCTGCTATCGTGGGTATGGTCTGTATCCGATTTGCTATTCTGTAATTCAATAATGGCTAATCTGTTTAGCTCTATCTGCTGGTCGCTAATAGTGGTACCCGATGACTCTACCGAAAACAATACCTCATGAATCACATTAATCACTTCGGAGGTTGTACTATAACTAACTCCATCTACTGAGATATCTGACACATCTGCTAATTGCACCAAAGGCAATTTACTATCGTATATGTTATAAATACGTAAGTGGGTATCGTCTATGTAAAATGGTAAGAAGGTCTTAAAAAACGTATTGCCATTTAAGCTGAATTTAGTAGCCGATATATTTACAAAAGTATAGGTCATTTTACTATATAAGTTTTAAAACTGCCTGTATGTGGTTTACCAGAAGTTTCTTTACATCCTGAATAACTTGGGTAGTCATCCGTATGTTTTTCTACAAACCTTTTCACATCGTCTAGAAGTATATGGGCCTCTTTTTGGTATTTGTAATACATATTTTTACGTTCCTCTAAAGGAACAGGCTCCGAATAATTTGTTTTCTTTATGGTAAATCCATGAGAGGTACTTACATAATTACATTTTAAAATGAAACGTGCATAGGCAAAATATGCTAATACATCTTGCAGACTTCTAAAATAATAGGTTCGATTCTCAAAGGTGTAGGTTCCTCCTTCTAGCAGTAATTGCCAAATATCACCATCTTCCTTGTTGGTGATCAGGTCTGCATAAAAAGCTTCGCACAGTAAAGGTCTTAAATCAAAATCTTGCGCTTCTCTTATAAACACGTCAAATTCAGCATCATTATACCCTATAGCTACCTGAAGCACCTCAGCTACCTTGGTTTTATTGGTTAATAGTTCCATCTTCCAGTAAGGCATATTGTTTAATCGTCCAATTATTATCGGGATTTAAATCCGATTTATAATTGTGAAATAACTCCGCAAACAGGCGTTCTACCTTTGCTCTATCTTTAGCAGTTAAGGCATTATATACCGACTGTGCTTTGATTAAATCTTCACCACTGGTATTGCCTAATTTACCGGCAACATAATCAATTAACTGAGGCGGAATATTTCTGAATGCCTTTCGGATAAAGTTACTGCTACTGCTTTCAAAGTGGGCATACTTATCAGCATTTACATCGTTTTTGATGGTATCGAATTTAAAATTTCCGGCACTTTCCTTTTCGTCATCCCAGTCGTCTTTAATAATGAGTTTGGAACTGGCATTATCTACGCCAGATAACTCTTCTATATTTTTAATAAACTCACGTTCGTCTTCTTCACTCGGAAACTCACGGTGACGTATATAAGTGATATCTTCAAAGCTACGTTGAACGGTACCTTTGTAGTACAATCCCATATGGTATTCTACTTCGGCAAAACTCAAGGCACGGTCTATTAATGGAGTCGGATAGGTATATTTATAGTTCATCTTAAAGAAATATACCTGTCCTTTATAATTTTCCCAACCACTGTCTCTGTCTACTTGCTGTTCAATAATATCGGCATTGGGATTATAGCTATCGTACACATCTACCTCATCGGCTTTCAGATATTTTCCCCACCCATTCGGACTCACAACTATTTTTCCACTATATTGTTCATCGTCTTTTTTTCCTACTCTACACAATTCATACGGCAATACTTTAAAAGCATCTTTTTGATAATTGGCATTATAGCCTACCCAAACAAAAGCACCTTGATGTCGGGCTATGCTCTCGCCTATTTCTTCCAACAAATCATTAGGTGTGCGCTTTTGCCAACGTACTTCACTCAGGTTTTCCGTAGCCATCGCTATCTCAAATCCACCTCCTACCAGAAACGACTGATAGGTATCGGCACATTGTGCCGCTGTGGGCGATAAATCTATACAATTTTCGGTCATTAACGGTTTTAGATTGTCTTCCCCATTAAAAATGATTCCGAAACGTTTGTTATAGATATCCTGCTTTTCCTTTTTGTAAGCCCTTGGTATTCTAGACTTCATATTCAAGGATTTTTTCTACTTTGAATTATCGTTATTGAATTATTTTCTGAATCATTTTCACTAAAATCGTTGTCCTATTTTTATGCTACTACATAGCTTTCTTTCATGGTTTCTATACTAGTTATCAAGTCTTTTTTACTTCTTCCTTTGGCCTCTGGGAACATCGTTCTCAGTTCGGTCATAGTATAGTCTTCTAGGGTTATTTCTTTGTCTTCTTGTACGGTGGTGGTATCTTTTAGCAAGGTTTCTATATCCTTTGGCAACTTGCTAAACAATACTTTTCTATTCGGATTCTTTTTTAAAAAAGCAATAGCTACCTCATCAGTTAGGTTTGCATTACTGTAGGCCTCGTTACTTCCGGGCTTTACAATAATAGATCTATCTTTTAGTACAAAATTTGTGGTATGGGTCTCCTCAGTCATGGTCTCCTCTTTTGTATAGTTCTTAATTCGTCTAATATAACCGGCTACTTTTACCGGACAACCTGTACATACTTCTCCAAACAATTGGTAGTATGTATCAAAAACAAGCTTCAGGTGTTGTTTTACCAACACCTCTGAAGCTGTATTTTGTATGAATTCAATAGCATCCATTACACTACTTCGTTAGCTGTAATCCAAGCTTCCGTTTCCTCTAAATCGGTAGACTGAGTAGCAGCGGTCATCATAAAGATTTTTTTACCGGTACTTTCTTCTTCACCTTCTTGTGTTGCTACCGTTAGTGTTGTGGTACCACTATTTTCTGAGGCATTCCACGTATCTTCGGTTACTAACATACCCGACTCTAAGCCTAGTACGTGGTAACTTAATTCTCCACTAACCCCTGAGTCTACGGTTTGAATAAGCGTACAAACTCTACCGCCATTTACCAATTCCTGGATACGTTCAGATTCCTCATCTCCTCGATACATCACTGTAAAGCTATCGGTATGTACATACCCATTTCCGAAGTCGAGTACAGATAAAGCATGATTAGCCGAACTTGTTTTGTTATTTCCTTCTGCCGGATATAAGTATGTTCCGGTTTTAAGTACTAAAGCTTCCACTTTGGTACCCGAATTAGACGTAGTTGTAGCTACACGGTCTATATCTTCCCAGTTGAAGTACCATTTTTTTACAATTCCTTGTTTTGGTTTATGTCCGCACTGACGTACAAACTTCCCTGATAATTTAGCATCACAAACTGCCATTCTATTGTATGTTTTAAAGCCTCATTCCGGTATCGATATACGGTTTGAGGCCGTGATTTTTATTATTTAGAAGTATTAAGATTCCCAAATCGGGAAAAGAAGAATATGTTAAAACGCTGCTTTTAAAGCATACGGATTAACCATTTTAAAGTCTAACATATAGTTCCCTTTAATCCAGAAAGTTTCTTCGCTTCCTCCTATGTATTCAAAGGTTAGGTTTTCTAAGGCTGCGGCATCATCTATCCCTACTTGTAAAAATTCTTTACGAGTAAATAAAGCAAAGTGAGGTAAATGAATGGTTGCTGGATCTCCAATGGTAAAGTCATTTGCTCTCCAACGGTCATAATTTACTAATGGCAATACCTTTTCACCATCTACCGAAGCATCTTTAACACCTTTTAAGGTATCGTCTATATTGCTTTGTACACCGTACCCGTTGGCGCGTTTAATCCATTTAGTATAGTTTTTAAACAAACGGTTAGATGATAATAATACATCCCCATCAAAATCGTACTGATCGGTTAAGCCCTCGTAAATACCCAATGCATATTCGCTACCCAAATCATACTGATCTGCAACAGTAGTAGCCGCGTTTTTGTCTAACGCCACAAACTTGTCTGCAAACTCAGGTAATGTTTTTAAATACTGTAACGTAGGTATCAACCCTTTATCAATGGTATTGTAGTACTGAGCATAAGTAGCCTCATCGGTTAAGATATCCTGATTCTCAATATCAGCATCGGCCATTAATACCATACGCTGTAAATCTAGCTGCATTGCTTTTACTATTAAGTCCTGTAAAAACAATCCTAACTCAGTTTGCCCAATATCTTTAACGGCATAGCCATTTGCTAACGCCCATTGGGTAAAGTGTCCCATAAAGTCATCATAACAGTACGATACTTTTACCTCTTGTAACTTCGGATTCCAGGTTTGAGTAAAGGCCGGAAAACTAGGAGAAATACCGGCTCCTCCACATCCTTGTGAAGCCGTTGTAATATATTCGAACCCTTTCATTGCAGCAACTTGCTGTCCACCTTTAATACCTGGTACAATAGTAAAAAAGTTATCGGTTGGCTGATAAAATAAATCGTTTTTTATAATATCTCGGGAATCCTGAATAAATCGTTCATCCGTTGCCAATTCCTGAAACGCGCTTTTTAATTCCATATGTGTAATTTAATTTATGTCTTTTGTTGACTGTAAGAAGTATTTTTAAAGAAGATTTCAAGGTAGCCCCTACCCCCCAAAGGGGAATTTCACAAATTCATAATCCAAAACTCTGAATGATGAATTTTAAATGATGCTTATTTAGTTGAAAGTTGCTTGTTAATGGGTTGTCTGATTATTCAAAGTTTAAGGTTACTTACTCAAATGAGACCCTGAACTAAATTCAGGATGACGTGTTAGACGGTTATCGTCATTCTGAACACGATTCAGAATCGCACTAGTAGCTCACGTACTGATGGGCTCACTCTGATGAGACCCTGAACAAATTTCAGGGTGACGGTATGTGGGCTTCAGTCCGTCATTCTGAACGCGATTCAGAATCGCACAAGTAGCTCACGTACTGATCTCACTCTGATGAGACCCTCAACTAAATTCACGGTGACGTAGTGCAAGTATTCTAACAACGGGCAACCATCAACTTTCAACCAATGCCCTAGCTCCCTTTCTGCTCTCTAATTTCTTTAACTCTATCAGGGTCGTAACCCGAACCAAATTTGTTCTTTTTACCCTTATACGGATCCGCATAATAATCGGGTGATACAGAGCGTACATTTTTAGACAACGTATTTAAACGATGATCAAAAGAAGAAGCTACCAACTGAATGGCATCCTGATTTTCTTTCAGCCCCTTACGGTACTGTTTCTGAAAGCTACGCAACGAACGTGCTAAGCTGTTAACACTCTGCATTACCTGTTCAATAGTAGCCTCTTCCCCTTCAGGGGCTTCTTCAGCTTCTTTAATTTCGGTAATTGCACCTTCTTCAATTACCCAAACACTACCGTCTTTTAGGGTCAGTTCGCCATCGGCTACAGGATTGCCTGTTTCATCAATCACCGGATCCCCTTCGGCAGGAGCCTCGGCATCGGTTACTACGGTAACCACCTCGCCTGTGGCAGTGGTTACATCAATGTCAAAGTGGTTTGGTTTGCCAAACTGTTTTCGCATTTTCTCTAAAAAATTCATATTAATTCGCTGTTTATATTGCTTAAGATAGTCGGCATACCTGCTAAAAAAATCGTCTACTACAGCAGGATTGCCCTGAATTACCGAGAATATTGCGGGGTGTTCATCTAAAAAACGGGTCACCACCAACCCTAAGTCGCCCGACTCACTAAAGAGGGTTTCCGTAGCCGCCGGATCGTCTACCAAATCACTTGCCAAAAAGCTTTGCAATATGTGTGAGTTATAGGTTTTATCTTTTACTACTTCCTGTACCTCTTCGCTCATTACCACAATAGAGTTGCCAAACATATCGGGGTTATTGGTAGCCATATCCAGCACATACTCCCACATGGTAATGCCTTTGCCTTCTACTTCGGTTTTTTGAGCAATAGGGTCTAAATACAAATCGGCTAGTACCTTGCTGCCTTTTTTTCTAAAATTATGGTACCGCCCAATAAAACTACCCAACGAGGTAGCACACATATTGGGGTGCCCAAACCTACTCTTTACCCCTTGAGTTTGCTCATTGCCCTTGCTTACAATAGCCTCTAAAAATTGGGTATTAAAGTAACTACCGTTTTTGTTTACACCCTCTTGTACAATCACCACATTTTTTACAATGCCGTTTTTGGGGTCTACATTCAGGTGTGTAGTTCCTGTTCTTGTTACGTTTGATTTAAAATGTTGCTTAGGCATTCTCGTTGTTTTTATTTGATACCCCAAAAATACCATGAACAGTAGCTATGTTGTAGGTTGTAAAAACAACCTAACAATTGAGTACCCAAACCCCCTAACCCCCAACGGGGAATGCTTACTCAGATTGGGGATTTAGTTGACAGTTGATAGCCCCCGTAAATTCGAGTGAATTTCTTTAGAATAGGTCAGGTCATTCTGAACTAAATTCAAGGAAGCCAGTTTTACCCATTAAGAATTTAAATAATGCCTTTACCATAATTGAGATTAACTACTTCGGGGCAAGCCCGCGAAGTAGTTTACTTTGGTAAGTATAGATTATACACCCTTACTGTTTTAACCGTGCCCGTGTTGCCAATACAAAAAAGGTAATGAGTATCACACTCAAAATACGCTCTAATGACATTGCTACTTTTAATTTTGGTACCTCTAACGAACCCGACAACGGAAAGGCTGCAAAAAAGCTCTCTTTCATGCTGGTTTGAAATGGGTGCGTATAATTGTGCATTGCTTCATAATACCCAAAATAGTACCCTAACGCAAACCCCAACCAAACCACCAACAACCACAACAACGGTTTAGACAAACTTTGCTGATACCCCGAAAATGTACCGTGTATTCTAACAATCAAAAGGTTAATGAGTAACCAACATTTTCGCCATGGATTTTCTATAAACTTATACCAAATGGCTTTACGCCTCATAACCATTTCGGAACGGTAGGCATCACCGGCAGTAGCCCAGTCTTTATTAATTATACGATTGGTTTTTAGCTGGCGGTAGGTAACCTCCATCATCTTATAATGGGCTAGTTTTAATGCTTGTTCTCCTTTTTCTTCGGGTATTTCTTTTGTTGCTTTTATTACAGCTTCTAGCTTTGTTTGCAGTGCATCAAGTTCTTTCTGGGTTACTGATGGTTGTTGTTTTAAAATATCTTGTTGTTCTGCTAGCTGCTGTTCTATTTCTTTAAGTCTTTCCGTTTGCCGCGCTGCATCTTCTTCATCACTTTTTTTGTAATCTTTCAAGCTGGTTTCAGTAATACATTCATTACTTAATAACAAGCGGTTATTGGTATCTTCTTTAGGAAAAGTACAATTACCAATTTTTATATGGGTAAGCTCGCAATCTACAAACTGTATATGGTCAAAAGCAACATTTAAAAACACCATTTTTTCAGTACACATTACCTGTTCAAAACGTATACGCGGGGTATGTGGTTTTGTTGGCGTAAACAAGTGTAAGTTTTTAAACGAGCTGATATGCTCCTCCGAAAAATCGGTATCGTAAAAATGTAAAAACCCTTCGGCAACACAATAAATAGCAGTAAAAAAAAGTTTTCCTTTAAAGGAAGTTCTAGTAAAGTATGTATTTCCAGAAAAGGAGGCATTACTAAAGTACGCTTCACCGGAAAAAGAAGCACCACTAAAGTACGCACCACCAGAAAAAGAAGCATAACTAAAGTCCGCTTCACCGGAAAAGGAGGCATCCATAAAGTCCACTTCACCGGAAAAGGAGACATCCCAAAAGCTCGTACCACCAAAAAAGGAGGCACTCCTAAAGTTCGCTTTACCGAAAAAGGAGGCATCATTAAAGTTCCCATTACCGGAAAAGGAAGCATCCCAAAAATTCGCTTTACCGGAAAAGGAAGCATCCCAAAAATTCGCTTCACCGGAAAAGGAGGCTTCACTAAAGTACGCTTCACCGGAAAAGGAGGCATACCTAAAGTCCACTTCACCGGAAAAGGAGGAACTAACAAACCCCGCTTTATCGGAAAAGGAAGCATACCTAAAGTCCACTTCACCGGAAAAGGAGGCTTCACTAAAGTACGCTTCACCGGAAAAGGAGGAACTAACAAAACTCGCTTCACCGGAAAAGTAGACATTCATAAAGTACGCTTCACCGGAAAAGGAGGCATACCTAAAGTTCGCTTTACCGGAAAAGGAGGCTTCACTAAAGTACGCTTCACCGGAAAAGGAGGCTTGCCTAAAATTTACAGCTTCCGGAAATTCTCGTTTTTCGGTTGTTAACCAAAAAGTGGCCTTCACATGTATAAATTCCGGAAAAACAAATTCACTAAAATCATAATCATTTTTTGCCATTTTTTCTTGGCGCAGGGTTTCCCAAAAGTGAGTGGTTTTATTTTCATCCCATGTTTTGTAGCCTTTTTCATCTTGGGTATACCAGTCTGTTTTTTCACCATAAAACAGCTTATATAACGGGTTGGTTGGTGAGTAGCTATTTTTATCCATTGGTAGTTTGGTTATTTACACAGTAACGTTTTGGTTTAAATATAATTTTTTTTAAGGCTAAAACCTAGTTTAAATTAGGTTTTAGCCTTAAAAATTAATCTCTCCCCAGTTTTAAGTCGATATACTTTTCCCTATTGGAGCTGATGCCTTCTTGGTTGGCAATGACCTTGTATTTACAGTAGAAACAAAGGTATTCGGGCATTTCAAAATTGAAATGCAGCCCCCTAACCCACAAAGCGGGAATGCTTACTCAGATGGGGTATTTAGTTGAACGTTGTTAGTTGAAGGTTGCTGGAAAATCCTTTAGGCTAATGTTCAAGGGTTTGCAGGTACGTCATGCTGGACTTGTTTCAGCATCGCACTAGCAGCTCATTTTCTAGCTTCTAAAATCAAGAAAATTTTTAACTTCAATTATGCTTTTCTAAGTCTCTTTTTACTTGAGAAAGTTTATTATTTATATTAGAATGATTAAAATATCTGTCATAGACTAATTTTAAACCAAAAATATTTAATAAAGGACTTAATATTACAAAACATAATTTCAATAATGGTTGGTTATCAAAATTCATAACTTTTTTTATTGTATTGTCTAAATCATTATTTGTATTAAAATAAAAAATTATAAATATTGAAATAGGAAAAGACAATAATATTAACATAATAAAAATGCTTTGACGTTTCCATTTTTTCATCTTATTATTTACCATTTTCTCAATCAGAATGTTATTTCTATTTTGAAGAGCTTCTATCTTTGAGTTCTTAGAATTATCCTCACCCTCAATTATCTTTTTTGATTCAAATAGTTCATCAGACCTTTTTGACAATTCCTTAATAACTCCTTCAAATCTACTAGCTATCTGTTCTTCAAGTAATTTCTGCTTATTTGCTTCTATAGTCAAACGCTTAACAAATCCCTCCTTTTCATCTTTGACCAAATCATTTAATTCTTTAATATCCTTTAATTGATTATTTGTTATTCTTGTTGCAATCCTAATAATATCTGAATCACTTAATTCTTCAGATGCATATTTATGAATATTATCATCTAACTCCTTTATAATTTTAGCTTTGGGTAAATTCTTATTTAATGTTATGCTAATCGAAGAAGTAAGACCTATATCCGCTAAATCATCTAAATTAATTTTAAGCTTAGTTTGCGGATTACTTAACCACAATATATTAAGTAAATCATCAGCATTAATCAACTCAGGTTGATAACCGTCTCTTTCCAAAAAAAGAGCATCATTTTTACTTGTGTTATTATTTACAAACCAGCAATTAACCTTTTCAAACTCCTTGATCTTACCTTTTCTAACTTTACGCACATAGTGTATTGCTGTTGCATCATGCAATGCCGAAATTGAATTACTTCTAATCTCTTTTAATCGCTTATATTCTTCTGAAAATTTAGCTTCATTCTTTGTTTTTACATCATTTATAATTGCTATTCCTAAATTATTAATCAAAACTTCAAGGTTATCTGATATTCTTTCAAGATCATTCTTTTTTAATTTTTTTCTATAACAAGCATTATAAATATCTTCTTTAAAAACACTTTTATATAAAAAATTTGAATCAAAATTTTTAGCTTTCTGATCTAATAAATTTTTAGTTTCTTCAATTGTATCCTTTAGAATACGTATTTTATAATTTTGCTTTTTGGCTAATTCTATTAGCGTATTACATGTATGATGTGATTCAGGCGTATTCAAATCCAAAAGACCTATAATAAAATTGGTATCAAATAGCAATTCAATATTTATATTCGTCTCATTTGGATTATAGAGTATATATCCTGATATAATTGAACCTATGTATATATCCTTTATTTGACTGTATAATTCAGGGATTTTCCTAAAAAACCTAATAAACTGAGCTTCTGCTGTATAATCGTCTACATTAGTATTATTTATTTCACTTGAAAAATATTTTGAAAGCTCAAACTTGTTTTTTTCTATAAAACTAAAAATTGTAGAAGTACTGGATGTCTCAATATCTGATGATTCACAAAATTTCTTAAACAAAATTTCGATACGATCTATTTCTTCCTGTTTCTGTTTAATTGTTTCCTCGTGATCATAAAAAGTATACTCAGATATACTAAACGATCCATCTTGAAAGAGAACAAATGACTCTTTTTCCGATGATACGTTCACTTCATTTGCTATTTGCTCAAGGATACCTCGAAGGACAGGAATTGGTATATCAATATCAAAAATTTCATCAAATTCTTTCTTTATTTCAATTATACTTTCACCTTGATAAATACCTCTGTGATTCATAATAGAAATAGCCCTTTTAACAAGAGGTTTAAATATATCCAGAGGACCTTTTATAAGTGTACCTGAGTTACGAATATAAGCTAATAGACTATAAGCTATAGCTCTATCTTTATCTTTGTTCATTAATGATTTTTGTTGTTTTACAAACAAATATAAATAATCAAAGATTTAAAACAATTACCGAGCAAAAAAAACAAACTGTTTTGTATAAATATCTCATATCTCAAGAAAGATTTTACACCTGCATACCGTCTCTAGTCTTGATACAATTTACCTGCGATAAACCACTTGACATGACGGCTAGGTCAGGTCATTCTGAACTAAATTCAGGGAAGCCGGTTTTACCCATTAAGAATTCAAATAACACCTTTACCATTAGATTTAGCATTTAATCTCAAGTATTGAGTAAATCACTCAACCTAAAAGCTCTGTAAATTAAGAAGTTACTCATTCCCTCATTTTCAAATAACATCCCTACTCATCTATAGTTAATCTGTAAGGGGTATTTTACGGAATACCCCTTTTGGGGTAGGTATTACGGTTTTGTATGAAATACTTTTACAAAGCACTTAAGAAATGGATATCCATTATACTAGCTAAAATTTCTTAAAACTAATCAGAGGAAACTGAAAATCTGTAAATAGAGTAGGTATCAAATAAAAAAAATACAATTATGTCAACATTTAAAGTAAACATTCCGGCAGGTCCTATTTGGAATCAAGAGGATGCCAATGTAAAAGCACCTAAAGTAGCTGCTGCCCATGAAGGAAAATGGACAGGGCAATGGAACACTGTTGTAGATAGTCAAATGAGTGTTATAGAGGTTGAATTACCTGTAAAACAAGACGGATCTAACAGCTATAAAACGACCGTTATTGCAGGTCCGTTATGGAGTAACGAGGAAGCTCAACAAGTAGGTCCGGCTATTGCTGCCTCTTACGGAGCTACTTTTACTGGGCAATGGAATACCATTGTTGAAGGTAAAATGAGTGTTATTGAAATTGAGTACAAATTTTAATGTACCATACCAGACTATCGGGGAGTACGCTCCCTGATAGTTATTATTCATATCTACTTAAAACCCACTAATTATGTCAACAGAATTAAACATACCTTTTTATGTTGAAGGCGCTATATACCCTTCAAACAGCACCCCTTCGGTTAAAGATATTATAGCCGGTGCACAAAAATCTGGTTTTACTACCGCTATTTTAGGATTGTACCATATAGGAAGACCCGAGGTACCCGGACAAAGTTACGGGGATATTGTTTTTAACAATACTCTTATTATTACCAATGGTGAATATGTAGGTGATAAAACTTGGCCAGAAATGGTGAACTCCATGCCTGCTGGTGATCTTACTACCGTTTGTGCTTCTATAGGCGGCGGCGGTGTGAAAGATTACGCTACCCTAATGAACATTTACAATACTAACGGAAATTCTTTTTCTGGTACGGCTTTAGAGAAAAATTTTACGGTTTTTAAAGAGGTGTTTCCAACCATTAGCATAATTGATATGGACTGTGAAGAAACCTATGATGAGCCTTCTTTTGTAGCATTTTGTCAAATGCTTATTGGTATTGGATTTAAAATTACGTTTTGCCCATATACCTATGAAAGCTTTTGGGTAAAATCGTTACAAGCACTTGAAACATCACATCCGGGGGCTGTGCTGTGGTGGAATTTACAATGCTATGATGGCGGTGGGAATAATAATCCGGCAGACTGGCAGCATTATATTACGCAAGGAATCCCCGGTTTTAATACAGATAAATTTATTATAGCCGGAGATTGGACAAATCGTACCCCACAACAAGTAACCGAACATTTAAGTGCCTTTAAAGGAGAAACCTGCATTGGCGGTGGGTTCATCTGGACACTAGATGCTATTATAAATGCTTATCCTAACGATATACTAGCAGGTATGCAGGCTTATGTAAATGCTATTAAAGAAGCTTTTGAAATTTCTGTTTCTGCGTAAACAATTTAAGGTTGATGGTTGTTATCACACTGAAAAAACCTCACTATTAAACAAATAACACATATATTGATTACTCATTTAAATGATCCCCTAAAATAAATTTAGTGTGACGGCAACCTTGAGCCTTGATTTTTGAACCATCAACTCTCAACTAAACATCTACTCCCTTCCCAACTTTAACACAATGTGTTTCACCCGCTCTGAGCTAATACCTTCTTGGTCGGCAATGACCTCGTATTTACAATACACACACAAGTCTTCTGGTAGTGCGTGGAAGCTTTCAAAAATTCTGATATCTCTTAACCAGTTAGGAGAGACTACTCCTAGTAAGGTAAGTTCTTTAATAGTTTTAGATCGGTGTTTTAACTTGGTATATAACATGTTTACCATTTGTTTTTTGGGCAATGGTAGCCCGAACTCCTAACCGCCGTACTTAACGGACATTTGCAAACGCCACAGTAATGGCCTTGTATTTCGCCCAATTGGGCATCGGGTAATATGGCAGCATGTTTGCCATATTTAGCATCGGGACAAGCGGCGCAGATGGTAGCCCTTTCTGATGCCTGAGCTAATGCAACCGCACCACTACCCTGAAAGTAATTGCTCCACCCTTCTATAATAGCTCTTATATTGTTTTTCATTCTTTATTAATTCAAGGTTTAACGTTTAAGTTGCTAGTTGTCGGTTGACTGTTACAACGTCATTCTGAACATGTTTCAGAATCGCACTAGTAGCTACAGCCCCCTAACCCCCAAAGGGAGAATAAGAACAAAGAAAACTCCCTGTTCTCGATACAAATTTCTAACGAAATTCACTCGAACCGACGGGGTTTTCTAACAACCAGTAACCATCAACTTTAAACTAATTACTTCATCTGAGTACGCATTCCCCCTTTGGGGTTAGGGGCTATATATTAGCCCCACCAACTACCTGAGCGTATGAACTTTGCCCGATATTAATATCTTCAACCGTTACTACAGGTCGGGGTAAATTTTGGTTGGCTTGGGCTACACTTTCGCCAATGCTTCCTGCCAGCGCATCATAATCTATTTGTACCCCTTGCGCACCTGCACCTACCGAAGCGTTCCGAAGTACTTGTCCGCCTGCTGCCAAATACGACGAAGTACCCGACAATGAAACACCACCGTACCGCTGGTTGATACTACTTAACAACGGTGCCACAGCAGCAGAAGCCCTGCGGCTTAGTACAAACATTTTTTCGCCCTGTTCAGCTTCAAAACGGGTACCGTCTTCCCCATAAAATTTAGTCCCTCCACTACTGTGACGTCTACCGCCAATATCAAACACAGCACCTTGTTCTGCCTTTGGGGTTTTTACCGAAGTTATTTTTTTAACCGCTGCCACACCACTTGCCAAGGTAACCCCAGTAGCTGCAACTTTTGAAATGGTATTTAAAGGTTCAGGCATAGAAGACGGAGCCTTCCATACTTCAGATATCCCCTGATAAGTATTAATGGTTGCCTGTGCAATTCCAGCTGCTTTACCGGCTGCCGTATTTTCCCCTAAAAGCGTGGTTACATTACCCAATGTTTCTTTAGCCAAATCTAATTTTGCGTTATACTCCTCAGCATCTATACCCTTTATAATCTTACTATGCTCAGCACTGTTTTTTTCACTAATCTTATCATACTGCTGCTTAGTCAACTCTCCTTTTTCATAACGCTTTTCTAATTCCGCTTGCTCCTGAAAATACCGTTCATTTTCAACTAAACGTTTTTGATCATATTCATTGGTTTCCATAGCAAGGCTGGTCTCGTACTCGGCCTTATGTTTGGCTGCTGCATCGGCTTTTTCCTTTTCTTTATCAGCCTCTTTTTGTTCCTCATAACTATTTGCCAGTTCCTTTCTATCTTCCTCGTACTCGTTATCTAAAGCTATTTTGTCTATTTGAAATTGTTTATAAGAAATGAGGCCATCCTTCATCTGTTGCTCTAAAGCTACCGTCTGCATGGTGTGAATATCTTTTAAACGCTTTTCTTCTTCGGCTACCAACTCTTCTGTAAGTTGGGTTTCACTATCTATTTTAGACTGATTTTGAGCAATGAATAAATCAATATTATCTTGTGTGTTTTTAATTGTGGCATCTACAATATTTTTGTCATGCTCATTTTTAAGATTCTCAATCTCTGTATTGTATTTCGTTTGGGAAATCTTACCTATAGCCAGTTCCTTTTTTAAGATATTAGTACGCTTTGCTGATACGGTATTCTCATACACAATCGTTTCATCTAACGTTTTACGTTTGCTTCCTTCCTTGGCTTCATACAATTCAAGTTCCTCTTTGTCTGCTTTAATAATAGCTTCTTTAGCTTTTTGTAGTTGTTTACGTTCACTTTTAGAAATTTCCTTAAGCTTATTCGACTTTGTCTCTTCAAGGTCATTTCCTTTTCTAGTCAAATTATTTTCTTCAACTTTTAATTGATTCAATTCATTTTGAGCTTCTCTACTCGTACCATTAACCTTTATTTCAAGCTCTTTTTTCTCCTTTTTTAATTGTAGGAGACTTTTCTCTTCGGCTACTAGTTTTTGAGATAACTCATAGGCTTTTTCGGCTGCGGCTTTTCGTTCAGACTCGGTTTTATTAACATCTTCTGCAATCTTTTTTTGTTCATTAATCTGATGGGTTAATTTATCTCTTGTTAAGATCATGTCGTTCTGTTTCTCTTCCAGAGCAACAGTCAAATCATTTATTTTAGCCTGATTATTTGCCGCGTCAGTTATTGTTTTTCCGTACTCTTTATACTTATCAACAACAGCCTTCCCTCTTTCTACAGTTCTATTTATAGCATCGGTAATTTCTTGCTGTCTTACTTTTATTCGATCTTGAATTTCTGTAACTTCCTCCTGATCTCCTGTAAACTTATTCCATAAAAGACGCATCGAATCTACACCATTTAAAAAACTATTTTTAAGAATGGTAAAATTATCTTTAAACTGACCAAATGCTCCCTTAGCAATATTGACGATGTTAGAAGCTAAATCCTGTATAACCAGTATAATCCCTTTAAAGGCTCCTTGTAACGGAGCCAATACTTTATTAAAAGCATCCGTAAACTGTTGCGATGTTTGCAAAGCAGAAGCCAGCATTCCCAGAGCTGCAATAAGAACTCCTATCCCAGTAGAAATAAGCGCTATTTTAAATCGTTTCAATCCTGCCGATGTGTTTTTTGAGGCTTTTACCGCATCCTTTTGTTTTTCTGCATATTTTTTTAAACCATCTGCAGACAATGATAATTTGGTAGTAACCCCCGGAATAAGCGCTATTTCTTTTTCTAAAGACTCGTTAAATTCATTAGAAACCGATACTGTAGAGCGTATAGCATCTGCTAAACTTTCCTCCTTCTCCTTTTTCTCATCTAAAGCAGTACCTGTTTCTTTTAAATTATCAGTTTGAGCCTCTAGCTTTGTATTGGTGTCTTCTATAGCGGTTGCCAGGTTCTGCTCTTCATTCACAAACACCTGATACCTCTTAATAAGATTTGTTACCTCTACGTTCATGATTACCATACCTCCTGTTGCCGAATCAACTGCAGAAGCTTGTGTTTGCAATGCATTATTATAAGCCATAAGTAACTGTACCGAAGTTTTATAACTAGACACCTCTAAAATGATGGTATTATTAAGCTTCAATAGGGCATTATGAAGATTGGCATATTGCTGATTTAAAAGTACCAACTCTTGTTTCATTACTGAAAACCGTTCTGTACTATACTGTGCCTGTGCCGCCAATTGTACCAACATAGAATTATATTGGGCTATGGTTTGCGCCCCATTGGCGAGTTCTAATTTTAGGGCTTCGGCATCTGCTCTAAGTAATTTCAAATTCTTTTCGGCCTCCGTTGCCTTTGCCAATAATTTGTTTACGTCTATATCTAGACTTAGTAGTTTTACCTGATCCATGGTTTAAGTGGTTGATGTATCGACAGAAAATGCAAATACCTCTAAACGTAGATTTTGCTGGGTAGAATTCCCTTCCCTTAGAAATACTTTTATGATTTCGCCCGCAGTCCAAACAACCGGACTATATGTAAAGTTTGCAGAATTTGCAACACCGTTATAACACAATTGTACCATTACTTTACGGTTGGTTAAAGCTACCGAACTTGAAATAGTAATTACATTGGCTCCAGATTGTGCGTCTATAGTTGCACTAGACACTATACCACTACCCCCCGAATAGGCAGATATACTGGTTTCGTTATGATTACTGCTAATGTTGAACCAACCTGTACTACCCCATAAAGGTGGTACATTTGCCGATGCGGCAAACATGTCTTCTAAGGTGGTAGATCCACTATAGACTAGTGTGTTCAAGGTATCATCCTTTAGGTTAAAATACGACTCGCGCATCTCTATGAGTACCTCGCGTACCATAGCTGCAAGAATCTCTTTATTGTTGTTGTCGTAAATATTATTATGTATTAACGACTCTATTTCATCGCGTGTTTTTAATGCCATTTTATGTGTTGTTTAGTGTAGAAATATTAGTGGTTAGAAAGCTTCTGTTTATTCAAGGTTCAACGTTTAATGTTACTTACTCTGATGAACGAACCACGCATTATGTGAGCTACCAGTGAGATTCTGAAACGAGTTCAGAATGACGAGTTTTGTAATTCAAAATTTAGAATCATAAAGGGGGTTAGGGGACTACGAACTAAAATCAGCGCTAAAATCATCACTAAACTGACTTAGGCGCTCGGTACTTCTTACCCGTATGAGTTCTGCTTTGGTAAAACCTTCACCTGTGTAATTGCTTATTTTATTGATGTAAAACAAACTTCCCAATTGTTTTATATACACCAGTTTAAAGAAATCTAATTGATTGATGTCACTTACATTAATCAGTAGGTTTACCGTGTATTTTTGTCCGTAATTAAGCATATTCCCAAATGCTGCATAACGTTCTGGAATAATGAAATTCCAATCCAACTCTGTAAAAGTGGCATAAGGCAACTCTCTGTTGATACTATAGTAATTATCGGCATCTGATTGTTTATACTTTAAAATTCCTTCCGACTTTTGTACTCGAATTAAAAACGATTTCAACTTTACCTTTTTCACCTCTTTTAGTGTACCATCGTCTTCATACTCTTTTTGGTATAGAGGGATAGACCGTAGTCGGTAATCGTTATACAAAGTAGTGGTGCTGGCAGGTGCATTGTAAATTCGCTGAATCAGTTCCTTCTCAGCATCCAACGTATCGTCATCTACCTTAATACGACCATTCGCAAAAGTAGCATTGCTATCGGTATACTGATACAAAAACACATTACTCTTAGCATAACTACCTAGTTGTGTGTCTAATGACACCACACTATGCAGCTTATCGGACCAATCTACATAGATCTCTTGAGGCGCCACTGTATACCCACTATAATATGCCATGGGCGATAACAACTCTTCTACCGAAATAAACTCATACACCGTGCCTTTACGTCTGCATAGTAACCCAAATTGCCACATAATATCTTTAATAAACTCCTTCTGACTAATGTCATCAAAATAGGAACTGAAGTTAACCGCTACCGTCATATTATCTGTATACAAATCGAGATTTATTGTATAAGTATACAGAATCTCATGCTCTTTAGAAGTGGCTACAATTTTAAGAAACAACTCATCTCCTTCTTTCAGGTATAAACGTTCCGATAATGATAAATCTGATACATCATCTGTTACTCCCTCAATTACCGTAAGCAGGTTGATGCCATTTTTTTCTACATACATAGAAAGACCTTCCGTAAAACTATTATACAGTTGCCCTGTAATGTTTAATTTATAAAAACCATCTTCCTTAATACGAATACGCGATCGGTTGTATTGTTGCGAATTTGCTACCCGATGCACCCCTTTAGAATCAATTTCGGTGGTAAACTTAAGGTAATCGGTCACATCGCCATCTAACTTTTGTACCACTACCCTCACCCCAAATATATTTACATAGGTAAGTTGTGAGCGCTCTACCGTACCCGATCTGTATAACTGTAAGATGTGCTCCTCGGCATTACTATCCAAATCATTACTAAACCCTTCATTAATGGTAATAGCCAGCTCATCCCATTCTGCCGTAATAAACGGATTAAATGGGTTGTCTACAGCTGGTACTCTTCCCTTGTATTCATAGGTAAATCCGGCCTCCTGAAAAATACGGTTCCACAACGATTTTACATACATGGCAGGCACGGTATAATTCCATTCTACCACACCGTTATCTAGTTTACCATAATCTGCAATCGGGTAAATATATCCTTCTGTATTATCAAACGAACTTAAAAACGTCTCCTGTTTTAGTGTATGGTTATACATTGCCAAATTAAGGTTGGCCAATTTTTTATCAGCTACCGTATCAAACAAGTTCACTACATCGCTATACACATACAAGTTATACGAATTGGTCGTTTGTTTTAAATATCCCGTTCCGTCTAACACTGTTGGGAGTCCATCTCTATAGATACTCACCTTGTGCAAACGGTAAGGTACCAACGAGGTAGTTCCTGGTATCGCGTGTCCGCCAAAAATTTTACGATTACGTTCCGTTTTAGGCAGCTTAAACGTATTGGTGTAACTGGTTTGCCTATCTACAATATCAAAAAAATCATTAACCTGTTTGCTCTCCGATATCTTGGTAGAGTCATCTATATCTAGTCGTTGCTCATCAAAAAATACTTCCACCTGCATAGGTCTGTGTATATTGCATAGGCATGGTAATTACCGGCCTGAACTCTGTTTTACGTAAACGTGTATTATTAACCATATACGAACCCTGTGCTATTTCTACCTCTTTCCAGTCGGTTAAACTAAACGCCTGCTCGGGGTTATTGTGATAATAATATACTTTGGGCGAACTAAACAAGGTTGCCACCACCCTTTTCTCCTCCTCCGATAAAAATCCGGAACTTATTTTGAGACTTACCTCAGCTTCTTTTCCAGTAGAAAACGTTCCGCTTTGTGCTTCTTCCAGGTTGTAAAAATCGTTGTTGATGGTATTAAGTGTTTTGGTTTTTAAGGTTTCCTCATAGTAGGGTTTAAAACGCCAGTACGACCATCCGCCCGAGGCATTTAACCACTTCAGGTACACTCCACAGTTCACTTCTTTTTTAGTTACAAACAACGTACCTACCAACCCTGCCGTAGTAGTAGTTAATTCTATTTGATTGATTCCATAGTACAACGGAAAAACCGCTTCAAATCCCTGCGTACTTTCTCCGCTCGATAAAAAGAGTCGATTTACCCCTTTTAATACATTAATGGTTAACGTAGTACCATTAGCCACATGCGTTAAGGTCACCTCTTGGGCTGCATTGGCGTATATTGAAACATCAAAAGGTTGTCCTTCAAAATAGGTTATATATTTAGCTGAATCGGTACTGGGCGTCAGCAGTTGTAAGGTCTCATCTACTGTATACAGCGGATGTATTTGTTGCTGTACCGACTTTAGAAAAGCATAAGTTCTGGTATTGGTAAAAGTATCTCCGTTATATAGAATAACTTTTAGATTGATCTCCTGTTCTAGATACAGATTAGCATCGGGGAACACATAGTTACTTGCAACATCTACCACAACGGTATCTGCAAACGCATTCTGATTAAAAAGTAAGGTAATCACCTCTTTTAGGTTGATATAAAACACGCCTTCATTAGGTGATAATTCAAAGGTATAATCGCCCACAGTTACCAAGGCCCTGGCGGCCGTACCCGTATCGGGACCAAACTCCAAAATGGCATTGTTATATGCCGGAAGGATGGTACCCTGTGGTTCTTTATAAATGGTTATTGCCATGGTTTTTTCTGTAAATCCCAAATGGGGAATTATTATTTTGAATGATGAATTTTGAATTCCTTCAAAACTGAACGTAATCGTTATTCCGAATTCAGTTCAGAATCAAACTAGTAGCTTACATACTACTTGACTTACTCAGATGAGACCCTGAACAAATCTCACGGGTTACGGCGCTCCCAATTTAGAATTATCCTTAACTCTAAATTCCCCCTTTGGGGCTAGGGAGCTATAGCCCTCTTCATCCTTGATTTCATTTTTCCTTTATAATAGCTTTCTAACTCCCCTATCAAATCATACATATCCTTTGCTAAAAAGTTATTGACTACATTGGTAATCAAGTTTCCGGGATTGTATTGGTTGGGTACTTTAATACCTTCTTTTGCTATTTTATTAGCAATAGCAAAAGCCGTACGGCGTTTATCACGTAACATACTCGGAGGCAATCCTTTTTTGTTTTCTAACCAACGCATAATACTAGGTATTGAAGGTCGTTTTCCAGCACTTCTTCCGCCGTCTATTACCTTACCGTAAATAGCCTGTTTAATCATAAATCCGGTCTCAGAAAGTTCTGGCACCAAACTATTTCCATAATCTCCCGTAGCAATAATATTATTGGCCACATACACCTCTTTAATGTAGGCTATGAGTCGTTCTGCATATTTGGTAAACAAAGGTTGTAAGTTACTATCCATAATATTCAGCCGTTATATGTACCTCTACACAATCTACATTGGCATCTAAATAATTTTCTCGCCAACCTTCAATACTGTAATTGGTAAGCACCAAGTTTTCACACATGGTAAACTCTTCTTTCTCTATACTCTTTGCCAATAACTTTAGTGGCTGAATGTATGCCTCGTACTTATAATCGAAATCAGGATCGGTCATGGCGCTTTTAACCGCCAGCAAAAACACTGCCGAGTAAGTTTCCTTTTCCGTCCCAAAGGTTCCGTAAGCGGTTGCCTCTTTTTCTGAAAACAATAGCATGTGCACCACTTTTTCTGCAAAAGGCTTATTGGCATCATCGGCTACATCCAGTAAATTTTGCCAATGTTCATCGCCCATCTGAAAGCTCATGCCACGGGCACTAGCTATTTCTTTTAGCTTTTCTACTAACATAATCCAAGTACTTTTTATGTATGTCTTGTTTAACTTTTTCCATATACAGTTTCCTAAAGACAATTGCATATGGTTTTAGAAGTATTGCATCGTATTTTAATATATCGCCTCCGGCAAGCGTGTCTAAATTGTTGGCGTAGCCAAACTGTCCCAGTTCTTCTACTCCGGCATTTTTTTCATCGAGTGTAGGCTCGCCTCCCAAGCAATTTTGCTCAATGGTAGCCATTTCCACTAACTGATCGGTAATCCACTGGTAGCAAGCAAAAGCGTTAAACAGTTCCAGTTTCAGAAACTCCTTTTCAGAAATGCCATATACTAATTGAAACACCTCTTCTAATTGCATTTCCTGTACCGCCTCGCGTAATAGCACAACGGTTTCATAGGATACTTGCCAAAAATCTTGTTGTAATGGGAGTATCTTTTTTCGTCCACGTCGTAACTCAGGGTTGCTCTTGAGTCCAGTACTAATAATACTGTCTACAAAGGTTTTAACATCTTGCGGCAACAGGGCATACTCCCCCATTTTAGGAATATGGGTAAAAACAGTATCCACCGTAAACACCCGCTTACGTTGTAACTTTTTTAAAATGCCTTGGTATAAGGACATGTTTTAAACGTATTGAAAAATGAAACCCTGTTAGTTGGTTTCTTGGAAATATTGGGAGCTACCTTTAGGTAACTTTAAGAAATATTTAAAGTGAGGATATTTTGTAATTATACTGATAACCATAATACCAATTCAAAATTATGAATCATTCATCATCCTACTTCGTAAAATTCCCCATTGGGGGTTAGGGGGCTACACCGCCCTACTCCGTCCCCATTGGCGTTTGGGTTTAAAGCGGATAATTACCTTATCGGCAGCATAGAGAGTGGCATCCATTCCGTGGTCGTCAAACTCAACCGGACTATCTTCATAACCGTTTTCTCCTCTGTTTTTCCATACATAATTGTCTTTTTCCTTTATTAACTCTACCGAACTACGGGTTACCCAAATAGTTTCGGCAGAAAGCAATAGAATTCGATCATTTTTATTACGCTTATCGACCGACTCAATGGCGAGTCCTGCTTTTTTTAAAGTGGCTATTAACTCGGGTCTGGCCCCATCTGCTTTTATAGGAATAGTTCGTTTTAGATGTAAACTGAGTACCTCCTGTTTTAAAATATCCGAATCTAATTTCTCTTTCCACAGTCGTTGGTTTACAATGTACCCCTCGTTCCATTTGTACAGCTCTACCAATACCGTAGGATCATTATACCCAAAATCGAGTCCGTAACTAAGGAGTTCCGCTTCTGGAGGTAAGCCGTCTATCACCCGCCATTGGTAAATTTGCCCTTCCAGAATTCCCGTTTCACCTAGTCCGTACACCCTCCATTTATTAGCCCAATACGCCGACCGAATGTTACTCTTTACATCGTACTCCTCCAAATTGGGTTGTACAAATCCTTTTACCTTATACCCTAAAATATTAGCGCGCTCCTGCGGGTCAATTGCCTCGTTATCCATAAAGGTAAGTTGCAAATATTCAGCATCTTCATAAGGCAATACTTCTTTATGCACCCAAAACTCACGGTCGGGGTTAAAATCTATAAATATAAGTTTTGCCCTTGAGGCAATTTGCTGATACGCCTCAAACGTAATTCCTCGGTTCGCCTCATTAAAATAGACCATATCTCTACGGAATCCCTTACCAATATCCGACTCCTTTAGCCCCATAAATTCCAGGTAACTGCCGTTACTAAAACTATAGGTAGAAGCACTGCCGTTCCATTCCTGTTTAATCCAGTTACCGGTGGCTCGCATAATACCCATAAAATCACGTATTACAGTACGCTTCATTTTGGTTAATTCTGCCTGAAACACCGTTGCCGAAGTACCCGGCCGACTAATACACTGGTCAATAAGCTTTAGCAACACTGTAAAGGTTTTACTAGCCCCTTGTCCGCCCTGCAATACCCTAATACGGTGCGTCATGCCATCAATCTTCTTTGCTGCTGTGGTCTGTTGTATCTTCATCTAAAATAGGATCTACCGTGCCCCAAATAGGCATATATTGAACACTTTTACCATCGCTAGTAACATCTACCTTCTGCACATCGAGTCCGCTTAACCGCATAATCTCCTTTTCTATAGACAAAATGGCGCGTATACCATTGGGTGTACCTGCATACTCCTCTTTCATAGTGTACTTTAGCTGTTGCAGCTCGGCAATCTTCGCATTACGGCGGTTCTCTAGTTCAATTTCCTTATCGGTTTTCCAATTGCGGTAGGCTTGTCGTAAATACTCACGTGCCGTTGCCCTATTGATACACCACTGCTGCATGGCACGGTTGACCATTTCAAAATCGGGCATGCCTTCTATCATCCATTCTTGCAAGGTGTGTACCTGATCGGGATTGCCAGTAATCACTTCTTTTTTATTGTTATGCATTACAGGTGATGTGATTTTATTGCTAAGAAATATCGGTTTGTATGCTATCGCATATTCACTTCCGTCATTCTGAACTTGATTCAGAATCGCACTAGTAGCTCACGTACTACTTTTAGTATTTTAAATTAAATACGAAATATTTTTTCTCTATCCACTCTAAAAAGAGCTGAAACACTTCTTAATTGTGCTACAAAGATACCATTTTTTTTAAAATACGAAATATTTTTTCGTATTTTGTTTTTTATTCCATTATAACAAATACCATTTTGGAGAATTTTTATACATTTGAAGTATATAACTTAAACTTATTTCTATTTATAACATGGCAGAGTTTCTAACAACTATTGGCACATCTAATAATATTGAAAAGATTATAATCAATGCTCAAAAATTCCTAGTTCTGGTATCTCCTTATTTGCAAATTTCAAAAAACCTATACGAGCGTCTTTTGGATGCCGCAAATAGAAAGGTAGCTATAAAAATAATTTATGGTAAAAATGCACTAAAACCAGAAGAATGGGAATATATTAATAAGCTAAAAAACGTACAACTTTATTTTTATGAAAACTTACATGCTAAATGCTATTTTAACGAAAATGAAATGGTTATTACATCTATGAATATGTATGAGTTTTCAGAGCGAAACAATAGAGAAATGGGAATATATATAAATAGACTGAACGATAAGAAAATTTTTACCGACGCTCTTAACGAAACGCAATCTATAATTCAGAATGCGAAGCAAGAAACATCTAAAACCAAGAAAAAATCACTATTGAATAGGCTTTTCGAACCGGAACCAACTTATCAGCGAAAAACCAAAAGTAAAAATGGTTACTGCATAAGATGTGGAGACCAAATAAAACACGATGTTGAGCGTCCTTTCTGTTATGATTGTTATAGTACTTGGAGTATCTATGAAAATTTTAATTTCCCGGAAAGTATTTGTCATTCTTGTGGCGAATACTCAAATACATCAATGGAAAAACCAGAATGCTATTCTTGCTATACTAAATAATTAATACCTTAACTATCAACGCCAAGCATTGGCATTTACAACTCTTCCGGTAACCAAATTACCTGAAGTTACAGTAGCTAAAAAAACACACTTATAGAAAATCACTTACCTGATAAAACCAAAAAATATTTTAAAAAAGCTACTTTTCTTGTGCAACATGATACCTTGTTATATCTTTCGGATGATAACAAGGTCCTGTATAAATTATTTAAAATTCCATAACAACATCCCTATGAAAAAATGGTCTGCTTTTATAATGCTAACACTGGTTATTACCCTTACGGCTTGTACTTCTGAGTTAGAAAAAACGGTAGCCAAAGCCAATACCGAACTTGCCCAAAGCAGAACCAAATTTTTAGATAGTGTTACCATTACTGGAACTAATGAGATAAGTTACCACGCTACTATAGATGTGGTTAAAAAAGTAATTAACACCGAGGAGTTTTCAATAATGCTACAAAAAGAATTTGCTTCTCCGAAAACCGATAATAGCGACCTTAAAGATTTTAAAGCATTGGGTAATGTTACCGTAAACTATGTGTTTTATGACCGAAACGGAGAAATTATTACCACCATTACACTTACTCCCGATAAATATTAAGAACTTTTTTACCTACTTACGGTTTACCACAACAAACAGTTTTTTGTTACTACTACTTTAGCAAGTAGAAACAAAAAACTTTAATGAAAAAACTACTATCTCTTATCTTTTGTTGTATCGCTATGGGGGCTTTTGCTCAGTTTCCTGCTGATGACCTGTATTTGTTTGACAATGCCGTTGTAAAACCAAAGGCTATAGAACCTATGTTTCAAAAATATGCCTATGAAAATTTTTATTCTGAACTTATTGATGGTACCTATGAGGTGAATGTATTGAAGGAAGTTAAAGGCACTACTACTTCATCCTCTTATGATTTACTAGTTGGTAAACACTTTAGTGTAAAAGCTTACCATAAAATTGAAGGTACATATGGAGTACAATATACCCTGATACTAACTAATAATGAACTGGGTACAATGTATTATAATTATAAACCAGAATACGAAACGAGTTTTGAGTTGGAGTTTGTTGAGATTCCAAATCTACCAGCTGATTTCTATTGTAAATACATAAAAGAAGACACCGAACTATCTGATGATATTTGGTATCATGCAGAAATAAAAGGAGGAGTTCAGTTTGATAAGGTCCATACAGACGTCGGCAACATTTACTTTCTGTTTATGCGATTTGCTGAAGAAACATCTGCCCTAGGAAAAACTGGTTTTTCATTAACGCTTGACGATGGAACCGTTATTGAAAATCCGGATGTAAAAATAGAAGTAGAAGTAAGTGAATATGGAGAATACTTGCATACGATAACAGCCAGTCTAACTGAGGAAGAAATGAAGCAAATTTGTGAACATCCTATTATTAAAAGGGGGGTGGCTACTTTTAAAAGAGATTTTAAAGAAGGTAAAATTATTAGTGAAATTTTAAAATGTCTTATGACTAAATAATATACTAACAACTCAAACGGACAAACCGGTTATTATGAGACCAACCTATACCAACAAATTTTATAATTGGTTACTGCTAGCATGCACATTTATAATGTCAGCTATAGGTATACAGCAGCTTATGGCTCCGTTTGAGTTTTTTAGTGCTTACTTAAATTATTTGGCGCTTACGGCATCTGCATTATTCGCTCTTATTACCATGCTTATACCCGGACTAAATGGTGAGCGATATAGTAGAATATTTATTGTAATCACGTTTATAGTTACGCCATTAGTATTACTATACAAGTACTTTACCACACTGGTATTTTTTAATGTGAATTTAAGTAATTATGTACTTACCCCGTTGTTTTATATATGCCTAACAACCGGAGTTATACTCCTTGCAGGCGCTATTAAATTTTCGCGCTTTCACATCTACTATCATACTGATGACGGAGCAGTGTTGTTAAAACTTCTGGGAAGCTTTTTAATTATTCGCCTGATAACTCAGCTTATTGAAATAGCCTATTTTAAAACCATATTACCCATACCCATTTGGGCAATAATCATAAAATTACTTTCTGCTGGAAGCATGATTTACTTAGGGTACCTTATGCGTAAATTAGAATTTGGTTTACTTTGGATAATCGTAGGTTTTATCATATTTTTCATGTATGGAATCGTATAATATATACTTTGTGAAAATTACATTTATAATCGAGTTTGGTCTCGGAATACCTAATCTCGATTATCGAGTAAAAAATTACTAGTTTTGAAAAAACAGCACTTTATATCGTCGTTACTTATTGTTTTGGGTATTATTGCAGCCTACTTTTTAGTTACGCAATTGCATTTTTTAAGTATCTATACCATATCTTCTTCTAGTAGTGCACCTAACTTGCTACCGGGTGAAATTGTTTTTTCGAGCAATTTAAAAGAACCGGAACGCTACGATTTTGTGGTTTTTAAGTTGCCCGATTCTACATCTAATATGGTACAACGTGTATGTGGTATGCCGGGAGATACCATCGAAATTTTCCAAAGTAATTTATATGTAGGCGAGTATTCACCAGACGATAAAGACTTTAAAGTGAAACACTTCTACATTATTCATAAAAACTTACTGTATAGTATTTCGGATATGGAATATCGCCAAGGGCACCCCATAGGTAACGATTCGGTATTTATAGGCCTTACCGCAAAAGAAAACAAAATTGTAGGGGAACCAGAAATAGCGATACCAGATGTACCTAATCCAATCATGAAAAATAAATATGGTAAACCATGGGGACTGGTTAATTTTGGTCCGTATATAGTACCTGAAAATTCAGTTTTTGTATTAGGAGATAACCGTGAAAATTCACGCGACTCCCGTTACTTTGGTTGCGTTGCAAAAAATGATATCGTAGGTACTATACTATTTAAGTAGCTAACAACCGTCTTACTTGCTTACCCAACTTAACTTCTACGAGGTTTTGTGACGATTATTAAATACTGTATAGCATAGAAATCCTACTAAGGAAATAATTTGCAGTAACACTCCAAAAGTTATTACCGATGTAGCCTCCTGATAATGATTGTATTTTATTAATATACCATTTATAAGTGCAAAAAATCCGGCTACAAATAGTCCTAATAGCAGTTTGTAAATTGTATTCATAAACATTCCCCTTCAGATATTTAGGTCTACCTGATATTTTAATTAGCTGGTTTTCAATAACTTCCGCAACAGTAAGTCATTAACCTTAAATTACGCATAATTATCGACTTAAAAAAGCACTCTTATACCAAAATATAAATTGTAACATTTTGCAACAAAAAAGGAGCTTCATTAAGAAGCTCCTTCTGTAAAATATTCACAACCTATTAATATTTAACACGTTGCCCCACATACTTGTGTTGAAAAAGTACCTACGTGCACCATTACGCTTGCACAATCTCCGATACCTGAAAGATTTGCGCTGTAATAACTGGCAGCATAAGAACCAATACAGCCTTCCATTTCTTCTGAACCACCTAAATTACTACAACCACCTATAAATTCATAACCGCCAGGGCAGCTCCACATATAATCTTCATAAGGTGCGGTTCTTTGCTGATAATCACCAGTAGTATCATCAAGCTTAATGGAAGCAATTATCTTCTTAGTGTTTGCATTTGCTTGAGTAATTTCTGTAATAACTGCCTTTCCATTTGAAATGCTAATGTTTATAAAAATATCAGACACCTTTTCATTTTCCTTAATAACATCCTTAGAATCCATTATAAGGGTAACCAAAGAAGAATTCATTTTTTTTGATATATCGGAAGCATCTTCGTAGTCGAATAATAAAAGTTCCTTAAAAGCTCGAACATTACTAAAATCAATAGTAATATTCTTTAAGTCTATTGAGCTTTGTTCTCTCGCCGCCACCTCTTCTTCAGAAGTACACGAGAACCCCATGATAAGTACAATTAACACCAAACTTTTGATTACGATTTTTTTCATTATTTTAATTTGTTTAACTGGTTAATGATTTATTTAAATATAACGCTATTGCGTAACAATATTAAAAAAAAACAATTAACATACAAATAATTTATATTTTTCTTACAATTTTTGGATATTTGTAGTATCAACATATCTTCTTTTAAACCGTAGCACTCCTTATTCATGCGCAAAACTATGGAGATAGACACCGATGCACCACCACTAAAAGAATTAGATTTAAGTAACTATATTTATGAAGAGAAAAAAACGAGCAGAAGCTATTTAGTAACCAATACTTTTTTACTTTTGGATGTACCAACTAAATTCTGTACACCATGATTATTGATGAAACGCAAACCCGACGTAACAACCTTATTAATATACTAGTGTTTGTTGTTTTTTTCTCTCTTACCTATTTGGGGTTTAAGTATTTTAAAGAAACTGAAAAGTCTGAGTTGGAACTCATGGCCGAAGAATATAGTAAAGAACTGCCTATGACGGTAAATAAAACCACCCGACTAGACAGTGTAGCGGTTCACGAGAATGCTATATTTTACAGTTATACACTGGTTAATCTGAACAAAGACGATTTTCAAATTGATTTCATTCAGAATGATTTAAAAAGTAAAATGATTGCCGACCTACAAAACAACTCGGAAACCCAAAAATTTAGAGACAACGGGGTGGTTTTCAATTACAACTATTACGATAAAAACGGAGTGTTAGGCACCACTGTAGAAATACGTCCTGAAGATGTACCATTTGTAGTAAATAATTAAACCAAGCTGGTATGTTATTTAACTCTATAGATTTTGCGCTGTTTTTTCCTATTGTATTTGCCTTATACTGGGGCATTACCAACCATCATTTAAAATTGCAAAATTACCTGATAGTAGTTGCCAGTTACTTTTTTTATGGTTGGTGGAATCCGTATTTTCTATTGCTTATTATAGCCAGTACCCTTACCGATTACGGTATTGGTTTGGCATTAAATACTACCAATGAAACCCAAAAAAGAAAACTATTGCTATGGGTAAGTATTCTTATAAATTTAGGGCTGCTGGGCTTTTTTAAGTATTTCAACTTTTTTATAGACAATGTAAATACAGCCTTTACATTCTTAGGGGTGCCTATACATATTAGTTCTTTACACATTATTTTACCGGTAGGTATTAGCTTTTACACCTTTCAAACACTTAGTTATACGATAGATGTATATCGCAAAAAAATAGAACCCACTAAAGACATTGTTGCGTTTGCCGCCTTTGTAAGTTTCTTTCCGCAATTGGTAGCAGGCCCTATTGAACGTGCAAGTCATTTATTGCCTCAGTTTTTTAAACCCCGAAAGTTTATTTATAAAAATGCTACAGATGGGTTACGACAAATTTTATGGGGACTGTTTAAAAAAATGGTGATTGCCGATAACTGTGCCTTTTTTGCCAACCAAATATTTGGTAACTACGAACACCTCAACGGAAGTTCATTAGTATTTGGGGCTTTCTTTTTCACCTTTCAAATTTATGGAGATTTCTCGGGGTATTCAGACATTGCCATTGGTACTGCCCGCCTATTAGGTTTTGACCTGAAACAGAACTTTGCCTACCCTTACTTCTCTCGCAACATAGCCGAGTTTTGGCGTAGGTGGCATATATCGCTCACCACATGGTTCAGAGATTATGTATACATTCCGCTAGGGGGTAGTTACGGTAATAAATGGCAAACAGTTAGAAATACGTTTATTATATTTTTAGTGAGTGGCTTTTGGCATGGCGCCAACTGGACTTTTATTTTATGGGGCTTTTTACATGCCGTATGCTTTTTACCATTATTGCTTACCAATACCAACAGAAAATATTTAACTACAGTAGCAGAAAACAGCAAGTTACCTAATGCTACAGAACTGTTACAAATGTTAGGAACATTTATATTAGTAGCGCTTTTTTGGATTGTATTTAGAGCCGAAAATATAACCGACCTCTTTGCGTATTACAGTCGCATGCTGTCGCCTTCACTAATATCGGTACCCGATTTTGATATGCGCACCAATGCCGTTTATCTTTTAGGAGGTATTGCTTTTTTAATTTTTGTGGAATGGAATGGCAGGCGTGCCTTACACCCATTGCAACACATAGGAGTGCAATGGAACAAACCGCTACGCTATGCATTTTACTATACAATTATTATAGCCATCTGCTGGTTTAGCGGAGCACAACAACAGTTTATCTATTTTGATTTTTAGGTATGAAATACTTTCTAAAAAAACTATTTCTTTTTCTGTTACCATTTCTATGCATTGTTATAGGAGTGCTTATGGCAGATCCGTTTAAAATATTCGGATTTCAGGAATACTATGCTACTGGGCATATTGGGTTAAACCGTGGAATGATTACCACTAAATCCTATAATCACTATAAAGACAGTCTTCACTTTAATTCTTATATTTTTGGCAGCTCTCGTTCGCAGGCATTTAAATGTAAGGATTGGAAACCGTATTTAAATGCAAATGCTGTTCCGTTTCACTTTGATGCGTCGGGCGAAAACTTACGTGGTATTGCCCAAAAAATTGCCTATATAGATGAACAAAAAGATAGTCTTACCAATGTATTACTAGTGATAGATCGGTACACACTTTCTGATACGCAACCCAAAAAAGGACATATGTTTATAGGAATGCCATGTGTTACAAAGGCATCGGAAACCGAATATTACGGAACCTTTTTAAAGGCAGCACTTACCCCCGATTTTCTGGTAGCATATGCCGATTATAGTTTGTTTGGAGTACACCGACCCTATATGGAACATTTGGTACAAGCTTATACCTACAGACATACAGTAAACCACATAAATTGCGACATTTGGTACAACGCCGATAAAGAAATAGCTGCTGACTCCCTTGAATACTATACCCAGAAAATTAATGATGGAACTTTCTACCAACGTACCGGAAATCCCGATTTTGAATGCCCTGTTACCCAAACAGAAATAGCACTATTAGAAGCTATAAAAGTAACCTTCACAAAACATAAAACCCATTACAAAATTGTTATTTCACCTACCTACGATCAAATTCCGTTAGAAGAAAATCAGGTAGCTTTACTTCATAAACTATTTGGAAAAGAAAATGTACTTAATTTCTCAGGAGTAAACTATCTTACAAAAGCAATCACCAATTATTACGAAAGTAGCCATTACCGACCTACAGTTGCGAAAGAAATATTAGATAGCATTTATTAAGTTATCAGATTTCAGAAATTCATTATAGATAAATATTTACAAAAGTGATAAAAATAGATACATTTGTAATACCTCTAAATTATTTTGATACTATGCTGAATTTTGATTTTATAAAGCTCAAGGCTTTTAAAAAGTGCTTCCCATGTAACCCTCTGGAAGTGATACTTATGCGTTCGGCTAAAAATTTTGAAGCTCGACTAAAATTTTACAAATTTCTATTAAAGGAAGAGTTGTATACCGTAATTGATGAAGAACAATCTAAAGTAGCCGATCCATTTTCTAGCATCTTAAAACTTAAAAACGGTAAATTACCCGTCTTTACGTCAAAAGAACGTATTTACGATAGTGATATTCTAAAAGAAACGGTTTCCTATATACGTATAAAAGGTCGAGATTTATTTACTAAAACACAAGGTGCTACATTTGAGTTGAACCCTTTTTCTGATTACGGAAAAGAATTAACTCCAAAAGAAATTAGCCAATTACTAGATGGTAGCATTTTTGACAACCTAAAAGCAAATTCAAATATTGTTTCTATACAAAATGACGATAGTTTAGTGTTGTACGTACCCAAAAAGCAGCCACAAGAAATGCTAACTTCCCTACAGAATGTTGCTAAAGGATTTACTGAAATTAATACTGCCTATATTGGAGGTATACGGTTTGGTGAAGAAGAACAACCTCATTGGATTTTGGGTTTAGACTGTGAAAGCTGCATAGAAAGAGCATCAAAAAAACTGGAGCTTATAGCTATGTCTTACCTCACTAACCACGTGTTAGAAATAATGGATATTAACCAGAATGAAGGTATTAGAGACTATTTAATGGCTAATACAGTACCTTTTTATACAAAAGTATCTGAGTAATCTTTCAACTCACACTAACTTTCTCCAACTAACTTCCCCCTCTTTTTAATACGTAATGCTCTAAATGCTCCTTTTATAACTGTATGAAAGGGATTT
Organism: Neptunitalea chrysea; assembly: GCF_027924145.1. Lineage (GTDB taxonomy): Bacteria > Bacteroidota > Bacteroidia > Flavobacteriales > Flavobacteriaceae > Neptunitalea > Neptunitalea chrysea. Next base: position 74,627 of record NZ_BRVP01000013.1, on the reverse strand, counting down.
AACTCAGACTGACCAGATTGTAATTGAAAACCAAAGAACACAAACTGTTAATGATATAACGGTAACTTTTAATCTTGAGGACACCATGCAAACCTCTGTTTCTGCTTCGGGGCATTCAATCTTGATTATTGAGTAAATATTTATGATGTCATAAACTGTACAACAAACCAACATCTACAACCTACAAGTACTGCAAAGCACTCAACTAAATATACCAATAAGCAGTCTGGCAACAGGTATATATGGTAGCGATAACCACTTCCGATTTTGTGATTACTCATAGATTAGTGAAAAAAAAATAGAAATCATTTAGTTTTTTTATCGTTGATTATTGGAAAAACCAGAGGTGGAAACCTTCAGTTTTTACTTGTGTAATTATCGTATATTATTTTGTATCTTGACGTTACGAATAACCATATATAAACAACACCCCATGAAAAAATTACTAACTACATTATTTTTAGCCTTGCTTTCAATGGGCTCCTATGCTCAGGAATTTGATTTTCCTAAAAGCATGGTTATGGAAACCGAAGGAGACTTTACTTCTTTTGAGTCTAAAGTTTTAGAGGCCATTGCCTGGAGAGCCAACACACCTGTTAATACCCAAGTAGAAAAACGTAAAAAGGTAAATGCGTTTTTATTACAATGGATGAGTGGCACACCTACGGTTAGCATTTTGGTAAACAGCAAAGTTGGAGCCCCTTTTATGGATGATCCGGAGTACTTAATGTCGTACATGGTCGGGTGGACAGAGTATAGTATTACCCATAACCACAGTAAAGATGATAAAGCCTGTGCCAAAGCAGCTGTACTACATGTAATAGATTTTTATGAAAAGAACAAAGACTTTCTAAACAAAAGAGGAAGTATTGAAAAACTCATAAAACTAAAGAAAAAAGACAAGTTAGATGAGCATATTGCAAAATCATTAGAGGGGTAATGAAACATATTATTGCGTTACTAATCATATTGCTTGCAAGCAGCTACGCTACTGCTCAAAATCCAAAAGAGGGAACTCCCATGTATACTTTAGATAGTTTAGCGCGCTCAGGTGACAAAACAGCCTTACCAAAAATAGCAGCCTATCTAAAAAAACATAAAAAAATAATGGCTAGATGGGCTGAACTAGATGCTTGGCCAATACAAATACCCTCCAGAAGAGTAGCTAACTATATATTGTATAAACGCACTAAATTTGAAGTATTTGCTTCAAAAAAATACCCGCGATTCAAATACAGGAAATTTTTAAAATACTACGAAAAAAACAAAGATAACATTGTTTTTAACAAAGAAGAAAAGGTGTTTATAGTAGTGCCTTAGAGGGCAGTATGTCACACAATTTGTAATAATGGTTTACATCTAACGGTTGAACTATGAAAACAATATATCTACCTTACATTAGCCTGTTACTTATAACCTTCAAGGTTATAAGTAAATAGGTATGCACAACAAAAATGGAAAAACGTTAAAAACACTGACTATCAAAATGATATTTGCAGATATTTGATAGAAAACAAATATTCAACATATTAATTATCAGTACTAAAAATATTTTTTTTGTTAAAATCTGTAACAATTGCACCATAACAACGATTAATAAGCTGTAGTTTAGACTACACCTCATCATCATCATGAAACGAACACTATTACTATACCTCGGGGTATGTCTGTGCTTTTTAAGCACAGGCTGTTCCGAAATTTTGGAAGACTGCATTTTTTGGCCAGCAAAACCCAATATTAAAACGAATAATATACCAAGCGGTTACTTTAACACCTACTACTACGCAGAAATAGAAGCCGAAATAGAAAATGACCCCGATGACCTACAGTATCATTACGACTTTGATTGGGATGGTACAATACCAGCAGGACTCTCGTATTGGGTGCATAATAATAAATTCTTTTTAGAGGGATATCCTTCACAAACGGGTCGGTTTAGTTTCACGGTTTATGTTTATGTAGAACCTCCGTATGAAGGCAATTACGACGAATGGGACGATGATAATATCTGCCTAAATAATGATACTGCCTCTAAGTCGTTTCAGATAGAAATTTATTAAGCTACTGGTACTACACGTTTTTACAATTTTAAGTATCTTAGTATGCTCTCAAGGGTATTCATACAATGTCAAATAACAATAACAGAGCCTTACTTACTGAAAGGCACAGCTTTATAAATGATACTATTTTTAGGACTAAAATTAGTATACATACGGTAAAACGTTTATGGCACAATACCGTAAAAAGTATTCCGCGTTTTACAAAAGCGTACACCTTAAGCAATGCTCATATGCTTTCCTTTTCTGAAAGCAACTTATGGAACCCCAATGACAATAAAGACAACTGGATACTAACCGCCGGAAAAATAGAAAACCTACGTATTGCCGTTAAAAAAATAAATGGTATTGAGGTTAAAGCCAATGAAGTATTTAGTTTCTGGAAACATATTGGTAATCCCAATTTTGGCAAAGGCTATGTAGTGGGGCGCGAAATTAGAGAAGGTTGCATTGTACCTACCATTGCAGGAGGTTTATGTCAGCTCTCTAATGCGTTATACGATGCAGCCCTTAAGGCTAATTTTGAGATTGTAGAACGCCACCGCCATACCAAAGTGGTACAAGGTTCGTTAGCAGAACAAGACCGTGATGCTACAGTAAAATGGAATTATATAGATCTTAGATTTAGATATACCGCCGATTTTAGAATTGAAGCAACACTAAGCAACGATAAGCTAATCATTACGTTTAAAAGTAATAAAAAAAATAGCGGAGAAGCTATTCCTCGAATAGCTTCTAGAAATTTTGTGCAGCTAAACGATTGTTTCTCGTGTGGTAATACAGCGTGTTTTAAACACCCAAACCGTAGTGGTGTAAAACAAGAAAGCGGACTTACCGCTTATGTACTTGACGATTGTTGGAAAGAGTTTAATAACTACCTAAAAGAAAACGGCTCTAACACCGATTATTGCCTACTACCACTACCTAATAACCGATGGGTAAAAACCAACCGATACTGCTGGAGCACTCCCAATCCTAAACGTACCAAAGCGTTAACTATTGCTGGTATTAACCGTGCTGTAAAAACCCGAAAAGGAAACCGTAAAGGGCTAAATCCGTTTGAACTTAGCCTAGAGCAAGATCAAAAAATAGCTACGGCAGCGGCCAAAAAAATACCCTTAGAGGTTACCCATGTAGTAGTACAACAAAACCTGTTACCTTTTTTATATGCCAGTGGTGCTTTGGGTGGCAGAACCTTTGATGTATTTATGACCCGATTGCCATTACAGTACTTACAAGAGCAATTAGATAAAGCATTCGCATTGCATCCTGATAGCACAACACTGAAAGATTTCAGAGCTCCCGAAACCTTAATAGCTATAGAGAACAAAGCGCTTACACAAGCCCGTACCATTATTACTCCACATACTGGTATTGCAGCCTTATTTACTCATAAAACAAAACTCATTCCGTGGGTTAATCCAGAAGATAGTAACCTGCAACCTACAGGCAATCAAATATTATTACCAGCATCGGGAGTAGGTAGAAAAGGAGCTTACGAGGTAAAGCAACTGGCTAAAGAGTTAAACATACCTATAACAGTTACAGGGAAAGCCAGTGAGAACAATGATTTTTGGGAAACGGTAGAAATTACTAAATTCGATGGTGATTTCACCAAAATTGCACTGGTAGTATATCCTGCTTTTATTGAGCATCAACCCAGACAATTATTAAAAGCACTAGCCTATAATATACCTGTGGTAGCTACTCCTGTTTGTGGTTTACCGCCAAACCCTAATCTACATATTATTCCGGTGGGCAACTATCATGCATTTAAAAATAAGGTAGTTGAGATTTTAGAACATACGCCTGTTGAGACTATATAAATCAAACTTGTTTAAAAGTATATGTATACACAATTATCTAACTAGTATAACGTTATCAAGTAAACCAATTAGAGGCACGCCTACGAAGCATTTAGTAAGCATTGCACTTTTATAAAAACCTAGAATGTAGAATGCACAATTAACAGAATGTTAAAAAAATAGAATTCTTATATTTTTTTAACGTACTTCGTAACAGCTCCCCCACTATTACAACTAATAACCAAAACAATTGTTATATGAAACGCACTATATGGCTAAAAATAATCTTAGGGCTTTTATTGGTAATTGCCAATGTAAGCTGTGACCAAATTACCAAAAAGCACGTTAGAAAAAATATAAATACTCACGAGTATATAGAAGTACTAAATACTAATTTTGTACTTACCAAAATAGAAAATACAGGTGCTGCACTAAGCTTTGGTCAGCATTTTAGTCCTACTATAAAACTGATTATTTTTCAACTAGTGCCCCTCATTGTATTACTAGGATTGTTCTATTATGCTATACATAAAACAGATACCAATTTAAAGTTTGTTGCCCTTACTTTTATTATAGGTGGTGGCATTGGTAATATTATAGACCGAGTATTGTATAGCTCTGTTACCGACTTTATGTATATAGAAATAGGATCGCTACATACAGGTATTTTTAATATGGCCGATGTATCGGTTACCTTAGGAGGTATTACTTTACTATTGCAATGGTTTATTTCTTCTAGAAAAAATCTAGCAGCATCCTAATTCATAAAAATTACCATAGTTACACGCAACCATTAAAACATTTCTGCATCTACAAACTAGAATACATATAATGAAGAAATTTACTATTCTATTACTACTTTCTAGTTTGTTTGTTGCATGTTCTCAAAAGGAAGATAACAACAACATTTTATTAAGCAGTCTGGTTGGTAACTACAGCTGGGCTGTTACTTCTGGTGGAATAGCCAACATACATCAAACTCCTGAAAACACGGGCAACACGGCATCGTTAGTAATTACAGGCACAACCTTTTCCGTTTTTGAGAATGGTCAACTTATTGCTGACTACACGTATCTTTTAGATGAAAAAAATTCTGAAATTTTTGGAGAACTCCGTGAATTTCTAATCCTTGAAAATGCCCATGAATACATTATTGAATTTAATGGTGACACCTTAGTACTTATAGACGACCATGCAGATTGTTTGTCGCACGGATACATAAAAGAATAATTCTGTATTTAGAAGCCTGTAACCAAACACATGTCGCTAAAACCAGCTATACACTTCAGAAAATAGTTGAAGTACTAAAAAAAGTAACACAAAAAGTTTACCCTTACCCAAAAAGAACATTGTGCAGTCTATTGCAACCAGTTCATACACCAAACCTACAATTTAAGAGCAGCCGAATTTTAGTAGTGATACCGCCAAATAAGAAAAGTTAGAAAACAAATTTATCTAGGTGTAAGCATAAAGTATTAGATGCTAAACAAGTAAACATTTCCTGTAGACTAACGACCATCTTTATAGAAGAAAAATAGTTTATTTGTTAAATATATGCTTATTATTTATCGTATGCCCATTTATTTTGTATATTCACCTAGCAAGACAATTTTCCCCAAATGATTAAAAAAAAAATCCGCGGGCAGAAACGACGTTGGAAAGACATAGACAATTGGGTGGAGTATAACCGCAAAATTGATATGGATTACCTTAATTCCGCTGGTCATACCTACGCTAAAATGTATCTATACCCGTGGTATAGTTTACAAATAGACCCTAGTATACCCAACCCAAAAGGTATTACTAAAGCTAAAATGCTAGAGGGCTTACTTACTATCTACAATAGTTGGAAAACCCAATTAGATTCACTTGTTAAACCTTACTACTTAAAAATATGGTTGTACGAGCCACGCTTTATATTATCTCAGGTGGTTTGTGCTATAGAGGATACCGTTACTTTTTACGATACCCCTTTTTACAAACCTGAAAACCAAAAACAACTAGCCACTCAAAATTTTGGTAGGTTTGCTAAAGAGTTAGATTCTTTTTCATGGACCTATTGTTTAGACGAAGAAATACTAACCGAGTATGATTTAGGCGAGTTCAACGATTGGGATATGACCCCGGCAGCATATGAACATCATAAGGCACGGTTTAATCGCTTGTTAAAAAAACCTCACCGTACAGGTACCATAGATATCACATTAAAAAAAACAATACAAACCTACTCTTTTAAAAAAGGGACTGTTTGGATAGGTAATAAGTCTTAATGCCATATTAGGTTTAGATCTCAACATAAATTGCTATCTTGTAATAGGTAAGCCAAAAAGTTACTTATGGAAAATATGGAGGTTCTTAGACTAAAACTAGAAAAACTCACCAATAGTAAGTTAATTGATGTGGTAAAAAACTACCGCCAGTATGGTTATGAAGAAATATTACGTGAAACGGCACTTACCATTTTAGAACAGCGCGGAATTACCCGCAATGATCTTCATTTAGCTGGTAATTTACAAAATAGTACCTACCAAAATGCAGATACCTTATACACCTCTTTTAAAATAAACTCTAAAGGAGCTTTTATAAGTTATATTTTAGCATTTGTTTGTAAGCTTACTGCCAGGTTTACCATGCCGTTTTCAGAACAGTTAACTACCATTTTTGTAATTGCTGCCATTGTTTTTACCATTACTTATTTACTATTTTTTATTAGGTCGTTTATGCAACAACGCCAATTTTATAAAGTACTAGGAAACAGCATTGGCCCCGAAGGTGCATTGCTTTATTTGGTTATTGGCATGCCATTTTATTTTTTTATGTATTTTTACTTCCGTAAACAGATGAAACAGAAAATAAAAGAAATTAGATAATCTGAACTCCTGTACTTTATTTATGAAAAAACTTATTGTTTTATGGGTAACAGCTTTAACGGTTTTGTCGTGCACCAGCACTTCTGAATACGAGCTACAGGTAGTTACAATTGCCAATGGTTATAGCCTTACTATACCTGAATTTCTTAATCCTATGCCTAGGCTTAACAGAGAGGCATCACTACAATATCAGAATGCATTTAAAGAGTTCTATGTAATTGTCATAGACGAATCTAAAATGCGCCTGAAAAACGAATTTGAACGTAATGGTATTATAGACAAATTACCCGATAATTTAGACGAATACACAAAGCTTTGTCTTCCTTCAGTACAACAATCACTTAAAAACTACAAAAAGCTTTCTACTATAGACACTACAATAAATGACATGCACGCTAAACTAATTTCGTTTACCGGAACCATTGAAAATATAGACATTTATTACACTATAGGATATTACGAAAGTAAAGACATCTATTACCAGACACTTGTTTGGACCACTGCCCAAAGAAAGGAAGAATACAAAGAGCAAATGAATGCTATTTTGTATACCCTTACAGAGGTTAATAAGTAATCATTGTATTACTCTTACTTTGCGTCTTAAACTTTTATAAACATTTTTAATGTTTTCACTTAACACATATATATTTCATTTTTAGTATATTGCAATCACGAGCTATAAACTTAACACCCAAATCTGTGAAAAAGCTTTATATTAGTATAAGCCTACTCATTAGTTTGTTTACCGTAAACGTTTGGGGGCAAAATGATACATTGTGTAAGCATATTACTGTTACCTATAGTGATAGTTTAGCAGCGTATACCTATAGTTCTCCTGAGATAAAAGGGCTTCATATTTCTGAACAAGTAGTTAATACAGGAGAAGAACCTTTGGTTAAAATACACCTTTCTATAACCAAAAAAGACTTGAAAAAAGAGGCTATTGGAGCTGCCTTAATATTAGAAGACCATAAATTTATTATAAGAGGAACTGAGGAAGTTACTTATTATAAAACAGATACAAATCAGTACACATATAACGCTACCATTACACTAACTCCCGAAGATATTATACTCTTACAAAAAAAAAGAATCATTACTATAATGATTAGCGGTTTTACAAATAGAATCTCTTCAGAGGAAAACGAGACACTTAAATCGTACCTTGCTTGTATTCTTAATAAGATTGAATAATTTTAGAAATTTAATGCCCAAAATATCGATGTTTTTTTAGATATCGAACGTTATGTAAACACCAAAAGCTGAACTTTCCTGAAATAGGTTGACTAAAAATTAAGCAATTAATTACAGTAACTTATGAAAACAAAAAATGAACACTGGCGAAAAAAAATAAAAAAGGATTTTTAGATTCAGTGGTTTCATTTTTGTTCGCCTTTTTGTTAATACACTTAGGCTTTTATAATGCTAAATTCTCAAACTCAATCATAAATTTTATAGGTATAAATATTTCAGATAATTTGAATATTATATGCATAATCAACGGATTATTTTGGTCTACATTAGGAATTATAATTATTTGGTTTAGAATAAAAAAACTACACACAACAATGTATAAAAATAATGCTTAAATTTAATCCTAAATCAAAAGGCTAGTGCGTATTTGGTCACTCTGATTTTCCTGCGGAAAATCCTCGGACACAAAACCGCACTATTCTTATACGAACCGTTGTGTGCAAGTCTTTAGGAGAAAAACACAGGTCTGTAAATTGGTTTCCCGAAGGCCTTTTCTGCCAAATTATGGCTTAGTAAACTTATTTTTTTTTGGCGCACGAAACACAAAAATTTTAGCTATTGTTTAGGTCTTTTTACCAAGGTCGTTCCCTAACGGATGAGCTACTTTGCGGGTATTTTTTTGGTCATTTTACTTCTCAATGTTCTTGGCACTAAATTTTTGTTTTCTACCAATAGTCTGTTCCTTTTAGCCTACTTTGTAAACTCCTATCAATACGATTTATTTTTTTAGATAGTTCTTCTTTGCTGTAGAAAAAATAAGTTTCCAGATTTCTGCTTTTGATAATAAGCTATAAACTCTGCTTGTATTTTAAAACCTGCACACAACAACATGTAAAAATCAATTGCGGTCTTGTTTCTTTTTACTAAATACGTAGGACTTTACTTTTCTTCAGTTCTTTTTACTAAATTAGTTCCCTAATACCGCAACTTTTATTACATGCGGTCCGTTGTGGGCCATTTGAAAAACTGAAATTATATGTTTATTCTGATATCGAAATACTAAAAAAATTGGAAATGTTGCTAAAATCTTTAATTTTTGCAGGAGCAATCCAAGGTTTATTCTTAATATTCTTGATTCGTGCAAAAAAGAAAAAAACCTATCCAGATTTTTTATTGATAGTTTGGCTTGCAATAGTATCTTTTCAATTGCTATTCTATTATGATAGTTTATCACCAATTGTCAGGGCTCCACATTTCCTACAGTTGCTTGGATATTCATTACCTTTATTAAGTTCACCTATTTTATTTTTATACATTTATTCCCTAGCATTTAATATTGAAACCCGATTTGGGAAATATGCAATTCACATTCTCCCTTATCTTGTATATAACATTGTAATTTTTTATTTTTTTATAAACAATCACAATTCTATTACAGTATCATATGGCTTTCTACATTTTAGCGAAGATGTTCCAAATGTCATACAATATTTTTCAGCAACGCTATTGGCTATAATATGTGGAAGCTACTCAATATTTAGTTTGTTTGTACTCATAAAATATCAAAAATCACTTCCTGATAATTTTTCATATACTGAAAAAATAAACCTCAATTGGCTAAAGTGGATTGTGATTTCATTATTGGTAGTTTTCGTGGTAGTATATATTGTAATTCGCTACGGTGTTAACTACGGTATGCTTAATTATCAAAACCTTTTTGCGGTAGTAGGTGGCATTCTTTCGATATATCTATTATTAATTGGATATTTTGGATTGCGTCAAACTACAATCTTTACTTCATATCCATCATCTTCAATCTCCAAAAGCACTCACCTTTTAAATAAAGAATCTTATAAGAATTCTGGTTTAGATAATGATGCTGCGAAACAAATCCTAAACAACTTATTGAAATATATGGAAAAGGAAAAACCATTTCTGGATGAAAATTTAAGCCTTTCAAAACTCTCCCAACTTTTAGATATTACACCCAACCAACTCTCTCAAGTTATCAATCAAAACACCAATTCAAATTTTTTTAATTTTATAAATAATTATAGAGTTGAACAGGTTAAGTCTAAATTAAAAAACCCATCCTATGCTCGGTATACAATTTTAGCAATTGCTTTTGAGTGTGGCTTCCGTTCTAAAGCTTCATTTAATAAAATTTTCAAACAACAAGTTGGTAAAACGCCTTCGCAGTATCAAAAGGATTAAATTTATTTAGCAAAATTGGTCTATCCCTACCTTTTGAGGCGATTCATTACCTTTTAACTCTTTAATTTGTGCTATAATTTTTGAAATCTAATACTTTAAAAATAAGCCTTATGATTTATAGTACTCAACATTTTACTTTCTGCATTTCTCTTTTCTGCATTTCTTTTCTAATGCCCTTATTAATATTTGCACAAAACAAGATGGAAATTGAAATCACAAAACTGAATAGTAATAAGGGTGTTGTTTTACTTGAATTATTGGATGAAAATAATCGAAGGGTAACTGGTGCTGAAGTGGAAATTGAAAACCATACTTGCGTAATAATATTTAAAGACATTAAAAGTGGTACATACGCAGTAAAATATTTTCATGACGAAAACTCGAACAATGTTTTGGATAACAATTGGATGGGAATACCAAAAGAAGGATTTGGGTTTTCTAATAATGCCTATGGTATGTTTGGTTCTAAAGATTTTAAATTTTGGTTATTCGATGTTTCAAGTGACATTAAGATTAAATTAACACCAAAATATTAATTTCAATAGGCTTCTTATTCTTTATTGCATAATTCAAATATTTTCATTCAAGTTATTGAAGGCTTAATTACCTTATTACATTGGATAAAAACTAAAACTGTATGAAGTTAACAAAAAGGAAAATAGTTCTTGCGTCACCATTATTGATTATCGCCATTAACTTCGCCATTGCATTTTTGTTTGGAAAGTTCATAGGAAAATGGGCGTTTATACCCATAATATTAATTGAATGGTATCTGTTTGTATTTTTCATTTTGAGATATACTGAAAAAGAAACCCGAACGGCGTGGTTACAAAAATCAAAAGGATCTTTTGGTTGGAATATTTTAGCCCTATTTATTGGAATACTTCCCCTGCCCTTGTTTTTAATGCACTATGAAACACTAGATATTTGGCAAGTTTGGTTGCCTTGGATACTCTTGGCTTTAATTAATCCTTGGATTGAAGAATTCTATTGGCGTGGTCTCCTGTTTGAGTATTCTAAAAACTGGTCAAAATGGATGGCGATACTTTTTACAAGTTTAGTATTTGCATTAAATCACGCAGTTTTCGGGATAAATTCAGAGTTAAATAGTGGTTTAATAGTCATAATTTCGACATTTATTATGGGAATAATTTGGGGATTAGTTTATGAACTCGTTTAAACTTTTATTAAAATAAGAGCAAAAGCTAAATAATGCCAATTCAACCAAGAAGAATCTAATGTATCAAATCGTATTAGTAAGGTTCTAAAACTGTCCATCCAAGCAAATGTACGTTCATTTACAAACCTTTGGTTATAAATATCTTGGTTAAAAAATCGTTTTCTCCCTCTTTTGTTTGTTTTTCTGTTACGCTTGTTCTCAACCATATTAGCAAACATTTTTCTTCTATGTATGGCTCTTCTAAAGTTTTTAGAATCAAAGCCTTTATCCGCATTTTGAATACTGTTTTCTGTACAAATCCCACAATTTTTTAAATCTCTTATCATCTGTGCATACTGTGGAACTATTTGGAAAAGGTCGTTATGGTTTCCACTAATGATTCCTCCATTAGCAATGGGGATACCTTTCCCATCGGTCATAATCAAAATATTAGAAGTCCGTCCTCTTTTCCGATGTTGGTAGGCTACACTTTGTGCCGATTTATTTACCAAACTGTGCGTGCCGTCAAGGTTTAATTTTTCGGTATCCAGTTTATCTTTTTGTATTTCCAAATACGTCTCAAACATCTCTTTAAAAACACCTTTTTCGCTCCACTTTCGATAGTAATAGTAAACTGTTTGCCAAGAAAAAGGTGGCTTACATCCTTCTATATCAACGAATAAAAAACTCCATTGGCAGCCTGTTTTGAGTTTATGGACAATACACTTAAAAATAGCAGTCATATCAAAACTACTGGTAAATCCTCGCTTATTTTTTGGAATAAAGCATAAAATACAATTTTCTTTTAGCTCTTTTTGTAAATTTGTGTACTTGCAGTTCATTGAATTGTAATTTATTGGTGTTCAACTCTAAATTACTAATTATGAACTGCTTGTTTTTATATATAAAAGTTTAAATCACCTCTATAAGAAAACGGATAGTTTAAAGTGGATTATATTGGCTCACTTTTTAGTCGACTTTTTCAATCTTTCAGCAGCTTCATTTTTGGATTTATATGAAAAAGGAAATTGGTAGAATAATAAAATTAATTAAACTCTAATATGTCTGAATATTCATTTTTACATAATTCAAATATTTTTATTCACGTTATTTCAGGCTCAATTGCCATATTACTTGGAATTATAGCTTTGACAATTAAAAAAGGTGGAAAGTGGCATAAAAAAAGTGGTAATTATTTTTTAACACTCTTAATAATTGTTGTGCTAACAGGATTAATTGGGGTTTTTATTTTTAACCGAAATACTTTTTTATTAATAATAACTGTTTTGAGTGCCTATTACGGGTTCTCTGGATATAGGATTTTGCAAACCAAATCTAATAGTCCAAAATTAATTGATATTTCGTTTGCTATTGTTTCGCTTATTTCAGTTTCTTACTTTTTATACTATTTCAAGTCTATCGGGATGTATTGGTCACCAATAATTGTATATAGTACAGTTGGAGCTTTATTAATGATAATTATTTACGATTTTATACGTTATTTAATTCCAAAAAAGACTTACAGAAATATGTGGCTTTTTGAACATATATTCAAAATGATTGGAGCATTTACTGCATTGTTATCTGCATTTTCAGGAACTGTTTTTGAGAATTACCAACCATATAGCCAATTTTTACCTTCAGTTTTTGGTACATTATTACAAATTGGATTTATAGTATATTACGTAAGAAAATTTAAGAAAAGCAGAAAGAGAAAAGAACAAAACGAAGGAATAAAAACGGCACACAACAGTGTATAAAAAACATAGGGCATTTTTGGCTTAACCGAAAAGTCTGTGTTTATTCACAAAATCCGCTAAATATAAAATTTGGTGTTTATAGTAGAAAAGATAAAAGCAAAATATTTATATTTAGCTAAGTAATAAACCGAAACGATAGTGCTTATCACCTGCCCTACGTTTCTTATACTAGACGTTGTGTGTAATTAAACAAGTGAACTACATCAAATTTTACGCGCAAGCCATTTACGCTCTATTACAGAGTAAACCACTTCGGGGCAAGCCACAAGCATTTAGTAAACATTGCATTTCTATTTCAAGAAAAGTCTCTAAGTATTTAATCTCAATTATTGAGTACCAATAAAATAGGGATATCCCTATAAAAACGAAGGTAAACACCCCTTAGAAAATAATACAACTTTTATCATCTTTGAGCAAAGAACAGTTTTACGAGGAGGAACGAGTAGAATATGTGTTTTAGTTAGGCAAAAAAATCCCTGAGCAAGCTCAGGGATTTTTATTTTATTTCTTTATGTTTTTAAGATTAATCACCTCTTGTTTGGTTAAAAATCTCCAACGCCCCCTTGGCAAATCTTTTTTGGTTAAGTTGGCAAACAATACCCTGTCTAGCATTGTTACCTCGTAGCCTAAATGTTCAAAAATACGACGAACAATACGGTTACGTCCACTATGTATACGCACCCCTACTTCTCGTTTAGACGCATTTTCAATATAACTAACTTCATCAACTTCTATAAGTCCATCTTCTAAATGTAATCCTTCTCTAATTTTTAGCATATCGGCCATACTTAATGGCTTATCTAATCCAACATGGTATAACTTAGTTGCACCATTAGACGGGTGCGTAAGTTTTTTAGCCAAATCACCATCGTTAGTAAATAACAATAACCCAGTAGTTGGCCGATCTAATCTACCTACCGGTACTATTCTACTCTTAGTAGCTTTGGCAATTAACTCCATTACTGTTTTACGTGCACGTTCGTCAGACGTTGTTGAAATAAATCCTTTTGGTTTATTAAGCAGTAGATATTCTTTAGCCTCAGGAGTAATCGTTTTACCATCAAACTTTACCTCGTCGGTAAGTAACACTTTGTATCCCATTTCGGTAACTGGTTTCCCATTTACCCAAACACTCCCTGCAGCAATATAAATATCGGCCTCTCTACGACTACAAATTCCAGAGTTGGCTATAAACTTGTTAAGACGTATACCTCCTCCTACTTCCTTTTTCGGAGTTTGGGGTTTTTCATTTAATTGCGGTTTGGTATTTTCCCATCTTTTTTTGATTGGCGCATTCCCTTTGGCAAAACTATTTTTACGTGGTCCTCCTCCTTGTCGCCCTGAATTTTTATCTGACGACTTATCACTTCTACTCATAGATTAAATTTTCAACAAAGATACACAGTTACACTATAAGCAGCAATAAAGTTTATTTTATTATAAAACAATGCCTTAAACACCAACATTACTTTAGTAATAATGTTATTACAAGTAAAATACCACTGCATTTTTAACAGAATTAAAAAAATTAAAAAAATTACGCAACCTTTTACAACCATCGGTATCTACTAATAAGACAAACACAAAAGCAATAAAAGCTTCTGTTTGTTTATAAGTGAAAAATTCATGAGTTTTCTTTTTCAAGAGACTCACAATAAGATTTAAAGTAGTTTGCAAATAAGAGCTGTGCAGCACGCTTAATGATATGAGCTAACTAAAGCATCTTGCATCAATTACCTAGGGTTGTGGGGACAATAAGGGTTATGGTATTACAGAGGCTTTATAAGGTTGTAACTATAAGTAGCACAGCTTTTTTTATGTTGTTATATTATTACACTTTTTAAGCAGATTTGATATAATATTATCAATCTGTTACGGTTTTATTAAAAAATTACACATTTTAGTAATCTTAATTAATTTATACCGTACATTTGTACGTAGAGTAGTTTTTAGCACTATTTATAGTGTATAATACAAGTAGTTTTTTCTTGTACTGCGCAGGAATTGTAAAACATTAGTAAAAGGTTTATACCTTTTTAAATTTGTTAAATATCATCCAGCATGAACTGCGCAGTTTTTTTCTTATCTTTTTAACAACTTTTACCTCTATTTTATTTTTTTGATGAGTTTTAATACACATTAAAAAGCGCATAAAGAATTGCATATGGAACAGCGTTTTTAAAGGAAACTCACTAAAAATATATGTAGAACGCCTTGTACCAAACGTTTCAAAAAAGAACCTTAGTACTGTTTTAACCCGTCTTAAAAAACAGACCAACTGTAAACAAACCGACTCATAATCAATTACATTAATAATATCTTATCCTATTTCTCTACATTTTTCTTAAAAAATTGATTAAAACATTATCGTTTATTAAAAAATATTATTTTTGCTAATAAACCTACCACATAATGAATAAAAGACTAATTGCTATTTCGCTTTTTTCATTGGCTTTTTTAAGCTTACACGCACAAAAAAAACTTAAGATAAGTGATGAACAAATTGCACATGCAAGCGAATTGAAAAAGCAGTTTACAGATGATGACCTTGCTTTGGATTATTTTGAAAACAATATATCTTTTCATTTTAACTCGGGCAAACAACTGGTTGTAGTAACCGAAGCAACTTCTCAAAGTATTTATAACATTGGTAACCGTGCCGATATTCCGATATACGAATTCTACAACAGTGAGTCTGAAATTACGAAGTTTGAGGCTACCCGTTCTGAGAAAAAAAAGAAAATACTTTTAAAAACTAAAGATGAAATTTTTAATAGCAATGGTATTTTTCATCAGGATGTTCTTGTAAAACATTGCGATATAGACTTTCCTTTATTCGGATCTAAATACGATATTTATATTACCAAAAAGTATAAAGACATTAAGTACTTTACTACAATCTCTTTCATGGAGAAGTACCCCATAGAAACTCATAAAATCTATATTAACGTACCGTCTTGGCTTGATATTGAATTTAAGGAAATGAATTTTGAAGGGTTCGATATTCAAAAAACAGTAACCCCAACCAATATCGGTACGCTGTATACTTACACCGCCAAAAACTTACCGGCCCAATACAAGGAAAAAAAGATGCTTGGATACAGCTATATTTATCCGCATTTGTTAGTGTTGGCAAAATCGCAGTCTAAAAACAATAAAAAAGTACGCCTATTTGAGTCTACTGCCGATCAATATGCTTGGTACAAATCGCTTACCGATGAACTAAAAAACAATCATAGTGTTTTTGCGGCTAAAGTAGCAGAGCTTACAAAGGACGCTACTACCGACGAAGAAAAAATTAAAAACATTTTTTACTGGGTACAAGACAACATACGCTACATTGCTTTTGAAGACGGTATTGCCGGTTTTAAACCAGACGAAGCAAGCAACGTATTTACCAACCGCTATGGCGACTGTAAGGGCATGGCGAACCTTACTAAAAACATGCTTACCGAAGCTGGTTTTGATGCCCGCCTTTGTTGGATAGGTACCAACCATATTGCATATGATTATAGTACTCCTAATTTAGCAGTAGATAATCATATGATCTGTGCCGTTAAATACCATGATAGTTTTGTATTTTTAGATGGTACCGAAGATTACAATGTATTTGGCGAATATGCCAACCGTATACAAAACCGACAAGTACTTATTGAAGATGGCGATAACTATATTTTAGAACGCATACCCGATGTAAAGTCTGAGCACAACAAAAATGCTTCTGTAATTCAACTGACCTTAGATGGAGAACAACTTACAGGTAAGGCGCACAAACAATTGCAAGGGGAAAGTAGAACTAGTTTACTACAATATTTTCATACGATTGAGAACAACAATAAAGAAGACTTTTTAAAGTACTTCCTTTCGTTTTACGATAATGGTAATGTATCTATTGCTAATCCGGTTACTTCTGATTTAACCGATAGAGAAGCCAATATTGTAATAGATTATGATATTACCTTAGATAGCTTTGTAACAAGTTACGATAAAGACTTGTACATAACTATGGAGTATGAGAACATCTATTCTTCATACGATTTTGAAAAACGTAAAACCGACTATTCGCTTTACTACAAAAAAAATATTGAAGATGTGGTAGAACTTACCATACCTGCAGGGTACAAAGTAACCTATTTACCAAAGGCTATTGAAATAAACAATCCTGATTTTGCTATATCGTTAGGATACGAGCAAAAAGGAGATAAGGTGGTATACACCAAAAAATTTGCTTTTCACAAAGACAAAATAGCCAAAGAGAACTTTGCCGCCTGGAACGAATTTCACAAACAACTTACCAATATGTATCAGGAAACTATTACCCTGACCAAAATTTAAAACATAACCAATGAAACTGTTTAAACTACTTGCTTTATTGTTGTTACTACCTTGTATAGGTATAGCACAATCGCCTGGGGAAATGAAAAAAGAAGTCGAAAAAGTTTTCTGGGGCGCTAAAGACCAATACAAAGACGCCACAGAGGTACCTGAAAAATGGCAAGGAGAGTCGGCTGTGATTTTATATAAAAATGTAAATTTTGATTATCATAAGTTCGCTAAAAAAGTTACCTATAAATCCTCTATACGTAAGCGCATTAAATTAATGGATGCAGCCTCGGTAGAAAACTACTCTGATTTTTCTTATAAAAAATTCTTTAAGTCTAGCAAAGGTCGCCGTTCTAAAAAGAGCTTTACGCTAGTAGGTGTTAAAATTATTAAACCAGATGGCTCGGTAGAACGTATTGATGTAGATGGCGATGCTGTTCAACAAAACGATAAATACAAAGTAGCTATTAAAAACCTAGAGGTAGGCGATATTATAGATTACTATATTTACGTAGTAGAATCGTTTGTTTCTAAATACGCAGTGAAGTTTAATCCTGAAGAGGAAACCCTTGCAGATGATTATCCGGTAGTAGATTATAAACTATACCTACAAACCGAAAACGACTTTTTTATCACCTTTAAATCATTTAACGGTGCCCCTGAGCTTAAGCAATTAAAGAATGACGAGCGTAACTTACGCCAGTATGAATTGGTAGCGCACGATATTCCTAAATTTGAATCGGAACGTTATATCTTTCCGTTAATACAAATGCCTACGTATAAGTTTCAAACGGTATTTGCGCGTAGCGGAAAGTTTGAAGAAAACACCTATGCTTTTTTACCAAAAGACGAAAGCATTATTAAAAACAACGTAAGCATAGACGAGGTTAAAGCCTTGTATGAAGAATGGTTAGATGTTGGGAAATGGCAGTTTGACCGCTATAAAAAGCAATCATTTTCATCTGATTACAAAAAAGTAATGGATCTCTATTACTTTATGCGTAACTACTACATTACTAAAAATATTTTAGCGTATATAGCGTATGAAAAGGAGTTGGAAGACCCGTATCTAATTGCACAAAAATATCCGGTAACCAGCTTAAATAACGATCGTCATTTTGTAAACATTTTTACCAGCAACCTTAATAAAATGGGCATTGGTTATGATATTTTAGTGGCAAAAAAACGTTATGACGGCCCTATAGATGAACTTCTATTTACATCGAATGTAAACTTGGTTGTAAAAGCCCATACCAATCCGCCGGTGTATGTAGAAATGTTTGATCAGGTATCCGATGCCAACCAGTTAAGTCCGTTACTGGAAGGTACCGATGCTTTCTTACTGGAGTTTAACAAAAAGAAGATTGTTGATATTAAGAAAACCGCTATTCCGGTTTCTACTCCTGAAGACAATGTAACTACCTATGTTGCGGAAATATCGTTAACTGATGACACTAAAGGCGTACAAGTAAAAACGAGTCACAGCGCTATAGGCCACCGTAAAACAGCTATGCAGGAATACTATTTATTTTATGGTGATTACGAAGCAGAAGATGCCCTAAAATATGGTTTAAAACCTTTTGTTGAATATTTTGGATCTAAAAAGAAAAGAGCCCGTTTAGAGGAAGGGTTAAAAGCTATTGAAGATACCTACCGCGAAAAACAAAATGAATGGTTTACCGATGGCGTTAAAGACTTTTACGATTTAGGAGATGAGCTTACCGATTACACCTATAATATTGAGGCTACCGGGCGCTTTGGTAAAGAGCAACCAATGACCTATACCGAAACTTTTAACATTAAAAACAACTTTGTTAAAAAAGCCGGCCCTAACCTAATTATTGAGCTAGGAAAACTAATGGGAAATCAGATACAAATTAAAGATGAGGATAAAACCCGTGATTTAGATGTATACCAAAAGTATCCTAAAACTTTGATTACTGAACTACAATTTAATATCCCTGAAGGGTATGAAGCAAAACCGGTAGACAACCTAAACAAAAAGTTTGAAAACGAAGCCGGATCTTTTACTTGTGAAGCTCGTATAAAGGGCAACCAGGTGATTATGAAAGTAACCGAAATACATGCTCATAATTTTGAAACCGCTGCCAATTGGCCTAAACTGGTAGATATTTTAAATGCTGCCTACGAAGCGTCTAACGCTAAAATATTATTGAGTAAGAAGTAAGAACTATATATGCTAAAATTAAAGCCACATGAAAAACCTTATTTTCCTAGCTATTACAATATGTTTTAGTCTATGAGTAACTGCACAAAAAACTAAAAATACAAGACTACATTATACAGGATCTTTAACTAAAACTGAATTAGCGTTTCTTCAAAAAAATTATCACTGGAAAAGCGACAGCCTCCCTGTGCTTTTAATTTGTTATGTGCAACCCGAAAGTACTTGCCATTATGACCAAAATAAAGTTACCGGAGATTCTAAAAGATGGCAAAAGCAATTTTTTACCAAAGTAAATACCACCAATTGTAAAAGAATACATGTGCATTACAACGGTGAAAAAATAAAGAGAAAAATGGATAACATCTTGTATTTTGATGACGTAGATGATTTTCTTTATAATAATTTCTTTAATCGAAAAAAGAGCTGTCATGCGGTTATGGTTGTAAATAGTTCTGGTGAATATCTGCAATACAATGGTGAATATTCAGAAAATCAACTTAATTCATTTATTACTGCATTAAGTCAAACAAAGTAATTCGTATATAGAGGCTACATATAAAAAAATACTGCCTATATTGCTATTCTAAACGCAATAACCATGTTACATCTAACAATTAAGGCAGATTTTAAAGAGTACATGAAGCTAATGTATTGGCTTATTTATCGTAAAACAGCCATGCAATTGGTTACTTTTATGGGGTTAGGCATGGTTATTATGGCTGTACTTGCCTATTCAGGAATTGTTGTATTAGAAGGCTACAACAACTCGTTACCGCAATTTGTATTAGGTATGGGTATTGCTTTTGTTTTTCCGGCTACACTATATTATACCTTTAAAAAAGGATTTTATAGACCAAACGGATTACACCAAACTATTAACTATGAGTTTACCTATGAAGGGGTAAAAGTACACTCTGACCTTAGTAGCTATGAAGAAGATTACAACCCTACTTATGTGGTGGAAGAGTTTAACTACTGGTTTGTTATTTTCTCAGGAAAAACAGCTTTATACTTTATTCCTAAAAAAGATTTAGGAAGTCATACCGACGAGTTTATCTCCCTAATGGAGAAAAGTGGTATGCGATTAAAGTTGAAGTAATAGCCTTTATAACTAAACCACTACTCAACCCAATCGTCTTCTTCAAATAAATAGAGGGCGTCTCCGGTACCGGTAATCATATTTTCGTTTTGCAAACTTTTTACCACCGTTCGTATTTGTTTTAGTTCGTTTTCTGTATTTACAGGTGGTGTAATGGTACCCCCTAGTCGGCTTTGAGCGTATTGCGCTATGTTATACATAGCATCAAAAATCTCTTCAGGTGCAATAGAGCGCGGTATACTAAACCCAAATACAAGCTCATTGGTAGTTACTTTTCCATCTCTAATATTTTCAGGATTAAAATAACCTTTTGGTGTTGTTGTCCATGCAGACATATACGTTTTAGAAGCATTTTCAAAATCGGTATTATACCAATAAAAATGATTGTTTGCACCATACTGCAACCCTACCGACATCATTACATCCCATACGTCTTTACCCTTGTAAACTCCATCCGCTTTTAATCGAATCACCGCCCATTTGCTGTTTTTATGTATAAACCATGCCATTTTATGAGACACATCTGTAGCTTGTTCAACTGTATAATTATACGTTAGAGAGGCATACGGCAGCTTAGCCAAATTAGCCTCTAATCCTGCTTTGTAATTAATGAGTTGCTGCTTACTGTATCCATCTTTAGAAGCATTAAACTGTACTTTACTGTACAGTTTATACCCAATAGCTAGTTTACGATATATCTCGCGCTGACTCTTTAATACAAAAGGTTGCCAAGTGCTGCTCCCCTCTTTCATTACATATACTTTCTCGCTCGTATCGTCTAACAAATGTAACAGCGTACTCACCTCATCCACAGAAAACGGTTTTCCGCTCTTAGGCACTACAGTAGTAATCCAATCGTATTTAAAGTTAGGATAATCAATAGGTTGTTGTAGCTCGTACACATCCATATCACGAAAACGAGCCGCTGTAAGCTCTTGCTTATCTTCTGATCCGGTATAGGGTATAACTGGCTTTTGAGGAGTAAAATTATAGCTGTTCTTTTCTATTATTTGATTACTAGTAGTACCTGTAGACTCAGGAAAAGATGATGTATTAGATGGCATTACACCACAACCGGTTACACAACAGGCAATACCTATAACAGTAAGAAGAGGAATACGTTTCACAGTTCAAAAGAAATTTGGTTATTACAAAGCATTTAATTTTAGTAAACTACTTCGGGGCAAGCCCACGACTCATTTGGTAAGCATTACATTTCAATTTCGAGACAAGTCGATGCGTATTTAATCTTGATTATCGAGTAATTTACTATAAAACATAATAACAGCATATACCATACCAAAAAATACATTACTCCTTTTCTGAATCTTTCTTTTTCTTCTTCTTCTTATCTTTTTTTTTCTTTTTCTTCTTCTTTTTTTCCACTGCAGCTACCGCCTTTTCCCCATTACGCTCTAGCAAGTCGGACACTTTCATACATAGAGGTGTTTCAATCTCGGAAACCACCTTGGCATCTAAACACAACTTCATGGTGTGAGTATCA
Organism: Neptunitalea chrysea; assembly: GCF_027924145.1. Taxonomy (GTDB): domain Bacteria; phylum Bacteroidota; class Bacteroidia; order Flavobacteriales; family Flavobacteriaceae; genus Neptunitalea; species Neptunitalea chrysea. The sequence goes on along the minus strand of NZ_BRVP01000013.1, from coordinate 52,454 downwards.
TTACGCTCCTCTCCCCAAATACCCGTCCAGCATACCTCTAGGGTCGTTTCATCTTTTAAGGTAAATCTAATACTATTTTGCTGAATAGGTTCCCCATCAAAAAGCTGAATCATGGTAAAGGTATTCTTGCGATTCCAGTCTTTATCTATGGCAATGGTTTTACCATCTAAATCTGTCAACTTTTGTACCGTAACAGGGTAGTTAGTAAGCATTACCTCTACCGTTTCATCTACCGCTTCTATAGTAGCAGGCTGGTTAACTAATGTAAGGTTTGGGAAATAAATTTTTAAGACTGTAAATGAATCTGTTACGCGGTGTAAAGCTATTTGTCCGATGGTAGCAGACTCATAGCGCAACTCAGGATAATCATCTGAATAGTAAACAGTTAATTGTTTAAGAGCCATACTGCAAGAGTATTAGTTAATTTGTTGGTTGATCAGACCTCTAAAATAACAAATAAACCACTCCTTTTTCCTTCTCTGTTTTAACATTAAGTTAACAATTCAGGTAGGTCATATAAAAATAAAATCAACACCTATTTACTCAATAATAGAGATTAAATGCTTCGTTGACTTGCCCCGAAGTAGTTTACCTCGTTTTTTATACAACAAGAGGTTGGGTTTATTGTTGAGATGGTAAAAAATAGATAACAAGATTATCGGGATGTGTTCTGAAACCTATACTGATTATGATAGATTAAAAATTGTTTATCAGGGAGAAACCGTTTAGGTAATATAATTTCTTTATCCTCATATCGAAAAAAATACTTTTCCAAAGCTTCTTTATCTTTCTTACTCTTACGCAACTTAGGAGAAACCTTTACCTTATAGTCTGGCGTAATTGTAATTAATCCATCTTCAAATGCTTTATCGTGCAAAGCGTTAATTGCTATTCCATTCCTAGGATTCATTCTATTAACCTCATCCTTACTCCAAGGCATTATATGTCCAGCTATCAAAAGCTCTGGTTGTGATATACCAGTAATACAACACGTAAAATCATAGGAGGCCAGTATAGAACTTCTAAAAAAGGACTGATTGACTCTCGTTTTTACTATTCTTTCTCGGTTCTTTCCTACTGGCAATTGGGTTATATCTATTTGGTTTAGTTCTTCTATTGTGGTTCCTGAATAATTAGCTAGTAATCTCTCACTTTCAAAAGGTAATTCTTCCCAATTATTATAAAACTCATTCCAAATTTCTTTATCCAATTTACTAGAATTAGAAACCCCTTTAATATCTCTAGCTTTCAAACTTGGATCCAAACTAGCAAAGTTTCCAAGCTTTAATGAGACAGAACTAGGCGTTCTACCAATCAAACTAGCTAATTGAATTATCTCAGAATTTCCCTTATGAATTTTCCCAAAAGGAAGCTTACAATACAAATTTATAGCAAGAATAAGTTCTTCTCTAGTCCAAAGCCTTTGCCCTTTTTTCATCTTAATAAAACATAAATCCGTTCCTTTCGTAAATATAATCTTTATTCCCTACAATAAAAAAATATCACCTCCACAACCATAACCGTTTATATGTGGTACAACACACCAATAAATTTATGTTTTAAAAGAAAATATGCTTAAACTAAAGTGAGTTTCCCTAAATCAAATCTCCACCTCATATAACAGCCTTCGCGCAAGCTTACGATTACTACGTTGCTTATATGCATTTCATACACCTCTTTAGGCTCGATTATTAGGTTGGAACTAATGTTTTTCCCCAAGCTACATACAAGTCTCTAATGAAAACCACAGTAATTGCAATTATACAATCCTCATTTTCCTAGTAAATCCGGATACAATATTGGGCTCCAAAGTCAACACTACAAAACCTATAATGCAAAGAGAGAAAAACACCTAGAAAAAATTCTAATTCCACGGGTTAAATTATATGTTTACATATGTAGGCATTTATTTAATAATTGTACTTACCCATTCCCTAAGTCGCATTCACACTTTAGGCACATTCAGCTTAATCCATTGTACAAAATCGGGATTATACTTTAAAAACGACTTCGGTATTTGTAACACCTCCATTTCTTCTACTATTGTGGGATAAATACATATATAGTATTTGGTTAAGCGATACCCTTTTATATTATTAAGAGCTATCTTTTTTTCATTCTTAAAATGGGAAAGAATAATATATTCGTGGGTTACCCACAATATTTTAGCAGACTCCCGTAGTAATACCAAAGTTACACCTAACGCTATTAAAACAATTAAGGACAGAACAATTTTATGCACTTTAGCCATTATAAACACTGCCACCAACACTATCAATATCGTATAGATGTACGGATACCAATTTGGTATTTTATATATTCTCATCTCAATAAAATTACAGTGTAAAAATACAGATTTTGAAAGAAATTAACCCGATTACACTGCAACAAAATAAGTCCTTTGCTATAGCAAAGGACTTTAAAAAACCCGTTATATATAGTCTCTTTTAAAAAGTATAACCTATACCCAGTTCTATCATATGTCTCCGTGTATCATCGGACAATTTTACTACACTCGTAGCATAATGCACATCGGTAAACATATGATCCCAAAACGTATATGTAGCACCTATTTTACCCAAATAATTAGTTTTCTCATAATCATCTGCCACAAAAATTACGTCATCAAAAATAGCCGAAGCACTTAAGGAATATAATAGCTCTGGCCCCACTTGTACTGTAAATTTATCTGTTATTTTATAGCCTACCATTGCATCAAAAGACAACATCACTTCGTTCGCTTCGTACGAGTTCTTATAAGTACCTGTAAGATTTCCATTTGAATTATAGCCATAACTCTCCCAATTTACCTCGGTATTTAGCAAGGTGGTTCCCACTTCGGGTCTAATTATCCATTTTTCAGAAACAGGAATTATTAGAAGAAAAGATCCTCCTTGTCCAAATTTCGCCTTAGAATCCATTGTTACGTAATCAGGATAATTAGTGTATTTAGAAAAGTTAGCAGAAAATCGTGCTCCAAACTGCACTTGAGAAAATACAGGGGCTATTGCCAATAAAAGCAACAACATAAAAAAATAAGTTTTTTTCATTATTTATATCGGTTAGATTGTTGGTGCAAACGTACAAAACAACAAATTTTGTGCATTACGGCAATCCGTACTCATGAGCAAACACCTTACAAAAACCAGAAATAGTTCAGTTAAAAAAGTATCTCCTTATAATAACTCTTTTAGCGTTTTCTGAAGGTTTTACAGCGGTGGTACTATACTAAATACAAAAGCCGAAGCAAGTTTTGCTTCGGCTTTTATATGACGGTTTCTTTACATTTATCTTCTTCTTCGCGATCGTTTCACGTCTATTACATTAAACACCGCAACTAAATCATCCATATATACTTTTTGTAATGGGAAACGAGGATTCAAACTTTTTAAGATAAGCTCTCCAGTTTCCATATTCTGCTTAACAATACGTTTTACCAATAAGCCTTCGGTTTTATGTGCCACTACAAAATCCCATTTATGGATATGCAATCCACTTTTCCATAAATGGCGTTGCACCTCTCTGCACAGAATAAGATCCCCTTCAAACAAACTATCGTACGGTTCTTCTTCGCTCTCCATACTTTCCCCTGTAACCTCAAACGTTAGGTACCTACCTTTATATTCCTTATCTACTTCCCATGGCACTTTTGGTAATACATCCTCAAACGAGTCACGTTCGGTATCCCAATTCGATAAGAAACCTGCCTGCACCCGTTTGCTTACCAAAGGCACCAACATAAAAGTTTCATAGTCGGTCCAGATAAGTTGGTTATGGCTTTTCTTTTCAGCCACTTTGCTTTTCTGGTCGTCTTTCTCATCTGAAAAAAAATACGCAACAGTTACCCCATAATGTTGTGCAATAACCTCCAGATTCTTATATGGAACAGCCACTTTTCCCGATTCATAATTTTGAATAGTACGCAGGCTTACACCTACCACCTCAGCAAGGCTAGATTGACTCTCCTTTTTTTTATTTCGTAACTCTTTAACTTTCAACATAAAACAAAAACATACAATGAATAACGCAAATTATTTTCATATTAAATTTGTTAATACGAAATATTATTGCGTAAATTTGCTTCGTATTCAAATCAAATATACGAAAAAAAATGGTAGGCGTTACAAACGAACATCTTAGCACTGAGGTTTTCCGTAAAATATTACAAGACCTTCACCCGTTAGATAGTAGTCTTGAAAATGTATTTCTGATAGCTGAATGGGGAAAACATAAGATATCTTTATACGCCTTGCCAGAAGACAACTACACACTTATTATAGAAGATTTTGGTTACGAAAGTAAGGGCTTTTGGTACCAGATTACCCCCACCAAAGCACAACTGGAGATATTGGAAAAAGCACTCGAAACTGAGCTGAATCAATTATACAAAATAGATCGTGAAGCCTTTATTTATGAAGAAAGTGAAGATGTACACAACCAAGACATTAACGAAACTTTTAACCATATAAATATAAATTTTTACACCAGCTATTGATATGAAAATACAAGCTAAAAATTTCACCGGACAACTACCTAACGGTAACCGTTACAAAATAGTAGTAACCACTGCTCACGGATTTGTGAATGCGTATCTGTACGAAGAAAAAAACGGCACTTTTTGGGTAGAAAGTGTAGCACAATCTTTATTTAAAAAAGGGTATAGATCCTATTTAGAAGCTTTGCGTAACGTGCTAAACGCTATGCAACGCAGTTACAATCTCTGCTTATTTAAGGATAGAACAAACCTAAATACGCAATAATATTTCGCTATTAGAATTCAGGATTCTGAATTAAAGAACTCATTATCCTGAATTTTGCTCAGCCTCGCATCTGAGTGAGCAAACACTGAATATTAAATCTAAAAATCATTAACATATAAAACTTAAACAAAATGGAATTAAGTGGCAAAATTGACTGTATTACAGTAGAAAACAACAACGGAAACGATAAAAAAGTAGTAACACTTGTAAATGGTCGTGAAATACTATTTGTAGAATTTCAAGGGAAAAACATACAGCTTTTAGACGAGTACCACACCGGAGATGATGTTACGGTACAGGTACGCTTTAACGGAAAGGTATCGGGTCTGGGGCGTAAGTATAACAACATCATTGCCAAACGTATTGCGCTTATAGCTAACTAAAGTAGCGCATTGGGTATTTTGAATTGGTAGAGCCCCATCACCTTGAATTTTGTTCAGGGTCTTATCAAAATAAGTCTACCACAAACTACACTATGATATTTCAGAAAAGCAGATTTATTGCTTTTCAATCGATACTCCTTACAACAAAACTTAAACAAAATGAATTACTACGTTATTACTTCAAGTTTTAACTGGTCATCTATATCTACAAGTTATGCAGATAGCATTTGGGAAATTAATCAGGAATTTGACTTGTCTTCAGTAGGTACTGTTACACTTCCTGCTAATGTAACCTTACGTTTTACCAATAACGGATGCATCTTAAATGCCTCCAATTTTATCGGAGACAATACTTCTATTGAATGTGCATTTCCACAACAAATATTTCAAGATACATCTTTTAGTGGCACTTACCGTTTAGGAACCGTATATCCCGAATGGTTTGGTGTTTACGGAGACGGCAGTGCAGATGATTACCTTGCCTTTGAAAAAGCCTTTGAATTAATGGCTTTATCTACTCCTGTTACAGAAGTACATACCCTAATGCTTTCGCAAGCCTATTATGTAACCAGTACTATTACTCCTCCGTGTAGCATTGAGGTAGTTGGCAAAGACGGGGCAGTGCTAATTGCAAATCATGCCGACTTTGCAAATCTGGCTCTATTAGAAATTGTATATCCTTTTTCAAAAGTTAGCAATATTAAATTATCAAACCCCTATCAATACGTAGCTTATGATGGAGACCGAAACTGCGCTATCTTAATTAAGGCAAGTAATGTAACGGTAGACCATTGTATTATCGAAAAGTTTTTACAAGGAATTACGGTTAGACCTCCTGAAGTAGGTGGTGCAGAGTATATTGACATTATTATTACCAATAACCAAATTTTAGACAACATAGGTGTCTCTAAGGAAGACCGAGGCGATGGTATTACTTTTTGGGGATCATCAGGGGTTATTGCTAATAACATTGTAAAATGTATGGAAGGACAGGATGCCCGAATAGGAATTCATTGTGAAGCTTTAGATACAAACAATATTGATCCTGACTTTTTAAGCTACTCGGTAATTATAGAAGGTAATCTTGTTGAAGGGCCTTTTAGAAGAGGTATTGTAAATGAAGGTTTACAGGGAGTAGTTATCTCTGATAATGTTGTTAATGGTGGAAACACTTGGTGGGGAATTGCTGTATTAGACCAAGCCAACCATACTATTGTAAGTAATAACCACATTCTGTACGACCGAGAAAGCACAAATGATGCAGGAGCTTCATGGAATCCTAAATTCTCAGCTATTAGAATTGGTGGGGGTACCAGAAATCCAAAACACGTAAGTGTTATTGGTAACACTATTCACAACAAAGGGTACGGACACGGTGTTGTAGTCTCTGCAGTTGGAAATAGCGTTAACGGAAATACAGAGTTTATTAAAATTCAAGATAACACTATACAATCTGATATCACATTTACAAGCGAAGAAGGAAAGTTATTTGTTGGTATCCTATTAGAAAACTGTAAAATTATTGAAGCAACTAGTAACTTTGTCGACTCCTATTACAGAGGAATTGACTCTTATAACGTAGAGGATGTTTACATTTTAGACAACAAAATTTACAACTCTGTAACAAGAGGAATTAGACATCAGCTACCAAGTAACTCAGAAAGTATTCAAATTTGTAACAACACTGTTAGATATTCAAACGGTGGAGGTATTGAAGTAGCTAATATTGATAATTTATTATTACGGGGAAATACTATTAACAGTATAAGTGGTACTGCGTTAATGATACAAAGTGTAACCGGTGTTGTGCAAGACAATGTTTTATTTGGCTCTTATGGTAGTCAAAATTACCAGGGAGGTACCAACTCTTTTACATCTATAGACAATACCAATTTAGGTATTTAACAAACTCTAGAAAGGTGAGGCACCTGCCACACCTTTCTTTTAGCAAACTACTTCGCAACAAACCCGAAGCATTTAGTAAGCATGGCATTTCTATTTAGAAACAAGCCTCGAAGCATTTAATCTCAATTATTGAGTAAACAAATTTTCATCTCCCTGAAATTTGTTCAGGGTCACATATGAGTGAGCAAAACATTGAACTTTTAACCTATGAACCAAGACCCTGCATTTTTATTTTACAGTAAAGACTTTTACGAGGGTACCCGACTTATGCTACCCGAAGAAAGAGCTTGCTATATAGACCTTATGATTTACCAACATCAGAAGGGAGCCATCCCAAACAATAGTACACGCTTGCAAATGTATTGTTCGGGTTGTAGTAAAGATACTATTGAACGGGTACTTAACGAGCACTTTAAACTAACGGCTAACGGATGGTTAAACTTACGGTTAGACCATGAGGTAAAGTTACGCTCCTTAGGGCGTCCTAAAAAAATTGCCTCGGCGGTTTTTGCCGGACTCATTTCAGGATCAAAACTTACTAAAAATCAAAAAGAAAAGCTTAAAGCAGCTTTCGATATAAACAATTTTATACTTGAAAATAGCACGCCTATTACCAATGAAACCGACATAAAACAACGGGTACGAAATTGGTTTAACCAAATGGTTAACCAACTGCAAAACAAACGGTCGACAATTTATGAAGATGTAAATGAAATTGAAAATGGAACTAAAGTTGAAATTAAAAAAGAAACAGCGAATGAAAAAATCATGGTATCGCCGTTTGAGAGCAACCAGTTCAGAACACAATGGGAACAGTGGAAAGCATACAAAGCAGAACAGTTTAATTTCAGGTATAGGTCGGCACAAAGTGAACAGGCAGCGCTAGTAGAGCTGGCTAATAAAGCACTACAAAACGAGCAAACAGCCATAGCCATTCTGCACCAAAGCATGGCTAACGGATGGAAAGGTTTCTTTAAACTCAAGCAACAGGCAAAAAATAATGAGCAAGTATTTACCGAAGCCCTGGGAAGCACAGTGGGCAAAAACTTTAGATTTAAGTAAGCAAATTGTAGCCAACCAAGCCAGCTTAGCCAATATGGAAATGGAACTTACCCTACCCCAAACACTGGGTAAACCCACCATACGATCGGTATTTAAAGGCAATAATGGCAGTTTGGGGTTTAGTGTGGTTAGGGTATTGGTTACTCGGTTTATCCATGCATTTGCTTTTAGCACCAAACTAAACGATGCCCAATTGGAAACGCTTACAGTAGATACACTTGAAAATTTTGCCTATGAGAGTTTAGAAGACATCATTCTATTTTTTAAAATGGCGCGCTCAGGAAAGTTTGGTGCCACCAAACGAGGCGTAGATGCCAATCTTATTTTTGGGGAATGGTTTCCCATATATTTAGACCAAAAAGCACAGTTACGAGAACAACAACACCAACAACAAAAAGCACCTAAAAACACCACAACTATGGCCGATGTAGCAAAAACATACCAACAGATTCAGGACAGGAATTTTATGAAATGGGTACACATCTATGTAGATCGTATTACGCTAGACATGGACAGACAAATGCTGGAAGATACCATTACCGACTGGCAACGCGACCCCGCTCGTAAAGAGTATGTACACATTTTAAAACGAAAAAGAAGGAGTGTTGACTAGGTAAAACCATTATCTTATAATATTGCTAAAAAGTAGGTATCTCTGTTATACCCAACGTATCTAAAACCCAAGTGATAGCAAAGCCCCAACGCTGTTGGGGCTTTATTTTTCCTAATCATATTCCTTAAACATTTGTAAAAATCTTAGCAGGCAAAACACCTTACTAAGCATCATTTTGGACGGGAGAAAAAGCCAAAAATCTAAATAATGTATAAAAGGTTATTTAGACTCTTTAAATATAGTACTAAAGCAAATAAAGAGAAAGAATTTACGCCTTACTACCATTATAATCTATTAACCGAATTATTACTAATTATATATCTTTATAAAATTGATTTAATTTTAGGTTTAAAAGGCCTGTGTACCTTGTAATTACTTATACATGTATATTTATTATGAACTTAAACCAAATAACCGTACCCAGTTTAGAGGTAACAGCATCTATTAAGTTTTATAAAATGCTAGGATTGCAACTCATTGTAAAATCGCTGCCTAAATATGCGCGGTTTTTATGTACTAATGGAGGTAGTACGTTTTCTATTCATCAGGTAGAAAGCTTGCCTTCCGGACATGGTATTTGGGTATATTTTGAATGTGATGATGTAGATGCTACTGTTGAAAAACTACAAAGCAAAGGGATTATGTTTGATCAACTCCCTACAGACGAGCCTTGGTTATGGAGGGAAGCTCGTTTAAAAGACCCTGATGGTAATCTGATTGTACTTTACCACGCCGGTGAAAACAGGGCTAACCCACCTTGGCGTATTAACTAAAGAAGAATAAGCATAATCTCTGGGTATACTTAATCTCAATTATTGAGTAAAATCGTATCTTTCGTGCTACAAAAGGACACAGGTTTGCAATGAAGTTTAAAAATAAGAAAAGCGAATACCGGTTGGCTAATAAACAGCTTTGGTACTACTAATATTTATAACCATGGATATGGATACCTATAAAAAATTTGAAACCAAATTAGGCTACTGTCATGTATTACCAGACAGGCTTATACTTACAGAACAAAGTACATTAGTACAACATATTGAAGAATATAAAGAAACCAATAAGTTACCTAAAGCTCATATAAGTTATTTAGCAATTGTGCTGCTCCTTGCACTTAAGAGTTATACAGCTTTTAAAGATTATAAGTTTGTGCGTAGTGGTGCATCTGTAATGGTTATTTTAGGATATATTATATTTATTATTTACAACATAAACATTACAACTACTCCAATGATACCCAAAAAGAGTATTGTAAAAATCAAATTTAAAAAAGGCACTAAATGGCTTACTAGAGCACGCTTAGTAGTGCATTACAAGTCTAAAAAAGGTACGTTAAAAAAACGCTTAATACTGTTCCCAGGAGCCTTATTTAAAGGAGATACTAAAAGTAAAGAAGCTATTGATATTCTTATTAAAGCAAACTACCTTACCGTACACCAAGTTTTATAACATAGCACCTATGACTCAAAAACCAGTTACTATATCTTTAAAGCAATGGGCATTAGCAACGCTTATGCTTATTGCCTTACTATGTACTCAAAATGCAACCGCACAACGTAAAAAGGTTGGCTCTTGGAAACTAGCTCAACATACAACAAGCAGCGATAGCCTTACCATAAAAGGCGCTATGTTTACTAAGGGTGTACTAGGGTGGAAAAAAGTAAATGAACCTGTGCAAGTACAAGTATATTCGGGTAAGCTATTAATTGCAAGTGATTTATTTATAGAAAATCCCGGCACCTTTAATTTACGGGTAAATATAAAAAACATTGAAACAAGTACTATACAGGTAACCTTTAGAGCAGAACACTTCGCGCAGATTGAAATAACATCTTTGCTACCAAAAGATTCCGATTTGGAAATATATACCGAAAAAATATCCTTTAGAGAAAGTAGAGGATATCCTGTAAGAAACTACTAGTTTTTAAAAACAAGTACTCCAACATTAATACAACAGGGGATTGTTGCTGTATCAAAATTGGAGTAAACACTATTTGCAAAAAAGTATATAGATTTTAAAATTTATACCGAATGAATTAAAATAAATTATAAGAATTTAAAGTAAAAGCTACTACGGATATGACTACATACCCGTATGTAACTTTAAACACCCCAAAGAATTTAGTCTATTGAAAGACTTAATCCTCAATTTTTCCCTTAACAAATGTAACAATACTGAAAATCAAAAACTTGTATATTTCTAACAAGCCTTTAAAATGTAGAAAAATTAATAACTTCCTTTGAGTCGAATAAAGCTTCTTGTTGTAAAAATTTGATAAAAGCTGTAGGAGTAAAACCAGTGAAAAATTTAAACTCTTTTACAAAATGTGGCTGGTCGAAATAACCACTATTAATAGCAATATTTGTAAAACTATTATTCGTTTTAAGTATATAATCTAATGATTTACGAAACTTAACCAAGCGTTCTAACTTTTTAGGTGTAATACCAATAACTTTGGTACACAATCTATTTAAATTAATGTAATTAATATCTTTCTCTTTACAGAAAGATGATACAATATCACCCGACACTTCATTAACAATGTACTCATAAAACGATTTAAGCAAGTCGGTTTTACGGGCTCTCTTGGCACAAAACTTAGAAATAAGCTCTTTACGCACTAAGGTTAAAATAGCTTCTATATCGTTAGATAAAAACGTTTCTTTATGGCTATCATAAAAGGTTTCTAAAGCTTCTGATGCTTCTGGCCCATTCTCGGTAATGTTGTACACATCTGCTAACGGATAAAGTCCGTACACGTACAACCTAACACTAAGAAATTTACAGTTGGGTGGCATTTGCAAAACAAATGGTTTTTGCATTACTCCCGAAATTAAAGGCTTATGAGAAACTACATCATTAATAGAAATACCTCTTTCATCCAATGGGAAAAAGATATTTATAAAATTAGAAGCTACAATAATAGGTGTAAATGGATTTTCGTTGGTTTCTATCAACCAGATACGCTCAGCTATCCCCGATAACTCCTCTGGGTTATATACTTTAATATTAACGTTTTGCACAGTTCCTTGTAACTAAATTATTTGGCAACAAAAATTGAAATCATTCTTAATATTAACTAACAACTTTCTATATATCCCCTAATATATTTTGGTTGTTAATACAAAATCCACTTTTAAATTTTTTTTTAAGATAACTAAAAAACTCAAACACTAACGCCATACAGTATAATTTTTTTTATAAAAAACAGTTAACCCATTGAAAATGTGTGTACACCTACTTTTTAAAGAACAAAAACTTTACAATTATATAATAAAAATCCAGTTTACTATTTTACATAACCTATTTAAAATACAGTTTTTATAACTAAAAATATTTCTGTATATCTAGTAATATTCTGCGCAAATAAGCTATTTTAATTTGCAATTACAGCTACAAAACCACCAAAGTAACTTATATACTACATTATAATTTTACGGTACATACTTAGCAATAACAACTATTTCCTTCTGTTTCTTTTTTAGTATTTTTTCAGCAACCTACCTATTACTTTTTTAAGATATTTCTGAAGGTTGTTAACGATTAGCACACTACTTTTACTACTACCAATGGCTTTGCATTCCTCAATACCATTTATACAACTCCATGGTATAAGCCCATAATCTAACGTAGGGCTTTTGTAAGCAATTAATAAATTTGTACTAAGGTAGTATCAAAAGGCAATAGGTTCTGCCACAATCCTATAACATAAAAGGCGTTTAGTAAAATTAACTAAACGCCTTTTCATATTTAAATCATCTATAAAATTAACAACTAGAAGATTGTCTCTTGGTATCGGTAATACGTTCAAGATCTTCTACTTTTAAAGGCTTATGCAAAAAACCTTTAATTGTCGGATACTCTTCTATACGCTCCTTATCTATTGGGTCGCAACTGGCAGACACAATGTACACTGGTACCTCAATGTTAGGATTCTCCTCTTCCAGTGCTGCTACAAACTCCCACCCACTCATTTCAGGCATATTTAAATCTACCAAGATAGCTCCTAGCTCTTCTTTATCTTTAACGGTGTTTTTAATCCATTCTAATGCTCTACTTCCTTGTGTAAATGTATTTACACGAATAGGAACTTTAAATATCTCTACCATTTTTTGCAAAAGTAACAAGGTTAAGGTAGAGTCTTCTACAACGCAAATATTTAACTCTGATCCTTTCATTTTTTAAAATATAATTTAAAAACGGAACCCTCATCTACCACACTTTCTACTTCACAAATGCCATGTAAGGACTCCATCTGATTTTTAACTACAAATAAACCAACTCCTCTACCCGATTGTTTCTCATGAAATGTTTTATAGAGCATAAACATTTCATTGGCATGTTCTTCTATGTTAATTCCTAAACCATTATCTTTAATTAAAATGCCATAAAAATCACCTGAATCTTCAAAATCTATAGTTATTTCAATTGGTCTATCAGGATGCCTAAACTTAATAGCATTTTCTAACACGCTTATAAAAATATTTAACAAATAGGTTTTAAGATGGTTTACACATATATTTTTGGGTACATTATTTACTATTGTTCCTCCAATAGTTTTTAGCTCTCTACTAATACTTCCTAAGGCTAAACTTAATTGTCTACCTAAACAAAGCTGTGTTAAATCTTCCTCGTTATAGGAGTAACTAACAATAGCAGTTGTTAAGTCTTCCATTGTTTTTTGCAATTCACGTGCTGTGGTTTTCAGCATCGGATAATAATAATTATTTGTATGCTCCGGGAACTCTCGTTTCATTAATTCCATAATCATGGTAAAATTACCCGAGTGCGTACGCAGGTTGTGCGACACGATATAGGCAAAGTCTATCAAGCGCTTATTTTGGTCAGACACTAAACGTAAAAGCGTTTTAATTTCGCTTTGTCTATGGTACATTTGGGTAAGGTCTGTTAACTGAAATAAAAACCGAACCGGACGCTTTTGGTCATCTCTGGTTATGGTAATAATGAGCCCCATACGTTTACGCTCCCCAAAACGGTCTATATATTCTTTTTCATCGACATACTGAGAAATTTTCCCCATTAAAAACTTAGCCAAAATGCTTTCAAGCTCCTGAAGATCTTCTTTAGGAACAAAATCGATTAACGGTTTATTAAAAAGCTCTTCCTCTGTATACCCCAGCATAGCACACAACGCCGGATTTGCTTTTACAAACCTACCTCCAATACTCACCATGGCAAGCCCCTCAGTTGCATTGGTGAAGCTACTCTCCATAGTATTTGCATGTGAGTGCATTCTCATCTTATCACGGGTTTCATTGTCTACATCTTTATATAAGAATTGTATCCCCGTGCAATCACCCCATTCATATTCAGGTACTCCCACAACATGAATCCATTTCTTTTTACCTATTTCAGTAATGGTTTCTATAATACTATCAAAGTGTGTTTCTTTCTCAGCAATACCCTTCTTAAGCCGTTCAATATATTTTCTGGCCGAATTGGTATCGTACATGCGCATAAGGTGTAATATAGATATACTAGACTCACTTGTTTCGTGAATTTTACAACACATATTATCAAAAAACATCATACCTTTTTTTACATCAAAAAAAGCCTGAGCAATTTCCGCCATCTCTAGCGTGTGCTTTAATTTGTTTAGTGTGTATCCCTCCATAACCTCTCTAGTATTTGTTTGCAACATTTATTGCCCCCCTTTAAAATCTTCCGAAATTCATTTCTCGAAAAGAATATAGCACAAATTAACTACTAATTGTAGACTAAAGAAGAAGGCTTTATGCCACAAGAGGTTTTCCTTAGACGAACGGTTTCTTTAGTAAGATGAATTGCTTTCCGAAAACGTGTTCGCAAATTTAACAATTTGACTCGTTATTTGCTAATTATACAGGACAGATTAACCTGTAAAAGGCTGCTTATAAAACCTTTACCCCTAGATAATCCGATACGGATTTTGCTTAACATTAAATATACTATTCCTACACCTTGCGTACGGCCTATTTTCTCCGTATCCCTAACTATCTAAAACCACTAATGTACCCCATTTGCAATCCCAGCTCCGCATCCCTTTTCTTGCAAACATTAACTACATTAGCAATGGTACCGCTACCAAATGTTCCCTAATTTTGCCTTGCTGCTTTTGTACATTAAACAAAGATGAGTTGGGCTTAAAATTAAAACCTCTGTTTTTTTACATCAAAAATTAGCCGGTGGTTGCTGCTGCTATTACTAGCAAATATTGAACTACTATAATTATAAAAAACAATAGTACAGGTGCCCATGGTTGTATCCCTCCTTTTGCGGCAACAGCATTAGTTAAGTGTTCTTCTCTATCTGTTAAATCTATAAGACCAAGAATTTCTCTTTTGCATTTTGCAATGTATAGCTGATTGGCATACATACCTAACACAATACCTAAAATGAGGCTTACTATAAGACTTATCATTTCTGAACGATCTGCTGGAATGAGTGCAAATTGGGTTGCCATTTTTTGAAGGAATTCAGCACACAAAAAAATTAAAAAATAGAAAGCAATTTCGCGATACATTTTTCGGTACGCCATCCACAACATGCCAAATAACAACGCATAGAAATTAAAGGAGCACCTACCTGTTTCATCATACTTTTCTAGCTGTTTTGTGTAGTAGGGTATCTCGGTTTTAAAATATGCTTGGTACAATTGTCTTTCTTTATCGCTTAACATAGTGCTTTCTAAAAATATGATGCTAATTTAGTGAATTTTAAAGTAGCAAATGCTAATTTACCAAACTCTAAACGGTAGTTTATCTCCTTAAAGACTACTCTGACTTACTCCTATACATTGCCGGACTCACCCCTGTTTTGCTTTTAAATAGCTTACTGAAATGCTGCGGATACTCAAACCCCAAACGGCAGGCAATACTACTTACAGAAGCGGTAGTACGGAGCAATTCGGTTTTCGCCTTTTCTATAAGATAGTATTGTATGTGTTCCTGAGCATTTTTAAGTAAATCGCTGAGGCAATTAGAAGACATATTCAGTTGCTCCCCACATTGCTTTACGATTGGTAACCCTTGCTGCATGGTATCTTCGTTACTAAAATGTGTTTTTAGCAAGGTCTCAAATCGGGTAACCACATCTTTATTAAAACCTGTACGGGTATAAAACTGCCGATTGTAAAATCGAATACCGTAGTTTAATATCAATTGTAAATTAACTACCATTAGTTTATGGCTATAGGCATCCATACGCTCGGTATATTCATTGGCTATCTTATGAGCCAAATGAGTAATGGTTTGTTGTTCTTCGTATTGTACATGCAGGGCTTCGGTAACACCATAATCAAAAAAGCGATATTGATGTATTGTACAAGCTGATTCATAGGCTTCTAAAGTACTCTCTTTTTATCAATAATCAAGATTACATATTCCGAGAGGTGTCTCGAAATAGTTTCCCGCACCTTAAACAGTTTCCTGCATATTTTTAATATTCTTCAGCAACACCTTTTTAGGTAACAAAGGAGATATACTTACCAGCATACGCAGTGAAAAACTAAGCCCCGAAATAACATCTAATTTACCCGCTATCATTCCGTTATAACCATCCTCTGCAACACTACGTGCGCTAGCTGCCTTATCAAATAAATCGGTTTTATCCATGCCCGAAATTCTGGCAAATTCAGTTTCGGTAGCCCCTGGCATTAATACAGTTACCGTAACGTTGGTATAGGAAAGCTCCTCGGCAATGGCATTACTAAACGAAGTTACATACGCCTTTGTAGCATAGTACACGGCTTGTAATGGTCCGGGCATAAATGCTGCTGTAGACGATACATTTAATATTTTACCTTTATTAGCCGCTACAAAATCGGGGAGAAAATAACGGGTTAACGCCGTTAAGCTAATTACATTTAATTGTATCATAGACAGGTCTTCTTCCCACGCACGCTCATGAAAATATCCTTGTCCGCCAAAGCCTGCATTATTAATTAAATAACCCAATAGTATACCCGATTCTTTTACTTCTGTATAAATCTCTAGTGGTGCAGTAGGTGCCGTAAGATCTTTCACCAGTACAACCACCTCTATACTGTACTTAGCTTCTAACTCGGTTTTAAGTGCATTTAATTTAGCCTCATTACGAGCCACAATAATTAAATCGCCTCCCTTTTCTGCATGTATATGGGCAAACTCTTTTCCTATCCCCGATGATGCCCCTGTAATTAATGCTACGTTTTTCATAAGTGTTTAGTTATAATTGATGTACTCATCAAATTTACAACCGTACCCGCACTACACACTGTATACTTATTACCGAATGTTGAATACATTTTACCGATGAAAACCCTTTTATAGGCGCATAGAAATTTGCTTGTTAAGCTCTTGTACCTCTTCTCTATGAGGATACTTTTTCTGAAGTTTTAATATAAGCTTATGAGCCTCACGGCACCTACTTTTGTAGCGCTTACAAATTTCGGTACTGGTATAAGTA
The DNA here is from genome assembly GCF_027924145.1 of Neptunitalea chrysea. Classification (GTDB taxonomy): domain Bacteria; phylum Bacteroidota; class Bacteroidia; order Flavobacteriales; family Flavobacteriaceae; genus Neptunitalea; species Neptunitalea chrysea. The sequence goes on along the minus strand of NZ_BRVP01000013.1, from coordinate 35,285 downwards.
ATTCTAAAGTTAACTTTATAAGCCTCGGGGAAAAGCACTTGTGCCTTTTGGTATTCTTCTAATGCCTTATACAAATATATATTTTGCGCTAGTTTATCGCCTCTTTCAATATGCTTTTCAAACTCGCGACGCTTTCTTTTAAAAGCCACAAACATGGCGTTTTTATTATTCCTCAGCTTTTCTTCTTCTATACTATTATTAACCCTTTTATCGTTTTCTGCACCGTGGTACGCATCTAAACTAATTAATTGAGAAAAGAAAAACAGCCCTACTATCATGGCTATGGTGAGTAACAGTGTAATAAACTTTTTTTGCCTATAATTTTCCTCCAATTTTACAAAATCCAACAGCTTTTTTAAATCATTTTTAGACATATCGTTTACATGCGAACTATGTTTAACGGATATTGAATTCTCAACTCCTAACACTACATCATGCGGACACTTTAAAAATAACTTTTTTAGCTTATATAAAATTTGCATGCGATAACGGGCTTATATACAAGTATTACTGTTATAGATTTTGGTTGCGGTTGCCCTAAAATAAACATTTTAACCTAATTCTTACAAAACTTTCCCAAAAAATACCACTAATATCCTCTATTTAAGGCTTATCTGCCGTATCGCCTTGTTGTTCTCCTATGGTTTCAGCCCCTTCTTCTACCTTAGGCGTTAAAATTTTTGGTTCCTCTTCTACCTCCTTCTTTTGTAAGTCGTTTATCTCTTTTTGACACTCTGCTACACAAAAATTACACTTATCGTAATCGGTCATTAATTTTTCGTAGAAATCAGTTTTAGCATTGGCATTATCTTCTCCGGTAAGTTTCTCATACAAAGCCGATTCATACGTTTTTAGCAAAGCTGTATACCGTATGTAACTCTTTTTACTCTGGTAACTTTCGGGAGTTACATTGGCTAGTATATCATTAAAATACGACAGCTTACTAATTTCTCTGTACAAGGTTTCGCTACTGGTATCTTTACCTTCTACAGGGTTTAGCAAACTCTTTAATAAAACATAACTATTAGCCATCGGTTCATTATATTTATTATCGTCGTACAAGCGTTTTAATTTCCGTTCAATAGCATCGTAACGGTTACCTATAGTACCATATCTACTAATAGAAGCAGGAGTGCCTGGAATATACTCGTATTTGGCATTTTCTTCCAGTACATTTTGGCGATACAGAAAACTTTCTTCTATAGCCTCTATTAACAAAGACGATTTTAAACTTTGGTTATTAGTATGTATGTTTTTAATATAGCTTTCAAGATTTTTTTGAATGGTATAAGCTCTGTCAAAATTCTTTACATACTGCTTAAACATTTCCTGTTCAGACTCCGCAAAATCTTTGTACTCGTCGGTAATCGATTTTTGATAAGCATCAACAAACTCAGGAGTAGTTAAACTAATCTTAGGCATAAAGCGGGTTTCTACCACTAAAATCATCGGGTAGGTATAGTTTCTAATAACACTCTTAAAATTCTCAGGTCCCGGAAAATCATCGGCATCTATATTCCTAAAAAACTTCGATTTATTTCGGTTTTTGTCAAACGACCAATGTACTCTATACAACCGTGCCGCTACAACCACCTCTCTGTAATCAGGGTTTTTGTTGTACTCCACTAAGTTTATTAAAAAGCTATGCTCTTGGGTAATAGTATTATTTGTAGCAGTAGTGGTATTATCAGAACCTGACAACGTACCCAACTCCTCTAAACCGGTACTTACACGTCCCTGAAAGCAGGTTAACAGCTCCGACGCCCCAAACGGATTTCCGATCATTAATTGCGAGGCCGATTTGGCTACATCGGTAGTAATTTTAACCAACTCTTTCCAAAAACCGCTAGATTCTCTGCTTAGCATTGCCTTTACCTTAAACGTACCATTTAAGTTGGTTCGCATGTTATTGGTGTTTATGTTGTCTAGCAGTTTTCCGTCGTACTGTTCAAACTTCTTTACACTGGCAGGGTTCTTTACATCAAACAAAAACAGCGGTACACTAATACTATCGCTATCGGGCAACGCAAAGTCTACCCCCATATACAAATACTGTAGCTCATCGTTCTTTTTAAGTCCAGCTTTATTACGTAAACTACGGTTGTAGTTTACCATATTAAACAGTTCTATATATTTATTTTTATTGATAAGAAACAAGTACGAAGACACCCTGTTGTGGTTTTCCGGTACCGAAATACTATGATCTTTAGGCCACGACTCGAGTTCGGTACTGCTTAAAAAACCTTTTTGCGCATGCAACATGCTACATATAAAAAAACCAATAAGGGTGATACGTAATATTTTATTCATAGTAATAGCTGGTTTATTGGGTGTGAAAAATACAAATAAAATGGATTCCGTAAAACGTCTATCGATTAAAGTTTTATTAGCTCACAGCCCCTAAACCCTTTTACTAAGATACCTTATTTAGTTATTGGTTAACGGTTGTTAGAGACCCCTATCATGCTAAATTTTGAATTCCCCTATTTGGGGTTACGGAGCTTTTGGCTCGTAGCCCTCAAATTCTTCCCAAACATTTTCATCAAACTTAAAGTTGTACAACTGCCATTTATCTCTTGGTTTGTAAAGTTGAAATTGAAAACGTAATGGCTCACGGTCGTACTTCACTATATAGGTGATTAAAACATAACTAGATCCTAATTTTTTGGTGCTCAACACCTCTTCACCCAAATAGTCTCCTAATAAAGGTTTAACATTATTTATCCTAAGTTTAACGTTATCTACTCCATCATTTCCAGCGAAATAAGGGTTGGTTTGAAATACATAATCCACCGCTTCATCTGTACTTATCTTATATTTTTGAAAAAAGGTATTAATAATTTCATCCGTAGTAGATTGTGCTTTTGTAGTTGTAAACCCTAAAAGAGTTATACACATACATAGTAGTATTTTTTGCATTGGTTATAGTGTAATTTTTGTTTTTTAAAGATACAAAAATCACATTATAACCCGTTAAGAAAACCAAAAGTTATATTACAATATTTGATGACTTAAGCTGCATTAACTAACTCGTTAGCACATCATAAAATAACCTAAAAGAATCGCTAAAGGGTTTTGGATTCAGAAAGCAATTATATCAACTTCGGTATCATCAGATTATGGGTTTCTGTATAACAAATGTAGCTGCATCCTTATGCAATACATTTACTTATATGTATAAACTACCAACAAAAACAGGCTCATATGTAATATGATAGTAGCCTATTAAAATACGTAGACAAAGCAGTGTCCAAAAAAAATTCTTTTTATATTGATTTAACCATTACAGACATTGTAATTAACATAATATTTTAACACAACTACAACCCTATTAGTAATACAAACGCACTTGTATTTACATTATGATAATTCTTACAAAACATCATTAAAAACTTATTAGTAGCTTGCAATTGTATCAACCAAAAAATGTACATTTAAAATAGGTTAAGGTAAGAGCAGATAAATACTTAAACTTTACTATATGGAAGCTACAATTAACAAGCTACAAGCTATTGCTAACGGATTTAAACCTATTGAAGGAGTAGCGTTAGAAATGTACCAAACCAAAACCACAGATGATTGTTTTGCATATGCTTACGGATTCTTAAAATACACTAGTTATCAAATACGTAGTTTAGGCGTATTTATATTAGGTAGAATTGCAGCCAAAAACCCTAGAGCCTTACAAATATTACAATTAGAAGTTAGTAAAGACCCAAGCTGGCAGGTACAAGAAATACTAGCCAAAGCGTTTAACCAGTATTGTAAAGATATTGGTTACCAGCAGGCATTGCCAGTAATTAACGAATGGTTAAATGACGAAAACCCGAATGTTACCCGTGCGGCGACAGAAGGTTTACGTATCTGGACAAACAGACCGTATTTTGCTGCACACCCGGAAGTGGCAGTGCAGTTGCTTGGCAGCCAAAAAAACAACCCAAGTACCTACGTGCGTAAATCGGTGGGGAATGCGCTAAGAGACATTAGCAAAAACCACAAGGAACTAGTAGTAAACGAAGTTGCTACCTGGAACTTAAACGATTTATATACGCATTTTACGTATAGCTGCGTTATAAAACAAAATATGAAAAAAGCCATCGCCTAATTAGGTGGGAAAACTGTTGCTACGTAATACTCTTAGTTTTTTAAAATCAACCTCCTGTTAATCTATATCTCCTTTGTATGATATTTGTTGCAGGAGGTTGTTTTTAAAATAGACCATAAATGGCTACTTTTTGGCTAATTAGGTAATGTTACCATACGTTGAGCGTTACAAGAACAACCAACCTTAAACGACTATACCGCTACAGGAATATACAAATCCACTACACACTTTTGTTCGGGATGGGTACGATAATCGTTATGGTATATTTCAAACGGGTGCTGATCGGCTTTTTTGTACCCTTGTTCATTCATCCAAATAAACAAGCTGCTCCATGCTTTCTCAAATTCGGGTAAGGTAATCTCAAAACTTCCTTTAATACACGTACCCGCACGTAGTTGCATTCTGCCCGTAACTCCTTCTTCCTTTACCTCTTTGGCTACCGTCATAGCTGCACTTATACGTACCTTATCGGGGTGGGTAACCTTAAAACTATCGTGGTACACAGTAACCATTTTAGTAGTAGGTAACGTCATAAATCCTTTTGGGGTAGCCCACTGCAGTAAGGTCGTATAGGCTTCGGCTACTTGTGTATGTCCAATAGCTGTTACATAGGCAAGCTCCATTTCGGGCATTTGTGTGATCATAATTTGTGCATTCATATCTATCCAATTTTTAAGATTTGTAATGCTCCAAAGGTATTTTTCAAACAGAAAATCGGGTTGACCATTCTTGCTCTTTGGTATACGTATCTTGCTATATTTGGTAGGCAGTTGCACTCTAAAGATGCTAGGACTCACCCCATAAAATTTTTTAAATGCCCTGGTAAAAGCCGAATTACTACTAAACCCATATCGTAACGCCAAATCGGTAATTAAAATCTCATTGCGATGCATTAGGTCGGCAGCGGCTTTTTCTAATCGACGTCGGTTTATGTATTCGTTTAACGGCTCATTCATCAGTGTCCTGAAAACACGATGAAAATGATATGGAGAGTACATAGCAACCTCAGCCACCATTTCTAAAGATAGTGGTTCATCTAGGTGTGTTTCAATATATTGTAATACCGTATTCATACGGCGCTGATATTCTACTGTAATTCGCTGTATAGTTGTCATTAACGCTAAGATAACCATAATAAATTTAGTACACTTTACGTTTATTGCTAATCATTATTGCTTGTAAAATACAACTCCCTTTTAAGCTATTTTTACTACTATTACCTACAGCGTATGCTCAAAAGAGTAAATAAATACTAGAAACAAAATCTTCCTTTCTCCTAATTTGTATTAAACGAAGATGAACTAACAGGAGAAGAAGGTACCAACGGCATACGCTGGCAACTAATTTTTTAATTACTATTGAGAGTAAAATTAATGTATCGCCTATACATATAATTGTAGCACCAGTGTTACCACCTCATCTAACAGTTCCATATCAATATCTTTAAACGGATTGATACGGAATATTTTCATCCGTTTTCTATCGCCTTGCTCTAATGCAGGATGATCTAACTGCATACCATCTATGACCCCTATATAAAGCTGATTGGTTTTTTTTTCGTTCCAAAAATAAAAACAACGTTTTCCGTTACAATAGAAAAATGGCGCTCCGTATTTATACGCCTCCGTCATATTCGGTTTGGCTAAAAAATACGATCGTAACACTAAAAAAACACTCCGATGCGGTTCGGGTTGCTTTGCATAAAATTGTTCTAACGGATTCAATGCGCTTTATTTTTAGCTAAAGTTACACAATACTTACCACAAAGCAAACACAAGCAGCTACAAGATTGATTTCCAATAACTTTAAACCAAATAAAGATTCCGCCTAATAAAAATTAAAGCTCATATCCTTAATACTAAAACCTAACCGCAGATAGGTAAGCTCTTTATTATAATTAATCAGATCTTGACCGTATCCCTGAAAAAATTGAAGATACACAAATTCATTTCCTGTTTTTGTAATTCGGAAATTTACTCCCAACTGTAAACTCCCTTTCCATCCTTCTACACCCTTTCTGGCAGAAGCCTCAAAAATCCAGCGACTATTGGGGCGGTACGCCATATCTACTTGTCCGTACCCCAAATACTCTGTAATATCCGAATTATCAGACATTGACCCTACGGGTAACCATGCCTTTACTGTATACAAAAAATGCTCACTAACCGGCAAAAAATACGATAATGAAAAACGATTCCAACTTCTTGAAATGGAGTCGGCCTCACCATTCGACTCATGTTCAACCTGAAACCAAAAAGCCCCTTTAAGCTTATCTTCCTCATCAAAAATTACTTTTCCAAGTCCTAAACTCGGGTTGTAATTAAGAGCCCTAAACGGAAACGATTCTTTATAGATATCCCAAAATGCTTTTTGTCGGTATGCTAAAAACAAATAAATATCCCACGGCAGTGGTTTATCTACCAAACGCTCTTTAAACCCTATCTCAAAGCGGGCATCACTGGTTTCTTCCGATATACTATGATTCATTTGTGTACCCGACACAAAATAATTATCTCCGTAAATGGTAAATCTGGGTGCTTCTTCAATGTATTGTTTATAATTGTAGCGTGTAATTTTAGGAACCTCCTTTGGTTTGTTCTGAGCCATTACAAAGCATATTCCGCCTAGCAATGCTATAAATAATGAGATAGCTGTTTTCATATAGCAAAAGTAAACTGTATTGCACTAAAATTATGACAATAAAACCCTAAAGGAGTTTTAAAATTTGAAATCCTGTAGATAAAATGTATCGAGCCCCAAAGGCAGCGGCTGAGTGCACATCCCTTTACAGAGAAAACTCCTTTTCTCGATACAACTTTCAACTCAATTAAGCCTGAACAAAACAGGCTACCCAATGGGTAGCCTGTTGGCCATATTAACTAAAAACACTTAAAAACAACTTTCCTATTAACGGTGTAATTGTTTTTTTCTTAAATAAGCAAGCAGTAATTGTGGGCGATCGGTTTGTAGCATGGTTACTCCTTTTTTAAGAAGCCACCCATAAATACCATCTGGGTTGTTAACTGCCATGTCATCTTCATAACCAGCATTTAAACTAGCCCATAAACTGTTTACCCAAACTCTGCTGCCTCCTTGTTGTATTTGTTTAAACCTGTTTAAGATATCCGAGTTTTCTGTAGCAAACACAATCTCAAAAGCTACGGGTGTTTTAGCTTTTTGGTAATCGGTTATAATTTGCCACGCATCGGCTTGCTTGTCTAGGTTAACAATAGGCATAAACAAAATTTTATCTAGCTTATCTCCTATATCTTTTCGTACCTCACTATACGGTTTATTATACGCCTTAAGCACTACCTGATTTACTGTTCCTGTTTTCTCCATAACAGCATATACTTCGTCAAAATATCCGTAACACTTATCTAAGTTTACCAATATCTTTCCTTTAGCTGCTTGTAAGGCTTCCTCTAGTGTAGGTATGGTATGGTGTGTAACGCGACCTTGACCGTTTTTAAGGTGAAGCTTTTTTAAGCTATTTAACGTTAAGCTAGAAACCTTTCCTTTTCCGTTTGTGGTGCGGTCTACGGTACTATCGTGCATTAATACCAACTTACCATCTTTGGTTTTACGTACATCAATCTCTACCATATCTACTCCCATAGCAATACAGTTTTCTATAGCCATAATAGAATTTTCAGGAGCATTACGCCAATCGCCTCTATGGGCAATCACCATTACCTGATTGCTATTTTCATCTAACAGTACGTTTCGTAAATAGGCAATTGTATTGGTACTGTCTGCAGGTATCTCTTGCGCCTGTACTGTATTTATATGCGTACAAGCTGTTAAGAGGAATACCCATAAGGCAAACAATACACTACCATACTTTTTCATTGTATTTTACTTTTAAGTTGATTAATTGCTACTTCCTGTGTGACGCGTATTTTGCGACAACATAGGCCACTCACCATCGGCTGCACCAGATGCATTTGTACTTAACGCGTATACGGTACCTTTTTTATCGGTATTGTTACGTGTAAGAATGTAAATAATACCATTGGCATCAATTACTGGAGAAGAACGGATATCTTCATTTAGTTTGGTTGTTTTCCAAGCTACTTCACCCTCTTCATCTAACACATAAAAATAACCACTATCATCACCAAAATAAATTTGTCCTAAGTTATCTATAGCCGGAGCCGACAACACTCTACCTGTAGCTTCAAATGTCCATTTTACTGTACCGTCTACATTGTAAGCCACCAATTGATTATCTTCTCCACCAGCATAAATGGTTGAACCATCTGCCGAAAGTGTAGGACCTCCCTGCTCCATTTTAGCATCGGGTCTGCTACCGTTATCCCAGTACACTGTACCCGTTGCCATATCAAATGCCATTAAGTGACCTGTATTATCAGAAGTTTTACCAGTTAAACAAACCGCTCCCATAGATTCACTAATGGCTGGTGCTCCGGCGGTATAATTACCATAGGCTACACTCCATTTTTGCGTACCATCAGGATTCACCGCATAGAAATACCCGTCTGAAGAAGCTACAAAAATAGTTCCGTCTGCAGCTACTACCGGAGTAGCTCTAATATCGTCACCTACCGCAAACGACCAATTAATACTTCCTGTATCTGGGTTTATAGCTAATAAAGCATCATCATCTTCCATACCAATATATATTGTTCCGTCAGGAGCAATTGCTGGCGATGAATACTTAATACGATCCCCTAAATCTACATGCCACTTTTGAGAACCATCGGTATTAAAGGCTACAAACTCACCGTTGTAATCACCAATATACGCTGTACCATCTGCTGCAATAGCTGCCGAAGCACGTACTACCTCATCGGTTAAGGTCCCAAATAAGAAGTTTCCGTTTTGCACGGCAAACATATTATAATTACCACGAGTTAAGTCGCTCGACTTTCCATCGGTACCAAAATAAACAATCCCAGCGTCTGAAACCGCTACCGAGGAATTGGTAGAATAATAAGGTGCCTCATACGTCCAAACCACTGTTGGTTCTGTAGTTGCATTGGACGGCACTAATACCGATACGTCTTTTGAGAATACCGTAGCATTTTGTTCTCCATTGTTATCGGTTACCGTTAAGGTTATGGTATAATCACCTTCAGTATTATACGCATAGGTAGTACTGGCCTCTACAGAGGTATCTCCATTCCCAAAATCCCATGCCCATTCTACTACTTCACCATCTAAGTCATAAGACAAGTCGGTAAAGGTTATGGTCTCTCCGGTTTCGGCTACCCCTCCAATGTTATACGAAAAGGCTGCTACCGGTTTTGTATTAAGGCTTTCATCATCGTCACCGCACGACAGTACCATGAACGAAGCCAGTATATAAAAAGTTCTATAAAAAGATTTCATCTAATTCAAGTTTAAATTTTGTAAGTACGATTTTAAGGTTACCGGATAATCTGTTTGAATAATACTTCCTCCCAGATTGATAAAATTATTCACCTGCACGTAGTTGTTACTTTGCGGTGTAACGTTGCTGTTAATGTATATGTTGGCAAAAAAGAAATCACCATTTGCCAAAATATCATCTACCACTGTTTGGTTTTGCGACATATCAGAATTCAATTGAAATATACGTATGTCTAACCCTGTCAAGGTATACGCAGCATAATCGGTTTCTTCTCTTACTATTGGAAATAAAATTGTTTTGCTATCGGCGTTTTGTAAACTTTGGCATACCGAAAGCTCATCGGTAGTAAACATACACTGCGATAACATTCCATACTGTTTTACCAGTTGATAGATTTTAAGATAGTTTTCCATTTTCACATCAATATCTATATAGATGTTTCCACGGGCTACCTCCAAAATTTCTTTAAAGGTTGGAATATGCTCATTAGACAAACTACCATCTGCTTTGTACAAATAAAACTGACCTAACTCTTCTAGCAAATAATCGGTAAGGTCACCGCTTCCGGTGGTGGTATCATCCAAGGTACTATCGTGTAGTAAAACCAACTCACCGTCTTTAGTTTGGCGTATGTCTATTTCAACCATGCCAATACCAGCCTCTATAGAAGCATTTAAAGCCGACATAGAATTTTCGGGCAGTACGTTGTGATACATGCGGTGGGCACACACCATAATGTTACCATTAAGGCTTTCCATATACGTTACCAATCCCGGTCGGTTTTCCAACTCATGTCTGTACACACCTACCTCTTTAGCTACCGAAGTCTCGGTACCTTGTACCGTAGTGGTAAGGGTTACCACATAATTTCCCACGGCATCAAAAGTATGACTAGGGTTTTCAGCTATTGAGGTAGCCCCATCACCAAAGTCCCAATAATATGCTACATCTGCGGTACTGTTTATTGTATTTACAAAACTCATTTGTTCGCCTTCAAAAATGGTATCTACACTTGCCTCAAAAGAGGGTTGTACCGATTGCGATCCACTATCAGCATCACCATCTTTAGAACAGGAAGTCAGCGTTAACCAACTTCCTGTACATAACACAAACAGTAAACCTAATTTTATTCCAATGGTTTTCATTACCAGTTCGGATTTTGTTCCAAATTCGGATTTAATTGAATATCTCCAGAGGGTATTGGATACAAATAATCTCTGTCTTCATCAAACGATTTGGTGCGGTCTTCAAAAGGAATTAAGTTTCCGTAGGTACTATTAGAAAACGAAAGTACGCCCCCTATTTCTACCGTTTGGTCTGTACCTCCGGTAGCCGTACCGGTATACACCTCAACATCGGCAGTCCCATCGTTATTTAAATCGTAGGTTCCATACCCCTGAAAATACATTCCTTTAAAATATTCCTCTAACAGTTTTCCGTTTTTCCAACGCATTAAATCGTCATATCTAAATCCTTCCAACACCAATTCTATTCTACGTTCTCTGCGTATTTCTAAAATCACACCAGTGTTGCTTCCGCTTACGTTACTGTAACGTGCTGCTAATACCGCATCGGGTATTGCATTGGCGTCTGACATACTTAAACCAGGCATCCCGGCACGACTACGGATTAAATTTATAGACGCATCAACATCGCTTTGTGTTAGCGAACCTAACTCGGCCTTTGCTTCTGCATAGTTTAATAAGACTTCTGCATACCTAATAATAGGAAGATCTTGATACCCGGCACTGTCACCATCCTGACTCTCATCGGATACGTATTTAACTATTTGATACCCACTAATGGCTACCGAAAAATCGGTTAACTCTTCCGAAGTACCCTCTATACGCATATACCCCGGTGTACGAATGGTTTGGCTTAAACGAGGATCTCTATTTTGCATTTCATCATAATACTCCATAGTTGCATAGTCTGTATTATCTGTAAAAGCGGTACCATCTTCGTTTAAGTAGCTATCTACAATCGACTTGGTAAGTCCTACATCTTCCTGCGTTGGTGATAACAAATAATAGTTGATATTATTCATTACGTTTACCTCTTCACTATACTTTCTGGTCAACAACACCTCTTCATCTTTCGTTTCAGCAGAAGCAAATAAATCTCTGTAATCTACCGAAGCATCTCCTGTGGTATACAGGCTATACGGTCCTTCGGTCATTAAGGTTCCAGCAGCATCTGCTGCTAATTGCAATAAGGCATCCGCATCGGTTCCGTTGTGGTATTTTCTAAAAGTACCTTCAAACAAACACACTCTCGATTTTAGCGCAAGGGCTGTCCATTTAGTTACTCTATCCGATGTCTGATCGTCTCTCAAATTGGCTATCGCATTATCTAAATCTTCAATAATACGTTCCGTTACATACTCACGGGTATCTCTTGCAGCATATAGTAACTCATCGTCCCCACTACCAATTACGGTATCGTACCATGGCACACCCCCAAAACGTTTTAATTTATCAAAATAGAAATAGGCTCTGAAGAAATAGGCCACACCACTATACTCGGTTTTAGCAGCTTCATCATCGCACTGATCATAATATTTAAAAAAGATATTAATGGTTCTCAGGTCGTCCCAATCCCATCCGCTGCTACCTGCTTCACTAGGTACCAAACGCTCTCCTGTTTGTTCTTGTGGCACACCATTATACAACACATTATCAGACAATAAGTCTTGTTCTATAATACCCTCTCTTCCCGGAAGCACATTGTAAAAACTATTGGTATACAACTCCAGGTCTTCAGCCGTTTGAAACGAGTTCTCCGGCACAATCTCAGAAAGTGGGGTACGATCTAAAAATTCATCGTTACACGCCGTGGTTAACAACAAAATTATCAGGGTACTTATAAATACTTTTTTCATTTTCAGGAGGATTTAAAATTTTATATCAAGACCAAAGGAGTACGTTTTAGAGAACGGATAATCGTTACCGTTACCCAACTGCTCAGGATCCACCGTATGGTCAGGATTATGTTTGTATATCGGAGAGAACGTAAACAGGTTCATCCCAGTTACATAAAATCTGATATTATCAATCTTTAATTTTGAGGTAATACTCTCTGGTACGGTATATCCCACAGTAATGTTCTTAATTCTTAAGTATGCAGCATTTTGCAAGTACTTATCGGAGTTCACACCAAGCTGTGCACCTTCATAAGGCCCACCTCTCTCTGCGTATACCGCTAAACGTGGAAAATAAGCATCCGGATTATCAGGTGTCCAAGCCATTCCTTCTATGCTTTTAGAATAAAAGTTTAAGTACTGACGGCTAAAAGGTCCCCAGAAATAACCGTTATCCGTACCCGGATTCCAGTCTCTGTTCATAATCCCTTGTGCAAATACATTAAAGTCGAAACCGGCATATTCACCCCCAACATTAATACCGTAGTTATATCGTGGCGAAGTATTCCCAATCTTCTTTAAATCACCATGATTTTCAAGGGTTAAATCACCCGGAGAAATTACCCCATCGCCATTTACATCTTTAAACTTAATATCTCCTGCAACAGGATGGTTAATCAGGTAGTTATTTTCAATACGCTCATTCACCAATACCTGATCGGCATGACTTAGATATTCATCATCAGACTGGAAGAATCCTTCTACTGTATATCCCCAAACTTCACCTATTTCTTGCCCTACATAGTATTGCTGAATATCTCCGTTAGGATTGTCGAACTTCGTAATAAACGTTCTGCTATCTCCTAGATTTACCCCAATATGGTATTTGAATTTCTTTTTCCCTAACTGAAACTCATCTCTCCAGTTTACCGAAAGTTCAAAACCTTTCGTTCTTAAATCGGCTGCATTTTCTACAGGCTCATCTGCGCCAAATACCGATGGTAATTGTTTCCCTTCAGTAAGCATATCCTTCACGTCGCGCTGAAACCAGTCATAATTAACAGTAAGTCTATTGTTAAGAAAACTAACATCTACCCCTAAATCTAAAGTTTGAGAAGTTTCCCAACTGTAGTTAGACGATACCGGAGCTGGTGAAGATAAATATTGAGATAATGCATCTTCTACCACATAACTAGACTGCTCTACAGACATGGTTGAGTAGTAATCGTATGCGCCCACATTTTGGTTTCCTAAAGCACCATAAGACGCTCTTAGTTTTAACGAGCTTACATAGGGTTTTAAAGGAGTAAAGAAATTTTCCTGACTTACTCTCCACGCTGCCGAAGCCGATGGAAAAAACCCTGCTCGGTTATCTTCCGGAAAACGAGATGACAAATCGTAACGCCCGTTAAACTCTACCAAATACTTATCGGCAATGCTATACTTTAAACGGTAAAAACCGGCACGTAATGCCCATTCTTCCTCTGTTGAGGTAAGGGTAATGTTATCGCCTGTTGCCAAATTAAATGAGTTTAAACTCTCTGATAAGTTTCCGTTTCTACTCGCAATATTTCTTTTAAACCATCGCCACTCCTGATTATACCCAACCAATGCAGTAAACTGATGGTTTTTAAATAATTTTGTAGTATAATCTGCATACGCGTTTACCGCCTGATACAAATAGTTACGCTCTAGCTCTTTATAAAGTTGAGTACTCTCTTTATAATATGAAACACCTTCCCCATTAGGCTGGTTGGTATGAGGTGTAGAAATAATACGTACCTGCTCTTGTTGTTGTCTTCTTCTAAAACTATAATCTCCCTTAATTTCTAATCCTTTGATTGGGGTAAGTACAAACGAAGTAGTATTGAATACCTCAAAATCGGTTTCGTTATCTCTACTCTTTCCATATAATAAATCGGCAAAAGTACCATCGGCAATATCACGGTTACTTGTATATGCCGAGTTAATCATAATACTTCCATCAGGATTATGCGGTAAAAACAACGGAGCTGCATGGTAGGTATACTTACGCCAGTTTTCACTGTTGCTAGACCCGCTTACATTACGTGTATTGGTAGCCGGCTCAGTATAATCGCTCTTGTAAACATTGGTTGCATTGCTTATTTTTAACCAAGATAATGGTTGCGCTTCAATTCGGTTTCTAATGGTATAAGTATCTATTCCGTTTTCACTTACCTTATAAATACCTTCTCTGGTATAAAACCTACCCGAAAGGTATACGCTAATTACATCGGTACCTCCGGTTAAACTAATGTTGTGTTCTTGAGAAGCCTGTGCATCACTAAACAAGGTATTCCACCAATCGGTATTCCCGTAATGTATGTAGCGTTCTACACCATCTACCGTTTTAATCAATACATTAGGTAATGAAGGATCCGCTTTTCTTGCTTCTAAATACGCATAATCCTCATCTGTATACCCCAAATATGTATTCGAGTTTTCTAATAAACTAAGCTTGTCACTCAACTTAGCCCACTCTAATCCATCGGTAATAAAATTATCGGTTCTAATGGTAGGACTACTCCAACCAAAGTTGGCATTATAGCTTACTTGCAATTTCCCTGCCTCTGCTTTTTTAGTAGTTACTAAAACAACCCCAAAAGAAGCTCTTGCTCCATAAATAGCTGCCGAAGAAGCATCTTTTAATACAGAAACAGAAGCTATATCTCTTGGATTGATACGATTGATATCTCCCTGAACCCCATCTATTAATACCAGAGGAGAACTCCCGTTAATAGAACCCATTCCTCTAATTGCAATATTAGCCTTTTCGTTAATGCCTCCATTGTCTAAGGTTACATTTAAGTTAGGCGAAATACCTTGTAATAACTGACTGGTATTTGGCCCAATGTTACGCTGAATTTCGTCACCATCTATAGAAGTTACCGCTCCGGTAAGATTCGCTTTCTTCTCTGTTCCGTACCCAACCACAACTACTTCTTCTAAAGCACCTGCTTCTTCGGTTAACACTACATTTACAGTAACCTGATTACCTACTACTATTTCTTGTGTAGTATACCCCATGTACGAGAATATTAATACGGCGTTTTCATTGGCTACAGTAATTGAGTACTCACCATCAAATCCGGTACTTATTCCGTTGGTTGTATTTTTTTCTTGCACGGCAACACCCGGCATAGGAACACCGTCTGCATCGGTTACATTACCAGTTACTACCAAACGTTGCCCAACTTTATTTCTATAGTTAGTTTGCGAAGTGGTTCGGCCTGTAATTACTACCTGACTACCGGTAATTACAAAGTTGAACTTGGCTTTTTTACTAAGGTCCGATAATATGTATTGTACACTGCTGTTATTATATACAGCATTATAGGTCGTTTTGTTTTTAAGTACAAACTCACCATAAGAGAAGGTAGCGTTTGTAGCCTCTTTTATTTTTGAAAAAATTTGAACCAACGTAGCATCTGTAAGATTTATGCTTATTTTTGTTTGTTCAAGTTCCTCCTGTCCTTTTGCGTGCACTGGTTTTAAGAGCAAGCAACAAATCAGGAGCATGAATGTTCTAATCCATTGAATTTTAAATTTCATAATACAATTTAAGTGTTGATGTTTTTGTTTTCACTTCGACGCTTTTAGAGAGCCTGTTGGCGCAGGCTCTTTTCCTTTTAATTATTCTACTTTCTTTATAGTAATCATGTGTTGCTTTTGGGTTAGTTGAACTTCGTTTATGATATTTATGCGCGCTATAATATTTTCTATTGATTCGGTTTTAGAGAAACTAAACGACATTAAAACCTCTTTGGCTTTTTCGTCTGCAAATTGTGTTTTTACATGAAATACTGTTTCTAAAGCCACGGCAAAATCTTTCATGGTTACACTGTTTAGTTCTATTTCCTCCTTCTGCCACAACCCATATAAAAAGGCATTTACAGGTTGCTCGGTAAGTTGTTGACTGTTTAAGGCATACACACCTTGTTTGTTAGGGGTTAACTGTAAAGTATCTTTTTGGTTGTATACGCGTACCTCACCTTCGGTAACGGTTACCTTTATATGGTTCTTGTCTTCTTTTACATTAAACTGAGTACCTACTACACGAGTGCTTATATCTCCTGTTTTAATAATAAAAGGTCTTTCCTTATTTTTAGTGACTTTAAAAAAGGCTTCTCCGTCTAGTTTAGAAAAACGGTTTTCCTGAAACGACTTATCGTAGTACAGTGTAGTCCCCGAGTTTAACCATACCTCTGAACCATCGGGTAAGGTAAATTGTTGTGGATTTTCATTAGCAGCTACCGAAACCGAATCATAACTTAGTGCATTGTAAATATTGGTGCCAAAATATGCCATGCTGCCTACCCCAATAAGTAATACTACTGCAGCAGCTACTTTGTACCATGTATGTAAACGGAATACCTTCGATTTTTTAGGTGTTGCCTTAGTTTGTATTGTAGTGGTTATATTGTTCCATACCTTGTTGCGTACCTGAGTAACCTCGGCAGGCATCGTAGCAGTATTCCATTTTTGCTCCATCCATTGAGTTACTTCTTCAGACGCTTGGTTGTTTTCTAACAACTCTAAAAAAGTTTCCAGCTCTTTACGGGTAGCTGTTCTGTTGGCGTATTTATTCCAAAGTGTATTTAATTGCTCTTTCACGTTCTCTAGCTATAACTATGTTATTACATCCGTTATATCCAGAAACATGGGGTATCACCTAATTAGAATAGATTAACAAAACGTTAAGAAAAAATAAATTGCTTAACATATAGCCTGTAATACCTATTTAATAAAGGGAAGAATGTACACCGCCAGCAACATATTCTTTTTTAAAATGGAGAGCGCCATGTTCATGTGATTCTCTACCGTACTGGCAGAAATGTTAAGGAGTTCGGCAATTTGTTTGGTACTCAAGCCCTGATAGCGTTTCATCTCAAACACCGTACGCGGACGCTCGGGCATCTCTTCCAACGATTTTTGAATGGCCTGTTCCATCTCTTCAGAAATCAGATTGCTTTCAGAAACATGGGTATCTGCTACTTCTACTTCTGCCGCATCTATACGTTCTTTTATGCCTTTTCTTAACGCTTTTAAAGCTTGATTTTTAGCAATGGTAAACAGATAAGAGTTAAACGATTTATCGGGTTGAAGGGTGGCTCTTTTTTCCCAAACAATAATAAAGGTTTCCTGAATTACATCGTCGGCATGCTCGGTAAGTTGTAGCGATTGCAAAAAGGCATACACCCGTCCAAAATACTTATTGTAAAGTATTTCAAAGGCTTTGTAGTCGCCCTCTTTTACTTGCGTAACCCATAATGCGTCTTCCAAAATTGTAGCCATTAATTTGCCAACAAAATTATGATAATCTGCTGAAAACGCAATTCTGGTAAATTAAGTTTTGGTTATTTGTTGGGGAGGTTGATGATTGAAAGCTAATTAAAAATAGAAAAAATGACATGAGGCAAGGCACCTCTAACATGCGGTTACCTATAAAATTAACTCCCCGATTGTGTTTTAACTCCGTTTTGTTTCAACCAATAAAAACTGTAACCAAATTGCAGTTGGTGGTAGTTTTGGTTTATATTATCAAACGCATGTACAAATTGATATCTAAAAAACATCTTACCCGTAGAAGATAAATTTAAATTCACTCCCATATTAATCGTGTTCATAAACTCACCTCCCGATAAGGAGCCCCCTTTTATAGTACTAACATTAAAGTCTTCTTTAAAACTTTTGAAATATGAAAGTCTATCACTTATACAAAAGTTTACTGCATTCTCGGGTGTTATTTGAAACTTATACTCAATAGGAATTTCTAAATTGTTTACAAACTGATTTTCTGCATCTTCAGCAGTTCTATAAAATGTTCTTCCAAACAAAACCCCCGTATTTAAGTGCATATCAAGTTTTAGATCCTGATTTTCCATGGTCACCAAATTCAATATGGGACCAAACGTAAAGTTTCGTTTTTGGAATATTTCTGTAAGTGGGTAATATGTATTTCCATCAAGTTCAGAAAGTAATACAAACTCTTTACCTTCTTCAAATTTAGAATACCGAACATTCAAATTCACAAAAGTTACATACCCTATACCTTTAGAAAGAAATGATAAAAATGGAGGTGACATATATTGTCCAAATGTTCTTGTATCCCTAAGGTTGGTATTCAGATTAAAACGTTTGTTAATTTCTGCTTGTACAAGTCCATTTTCTGTATCATCTAAACCAAAGGCATTTAAAGCATCGGTATAGACTACAATTTCAAAAAGCTCAGATTTGTCTTCTTTATATACTTCTACTTCACTTTGACTGGTATCTGCCTCATCTAATAGAATGGTCTGTGGTTCTGGACTAATATCATGTGCATTTAAGCCTATTTTTTCTGAATAATCTATAATATCTCCAAGATATACCTCTAAATTATAGAGTTTTCTTTTTGCATCATACTGTATATCTTTAACACTTAATCTTTCATTTGCTTGTATTCTTAAAATTTCTTTTTCTGTATATGACCTTTTAGAGAATAGCTTATTCCTTCTAAGATTCTTAATATTTGCCGATGAACTAATACCTATAGAGTATACATTTTTAAATTTTACCTCAAGCTCACCTATTTTCCCTTCTACCAACACCTTTTGTATATACCCATTTTTAAAGGTAATACCTACTTTTACATCCTTTAATTTTCCTATGCAATTATTACTAATACCACTAAAGCTATCCTTAACAAATACAGGTATCTCATTACTTATAAGGCTCATAGTACCAGCTACTAATTTTCCGTCTTCGGTGTTATGATAAGTTACCGATTGATAAAACAATACTGACACATTTTTATCAACCATACTATCATCAGCAGCCTTGTATGTTAAAGGAGTAGGAGTACCACCAACATCCACTTTTGTACTGTCTATTAATGTTTTAAGAGCAGCTTTAAATTTTAATTTGAAGCTATTGTAAAGTAACGGCTTCATTTTAAAACTAACATCCTTATTATAATACGTTAGTTTAAAATCATAAAACCCATCCGCATCTTGAGATGTAGTTAATAACATAGAATTAAAGTCTGTTCCGTTAGGTGGGGCATCTATACTTCCTTTCACCAAATCGGTTGGTACAAAATAAGACTGCGCGTATACTTTAGGCAAAACGCAAAGTAGCAGTATAAATAGAATTTTTTTCATAACTAAAGAAGTGATTAATAGTTGGTAACCTGTTTAACAATATTATACAGACTAAATTATCACAAATAGCTATCAATTAAATAGGGGTTTCCCTATGAACAGAATGGTATTTAGCCTTGCAAAAAAATAGGGGTTATTTGGGGTTAGTATGCAAAGCATTTAATCTCAATTATTGAGCACATAAGAATAAATTAGAAATGGTAAAGGAGTTAACTGTTACCTCAACTTAGACCCCAATTCAAAGTTTAGGCATACCAGGAATGGTTAATATTAGACTTTGCAGTTTCAATTGCTCTTATACATATACATAGCTTCTTGCATACCCCGCAGTAAAACCTACGCTCATCTGAAAGTCTGGCACCCACGGCAATGCGTTTTTTACCTTCCAAGGCAATTCGGAGACCAACTTGACTAGGGTAAATAAACGTACTCGATCGTTCTGTAATGGTATCTACATCTGCCCACAAAAATTCTCTTTTAATACCTATATTCCCTACTCCTGTAAATACGGTTCCGCCTCTTTTATTTAAGCGAAATTCTACCTTACCCGCTACCATTAAAGCCGCCATACTTATCATAAATATAGACGCTACTAGAAAAGGTAGCAAAGGCAACAAAATAAAAGGAGTATTCAAAAAAACTCCTTCAAAAATAAACACTGTAAAAGCGGTTAAAACTCCCCCCGCCCAAAGGGCTGCAAAGGGTACAAAAAAATACATTTGTCTATTTCGTAAACTAGCTCCTAGTACCATGTCATCCCGTTCTTTATAATACCAGGCTTGGTTGGGAGTAGTTTTTAAATCAAACGCACTCTTTTTAACATGTAACTGTTCCGATACTTTAAAAACCGTTCCGCAATAAGAACACTTGGCAGTATCTACTTGAATATTAATATTATCAGGAGCTATTTCTACTTTGCAGTTAGGACAATTCATCTATCTATACTTCTTCAAAACATATAAAACTACCACTCTCGTTGGTACTCATTCATTACCTGGGTAAGCGCACGCATTAAATAGTACCTGCGCTCATCTGATACACCAATACCTGCCATAATACGTTTTTTACCCTCTAAGGCTATTTGTGTATTGTGCTTGCCAAACGATCTAAAATTGCTTTCGCGCTCGGTAATATTATCTATATCCTCCCATAAAAAAGTACGGGTAACCCCAATAGACCCCACTCCGGTAAACACCTTACCGCCACGCTTGTCTAGTGTAAACTCCACCTTGCCAAATAACACACGAGCTATTACGGTAGAAATTATGATAAATCCTACTCCAAACGGAAGAAAAAAGAACGGAGGTAATTCATTAGTTTCACCATTGCTTTCCCCAATACCGGTACCAAACACTACTAACCACACACTAAAAAACGCAATGAATAAATATATCTGCTTAGATTGTAAATTAGCTCCTAAAATTATGTTATTGCGTTCTTTACGGTACCATGCTCCGTTAGGAACATCTTGTATGTTAAAGTTATTTTTACTTTGAGTAACTAATCCTGAAGGTTTAAATACATACCCGCATTGGGTACATTTGGCAATATCTGCCTGAATATTAATGTCGTTGCTAGGAATACTGTGGTTACACTTAGGACAATTCATGCTTTATTATCGATTAGTTAGGTTTTAAAATTACTAATTTTTTGAAGCTAAAAAGCCTAATTTTCTAACTTAATTCATACCCTAATCGTAGAAATAATTAAAAGATAACGAAATTACCTACCAACCTACCTATACTTTTCATACCTTTTAAATCTACTATAAATCTGAAAAACAGTCTCTAATGAAAAAAGTTGTTGTAATTACCGGAACCTCTACCGGACTAGGACTTGAAACAGCTATACTATTTGCAAAACAAAACTTTACGGTCTATGCTACCATGCGTAATTTGGCAAAACAAGACCTGCTGTTAGCAGCTGCTAAAACCAATAACGTAATCGTGCAAGTACTTCCTTTAGAGGTGACTAGTATAACTTCTATTACCTCAGCTATCACAACTATTGTAGAAAAAGAAGGGCGTATAGATGTATTTATAAATAATGCCGGAGCTGGTTTTGCCAAAACCACCGAACAAGCCACTGAAGAAGAAGTGGACTGGGTGTTAGATGTAAATTTTAAAAGCGTGGTACGGTGTGTAAAAGCAGTATTACCTGTAATGAGAGCACAAAAAAGCGGACATATCATCAATATATCGTCGGTTGGTGGTTTGGTAGGACAACCGTTTAACGAGTTGTATTGTGCTGCTAAATTTGCGGTGGAAGGATATACAGAAGCTATGGCAACGTATTTACCTCAAAACTTCGGTATTCATTTTACGGCGGTAGAACCGGGTGGTATTGCTACCGAGTTTACTAAATCGGCTACCGAAAAAACATTGGGCACTACCGGCTTACCACAAGATAATTACCTGCCTATTATTCAGCAATATATTGGAAAAAGACAAGAACGCGCTGCCGCTGGAAATACACCATCTTTTCAGACGGCTACTGAGGTAGCTGAGGTGGTGTTACAAGTTGCTCAAACCAGTACCCCTCCTATACGTATACGTACTTCTGCATGGGCAGAAGTATTTTGTAACTTTAAAACAGAAAAAGACCCTAACGGACTATTACAAAACCAAGCAGTGATAGAAAGTATGCTGGGAAGTAAGTAGTATTAAAGAAATTAATTACATTTAATACATAAAAATACCATGCTATGGCAAATAACCAAAATATTACTGTAGCGATACAATTGTATGAGAACAACCGCTTTTTTACTACTACCTAAGATGTTGCCAGCCAAACTGAAGATGTGGGTACCTACACCATACAAAACAATACCCTTCACTTAAAATACACCAAAAGACCTTCTATGTATTTAAAAGAGAAATATGTAGTAACCAATACGCTGCTCTATTGTATTACAGATTGCAGGTATATGGTAAAGGAATAAGAAAACAGTCTTATTGCTCTCATAAAACTAAAATTAATTTATTTATACCTTACAAGCAACCTTTTTTAAAAAGCTGCATCTATTAAGTAAGGGAATAAGAAATACCGAGAAGAGGCGCTGTTTATTGCTCATCATCATAGCATGGATAGGTTTTAAAAGTGATTACCTTCAGTAAACTTCCGTTTACTGAATATGACTTTAGTACAGAAATAAGGATCTTGGTTGGTATAATTATTTTGGTGAAAGTTACTTTCAGCTTCCCCATAATGACTCGGTAATCATTAATGGATAGGCATATAACAACGATTATTTAGAGTCAACTTTTACCTATAAAAATCTAACAGAATCTAGCTGCAACAAAGCTTGCAGTAACAGATACTTACGTATGGACTAATAAGACATAAATATTCTTCCAACTATTACAACTTGAGGTTACCCTGGGCACTAGTTTGTTCAGGGTATTTTTTAGAAGATTACCCACTATATTGCCTGTAAATTGAAATAACCCCTACTTTTTTTTAAGTCCGAGTATACTAAAAAACAAACTAAACAAAATAATCTGCACGCCTAACAACATGGTAGTAACCGATACAATTACCAAGCGCATCGGGTTACCCGATTCTATATCGCCAAAGCCCAGCTCTTTCCAATAATTGTAAGCAAGCACACCCAATACCAATCCGGCAAGGCTTAACAGAAAACCTAACAACAACCCTTTTTCAAGGTTAATGTATTTAAACAAACGATTGTAAGTATTCGTTTTAGGCAGTAATTCATTTTCTATAGTATACACCTTGGTGAGTCCGTAAAACACCACAAACTGAAACCCTATAAGAATAAAGCTCGATGCAAAAATAAGCGTATGCACATCAAAGGTAATACTCCCCAGTGTTACGGGTCCGGTTACTAAGGCGGCAGTAGCCAGAAGTCCAGGAATCATAAGTATAAGTCCGGGAATCAAAAACAACCACATAGGACAATATAATAAGAGAAACCTTAAATGTCGCCACCCATCTCTCCAGGTATTTAAATGCGGTTTACCGCTACGTCCGTCAGGAGATAAGACCACCGAAACCTCAACAATTTTAACCCCTTGCAAATTGGCTTTCACAATCATTTCAGAAGCAAACTCCATTCCGGTTGTATGCAAGTTTAGCTTATTATAAAGTGCTTTCGTAAAGCCTCGTAATCCACAATGAAAATCGCCTATACTGCTTTTAAAAAACAAACGCCCTACAAAAGACAGTACAGGGTTACCCAAATAGCGGTGCAAAAACGGCATAGCCCCCTTTTCAATTCCGCCTTTAAAGCGGTTCCCCATCACCAGCTCGTATCCTTCTTCTAATTTTTCAATAAACGGATTCAAGTTATAAAAATCGTAACTATCATCGGCATCGGCCATAATAATAAACGTACCTTTTGCCGCATCTATACCTCCACGTAACGCACTTCCGTAGCCTTTTTCGGTTACATGTACTACACGAGCTCCTAGTTTTTTAGCAATGGCTACAGAGCCATCGGTACTACCATTATCGGCAATTATAACTTCGGCTGCAATTTGCTGTTCGGCACAAAAACGTTGCGCCTTTTCTATACATGTAGCCAAGGTTTCGGCCTCGTTTAAACAAGGCATTACTATAGAAAGGGTTATCTGTTCCATACCCCTTGTTTTATAAACCGATCTAACAACATAAACAGCATAGCATATAGCACCCAATCATTATAAAACATAAAGCGGCGTATGGTATGTATTCCGGTAGCTACCAAGCCCACATTTAAAAAGGTTAATAATACCCCTAAAAATATAAACTTAACCACCTCATTAGCAGTTCCTGTACTCAATTTTATTCCACTAAAAATAAGCAATATAAAAAACACTAAAGCGTAGCGTGCACTATCAAACCCATAAATAAAGTTTTTAAGGTTTATGGCTGCCCATTTTTTAAAATTAAGCAGTACCAAGGTAGGCACCATATCTTTAGTAAGCGCATCTAACTGCATGTATTTTTCGTCTTCGGTAAGATTGGCTCCTAACAATTCCTTACCTTCATCATATAGGGTATGGTTGGCAATTTGGGTATAGTTATCTACGTAGAAAGTAATATCGGTTTCATTATTCCCTAATTCCAGTGTATTCAAGGTTAATTTTTTTGCTTCCAGACGTGCAATCATTTTCTTAAAAAAGGCACGCTCCACAGAATCATCAAATGCATCGGCATTACTGCTATTGGCCACAAACATAGCTGGGGTTAAAAGGTGAATCCCTGTCCATGGGGTATTTACATAGGCACCGTGTACTACTTTGTGGTACAGCTTATCTGCCTGTGATGTAAGAATGGGCAACAGCAAAAACAACCCTAAAACGAGCATCCCTTTACGGTAGTTTTTAGAGTTGTAAATTGTAAACAATCCGAGCAAAAAGCCAGCTACTACCAAAAATAAAAACTGACTACGGGTTAAAATAAGTACAAACAACCAGGGCATAGCGTACAACAAATAGGTAATACGCTCTTTTATAAAGGCTTTTATATACAGTCCAACCACCACCAAATACAGCGGGTATGCCAAGGCTCCGGAAAGTACCATGTTTACAATGTTTACAGTATATACACAAGGTACTAATAGTATTACTAGTAATAAGGCATACCAAATACCATTCATAGGAATAGTTTTTCTTAATGACCGTACCAAATAATACACCGCCCAAAAATTGATGAGGTTTTGTAAAATAAGGGTAGCGGTTAAATATCCCTTACCAAACAAGCTTTGTAACAGTTGCAAAAACATAGGATAGGTAGGAGATCTAATGATTTCCATGTTTATATATCCTGAAGAGTCGGGGGCTAATTGCATAGGTTTGCTAAGGCTTACCGCCCCAACTACTATAAATACCAAAAACGCCCATAAATGAAAACTTTTATCTGCTACAAAACGGTTATGCATATGCTATCTCTTACAAGGTACTAAGATATAATTTTATTGTAAAAAGGTGGAGAATTAAGGTTTCATGTTCAAGGTTTAAAAATATTATTTTGAATCTTGAATTGTAAAACCGTAAAGGGTTTGTAAAACCAGTAATGTATTCCCTTCTATGTGATAAGTTGCCGAAATCCCTTTATGGCAAATTAGCAATAGCTGGCTTTACGCTCCCTCTTTATAAAAATAATTCATCTTTATTCAATAATTGAGATTAAACACTTCGTGGGCGTACCCCAAAGTAGTTTACTGCTAAAAGGCACACCCAAATACTCCTAAAAAAATAACTCAATAAATAACCAAAAACCATATTGTTGCAAATAGTACCTACGCAACAGATAATAGCCTCTAACAGGAGTATTGGAGTACCCTCTCATTGCTGTAATTATAATACACTGTACTTAGGGGAAAAACTTTTTCTATTTCATTCATTATCAGTTACAAATTAATAATCGAGATTAAAAAATGGTTACTAAAAAAAGGTGAACCAACCCAAAACCACTTTGAAACATCTTTATATACCCATAAAATCAAATTAGTATATTTACTTTTTATCTAAATTAAATCATGGATACTATTTTTTCTATTGTATATCAACTTCTTAAAAATATAGAATCCCTTACGGGACTTACCTACCATGAGGTAAACATTATAACTTACTACATCATAGTACCCATGGTGTTTATATACATGATAGGAAGAATTCTACAACATCAAAAACTCTTTAAAGGGTTTGCTGGTTATTATTCTAAAAGGTGGTAAAGAAAAAACAATTGATCTAAATAACATTAAAAAAGAAGATACTGAAAAATTATACCAATTATTAACTAAAAAAAGACATCTTGAAACAAACAAAAAAAAACACTCAATATAAAAAATGGGCCTTTAGATGTTTAATCTGTGTAGTAGTCTTAAACATAGCTACCTATTATGTAACCCTTACACAGGTAGATATGTCATTTGTACCCGATATACGCCAAATGACTACCACCCAAAAAGTGTTGCGAATAGTAGGTATACTAACAAATTTACTTTTTGTAGCAGGATTGGTACTTACCATCATGAGTATGGTTAAAAAAGAAAAGAAAGACTACCAATGGTATACTGCCGTTATTGGATTTGGACTTCTACTACTGTTTTTTTTCAGCTTGGTTTTATACGGTATTTTTGTGTTTGTAGCGTAACTTATACCTATCTTGTTAAGTATTCATTAGGCAAACAAATATCATTTATATATTAAATAAGCATTAATATACTGTAACATCCCTTATTTTTATACATTCTTAAGTTATAAATACTTACATTTATCACTTTTAGAAGTATGAAATTATTTTCATTTTTAAAAAAACCCAAACAAAAAGCTGAAACAGAAAAAACGGTACTCCCATGGCAAAATTTGCCTCCGATATTTTTACATATTAAGAGGTACATTGATGCAACAGGAATGTTGAGCAGTAAGGGAAATGTATTACCCGACCAAGATAAGCGTTATAAAGATAACGGCTTACGTTGGGTTAGTGGCGGTCAAGACAGCATTTTGGGTTTTAACGGAGGAAACAAAAACCTAGATAATACGGCAGATAAAGTAGCTACTTATGCTGCTGAGATATCACTTACGAATAACTTAAACACCCGTATAGACCTATACAAAATTCTTATAGAAGACAATGTATTGGCATACATAGAAACTGCCATGGAAAAAATGGCTAGTATGGAAATACAGGTATCTCCTCATTTAGATAGATATGCCCGATGGCTGGCTTTTCAGGCTCCTCATAGAGGGGCGGTAAAATTAGGGATTGCCTTACTGGGAATTATTGGCAACAATTACGATAAAAAAGGACTTATAACGCTAGGAAAACATGAAGAGTTTACCCTCTTTGCTGCGGTGGCTATTATGAATATGTCTGAAACGCCCGAGCTAGATTTATGGAATATGGCAAAGTATGTTAGCGGCTGGGGAAAAATAAATATTGTAGAACGCCTTGCCGAAACCAATAACCCTGATATTAAGAATTGGTTGCTGCGAGAAGGTTTTAAAAATACCATTATGTATGAGTATTTGGCATACACCTGTGCTGTGGCAGGGAACCTAAAACAGGCGTTAACAGCCCGCAAAATAGATACTGATTTGTTTAAAGGAGCAGGAACCATTTTAACCACCCTCTTAAACGACAATAGTCCGGTAGAAGACATCTACAGCTATGAAGATGGTGCTGAAGCCTTGCAATTATATCTTAACCACATGACACATCACAATGATTTGTCTATTAACGAATTTATTATACTACACAGATTTAAAGACTTTTTAGAAGACACTGCCAAAGATTGGAAAGATTTAGACGCTATGGACTGGACAGAAGATCATCGTGCTAATTTACTTATAGACATACATACAATACTTTCTAAAACCAACTGGAATGCTATTGTGAAAGAACAGTTAGAAAATCCGTCTATACCGTTTTGGCAAATAAAACAAGCTGGTAAATTATTACATATTAGCACTTGGGATACTTACCTACAATTGCTTACTAATAAACCTATATGCGATAGCTATTGGTTCTTTATACACGACTATGTCTCTGACGAAACTATTGACCTATTGATTGACTTGGCAAAGAAAAAATTTGATCTTTCTAAAATTGCAAGCAGTGTACAACAAACCGAACCTAAAGGGGCAATATTTGAAGAGCTAATGGCATTTGATTCGGTTTTATATACGTTAGCAAAGTATCCGGGTAAGGGCGTTACTTTGCTAAAAGCCGGATTAGAAAGTCCGTTAGCTAAAAACAGGTATACGGTTACCTACATTTTAAGTGAATGGGGAACCGATAACATACCGTCTACTTTTAATAGCTTATTAAAGAAAGTACTAAAAAACGAACTTGAAGAGAACCTTATTAAACGCTATGAAAAACTATTAAATAAATAGTGCAGGTCACTTTCTTTTACCCCTAAAAAAAGTAGTCTGTTTGTTGCCATATAAAATGTACTCATAGAAAAGCAGCCAATCCTTGAATGAATCTTATTTTTTTGAAGCTGTCATTTTGTTAAAAAATTAGTCAACCTAAAGTATTAAAAAATTTTAGGCAATGCTGTTTTATTAAAGACAATAAGAAGGCGTGTTTTTTATCAAAAAAAAAACAGAAATCATTCGTTCAAAAGAAGTCTTGAGATTAATTTTGTAGCTTTTATAAATATATTACTTATGCATAAATATCTACTTGCAGGCAAAAAGATGAAATTCAGAAATTTATTACTTGAATTTAACAGAAGAAATGCCCAAGGACTTTTACAAGAAACGTCTACTAGCACGATTTTAAAGACTATTAAGCGTTTATATACAGAAATTAAATATAATTTTAGTAAAAAAGAATGGAATGCCTGGGCACATAAAGGTTTGTTGGCAGCCGGACTTATTGCTTCTACAAGCTTACAAGCTCAAAACACAAACACTCCTGATTTTGGTGTAGGAACTCATTTTCATCATAATGGATCGGAAGTGTATTTTTCAGGTGGTTTTGCAGCACCAGCCATGGCAGATATCGATGGAGATGGTGATTTGGACATGATAGTTGGAATGAGAACTGAGTACAGCTCTTTAGACTCTAGTACGTACGACTATATCATGGAACCTAAGTTTAAAGTGTATAGTGATTTTGACTCTGCTACAGACTCTTTTCAGAACTCGTTTGAGCTTAATACGAATGGATTTTCTATAGCCAATTACGATAATCCGTATTCATACGCTACTACTGCATTTGTTGATTTTGATGAAGATGGGGATGTCGATTTGATTACAGGGAATTATAATGAGACATTATCATTATTAAAGAATGATGGTAACGGAAACTTTTCTTTTGACAGCTATGTGCAAGCTAATGGATCTGATATTAGTGCAGGAAACTTTATGCATGCCAATTTTGCTGATATTGATGGTGATGGTGATATGGATATGTTAGTAGGAGAGCGACATTCCTATGGTGGAGGATATGAATCACAGATTCATGTTTATGAAAATACAGCCGGAGCAGGAAACCCTATTGCATTTTCAAATGCCGGACAAATATTAAGATCGGGAGATACTAATGTTTTGGGTACTGGTATTATTGGTTTTCATATGCCTGTGCCATATTTAGTTGATTATGATGGTGATACTGATTTAGATTTATTTGTAGGGTTGAATACAGGAGATTTGTATTATTTTGAAAATGAAGGAGGAACAAATGCGCATAGTTTTGACTCTGGAAACAACGTTACAATTGATTATGCGTACAATTATACCTATAATACAAGGTCTTGTCCACTAGTTGTTGATATAGATGAAGACGGAGATTTAGATTTAATATCTGGATTTATTGATAACTCAGGAACTTCTGGAGAATTGTATTTGTTTGAATCAGACAGTAGCACTATGGCTATTAATCAGTTTGAAACTAATGAGATAAGCGTTTATCCTACCAAGGTAATTCATGAGTTGAATATATCCGGAAAAGGAGAACAATATAACATTCATGTTTATACCACTACCGGACAGCAACTTATTTCTGCTGAAAATGTAACTTCTGTGAATGTTTCGAAATTGAAATCGGGGATCTATCTAGCTGTTGTAGCAGATGAGAACGGAGTAACGAAAACTCAAAAGTTTGTAAAGCTATAATTATTTGAAGTGCTTTCTTATTTTATAAATGTGTTCCAAATGTCATAAATTATGAATGATAAACCTGATATTACTCCTTTTCAATTAACGTACTCTGCACAAGTACCAGAGATACTTCATAGATTGAGGTGTAGTATATTGCTATCAACGTTTCAAGCAGGAAAACTGATTGCTATTTCATCTAAAGATGAAGACTCAATGGTACAACTTGCCAGAAATTTTAATAGACCCATGGGAATTACATTCAGCGATGAGTATAATAAAATGGCATTGGCATCTTTTAATGAAGTAATTCAGTTTAGAAATTCTAATGTATTGGCAAAAACATACCCCGTACAACAAAATAGGTACGATAGTTTGTATTTGCCAATGCAAAGTAATTATACCGGGCAATTAGATTTACACGATTTGTCATACGGTGAATCGGGAGAGTTATATGCTGTTAATACCATGTTTAGTTGTATTTGTACTTTTGATGCCAATTATAACTTTAAACCCTATTGGAAGCCTCATTTTATATCGGAGTTAAAGCCTGAGGATCGTTGTCATTTAAACGGGATGGCATTGAAAGACGGGAAGCCGAAATATGCTACTGCTTTTGCTGTTTCAGACACTCCTACCGGTTGGAAAAAGGATTTGACCCGTACGGGAATCTTGATAGATATAGAGACACAGGAAATTATTTTAGAGGGGTTGGGAATGCCACATACCCCCAGAATTATCAACGGTGAACTTTATGTATTGCTTTCAGCAACAGGGCAGCTGATTAAAGTAGATGTAGAAAATAAAAAGTATACGGTAGTAACTGAACTTCACGGCTTTGTTAGAGGGATGTCTTTCTACAAGGATTATTTATTTATCGGAATGAATAAACTAAGAAAGAATTCATCTAGTTTTGCACATTTAGATGTAGCTAAACTCTCTGATTTTGCAGGCATTAAAATTGTTCATTTACCTTCAGGTAGTTTACAAGGGTATTTAAAGTACCTTTCATCAGTTGATGAAATTTACGATGTGGAGTTATTGCCAGGGGTAATGAGACCTAATATTCTTAATAATATAACCGATAACTTTAAAAAGAGCATTCTAACAGAAGAGCATGCTTTTTGGATTGAAAATAAGAAGTGATTTTTTACAAATCAAGTTCCCTCTATTAAATCGAGGGAACTTAATTTGTTTGAGCGTTTTGAAATTCAACCACTTAATCTCATATCTCTCATTGCGTTTATTCTAGTTCATACGTTTTTATTGAATTAAGAATTCATAAATCTTCGGTTTGCATTCTATATAAAAAACCTTACTTTTTGGTTCGTTTGGTGTTAAGACAAAATGAATATAATTATATTTAAAGCATATTTACCTAAATAAATAGCTGATATAAGCAAGTACTGCAAACCCTATGAAACAACACCACTACAAAGTAACTGTTAACTGGACAGGAAATGAAGGACAAGGCACAACTACCTACCGTGCATACAACCGTAACCATACCATTATTGCAGAAGGTAAATACAATGAATTGTTAGGCTCATCGGATCCTGCTTTTTTAGGCGATGCTACACGGTATAATCCTGAAGATTTGTTTTTGGCATCGCTAAGTGCTTGCCATATGCTATGGTACTTACACCTATGTACTACTAACCATATTATAGTAACCGATTATAAAGACCACGCCACAGGAATTATGGACGAAGAACAAGATGGTCGTGGAAAATTTTCGGAGGTTACGCTTTTCCCAGAGGTAACCATAACCAACCCCAAGCAAATCGATTTGGCGAATAGCTTGCATAAAAAAGCCAATGAAATGTGTTTTATTGCAAATTCTTGTAACTTTGTTATTCATCATAAACCCATAATCATTACAACATAACATTTGTTAATGATACAAACACCCCTTATCCTACAGCACTAAATAATCAAACTGATGGATACTAAAAAAATTGAACTTATAGCCAATATTTCTCTTATCGTAATAGGACTGGTATTGGGAATTGTTTTTTATGTTACCGACACCAAAAATTAGGCTCTGTGTTAATCCGAAAAGTTAGCGTCTTTTTACACGCTACGTTTCATACACAAGCACGTTGTGTGTAAGCTTGGAAAAAAGCCACGACCGAAAAAATTTCACGATAATGTCCAAAAATGAAAACCTTAATTGTCTTTAGAATAAATCAATACTTTTAAAAAATGAAACAGTTTTTATTATTACTACACGAAGACATTGAAAAAATGGAAAATTTATCGCCAAAGGAAATGGAAGAATTGGCGAATGCTCATATGACTTGGGCTGAAAAATTAGCTGAATCAGGACATTTAATTTCAGGAGATGGGCTACAACAGAAAGGTGTTTTGATTTCGGGCAAAAATTCAGTTGTCAAAGACGGGCCTTATTTGGAATCGAAAGAAATAATTGGAGGTTATTATCTTTTACAAGCCCAAAACTTGGAAACAATCGTAGAACTTGCCAAAGAATGTCCTTGTCATAATTGGGGTGGAACAACCGAAATTAGACAAATTATGGATATGGAAGATTATGAGCAATCCAACTGCTGAAACTAATTACCGAGCGATATACGGTAAGCTTTTTTCGGCTCTGACTCGCCAATTTGGAATACGATATTTTTCAGAAATCGAAGATGCTATCCAAAACAGTTTTTTAAAATCGGTAAAGAATTGGAAACCTGATAATACACCGAAAAAGAAAGAGGATTGGCTCTACATAACGGCAAAGAACGATTTGTTGAACCAGTTAAAACGTAACAACAAAACAACTGATTTAGAAGTTTATCAAACAAAAAGTTATTCCGAGCCAAAAACAAATGATTTGCGTTTAGAAACATTATTTCTTATCGCTTCATCAAAAAGTATTTCTAAACAAGCTAAAATAGTTTTCGTTTTAAAAAACATATTCGGACTTGGAGTTCAAGAGATTGCAAAGAGCACCTTACTTGGTAACGAGGCCATTTACAAAATGGTCAAAAGATCAAAATCTTCACTTCAAGACGAATATAAAGACCGACAAATTTCTGGAATCATAAAAAGAATCCAAAATGAAGAAATTTCTTTAGTCGAAGAAGTTTTATATGCAGTTTTTAATTCAGGATTCGATTCGTTCAACGAAACACAAAAATCAATCGTAAATAAAGATTTATGTTTGGAATCTTTTGCCCTTGCCAAAATCTTATTCAACGATTACAATCAACAATCTACGAGCAATTTATTATCCCTTTTTTGCTTTCACATTGCGAGAATAGAAGCTAAAATAAGTGATGGGAATTTGATTTCCTTTTTCAATCAAGACCGCAAAAAATGGAATGATGAAATGATTAATCTCGGTTTTCATTATCTAAAAAAGCCTGACAAAATCAGTAAAATTTATATTGAAACTTTGATTGTCAGCAAGTATATGACCACGCTTTCTTTCACAATTGATTTTTGGAAAGACATTATCAAACTTTACGAAATCCTATTACAAATTTCGCCTTCGCCAATCATCGAAATCAATTATTGTTTCTGTCTGTACAAAGCTGAAAGAAAGGAAGAAGCCATAATTTTATTGGAAAATTTAGAACGTGAATTGACATCCGAACACATTTATCTATCGCTAATAAAAGCAACTTTTTTAAGTGAAACAAATCCTAAAGAATCAGAAAAAATAACTGCAAGTATAATTACAAAAATGAACCAAGAGATACGCAAAAAGTATGTATTGGAATCCAAATTTATAAACTTATAATTCAATGAAAACACTAATAAAATTAACACTTTTAATTGCAACGATATTTATAATTGTATCGTGTAATTCAGCAACAAACGAAAAGAAAAATAATTCAAAAAAAGCAGTAGAAAACTTCGATTGGCTACTCGGAAAATGGGAAAGATTGTACGAAGAAACAGGCAAAAAAACATTTGAAAACTGGGAAAAAATAAGTCAAAACGAATATTCGGGTATCGGCTTTACTATGCAAGGTTCCGACACGATTAAGCAAGAAAAAATACGAATCGGAAAACAAAACGGAAAATGGGTTTTAATCGTGAAAGTTCCCGAAGAAACCGAATCAATTACATTTCCGATTACTGAACTGAAAAGCGATGAGTTTACTTGTACAAACGACTCATTGGACTTTCCAAAACAAATCAAATATTGGAAAAATGGAGAGAAAATAAACGCTTTGGTTTCGGGAGATTCATTAAAAATAGACTTTGAATTTGAACGATTGAAATAAAGCCTATACATAACAAAGACGTGTATAAATCATTGGTCTACAATTAGTTAAATTAAAAATTAGAACAACTAAAAAACAAAACGTAAATTTGAAAATGAAGTGCTATAAATGCCCAACGCTTCATACACAAACAGGTTATAGCAAATTAAAGAGAGAATATGTTCAACATAGGTAGAGACTACATTCAACGGTTGAGAAAGAACAAGAATCAGCTTTATAAGGACTTAAAACCCAAGGATCGAATATGCAAAATTGTCACGGATCATATTTTACCTAATCTTGGTATTAACGGGTTTAAATTTATTAAATCCAGAATGCAACTTGAAAGAACACTTGGAGACTTTAAGCAGGTCATTTGGTTTAGAACTTCGATCAAAAATTATAGGGATGAAGTTGTGAATTTTGAAATTCATCTGAAAGTCGAAAATGAGGATTATCAAAAACACTGCATCAATAAATACAATTACCCTAAGCCCTCTTTTATTAGTGAACATGTAGAATACTTGAAACAATGGAATCAAGAATATTGCGAGGGTTGGTATCGGTTACAACTTGATGATAACATTAAAATTGCTGAAAGGATAACAGAAAATATTACAAGTTGTGTAAATACTTATTTAGACGTGAATTCAAGCTTCGATAAATCACTTGAATACAGATTAAACGAATTTAACAATCTTGACTATTTTGGTCTTTTGATTATACCAGACTTACTTATTCTTTCAGAATTGACAAACAATAAAAAGGTTCAGAAAACAATTTTAGAAGCTTATGAAAATTGGAAACAAACTGATGAAGGAATAAAAGATGTTAATGAAGGGGCAGACATATTTGACACAATTGATAACATTAAAAAATTGCTATAACAAAGTACTGTGGTAAAAAACAAGTAAAAACTCATTAATTTGTTACTAAAACACTTCGATAAGTTTGATCGTAAACCAATCCTGATTTTGCAATAGCAAATGCTTGTTTTAACAACTTATTACAAATTCTTT
>NZ_BRVP01000012.1 GCF_027924145.1 Neptunitalea chrysea | reverse complement strand
GGTTACTACAATTTACTGCATTTTAGCAGTTTGCACAACTTTTTATAAATGCACAACGGGTTTAATACTATATTTTAGTATCTGTAATAAAGGCCTTAATACAAATTACAACAATGTATAAAAATAAAATTCTTTTATTTCATAAAGAATTTCTATTTAACTATATTTAAACAGTATTTAAACTACGGAAATCCGTATTTTATATTTAAATAACTATAAGTTTTTTAATATAAAAACAAACAGCATACTCCGCAACAACTCTCAGCGCATTTAATCTCAATTATTAAGTAAAAAAACACCTGTAATTAATTAAAATTACAGGTGTTGGGAACCATCGAAGGTTAAGTATTTGGGCTATTTACTATAATCTATCGCGTTCTTCTACGTCGATAGTTTTCTTATTATTGCGTAGTCTATAATTACCAAACTTATAGGTAAATCCTAGTAAAATAGTTCGGCTTTCAAATCGGCTTCGGTACGCGTTGTACTGATTTAGATATTGGGTAGTACTGGTAAAAATTTGTCCGTTAAAAATATCGTTTGCCTGTAAACTAATTCGAGCTCTATTGTCCCATAATTTTTTGCTCATAGATACTGAGAAAACACTACGTGCCGTTACCTCGGCATTCGCATCGTTAGATGGTAACACATATTGGTAGGTGACATCTAACAACAGCGAGTTGTCTTTTAATAAATTAAAATAGTTCCCTAAGAAAACCCAACCTATCCAACGGTTATTGTCTAACAACTGATTTTCATTCTCCACCGCAAAAAATTGTAACTTATTATAAAACGTAGACGACTCAAAATACAAATACCATTTTTTAGAAATAGGCTTGTTTATATACAAGTCTAAACCATACGATGCTGCCTTGTCTAAATTATCGGCTACGTACTTCATCTTACGAGTTTCGTTCTCTTGAAAACTTAACTCAGACATTGGGTTACTAATATGCTTATAAAACAACGATACCGTATATGCATGTTTATATGTGTAGTCTATACTCGTATAATGCTTAACAGCCGGTATTAATGATGCGTTACCCATAACAAAACTATTATCGCTTAAATAAAAACGAAACGGGTTTAAACGCTTATATGAGGGTCTGGTAATACTCTTTTTATAAGACAATGAAAAACTATGATTTTTTGACGGATCATACGAAACACTCGCAGATGGAAACCACTTAAGGTAATTAAAGCTGTTAGTATCGGTTGTATTGGCTGCTGTACCTGTAGCATCTGTATATTCTAATCGTATACCCACTCGTAAACTCCATTTGGTATAGTTTTTAGAAACACTAGCATACCCCGCAATATTGTCCTCTTCATAATCAAATGTATACGCATTATCTACAACTGTCCCCTGTTGTACCAAATTACTATTGGTGCTAATAATACCTGCTTTAGCACCAAAAATTAACGCAACATCTTTTGGTAAAGGGAGTTCGTAATCTACTTGTCCGGTAAAAATATCTATCCCCTGTTTAGAGGTCGAATTAATAGCATTAGTATTTAATAACGCATTGGTTGCCGAAAAATAATTTGTAGCTACATCTTGTGCTCGTTCATAATTATAATACGTGTAATGCGCCAATATAGAAAGCGATTGCCCATTACTATCATAATCGTACCCTAAATTTAAGGCTACATTTGTTTTATTATCTAGCGTTGTATTTAACGAATTAAAGGTAGAGTCAATAGCACTAGTCTGATTATAAGCTATTATCTTACTTTTTGTAGTACGTTTCCAATACGGATTGTACAATGCATTGGCACTAAAAATTAAACGGCTCTTAGTGCTAAGATCGTAGTCTATATTAGTAGTTACTGAATGGTCTTCGTGCCAGGTATCTAAATCAATATTCGAATTCCAATATCCGTTTTCTTCATTATTCTCATAAAACTGAATAAACTCAGAAGTAATACGGTCTTCTTTCTTTTTAGTATAACCATAGCTTACATACATATTTAATTTGTCATTCTTATAAAAATGAGCCGTATTAAAACTATACTTAGGATAAATACCCTGTGTGTAATTTCCGGAAACCGTACCATTATACCCAGTTATAAGGATTTTACTCATTTTAATGTTTACAACAATAGCATCTTCGGCATCGTATTTAGCAGACGGATTGGTAATTACCTCAACCGATTGTATAGACGTTGCGGGCGTACTTTCTAATAATTGTTGTAATTCAGACGAGGTTAAATGTACCTTCCTATCGTTTATATAAATAGTAGGTTGCTGCCCTTTTACCATAAGTTGGTTATTCATTACAATAATACGCGGCGTTTGTTTTAATACGCTCCAGGTACTACCACTGGTTAACGAAGTATTGGCAACATTAAAAACCGTACGATCAGATAATCGTTTTACCGTAGGCATTTTAGCATTTACAGTAACCTCATCCAGGCTCAAAGACTTTGACTGCAGTACAATATTGTTAAGTGTTACATTACCACTTACTTCTATATGCTTCTCATAATTGGTAAATCCGATAAATGAACAGTGTATGGTGTAGGTTCCTTCAGTAATATTGGTAAATTCAAATGTTCCTCCTTCATTTGTAGCAATACTACCTACAACGTCGTTTTCACTGTCTTTAAGTAGCACCGTTGCATAGACAATAGGGGCATTCGTACTATCAATAACCGAACCCGATATCTTAAAATTTTGAGCTATCGTGGGGGAACAAAATAAAAAAAGAGTTGAAATCACAAAATAAGACTTCATCGGTTCAATATCGCTTGGTTGGTGTTAACAAATTATTAACAAATATATCATTTTTTTCTTACTAGCAAACAAATCTACACATAACTACCCAATAGCCTAGTAAATCCATTATATTTGCAAATTGATAAGAAAGCAATTAAGGAAGCATGAAGCATATTCGTAACTTTTGTATTATAGCACATATTGATCACGGTAAGAGTACGTTGGCAGATAGGTTATTAGATTTTACAGGGGCTGTAACCGAAAGAGAAAAACAAGATCAGCTGTTAGATAATATGGATTTAGAGCGTGAACGTGGTATTACCATTAAGAGTCACGCCATTCAAATGGAGTATACCTATAAAGGAGAACAATACGTTTTAAACCTTATAGATACCCCTGGTCACGTAGATTTTAGTTACGAAGTTTCCCGTTCTATTGCTGCTTGTGAAGGTGCCCTATTAGTAGTTGATGCTGCTCAAAGTATTCAGGCACAAACCATCTCTAACCTGTATTTAGCGTTAGAAAATGATCTTGAGATTATCCCCGTACTTAATAAAGTAGACCTTCCTAGTGCAAGCCCTGAAGAAGTAACCGATGATATTGTAGATCTTTTAGGTTGTGACTCGGATGAAGTTATTCCTGCCTCTGCTAAAACAGGTATTGGTATTGAAGAAATTCTATCGGCTATTATCGAACGTATTCCGGCTCCAAAAGGAACTATAGACGAACCATTACAGGCACTTATCTTTGACTCTGTTTACAACCCGTTTCGTGGGGTAGAAACCTATTTTAGAGTTATTAATGGGGAAATCCATAAAAATCAGAAAATTAAATTTATGGCAACCCAAAAGACCTATTTTGCTGATGAAGTAGGTATTTTAAAACTAAAACAAGACCCTAAAAAAGTAATTTCTGCTGGCGATGTAGGATACCTTATTACGGGTATTAAAGATGCCAGAGAGGTGAAAGTGGGAGATACCATTACAGATGCTGCTGAACCTACAAAAAATATGATTGGAGGTTTTGAAAACGTAAAACCTATGGTATTTGCAGGTATTTATCCGGTAGATACAGAGGATTATGAAGAATTAAGAGCTTCTATGGAAAAATTACAATTGAACGATGCTTCATTGGTATTTACACCAGAAAGTTCTGCCGCTCTTGGTTTTGGTTTCCGTTGTGGTTTTTTAGGTATGTTACACCTAGAAATTGTTCAAGAACGTTTGGAACGTGAATTTGACATGACTGTTATTACCACAGTGCCCAACGTAAGTTACCATTCCTATACTAAAAAGGATCCAGACGATATTATTATTGTAAATAATCCTTCCGATATGCCCGACCCAACTATTATGGATCGTGTGGAAGAACCTTATATTAAGGCTACCATTATTACCAAGGCTGACTTTGTAGGGCCTGTAATGAGTTTATGTATTGAAAAGCGTGGACAAATTACAAACCAAACTTATTTAACACCAGAACGTGTTGAATTAACATTTGACATGCCTCTAGCAGAAATTGTATTTGATTTTTACGATCGTTTAAAAACGGTTTCTAAAGGATATGCTTCTTTTGATTATAGCCCTATTGGTATGCGAGCTTCTAAGCTAGTACGTGTAGACGTACTTATTAATGCGCAAAGTGTAGATGCTCTTTCTGCATTAATTCACGCAGACAATGCTTATAACATTGGTAAAAAAATGTGTGAGAAATTAAGAGAATTGATACCTCGTCAACAATTTGATATTCCAATTCAGGCAGCTATTGGAGCTAAAATTATTTCTAGAGAAACCATTAAGGCACTTAGAAAAGATGTAACTGCTAAATGTTATGGTGGTGATATTTCTCGTAAACGTAAACTGTTAGAGAAACAGAAGAAAGGTAAAAAGCGTATGCGTCAGGTAGGTAATGTAGAAATACCTCAACAAGCGTTTATGGCCGTTCTTAAACTTAACGATTAGCACAACAATTGATAATATATTGAAGCCGGAGTTGAACCTCCGGCTTTTTTATGCTCTTATGTTGCTTAATTAAGATTAATTCTAAATAACCTTAATATACTATTAATAGTTCTATATTTTGTACGTTTTTTCAACATTAATACAAATTTAATTTGGGTAATAGTAAAGAAATAGTTCCTTAAAATATTAACAACAATAGCTTAAAAAGCCTTTAAGTTTTACCAGATACTTTTGGAAACATCAAAACACTTAATTACTCAAACAATGAAAATCTCAAGAAATTTCACAAAATTATTCGTTGCTGCATCTGCAGTAGCACTTTTCGCTTCTTGTGCGGAAGACGGAAAAGACGGTATTAATGGTGCCGACGGTGCCGATGGTTCAGACGGACAAGACTACACTGCAGAACAAACAATGTTCGAAAACAAATCTTCTGTTGAGCCTTTAGTTTCTATGGCTCCTCAGTTCAACTATGTAAAAGCATATTCTTTAATTAGTACTCCTGATGTTATTGGCGATAGCAACTTCCAATTAGCAG
Source organism: Neptunitalea chrysea (assembly GCF_027924145.1). Classification (GTDB taxonomy): domain Bacteria; phylum Bacteroidota; class Bacteroidia; order Flavobacteriales; family Flavobacteriaceae; genus Neptunitalea; species Neptunitalea chrysea. The sequence continues at coordinate 117,746 of NZ_BRVP01000012.1, read as the reverse complement.
GTTCTGCTGATGGTGCCGGTTTCTTAAAAGACGAAGATGAATACATCTACGTTGTAAACTGTGAAGATAGCTACGCTGTTGCTCGTATCCGTTTAGACAAATATTTTAACCCAATAGCTGGTGATTATTTATTAAACTCTGGTGTTGCAGATTACGCTCGTCAGTGTTCTGCTACTATGTGGGAAGCTGATATCCACGGTGGTAGTTCTGATTTGTTCTTATCTGCTTCTGAAAGTATCAATTACGATGTTAAAGGAATCGATCCTTGGAATACTTCTCCTAATCCTACTGCAGACTACGGTTTAGACGCTTTAGGTGAGTTTTCTTGGGAAAATGCGGTGCCACTTCCTCAAGGTGCTTTTTCTGGTAAAACTGTAATCATTGGTGGTGATGATGATTCAAGCGGATCTCAAGGACAGGTAGTTATGTACCTTTCTGAAAACGGTGATGCTGATTTAGATAATGGTAAAGTATACGTTTTAAAAACTAAAGAAGTTTCTAACGGTTCTGGTAGTGTTATGAATGTTGATACTGCTACTCAATACAACGAAGGTAACTTTGACTTTGGTGTTGAATATGCTGTAGAGTTTGTTGAACTTACAAACGCCGCTTCTATGACTAAAAGTGAAGTTGAATCTGCTTGTAACAACGTATTAGCTACTCAGTTTATGAGAGTTGAAGATGTTGATTACCAAAAAGGTAGTGATGATAACGGAAGAAACGTTTACTTTAACGTAACTGGTAGAGGTCCTGGACAAGGTACTTACAATGACTGGGGAACTGTTTACAAATTAGTTTTAGATCCTAGCAACCCATTAGAAGGTACACTTAAGCAAATTATTAGTGGTAACACTACTACTAATAATATGGATGGTAACTTAGATGAGCTTCAAAGTCCTGATAACATTTGTGTTACTGAGAACTTTATCTACATCCAAGAAGATCCTAACTCTTTTAGCAAAGGGCACCCATCTTACATTTATCAAAGTGATATAAACGGTAACAACATTAGTAAATTATTAGAAATCGTTATTCGTCAAGATTTAGATCCTAACAACAGTACTGGTTACAGTGGTGAATTTGGTTCATTAATCGACGTTTCTGATAAAGTTGGTGTTGCCGGAACATTTATCTTAGCTGTTCAGCCTCACTATTGGGAAAGTGATGACTTCAAAAACTTAGATGGTCACGATAATTCTGCTTTCTACGAAGACGATCAGGCTTCTCAAATTGTTGTTTTACAAAACTTACCTAGATAAGGTAGTAACTTTTTATAAAAAACCTCTGCATACCTATGCAGGGGTTTCTTGCTTTTAAATATCTCAGGATTATGACGTACAGAGTTTTACTTTTTTCTTTTTTAACACTATTGTTTCTTGCCTCTTGTAAACAAGAAAAACCTACCTATGAAACAATAACTCCGAAAGACGGATGGCAAACTGCACAACACTACTATTTACAAAATATAGATAGTGCTATTACTAAACTAGATGCTTTAAAAAAAGTAGGTGCAACGGCAGATAACAGTAAACAGCTATTTACCGAAGCGCGCTTATATTTTAAAAAAGCCGAGCCTTATGCTTCTTATCTTAATCCTGAAGTAGGGCATAAAACCAATGGCCCTGCACTTCCTGTTTTCCAGGATGATAATAATAGAGTAATGGCTCCCATCGGGCTTCAAAAAATTGAAGAAGGTATCTATGAAGGAGAAACAGCTCCTGAAACCTTTACAGAAGAAATTAATGTGGCTATGGGATTAATGAGGGTGTTACATAAAAACATAGCAAAAAGAGAGCTTACTCCTAAACGCTTTTTTGTGGCAACCCATCAACAATTATTACGTATTATCTCATTTTCTATTACCGGATTTGATACCCCGGTGAGTACTATAGGACTTAATGAAGCAGCTGTTTCATTAACTTCTTTAGAATATGTGTATTCACAAACCATTCAACTAACAATACTAGAAAAAAACAAAGCCTTAGATGCCGAGTTTAAAGAACACATTAAAAATGCTGTTACTTACCTTAAGGAGCATACTAACTTTGCTGAATTTGACCGATTTACGTTCATCAGAGATTATATGAATCCGATTACCCGCAATTGGGTTGCTATTCGTAAAACAAGTGAACTTTGGAATGGTAGTCAGGATTATCCGTTTAATTTTGATGCGCCTACCTTTTTTGAAAACAACAGTTTTAATACAGCATATTTTTTACCTTCTAACAACCGAAAACCAACCAAAGAACAAATAGAACTAGGTGAAAAATTGTTTTATGACGAAAACCTTTCGTCTACAAAAACTATGAGTTGTGTTACTTGTCACCTTCCTGAATTAGCATATACCGACGGTAAAACCCTTACCATTGGTAACAAAGGAAAAGCATTGCAACGCAATGCACCCACCCTTATAAACTCCATTTACCAGAAACGCTTTTTCCTTGATGGAAGATCGGAAACTATTGCCGACCAAATTACTTCGGTATTTAAAAACAAAGACGAGTTTAATACACAGGTACACAAATTTTCTAATGATCTTCTAAAAGATACTACCTATATAAAGCTTTTTGAAAAAGCCTATGGTAGCGTTCCTAATAAAAACACGGTAGTTATTAAAGCCTTATCAGCGTATTTAAGTACGCTAAATACTTTTAATTCTAAGTTTGATAAAAACATACGTTCTGAAGAGAACACTTATACCAAAGAAGAACAATTAGGTTTTAACCTGTTTACTGGAAAAGCTTTATGTGCTACCTGCCACTTTATACCACTAACCAATGGTACGGTACCTCCATTTTTCAACGATACGGAGAAGGAAGTAATTGGAGTGCCAGAAACAGCAGAAAACAAACAACTAGATGATGATACTGGTTTTTACTGGTACTATAAGGTAGCTATACACAAAGGCATGTTTAAAACACCTACAGTACGTAATGTCGAGCTTACCGGCCCATACATGCATAACGGAGTATATACTACCTTAGAACAAGTAGTAGATTTTTATAATAAAGGCGGCGGCGGCGGACTAGGTTTTGACCTACCACACCAAACCTTGCCGTTTGATAATTTACAACTTACTGAAGAAGAACAAAAAGCCATTATAGCTTTTATGAAAACACTTACCGACACACAAATAGAAGGTACGTATTAAATAAACACAACCACATTTTTAAGAAGCCAACTCCTTTGGGGTTGGCTTTTTTAATTGCCTAATTGTTCGTTTTTAAAATTTAATTACCACCCATAAAAACGAATCTTCACATTTTAATATTTCTTTAGATAACAAAACAGGGGAAATCTCAGAAGCTATAGATACTGCAAAGTCAAATATGAAATATTTAAAGAAACTTGTATAAAAATTCTATGTTTTTTTATAAATTAATGGCTCATAAAAAAGCTATTCAAAAAATCTTAAATTCATTGCACTTTTTTTGCCCTTACACACTTTTATATTTTGAATAGCTTTTTTTACTCAATAATTGAGATTAAATGCTTCGTGGGCTTGCCCCAAGGTAGTTTACTCTTTATGAAAATATACTTTTTCTTTAACTCGCAGGATTTAATAATTCCATTGGCTTTCCTAAATACACCAGTTTATAGCCTTCTTCTATACCAAAGTTGGCATCTAATGACGCTATAATGTGTAATACCCCATCATAATCTTTAATAAATAACGGAATTGTTTTTATTTCATCATTCAATCGGGTTACCTCTTTCACGTAGTGATCTTTAGATTCTAGATTCAATTCATTTACATTAGGATAGTCTCTAGCTACCTCACTCAAATTTATAAAATCGTCATGCTGAGAGAATATCTGCTCTAAAGGAAGATCATCCTGCCCTATTTCATCAGACGATATTAAACGAAAAGATCCATTTTCTCCCAGGTACTTTTGAAACTTATTTAGCGTATACTTGTTTACCTCATCACTTGCCGTTAAAGCTAACAAGTACCCTATGTTATTAAACTCAATATTAGCAGTAAGATCGTCTGTAAAAATATTAACCTCAGCTGCTTCTATTCCCATTTCTAAAGAGCGTTCTACATTATCTGGGTTACTATCTACCAACACCACATGTCGATTATTTTTAACCAAATATTTAGCAATCAGTCGGCATACATGAGAAGCCCCTACAATTACAATTCCGTTAGAATTTTTTAAAAATACCCCTGATACTCTGGCAAACAAACGTGCCGTGGTAGCGTTTAATAATACCGTACCCAGTACAATTACAAACACCAATGGTGTAATATACTCAGCCCCATTTTCCCCTATCATCACCAATTTTAAACCAAACAACGAAGCAATACCCGCAGCTACAATACCACGTGGTCCAACCCAACTTATAAACATTTTCTCATTTATTTTTAAGTTAGAGCCCATAGTACTTATAAATACACCTAATGGCCTTATAGCAAATACAATCACAGCAAATAATATAGCGGTATTCCAATTGTAGATTAACTCTAAATCGGACATATTAATATTAGCTGCCAGTAGAATAAACAGTATCGAAATCAGTAGTACACTTAACGACTCTTTAAAGTACAGAATATCTTTTAAATTAGGAAGGTTGATGTTTCCTAAAACCATTCCCATTACCACCACTGCCAATAAACCAGATTCATGCGCAAACTGATCAGACAATACAAAAACCCCTAAAACAGCCGACAGTGCTACCACATTCATAAGGTAATGAGGTATCCAATTCTTTTTAATAAAAAAGTATAACAAGTAAGCCGCAGAAAAACCAAACGAACCCCCAATAACCACAATTTTACCAAACTCCTCTAAAGCCTTTTGGGTAAATTCGCCTCCTGCATCCACACTAATAAACTCATATACCAATACTGCAACCAATGCCCCAATAGGATCAATTAAAATACCTTCCCACTTAAGTACAGCAGACACATCTTTCTTTAAAGGTATATTTCGTAAAATGGGTGTAATTACTGTTGGGCCGGTTACAATAATTAAAGAAGCAAATAAAAAGGCAATGGGCCAGGTTAAACCAAAAATAAAATGAGACGCCACCCCTGCTCCAAAAAATGTAATAACACTACCTATGGTAATTAACTTAATAATTACGGAACCAACGTTTAAAATTTCAGAACGCTTAAGGGTTAGTCCGCCCTCAAAAAGAATTACACTAATGGCAAGCGATACAAAATTAAACATACGTTCTCCCGGAAAAAGCCCCTCTTTACCATTCCAGGTAGGTTCTAACCATTTTCCTCCATCAGGAGTAAAGTAGGTAGAAATTGGCCCCACACAAAGTCCTATTAAAATAAGTGGTAAAATTGCAGGCAGCTTTAATCTCCAGGCCACCCATTGCGCTAAAATTCCAAGTATAACAATTCCTGCTAGTGCTAACATATTTCAAAACAAGGTTAAGTTTATTCAATAATCGAGATTAAATACTTCATCGACTCACCAAAAAGCAATTTACTAAAATAAGGGCTTCGGATTATTCTATTGTTAAAAAATTATATAATTAAATTCCATCATTATCACGTTTAAGATAATTATTTTTTGGAAAATTATAGTATATTCACAAATAACATAAACTATATTGTAAATATTGATTACTACACATTATAATACAATAGGAATCGGGATTGCATTTTCCCCCAACCTTAAAGCTAACATTTATGAAGCGGCACGGTTGGCATTGTGTTTTAATGCCCGCTTAGTATTAATACATGTTGGTAATAGAACTACACAAAAAGAAGTTACCCTAAAAGAAATTATTGCCCCTTTTAAAGAGCTGCATTTAGAATATAAAGTGGTATATGAATTAGGAGATCCGGTAGAAGTTATATTAAATGCCATTAAAGTAAAGAAAATTGACCTTCTGGTATTAGGAGCGTTACAACGAGAAAAATTGGTAAAGTATTATGTAGGTTCTATAGCCCGAAAAATTACCCGATCTGCATCGTGCTCTGTATTGCTTTTAATAAAACCCTCGGTAGAAAGGGTGCCCTGTAAAAATATAGTGGTTAATGGTTTAAGCAGTCCCAAAACAGAAGCTACTATTGCTACCTCGTTTTATGTGAGTCATAAACTAGAGGCTAGAAAAATTACCATTGTAGAAGAAATTAGTCAGCAAAAGGTACAAGTAAAAGTAGAAGACGATAAAACACTAAGAAAAGCAACTATTGTAAAAGAGCGTTTACGCCTGAGAGAAGAATCTAGAGTTAAAAAAATAGTAACCCAGATACCAGAAGATTACAAGAAAAACATTCGGGTAAAAACACAGTCTATCTTTGGAAGAAGAGGCTATTCTATTGGGCATTATGCACAACTAATGCGTGCCGATCTACTTGTAATGAATGGTAGTAACCACACCTCCTTTTGGGATCGTTTTTTTACCCATGACCTAGAATACATATTAAGAGAATTACCAACCGATGTGCTAGTTGTTTAATACATGAATCCGAAAGAAAAAGGTATACACATATTTTTAAAAGCCTTACCCAAAAACATATTCTCTGGTTTTGTGGTAAGCTTAATTGCGCTACCCTTAGGGTTAGGACTTGCTATGGCTAGCGACGCCCCTCCTATTTCAGGTATTATTACTGCTATTGTAGGGGGTGTTATCGTGTCAATTTTTGGAGGAAGTAATGTAACCATTACTGGCCCCGGTAACGGATTGGTTGGTGTTATTATTATGGCTATTGCTACCTTACAATTAGAAGGTGCTTATGCCGCCATTGCAGTGTCGGGTGGGTTATTATTGCTTCTTGGTTTTTTGCGTTTAGGAAAAGTGGCCGACTTTTTTCCGTCATCGGCTATACAAGGCATGTTAGCCGCTATTGGACTTATTATTTTAGGAAAGCAATTTCATATTATGCTAGGCCATAAAATTGTAAGAGATAGCAATCTGGAATATTTACTAGAAATACCACATACCATTTTTCAAAGTTTCAATCATCAGGATATAGGATTACACTATGCAGCAATTGCAGGGGTAATTAGTCTAGGGATTATGATTGTGTACCCAAAACTTAGAAACAAGTATTTGCAATTGGTTCCTGCGCCTATGTGGATTGTTATTCTGTCTATATCGTTCAGTTACTATTGTGAATTAATTTTAGGAACACCCAATGTCATACATCCTGATTATATGATTTCGGGTATTCCGAATGTAGAACAAATTATAGCCGATGTGAAACTCCCCGACTTTTCGCATATAAATGGTTTTTTATTTTGGGATAGTGTAATCTCATTAACGCTTATAGCCAGTGTAGAATCGTTATTAAGTATTAAAGCAGTAGACAAACTAGATCCTTTAAAAAGAAGATCTAATGTAAACCGAGACATTAAAGCCTTAGGTTTGGCTACCATTATAAGCGGTTTTTTAGGAGGTTTAAATGTGGTAACCGTTATTGCTCGTAGTTCTGTAAATGTAAACAACGGTGGTACCAACAGGTCTTCTAATTTTTTCCATGCTTTTTTTCTAATCATATTTATTGCGCTGTTTAGTACACAGTTAACCCGTATCCCCTTGCCTGCTCTAATGGCTATATTAGTATTTACAGGGTATAAACTGGCATCACCTATAAAAGCAAAGCAAATACTATTAATTGGTAAAGAGCAGATTATCATTTTTATGACAACCCTAATTATTACCCTTACCGTAGGGTTAATTTCAGGAATTCTTATAGGGGCATTGGTAACCCTACTTATGCACATGATTATTAAAAGAAACTTTATCTTCTTTTTTAGGTATGTGTTTGTGCCCAATGTTTTAATGTTTAAAGAAGAAGATGGTGAAGAAGACAAAGAAGATAGTTATTTTATAAGCGTTAAGCACTTTTGTACGTTTTTAAATTACTATAAACTAAAAAATAAATTAGCCGATATTCCGGAAACAGCCGATGTTATACTAGATTTTTCTATGTGTGAGTTTGTAGACCATACCGCAATGGAAAGTTTAAATAATTACCAGGATATGTTTACTAAAAAGGGGGGTAATTTTGAGATTAACGGATTAGACATGCACAACTCCGATACCCCACATCCGTTTGCTTTACGCAGGGTTATTCCGGTAGCTAAAATGTTACGAGACGTTAATTTTACTAAGCGTCAAAACCAGCTCAAAGAAATTGCTCCGCGATATTTACTTAACTATTATTCCCGTAAGCGAAAAGAAGTTGAATTTTTAGAGCACTTTACGTATTTTAATACAAAAACCGTTAATCATATTTATAACCAACTTTCTAATATAGAAACCGGTATTCATTTGTTTGATGTAGAATATTCTGAAGGTGAATTTATTGCCAAGGAGGTCATTCGATCTACCATGTTACTTATTAAACCCCAATCCCATATTCCCGATTTTACACTTGACAAAGAAGGTTTTATAGAAAAAGCGTATGCACTTGCAGGTTTTAAAGATATAAATATTGAAGCTTATGAAGACTTCTCAAAACGCTTCTATTTAAAAGGAGAAAATATTACAGATATTCAGAACTTCTTCTCAGATGAATTAGTGCAGTTTTTTGAAAGTAACCCATACTACCATATTGAGTCTAATGGTAAAGGCATTTTAATTTTTAAAAAAGAGCGTCTTGCCAGTATAAAAGAGTTAAAAGCATTATTAGATTACGGAAAACGATTAAAGGTTTGTATTGAAGAAACGGTTCATACCTATTCATAAAAAGGTTGGGGTGTATATACTAATTACCTATTGGTATTAACCTATATGTACCTTCTTCATTAAGACGTGCGCAACAAGGTATAGGTCGACCAGCCGAAAAAAATAGATAACCTTCTATTTCACCTGTAGCATCGTCTATAGTAATTGCTATGGTACCATCTTCATCCCTCCAATCAGCAGATGGTACAGATACTCCAACACCCCAAGCGGTTTCCATGTCTATTCTTTTGGTATAAGACTTTTTTCTATCTTTTAGTACTCGTATTTCAAATGGTATATCTTCTAAATATTCAATATCTAAATCTGCCATCAATTTTTTTACTATGGCTATTATTTCTGCTTCTGTATGGTTCATTTATTTGTTAAATGTTTATAACACTAATATATAAAACAAACCCCAACCTATTCATAAAAAGGTTGGGGTGTATATGCTAATTACCTATTGGTATTAACCTATATGTACCTTCTTCATTAAGACGTGCGTAACAAGGTATAGGTCGACCAGCCGAAAAAAATAGATAACCTTCTATTTCACCTGTGGCATCGTCTATAGTAATTCCTATAGTACCATCTTCATACTTCTTATGAAATGGTACAGATACTCCAACACCCCAAGCGGTTTCCATGTCTATTCTTTTGGTATAAGACTTTTTTATATCTTTTTCTACTTGTATTTCAAATGGTATATCTTCTAAATATTCAATATCTAAATCTGCCATCAATTTTTTTACTATGGCTATTATTTCTGCTTCTGTATGGTTCATTTATTTGTTAAATGTTTTATAACACTAATATATAAAACAAACCCCAACCTATTCATAAAAAGGTTGGGGTGTATATACTAATTACCTATTGGTATTAACCTATATTCACCTTCTTCATTAAGACGTGCGTAACAAGGTATAGGCCGACCAGCCGAAAAAAATAGATAACTTTCTATTTCACCTGTAGCATCGTCTATATTAATTGATATGGTACCATCTTCATCCCTCCAATCAGCAGATGGTACAGATACTCCAACACCCCAAGCGGTTTCCATGTCTATTCTTTTGGTATAAGACTTTTTTCTATCTTTTAGTACTCGTATTTCAAATGGTATATCTTCTAAATATTCAATATCTAAATCTGCCATCAATTTTTTTACTATGGCTATTATTTCTGCTTCTGTATGGTTCATTCTAATAAAGTTTAATCTAATTTATCTAAATATTTGCTTAAATCCCAATTTTTAAAATCATCCTTGTTAAATTGTTCCTTTCCAAACATTTTTTTTGCTTGTTTCCTATATTTTGTATTATTCTCTAATATTCCATTTAATGCATTTACATCGTTTATTATATCTTCGTTAAGCCATTTTCCTTTACGGTGGGCATTTTGTTTAAGTATTTCACCAATTACATCTGCCTCATGCAACCATCTTGGTATTTTATCATATAACTTTTTTAACTCAGGAAACTCTCTTGTCATTTTATACCAAAGCTTTAAATGTAGCAATTCATGCTGCAAGGTATAATAGGTTATCTTAAAAACCAATCGTTCCCCATTAACAATAGCACCACTTACTCCTTGAAAAAAGTAAATTGCGGGTCCTTCTAATACTAGCTTATACCTTTTGTTTAAAAAAGTAGATTGGTGAAATACTCCATGTATAGGATTTTTATACCACCTTTTAAAAAGTGTGTTAAATTCTTCACTATTCCTATCTACTAAATGCAAAGCTGTTTCAAAAATTTCTGCTGTTTCTTTTGCAACCTTATTAAAGTAACGCACAGATACCATACCCTCCTTACCAGGTATAATTAATTTTTTATAAATATCTCTATACAGTGCATCTTTTTTGGGTTTCCTTTTTAGAAGCTTTTTTGCTTTGCTTACCAAGGTTTCAAACTCTTCTTTCCCTTTTAAAAACCATTTAGAGATTGTTTCCCAAACACCATCTAATAATTGCTTTAACTTTTTGCCTCCTTTAGCAAACAGTTCTCCAAGCTTTTGCAGCATTTTTAAAAAAGCTTTAAACCCTTGTGCTGTTTTTTGCCCAATAGCAGTTGTAGCTTTAACAAAAACCTTGTTTAAAGTTTGTACAAGGTCGGCAGTTAAGGTTTGTACTTTACTTGTTATTGTACCTATGGTTCCAATTTTTGCTATATTGGCATACGGCACAAAAAAAGTAGCAATAAATGCAATCCCAAATCCCGAAACATATGCTATACGAACCCAGTTATAATCACCCGCCTCATTTTTTTTAAAATACGATTTTATTTTTTCATAAAACCCTTTAAAAATTGTACTTACTTCTTCCCAATTAATAGTACTTATAGCATTAATAAAATTATCAATGGTTTCTTTTATTTCTTCCCAGCTACTAAATATATTACTAGGCGTTTGTAAATAACTACCCGCAAACTTAATCGTTGAAGAAATAAAATCTACCAAACCATTATAAATACCACAACGCAAAGCTATTACTTCTTGTAAATAGTTTTTTTTTGCTGTTTCAGTAAAACTTTTAAACGTTTCAGATTTGTAAAGTTCATTAATAAACTTGGCTATATATGCATTATAATTTTCAATTAATCCAACAATTTTATCAACAATAGCTTTTGTAATTTTTACTACAAATCCGGGAATCAAATCATTCCATTCAAACCTTTCGGGGTCATTCTTTAAAGATTCAGTAATCGATTTTATTTCATTTATGGTGTCATCATCTACCGTCAAAAAATTTATCAGATTATCTTCGCTAAATACATACTCTTCACTTTCTGTATCCCAAAACTTATCCTCAATCTTAAGCAGATCTACTCCTTCCCCTATTTTTTCAAGAACCCAACCTAATCCTTTAACGGGTAGGCTAATAAGATTTAACATGAAGCACGTTCCCTCCACAAAAGAAGTTGCTATTGTAGTATCCTCAATATACCCTTTTGTAAGTAACTCAAATACCTTATCATGAGAAATCTTATAATATTCATTATTCTCTAAAAAGTTGTAGAAACTAGAGTTTCCATTACGTAAACTTTGATGATTTTTTACAATGTTAGCAGATGCTCTACCGTACATAACAGCTTCCGATAAAAAGTCACTCTCGTTATCTTCTAGAAATAAAATAATTTCATCATCTCCCGGTTTAGTAGACTCATAAGCCTCCTTTACTTTATTTCCATCTTTTGATATAAAAATGTAAAGTGTGTAAGCCAATTTATCTGTTTCAGAAAACTCTTTGTCCCTATTGTAATCATAATAAACATCAAATTTTAAAAAATCATCAACCTTTACAGAAGATCCAACATCTGTAATAATATTTATAGGTTGATTGTTCGAACTATATACCTTTCCGTCCGGAAAATACAGGTTGTTTATAGACTGCACAGACCTGTCTGAAAATTTTTGTGTAAGTAGGGGGTTCACATTAGTCATTCCTCTGACTGTTTCTCCCCTTAAAATTACACTTTGATTTTTGTTAAATGGGCTGCTATAACCCATCGTGTTCGATATACTTCCCATATCTCTGCTCTTAGTTAAAAAGTGAAGCACTAAGAAATATCCATAGTAAACTACTTTAGGGCAAGCCCATAAAGCATTTATAAGAATTACGTTTTAATTTAGAAACAAGTCTCAGAGCATTTAATCTCGATTATCGAGTAAACTACTTTAGGACAAGCTCATGAAGCATTTATAAGAATTATGTTTTAATTTAGATTATGGGTAAACTACTTTCCCAAATCTAATAAGAAACAATGATGATAATAGGTAAACATAAAATCTGTTTACTATAAATTAAAAAGAAAAATTAAATTTATGAAATCTCGTATTTGAAGAACTATATCGGTTTCTGAAATATAATGAAGTACAAACATACTCTTTTATTAATAATGAAACAAATAAGATTTATTAATATTAGACTTTTGCATAGCTAACAACTCAACTCTATAATTTCATTTCTTAATAAAATCATAAAAACACCTATTATTTATTCGTTATTTTTTACTTTGCATTGTTTTTTTATTCAAAATTTCAAATTCTTCAATTATTTATTAATCAGTTATTTCCTATGAAACTATATACCATAGAAACCGGAAACTTTAAGTTAGACGGGGGTGCTATGTTTGGTGTTGTACCAAAATCTATTTGGAACAAAACCAATCCGGCAGATGCCAACAATATGATTGATATGGCAGCCCGTTGTTTACTTGTAGAAGATGGTGACCGACTTATTCTTATTGATACAGGAATGGGGAACAAACAAAGTGAAAAATTCTTTGGATATTACTATATGTTTGGAGACCATACCTTAGATGGCTCATTACAAAAACATGGTTTTCACCGAGATGATATCACCGACGTTTTTATGACGCATCTTCATTTTGACCATTGCGGTGGTAGTATACAATGGAATAAAGACCGTACCGGATATGAACCTGCTTTTAAAAATGCAAGATTCTGGACCAATAAAGACCATTGGCAATGGGCTATAAAACCAAACCCCCGCGAAAAAGCTTCCTTTTTAAAAGAAAACATTCTACCTATGGAAGAAAGTGGTCAATTAAACTTTATTACCAATCCTACCGGTGATTTTCTGGAAAACAGTGAACTAGGTTTTGATATCCTATTTGCAGACGGGCATACCGATAAGCAAATGTTACCGCATTTTAACTACCAAGGGAAAACCTTAGTTTTTGCTGCCGACTTACTACCAACTGTTGGACATATTCCGTTACCGTACGTTATGGGTTATGATACCCGCCCGTTATTAACAATGGATGAAAAAGCTACCTTTTTAAATAAAGCAGTAGAAAATGAGTACTATATTTTGCTAGAACACGATGCGCATAACGAAATTTGTACGGTAAAACATACTGAAAGAGGTGTTAGATTGAAGGATATTTATACTTTTGAGGAAATTTTTAATTAACATTACATAATATATAATGAAAATAGTTAAACCAATTACAATAACTGCAGCAGCTGCTTTGATGCTAGCAAGTTGTGGTGCCCCAAAAATTGTTGCTACTCCAATTACAGACATTAGTGGTGTAACTGAGAAAAAAGCAGAATTAACTGAAGAGCAATTAGAAAACTGGATGCATTTAGATCTAGTAGCTGATACCATTCCTGGAATGAGTGTTAATAAAGCTTATGAACTTGTAAAAGACCTTACTCCTACTAAAGTAATTGTGGGTGTGGTAGATTCTGGTGTTGATATTGAGCATGAAGATCTTAAAAATGTTGTTTGGACAAACGAAGACGAAATTCCAGGTAACGGAATTGATGATGATAAAAACGGATACATTGATGACGTTCACGGATGGAACTTCTTAGGTGATATTGTTGATGAAAACTTAGAAATGACTCGTATTGTTAAGGCTGGTGATGATGGGTCTGAGCAATATAAAGCTGCTAAAAAAGCATTTGATGAAGATTATCAAAATGCAAAACAAAGTAAAGAGCGTTACGAGCAATTAGTAATGGCTGTTAAAAATGCTCATGGTATTGTTTCTGAAAAATTAGGAAAAGAAGACTATACCAAAGAAGAGGTTATGAGTATGGAAGCAGAAACTCCTGAGGTTAAACAAAGTGTTGGCTTATTAGGACAAATGTTTGCTTATTCTGATAACATTCCTGCTTTAATTGAAGATATTCAAGGAGGAGTTGAACATTTTACAGATCAATTAGAATATAACCTAAATTTAGAGTTTGATGCAAGAGGTGTTTTAGGAGACGATCCTAATAACTTTGAAGATAACAAATATGGTAACAACAATGTAGTTGGGCCAGAGCCAGATGAGGCTTTACACGGTACACACGTTGCTGGTATTATTGCCGCTCAAAGAGACAATGGTATTGGTATGAATGGGGTTGCTAACAACGTAGCTATTATGGCTGTTAGAGCAGTACCAAACGGTGACGAGTACGATAAAGATATTGCATTAGGTATTAGATATGCGGTAGATAACGGTGCTAAAGTAATTAACACTAGTTTTGGTAAAGCATTTTCTCCTCATGCTCAGTGGGTTTACGATGCTATTAAATATGCGGGTGAACACGATGTATTAATTGTAAATGCTGCCGGTAACGATACATATGACTTAGATAAAGTAAGTGTATACCCTGCTGATGCTATTGGTACAGGACCTGAAATGTCTGATAATTTTATTACCATTGGTGCGTTAAACTATAAGTACGGACCAGAATTACCTGCTACATTCTCTAACTATGGTAAGCATAATGTAGATGTATTTTCTCCTGGTGTGAAAATTTACGCTACCATTCCTGGTAATAAATATAAGTTCTTACAAGGAACTTCTATGGCATCTCCTGCTACTGCAGGTGTAGCTGCCTTAATACGTTCTTATTTTCCTAAATTAAAAGCTGCAGAGGTTAAACAAATTCTTATGCAGTCTGGTTTAGCAATTAACAAAAAAGTATACATTGGAGGTAATCCTGAGGATACTGCAAACTTTGCCGACCTTTGTAAAAGTGGTAAAATTGTAAACGCATACAACGCACTTATTCTGGCTGCTCAAGTAGATGCAGGTAAGACAAAATTATAATTGTAAGATTTTTTGCAATCTTTAAACCGCTTTTATATTTTTAAAAGCGGTTTTTTTTTAACTCACTAAATTATTTATATGAAAAAATTAAGCTTTAGCCTTAGTTGCCTGTTAGCTATTATTTCTTTTAGCCTTTATGCTCAAAGTTCTTGCTACTGGCAACAACATGTTGACTATACTATGGAGATTAAAATGGATGTAGAAAACTACCAATACAAAGGAGAACAAACGTTGGTTTATTCTAATAATTCTCCAGACGCATTAGACAAAGTTTTTTACCATTTGTATTTTAATGCTTTTCAACCAGGAAGTGAAATGGATATCAGGTTGCAAAATATTGCAGATCCGGATAGTAGAATGGTAAACAACTTAGGGACTAAAGATAACCCAATATATGAGAGTAGAATTTCTAAACTTACCCCAGAAGAGATTGGATACATTAAAATAAAGTCGTTAAAGCAAGACGGTACTAATGTAACTTACAAGGTTACCGGAACCATCTTAGAGGTTACCTTAGCAGAGCCTATTCTACCGGGAGCTAAAGCTACTTTTAAAATGAAATTTGACGGTCAGGTACCGGTACAAATCAGACGGTCGGGTAGAAACAATGCCGATGGGGTAGCACTATCAATGACACAATGGTACCCAAAAATGGCTGAGTACGATTTTGAAGGATGGCATGCCGACCCATATATTGCAAGAGAATTTCATGGTGTTTGGGGAAATTTTGATGTGAAAATTACCATAGATAAAGATTATATTTTAGGAGGTACCGGTAACCTACAAAACGGAGACAAGATAGGGTATGGGTATGAAACCCCTGGAACCAAAGTAAAAAGAAGAGGTAAAACCAATACATGGCATTTTGTAGCTAATCAGGTACATGATTTTACTTGGGCTGCAGACCCAGAATATATTCACAACTCATTAAAAACTAAAAACGGTATTACTATGCACTTCTTATTTAAAGATGATAAGAAAGTAAAAGCTGCATGGACACAAATACAACCAAAGGCTGCGGAACTTATGGAGTACTATAGTACTCATATTGGTCCGTACCCATGGGATCAATACTCTATCATTCAAGGTGGAGATGGTGGTATGGAATACGCTCAGTGTACCTTAATTACAGGTGGTGAAGATTACAACGATTTATTTGGTACTACTGCCCATGAAATGGCGCACACTTGGTTTCAACATATTTTAGCTACAAACGAATCTGAACACCCATGGATGGATGAAGGGTTTACTTCTTTTATTTCTGCCTTAGCAAGCGCTTATGTAAAAGGAAACAAAAATGCTAAACCTTTTGGTTCTTATAGAAGCTACTATTATTTAGTAAATTCTGGTAAAGCGCAAACTGCAGCAACACATGGAGACAGATACGAATACAACTTTGCATACTCTATTAATGCATATGTAAAAGGTAAAATTTTCCTTTCGCAATTAGAATACGTAATAGGAGAGGAGAAGCTAATGGAAACATTGAAAAAATACTACGACGATTTTAAATTTAAACACCCAACACCTAACGATTTTATAAGAACCGCAGAGAAAGTTTCAGGAGCACAATTACACTGGTATTTAACCGATTGGATTGAAACTAACAACACTATAGATTACGGTATTAAGGAAGTAAAAGCTTCTGAAGATACTACCAGCACTGTGGTTACTTTAGAAAGAATTGGTTTAATGCCAATGCCTATAGATGTAGTGGTAGAATATACCGATGGTACTTCTGAATATTTCTATATTCCGTTACGTATGATGAGAGCCGGAAAAGCAAATCCGTATGATTTTAAGAAAACAGAATTAGCAGATTGGCCTTGGGCTTTCCCAACCTATGATGTAACCATAAACAAACCAATGGCTGAAATAAAAACCATTACCATAGATCCTTCAGGACTAATGGCAGATATTAAACTTGCTAACAATAAATATCCGGCACAATAAGGACTGCTTATTTTTTAAAATAAAAGGAGGCTGTATTTTAAAAAATACAGCCTCCTTTTTTTGTTATTAATTGATATTTTTACAAAATCTGTGTAACGTTTTTAATTTTCATTTACCTACTAAAAAAATGAAAACAAAAAACTGCTTTATAATAAGTATACAACCCTTTAAATATTGCATGGTGCATTAAACCTATTTTCTATGAAACTAAAAACAAGATTATACATTTTACTTTTTGGCTTTTTAACCACGGTAACACTTACGGCACAAAACCAACCTACTGCACCCCTTGCAAACTCGCTTTTATGGGAAATAAGCGGCAACGGATTAACTGAAAAGTCATACCTCTTTGGTACACAACATATGATATGTGCTGATAAATTTAAACTAAAAGACTATGTAACTACGACCCTTTCATCTGCCGATAAATTGGTATTGGAAATAGATTTTGACGACCCTGCTGAAATGCAAAAAATGGCGAAATTAACAGTTGCAGAAAAGCCCCTAAGTGAAACTTTAACAAAAGAACAATACCACAAATTAGATAGTGTGCTGCAAGCCAATATACAAATGAAGGCTTCTGATTTTGAAAATTTTACCTTGCTAGCAATTATGAGTACTTACATTTCTAAAAGCATAAAATGTACCCCAAAAATGATAGAGCTTGAACTTATAACTAAAGCGATGTCGCAACAAAAAGAACTCGTAGGTTTAGAAACCGTAGATGCACAAATGGAAGCATTTTCTAAAGGTTTTACCACTGACGAAATTATTGATGAGCTAGGATATAATACTGATAGCTATTTTGATGAAATGAGTATGTTATATGCTTCTGAAAAACTATCTGAATTATACGCTTACGTTACAAAACCAGAAATGGTTACTGAAAATAATTTGAAATACTTATTTACCGATAGAAATAAAAACTGGGTTGATAAATTACCAAGTATGATGAAGGACCAAAGCTTATTTATAGCAGTAGGAGCAGGGCATTTAGCAGGGGATACAGGTGTTATAAAATTACTTAGAAAAGCAGGTTATACTGTAAACCCAATTACAAAATAAGTCTATGGCCAAAATATCTGA
Source organism: Neptunitalea chrysea (assembly GCF_027924145.1). Lineage (GTDB taxonomy): Bacteria > Bacteroidota > Bacteroidia > Flavobacteriales > Flavobacteriaceae > Neptunitalea > Neptunitalea chrysea. The sequence goes on along the minus strand of NZ_BRVP01000012.1, from coordinate 99,492 downwards.
AACTGAATTTCTGGCCAAAATAAATGAACACAAGGGAATTTTATATAAGGTTTCCAAGATTTACATGGATACAGAAGAAGATCAATCTGATCTTTTTCAGGAGATTGTTTTACAATTATGGAAATCTTACGGAAGCTTTAGAGGCGAAAGTAAATTTTCTACCTGGATGTACAGGGTTGCTATTAATACTTCAATACTGTATTTAAAAAAAGAAAAACGTAAGGTGGCTACTTCCCAATTAACCAACGAAGAGGTAAAAGAACCAAACGAAAATACAGACGAAAAAGAACTTCAACTAGCTCATTTTTATAAGGCAGTACAACAACTAAACAAAATTGATAAAGCCATTATTTTTTATCAATTAGAAGGATTCTCTCATAAAGAGACAGGTGAAAGCCTAGGAATATCGGAAGGTAATGCGAGGGTTAAATTGAAAAGAGTAAAAGATAAATTAAAAGAACTCATTAAAGAACAGGGTTATGGATTTTAAAGATATACAATCTGCTTGGGAGAAGGATAATGACAAAAACGTGGAGCTTCCTAAAAATTTAGATAAAATTCAGTCGGCAAATACCCCTTTGGATAAAATTAAAAGCAACCTGAAAAAAGAACTTTGGTTGCAGGTATTTGCAATTTTAGTATTGGGATTCGTACCTGCTGTTTACCGTTACGAAAATACCTTAACACATATATATTATCTTCTATATAGTTTATTCACAGGAATTTGTATTTATTATTTAACTAAATTATATATTTTCCTTAAACGCTTAAACACCGTAACCCTAAATACCCGTGACAATTTATATGAAACCTATTATGATGTAAGGCTAAATATGGAACTATACAAAACCTTTGGGTTTGCTCTTAGCCCTTTTTTAATTCTATTTTTATTAGGGTATTACTATAACAATGTATTTGGCTTAACTATTTTAGATATAGAACAATTATCTGAACTACACATTACCATTCTATTTGTTGTTGTTGCAGTAACTATCCTTTTAACGGGAGTACTGCTAGAGTGGTGGGTACATTTCTTTTACGGTAAATATGCTAAAGAAATCAAGGCCGTTATAGACGATCTTAAGGAGTAAACTACTATGAGGCTAGCCCGCGAGCCATTATTAAGAATTTCATTTCTATTTCGAGACAAAACTCAAAACATTTAATCTCGATTATCGAGTAAATAAAATAATGCATTACTTAAGGTAAAAGGATTTCATTACTTTTGCCAAACGTAATAAAGTATATGGATTTCAGTTTCCCAAAAGATGAAAAGCTCAAAAGTAAAATTCTTATTCAGAAATTATTTTCTGAAGGGAGTGCTGTATCTAAATATCCGATAAAGCTTGTATACATCGAAGCTACTCCAACAAAAGATGTTTTAGTACAAGCTGGTTTTTCGGTTCCGAAACGTTTTTTTAAAAAGGCAGTAGACCGAAACCGTATTAAAAGATTACTACGAGAAGCATACCGATTACAAAAAACGGAACAGTTTTTGCGACTACAGAAATCATATGTTTTTATGTTTATCTATACCGGTAAAGAGCTTCCGGATTTTGAATTTATCCAGAAAAAAATGTCAGATTTATCGGAAAAATTTATACAAAACGAACTTAATATTCGTTAGAGTAAAGATAAACCGAAACTTTTTTTAAATTAGCTAACGCCACTACTAAAACCTTAATTTAATGAAGAAGAAGATTATTATCTGCTGCGCGGCTATTACTATATTTTTTATAGGAACCTCCTTTAAAAACGACTTTTTTGAAATTTCTAAACAGATTGAAATTTTCACTACACTATTCAAAGAACTGAATATGAATTATGTAGATGAAACCAATCCCGGAGAATTAATGGATACTGCCATTAAAAGTATGCTGGAAGATTTAGACCCTTATACCAACTTTTTAAATGAACAAGATGTGGTTAATTATCGAATTAACCAAAGTGGAGAATACAGTGGTATTGGTGCAAATATACGTACTGTTAAAGATAAAATGATTATTCTGGAACCTTACAAAGGATATCCGGCAGACTTAGCAGGATTAAAACCCGGTGATGAAATTATTAAAATTGACGACATCTACATTAAAGATTTTAAAGACAGTTATAACGATTTACTAAAAGGTGCTCCAGGATCTACTGTAACTCTTACCTACCTTAGACAAGGTAAACAATATACTACTGCAATAAAACGTGAGGGTATAGAAATAGATGCAGTTCCATTTTACAAAAAAATAAATGAAAATACAGGATATATTGTTTTAGAACGTTTTAATGATAAAGCTTCTAAACAAGTAAAAGATGCTTTGGTTGCGCTAAAAGCAGAAGGAGTAGATAAGTTAGTACTAGATTTACGAAATAATCCGGGTGGACTATTAAGAGAGGCTATAGAAATTTGTAACTTATTTGTACCTAAGGGAGAAGTAATTGTTACTACCCAATCGAAGGTTAAAAAATTTAATCAAACTTATAAAACCAAAAGAAATCCTGTAGATACCGAAATACCATTGGTAATTTTAGTTAACGGAAGAAGTGCTTCGGCCAGTGAAATTGTTTCGGGTGCTTTACAAGACTTGGATAGAGCAATAGTGCTAGGTGACAGAAGTTTTGGTAAAGGATTGGTGCAACGCCCACTAAAACTTTCTTACGGAACCCAATTAAAAGTAACTATCTCTCGTTATTACACGCCTAGCGGACGTTGTATACAAGCTTTAGACTACTGGAATAGAGATGGTAGCGGAAAAGCCGTTAGAACGCAGGAAAAAGACTTTAAAGCCTTCCAAACTAAAAACGGAAGAACTGTATACGATGGTGGTGGTATTATGCCAGATGTTGAAATAGCTTCTTCTAAAAACAGTGTATTTACAAATAGTTTAATTAACAATTATGTGATTTTTGATTATGTAAATAACTACTTCTATTCACATCAATTAACCAATGCAGCCGATTTAAAATATACTGATAAAGAGTATGCTAATTTTAAAAAATACGTTATTAAATCCGATTTTAGTTTTGAAACCGATACCGAAAAGAAGCTTAAAAAGTTAATGACGAAAAATGAATTAGACGCGCTGGGGAACGATGTTAAAATTTCTTACCAAAATTTACTAACTACCATTGAAGATAGTAAAGTAAATGCTTTAGATGCATACAAAGCTGAAATTGAAAATGCCGTTGAAAATGAGATTATAAAGCATTATTTCTATAAAGAAGGCTTGTACACTTATAATCTTACACATGATGAAGCGGTTACTATTGCTACAAAACTTTTAAATGATTCTTCAAAATATAAATCAATTCTTCAATAAGAATTTTACATGAACATTATGTTTGAAGAGGTATTAGAAAACGATGTTTTTCTAATACGTGAATTAGCTTTAAAAGTATGGCCAGATACGTTTAAATCTATCTTAAGTGAACAACAAATAGCTTATATGATGGATATGATGTACAGCGTACCTGCTTTACAAGAACAGCTTAAAAATAATTGCAGATTTCTTATTATAAAAAAGGAAGATTCTGCTGTAGGGTTTGTATCTTTTGAGATAGGGTACAACCAAAACCCGGAAGTTACCAAACTTCATAAAATTTATATTTTATCTGAGTACCAAAGTAAAGGATTAGGAAAGATAACTATAAACAAAGTTGCTACCATAGCAAAGGAAAATAACTGTACCATACTGGCATTAAATGTTAACAGATACAATGCAAATGCTATTATTTCCTATGAAAAAATAGGCTTTACTAAAACCAAAGTAGAGAACATTAACATAGGCAACGGGTACCTAATGGAAGACTATATAATGGAGAAAAAACTAACCAATTAATGAATACTGAAGATAGATCTGAAGCTTTTAAAAAAATATTTATCGATTATGAAGTTGAAACCAATGAAGTAGTAAAAGAAACTATTCAACGGATGAAACAAATAGATAAGATAATTCCCCCTATCGAAACATTTTTTGCCTCAGTAAATATATTGGAATATAAATTTGAATACTTAAGCAAAAATATTGAGCACAATCTTGGATATACGGTTTCTGAAATGCATGAAAATGGAGGGGTTTTGTATTTGCTCTCTAAAATTCACCCAAACGATGCCCCTTTATTGCTAAAAGCAATAGATGAATTAATGAAATATATTACTACAAAAATACCTGCAGATAAACGTGATAAAATTTCTTGTTCATATAACTATAGAATTAAGAAAAAGGATGGTACTTATATAAACATTCTTGAGCATATTTCGCCAGAGTATTTTAATAAGGACAAAATTCCGTTGTTTGTCACTTCATTTTATACAGTTAATGGTTCTAAAAATGAATATCCAATAGTAGCTATTATAAAAATACTAAACGAGAAAAACGGTTATGAAACGTTATATTACAAAAACTATTCTACTAACTCTATTGTAAGTAAACTAACTAATAGAGAAATAGATATTGTACGGTTACTAACCTTAAGTAAAACCAGTAAAGAAATAGGTGATATTCTATTTATTAGCTCTCATACGGTAGATAAACATAGAAGAAATATTCTTAAAAAAATGAACTTTAAATCAACCGGAGAAATTGTACAGTATTACAAAGATAATTTTATTTCGTAAGATCTTTTTATCTAATAAAAACAGAATTAGCATATTAATAAATTTTCATCTATAGAGGCATATTTAAGCATATTCAATTATTAAAATACTCAATTTGAGTATTTTTTAAAAGTTTATTTACATATACATTTGTAGTAAGATTGGGTTTTTTTTGGGGTTAAAAAATCTTTTATCTAACTAAAAATTAGGGTTAAAACACTTAAGCTTATGCTTAAGTGTTTTTTTTTAACTTATCCATAAATTTTTTAAATCTATAAATAGCAAGTATTTCTTTTCACGCAAAAAAAAGTTAAGCCCACTTTATTATATATACTATACCGTTCTTTTTTATTTCTACCTAATGAATATTAATTCTGATTATCAAAAGTATAACTTACTTTTAAGGTAACCTTAGGAGAAAAAACCATTTTAGAATAATTAGAAAAACCATCACCTGTAGTAGTGTTTCTCAATACGCGCGTATTAAAAATATTATCTCCTGAAAGATTCACCTTCCAAGAATCTTTTAAAAAGGACTTATTAACCCCAATAGAGGTAAACCAAGCGCCTTTTGAATAATTCTGTGCACCTTTTGAATCCCCATAGAAATAACTATTAGATTGTATGCTAAAATCATCAGAAATAGTAAACGTATTGTTAAACTTTACGTTGTAATTAAACTGTTCCTGAGTGTATTTTGTATCTTCAAAATCTACATCTAACTTATAGTTAAATAATGATAAACTAAGATTCGTTTGCCACCATTTTACCGGCTTCATATTCCCCATAAATTCTATCCCGGTACTATAAGAATCACCTACATTCTGTTCTTTAGAAATAATAGTTCCATCTTCATAAGTATAATTATAACTAGTACTTACACCATTTTTTACATTATGAAATGCCTGAATACTTAAATAATCAGTATCTGTCCAGTTTTGTTTGTAAGCTATTTCATATGCATTTATATACGTAGGTAATATATCGGCATTGCCTTGGTAATAAGAAGTAACAGTAGAATACTGAAATACCGGTACTAATGAAAAATATCCTGGACGCTCTATTCGTCTGCTATAACTGGCAGTTAACTGTAAATCATCGTTCCAATTATATAATAGGTAAGCACTCGGAAAAAGTTTTGTTCTATTATAAGAGGCCGGTTCATAAACCGTACTGCCATTACTATTGATATACGTATAATTAGATTTTGTATGTTCATACTCTGTACGTAATCCTAATTTATACTCAAACTTTTTATAGGAACTACTAAAATTGGTAAAACCTGAATAAATAGTTCTCGAATAGTCTATAATTTGATTTGAACGCTGGTTGGAAAAAGGAATCAAATTTCCATCTACATACATTCCATTTTCGGTTCCAATTTCGGGTATATTATCTATATCTACATCGGCACCAATTTTAAACAACGTAGTTTCTGAAAAAGGATGTTCATAAGTAAACTTACCAGAAATCATAAGCTCATTCTTCTCATAATTTTGAGAGCCTATTTGCTGTGTTTCTGTTTCATAAACTTTAGTATCAACAAACGCTTCTTCGTACGGACTCATATAGTTAGAAATACTTCCGTCAAAAATTAATTTATGTGATTTATCTTCATTAAAAAAGTGATTATATGACAACGAACCCCCATAATATCCATACTTATTTTTATAACTGCTAATAAGGTCATAATAACCATCTTCAATTAAATTAGTATTCTCATACACTTCAGTAGATACCCAACCATTACTCAAATTACTACTTTGGTTTTTTATAGGTTCAATATTAAACGCTACATCTATATAATCCTTATCGGTAATATCATAATTAAACCCAGTCTCAAGTTCTATTCTTTTATTTCCTCTTTTCGAGGTCTTTACTAAATGCGTAGCATATAATAGCTCGTTGTCTGTAGCAGATTGTCTAATATCATGGTCTATTTTATTCCAAAACCTTCTACCGCCATTTACATTAATATACCACCCACTTTTATCCGTTTTCTTATCAATAGAAGCATTTCCATAATAAGATCCTAAGGTAGAAGTGCTTGCAGTAACATTAATTGCATACCCCTCTAAACGTGTTTTTTTAAGTATAATTTGTATAATACCAGCCGTACCCTCTGCACTAAATTCTGAAGACGGATTCGTTATCACCTCAATATGATCTATTTGTTCGGCCGGAATTTGTTGTAATTTCTCTGTGCCATTTGGCACCGGATGTCCATTGATGTATACTTTAAAAGTACCATCTCCTCTATAGGTAACTTCTCCTGTTACATCTACTTGTAAAGAAGGTACATTTTTTAATAAATCTACTGCTACAGTGGCTTCTGGAAAACTAGCCGCATTAATAATTTGTCTGTCTACTTTATACTGAATAGCAGCTTTTGTTTTGGTAACCACAACCTCATCTAAATTTTCGGCACCTTGTTCTAAAAAAATAGTTTCCAAATTAGTTACCTTATTTGTAACTACTATTTCTTTTTGCACTTTACTAAAACCTAAAAAACTAGCATTAAAAATATAAGTACCATAGGGCACATTTTTAATTTGAAAGAATCCTTTTTCATTGGTAATAGCTCCATACGTTATAGTATCATTGGTTACTGCTGATACTGTTACCTCTGCATAGAGTATAGATTCGTTTGTATTTTTATCTACTACAAGCCCTTTAATCGTTGATTTTTGTCCAAAACTTACTAAAGAAGTTAATAACGCAAAAAGAAGAAAATAAGATTTCATATATAGTATTTTTCTTAAAATAAAGATTCAAAAAAATACTATATGTTACAGTTTTGACTGTAATTATTTATAATATAACATTCCTATATGCGGAATACCATCTTCTAAATATCCTTCTCCCACTTGCAGAAAACCGTGAGACTCATAGAAATCTTTTAAATATTCCTGAGCAGATATTTTAATAGTTGTAGCAGCCAATTCTGCTACAATAAATTCTATGGAAGCCTTTATAATATCGTGTCCATAGCCAAATCTTCGTTTGGTTTGCTTCACAACAACACGTCCAATACTAGAATATTCAAAATAATCACCAGGCTTAAAAATACGCGTATAAGCTACTACTTTACCCTCATCTTCTCCTATCAAATGAAAGGCTTTTTGATCCTTATCATCTATGTCTTGATACACACAATCTTGCTCTACCACAAACACCTCACTGCGCAATTGTAAAATCGCATAAAGTTCATTTATGGTTAATTCATTAAAAACTTTTATAGTAATATTCATCGAAGCCAATTAATCTTGAACAATAAAATCTTTTACATCCTCTTTCCTGTATTCAGGTTGAATATTGATATGATTAATACCAAACTTATCTTCTAATACATGCTCTATTTCGTGTAACACCGTATCAAATTCTGAAATAGTTAAATCTTCTGAACAATCTAAATGTGCTTCTAAATGCAATTCATCCTCATTTAAATGCCACACATGAATATGATGTAGTTTTTGTACATATTTAATTTTATGAACCGCTCTTACAATCTCCTTAATATTAATATTTTCCGGAGTAAATAACATAAGTATTTTAGTAGACCCTTTTAGCAAATCATACCCAACAACAATAAGATATATGGCAATAGCGAACGTTAAAATACTATCTACCCAATAAATCTCAAAATACTTCATTAGCAAACCTCCAATCAATACTGCAACACTTGCAAGCATATCGGTTAGTAAATGTATATACGCCGATCTCATATTCATATTGTCTTTAGCAGATTTTTTAAGTAATAGTACACTCAAACCATTTGCTAAAATACCTAATAGCGCTAACCAAATAACAATACCCGATTTAATTGGGATTGGCGTAATAAAACGTTCTATAGCTTCCTTAACAAGATACACTGCCACTAAAATTAAGGTAGCAGAATTTACAAATGCAGCTATAATTTCTGCTCTTTTATAACCAAATGTTTTATTGGTAGAAGCTTTCTTTTTAGAAAGTTTTCTAGCTACATAACTAATGATTAATGAAATAACATCGCTAAAATTATGAAGTGCATCTGATATTAAAGACAAACTACCCGATATCAATCCGCCTACTGCCTGAGATGCCGTAATAATAATATTCAAAAAAATAGAAAACAATAAATTCTTTCCATGTAGGTCATGGTCGTGATGATGATGGCCTCCTCTATGATGGTGATGATGGTGCGACATACTTATAATCTTAACTCGCGTAGCAAGAATTATACTCGAAAAATTGAATCTAAACTAATTGTTAGTTACAAAGGTACGTATATAGGTTATGCAATTGTGTTGCATTTTTCAAAAAAAACATGAATAAGATGCTCTTCCTGTTGTAAAATAAAATTTTCTTGAAGTCTAATTCCCGTTAATAAAACACTACTTAAAGATATAGTAGTATCACATTTCGAACAATGAAAATGAGGGTGTCCTCTAAATGACTTTTGTGCATACTATACACAATACCACACTCTTTAAATGTTTAAAACTTCTTAAAATAGATAAACTTATCTACAGTGGATAATACTTCTTCTATTTTAAAAAGAAACCGTCTATTTGCTATTAAACAAATACTGCAACACGAGTAAACGCATTGCAGTAGGTTTTATATGCTTGTTTCTAAAAAAAGCTCTTCTCTTTTAAAACTTATTTTATGCACAAGGTATTTTAGCTATTCTATTAGCATGTCTACCTCCCTCAAATTCAGTGTTTAAAAAAGTTTTTACCATTTCAACTGCTTGTTGTATAGAAGTATAACGTGCCGGAATACTTAAAATATTAGCATTATTATGTTGGCGCGCTAACTCAGCTATTTCCTTTGTCCAGCATAAAGCAGCTCTCACACCGGCATGTTTATTAACGGTCATAGAGATACCATTACCACTACCACAAATTACAATACCAAAATCAACAACTCCATTTTCAACATCGGTAGCTACCGGATGTCCAAAATCAGCATAATCAACACTGTCAGGCGTATCTGTACCATAATTAGTTACCTCTACACCAATAGAATTTAAATAATCAACAATGGCAAATTTATATTCAGGACCCGCATGATCATTACTAATAGCAATTTTCATAATTTGAATGTTATAAAGATTAGTAGTTACAAAACTACAAAATAGCCTCTGCATATAACGAGTATAGTTACATCTAAATAAAGGGGTATACTAGTTATTAACTAATTATTCTATTATAAATCAGCTAGTTAAATGGTTATAAACAGTTATTAACTTTAAAATTTACAATTACTTAAATTTCAGCTAATTAAAAATTTACATTAATTGTTGAAAAGTGGTGGCAAAAAACTATAAAATTTATTTTGATCTTAACTAAATATATCCCTATTGTAAACTATTCTGAATTTACCAAGTAAATATTATAATTATTTATTCAAAGTTATCCCCATTATCAACAACCATTATGAACACCTACCAGCACCTAAAAATATTAAAAAAACACTCCTGTTTACAACTATTAACAATTGTTAATATCTACTAAAAAGTAGCTGAAAAATAACATTTTACAATGTAAATTTAATGTTAATTACATGATTATCTCTTTTAATAAATCAGAAAAAAAATAAATCTAAGAAAATTTATACCGCTATTAACACGCTATAATAACCACCATTTATTTTAAATTTTAAAAAAGAAGAAAAGAATAATTAATAGTATATGTTGATAACAATTAAAGTAAACTATTTTTAAATAAGTCTTAGAGTATTCAATCTTGATTATCGAATAAATTGGTTAAATGAAAATTCGGATATAATTAAAAGAAATTAGAAATACTTAAAAGTAGATATCGAAAGTTATGCTTCAATAGGTTTATCTGTTATGTAGTAAAAAAAAGTTTCTGAAGATTCAGAGTCTTTTTTTCTTTCAATCATAACTTTTTCTTTCTTTGCAAAAGACTTATCGATGGTGATAATGAAGTAAATCATCCCCGATAGAAAGAGTGAAACAAAGAATAATATGACCAAATAAATTTTCCTCATACTATATAGACGTTGAAACTTTCTAAATATTACACTTTTTTTAATAAAATTTTAACTTTTCATTTTTTCGATGGGTATCTGGCATTGAATAGAGTTCCCTTTTGATACAATTTATGATTAAGAATTTTTAATTTAAAAAAGGCTTAAACTATTTAATATCGATAATCGAATAAAATATTTGTACATTACTGATTCATTTATATAAACATTTATGTCAAGAAAAAGAGAAAGAGCTCAAAAGCAGAAAAAGAATGAAATTACCAAGGGCATATTTACTGTTTTAGAAAAAAATCAGTCGCAACTATTTAACTACAAGCAAATTGCGGCTAAATTAGGAATAACAGATACTTCTGGCAGAAATTTACTAATTAAAAAACTGGTTCAGTTAAAAGAAGGAAAACGTATAGAAGAACCAGAGAGAGGTAAGTATAGAGCTATACCTAACTTAAATTATCACACTGGTATTGTAGATGTTACCGGTAGAGGTAATGCGTATGTTATTTGCGAAGATTTAGATTCCGACGTATTTATTCCCTCTAATTTATTAAACAAAGCATTACATGGCGATGAAGTTGAAGTATATGTATTTCCTAGGAGACGCAGTAGTAAAAAAATAGAAGGGGAGATTACAAAAATTATACAACGTAAAAAGGTGCATTTTGTGGGTATTGTGCAAATACATCCAAAGTTTGCATTTGTAGTAGCTACCGATTTTAGAATGTATACCGATATTTTTGTTCCAAAAAATAAACTTAGTGGGGCAGAAGATGGTGATAAAGTAATTGTAGAAATTAACGATTGGCCAGAGAAAGCAGATTCGCCATATGGTAAAGTAATACAAGTACTTGGTAAACCAGGGGAACACAATACAGAAATGCATGCTATACTAGCTGAGTATGGTTTGCCTTATGAGTTTCCTCTTGAAGTAGAACATTATGCAAATCAGTTAGATACGTCTATTAAGGAGGAAGAAATTGCGAAGAGAAGAGATATGCGTAAGGTACTTACGTTTACTATAGATCCTAAAGATGCAAAAGATTTTGATGATGCATTATCTTTCCAAGTATTAGATAATGGAAATTTTGAAATAGGTATTCATATTGCAGATGTATCTCATTATGTTGAACCGGGTAGTATTTTAGATGAAGAAGCATATAACCGAGCAACTTCGGTGTATTTAGTAGATAGGGTAGTACCTATGTTACCAGAAATACTATCTAATAAGGCATGTTCGTTACGTCCGAATGAGGAAAAATATACGTTTTCTGCGGTGTTTGAAATAAATGATAAATCACAAGTTGTTAATAAATGGTTTGGTAGAACCGTAACCTATTCAGATCAACGTTTTGCGTATGAAGAAGCGCAGTGTATTATTGAAACGAAAGAAAATACTATACCAGCAGAAATTTCACTAACCGGAGAATCTTATACAGTAGATGACACTATTGTAAATGCTGTACTTACGTTAGATAGATTGGCTAAAATTATGCGTAGTAATCGTATGCGTAATGGGGCTATTTCATTTGATAAGGTGGAAGTGAAGTTTAGGCTTGATGAAAATAGTGAACCGGTTGGGGTTTATTTTAAAGAGGCTAGAGACTCTAATAAGTTAATAGAGGAGTTTATGCTTTTAGCTAATAGAAAAGTGGCTGAGTTTATAGGAAAACAGGAAAAAACCTTTGTATACAGGATACATGATGAACCTGATGATGAAAAATTAATGCAGTTACAAGGAATTATTACCCGATTTGGATATAGCTTAGATTTTAAAAACAGAGCTACCATTACCTCATCTTTAAATGGTTTGTTAAAGGATGTGCAGGGGAAAAGAGAACAGAATTTAGTAGATACTATGGCAATACGTAGTATGAGTAAAGCGGTTTATACTACCGATAATATTGGTCATTATGGTTTAGCTTTTGATTATTATAGTCATTTTACATCGCCTATTAGGCGATACCCAGATGTTATGGTACATCGTTTGTTACAACTTTATTTAGATGGTGGAGCTTCTGCAAAAGAGGAAGAATATGAGGAAAAATGTAGACACTCATCAAATATGGAAAGTTTAGCTGCAAATGCCGAAAGAGATTCTATTAAGTATATGCAGATTAAATTTATGGAAGACCATAAAGATCAAGAGTTCTTAGGTGTTATTTCGGGGGTTACCGAATGGGGTATTTATGTAGAAATAATTGAGAACAAATGTGAAGGTATGGTTCGTATACGTGATATAGATGATGATTACTATACATTTGATGAGAAACTCTATGCAATTGTTGGTGAAGTTACTAAGAATATGTACCAATTAGGAGACGAGGTTGTTGTAAAAGTAAAGTCTACCGACTTAATGAAACGACATCTTGATTTTGAATTATTAGGAAAGAAAATTGTGTAATTTTCTAATTATCAAAGTTTTATATTTTTTAATTATGATTTAATTTGAGATTAACTGTAACATTTTAAAATTTAGAACATCTTTACTCTAAATAATCATAAACCAAAACCAAATTTAATTATGAAGTATATAGCTGTTGGAATTTTATTTGTAATGACCTCTTTTATGTCATTTGCACAGAATGAAATAACGAAATCATTAGGAGATTTTTCAGAAGTAAAAGCTTTTGATGGTATTTCTGTTAAACTGATTAGAAGTGATGAAAATAAGGCTGTAATAAAAGGTAAGAATAGAAATGATGTTGTTATTGTTAACAAAGATGGTAAGTTAAAGATTAAAATGGATATATCTGAATCGTTTGATGGGTATAATACCTTTGTAAGTATTTATCATAAATCACCTATTTATATTATAGATGCTAACGAACAAGCGTTTATAGAAAATACGGAACCTTTTAAAGTAACAGAGCTTATATTAAAAGCGCAAGAGGGTGGTGAGATCGATGTATATGTAGACGTAGAACGTTTAGAGATTAAATCTGTTACCGGTGGACAAATTGATGCGCATGGTACTGCTAGTACACAAGGTGTTAATATAAGAACCGGAGGAGAATATCATGGTAGAGATTTAAAAACCAAACAATCTTATGTACGAATAAGTGCAGGTGGTGAAGCTGTTATTTTTGCTACCGAATATGTAGATGCAGAAGTTAAAGCGGGTGGAGATATTGATATTCATGGTAGCCCGAAAGTAATTGATAAACAGACCTTTTTAGGAGGTAGAATTAAAGAATACTAGTGTTTAGTTTTTATTAAATTATTGTTAATAGCAAGAATAAAGCATTATAATTTTAAAATTATAATGCTTTTTTTTCTTTATTCTTTATTTTTGATAAAGAAAAGATTTCTAGTAATTAGATAATTTGAGAGAATGTTAGATGATATTATAGCAGCTATTCCGTTAGGGGTGGTGCTTGCTTTTACTATAGGACCTATTTTTTTCCTTGTTATAGAAACCAGTGTTAGTAAAGGATTTAGAGCTGCAATGGTGTTGGATTTAGGGGCAGCAACAGGTGATGTATTTTTTATATTAGTAGCGTATTTTAGTACTTCAAAGCTTTTAGAACGTATTAAAGATGACCCTTTTTTATTTATTTTAGGAGGTGCAATTATGCTAACCTATGGTATTTATGGGTATATAAAAGAGAAAAGAGATTATAATAAGAAATTAGAAGAGGAGTATAAGGTAGAGGATGTTGCTAACAATAACTATCTGATGTTTTTCTTTAAAGGCTTTATTTTAAACTTTATTAATATTGGTGTTTTAGGATTTTGGCTAATTGTACTGTTATCAATGGGACCAAAGTTAGATATGCAACCTAATAGAATTATTGTTTTCTTTACTAGTATTGTAGTTACTTATTTAGTTGTAGACGCTATAAAAATAGTACTGGCTAAGCAATTAAAAAATAAATTAACTCCGCATTTAATTCATAAGATTAAAAGAATTATTAGTGTAATTATTATTGTATTTGGTTGTTTTTTAATCTTTCAAGGTTTGTTTCCGAAAGAAAAAAAATATCTTGAAAAACGTTTAGAAATTAATCAGGGATATAAAAAAGATACCTTGAAAACTATAGAATAAAAAAAGAGCTGTTTAATCTTAAACAGCTCTTTTAGTTTTGGAGGCATCGAGCGGATTCGAACCGCTGTACATGGTTTTGCAGACCACTGCCTAGCCACTCGGCCACGATGCCATAACAGGAGCGCAAATCTACTAAATATTTTTATAATTTCAAGAAAAATCGGTTTTAAATATACTGTACTTTAAAAGCTGTCCCTTTTAAGATTTATCTCTATAGTTACCATTTCAACATTACCACCAATTGGCGGATTAATTTTAGATACGGCAACAGTAGCTTCATCTGCTATTTCTATTTCTATAAATATGCGGTCAATTATACGTTTAGCTACATGTTCTAGTAGCTTTGAACGTATTTGCATTTCTTCTTTTACTATTTTATTAATGTGTACATAATCAACAGTATCAGGTAGATTATCAGATTTGGCAGAGGGTTGTAGATTCGCTTTTACAGTAACGTCTACTCGGTAGTTGCTACCTATTTTACTCTCTTCAGTTAGACAACCATGGTAGGCGTATATTTTTATATTCGTTACTTTAATAATTCCCATACAGCGTAAAATAAGAATACAAATGTACGCATTACGTAATTATCATAGCTTTGTATGAGGTATGTTGTTACTAATTTCTATTTTTGTATATAATCTTATTCATTGTAGATATTTATGTCAGAAGAAAAGAAATCGCTTAATTTTATAGAGCATATTATAGAAGAAGATCTTAGAAACGGATTTTCTACAGATCACTTAAGATTTAGATTTCCACCAGAACCAAATGGTTATTTACATATTGGACATGCTAGTTCTATATGTTTAAACTTTGGGTTGGGTTTAAAGTACGATGCCCCCGTTAATTTACGTTTCGATGATACAAATCCTGAAAAGGAAGAGCAAGAGTATGTAGATGCTATTAAGAGAGATGTAGAATGGCTTGGTTTTAAATGGGCACATGAGTGTTATGCATCAGATTATTTTCCTGATTTATATAAGTGGGCAGTTGAGTTTATTAAAGCGGGTAAGGCATATGTAGATTCTCAGTCATCTGATGAAATGGCTAAACAGAAAGGTACTCCTACAGTGCCTGGTACGGATAGTCCGTTTAGAAATAGAAGTGTAGACGAGAATCTTGATTTGTTAGAACGTATGAAAAATGGTGAGTTTGAAGCCGGTTCTCATGTGTTGCGTGCTAAAATAGATATGGCCTCTTCTAATATGCTTATGCGTGATCCTATTATGTATAGAATTATACATAAGTATCATCATAGAACTGCCAATAATTGGTGTATTTACCCAATGTATGACTGGGCACATGGTGAAAGTGATTACTTAGAACAGGTTTCGCATTCATTTTGTACGCTTGAATTTGCTATGCACCGTGAGTTATATGATTGGTTTTTAGATCAGGTATACGATATTGAAAAGGTACGACCAAAACAACGTGAATTTGCTCGCAGAAATTTAAGTCATACTATTGTTAGTAAACGTAAGTTATTAAAACTTGTACAAGAGAAGTTTGTAACTGCTTGGGATGATCCGCGTATGCCTACTATTTCTGGTTTAAGAAGAAGAGGGTATACTCCTGATTCTATTAGAAACTTTGCAGATACTATTGGTATTGCTAAGCGAGATAATCTTATCGATGTTTCATTGTTAGAGTATTGTGTACGTGAAGATCTTAATAAGAAAGCAGCACGTGTAATGGCAGTATTAGATCCGGTTAAAGTGATTATTACTAACTATCCTGAAGGACAAGAGGAATGGTTGGATGCTGAAAATAATCCGGAGGAAGAAGTGATGACGTATAGAAAGGTTCCGTTTTCACGTGAAATTTATATTGAAAGAGAAGATTTTAGAGAGGAAGCAAATCGTAAGTTTTTCCGTTTAAAATTGGGTGGAGAAGTACGTCTTAAGAATGCATATATTATTAAAGCGGAGAGTTGTGTAAAAGATGCTGATGGTACTATTACTGAAATACATTGTACCTATGATGTAGATAGTAAGAGTGGAAGTGGTACAGAGGCTAGTATGCGTAAAGTAAAAGGTACGTTGCATTGGGTATCTGTTGCACATGCAGAGCAAGTTGAAGTACGTTTGTATGACCGTTTGTTTAATGATGCGGCACCAGACTCACATAAAGAGGTTGATTTTCTTGAGTTTATAAATCCAGATTCATTAAATGTGGTTAAAGGATTTGTAGAACCTAGTTTAAAAAATGTTAAAGAAGGTGAAACTTTTCAGTTTCAGAGATTGGGTTATTTCTGTGTAGATAAAGATACTTCAGAAAATTCTATTGTATTTAATAAAACTGTTAGTCTACGTGATACTTGGGCTAAGTTAGAAAGTAAGTAACTTGTTTAAGTTTTAAATATAGTAAAAGCACCCAATTTGGGTGCTTTTTTGTTTTGTTAATGTATTATCAATTAACGGCTGTTTAACACTATGTTTTTAGTAATCAGTGTAATTTAGTTTCAGAAAAAATTAATAGACCAAAATTAAACATTGTTATGAATAAGACAGGAAGTACCATTATTGCATTAGCTGCAGGAACGGCTTTAGGCGCTGCATTAGGAATTTTATTTGCACCAGAAAAAGGTGAGAAAACTAGAAAGAAAATTAAAGATAAAGCAATAGAGGCTAAAGATGATATTGCTATCAGAGTTTCTAAAATAGCAGATGAATTAACGCATACAGCCGAAATTAGAAAACAAGATTTTGAAGAGAAACTTGAAGATGTAGTTTCTAATATGAGTTACAAGGCTGAGGATGCAATAAATGCTATGGAGCGTAAGCTTGAAATTCTTAAAGAGAAAAATGCAAAACTGCATAAAGGAAATGAATTTGTTGAAGAAACAAATGTATAATAAGAGGTAACCAACCAATATGTTTGATGACATTAAAGATAACGTTAATGGGGTAAATGAAAATACTCAGAAGTATGTAAAGGCGAGTATTTCATACTATAAATTAAAAGTATTTAAACTTTTAACTTTAAGTATTACTTCATTATCTAAAATACTGATTACTGGTTTTATACTGGTAATTGGAATCATATTTATTTCTTTTGCTATTTCTATAGGCATTGGTGATTTATTGGATAATCTAGCATTAGGATTTCTGATAGTAGGTGTTTTTTATATAGTGGTTGCTTTTATATTTCTTTACAACAATAAGTTTATGGAACGAAAGATTTTGGAAAAGTTTTCAACTAGTTTCTTTGATGAATTAAATGATAAAGATTAATCTTTAAAGTAACATAGCATGCGAGTATATAAAAGCTTTAAAGAAATAGATAATGATTTAGCCATTCGTAAGTTAGAGCGTGATATTGCATTGGAAAAGGTGAAATTGAACGTTACTAAAACAAAAGATGAATTAAATCCTATTAAATTAGTAAGTGGCTTTAAAGGAATTTTGATAAAATATTTAATTAGATATATAGTTAAAAAGTTTGTATAATTAGTTTGAGTAATTTGGTTAGTTTAAATCAAAAAACCTGATAGAAACATTATCTATCAGGTTTTTTTTAACTTATAAGTTACTGTACTTATTATTGATCATCTTTATTTTTGTCGGTGTCCTTTTTTGCAGCATTTTTCTTTTGTTCTTTCATGGTTTCACTAATTTGGTTACTAGCTGTAAAAGAAGCAACCATATTGTTTAGCATGTCACTACCGGCTTGTGGACTGTTAGGTAGCAAGATTAAGTTACTATTAGTTTCCTCACCAATAGATTGTAATGTATCGTAGTGTTGCGTTACAACAATAAGGGCAGAAGCTTCTTGAGAGCTAATACCAACTCGGTTTAGCACTTCTACAGATTCTTCAAGACCACGGGCAATTTCTCTACGTTGGTCTGCAATACCTTGACCTTGTAAACGTTTACTTTCGGCTTCAGCACGTGCTTTTTCAACAATAAGAATACGTTGTGCATCTCCATCGAACTGAGCAGCTGTTTTCTGGCGTTCTGCGGCATTAATTCGGTTCATAGCTTCCTTAACCTGTGAATCAGGGTCAATATCTGTTACAAGCGTTTTAATGATATCAAAACCATATTCTATCATAGCATCTTGTAATTCGGCTTTTACTGCAATAGCAATATCGTCTTTCTTTACAAATACATTGTCTAATTTCATTTTAGGTACCTCGGCTCTAACTACATCAAATACGTAAGATGTAATCTGATCGTGTGGATACTCTAATTTGTAAAAAGCATCATATACTTTGTCTTTAATAACTACATATTGTACAGATACTTTTAAGCGTACAAATACATCATCTAATGTTTTTGTTTCAACTATTACATCTAATTGTTGAATTTTTAAACTTACCTTTCCTGCAATACGTTGAAATAGGGGTATTTTAAACTGTAATCCTGATTGACGAATAGTACTAAATTTACCGAATGTTTCAATAATAGCTGCAGTTTGTTGTTTAACTGTGAATAAGCAACCAAATAAAATAACTATAATTAGACCAATAAAAAAAATGAGACCTAAATTTTCCATAATGATAAAATGTATTGATTAGTTTTAAGTGTAAGTGAATGAACGATTATATTAGTCGTGAATGTACAAATAAAGTTACAGTATAAAAAAAGCCACTTTATTAAGTGGCTCAAAATTTTATAATGTTGTTATGGCTTTTTCTAAGCGCGATATTGTTTCTTGTTTTCCTAGTAATTCTGATATATCAAAAATATGTGGTCCTTTCATGGCACCGACTAATGCCAATCGGAATGGCGGCATTACTTGTCCGAATCCGTAGCCCTTATCTTGTAACCATGTTTTAACAATGGTTTCGGTATTTTGAGAGCTAAAATCGGGTATACCATAAAGTACTTGTACAAGTTCTTTCATGATATCTGGAGTTTGTTCTTTCCACTGTTTTTTAGAAGCCTTGGCATCGTATTCATTAGGAGACACAAAAAAGTAGTCCGATAAGTCCCATAGATCAGTTATAAAGTTGGCACGTTCTTTTACTAATGTAACAACTTTTGCAACATAGTCTAATGTGGCATCAGCCTTATAGTTAGTTACAATTGGTAGGTATAACTTAGCAATTGCAGCATCAGATTGGGTCTGTAAGTATTGGTGGTTAAACCATTTGTTTTTCTCTGGGTCAAATTTTGCTCCAGATTTATGTACTCTGCTAATATCAAAACTTTGTATTAGTTCTTCTAAGGTAAATAATTCTTTATCTGTACCGTCATTCCAGCCTAATAATGCCAGAAAGTTTACAACAGCTTCAGGGAAATATCCTTGTTCTCTGTATCCCATAGAAAAACTGTCGGCTGTTTTCCAGTCTAACGGAAATACAGGGAATCCTAATTTATCGCCATCACGTTTGCTTAATTTTCCTTTACCTACAGGTTTCATTATCAATGGTAAATGTGCAAATTCTGGAGCATCCCATTTAAAAGCATCATACAAAGCAATATGTAACGGGAGCGAAGGTAACCATTCTTCACCACGTATTACATGAGAAGTTTCCATTAAATGGTCGTCTACAATATTAGCCAAGTGATAGGTTGGTAAGCCATCTTGTTTAAATAAAACTTTATCATCTAATAAAGCTCTTTTAAAACTTACATTACCACGTATTAAGTCGGTAGCTTCTATAGTAGGAGCATCTGTGGTAGCATCATACATTTTAAAACGGATTACGAATGGATCACCATTTGTAAGACGCACATCTAATGCTTCTTTTGATAAATTAAGAGAAGTATCAAATGTTTCTCGGTTTTCCCAATTGTAGATAAAGGTGGTACCTTCTGACTCTGCCTTGGCTCTATACGAGTTTAAAGCGTCTGCAGTATCAAATGCATAATATGCTTTACCTGCATCAATAAGCTGGTCTACAAATTGTTTATATAAATCTTTACGTTCACTTTGTCTGTACGGACCAAACTTTTCATTAACACCTACCGTTTCATCGGGTGTTATACCTAACCATTTTAACGATTCAAATATGTATGCTTCAGCACCTTCTACAAATCTGTTTTGGTCTGTATCTTCTATTCTTACATAGAAGATACCATTGTGTTTTTTAGCAAATAAATAATTGAATAAAGCTGTACGAACACCTCCTATGTGCAGGGGTCCTGTAGGACTTGGTGCAAAACGTACTCTTACCGGTTTAGTCATCATTTTTATGTTTTTGGATTGCAAAAATACAAAGATTTTAAGTTTACATGTTAATAACCTGTTTATATAATATTATATTGTAATTTTATAAGTTATAACAAAGAATTTTTCGGTTAATAAATTAATGTAATTAAGGTTGTAGATGCAGAATACGAGTTTTGATAGTATAAGGGAAAAACTTAGTCAATTCATAAAAAAGTATTACGTAAATGAATTGATTAAGGGTAGTATATTATTTTTTACAATAGGTTTATGCTATTTTATTTTCACGTTACTTGTGGAACATTTTCTTTGGTTATCTACTACGGCTAGAATGATTTTGTTTTGGGTTTTTGTAGTTATTGAAGTTTCTCTTTTTGTTAGATTTATTGGTATACCATTGGCTTATTTATTTAAACTAAAAAATGGGTTAGATAATAAAAGTGCTTCTAGAATAATTGGCAATCATTTTTCAAATGTTAGTGATAAACTTATTAATCTAGTTCAATTAGCTGAAAATGTTACTGATTCTGAATTGTTATTGGCAAGTATCGAACAAAAGAGTGTAGAACTTAATCCTATACCGTTTCAGTTAGCAATTAATTTTAAGAGCAATGTAAAGTATGCAAAGTATCTGCTAATTCCGGCATTGGTTATTGTTATTATCATTGCCTTTGGTTCAATTACATGGTTTACTGATAGCTATTCTAGAGTTGTAAATTATTCTCGATATTATGAACCACCAGCTCCTTTTCATTTCAATGTACTAAATAAAAATTTAAAAGGGGAGGAGGGTAAAGCGTATACGGTATATACAAAAATTGTTGGTAATGTTTTGCCTGAGAGTGTTATTATTAGTTATAACAACCAGGAGTATTTTATGAAACGTACTGGTAGTGATACCTACCAATATGAGTTTACCAATTTAAATGATGCCATAGATTTTCATTTGAAGTCAGATCAGGTTAGTTCTCGTAGATATACGTTAGACGTTATTAAAGTACCTGTTGTTTTAAAATTTAAAATGTTTTTAGATTACCCATCTTATACAGGTAAAAAGGATGAGGAATTAAAATCTACAGGTAATGGTGTGGTTCCTGAGGGAACTAGAGTTTCTTGGAAACTGGAAACAGCCGCTACAGATAAAGTGGTTTTTGCAACTAGAGACACTACTGAATTATTTACTAAAGATGATGAATTATTTGCGTATAGTAAGCAACTTTTTAATGATTTGAATTATGAGATTAGTACCAATAACAAAGAGGTAAACGCATATGAAAGTTTTAAATATAAACTAAATGTAATTAAAGATGAGTACCCCACTATTACCTTGCAGTATGTTAAAGATAGTAGTGTTGTTTCTACTTATGTGGTTAAAGGAAAAGTTACAGATGATTATGGGGTTTCTTCTGCACAATTAGTATATTATAAAAGTAACAATCCGAATGAAATTAAGAAGGTTAACATACCGGTTAACAAATCTACTTCAGATGAGTTTTTATCTGTTTTCCCTGATTCGCTTCAATTAGAGACTGGTTTTACGTATGAGTTTTATTATCAGGTTTTTGATAATGATCCTATACATGGTAGTAAAAAATCGGTTAGTAAAGTATTTAGATATAATGCGCTTACGAATGCAGAGATTGAGGATAAGATTTTGGAAAATCAAAAGAACAATATTCGTGATTTAGATAAATCGTTCAAAGAATTCGATAAGAATGATAAGGAGTTAGATGAGCTGTCTAAATTACAAAAGGAGCGAAATCAGTTATCGTATAGTGATAAAGAAAAGATAAATGATTATCTAAAGAAGGAGCAGAAACAATTAGATAATATGGAAAGGTTATCTGATAAGTTAAAAGAAAATCTTGAGAATTTTAAAAAGGAAAATGATCTTCAGGATACTACTGATAAGTTTCTTCAAGAACGTTTAGAACGTTTGCAAAAGAAATTGGAAGAAGAACGAAAGTTAATGGAGGAGATGCAGAAGTACATGGATAAATTGTCAAAAGAAGAGCTTGCAGAAAAACTTGAAGAAGTTAAGAAGCAAAAAAGTAAGAGTAGTAGGGATAGTAAACAAATGCTAGAGCTGGTAAAGCGATATTATGTAGCGCAGAAATCTGAAATGTTGGGCAAGGATTTAGAAGAGTTGTCTAAAGAACAAGAACAACTAGCTAATGAACCTACGGAAAAGAATACCTCAGAAGAGCAGAAAAATGTAAATGAAAAATTTAATAAAATATCAGAGGAATTAAAAGATTTACAGGAGGAAAATAAGAAGTTACAAAAGCCGATGGATATTCCTGATGAGACTGAAAAGAGCGAAGATGTGAAGCAGGATCAAGAAGAGGCGACAGAAGATTTAGAGAATTCTGAGGAAAGTGATAATGAGCAACAGAAGCAAGAAGCTCAAAAATCTGCAAAGCAAAAACAAAAGAGTGCTGCAAAAAAAATGAAGCAAATGAGTGGCGGAATGAAGTCAGCGCTGAAAATGCAAGGTGGACAATCTATGGAAGAAGATGTTGAAATGCTTCGTCAAATATTAGATAATTTAATTGTGGTTTCTAATCAGCAAGAGGATATAGAAGAGCAGTTATCAAAATATATTACCACCTCTGGTGGATTCTCAAAACACTTAATAGAGCAACAAGAATTAAAAGAAATGTTTGAGCATGTAGATGATAGTTTGATGGTGTTAGCATCACGTCAGCCTATGATTAGTGTGGTTATAAATGATGAGATTGAAGAGATCTATTTTAATATGGATAAAAGTTTAGAGCGGTTGGCCGAAAATAAAGTTTATCAAGGTTTAGGTAGTCAGCAATATTCGTTAACGCATATTAATAATTTGGCTAATTTATTGAGTGATGCATTAAGTAATATGCAGAGTGCAATGAAGATGCAAGGCTCGGGGAGCGGTCAGGGAAATAGTTCTTCACCAGGTATGCAGTTGAGCGATATTATTATGAGTCAACAAGAATTAAATGGTAAAATGTCTGGGCAAAAATCTGGTGAAGGAGAGTCTGGTGAAGGCGAAAAGAGTAAGCAAAAAGGAGATAAAGAAGGCGGAAATAAAGAGGGAGATAAAGGATCGAAAGGGCAAAAAGGAAAAGATGGTAAAGAGGGTAAGAATGGGCAAGATGGACAAGGTGGTGAAGGAGGCACTAATGGTGCTGGTGGTACAGGCAACGGAAATTCAGAGAACAACATTGAAAAAATCTATGAGATTTATAAGCAGCAACAGTTGCTACGTCAAGAATTAGAGAAGCAATTATCTGATAAGTTAAGTGATGCTGAATATAGAAGTTTACAGAAGATAGCAAAAGACGCAGAAAGTGTAGAAGAAGAACTGTTAAGTCGAGGTATTACAGAATCGGTTTTAAATAAGATGAAACAGATAGAACAACAGTTGATAAAATTAGAGAATGCATCCTTTGAGCAAGGCAAGAAGCAGGAACGAAAAAGCACTACTAATACACGAGATTATGGTGGTAATAGAGATAAGATTGAAGCGTTAAAAGAATATTTTAACCAAGTAGAAATATTAAATAGACAAGTATTACCTTTGCGCCAATTTTATAAAGAAAAGGTAAATCAATATTTTAAGACAAATGATTAATTTTCATTACGAAACAGCGTTTAGTTTATCAGATGAGAAAGAGTATGCTAACTGGATAAACACTATAATTAAGAGTGAAGAAAAAGAGTTGGGAGAGGTGAATTATATTTTTTGTAATGATGAATATCTACATACTATTAATGTAGATTATCTTGATCATGACACCTATACTGATATTATTAGTTTTGACTATACAGAAGGAAATAGTATTTCGGGTGATATTTTTATCAGTGTAGAGCGTGTTGGTGAAAACGCTAAAGAGTTTAATGAGGAATTTAGTGTAGAGTTATTACGAGTGATGTCTCATGGAGTGTTGCATTATTGTGGTTATAAAGACAAGAATAACACAGATGCAGAACGTATGAGACAAAAGGAAAATGAGAAAATAGCAATGTTCCACGTGAAACAATAGCGATGTTGGGGTATAAATTTTGTATTGTTCCACGTGAAACGTTTGTAAATTTAAGTAAAAGTAATAAAGTGTTCCACGTGAAACATCTGAATATTATAGTGTATAATAGGATGTTTCACGTGGAACAAAAAAATTAAAGGTATGTTTGATAGAGAATATGATGTAATTGTAGTTGGTGCTGGTCATGCCGGATCAGAAGCCGCAGCGTCGGCTGCTAATTTGGGAGCTAGCACGCTTTTAATTACAATGAATTTGCAAAACATAGCTCAGATGTCTTGCAATCCTGCTATGGGTGGTATTGCAAAAGGGCAAATAGTTCGTGAGATAGATGCACTTGGTGGGTATAGTGGAATTGTTACAGATAAGACCGCTATACAGTTTAAGATGTTGAATAAATCAAAAGGACCAGCTATGTGGTCGCCAAGAGCACAGAGTGACCGTATGCGTTTTGCAGAAGAATGGAGAATGATGTTAGAACAAACTCCAAATCTTGATTTCTATCAGGAAATGGTTTCAGGACTTATTATTGATAATGGTGAGATTAAAGGAGTGAAAACATCTTTAGGAGTATCTGTATATGCTAAGTCGGTTGTTTTAACGAATGGTACTTTTTTAAATGGGTTAATCCATATTGGTGAAAAACAATTTGGAGGTGGTAGAGCAGGGGAAAGAGCTGCTACAGGGATTACTGAAGATTTAGTAAATATAGGTTTTGAGTCGGGAAGAATGAAAACGGGTACACCTCCGCGTGTAGATGGTCGTTCTTTAGATTATAGTAAAATGCTGGTGCAACCAGGTGATAAGAATCCTGAGAAGTTTTCATATTCTAATAGTACAAAACCATTGGCGCATCAAAGAGATTGTCATATGGCTTATACCAGTGAATTGGTTCATGATTTGTTACGAACTGGTTTTGATAGATCTCCTATGTTTAATGGTTCTATTAAAAGTGTCGGACCAAGATATTGTCCGTCTATTGAAGATAAAATAAATCGTTTTGCTGATAAAGATCGTCATCAGTTATTTGTTGAACCTGAAGGATGGAATACGGTAGAGGTTTATGTAAATGGCTTTTCAACTTCGTTACCCGAGGATGTTCAATTTAAGGCGTTGCGTTCGGTAGAAGGTTTTGAGAAAGTAAAATTCTTTAGACCGGGTTATGCTATAGAGTATGATTATTTTCCACCAACGCAATTAAAACATACCTTAGAAACCAAATTGGTAGATGGTTTATATTTTGCCGGACAAATTAATGGTACTACAGGATATGAAGAGGCGGCATCGCAAGGTTTAATGGCGGGTATTAATGCTGCATTAAAAGTACAAGGTAAAGGGGATTTAGTTCTTAAACGTAACGAAGCATATATAGGGGTATTAATTGATGACCTTATTACAAAGGGTACCGAAGAACCGTATCGTATGTTTACATCACGTGCTGAATATAGAACGTTGTTACGACAAGATAATGCCGATTTACGTTTAACACCTAAAGGGTATAAAATTGGTTTAGCTAAAGAAGAACGGTTAAAGCGAATGGAAGAAAAACAACAAAAGGCAAATGCCTTTATACATTTCTTTAAAGAAACTAGTGTTAAGCCTGAAGATGCAAATCCGGTTTTAGAAACGTTAGCTTCAGCACCTATGAAGCAATCAGATAAAATGTATAAGGTGTTTTCTAGACCTCGTATTACTATGGATCATATGAAGCAGTTTCCTGAGGTAACTGAGTATATAAATGAACATAATTTAGATACCGAGGTATTAGAGCAAACAGAAATTGAAATTAAATACTCGGGCTATATTGCTAAAGAAAAAAACAATGCTGATAAGTTAAATAGACTAGAGGATATTAGAATACCTGATAGCTTTAATTATGATAAGTTAACCTCGGTTTCTTTTGAGGCTAGAGAAAAACTTAAAAAGATTAAACCGGCAACTTTGTCACAGGCTTCACGAATAAGTGGGGTATCACCAAGTGATATTAGTATTATGCTGGTGTATATGGGTAGATAAATAAGTTCCACGTGAAACAATTCGTGAAACAATATATAATGTTCCTGCTTTTGGCAGGAATATTTTGTTAATCGAGAATCGAAAATAAAAATAAAAATACAATTCTAGTAGATGCTATGTTTCGTTGGCCTGTTCTGAAGTTGTTTGCTCAATAATTGAGATTGAATGCTCCGATACTTGCCTCGAAATAAAAAATTAATGTTATAAATGCTTTGTTGGCTTGTCCCGAAGAAGTTTACTTATGAAAGAACAAGAAACTATTTTTTTAACGGTTAAAGATCATTCGGTTTCTAAAGAAACATTTCAATTGGTATTAAATACCGATTTAGAAATGTTGGAAACAAAACCACAACCTTCAGAAGATGCTTTACCAGCATATTACCAAAGTGAAGATTATATTTCTCATACCGATGCGAAGCGTTCGTTGTTTGAGAAATTATATCATTTAATAAAAACATATGCGTTGGTAAAAAAAGTAAAACTCATATACTCTTTTAAAACTAAAGAAAAAGAATTATTGGATATTGGTGCAGGTACGGGTGATTTTTTGAAACAAGCACAGTCTATGGGGTGGAGTGTATGTGGAGTAGAACCAAATGCATCTGCCATTGAGAACGCAAAAAAGAAAGGAATAGATTTATATAGTACCCTTGAAGTATTGCCACAGAAGAAATATGATGTAATAACATTATGGCATGTGTTGGAACATTTGCCAAATCTTGATGAGCAAATTGCAAAAATAACATACCTTTTAAAACCGGAAGGAGTAATTGTGATTGCGGTTCCTAATTATAATAGTTATGATGCTAATTATTACAAAGAGTTTTGGGCGGCGTATGATGTACCAAGACATCTTTGGCATTTTTCAAAAACTTCTATAAACAAATTATTTTCTAAACATGCATTTAGATTGGTAGATGTGCGTCCGTTAATTTTTGATTCATTTTATGTATCACTTTTATCAGAAAAGTATAAAACAGGGAAAATGAATTTTATTAGCGCATTTTATGTTGGGCTACGTTCAAATGTAAAGGCTATGCGTAGTAAGAACTATTCTTCGCTAATTTATGTGCTTAAAAAGTAAAATTTAAGCGAATAAGAGATTTTGATGCTGTTTTATAGGTGGTGCTATAGTAAATCCTTGCTAATTTTTGAAAGTGCCTTAAATCGCTTTAAAATAAGCTGTTTTTAATAAAGAAATTTTATAAGTATTAAATTTAACTATCGATATTGTTTATAGTTGCTTTTTACTTAAAATTGATAGTAGTTTGCAGTAATATAACATTCACTTTCTTATTTTTGCTTCGATGAATTTTTTGAACGTTTTTTTGTGTTCAATAAATTTTATCGAAATCAATTATAGATAAAACAAATTAGTAGATGAAAAAATTAGTAGTAACTTTTATTGCAGTAGTAGGATTAGTTTCTTGTGCAGAACAAGATAAAATTGTTTTTGTAGACAGAACTAAATTATTGGAAGAGTATCAAGGTAGAAAAGATATTCAAACGAAGCATGATGATAAAATGGAAAAACTTGCGTTTAAAAAAGATAGTATTAGTAAAGTACTTCAAATGGATGGACAAGAGTTTGACAAAAAATATAAAAACTTAAAGCAACCTACAGCTGCGGCTCAAGCAGATTATGAGGCGCTTGTTACTAAGCAGAAAAATTGGTCTGAAATTCTTCAGAGACGTGAGTACGAAATTAATACTGAAACTCAGAAAGAAGTTGATACGCTATTAAAAACAGTTAAAAAGTTTGTGAATCAGTTCGGTAAAGATAAGAAGTATACGTATATTCTTGGTGCTAACGATGCTGGTAGCGTTATGTATGGTGATGAAACTAGAGACGTTACTGAGGACGTATTGAAAGCTATTAATGACGATTACGCCAAAAACTAAAAGAGGTTAATACGCTTAAATAAAATTGAAAAACGCTGTAAAACAGCGTTTTTTTTGTGATATCTACTAAAATTGGTGTGATAATCTCTAAGGGTTTTAAAGTAGCAGGTTTCTTTTTAGGGGTGTACGAGTAGTATTTAGCATGGTCTGTATTACGTTTCAGATTAGATAAAGATAATGGAGGTATACATTGAGTATCCTGACATAAAGAGTTACTTAGCTGTTAAGGATTCACTAACTAATAATATTGATAATCAGTATTTTAGTAAATAGATTAGCTTGAAACAACGGAGTCTTACCGTGGGAAGTATTGCTTTGTTTTCATAAAGGGATAGTTTGAAAGCCTGAGCCAAGAATATGTAATGCTATCTAGATAAGTTTTTGATGGTACTTTATATGTAGATTGCTTTTGCATGTGCATTTCTATTTCGAGATAAGTCTAGTAGAATTTAATCTCAATTATTGAGTTCAATGCAGATAAAGAGTAGTTTATAAGTAAGAAACTATTGCAGTATATAGAATCCGGTATAAATCGTTTTTCAACTTATTTTGGTTGTATGTTCAAGCTGGCTTAAAAAATGGATATTTATATTAATGGGTTAATAGGTATAACAAAAAGAAAGAAGGAATAAGATAAATAACCGTATTTCGTGCTCCGTCATAATCTTTTACTATGCGCTGACCAATTACAAAGAAGAAGAGTACCAAAACACATAAAATACACCCATATAAAGCCATATGCGGGCTTTTTTCAATAATAAGCGCTACAACTCCAAGAACACATAAAATAGTGGCTATAACTTCAAATATTAAAACCTTAATCAATGCAATTTTTATAAAGCGTTGCATAAAGGTGTTCTTAAAATAATCGGTAAGCCAGGCAAGTTGTCCTTTAAAGTCAGCTATTTTTTCATATGAACTATACCCAAAGGTGATAATCAATAATAGTAAAATTGCTATTTCCGTGAGGTGTGGTATGTTCATGATATTTTGTTTCTGCAAAGTTACCAATTGTTGAAGCTAAAATTTTAATATTAACAGTAGCATTTTATCGTTGAGGGTATTAGTAACTTAGTAGGAAATTAGATTTTGATTTAATAGTATTTAAAATCTTTAAAATTTTGTTGTAATTTGATTCATACGAGTGCATGAAATTGTTTGTTTCATAATTAAAATTTACTGCTGT
The DNA here is from genome assembly GCF_027924145.1 of Neptunitalea chrysea. Taxonomy (GTDB): domain Bacteria; phylum Bacteroidota; class Bacteroidia; order Flavobacteriales; family Flavobacteriaceae; genus Neptunitalea; species Neptunitalea chrysea. The sequence continues at coordinate 69,616 of NZ_BRVP01000012.1, read as the reverse complement.
TTAGCAGTTTATACAACATTTTATAAATACTAGGGGTTTTAATTTAGGTAATTATTTTAAAATGTATTTTGTTGATTAACAATTATTTAATATTAATAGAATACTATATGTGTAACACTTCTGTTGTTTTAGGTACAAATGTAACTGTTGCAAAAAATGGCGATTTTTATATAAATTATAATAAGTAATTACGGCTTTTTAATGAAAATAAATGCCTTCTTAGAAAAACGATTTAATTATTTACATACAGCACGTGCAAAATGGATGTACATTATCAGTGCCACCATTTTTGTATATATATTTTTAATTGTTTTTCAGCCTTATGGGTTGCATGAGGAAATGAGAAATCCCGCCAACCCTAATTTACATAAATTTTTATTTCTTGTTTCTATTTCATTTAGTACGGTAATCTCACTCAGTTTATCGCAACATATACTTAGACCATTACTCGGTTTTCAGTCGGTTACCAATAAAAAATATGTGATTTGGTTTTTCTGTGAAACGTTTCTTATTACGCTAGTTACTTTTATTTTTTCGTTTATAGTACCCGATCTTGGCGATGATTTTGAAGAGGAATTAAACGTTGCTTTTCAGTTGGCCAATTATTTCAAAGCTTTTATCATCTTGTTATTTCCATTTTTTGGAACCATTGTTTATGAATTTATTCAACGATTGAATGAAGAGCTTAACGAGTTATCGGCTCAATTAACGGAGTATCAAAATACGTTTAAAAAAGTACATGAGGATGATCATGTCAATATTAAAGATGAGAACGGGAATGAAGTTATAAAACTGCAATTAAAAGATTTTTTATTAGCTGAATCAGGAAACCAATATGTGATTGTTTATTATTTAGAAGACCAACGTTTAAAGAAAGAAATCGTTAGAAACCGATTAAAAAATCTACTTTCAGACATACCAGATAGCTCGGTATATCAATGTCACAGATCATACATAATAAATCTATTAAATGTATCTCATTTGGAAAAAAAAGAAGGAAAAAATTATTTATTATTATATCAAGATGCAGGGTTAATAATTCCTGTATCTAAGTCGTATTTAGAGGAAATAAGAAAGGTACTAGAGGTATTTCATTCACTCCAAATACAGTCATTTTACTCCATAAGCGCAATATTATTAGTATTTATGGGTTTATTAGAAAAGTTTGCGGCATGTTTCACGTGAAAATATAAGCGAATAAAATAAAGTAAGTATCATAAAATGTAACGTACATTTTTTCATTAGGAAATACGGGTGCTACAAGTGCCGATAAGGAGAGTTCACCTGTTTAACTATAACAAGAAAGATACGTTACTATAATTTTGTAAAAATTTCATCAATTATAAAAAAAGAACTATGAAGAACATTTTTTTGGTGGTACTAAGTTTTTTCTCGGTATTGGTCTACAGTCAGGAAAACTTTGCAATAAGCGGTACCATTACCGATGCCAATAACGGTGAAACCGTTTATGGAGCATCGGTGTATCTTGAAGGAACTACCTATGGAGTTACTACTAATACGTATGGATTTTATTCTTTAACGGCGCCTGCGGGAACCTACAATGTAGTTATCTCCTACATCGGATATGAAATGGTTTCTAAAGAAATTAATTTAACTCAGGATATGAAGTTAAGTTTTGAAATTACAGAAGAATCTATGGCGTTAGACGAGGTAGTGGTAACTGCTGAAGAAACAGAAGCTACAGATATTAGAACGCCTCAAATGAGTGTAGCTACATTAAAAACAGAAACCATTAAGAAAATTCCGGTGGTTTTAGGTGAGGTAGATATTATTAAGTCCATTCAGTTACTTCCTGGGGTATCTAACGGAGGTGAAGGTTCTGGCGGATTTAATGTAAGAGGTGGTGCAGCAGATCAAAATCTGGTATTGTTAGATGAGGCTATTATTTATAATACGTCCCACTTATTTGGATTTTTCTCTGTGTTTAATGCAGATGCTATTAAAGATTTAGAGTTGTATAAAGGATCTATACCTGCTCAATTTGGGGGTAGGGTATCATCGGTTTTAGATGTACGCCAAAAAGACGGTAATAACAAAAATTTTGATGTTACCGGTGGTATTGGGGTGGTGTCTAGTAGATTGGCCTTAGAAGGGCCTATTGCAAAGGATAAGAGCTCATTTCTGCTAGCAGGAAGGGGTTCGTATGCTCATTTATTCTTAAAGCTCGCAGATGAGCCTAATTCGGCTTATTTCTATGATGTTAACGGAAAGGTTAACTATCAAATCAATGATCGTAATAAGTTGTACTTATCGGGTTATTATGGTAGAGATGTATTAAAAATCGATGGTATTTTTGAAAACAACTATGGGAATATATCGGCTAACCTAAGATGGAATCATGTGTTTAACGATAAATTGTTTTCGAATACGTCATTAATTTACAGTAAGTATGATTTTCAGGTAATTATTGATTTTAATGAATTGGACTGGGTGGCAGCCATTGATAATTATAATTTTAAATATGATTTAAAATACTATGCGAGTCAGAATTTAAAATTAAATGCGGGTGTTAGCAGTATCTATTATAAGTTTAATCCGGGTGAGGTGAAACCTACATCTGAAACTTCTCCTATTAATTATTTAAAACTAGATCAAAAGAAAGCTTTAGAAACTGGAATTTATGTAAGCGCAGAACATAAAATTACGGATAAACTTACAGCATTATATGGATTACGATATAGCTTTTTTAATCGTTTGGGCGGTCAATATTTAAACAATTACGCCAATGGTTTGCCAGTAGTGTACAACGAAGACTTAGGCGTATATGAAGAAGGAGAAGTGATTTCTGAAACTTATTACGATGATGGAGATGTAATAGAATCTTATGGTAATTTTGAACCACGTGTTGGTTTGTCGTATCAGTTGAATGATGATTCATCTATTAAGTTAGGGTATTCAAGAACAGCTCAATATTTACATTTGTTGTCTAACACCTCTGCAGTTACTCCAGTAGATGTGTGGTCACCAAGTGGTAAATTTATAAAACCACAGTTGTCAGATCAGTTTTCTGCTGGGTACTTTAAAAACATCAATAACAATAAATATTCGTTAGAAGTAGAAACGTTCTACAAAACCGTAGATAATAGAATAGATTATGTAGATGGTTCTGTGCTTATAGGTACCAATACCATTGAAACCGAAATTTTAACGGGGGAGTCTAGAGCCTACGGGTTAGAAGTATTGCTTAAAAAGAATAAAGGAAACCTAACTGGCTGGATTGCTTACACACTGTCTAAATCGGAACAAAGAACACCGGGCGGAGCTGCAGGTGGTTTAGGAATTAACGATGGAGAATGGTACAATACCTCGTATGACAGAACACATGATATATCTGTTACGGGTAGTTACTCATTAAATAAAAAATGGAGTTTGGGTGCCAATCTTATTTTCCAGACAGGAAGACCGGTTACCTATCCTAACGGACAATATGAGTACGAAGGTATTTCAATTGCTAATTATGCCGGTAGAAATGAAAATAGATTACCTGCATATCACCGTATAGATGTGTCTGCAACCTATACTCCAAATAAGAAACCAGATGCACGATGGAAAGGTGAATGGGTATTTAGTATTTATAACCTGTATAATCGTTATAATGCGGCCTCTATAACTTTTAGTCAAAATCAGGCTACAGGAGCTAATGAGGCTATTAGAACCAGTATTTTCGGAATTGTTCCTTCGGTAACCTATAACTTTAATTTTTAAAATAGCTATGAAAAAATATATGATAAAACCTCTTTTAGTAATCATGGGTATAGGATTATTTTTCACATCTTGTACCGATGTAGTAGATGTAGATTTAACTACAGAAGAACCAAATTTGGTGATAGAAGCTTCGTTAGATTGGGAAATTAACGATACCGGTGCCACTACCGGCAATGAACAAACAGTAAAACTAAGCATGTCTAGTCCTTACTTTTCTCAAGATCAGGTAGAAATGGTTACGGGCGCTACTGTGAAAGTAGTGAACAATGCAACGGGTGAAGAGTATCCGTTTACAGATCAGAACAACGGATATTATACCACCTTTAGTTTTGAACCTCTAGTAAATCAGTCTTTTACATTGTATGTTGAGTATGATGGCGAAAGTTATGAGGCTACCGATACGTTTGAGGAAGGAACCGTAATTTCAAACGTAGATCAATCTACAGAAGGTGGTTTTGATACCGATTTAACAGAGATTAATTATTACTTTCAGGACGATGCTACGCGCGATAACTTTTACTTTGTTAAGTTCTACCGTGATGGTGATTTATTAAATAGCATTGAAACCTTTTCTGATGAGTTTATAAACGGAAATCTAATAAATAATTTTTATGAATTAGATGACGATGATGATGACATAGAGCCTTTAAAACCTGGCGATGTGGTAGATATAAATTTCTATAGTATTACAGAACCCTACTATAATTATATGAATATTTTAATCTATCAGGCAGAAGAAGTAGGGAATCCATTTAGTACGGTACCAGTGGGTTTACAAGGAAATTGTAAAAATGTTTCAGGAGGTAAAGATGCCTACGGATATTTTAGAACTACTCAAGTAAATCAGGTAACTTACACTGTACAATAAAAGTATAACTGAAGCCGCCTGCAGTTTTTTGCGGGCGGTTTTATACGGTTTCTTTCTTATGTAAATAGCGGGTTAATTTTATAGAAAGATCCGTAAATATAATTTTGGCATTTCCGTTACGTTCCACGTGGTACATAGCAGTTTCTAATTCTTTGGTAATTTCTATAATGTTGGCACTGTGCACAAACGGAGCAAATTTTTCTAGTTTAAATCCTTCTTCATGCATGTCCATATATACCAAATCTTGAGTTTGGTAATGAAGTAGTAATGCTTGTCTAAACACCTCCATACAATAGGTTAAAAATTGCTTTTGAGTTTCCCTTCCGGTACCTGCAATTTCCTCGCTCCACATAATTAAATCGTTAATAACAGCCTTATTACCTTTAGCTTTAAAGGCACTACGTACCCAAAAGATAAACCAGCGCTCAAACACTAAATCTTCTGAATCGTTAACAGATAAATCGATGGCTTTGTTGTAATTGCCCTGTGCGCTATGGGCAACTTTTCCGGCTTCGGCCTCGGGTATTCCACGTGAAACCAACCCTTGTTTTATAACCTCCTCCGTTAACGGTGGAAAATGTAATATCTGACAACGCGATCTAATGGTTTGTATAATCTGTTCTTCTTTTTCGGCAATAAGAAGAAAGATGGTATCCTTAGGCGGTTCTTCTATAAGTTTTAAAAGCTTATTGGCAGCAGCCGTATTCATTCTATCAGCCATCCAGATAAGCATAATCTTATAACCACCTTCGTATGATTTTAGGCTAAGCGATTTTACAATATCAGTAGCCTCATCAACCCCAATAATCCCTTGTTTGTTTTCTATCCCTAATAGCTGAAACCAATCAAAGGTATTGCCATAAGGTTGCTTGGCAACAAACTGTCGCCATTCATTCATAAACGCATTGCTTACTGCATGCTTTTTAACCTTATCATTGGTAGCTACCGGAAAGGCAAAATGCAAATCGGGATGCGCTAAATGCTCAAACTTTAGATTGCAACTTTCATTTCCTCCAGTATTTTCACTACTTACATTTTTGCATAGTAAATACTGTGCATAAGCAATGGCCATAGGTAAGGTTCCGCAGCCTTCAGGGCCTACAAATAATTGAGCATGAGCTACCCTGTTACTATCGGCACTTACCGTTAAATGATTTTTAATATGTTGTTGTCCTAAAATTTCTGAAAAAAGCATACGCAAAGATAGGGGTTTTCAAATATTAAGTTTTTACTAATTTATGCCGATTATCATATTAAGGCTAATTAATATTAATTACATTTGTTATAAATAACTACAAGATAACATCCATAATATGAAAACAATTGATGATTTTAATTTTGAAAATAAGAAAGCATTAATAAGAGTTGATTTTAACGTACCGTTAGATGCAGAATTTAATGTAACGGATACTACACGTATTGAGGCTGCTAAACCAACTATCGTTAAAATTTTAGAAGACGGTGGTAGTGTAGTTTTAATGAGTCACTTAGGAAGGCCAAAAGGATTTCAGGATGAGTTTTCTTTAAAACATATTGTGGCAAAAGCTTCTGAAATTTTAGGTGTAGAGGTTAAATTTGTTGAAGATTGTATTGGTGAAAAAGTAGAAGCAGCTGTTGCAGATCTTAAACCAGGAGAAGTTTTAATTTTAGAGAATCTTCGTTTTTATGGAGAGGAAACTAAAGGAGATGAGGCTTTCTCTGAAAAGCTATCTAAATTTGGAGACATCTATGTAAACGATGCTTTTGGTACGGCGCACAGAGCACACGCATCTACTACAATTGTTGCAAAATTTTTCCCTGAAGCTAAATGTTTCGGATATTTATTAGCAAAAGAAATTGAAGCTATCGATAAAGTAATGGCAAGTGGAGAAAAACCTATTACTGCTATCTTAGGAGGATCTAAAGTGTCTTCTAAAATTACGATTATCGAGAACATTTTAGATAAAGTAGACAACTTGATTATTGGTGGAGGTATGACGTATACCTTTGTAAAAGCTCAAGGCGGTACTGTTGGTAATTCTATTTGTGAAGATGATAAGAAAGAACTTGCTTTAGATATTCTAAAACAGGCAGAAGCAAAAGGTGTTAAGATATACTTACCAGTAGATGTAATTGCTGCAGATGACTTTAAAAAAGATGCTAATACGCAAGTTACTCCTGTAAATGCTATTCCTGACGGATGGGAAGGTTTAGATGCAGGTCCTGAAACTCTTGAAATTTTCAAGAAAGTAATTTTAGAATCTAAAACTATTTTATGGAATGGTCCTGTTGGTGTTTTTGAAATGGAAACATTTGCAAAAGGTACTATTTCTGTAGGTAACTTTATAGATGAGTCTACTAAAAACGGAGCGTTCTCTCTTGTAGGTGGTGGTGACTCTGTAGCGGCTGTAAAACAGTTTGGCTTTGAAGATAAAGTAAGCTATGTTTCTACAGGTGGTGGAGCTATGTTAGAAAGCTTAGAAGGTAAAAAATTACCTGGTATTGCTGCTATTTTAGCGTAGTAATTTGAGTAACATAATGGTAAAGTATAAAACTCAATTATTGAGTAAATTTTACATAAAAATGAATAAAGAAAAACCTTGTCATTGGCAAGGTTTTTTTATTTTTAACGCAATTAGTTCACGTTTCTAATCAAAAAAACCGATTTTTGGCAGATTGAACATAAATCATTCTGAAAAATTAGAGGATAATATGAGATTTTTTTGTGCATTTAGTATGATTTTTTTGTCGGTTGGTTTGTATGCTCAAACTACAGATAACCTAAGTACTCAAATTGCAGATTCGTTAGCATTTCAAAAGGAAACCGGTAATTCTGTAGTAGTCTTAGATACTATTGGGAAAACCAATCTTGGGTATTTTCCGAAAGTAAGCGGAAAGTACGAGCTAAAAGATATAGAGTTACCGTACTGGATAGATACATTATGGTTAAAAGAATTATATAACTCTGAGTTGTACAATGAAATGTATGCCGATGTAACACGTGAAAACTTTGATGAGGTAACCTATAACGAATTACCTACCGATACTTTAAAAGCGCGTTTGGAACGATTGAACCAAAAAACGCCTTTTAATGTGGAATATAATCCAGAATTGGAGCGTATCATTAAATCGTTTTTAACCAATAGAAGACAAAGTTTAGAGCGTTTAATGGGTATAAGTGACTTCTATTTTCCAATTTTTGAAGAGAAGTTAGATAGGTATGATTTACCATTGGAAATTAAATACCTATCCATTGTAGAGTCGGCTTTAAATCCGAAGGCAAAATCTAGAGTGGGAGCTACAGGGTTATGGCAATTTATGTATCAGACCGGTAAAATGTACAAGTTAGATGTGAGTAGTTATGTAGATGAACGCTCAGATCCGATGCGTTCTACCGAGGCTGCTGCACAATTTTTATCTAAGCTATATGAAATTTTTGGCGATTGGGATTTAGCATTAGCAGCATATAACTCAGGTCCGGGTAATGTGAGTAAAGCTATTAGAAGATCGGGGGGATACCAAAATTATTGGAATTTAAGACCCTATCTTCCACGTGAAACAGCTGGTTATGTTCCGTTATTTTTAGCAACCATGTATGTTTTTGAATATGCAGATGAGCACGGATTTAAGCCTAAAAGAACTGTGTATCCGTATTTTAATACAGATACTATTCATATAAAAAATACCATTACGTTCGATCAAATTTCTGAACTTACCGGTATTGATATGGAGGAAATTCAGTTTTTTAATCCTTCTTATAAGCTAGATATTATTCCGTTTATTAAAGGAAAAAATTATACACTACGACTACCTAAAGAGAGTATTGGTAAATTTGTAGCTAATGAAGATAGTATCTATGCCTTTGTAAAGGCAGAAGAAGCAAAACGAGAAAAACCATTACCAAAGTTTTTCAATCAAGATACTAAGATTGTTTATAAAGTTCGTTCAGGAGATGTATTAGGAAAAATAGCCCAACGCTATAAAGTTAGGGTTAGTAGTATTAAGCGTTGGAACGGATTACGAAATAATAATATTAGAATTGGTCAAAGACTAATTATCTACCCAAGAAGCATTCCCAAATCACAGACAAAATCTGTAACAAAAAAACATACTAAAGCTACTAAAAATCAGGAAACTAACGGAAATTCAAAGTATCATATTGTTCAGGAAGGAGATTCGTTATGGAGTATTTCTAAAAAATATCCGGGAATTACTGTTGAACAAATTAAACTTTGGAATGATATTAGCGGTACTAATTTAAAGTTAGGCACAAAACTTAAATTGTGTGATTGTTAGATTATTAAATTAAACGCAAAAATGAAAAAAATATTTTTTTTCGTAGTTACAATTCTGGTTTTTCAAGGATGTAAAACCACTAAGGAGGAAGATTATAAACAACAATCTACCGGTCCTATCAATTCATTATCAGTAGTTATTAGTAATGAAATGTGGAACGGTAAAGTGGGTGATAAAATCAGGTCTTATTTTGCAGCTCCAATGGAAGGTTTAGCTACGGAGGAGCCTATATTTTCTATCCATCAAATGCCACCTTCTGTATTTACAGATTTTGCTAGAATGAGTAGAAATGTATTAGTGATTCAGAAATCCGATAAAGATGTTGCTGGTATTTCGGAAGATTTATATGCAAAACCACAACAAGTAGCAATAATTAACGGAACTTCTGAAGAAAAGATAATAGAGTTATTAGATACCAATGCACCTAAGATGGTAGCTAATTTTAAAGATCATGAGATTATTGAGTCTCAAAGAAGAATGGTTACTTCTAAGTCTAAGGAAGAAGCTTTGTTGAAAGAGTTCGGTATTACTTTAAAATTACCATCAACATATATTATTACTACTCAGGATACTAAGTTTTTCTGGATACGTAGACAAATTCAGAAATATGAAGGTGGAATCTTAGTATATGAGGTACCTTATGACAGTGTTCCCTCAGATGAGAACAATTATTACTTTGCTACGAAACACAATAAGGAGTATAATTTTGATAAGGATTTTACTGTAGAAACACCTGATGTAGCCTTGGCAAATTATGTAGTATCTATGAGAGATTCTATTGGTAAAGCCCATGTACCTGGTAGAGACCCTGAGCGTATGTATATGCAAACCGAAAAAGGATTTGCTCCAAGTATTCATAAGGTTGAGATAGATAATAGAAAGGCTATTGAGAGTAGAGGTTTATGGGAAATGAAAAACTTTTTAATGGGAGGACCGTATATTAATTACATGATTCCAGATAAGGCAAATAACAGATATATTGTTATTGATGGCTTTGTTTTTGCTCCATCTATAGATAAGAGAGATTATATATTTGAGTTAGAATCTATTGCGAAGTCTATTAAGTTTAAAGAAGACGCTGATTTTGATTTAGAGAAATATGATGTTGATAAAAAGAAGTAAGAACGCTAAAATACATGAGTTAAAAATCCTGCTTTTTGCAGGATTTTTTGGCTTTGTACTTTTTGTAATCTTTGCGTATTTCTTATAATTGAGATTAAATGCTCTGAGGCTTGTCTCGAAATAGAAATACAATGCTTACTAAATGCTTCGTGGGCTTGCCCCGAGGTAGTTTACTATGAAAAAACTATTTTTGAATTCTAAATAATTAATACAATCGAATGACTATACTATCTTATATTCTTCAGCATACCAATTTACCTGAAAAGGGTGTTACTAACACCCTAAAATTATTACAAGAAGATTGTACAATTCCTTTTATCTCAAGATATCGTAAAGAAATGACCGGAAATCTTGATGAGGTACAGATAGGTGATATAGCAAAATATAAAGCGGCTTTTGAAGAAGTACAAAAGCGTAAGGAAACCATTTTAAAGGCAATACATGAGCAAGATGCTTTAACGCCTGAGTTAAAACAAAGAATAGAGGCAGCTTCTACCTTAGTACAGTTAGAAGATTTGTATTTGCCTTATAAAAAACAGCGTACAACCAGAGCTGCGATAGCTAAGAAAAAAGGGTTAGAGCCTTTGGCTAAAGTTATATTTAATCAGCGTGAAGAGAATGTGGATTTTGTAGCTCAGAAATACTTAAATGGTGAGGTAGCTTCTATAGAAGACGCCTTACAAGGTGCCAGAGATATTATAGCTGAGTGGGTTAACGAGAATGAGTTTGTACGGAAGAAGATACGAAGCTTGTATAGCAGAAGGGCTACAGTTATGGCCAAAGTAGTAAAAAGTAAGAAAGATGATGAAGATGCACAGAAATATCAACAGTATTTTGATTGGAATGAACCCTTGAACAAAGCACCATCTCACCGTTTGTTAGCAATGTTAAGGGCTGTGAACGAAGGTTATGTAAAACTTAAGGTAGATGTGGAGAAAGATGATGCATTGGATCTTATTGATGACGTAATTATTAGAACAGAAGTAGAGAGTAGTACCAATCAGGTATTTATGGCTATAGAAGATGCTTATAAAAGACTATTGCAACCTGCTATATCTAATGAAGCTTTAAAGGAAGCAAAAGAGCGTGCAGATGAGGCTGCTATAAAAGTGTTTTCTTCTAATTTAAGGCAATTGCTACTGGCAGCTCCATTGGGAGAAAAACGTATTTTAGCATTAGATCCGGGGTATAAGAGTGGTTGTAAAGTGGTTTGTTTAGATGAAAATGGAGATTTAAAACATAACGAGAATATCTATCCGCACCCACCTCAACGTGAAACCGCCATGGCTATTAAAAAAATTAGGAGTCTGGTAAATGCGTATGATATTGAGACTATTGCCATTGGTAATGGCACCGCTTCACGTGAAACGGAAGCCTTTATTAAACGTATAGCCTTTGATAGAGACCTACAGGTATTTATAGTAAATGAAAGTGGAGCATCTGTGTACTCTGCTTCTAAAATTGCACGAGCTGAGTTTCCTACCTATGATGTTACGGTGCGGGGTGCTGTGTCTATAGGAAGACGCTTGTCTGATCCCTTAGCAGAGCTGGTAAAAATAGATCCGAAATCGATTGGTGTAGGGCAATATCAACACGATGTAGATCAGTCTAAGTTAAAATCAGAGTTAGATACGGTGGTTATGAGTTGTGTAAATACGGTTGGGGTAAATGTAAACACTGCCAGTGCACCCCTGTTAAGTTATGTATCGGGTATTGGTACTTCGTTGGCAGAAAATATTGTAAAGTACAGAACCGAGCACAATGGAATAAAATCTAGAAAAGAGCTGTTGAAAGTCCCGCGCTTAGGAGCCAAGGCTTTTGAGCAAAGTGCTGCCTTTTTACGTATAGCACTGCCAGAGCATCCGTTAGATAATTCGGCGGTACACCCAGAGCGTTATAAGCTGGTAGAAAAGATGGCAAAGGATAAGAAAGTTTCGGTTACCGAGCTAGTTGGAAACAAAGAGCTTATTAAAAGCCTTAATTTAAAACAATATTGCACTGATGAAGTAGGAATGCTTACCTTAGAAGATATTGCATCAGAATTAGAGAAACCGGGCTTAGATCCTAGAAAGAAGGCCAAGGTGTTTGAGTTTGATAAGAATATCAAGACGATTAACGATGTAAGGGCTGGTATGAAAGTACCAGGTATTGTAAATAATATTACCAATTTTGGATGTTTTGTAGATATAGGAATTAAAGAAAGTGGATTGGTTCATATTTCTAAACTAGCTAATGAGTTTATCTCAGATGTAAACTCGGTAGTACAATTACACCAGCATGTAATGGTTACGGTTACAGAGGTAGACATTTCTAGAAAACGTATTCAACTATCTATGATTGATTAAGCAGTGGTTTTATGGTTTCTTTTTTTAAGTAGGTAAAAAGAAGTAGCTATTAGAATGGCAATACCACCTTCTATAGCTACCGAAAGTGAACTACCTGCCTGATGTGATAGAATACCTAACACCAAACCACCCAAAGGAAGCATTCCAAATAATGACATTGCAAATAAACTAATTATACGGCCTCGCATTTCAGGGGCCGATTTTGTTTGTATAATAGTTAAGCAAATGGTAGACTGGGTAAGCCCACAAAAGCCTGTAACTACAGATAATAGGAGAGCAGCAGGTAAATATTCCATATAGGCAAACGTAATAAGTGCTCCTCCTAAAATTACTGCATTTATTAGTACTATATTTACCATTCTGCTGGTTTCTTTTTGGGCTGCTAAAAAGAGAGACCCCAATATGGCTCCAAAGCCAATACAGCTGGTAATATACCCGTATGTTTGTGCATCACCTTTAAACATCTCTTTGGCAAAATCGGGTAATAAGGTAATGTAAGGCGAAACAAAAAAGGCAATACAGGCTGTATAAATGGTTAGTATGCCAAGCTGAGAATTTTGTTTTAAATAGGCAATACTTTCTTTAATTTCTTTGAGGTTACTCTGTTTTTTAACCTTGGTTTCGTGGGGTAACATTTTTAATGAAAATAAAGAGATAATCACAGCTAAATAGCTTAATGTATTCAAAGAAAAACAGACGCCTGCACCAAATTTACTTAGTGTAATTCCGGCAAGTGCAGGGCCTAATAAACGGGCAATATTCACAATAGAGGAATTAAGCGCTACGGCATTTTGCAAATCGGTAGTGTTGTCTACTAGCAGATGCATAAGCGATTGCCGTGCAGGCATATCAAAAGCGTTGATAATACCCAATATGGTAATAAGTACTAAAATGTGCCAAATTTCAAATCCGCCCACAAAAATAAGTATGGTTAAAATTGCCGCTTGAATAAAGGATGCTATTTGGGTTATAATTACAATTTTGTGTTGGTCGTATCGGTCAGCTAAAATACCACCGTACAGCGAAAGTAAAAACATGGGAAATTGAGAGCAAAAAGCTGTAAGCCCTAACATAAAGGTAGAGTTGGTTAAATCATACACCACCCAACTTACTGCAGTACGTTCCATCCAGGTTCCAATACGGGAAATGGCTTGTCCGGAAATAAAAATTCTGAAATTAGGATGTTGTAATGCTCTGAATGTGTTTTTTGACCATGCTTTCATAACCCGATAATGGAGATTAAAGGTACCAGAATTAACCAGTTAATTACTAGTAAGATGTTTCTAGTTGGCAGGTCTTTAAAAAAATAAAACCACACTTTATTAGAGTGTGGTTTTACGTATATGTTTTTGTAGAATATTATTCTTTATTACTACTAGTTGAAGTAGTATCTTTATCATCTTCAGTTTTGGAAGCATCTTTAAATTCTTTAATTCCGCTACCTAACCCACGCATCATTTCAGGTATTTTTTTACCTCCAAAAAGTAATAATACCAAAATGGCCACTACTGCTATTTGCCAAGGACCTACCCCTCCTAAAAAAATTGATAATTCCATTATTTTTCAAATTTATGAAGCAAAGGTAAAAAGAAATGTTTAATATCAACGTTAATTATGATATTTTTGATTTTAACATTATGAGAAAAAATTCAATACGTATATTTGTTACATGAAGAAAGGTAAATCGTCCAGAAGGAATAAGTTACATAAAAAATGGATCTATAAATACCGACTGGTAATTTTAAATGAAGATACGTTTGAAGAGCACTTATCATTTAAGTTAAACAGGCTTAATGTATTTGTATTTGGCTCTTTATCTTCTATATTTTTAATAGCAGTAACAACGGTTATTATTGCGTTTACTCCTTTGAGAGAGTACATACCCGGATACTCATCGGTAAAATTAAAAGATGAAACTGCTCAGTTATTAGTAAGGACAGATTCGGTTACTCAAGAATTAAATGCAAACCATCTGTATTTAGAATCTATAAGAAAGGTATTAACAGGTGATTTATCATCTGCAGATATAAGCAAAGATTCTATAAAAGCTGTGCAGGAAAAGAATGATGTAAAGTTAGATTTTGGTACTAATAAAGCAGACTCTATTTTACGAGAAGAAGTAGCAAAGGAAGACAGATATAATTTTTCTGGTGCTACAGAAAACGCTATGAACTTTGTATTGTTTTCTCCGGTAAGCGGAACCATTTCTAACGATTATAACCCTAAAGAAAAACATTATGCAGTAGATATTGTTTCTACGGCAAATGCTCCAGTGAAATCGGTTGGAGACGGTAGGGTTATTTTTTCGGAGTGGACAACAGAAACCGGATATGTTATAATGATAGAACATTTTAATGGTCTTGTTTCTGTATACAAACACAATGCTTCTTTAAACAAATCGCAAGGAGATTTTGTAAAGAGTGGAGAGGTAATTGGTACTGTTGGTAACACAGGAGAACTTACCACCGGACCACATTTACATTTTGAACTTTGGAATAATGGGTATCCAGTAGACCCAACACAATACATAGATTTTAAATAAAGGTATTTATGTCATTAAAATCTTTTGCAGCTAAACTATTTGCTAAACGAGTAGTATCAAAATCTCGTGAATGGATTGAAAATCCGGTGGCAACACAACAAAAAGTATTTAACGAACTTATTGCTAAAGCTGCCCAAACCAAATTTGGGAAAGATCATAATTTTGATTCCATTGAATCGTACTCAGATTTTACTGCTCAGGTTCCTGTGCGTGATTACGAAGCGCTAAAAACATATGTAGAAGAAGTAGTAGAAGGAAAAGAGGATATTTTATGGCCCGGAAAACCTATTTATTTTGCAAAAACATCGGGTACTACAAGTGGTGTAAAATACATTCCTATTACTAAAGAATCTATGCCATCGCATATTGAGGCTGCCCGTAATGCTATTTTATTTTATATAGCAGAAAGCGGAGAAGCTGACTTTGTAGACGGCAAGATGATTTTTTTACAAGGAAGTCCTATTCTAAAGGAAGAAAACGGTGTTAAATTAGGAAGATTATCGGGTATTGTAGCCCATTACGTTCCGGGATATTTACAAAAAAATCGAATGCCTAGTTGGGAAACCAATTGTATAGATGATTGGGAAACGAAGGTAGATACCATAGTAGATGAGACCCTTAAAGAAGATATGTCTATTATTAGCGGAATACCTTCTTGGGTACAAATGTATTTTGAGCGATTGCAACAAAGAACAGGAAAACCAGTTGGTGAGATATTTCCGAACTTTAAATTGTTTATTTACGGTGGGGTAAATTTTGAACCCTACAGAGCTAAATTTAATAACCTTATTGGTAGAAGTGTACCGAGTATAGAGCTGTTTCCGGCAAGTGAAGGCTTTTTTGCATATCAAGACACCCAAACCGAGAAAGGAATGTTATTACTTTTGAACTCGGGCATATTTTATGAGTTTATAAAATCGGATTCGTTTTTTGAAGAAAACCCTAAGCGGTTAACTATTGCTGAGGTAGAACTAGGTGTAAACTATGTTTTAATTATCTCTACCAATGCCGGTTTATGGTCATATAACGTTGGCGATACGGTTCAGTTTACTTCTCTTAAGCCGTATAGGGTTATTGTATCGGGTAGAATTAAGCATTACATTTCTGCTTTTGGAGAGCATGTAATTGCTAAAGAAGTGGAAGAAGCCCTAAAAATAGCTACGGCTAATACAGCGGTGAGTATTAATGAATTTACAGTGGCACCTCAAATAACACCTGAAGAGGGATTACCTTATCATGAGTGGTTTATAGAGTTTGAAACTCTACCTGCTGATATGGATGCTTTTGCTGAGGCAATAGATACAGCAATGCAACAACAGAACACCTATTACGATGATTTAATAACTGGTAAAGTATTGCAACCATTAAAAATAACTTCGGTACAAAAAAATGCCTTTTCTGCTTATATGAAATCTATTGGAAAGCTTGGCGGGCAGAACAAAGTACAGCGATTATCTAATAATCGTAAAGTAGCAGATGCCTTGACTTTATATAAAATTTAAATTCATATAAAATTTTAGACGTATTTTTGTATCTTAAAAATTGATATGACAACTACAAGTACCATACAGCAGACCAGAGCACAGGAGTCTACCGCAGCCATAGAACGTTTATATATTACCATGAGACACCTGTTTAACAGGGGATTCTATAAACCTATGGGAATTTCAGGAGAAACATTACGGGAGTCGTTACTGTTATTACGTCCTGAAATATATGGTACCATTTCTGAAGATAAAACCGAGATAAACGGTTTAATGTATATACTAGAGCGCTTGCCAGAAGGTATTGAGGAGTGCCGATTTATTAACTTAACTTCTAATGAAGGGTATCATCAATCGCATTTTGATGCTATTATACCGCCAAAGCGTAGAAGAAATTGCTATCGTATAGACGATGAGCAAATGAATATTGAAATTACTCGTGGACGTTCAGATATCTATGATATTCTTACCCATTTAACCTTCATGTTTATTGAGTCTCATAAAATAGCCAATAAAGTATTGGTAGGTGAAGATGGCAAAACCACCAGAGATTGGGAGAAGATTGAAACGGCTGTAAAAAAAGGGAAATTAAATCAATCTGAAAGAGAGGTAGCTTTTATTCACCTTGGTAATGTATTGGGAAGAACTTTTGAAGAGATTTTAACCGCTCACAATACCTTTACCACTAAAAAACAACCCGAACGCTTTTTACATGTAATTTATTGGATGGGTAAACTTGCCATTGAAGAGATTGTAGAAAACGATAAGCGCACTATTACATTTAGCTCGGTATTAAGAGAGCGTTTAGGACACCATATTCATGGTGATGTATGGGCTTCTAACATTAAAAAAGTATTAAAAGATAATAACTTACTTGGCAGACCTGTACACATTATAAGTGCTAATATGCATAGTGTAATGAATAGTATTTATGCAGATCAAGTATTAGATAAAGAATATAAAGACAAAAAATCGTTTAACGTTTTTGAGGCGTTGAGTGAACTTGGTAATGATGCATTACGAAAAAAAGTAAGAGACTTTGCTCTTAAGAACGGAATGATTCAGGTAGATGATACTTCTGGTACCAACATAGATGTTCAAATATTTGACACCGCTAAAATCAACTTTACGAAAAGTAGGTTTGCGCCAAATGCAACCACACCTGATGAAGAGAAACCGGTGCTATTTGTAATGGATTATGCTTTTGGTGAACAGGCTTACGAAACCATTGATGAGTTTTTAAAACCATATAAAGAGGAAGAAAAAACTACATTTTTAAAAGTAGATTCGGTTTCTATTATGGGTAAAGCTGGTATTCTTGAAGGAGGAAAAGGAGATCTTATGATTCCGAATGCTCACATATTTGAGGGTACAGCCGATAATTATCCGTTTAATAATGAGTTGTGTGCCGCAGATTTTGAAAATAACGACCTGAAAGTTTTTGAGGGGTCTATGGTAACGGTTTTAGGCACCTCACTACAAAATAAAGATGTATTGAAGTTTTTCCATGAATCTACCTGGAATGTGATAGGTTTAGAGATGGAAGGTGTTCATTATCAAAAAGCTATACAGTCTGCTTCTAAAATTAGAAAGAGCATACGAAACGATGTAAAAGTCCGTTATGCATACTATGCCTCTGATAATCCATTAGAAACCGGTAGTACATTAGCTTCGGGCGGATTAGGGATTACAGGAGTGAAACCAACATATTTAATTACCATTAAAATATTAGAACAAATATTAAACTAAGTTATATTTTCTATGAGCAACCAATCCAACCAAGACCATAATTCTGATGAAATTGATATTATTCAGTTTTTTGCCTATTTAGGGAAAAGTATTCAGAATTTTTTTAAGTCTATAGGGAACTTATTCAAATGGATATTTCATGTATTTATCCTATTACTTCTTTTAATAAAAAAGAATATAATTTACTTTGTAATTGCTTTAGTTATTGGTGTGGTTGCGGGAGTATTTTTAGATAAAACTAAAGCCCCTACTTATACTTCTGAAATGGTGGTAGAGCCAAATTTTAATAGTTCGATACAACTTTATAATCAAATCGCTTATTTTAGTGATTTGGCGGTTTCTAAAGATTCAATAACCTTAGCCAAGGCTATGAAGATTACTCCATCTGAAGCAGGTAAAATTGTATCTTTTTCTGTGGAAGCATTAGTTACAGAGAGACAAAAGCTGTATTTGTATGATAAGTTTATTAAAGGACTTGATACCTTAACTCAAAAGAGTTTTGACTATGAAATGTATTCAAATAATTTTAATGATTTTGATGCTGCCTACCATACGGTAAAAGTAGTAAGTACAGATAATACAGTTGTTAAAAAGCTTGAAAATTCTATTGTGGCATCAGTTTCTCAAAACCCTTATTTTAAAGAGCAAGAGAAAATAAAGAAAACCAATATAGCGTTACAAGACACTATTTTGAGAAAGCAATTGGTTGAAATAGATTCTATGCAAATTGCTTATAGAGAATCTATGGTAGCTGCAGCAGAAAACCCTGGGGCGGGTGCTAGTATTAGTTTATCTGATGACAGAAACAACAATTTTAATGGTGTTGAATTGATAGAGCAGATAAATAATATTAGAAGAAGTTTGGTTAAATTAAATGAAGATAAGGGTACTCAGAAGGCGTCATTAAATGTAATCTCAGAATTTCCTGATAGGGGTATTAAAGTGATTAGAATTTCAAGAGAAATGAAGGTAGTTTTACCGCTATTATTTATAACCTTGGTTTTTGTGGTTATTTTACTTTTAAGGCTAAATACTTTTTTAAAAGCATATAATAAATAGAGGTTTTTAACCTTAAAATAAAAGCTTCTTTATCATATGATAAAGAAGCTTTTTACTTTTTAGATAAGTACATTTAGTCTACTGTAAGGTTGTTTCTTTTATTATTTGATTTCGATAATTAAGGAAATAATTAACTTTTTTTAGATAAGAAAAGTATTTAAACGAAGATACATACCTTAACTTATAAAAATAGAATTATAAAAATTACCTTTGAAACGGTTAAATACAAATTAGAAATATGAGTATACTATCAATTATAGGATTAGGATATGTTGGATTGCCGTTAGCTGTAGAATTTGCAAAAAATGGCTATGAGGTAATAGGGTTTGATATTCATAATAAACGTATTGAAGAGCTTGAAAAAGGAATAGATACCACATGTGAAGTATCTAAAGAAGAATTACTAGCCGCAGAAACCTTACATTATACTACTAACCCTAAAGATTTGCAAAGGGCTAATGTGTTTATTCTAACCGTACCAACACCTATTGATAAATATAAAAAGCCAGATTTAACGCCTATCGTTTCTGCAACGAAAGAAGTAGCTAATTGGCTTAAAAAGGGAGATGTTGTGATATACGAATCTACAGTTTTTCCTGGGTGTACAGAAGAGGTATGTGTACCTATTTTGGAAGAGATTAGCGGTATGAAATTCAATATCGATTTTTATTGCGGGTATTCTCCTGAACGTATTAATCCGGGTGATAAAGAAAGGCGTGTACATAATATTGTGAAGGTGACCTCTGGCAGCACTTCAGAAATTGCTAATTTTATCGATGATCTTTACGGTTCTATAGTAACTGCCGGTACGCACAAGGCATCTTCTATTAAAGTGGCGGAAGCAGCTAAAGTAATTGAAAATTCTCAACGCGATTTAAATATTGCCTTTGTTAATGAGCTTTCCATGATATTTGATAAAATGGATATTAATACATTGGAAGTTTTAGAAGCAGCTGGTACTAAATGGAATTTTTTACCGTTTAGACCAGGATTGGTAGGAGGTCATTGTATTGGGGTAGATCCTTATTATTTAACCTACAAGGCACAGAGCTTAGGACATAATCCTGAAGTGATACTTGCTGGTAGACGAATTAACGATAATATGGGCGCTCAGGTGGTAAAGAAATATGTAAAACACCTACTTAATACCAAAAAGAATGTAAAGGGTACAAATACACTTATTTTAGGTTTTACATTTAAAGAAAATTGTCCTGATATTAGAAATACAAGAGTAATAGACATTTATACCGAATTATTGGAGTATGGTATTGAAGCCGATATTTATGATCCTATTGCTAAAACAGAAGATATTGAACATGAATATGGAATACATGTGACTTCTGAAGCTATTGAGAAGTATCAAGGAATTATTATAGCAGTTGGACATGCAGAGTTTTTAACCTATGATTGGGATACTATTGCTAAGGATACAATCATATTTGATGTAAAGAACATATTAGAAAAAGGGTTGGCAACAGACTCATTATAAGATTAATAGAAGTAGTAAATAACAACTATGACCGCGAATAGGCAAATTGAAAACAAAACAGTATTAGTAACAGGAGGAGCAGGTTTTATTGGATCTAATCTTGTAGATGTCTTGCTTACTCAAAATAATAAAGTAATATGTTTGGATAATTTAGCTACCGGACATATGCGGAATATTGAGTACCATTTTGCGCATCCTAATTTTACTTTTGTTGAAGGAGATATTAGAGATTTAGATACCTGTTTAAAAGCTACTAAAGATGTAGAAATAGTTTTGCATCAGGCAGCATTAGGATCTGTACCGCGTTCTATAAACGATCCTATTACAAGTAACGATGTAAATGTTTCCGGTTTTTTAAATATGTTGTGGGCTGTAAAAGAAAACAAGGTAAAACGTTTTGTGTATGCTGCAAGTTCTTCTACCTACGGAGACCATCCTGGGTTACCTAAACAAGAAGATAGTATTGGAAATCCACTATCTCCTTATGCGGTAACTAAATATGTAAATGAATTATATGCGAAGGTGTTTGCTACAACCTATGGTATAGAAACCATAGGATTACGTTACTTTAATGTATTTGGCCCAAAGCAAGATCCTAACGGAGCCTATGCTGCGGTAATACCTAAGTTTATCAATTTAATGAAATTAGGGGAACAACCTGTAATTAATGGCACGGGAGAGCATAGTAGAGATTTTACCTATATAGACAATGTAGTTCAAATGAATCAATTGGCTGCTTTAATAGATAATGCGGAGGCTGTTAATACGGTGTACAATGTAGCTTGCGGTGAAAATACGAATTTGAATGAGCTGTTTACTGCTATTAAAGATGAATTGATAGCAAATGGAATTGTATCTCCTGAATTACCAGTATACGGACCAGAACGCGCAGGGGATGTAAAGCACTCCTTAGCGTCTATTGAAAAAGCAGTACATTTGTTAGCGTATAAACCCACTGTTAAATTTGAAGAGGGTTTAAAAAATACGGTACAATGGTTTTTAGGCAAAAATTAAAAATGGGGGCTTTTTTAAAAAGTGGTCTTCTAGTTGTTTTTTTGAAAGGAATTGGGGCAGGGCTAAGTTTTTTTTCTCTGGTTTTGGTAACTAAATTTTTTAATAAAGAACTAGTAGGGCAATTTAATTACCTTAACTCCATGCTTATTTTATTGAGTTCTATAGCTGTTTTAGGTACACAAGATGCTTTTCTTAAATTTGCGGGTAAACTAGAGGCTGAGGGTAATTTTTATAAGGTAAGAGATATTTACTTTAAAAAAGTGGGTATTATTTTGGTAACAAGTAGTATTTTACTTGGAGCGTACCTATTGTTTTATGTGTTTGATTTTCAGATACTAGATAAGAATCTAGAAAAAGTTCTCTTAAAAGCCTTTTTGGGAGTTTTTTTTCTGAGCTTATCTATATTAAATTTTAGAGCTATACGAGGCTTGAAGCAATTAATGGCTTCTGAAATTTTTGGAAACTTAGTGAGGTATGGCTTGGTGATAGTTATGGTTTATGCCATTCATGTTTTTGGAGTTTATAATTATCTTTTGGATGGGGTTATATTGGCTTTAATTCTGCTTGCAACTACTACTTCTTTATATGTTTTTAGATTATTACAAAATTTAAAAAAAGATACACCTATCCACTTACGTCATAAAACGGATTCTAATAACTCATACGGATTTAAAGATATTATTAAAACATCTTACCCTATGACTATTAGTTTTTTAACGATGCTAATTATGCAAAGTGCTGATGTTATTATTCTGGAGCATTACCATAGTTTTAATATTGTTGCTTATTATGGAGTAATTGTAAAGGTGAGTTCTGTAACTAGCATTGTTTTGTTAGCAGTAAATTCTATAGTAGCCCCAGATATTGCTAAATATTTTTATTCGGGTGAAAGAGATAAACTGTTATCGATTATAAACAAGTCGATAAAAATGAATGTGTATTTAACCATTCCGGTTTTAATTATGTTATTTTTAATTCCCAAAACTATTTTAGGTTTTTTTGGAACGGCTTATACCGAAGCCTATATTTCATTATTAATATGTACATTTGGCCAGTTTATAAATGTGTTTTCCGGATCTGTTGGGGTATATCTTAATATGACTGGAAGACAATTTATTTTTCAAAGAATACTTCTGGTTGCTCTTGTTTTAAATTTAATTTTAAATATATATTTTATTCCAGATTATGGAATGAATGGAGCAGCAGTAAGTACAGCCATAAGCATGATTTTTTGGAATTTGTTAGCTGTTTATTACGTATATAGAAAAGATAAAATTTTGTTTTTTTATAATTTTAAATAATAAGCTTTGAAAGTAGACAATATTTATTTACCAGATTTTTTAATTGTAGGAGCGCCTAAATGTGGTACTACGTCAATTGCAACTACGCTACAAAAACATTCAGAAATATTTATTCCTGCAAGAAAAGAATGTAGATTTTTTTCTAATATGGATCCCATCTTTAAAGGAGTTGGAGATGAGGTTACCAATGAGGCTATTATAAAAGATTTAAATCATTATTTGAGCTTATTTGATAAAAGCAAGCCTAATCAGAAATTAGGAGATGCTTCGGTAGAGTATTTGTTGTATTACGAAAATACTATTGAGAGTATAAAAAAGTATTACCCTAAAGATAAATATCCTAAAATAATTATTGTTTTAAGAGATCCTACCAAAAGGGCTTTTTCTGCTTATATGCACTTGATAAGAGATAGTAGAGAAACCAAAACTTTTAAAGAAGCATTGTTATTGGAGGAAAAGCGAAAGGAAGAGCATTATGATTTTTTGTGGCGTTATAAAGAACAGGGACTTTATAGTAAACAAGTGATTCCGTTTATGGAAAATTTTGATACCTCTGTACTTTTTTATGACGATTTTAAAGACGATCCTGAGACATTTTATAAGGGATTGATTGATTTCATTGGGGTAGAGGAAGAAGAAGAGTTGGACTATGGAATTAGGTATAATATTTCGGGAGTACCTAAAAATGAGTTGCTTCAAAAAGTTTTAGAAAAGGCCGTGTTTCCAAGAGAAATTAAGCAATACGTACCTGAAAAGGTAAGAAGTTTTCTTGTCGAGAGAAAAGAGCGAATGAAGGATAAAAATTTAAAGAAAGTTGGGGTTCCTTTGGAAGAAAAAAAATATTTACAAGAATATTTTAAAGAAGATATTTTAAAACTCTCAAAAGTAGTTAGTAGAGATTTATCTAACTGGTTAAAATAAAACGGAAGTATATCTCATGAAAATTGTACACATCATAACCTCATTAGAAGTAGGAGGAGCAGAAAAATTACTGGTAAATGTTACCGGAATGCAATTAGAATTTCATGAGGTAACAGTGATTTATTTTAAGGTGCCAAAATTGGTTAATGAGTTTGATAAGAGGGTGAATGTAATACATATACCTTTAAAATTTAATATCATATCCGAAATTAGAAAGGTATTACAAAAAATTAAACCCGATGTTGTACATACGCATTTAACCCATGCAGATTTATTTGGGCTGTTAGCGGCAAGGTCTTGTAAGGGAATTAAAACCATTTCTACAGTGCATAGTACAACATATAGGAATAATTTTCAGGATTCTTTGTATTATATACTTTATCGTATATTGTTTAATGTTATCTGTAGAGAAACAAAAATAATAGCAATTTCTAAGGCTTTAAAGGAACATATCCACCAGAAATTTTGGCTTGATTATAAGCGTATTTACTTGCTTTATAATACCATTTCGGTTGGTCATACTTCAGAACTTCCTATGCCCACTAATTTAGCTAAACATCAAGATAAGTTTAAAATATTGTTTGTGGGTAGGTTTATTTCCCATAAATCTGTGCATACTTTAATTGAAGCCATTCATTTACTTGAAGAAAATATAAAACAGCAAATTGAGGTTTATCTGGTAGGTTCGGGAGCTTTATTAGAGCAATTAAAAGAGCTAACAGAGAAATTAGAATTAACATCTGTTGTTTTTTTTGAAGGAATTAGTCATCAGGTATATCAGTATTTTAAAGCATCTGATTTATTTGTATTACCTTCTATTTCAGAAGGACTTCCGTTAGTTATTTTAGAGGCATTTAAATTTGAGTGCCCTATTATTTCTTCTGATATTACAAGTTTTTCAGAATTAATAGAGAATAATGTTAATGGACTAACGTTTGAGGTAAGTAACCCGAAGAGTCTTGCAGAAAAGATTCGTATTTTATATAAAAATCCTGATTTAAGAGACCAGCTTAGTAAAAGTGGGAAGCAATTTTTTGATGAAAATTTTGAACCATCTAAGTATGTTAATAGATTGAATGATATTTATTTAAAATAATGGAAAAGATTCTTATAAAAAGAAATGTATTTACTTTTATTTTAATAGGCACTATTGGCTTACTAATTTCATGTACCACTACTTTATATCTCCCAGAAAGATTTTTTTTAGATACAAATGTTTTAATCTACGACAGATACAATGAAATAGGCTATATAGGTAGCTATCCTTTAACAATTTTGTTTTATAACATTACAGGCTTAAAGTACATACACTTTTCTATTATAGGATTTATGCAATATTCAATTGTATTGTACATTCTTTTTAAAATAGGTATTTCAAAAAACTTTCATAAGGTAAGTTTAAAGAACGCTCTTATCTATCTTTTATTTATAATTACGGCAATTTATTTGTCTATGCCTGCCAAAGATTTTTTGAATTTTGTCTATGTATCTTTAATTATATTCGTTTTTAAAGAATATGGGACTGATGTAAAAAAAGCGTTGGCCATTGGATTTACTTTACTTCTAATTTTTGCTGTTTTTTATAGAATATACTATTTGTTTATTATTGTATTGTCTATAGGTATGTTTGCACTAAGCAAGCTTAATTTAAGAAATAAAAGGCTTACTACAATCTTTATTTCTCTTATGGGAATGGTTTTTATCTCGTTGAGTTATGGTGTGGTAAAAGGCAAATATATCTCTGAAGAAACTAGATATAGAATTAATATTAGTAGGTTAGGAGAGGATAATGCTAATTCAATGATCTTGTCGCCTATGGCACCCGATACCTGGTATGGAGAATTGGTAAGTATATTTCATGGTTTTTTTTCTGTTAACCTTCCAGTAAATGGCTTAAAACATTTATTATCTCCGCATATTGTTGCATTTGTAATATGGCAATTATTGTTTTTTGTAGTACTGTTTATAAGGTTCGGGCATTGTTTTAAAAAAGGAAGAAAGAATAATCCTGAATTATGGCTTTTTTTAATGTTGTTTTCGTTTTTTGTGGTTCAAGGGGTTTTTGAACCCGATTTAGGGTCTGCTATTAGACATAAAGCAGGTATTTTTCCTTTAATTTATTATCTATTTTATTATGAAGACCTTAGAAAAAAATTACGATAAAATATTCTTTTATTTTCTATTATTGATTGCATCAACATTAATTTTTAGAAAATTTAGTTCCCTACTAATACTAGTATTTGTAGTTTTTAATCTTTCGTTCTATAAGAATTTAAGGTATGATCGAAGAAAATTATTTTGGTGGTTTTTAATAGCCAGTCCGTTTTTATTGGATGTTATTTTCTTTTGGAATAATGATAGCTTATATCAAGGATGGAAATCTGCTGAAAAGCGTCTTTCTTTTATAATTTTCCCCACATTTTTACTAGGCTATAGAAAGACATTTGACTATAAAAAGTTTTTAAAGTTGTATGCTTTTGGCATGGTAATTTTATTGTTACTACTGTATGTACGATATGCTATTCTGTATTTTGATAATGTTTTAAAATATATTCACGGAATACACTTATGGGAGATGGGCTATAATTTTGCATATAGTTTTGGTATACATGCCCCTGCATTAAACTTGCACATGTCATTTGTTAGTATCTGCTGTTTATACCTTTTTTTTAATAGAAAACAGGGTTGGAAACCCTTCTTGCTTCATGGGTTTTTTCTGGTGATGTCGTTTGTAATTGTAATGTACATTAATACTCGGGTTGCGGTGGTTACAACAGTTTTAGGATATGGTATCGTATGTTTTTTTGAATTGTTTAAGAATAAAAATATTTATAAGGCCATAAAGGTTTCCGGAATCTTATTGGGCGTGGTAATTACTAGTATGGTAGCTTTTGTAAAGATCTTTCCTTATTCAGTGGAGAAGTTTACAGAGGGCAGTTTTTCAGATATGGAGTATGTAGGAAATTTAGATGCTGTTGAACATCCGGAAATACGTTTTTTTAATAAGCTGGTGACTAGAGTTTCTATTTGGAAATCGGCTTTGGAATTATCAGAGGACAGGTTGTTTACCGGTTACGGGGCATCTGATGCAAGGCATGAACTGGTAGACTATTATAAGAATACAGATCAAAAATTTTTGGCTAAATATGAGTTTCCTACTCACAATCAATATATCGATTTTCTATTGAAATTTGGTGTTTTAGGGTTGATAGGTATTTTTTGTTTTATGTTTGGAATAGGATATTTAGGTTGGCAACTAAAAGATTCTGTAATAATATCATTTTTTTTATTGTTTTTTATTTCTAATCTTACAGACGATTTTTTAATTCGATATGATGGTATTACCTTTAGCGCTTTATGGTTTGCTATATTTGCCAATAAGTATTTTTATAATACAAAAAATAACTGAATACGTTGAGAAAGATTAAGATAGCGCATGTAACACACTCGGTTGGTGGACTTGAGATTTATTTGAGGTTGATTTCTGAGAATATTAATTCTGATAAGTTTGAGAATATTGTTATTCACCAGAAAGATGAGAAGAAGAAGAGATATATAAATAACAAGGGTGAAAAGCTTTTGGAATATAAAATTCCTATTCAGCGTGAAATAAGTGTTTTAAGGGACTTACTTTGTGTTTACGAGACAGTTAAAATTTTACGTAAAGAGAAACCTGATTTAATTCATGCGCACAGTGCTAAAGGAGGTATTATAGGTAGGTTGGCTTCATTATTTTATAGAGTGCCGGTATTACATACACCGCATGCCTATTCTTATTTGAGTGCCAGTTCTCCTATGGCAAAAAAAGTATACTTAACTATAGAAAAGATATTCAGGCGGTTTAATTCATATTTATTAGCTACTTCAGATTCTGAAATGAATAGAGGATTAAAAGAAGTAGGTTATAAAAAGAAACGAGTTATTGTTTTTAAAAATTCGGTATTACCTATTAGAAAAACGCCTGATACTAATGAAGTTTTTAAAGAGTTTAATCTTAAACCAAATTATATTTGTACAGTTGGTAGACCGTCTTACCAAAAGAACATAGAAATGATGGTTAAAGTGATAGCACAATTAAAAATAGTGATCCCTGATATTCATTTAGTGGTAATGGGCGTTGGTGAATATAGCCCTAACAAAGATTCTATTATGAAAATGATTGATGAATTAGATTTAAAGAATAATATATCATTAATTGAATGGATTGATAGAGAAAAAATTTTTACTATTATAAAGGAGTCTTGGTTGTATATTACTACATCTAGATATGAAGGATTACCATATTCAATTATCGAAAGTTTAGCTCTTTCTAAAGCTTGTGTGGTTACAGAGTGTGATGGGAATGTTGATTTAATAGAGGACGGATTTAACGGGTATATTGTGAAACAAGATGATGTATCTACAATGGTTAAGAGAATTAATAAATTATATTACGAACAAAAACTAAGAGCCAGATTTGAAAGTAATTCATTTATGGTTTTTGATGAAATATTTAATCTTGAGAAGAATATCCCTGTTTTAGAGAGTATTTACTCAAGATATTCTGATATTCGATAGGTATATTTTTTAAGTTTTTAATCAAAAATTAAAAACTTAAAGCAATATTATTCTAAAATTAGCATTAGATTTTGATATATTTCTTAGTTTTATCGTCCGTTAAACCATATTTTACATAACTAACCAATTATGAGTGTTATTAAAAAGAGAAAATCGACAGGTCTTATTAGACCCATGTCGTTTATAATAGACATTCTTATTTTAAATGTAATAGGACACTTTTTTTTATTTGAAGGTAATTTTAATGTTCCTTTTTATAGTTACATTTCAATTGTTTGGTTTTTTACTTCATTGCAACAGAATTTTTATGAAATTCACAGATATACGAATCTAATAAGTATAGCATCTAAAACTTTTAGACAAAGTTTTATAATGTTACTTTTTACATTTACGTTTTTTGGAATCTTTCATAATGTGTACTTGCCACCTTTTCAGGTAGTTGCGTATGGTTTTCTGATAATGGCTTTTATGGGAGCGGTAAGGCTTACCATCTTCTTTTTTATGAAACGCTATAGAAGAGTTTTAGGAGGTAGTCAAAAACGTATTATTATTATTGGCCAGAACAGAAATACACTAATGCTTAAAGATTTTTTTCAGAAGAATCCTGAGCTTGGTTTTCACTTTGTAAGTTTTGTTTCTGTAGGGCATAACGCCACATTTTCTAATATAGAGGGATGCTTTAACTTCATTATAGACAATAATATAGATGAAATTTATTGTTCTTTATCTGAAATGAGTGATGAAAATATTGCCGAATTTATTGCCTTTGCTGATAATAACTTGAAACTGATTAAGTTTTTACCCGATAATAAAGCAATCTTTAGTAAAAAGCTTAAATATGAGTACTATGGGTATACCCCAATCTTATCTTTAAGAAGTATTTTGGTAGATGAGCCAATTAATAAAATTGCAAAGAGAGCATTTGATATTTTCTTTTCTTCTTTAGTAATCATCTTTGTTTTATCATGGTTAACACCGTTAGTTGCACTTTTAATTAAATTAGAGTCTAAAGGCCCCGTATTTTTTAAACAAAAAAGAAGTGGTGTAGGGTATCATGAGTTTGAGTGTTTCAAATTTAGATCTATGACGCCTAACAAAGATGCTAATAAACAACAAGCTATTAAGGGAGATGCGCGTATAACCAAAGTTGGAGCCATTTTAAGAAAAACCAGTATAGATGAACTGCCACAGTTTTATAATGTATTATTAGGAGATATGTCAGTTGTAGGGCCAAGACCTCACATGATTTCTCATACAGAGAACTATGCGAAGAGAATTGATAAATTTATGGTGCGTCACTTTATTAAACCTGGTATTACAGGTTTAGCGCAGGTGCGAGGATACAGAGGTGAGGTAGAAACTGATAATGATATTATCAATCGTGTTAAGTTTGATATCTTCTATATAGAGAATTGGTCTATTCTTTTAGATCTTAAAATTAGCTTCCTTACGGTTTACAATGCCGTTAAAGGAGAAGAAAAGGCGTACTAATAACTTCATAACTACAATTATTTGAGAAGAGAAAGAAATATATTGTTATCTCCGGCTTGTGTAAACGAGTTGGAAGAAGAATATGTTTCAAAAAGCTTTTCAGATAATTGGGTAGCTCCTGGTGGTCCGCAATGTATACTATTTGAAAACGAGTTAAAGAAATTTTTTGGAAATGAAGTATTTCCGGTGCTTGTATCTTCGGGTACTGCCGCAATACATTTGTCGTTGTTAGCACTTGGAGTTAACAAAGGAGATATCGTGTTGGTGCAGAGCTTTACTTTTGCGGCTTCTGTAAACCCTGTGTTGTATGTAGGCGCAAAACCTGTTTTAATAGGCTCTGAATTGAATACCTGGAATATGTGTCCGGAACAATTGGAGAAGGCTATTTTAAGCTATACCAATAAAGGAAAACTTCCCAAAGCTATAATTACGGTAGATTTATATGGGATGCCATGTAATTATACCCAAATAATTGAGATAAGTAAAAAATACAATATTCCTGTTATTGAGGATAGTGCAGAGGCATTAGGGAGTAGTCATCAAAATCAACTTTGTGGTACTTTTGGTGATTATGGTATTGTATCCTTTAATGGTAACAAAATAATTACCATGAGTAGTGGTGGAGCTGTTTTGTGTAAAACTAAGGAGCGTGCAGAATACATTCGTTTTCTTGCAAACCAGGCTAAAGACGAATCTTCTTATTACCAACACAGTCAATTAGGCTTTAATTATGCTCAAAGCAATATGTTGGCCGCAATGGGTAGGGCACAATTAACCAGGTTACCCAATTTTATAGAAAGAAGAAGAGCCATTAATGCGTTTTACAAAAGTTTGTTCAAATCATATGATTATATAGAAGTAATAAGTGAGCCTACTGTAGCGTACATTTCTAATTATTGGTTAACGTGTATACTAATCCATCCGAATGAGCACGGAAAATCGAATAAGGACGTTAAAGAGTATCTTTTTAGTATGGGAATAGAAAGTAGATATCTATGGAAACCTATGCATTTACAACCTTTGTATGAGAAAGCTGAATACTTTGGAGCTAATCTAGAAGATAGTTTATTTGAAAACGGACTTTGTTTGCCTTCTTCTCCTGTACTTACCAATGAAGATTTACGATATATAGAAAATACTATAAAGAAGTATTTTAAGTCATAAGCTAAATTCTTTTTGTAAATTTATATTTAAAAAATTTTGCTATGACCGAATCGGATTTTATACCTGAAATAGACTATAATATTGATGTAGATGCGATATATAAAATCCTATCAGGAAAAACCGTTTTAATTACCGGAGCGGGAGGGAGTATTGGTAGTAATCTTGTAAAAAAGGTGCTAAAATATACCCCTTCAAAATTGATATTGATTGATATAGCAGAAACACCGCTTCATGCTATTTCTCGATATGTTACTGAGACAGGAGCTACCAATTTAAGGTATCTTACAGATATACGAAACAAAAATAGGTTACAATCCATTTTTAATGAAACAACACCTGATATTGTGTTTCATGTGGCAGCTTATAAGCATGTTTGGTTAACCGAAGAAAATCCGGCAGAAGCTATAGAAGTAAATCTGTTAGGAACTAAAAATGTATGTGAAGTTGCCGTTTCTAGTAATTGTGAAAAGGTTGTTTTTATTTCTACCGACAAGGCTGTAAATCCAATTAGTGTTTTAGGAATAACAAAACAATTGGCAGAGCAATATGTGCTGTATCAACAGGGAATCATAACCAATACTAAATTTTCTATCGTTAGATTTGGTAATGTATTTAATTCTAACGGGTCGGTTATAGAAACTTTTAAGAGTCAGTTACTAGCGGGTAAACCTGTAACCTTAACAAGTAAAGAGGTAGAGCGCTATTTTTTAACAATTAATGCGGCTTGTGATTTAATATTGCAATGTACAGTTTTAAACGATGCTCATGTATTGTATACATTTGATATGGGAGCCTCTATAAAAATTGAATCTATATTAAATAAATTAATTGATTTGTTAGGTATTACACCAGTTGAGATTATAGAAACCGGATTACAACCAGGTGAAAAGTTGTATGAAGAATTATATGAAAAAACAGCACTGATAAAGCCAACTACACATACTAAAATAATAGCGTTATATGAAAACAGAAACACGAGTAATATTGTAGCTATATGTAATCATCTAGAGGAAATAATTGCCCACATTCATTCACCCCAAAAAATTAAATTAGCGCTTATTGAAGCGCTTACAAATTGTTCAATCTTATAAAATTGTATTGTGGCAAAACCGTTAGTTTCTATCGTTACCCCAACCTATAACTCAGCAAAGTTTATTTCAGAGACTATAGTATCAGTTCAACAACAAACTTATCCGTATTGGGAGTTGTTGGTAGTAGACGATGCATCTACAGATACTACTAGGCAAATCGTAAATGATTTTAAGGGTAAAGACACACGTATTAAGCTTATAGAGCTATCATCAAACAAAGGAGCAGGTTATGCTCGTAATATGGCTATAAATGAGGCTCAAGGTCATTATATTGCCTTTTTAGATGCCGATGATATATGGTTACCTCAAAAACTTAAAACCCAGGTAACGTTTATGCAACAAAACCCTGAGGTACTCGTATCGTTTTCATCCTATGAATTAATGAATGAAGATGGGAGTTCTAAAGCCATTAGAATAGAGGCATTACCTAAGGTAACTTACAATAAGATGCTTAAAAGTAATTATGTAGGCAACCTAACAGGCATGTACAATGCTAAAGAGCTTGGGAAGGTATTTATGCCGCTTATTAGAAAACGACAAGATTGGGGTTTGTGGTTGTCGTGTATAAAGGTTAGTGGTGCTGCGTACGGTATCTCTGAAACTTTAGCAAGATATAGAGTGCGTAATGGCTCTATTTCTTCAAATAAAATGAATTTATTAAAGCATAATTATATTTTTTACAGAAAGGCACTTAACTTTGGTGTTTTAAAGTCGGGAGTATTTTTATCGCGCTTTTTATTAGAGCATTTTTTTGTAAAAACTAAGCAAACTAAAAAACATTCATGAATATACTTATTTTAGGATCTGGAGGGAGAGAACATACTTTTGCATGGAAGATTGCACAGAGTACTAAAGTTAATAAGCTATTTGTAGCCCCTGGTAATGCGGGCACAAATGCAATAGCTACCAATGTTGCTATTAGTGCAACAGATTTTGAGGCAGTAAAGAAATTGGTATTAGACGAAGGGATTTCAATGGTGATTGTTGGCCCCGAAGACCCGTTAGTAAAAGGGGTGCACGATTTCTTTCTTCAAGATGAAGAATTAAAGGAGGTTCCGGTAATAGGACCAGAGAAATTGGGAGCAACTTTAGAAGGAAGTAAAGAGTTTGCTAAGGAGTTTATGGATCGTCATAACATACCTACCGCAGCTTATAAGAGTTTTACTAAAGATACCGTAGAAGAAGGTTGTGAGTTTCTAGAAACATTGTTGCCACCATATGTTTTAAAGGCTGATGGGTTAGCTGCTGGTAAAGGGGTTCTTATTATCGAAAATATCGATGAAGCTAAGGAAGAGTTACGAAACATGCTGGTTGATGCTAAATTTGGTGATGCAAGTACCAAAGTGGTTATAGAAGAGTTTTTAAGCGGAATTGAGTTAAGTGTTTTTGTGCTTACCGATGGTAAAAACTATAAGATACTTCCAACTGCTAAAGATTATAAGCGTATTGGTGAAGGTGATGCTGGATTAAATACAGGTGGTATGGGAGCGGTTTCTCCGGTACCGTTTGCAGATGATGAGTTTATGAAGAAAATAGAAGACCGTATTGTAAAACCTACAGTAGACGGACTTCAAAAGGATAACATACCATATAAAGGGTTTGTATTTATTGGATTAATTAAAGTAGCTAACGATCCGTATGTAATTGAGTATAATGTACGTATGGGAGATCCTGAAACGGAGGTTGTATTTCCTAGAATTAAATCGGACTTGGTTACGTTATTAGAAGCAGTAGCAACTCAGACTTTAGATGAGGTAGCTTTTGAAATAGATGAACGTGCTGCTACAACAGTAATGGCGGTTTCTGGAGGTTATCCTGAGGCTTATGAAAAAGGTAAAGTAATTACAGGAGAAGAATTAATTACAGCTGAAGATGTAGTAGTCTTTCATGCAGGAACTACTATAAAAGATGGTGCAACAGTTACTAGCGGAGGTAGAGTAATTGCCGTTACCTCTTACGGGAAAGATTTTAAAGAAGCACTAAAAAAATCTTATCAAAATATAGACAAGCTAAATTTTGATAAGATGTATTATCGTAAAGATATCGGTTTCGATTTATAGTCTTACATATAAGAATGTGCAGACATCGATTTATCTTCTGGTTCGGTTTTGTTGTAGTTATTTAATTCACGCATCCAGTAAATGAATGCAACAAAACCGATGATGATAAATATCCAGCTTACTGTACTGGCTGCCCACCAATTTTTTAGCTCAAGTGCTTTTAAATAGTTAAACGGAACAAACAAATAGTTTTCAAAAATGTATGCTACGCCTTCAAGTAAATCTCTCATGAGTGTAAAGTTGAATTATGTTTACAAGACAAAAATATAAAAAGAAACAATGATTTCAAGCATTTTTGAGAAAACAAAACCAATAAATTACATTGCGGTAATACTTCTGCTGCTTGTAATGGTTGTTCTGGCAATAAGTTTTAGCAGTCTTGAAGTCTTAAAAAGTATTACATATCTAGACATTACCATAAATTTTGTAATACTTCTAATATCTGTTTTGTTACTCGCGTTTCTATTTTATAAAAACAAACTAACCAATCATACAACTTATGCTGTAGCTATTTATGTACTACTTATTGGTTGTTTCCCAGAAGTAATGGTTAACAGGGAAATACTGATAGCTAATTTGCTGTTTATTTTGGGTGCTCGAAGATTATTATCATTACACTCTTTAAAGTCTGTGAAGGCCAAAATATTTGATAGTTTCTTACTTATTGGTATTGGGGCTTTTGTTTATCATTGGGGGGTACTCCTGTTGTTAATGTGCTATATAACTATTGTATTATATGATGCTAAAGATATAAGGAATTGGTTAATTCCATTAGTTGTTTTTGGGTTACTTTATTTGGGGTATGTTCTTTACCAATTTTATATTATAAAGGATTGTGTTATTGTATTTACATTGCCTGAAGATCTAAAAGTAGTAACCTTTGGGTTTCCTAAATATAATAGAGTAATTAACTATATATCTATTGGTTATATACTTCCTGTAGGGGTATTTGGAATGCTATCATATTTGGCTTCTTTCCAAAGTAAATCAATCTCTTTTCAGAAACCGTATTGGTTTTTAACTTTTCTTTTTGTGCTTAGCATATTTTTGCAAATTGTAGACGCTACTAATAAATCGGTAGTAATTTTTACATTTTTTCCATTAGTTGTTTTTATAGCATTGTTAATAGAAAAGCAGGAAAAAAAACATTTTAAAGAGTTGTTGCTTTGGCCATTATTGCTTTTAGCAGTACTGTCTTTAGTGTTGTAATTTGGTTCCGTATGCCAAATCTCCGGCATCTCCTAAGCCGGGTACAATATATCCTTTTTCATTAAGTTCAGGGTCAATAGCCGCAATCCAGAGGTCTGTATTCTCCGGGAAATGATTTTCTACAAATGAAATACCTTGCGTGGCACCAATTACGGCTGCAATGTGTATGTGTTTTGGAGTACCCATTTTCTCAAGAGCTTTTTGAACAGCCACTAAAGATTGTCCCGTAGCTAACATAGGGTCTGCAATTATAAGCGTTTTCCCTTCTATAGAAGGAGATGCTAAGTATTCTACTATAATCTCAAAGTCATTTTCAGAATTGGTATGGTGTCTATAGGCAGATATAAATGTGTTTTGAGCTTCGTCAAAAAAAGATAAAATACCTTCGTGTAAGGGTAAACCAGCTCTTAAAACAGAGCATATAACAACGTCATCAGAAATTTTAGATGCATTATAGGGTGCAAGTGGCGTTTCAATAGTTTTATTTGTGTACTTAAGTGTTTTACTAAGCTCATAAGCAAGTACTTCTCCTATGCGATGAATGTTTTTTCTAAAACGCATTCTGTCGTTTTGAATGGTAACATCTCGAAGCTCATTAATAAATTTATGAACAATAGAATTTTCAGATGATAAGTGGTGTATCTTCATTTCACTAAAGTATTATTACTCAAAAGTAATTATTTAAAGTATATTTGTAGCAATCTAAAAGGGTAACTTTTTTGAGTTACTTTTAAAAGTATAAGATAATATCATGAACATGTTTAGTGAGGCTGCAT
Source organism: Neptunitalea chrysea (assembly GCF_027924145.1). GTDB lineage: Bacteria > Bacteroidota > Bacteroidia > Flavobacteriales > Flavobacteriaceae > Neptunitalea > Neptunitalea chrysea. The sequence continues at coordinate 33,373 of NZ_BRVP01000012.1, read as the reverse complement.
TTAAAATTTTTGAAGAAAGTATTGAAAAATATCACATTTTGGATGACGTTTATCAACCATTTGAAAATCCGTATCCTTCTGATAGCCTAAACCATTTGTTATACAGAAAGAACTGGATAGATACAGTACAGTGGCATTACGAAGATATTATCAGAGATCCTCAAATAGATCCTGTTGCGGCACTTGATCTTAAAAGAAAGATAGATGCTTCTAATCAGGATAGAACGGATACCGTTGAATATATTGATAGTTATTTTCTTAACAAATACGAGAGTGTAGAACCAAAGAGTTCTGCTACAATTAATTCGGAAAGCCCTGCTTGGGCTATCGACAGATTATCTATTTTAGCACTAAAAATATATCACATGCAAGAAGAAGTAGACCGTGAAGGCGCTTCTGAATCGCATAAAGCTAAATGTGCAGAAAAGCTCGCAGTATTATTAGAACAAAAGAAAGATTTGTCTAGCGCTATAGATACGCTTTTACAGGATATTGAGAACGGAGAAAAGTATATGAAAGTATACAAGCAAATGAAGATGTACAATGATGATGAATTAAATCCTGTATTGTACCAGGGTAAGAATTAAAGCACCTTTTAGGATGGCTGCTGAAGCTAAACACATTTTAGTAATCCGATTATCGGCCATGGGTGACGTGGCTATGACAATTCCTGTGCTTAGGGCATTTAGGCAGCAATATCCCGAGGTAAGAATTACTGCAGTGTCTCACCATTTTTTTAAGCCGCTATTTGATACTATTCCCGGAGTTCATTTTTATGGTGTAAACCTTAATAAGAGACATAAGGGGTTTGATGGTATTTTTAAAATTTTTGCGGATTTAAAGAGGCTAAATATTGATGTTGTAGCCGATTTACACAATGTTCTTAGGTCTAAAATTATTAGAAATTTATTTAGACTTTGGGGTAAAAAGGTAGCACACACCGATAAGGGAAGAGACGAAAAGAAAGCCTTGGTAAGGTCACTAAATAAAGATTTTAAAGAGCTTAAATCAATGTTTCAGAGGCATGCAGATACGTTCGAAAGCCTTGGGTATCCTATAGATCTTTCAGTGGTTGATTTTCCTGAGAAAAAGCCTTTGTCTAAAGATATTATTCAACTTTCAGGAGATGTTAAGCACGAAAAATGGTTAGGGATAGCACCTTATGCACAATATGATAGCAAAATATACCCTGAAGATTTAATGAAGCAATTAGTGGCATCTATTACAGAATATAGAGATGTAAAAGTGTTTTTATTTGGCTCAAGAGCTGAAACGGCTAAATTAAAGGAGTTGAGACAAGGGTACAAAAACACGTATATAGTGCCCGGAAACATGACTTTTGAAGAAGAAGTTACTTTAATTAGCCATTTAGATGTGTTATTGGCCATGGATAGTGGGAATGCTCATATAGCTGCAATGATGGGAGTTAATGTATTAACACTCTGGGGAGCAACGCACCCGTACGCTGGTTTTATGCCATTTAGGCAACCCATGGAAAATGCTTTTGTTTCAGACAGAGCTAAATATCCTATGTTGCCAACATCTGTTTATGGTAATAAAGAAGTAATAGGTTATGAGGATGTTATGCGTACCATTGATCCTAAAGAGGTGGTTACTAAACTTACCAAAATCTTAGATCTTAAAACAGTAAAAGCTCATAATTATACGTCATCATAATCTATTTCAATAGCATCTGTATCTGGATATGCCTGACAGGTTAAAACGAAGCCTTCTGCGATTTCATCATCAGTAAGAATCTGATTTTTAACCATTGTTGCTTTACCTGTTGTAACCCTTGCTATACAGCTGCTACAAATACCACCCTGACAAGAATAAGGGGCATCTACACCATTGGCTAGTGCTGCAGTTAAAAGGGTTTGTTTTTTATTCATTACAAAGGTAGTTTCCTCGTCATCTGTGGTAACTTTTACTGTACACATTCCTTCTTCTAAAGAAACATTTTTTAAAGGTTCTAAAGGGTCTGTAGTAAATAGTTCCTGATAAATTAAACTCTTAGGTATATTATTTTCAATTAAAGAATCTGTTATAGTGGTCATCATAGTCTCAGGACCACATATGTAAAAAGCTTCTAAGTCTTCTTTAGATGGGTACTCGTTAAGTAACGATGTAACAACAGTAGAATCGATTCTTCCAAAATCGGCTTCTGGTTCTTTTTGCTGACTAAATACGAAATGAATCGTAAGTCTATTCGAAAATTTGCTATGCAAATCCATTAATTCCTCATAAAACATACAATCTTTAATAGACTTGCTACCATAAACTAATGTAAATGGATTATTGGTTTTATAAATAACAGTTTTTAGAATGCTTATAATGGGTGTAATACCACTTCCTGCGGCAAAGGCCATTATTGTGTTGCCTGTATTAATGGGTTTGTAAGTAAAACGTCCTTGAGGAGGAAATACATCTAAAACATCACCAGCTTTCAGTACTTCGTTGGCATAGATAGAAAAAGTACCTTCATTAACCCTTTTTATAGCAATAGCAAGGCTTCTTGAAGTAGGATCGGTACAGATAGAATAAGCGCGTCTAAGTGTTTCTCCGTTTAGTTCCTTTTCTAGGGTAATGTATTGTCCGGGAATAAATTTAAATGTATTCTTTAATGTAGAAGGTACATCAAATGCGATTTCTACCGCATTTGATGTATTATATTTTAAGTCTTTTACCGTTAACTTGTATGCTCTATTCATCAAAATTTTTTGTTAAATGTAGCAAGAAGTCACGATATTTAAAAGTAACCTACAAATAAGAGGTGCTTTTATTTAAAGGCATAGGCAACTCTAAAACCTAACTGAGTACCCGTGTATCCTGTGTAATTTTCGTAATTTAAACTAAAATCAAGATTGTTAGACAATCTAACACCAGCTCCTAATCCGTATGCAAGCTGTGCGCCTTCTGCATTAGATAAGGCAATTGCAGTACCCAATTCTGCTGTTCCGTAAAATATATCGGCAAGATAATTTTTGAAACCAAATTTAACTGGTAATAAAGTAACGTCTACACCATCTTTTTTAGAAAAGTTGGTATACTGAACATCTGCAGTTAATAGTGATTTTTCGGAAATTGTAAAGTTAAGCTTAGCATCAAAGTTTAAAGCATAATCAAAATAGTCGAAAGGAAGACCATATTTGACACCAACTTCAACGCTTTCATATTGAAATTTTGATGTGCTAGAAGGAGGCATTACCGAAGCATTACTATTTTCAGGAGCAAATTTTGATAATTTAGGTTCTTGGGCATACATAGCACCTGTAAATAATAAAAGCATGATGAGAGTATTCAGGGAGGTTTTAGCTTTCATAATGTATTGTAATAATTATTTTAACGGTTGATAAAATTTTGATAAGTTTTCAAGGAGTAATATTACATATTTAGTGTTAGTGTAACAAATTTTATCTTCTATAGCTCTGTAAAATTAGATATATGATAATATATCTATCTATTTATTAATTAATAATTAAAATGTAAGTGTTTTTTATTAATTTATTCGTTGTTATATAAGTGAATTAAAGACGGAACCACCGGTTGTTAACCTAAACAGGATGCCTCTTTTATGTTAAAATTACATACCTAATATTTTTATGTATGTAAGTATTTTATATATTTGAATTATTAATATACCGTATTATGCGTAAAACAAATCTTTTTAAGGGTAGTATACATACTATTTTATTGAAACTTTTAGAAAGTAATGATAAGATGTATGGGTACGAAATAACACAGAAAGTTAAAGAGGTAACTAGGGGTGATTTAAAAATTACTGAAGGTGCTCTATACCCGGCATTGCATAAATTAGAGGCTGAAGGGTTAGTAGATGTTGAGGTTCAACAAGTGGATGGAAGATTAAGAAAATACTATAAACTTACTGAGAAAGGACAAAAGGAGACGGTGTCTAAATTAGCAGAGTTAGAAAAGTATTTAGAGACCATGCAAACTCTTTTAAATCCTAAATTTAGCTAGCATCATGAATCGTAAAAACAATAAGTTATCGAAAGAAGAGGTTGCTTATTTATTTAAACATGTGGCAATGGAGGTTGACTATTTTGATGTGCAAAACGAAATTGTTGATCATTTAACAAAAGGAATAGAGGCTCAATGGGAACAAGGTGCCGATGTTACTTTTAAAGAAGCATTGAGAAAGGAATCGGATAAGTTTGGTGTATTGGGATTTAAAAAGATTCAGGATGAAAAAACAGCGTTGCTAAAAAGAGGTATTTAAAACAAATAGTCTATATGTGCTTTTCATCTTTTAAAACCTGGCTAGGGTTAATTTGGGTAGTACTTTTCTTTTTGCTTTACACAACTTTAGGGCTATTAAATAGCGCTTCTTTAGATATGTTTTTTATTAGTATAATGATGGGTGTTTTTGGCGGAGAGCTTTTCTTTTACATTAAGTATACCCGATCTTTTAATAAAAGAAAAAATAAGTTTTTATTAGAGAGTCTTATGAAAGGTACTTATGCCAAGAATATACTTTTTATTCTAAACATATTTATTATTAATGCATTGGTTTCATATACTGATAATCATGTGGTTAATGATGATGATAAATGGGTTATAGCCGGTGTTATAATTATTTTTTTACGGGTTAGTTTTAGTGTGTTTTATGAGTTGCCACAGAGTGCCGAAAAGTATTTAACAGCGACTTTTCCTGAATATAAGTTTTTAAATGAACAGTCATGAATAAAAAATTAACAACAGAACAAATTGAAGATATATATCTTTTTGTTACTAAACATGTTGAGTTTTATGATGTGCAAATGGAATTGGTAGATCATATGGCTAATGGAATAGAAGAGCAGTGGAAAGAAAATGAGCATGTATCATTTGAAATTGCCTTTAATGAAGAGTTTAAAAAATTTGGGGTTAGTGGTTTTGAGAATATTCAGGAAGAAAAATATCTCTTTTTAAAGAAACGGTATCATACGATGATATGGAAAGAGATGGTTGGCTTTTTTAAGTTGCCACAAGTCATTGCAACGGTATTAATGGTCTATTTGATATATTTATTACTGGGGTTAATGGAAATAGGTACCTTAAGTTTGTTTTACACGTATCTAGTTCCGGTTGTCTTACTCTTTATAATTGCATATACGCTGTATCAATATCGTAAATATAGAAGGAGTAAAGCTAAATTGGTGTTTCAGAAAATACTTTATAAAGATTATGTAGCCATTCCTCTTGTGCTTTTTAATTCCCTGTTTTGGCGTAGTGTAAGTACCTTTGAAAAAGTGGGATATATGAGTGAGTATATGAGATGGATTACTGCATTTTTAATGGTTGTTTTTGGTTTGTATTTATTTGTAACCTTTATAATGATACCAATAAATGCTTCAAAATATTTAGATGAAATGCACCCTGGCTATAAACAATTAGGTAAAATTTAAGCTTGGTGCTATGAGTGAAAACTATAAACATAGAGTGGTGTCTAAGCAAGAAATACAAGAGTTATTCGGTTTTACCAGAAAGCACTATGTAGCGTATTATGATTTACAAACAGAATTGGTAGATCATTTGGCTAATGGTATAGAGGAGCAATGGAAAACCAACAGTTATATTTCTTTTGAAGATGCATTACAAGTAGAGTTTAAAAAATTTGGAATTTTTGGCTTTTCCGATATCATAGAACAACGTCAAAAAGTACTTAGTAAAAGGTATTATAAAATGGTGGGGAAAGAAATGTTGACCTTTTTTAAGGTTCCACGTATTATTCTGTCATTGGGTAGTATGTATTTAATTTACTGGTTATTAATGCACTTTTCTTATGGTTTTGAGTTTGTTATGGGGGTAACGGTTCTTATGGCTATTATTGCACTAGTGCTGATGATTCGAAACAAGAAAAATAGAACAGAGAAAAAAAAGAAGTTTTTATTAGAAGAGATTATATTTAATTATGGGGGAGCCTTTGCTGTTGTACATGTACCATTTAATTTTTTAAACATCTATTTCAATAGGATTGATGATAACGGAGTTGTTGTTTTTTATTATGCGCTAATAATAAGTATTACTTTAGTGTTGTTATATGTATATGGTTTTATTTGCTTCTTTTACATACCTAAAAGAGCTCATAAGTACTTAACTCAAGTGTACCCAGAGTATAATAAATTTGAGTAATTCTGTAACGTTTTTTACAAAAATCTACTAACTTTATAGATAACCACTAAAATAACCATGGTTTATGGTAAAAAAATTCTTATCACTTCAATGGAAGCAGTTAAAACGTTCACCTGCTTTTGAGCAAAAACTCATCACTAAAATTTTTATGGCGCTTTTTGCGCTTTATTTTATTGCTTGTTTTAGCTTTATGGGAATAGCAGCCTATTTTATTATAAAAAAGGAAGGTGATGGTTTAGATCCTCTTTTTGTTGTTAATAGTGCTTTAATCTATTATTTTATAGTTGATTTACTTATTAGGTTTTTCATGCAAAAACTACCGGTTTTAGATATTAAACCGTTGTTGGTTTTGCCTATAAAGCGTAGAATATCTATTAACTTTTTACTAGCAAAAGGATTGGTTTCTTTTTTCAATCTATTGCCATTGTTTTTTTACATTCCGTTTACCATTGTATTGCTAATAGAAGGGTATGATGTTTTTGGAGTAACCTTATGGTTTATGTCTATGTTAGCTATAACATGTACGGTTAATTTTATTAATTTTTTAATTAATAAAAACAACTTATATTTTGTTGTTATAGTAGGTGTTTTGGCAACCTTTATTGGCTTGGCGTACTATGGATATTTTGATGCAGCACCCTATGTTGGTAGCTTTTTAAATGGTATTTACACAAACTATTACTATGCATTGCTGCCGTTTGGGTTGTTAGCATTGTTTTACTATATCAATTACAATTTTCTTAGAAAAGATTTTTATTTAGATGGCTCTATCAAGAAAAAAGTACAAGAAGTAAAAACAACAGAGCTTACTTTTTTAGATAGGTTTGGTAAAGTGGCGCCATTTTTAAAAAATGATATCAAAATGATTTGGAGAAACAAGCGTCCAAAACAAGTGGTGTTTATTTCTATTCTATTTGTAGGTTACGGATTGATATTCTTTACACAATCTGTATATGATAATCAGTTATGGATTAAACCTTTTATTGCTATGTTTATTACAGGAGGTTTTTTAATGACATTCGGACAAAATGTACCTTCTTGGGATAGTGAGTATTATAATTTAATGATGAGCCAAAATATTAAATATCGTACCTATTTAGAGAGTAAATGGTACTTAATGGTAGTGGCTACTTTTATTTCGTTTATTTTGGCAATACCATATGTGTATTTTGGTATGGATATTTTGTATTTCGTTATTGCAGGGGCATGTTTTAACATAGGGTTAAATTCCTTTGTAGTGTTGTGGGGTGGTGTTTTTAACAAAACGGCTATTCCGTTGAATGAAAAGGCAAAAGCATTTTCTAATACTCAGGCATTTAACGCTTCTATGTTATTAATAGCACTTCCAAAATTGCTTTTACCAATTGTCATTTTTCTAATTCCTTACTTAATAACAAATGATTTATATACTGGCGTTATTTGCTTAGGTGCATCAGGAGTTGTAGGGATACTTTTTAAAAAGCCTATTTTTAAATTTATTGAGAAGCAATACCAAAAACAAAAATATGCCACAGTGGCTGCTTATAAAAAGAAAAACTAACTAATAGAATATAACAATGATTACAATATATAACCTTTCAAAAACATACAATTCAAATACCGTTTTAAACATTAACGGTCTTAGCATACCTAAAGGACAAAGTTTTGGTTTGGTAGGCAATAATGGTGCTGGTAAAACCACGTTGTTTAGCTTATTGTTAGATTTAATTAACCCCACAACGGGCTATATAAAAAGCAATAATATAGCTGTACACGAATGTGAAGATTGGAAACCTTTTACTTCGGCTTTTATAGATGAGTCGTTTTTAATAGGGTACCTTACTGCCGAAGAATATTTCTATTTTATTGGTGAACTAAGAGGGGTTAGTAAAAAGGAGGTAGATGCATTGTTGGCTACATTTGAAGATTTTTTTCACGGTGAAATTTTAGAGCAGAAGAAATATCTTAGAGACATGAGTAAGGGTAACCAAAAAAAAGCGGGTATTGTAGCTACTTTTATTGGGAATCCTAAGGTGTTGATTTTAGATGAACCTTTTGCTAATTTAGATCCAACAACCCAGTTTAGATTAAAGAAGATAATTAAAGAACTTACCGAGAAAAGAGATGTAACTGTACTTATTTCTAGTCACGACTTATTACATGTAACAGAGGTGTGCGAGCGTATTGTAGTGCTTAACAAAGGAGAGGTGGTTAAAGATTTAGCTACTTCAGAAGCTACCTTAAAGGAGCTTGAGGCATATTTTGCTGGGTAAGCTGCTAAATTACAAAGCTAACTTTAGTTTAATAGTAGGTATTTTTATTTTCTAAAAAAAGAAATGTATTTTTACCTCCAATTTATACTAAAACACGCGTATTTTAGTTTGTATAGTACATTATTTACCCGAGCATTGAACACGAGGCGTTACATATTTGCAGCTACACTAATAGCATTAGCTACATTGGCGGGTTGCTCTCGCAAAAAAGATAAATTTCTGAACAGAAATTTTCATGCACTAACTACACGTTACAACATTCTTTATAATGGATATATAGCTTTAGAAAAAGGAAAGCTAGAGCTAGAGTCTACTTATCAGGATAATTACTGGGATATTTTACCGGTAGAGCGTATGCAAGAGAAAGATGAGGTTCAGTTACCAGGTCAAAAAAAGAACTCCAATTTTGAAAAGGCCGAAGAAAAGGCTACCAAGGCTATTCAAAAGCATTCCATGAATATTAATGGTAGAGAAAAGAATAGCCAGATAGACGAGGCATTCTTGCTGTTAGGGAAAGCGCGTTATTATGACGAACGTATGATTCCAGCAATGGAGGCATTTAACTACGTGCTTAAAAAGTACCCAAAAAGTAGTGGTATTGTACAGGCAAAAACCTGGAGAGAAAAAGTAAACATTCGATTAGATAATGATGAGTTGGCTCTAAGTAATCTTAAAAAAATATTTAAGAGAAACACAATGGACGAGCAAGAGCATGCCGACATTAGGGCAATGATGGCTGAGGCTTATATTAATCTGAAAGAATATGATAGTGCTGCAACCTCATTAAGTATGGCTGCAGACTTAACCAAAAGTAATGAGGAGAGAGGTAGATACTTGTTTATTATTGGGCAGTTGTACAATAAAATAGCAAAAAAGGCGAAGGCCAATGCTACTTTTGATAAGCTTATAAAGCTAAACCGTAAATCTCCTAGAGTATATATGATTAATGCATATATACAAAAGGCAAGAAATTTTAATTGGGAGCGTGGCGATAAAAATGCCCTATTAGGCATGTTAAACAAGCTTGCTAAAAATAGAGAGAACAGACCTTATTTAGATATTATTTATCACGAATTGGGGAACTACTATTTGCATACAGATAATATAGAAGTGGCAGCCGATTTTTACAGATTATCTTTATCTAAACATAGTACCGATTTATTTTTAAATGCTCAGAATTATGACCGTTTGGCTGAAATGGAATTTAATGAAGTGCGCTATAAACCTGCCGGTAAGTATTATGATAGTACATTGCTTAATTTAAAGGAGAATACTAAAATGTATCGCTTGGTTAAAAAGAAGCGCGATAATTTAGATGATGTTATTTATTTTGAGGATGTAGCTTTTAAGAATGATAGCATTTTATATGTAGTAAATATGACCGATAAGGAAAAAGAAGTGTACTACACGAATGTTATAGATAGTATTAAGGCACAGCGTAAGGCGGAAGAAGAAAAGCGTAAGCTAGAGGCTTTAAAGGCTGCAAATGCTGCTAAAGCAAGGGGTAAGAGTAATTCGTTTTACTTTTATAATGAGTCAACAGTTACATATGGTAAGAATGAGTTTAAACGTGTATGGGGCAATCGTAAACTTGAGGACGAATGGAGATTGTCTGATAAGAGTTTGCTAAGCAATCAAGAGTTTAAAGAGATGCAGGAGGAAGTAACTGATACCACTTCGATAGACAAAGAGCTTACCCTAGAGTATTATTTATCAAAAATTCCTACGGACGAAAAATATATTGATAGTATTTATAGAGCGCGTAACTATGCATATTATCAATTAGGACTAATTTATTTCGCTAAGTTTAAGGAGTATCAGTTAGCTGCCAATAGGCTAGAGTCGTTGCTGGCAAATAAACCCGACGAAAAATTAATTTTACCTGCTAAGTACAATCTTTACAAAATATATCAACAGTTAAAACCTTCTAGGGCAGAGGTTGTTAAACAAGAAATTATATTTGATTACCCCGATTCTAGATATGCGATGTTATTGCAAAATCCATATGCACAAATAAAGGATGATGAAAATAGTCCGGATGCCGTGGTTGATTTCTATAATAAGCTGTTTGAAAACCAGGAATTTGTATTATTGCTAGAGGAAATAGACGGCGATATTGCCCAATACAGCGGGGAAGAGGCTGCGCCAAAACTTGAGATGCTAAAAGCTTCTGCAACTGGTAGGTTAAAAGGAGTATCTGCTTATAAGAAAGCATTGGAATTTGTCTCACTTAACTATCCGGCTAGTGATGAAGGAAAGAGAGCGGCAGCCTTACTTCAGAAAACCATCCGTGATCTTGAAAAGTTAAAGTTTGAGCAGTCAATAGAAGGGGTTAAAAGCTGGAAATGGGTTGTTCCGTATAACAGTGAGACCCAAGCGTCTGTTAAGGAATTCAATACTTCTGTCGTAAATGCCATAGCTGCTTTAGAACACCCTGAAGTTTTTGATCACCTTACATTCTCGTATGATGTGTACGATGACTATGTCGGATTTTTTGTGGTACATGGTTTTAGAAATACCGAGGAGATAAAGGTGTTTAAAAAAATGTTAGAAGAAACTAAAGATTTGACAATACCTGAGGATGAGTTTTTCATCACATCGGGTAATTATAGTATATTGCAAATCCATAAGAATTTAAAAGAATATAGAGAACCAAATTTACCCTAAACCAACACATTATGTTTTCAGAAAAGAAGCCGGTTAAAACAAAAGGAGAAGCAACAGGAATGTCTAACCGTATATTAGTAAATACATCTATAAAAGGAGAAGTGACTTCTGATTCCGATTTTAGAATTGATGGATCTTTAGAAGGAACGGTAAAAACTTCAGGAAAATTAGTTATTGGAAAAACGGGAGTTGTAGACGGAAAGGCTGAATGCGAAAATGCAGATATAGAAGGAACTTATAAAGGTACCCTAATTGTATCAGGTTTACTTTCGTTGAAATCTACTGCTAATGTTGAAGGTGAAATTGTAGCCTCTAAATTAGATATTGACGCTGGTGCTGTCTTTAACGCAACTTGTAATATGAGCCCCAATAACTTAAAATCATTGACAAGTGGGCAATCAAAAAAATCAGCATCGTAAATGGATTCAATTCTCTCAAATGGGAATTGAAATGGCAGTTTTAATAGTCCTATCAGCTTTTTTAGGTGACTGGTTAGATAAGAAATATACAGATATGAGCCCCTTTTTTACGGTGGCTCTTTCTTTATTTGGTGTTTTTCTTGCTTTATATAATGTATTTAGGAAGGTGAATGCTATGAATAAGGAAGACTAATGATGATAGTATTTTGAAAAATAGTTTGATTGGTTTTATAATTAGGTTGGTGTTGTTAACCATCTTTTCGTTTGGGGTGCACTACAGTGTACTTAATTGGGGTCTTGAGGTCTCAGGTATGTATTATTCACTATGGATAATATATGTGTATCTTTTTAGTCTTACATTGCTTATCTACTTAGGGTTATATTATTTGTCGAAGTTTTTGAAAGATTATGTAGGAATGGGGTTTTTAATTGGTGTAGTAATTAAAATGTTGGCTTCGTTTTTACTGTTTATTCCTCTTATCAATTTAGACGGATATAACTATTTAGCAGATATTCTCAACTTTTTTATACCTTATTTCATATTTTTGATTTTCGAAACTATAGGTGCTATTTCGTTGATTAATAAGAAATAATTTAGAGATTTTTATCAAAAAATAGGATAACGCTATTAATTATAAAAAAAAATTATTTCAAAGTTTCAGTTATAAATTAATAGTGTACCTTTGCGCAAAATTTGAGCGTTATAATTTTTAACATATACAGATAAAATGATAGCAAAAACAACTATCAAGAGAACATTGCTTTTATTTTTAATGTTCACCTCTATTCTTGGTTTTTCTCAGGAACATCATGAAGCGGAAAAAAAGGCAGATACGGAAGAAGAGTTTGATGCAACCGAGTTAATTATGCATCACATTAGTGATGCTCATGAATTTCATGTCGCCGATATTAATGGAGAATCTATTTCTTTCCCGCTCCCTGTTATTCTTTGGACAGATAATGGTTTAGTTACTTTTATGTCTAGTGAATTTCATCATGATAATACCGGAGAGCATGTGGTTGAAAAGAATGGGATGAAGTTTGTGCGCTTACACGAAGAAATTTATTATGCTAATAAGCATGGTGGTATTACCTTAAATGAAGAGCATCATGCAGAAAATAGAAGACCTCTAAATTTTTCTATTACTAAAAACGTTTTCTCTTTGTTTTTAGCGGCAGCATTGATGTTGCTAATCTTTATACCTACAGCACGTTCTTATAAAAAGGGTAATGGCGTAATGCCTAAAGGAATTGGTAGGTTTATGGAACCACTTATTCTTTTTGTTAGAGATGATATTGCAAAGCCAAATATTGGAGAGAAGAAGTATAAAGCATACATGCCTTATTTATTAACGGTATTCTTTCTTATCTGGATTGGAAATATTTTTGGGTTAATTCCTTTCTTTCCATTTTCTGGTACGTTAACTAACGATATCTTATTTACCGGAGTAATGGCGGCTATTACATTCTTAATTACTCAGTTTAGCGGTAATAAAGAATATTGGGGACACATTTTCTGGATGCCAGGAATCCCTGTGCCAATGAAAATTATCATGGCGCCAATAGAGTTGATAGGTATTTTTACAAAACCTTTTGCATTAATGATTCGTTTGTTCGCTAACATTACAGCAGGACACATTATTATATTAAGTTTATTCTCTTTAATATTTATTTTTGGTACGGCCTGGGTATCACCAGTTTCTGTTGGTTTTGCGTTGTTCATGAATGTGTTAGAGTTATTGGTTGCTGCATTACAAGCGTATGTATTTACCTTGTTGTCGGCACTGTTTATTGGTCAGGCAGTTGCAGAACACGATCATCATTAAAATTGAGTTTATTTAATTAATTAATAAATATTTATATTATGGTTTTAGCTGGTATTGGAGCTGGATTAGCTGCACTTGCTGCAGGAATAGGTATCGGTCAGATTGGTGGTAAAGCAATGGAAGGAATTGCTCGTCAGCCAGAGGCTGCCTCAAAAATTCAAACTGCTATGATTATTGCTGCTGCACTTATTGAAGGGGTTGCACTTTTCGCTGTAGTTGTTGCGTTAATCGCAAAATAATTTTTGAAAATGCACAACTCAAAAACGGTTGGTTTTTGAGTTGTGTACTAAATTTTAAATCTATTAAGTAGAAAAATATAAAGTTATGAATATTACACATCCTGAGAGTTTAATATTTTGGACAGTTATTGTTTTTGTTGTTCTTTTTATTTTATTAAGAAAATTTGCATGGAAACCAATACTGTCTGCAGTTAATAATAGAGAGTCTAAAATTGAAGAAGCCCTAGAGGCAGCAAAGAAGGCTAGAGAAGAAATGGAGAATCTTCAGGCTGATAATGAAAAAATGCTTGCTGAAGCACGTGCTGAGAGAGATGCAATGTTAAAAGAAGCTCGTGAAATTAAAGATAAAATAATAGCTGATGCTAAAGAGGCTGCAGCTACTCAGGGAGCTGCTATTCTTGAGCAAGCGAAAGCTGAGATTGAATCTGAAAAGAAATCTGCTTTAGTTGAATTAAAGACCGAAGTAGCTAATATCTCTTTAGAGATTGCACAGAAAGTTGTTAAAGAAGAACTTTCTGATGAGGCTAAGCAATTGAAGCAAGTAGAAAAAATGCTTAACGAAGTTACTTTAAACTAATAAATTATGGTTAGTACTAGAGCAGCAATACGTTACGCAAAAGCAATGCTTTCGTTGGCTATTGATAATAAAATAGCGGATAAGGTAGATGCTGAAATGAAGCTTATTAGAAACACCATTGTTAGCAATAAGGAGCTACGTTTAATGTTAATGAGTCCTATTGTTAAAGCGGATGTTAAGATAGCTGCATTAAAAGAAATTTTCGCTGATGTTTCTGAAATTACTAAAGGATTATTTAGTGTGCTTGAGGAAAACAAAAGAATTAATCTTTTGCAAACGGTTGCAGAAAAATATATCATTCAATACCATGCTTATAAAGGGGAGCAAACGGCAGTTGTTACTACTGCAATACCGCTTACCGGTGGATTAGAAGCTAAGGTGTTGGCTAAGATTACAGAATTAACAGATAAGAAGATTACTTTAGAAAACAAAGTAGATCCTACTATTATTGGTGGTTTTGTAATACGAATTGGCGATAAGCAATATGATGCAAGTGTTGCTGCTAAATTCAGAAAATTAGAAAGAGAGTTTAATAACAATTTATACGTTTCACAACTTTAATTTATAAATAAACCGAAACGGTTTTAAATACTAAAGTAAGATGGCTGAAGTAAAAGCTGCTGAGGTATCAGCAATATTAAAAAAACAACTATCAGGTTTTGAAGCCTCGGCTTCATTAGACGAAGTAGGAACAGTACTAACAGTAGGTGATGGTATTGCCCGCGTATACGGACTATCAAATGCTCAATACGGAGAATTAGTAGAGTTTGAAAGTGGTTTAGAAGGTATGGTACTTAACCTTGAAGAAGACAACGTTGGTGTTGTAATCTTAGGGGCTTCTAAAGACATTAAAGAAGGCGCTACTGTAAAACGTACGCAACGTATTGCATCTGTTAAAGTTGGTGAAGGTGTAGTTGGTAGAGTTGTTGATACATTAGGAAACCCTATCGATGGTAAAGGCCCTATCGAAGGAACTCTTTACGAAATGCCGTTAGAGCGTAAAGCTCCTGGTGTAATTTACCGTCAACCGGTAAATGAGCCGTTACAAACTGGTATTAAGTCTGTAGATGCTATGATTCCGGTTGGTCGTGGTCAACGTGAGTTGGTTATTGGTGACCGTCAGACTGGTAAAACTACTGTGTGTATTGATACCATTATTAATCAGAAAGAATTTTACGATGCAGGGGAACCTGTATATTGTATATATGTTGCAGTAGGACAAAAAGCTTCTACTGTTGCTGGTATTGCTAAAACTTTAGAAGATAAAGGGGCATTAGCATATACTACTATTGTTGCGGCTAACGCATCAGATCCTGCTCCAATGCAGGTATATGCTCCGTTTGCAGGTGCTGCAATTGGTGAGTACTTCCGTGATACAGGTCGTCCTGCGTTAATTATCTATGATGATTTATCTAAGCAAGCGGTTGCGTATCGTGAGGTGTCATTATTATTAAGAAGACCACCAGGACGTGAGGCATATCCTGGAGACGTTTTCTACCTTCACTCTCGTTTATTAGAGCGTGCTGCTAAAGTGATTGCCGATGATAATATTGCTAAGAACATGAACGACCTTCCAGAGTCGTTAAAGCCAATCGTAAAAGGTGGTGGTTCGTTAACAGCGTTACCAATTATCGAAACTCAGGCAGGTGACGTTTCTGCATATATCCCAACCAACGTAATTTCGATTACCGATGGTCAGATATTCTTAGAGTCAGATTTATTTAACTCTGGTGTACGTCCTGCAATTAACGTTGGTATCTCGGTATCTCGTGTAGGTGGTTCGGCTCAGATTAAATCAATGAAGAAAGTAGCAGGTACGTTAAAATTAGATCAAGCTCAGTACCGTGAATTAGAAGCGTTTGCTAAGTTTGGGTCCGACCTAGATGCTGCTACAATGAACGTAATTAGCAAAGGTAAACGTAACGTGGAGATCTTAAAGCAAGCTCAAAACGATCCGTATACTGTAGAAGATCAGATTGCTATCATTTTTGCTGGTTCTAAAAACTTATTAAAAGAAGTACCTGTAGAGCGTGTTAAAGAGTTCGAAAAAGAATATATCGATTTCTTAAACGCTAAGCACAGATCAACACTAGATGAGTTAAAAGCTGGTAAATATACAGATGCTCAAACAGATGTATTAACAGCTGTAGCTAAAGAGATTGCTCCTAAGTACGCAAGATAATTTAGAATTCTGAATTCATAATCCATAATTAAAACTATGGCCAATTTAAAAGAAATACGTAACAGAATTGCTTCGGTAAGTTCAACCATGCAAATTACCAGTGCCATGAAAATGGTATCGGCAGCTAAGTTGAAAAGAGCCCAAGATGCTATTACAGCAATGAGACCTTATGCTAGTAAGTTAACTGAATTGTTACAGGCATTAAGTGCTACTCTAGAGGGTGATAACGGAAGTGTATATGCTACGGAAAGAGAGGTGAAGAAAGTGTTATTGGTACCTATTACTTCTAACAGAGGTTTGTGTGGTGGTTTTAATGCAAATATTATAAAAGCTTCTTTGGCTGCTGCAGATACCTATAAGGGTAAAGAGGTTTATTACTTTACAATAGGTAAAAAGGGAAATGATGTTATTAAGAAATCGCAAGTGGTAGTTGAAAACCACAACGAGATTTTTGATGATTTAACCTTTGAAAATGTTGCGGCTTTAGCAGATACGTTAATGACTTTCTATGCTGAAGGAACGTATGATAAGATTGTACTTATCTACAATCATTTTAAAAATGCGGCTAACCAAATTGTGCTACAGGAACAGTTTTTACCAATTGTTCAAGAGAAGACAGAGGAAACAGCTAATGTTACTTTAGATTATCTTTTTGAGCCATCTAAAAAGGAAATTGTAGAAACATTGATCCCGAAGTCTTTAAAAACACAATTATATAAAGCTATTAGAGACTCGTTTGCTTCTGAGCATGGTGCACGTATGACGGCAATGCACAAAGCAACCGATAATGCAACCGATTTACGTAACCAATTAAAGCTTACGTACAACAAGGCTCGTCAGGCGGCTATTACAAACGAAATTTTAGAAATCGTTGGTGGTGCCGAAGCATTGAACGGATAAATAGAAAATACTCTTTATATGTTAACCCTGTCTTAATTAAGGCAGGGTTTTTTTGTTTAATCATTTTATGAAGTACCTTTAATATATGAAGAAAATATACGTTTACAAAGAGACACAACTATTTCATATTCTTATTGTATTTATAATCGTTTTTCTGGCTTCTTTTCAGGCGCTATTGTATTTTGGAGAAGAAACATATGCCTCTTTAAATTCTGTAATTGGTATTACTGTAGTGTTTGTGGTGCTTATTTTGTTGTTCTTTAATTTTACAATTGCTATAACAGAAGACCATTTAAAACTAAGCTTTGGTTTGGGTATTATAAATATAAAATATTCTCTTAAGAATATGCTGCGTGAAAGTATAGCACAAGAAAAAATACCTGGTTGGTTTGGTATGGGAATTCGTTTAGCACCGGGAGGACGATTGGTATTTAATACTAAACCGGGTATGGCAGTATGTTTTAATTTGGTTA
Organism: Neptunitalea chrysea; assembly: GCF_027924145.1. Classification (GTDB taxonomy): domain Bacteria; phylum Bacteroidota; class Bacteroidia; order Flavobacteriales; family Flavobacteriaceae; genus Neptunitalea; species Neptunitalea chrysea. The sequence continues at coordinate 15,703 of NZ_BRVP01000012.1, read as the reverse complement.
CCAGTAGGTTTAGAGTATGTATTGTTACTAATAATCCCGATGAGTTAGAATGTGTATTAAAAGAACAATGCTAAGCCCTTTAGCAATATTACCTTATGTAATTGCTTTAAATGTGTAGTAATATGTGGTTATGAAAACACTGGAAACTAGAATTAATATTACTTTTTCTGGTGTAGAAGAGAACCTGTATTTTGAGGTACCTATACCTAAAAACAAATAATAATGGTAAATCATCTGGTGGGTTTTAAAAATCAACCAATAAAATTGTAGTGCTGTATATAATTCTATACATTAGCGCAGGTTAAAATGTTGTAACTGAATTTGAGCGCACTACAGAAACTTTTTAAAACTACTTTTATCTACGGTTTAGCAACCGTATTGCCTCGTATTCTCGGATTAATTCTTACTCCTTTCTATATTCATGAGTTACCAAATAAAGCCGATTATGGGGTGTATTCATCCTTAATGGTATACCTTATTTTAGGAAACGTAATGCTGTCGTATGGTATGGAGACCGCCTTTTTCAGGTTTATGAATAAGAGCGAACGTAAATCTGAGGTACAATCAACAGCATTAACGGCTTTACTTATTTCTTCTGTGTTGTTTTGTGTTCTGGGTTTACTGTTTGAAAATCCTATAGCACAGTGGTTACATTATACACCGGCATTTATTGGTTATGCCGTAGGTATTTTAACCTTAGATGCATTGTCAGTTATTCCGTTTGCTTGGTTCAGAAACCAAGAGATGCCTATTAAATATTCCTTTGTAAAAATTAGTAACGTACTTATTAATTTTTCACTGAACATCTTTTTCTTTGTTGGGCTACCGGCCATTGCTGGAGAAAACCCTAAGGGGTTAATAGCCCATCTTAATTTTGAAGATAAAGTGCACTACATTTTTTTGGCAAACTTAGTGGCCAGTGCTTTTACTTTGTTAATGGTGTTACCCCTTTATAAACGTATTGGAATTTCTTTTGATAAGGTTATCTTTAAAAAAATGCTCAAGTATGCTTTTCCTGTACTTATAGCGGGTATCGCATTTTCTATAAATGAAGGATTCGATAAATTGATATTGCGTTACATGCTACCCAAAAAAGTTGCCGATGATGTTGTTGGAATCTATGCTGCTTGTTATAAATTAGGCGTGTTTATGACATTGTTTGTAACGGCTTTTAAATTGGGTGTAGAACCTTTCTTTTTTAGTCATGCCAATAAAAAGAACGCTAAAGAAACCTATGCTAATATAACATTGTACTTTTCCATATTCGGTTCGTTTATTGTGTTGTTTGTAGTGGTGTATGCAGATATCCTAAAGCAAATATTAATTCCGGAACAAGTATATTGGGAAGCTCTTTGGGTGGTGCCGTTTATTTTAATGGCCAACTTATGTTTGGGTATTTATCATAACCTATCGGTATGGTATAAGGTAACCGATAAAACCTGGTATGGTGCGGCCATATCAATTGTGGGGGCTGTTATCACATTATCGTTAAACTTTATGCTCATTCCTATCATAAGTTATAAAGGGGCAGCTATAGCTACTTTAGCGGCCTATGCAGGAATGATGTTTATTTCGTATTACTACGGTCAAAAAAATTATAAAATCCCTTATAACGTCAAAAAAATAGCCTTATACATGGGTACATGTATGGTGTATGCAACCTTGTCGTTCTATGTTTTTAATAGAAACATATATGTGGGAACCCTATTTGTTTTTATATTTTTGTTAATGATCTATATATTGGAGGGTAAAGCCCTTAAAAAAACACTTAAAAAAGCATGACAATAAAAGTTATAACTACCTCTAAACACACGTTACCGGAATATGAAACCGGAGCTTCTGCAGGAATGGATTTAAGAGCCAATTTAGAGGCTCCTATTACCTTAAAGCCTATGGAAAGAACCATTGTAAAAACCGGGCTTTTTATAGAGTTGCCTGTAGGGTATGAAGCTCAGGTACGACCAAGAAGCGGGCTGGCTGCTAAAAAAGGAATTACGGTGTTAAATGCTCCGGGTACTATTGATGCAGATTACCGTGGAGAAGTAGGGATTATTTTAGTAAACTTATCTACTGAAGATTTTGTGATTGAAGATGGAGAACGTGTGGCGCAAATGGTCATTGCAAAATATGAGAGAGCAGAGTGGGCAACAGTAGACGAATTGTCTTCAACGGTACGTGGTGCTGGTGGTTTTGGTAGTACCGGAACCAAATAACTGTACTTTGCGAGTATTTTAGAATAGTATATGTAAATCCCCTAAATGAATTTTTAAAGGCAACATTATGAAAATTATTGTACCTATGGCAGGGAGAGGATCCCGCCTAAGACCCCATACATTAACCGTACCTAAACCGTTGATTCCTATCGCGGGTAAACCTATTGTTCAACGTTTGGTTGAAGATATTTCAAAGGTATTGAAACAACCAGTAGAAGAAGTGGCATTTGTAATTAAAGATGATTTTGGTGATGCTATAGAAGAGCACTTACTAGAGGTTGCAGCAAGTGTTGGTGCTAAAGGCACAATATATTATCAGGATCAACCTTTAGGTACTGGGCATGCTATTATGTGTGCTAAAGACTCACTAGATGGTCCGTGTGTTATTGCCTATGCAGATACCTTGTTTAAAGCAGATTTTAATTTAGATGTTTCGGCAGATAGTGTTATATGGGTAAAGAAAGTTGAAAACCCACAGGCATACGGGGTAGTGCAATTAAATGAAGAAAGTGATATTACCGGATTGGTAGAAAAACCTCAGGAGTTTGTGTCCGATCTTGCGGTGATAGGTATATATTACTTTAGACAAGCAGAGGTGCTAAAAGCTGAATTGCAAAAAGTATTGGATAATAATATTATTCACGGAGGTGAATACCAGATTAATGATGGAATTAAAGCCATGATGGAAAATGGTATGAAGTTTGTTCCTGGTAAGGTAGATGTTTGGATGGATTGTGGAAATAAAAACATCACTGTAGATACTAATAAACGAATGTTACAGTTTTTATATGAAGATGGGCATAGTTTGGTAGCAGAATCGGTTACCATTGAAAACTCTGAGATTATACCACCTTGTTATATTGGTGATAATGTAGTATTACGTAATGTAACATTAGGCCCTAATGTATCATTAGGAGATGGGTGTGTGGTTGAAGGTTCGGTTATTAAGAATAGTTTAGTACAAAACCATGCTATTATTAAAAATGCTAACTTAGATAATGCTATGATAGGAAATCATGCTACCTTTGATGGTAATTTTACAAGTATTAGTATTGGTGATTACTCAGAATTAGTGTAAACAAAACAGCTTATATGCATAAGTTTTCGAGCGTTATATTGTTAGGATTAACATTTTGTTTGTGGGTTTCTATAGGAAATGCTCAGAACGAGAATGATGATGCCTCTGTAACTTCGGAAACTGTAGAAAGTGATTTTCAAGAACATTTTTTTACGGCTCTAAAAGAGCGTGCTATAGAAAATTACGGAAAGGCTATAGACGAGTTATTACTGTGTAAGGAGTTAGACCCCGAAAATGCTGCTGTAGATTATGAAATGGGGATTAATTATACTTCGGCTAGGTTGTATGAAGATGCAGAAAATGCATTGTTAGCTGCGGTAGAAAAAGAACCTTCTAATCGTTGGTATTCCGAGGCCTTATTTAATGTGTACAAAGCACAGAACAAAATTGAAGAGGCTATAGAAACAGCAGAAAATCTGGCTCAGTATAAAGATGCATTTAAGGAAAGTTTGGTGTATCTGTATGCTAATAACTTTCAGTACGATAAAGCCTTGGCGCAATTAGATACACTTGATGAGTTATACGGATCTTCTTCTGAAAGAGATAAGAAACGTGCGCATTTTAAAGCTATGCAAAAGCACAATGCAGAAATATCTGAAGATGTAGAAAAGGTGACGGAAGCAACAGATGCTGTTGATGGCGAGGAAACCGATCCGCTAAAGGATATTAGAAATGAGCTTACTAACTTACAAGAAGCTAATGACTTTGCAACATTAAAAGAAAAGGCTCAAGAGGCTTTGGCGAGTTATCCAACACAACCTTTTTTGTATTATATGGAAGGGGTGGCCAATGAGCATATGACACAGTTTAAACAGGCTATTGAGTCTTATGAAATGGCAATTGAATTTTTAGTAGATGATGTCGTTTTAGAAAAAGAACTGTATTTAGCCTTGGCAAATTGCCATAAGCAATTAGGAAATATACAAGAGCAACAAGAATATCTGCACAAAGCAAATGATATATAACTATATGAAGTTGATTTATAAAGCAACCACAATGGTTTTGGTAATACTGCTACTAGCTTCTTGCGAAGCCAAAAAGATAGTAGGAGAGGGTACTGTAAACACTAGTTTAACGGCCAAAAAGATTGTTAAAAATCATTATACAAATGCACTTGATTTTAAAACCATTAAAGGGAAACTTAAGGTTAAGTATAATGATGGGGATTCTTCTAACTCTTTTGGGGTGAGTCTTCGAATGGAAAAGGATAAGGCTATTTGGATTAGCGAAGCAACTTTTGGATTGGTGAAGGCTTATATAACGCCTAATGGTGTATCATTCTATAACAAGTTAGATAATACATACTTTGAGGGTGATTTTTCATATATCAGTAATTTATTGGGTACCGAACTTGATTTTGATAAATTACAGAATGTATTATTAGGGCAGGCCATTGTAGATATGAAAAAAGATAAGTATGGTGTTACGGTAGGTGATAATCGTTATCAGTTAAAACCTGAGCAATCATTAGGAGCTTTTAAATTACTGTTTTTGGTAGAGCCTAAATATTATAAAATGAGTTTGCAGCAGGTATCTCAACCGGCTGAAGGACGTGTTTCCAGTATTTCGTACGATTCGTATCAAGATGTAGACGGACAAGCTTTTCCTGATAAGGTTAGTATAAAGGTAGAGGATTCAAAAGGGATTACAGGAATTGATATTGAGTACAAAAAAATAGAACTGAACGAAAAAGTGACATTTCCGTATAACATACCAAGCGGTTATAGTCTAATTACCTTAGAAAAATAATTGAATACCATGCGTATTAAGTTTCTTATAGTTGTTTTGTGTTTCTCTTTTGTAGGTATTGTAAATGCACAGTCAAAAGAGCAAGATGCCTTGCAGCGTAAACGAAACGATTTATTACAAGAAATTAAGCAAATACAGTTGTTACTAAATGAGCAAACTTCAGAAAAGAAGTCGGTAGTTACACAGGTAGAAGGTCTTAACAAAAAGATTTTGGTTCGCGAAAAACTTAATAAGGTTACCAATCAGCAGATCAATTTAATTAACTCCAATCTTAAAAATAACCAGAAAACCATTAAGAGTCTTGAGGATGAACTTAAGGTTTTAAGAGGCAATTATGCCGAGATGATACGTAAATCGTATCGTAACAAGTCGCAACAAAACAGGTTAATGTTTATTTTGGCTTCTGAAACATTTTTTCAGGCGTATAAACGTATGGAGTATATGCGACAGTTTAGGGCGCATTTAAAGAAGCAAGGAACCATTATTCAAGATAAAGCAAAGGAATTACAGAGGTTAAATCAATCGTTGGTTACGCAGCGTGCAGATAAGCAGGAGCTGATTGAAGAAAATAAAGAAATTAGAACACAGTTAGAATCGGAACGCATAAAGCAACAGGAACTTATTACTGAGATTAAGAAGAAGGAAGGATCATATTTAGCTAAGATTAAAGAGAAGAAACAAGAAGCAGATCGATTAGAGCAAGAGATTCAGCGCTTGATTAGAGAGGCTATAGCTGAAAGTAGAAAAAAAGCTGCCGCCAATGGTAAGAAGGTAAGTAGTTCTTCTAATACCTTTGCCTTAACACCAGAAGAAGAAATGATAGCCAATAACTTTGCCGCTAATAAGGGTAAATTAATTTGGCCTGTAGAAAGAGGGGTAGTATCTATTGGTTATGGTAAATATTCAGATCCTGTATATCCTGGATTAGTGCAAGAAAATAGTGGGGTAAATATTATGGTGCCCGAAGGAGAAGTGGCAAGAGCAATTTTTGAAGGAGAAGTGATTAGAATAACCATTAATAGGGGGAAAGCTAATGTGTATCTTAAGGATGGTAATTACATTAGCACCTATTGTAATCTAGATCATTTATATGTGAAGAAAGGTGATGTGATACCTGCTAAACAACCTATCGGTACTATTTTTACCAGTAAATATACTGGTAAAACAGAGCTTAAGTTTTTGCTTTATAAGAATACCATTAAATTAAATCCTGAACTGTGGATTTATAAAATGTAATCATAAAAAAGCCTGCTTTTAAGCAGGCTTTTTTATGATTACATTTTAGGTGCTTATTCTTCCATAAAAATAGCTTTCAATTCGGTAGCTTCACTAGGTTTCATCTTACCGGCTAGTACCAAGCTAAGTTGTTTTCTTCTTAAAGCAGCAACAAAACGTTCTTTTTCTAAATCAGTTTCAGGAGTTAAAGAAGGTACGGGAGTAGGTTTTCCCATATCGTCTACGGCTACAAAAGTGTAAATAGCCTCGTTTGCCTTCGTTCTGTGTCCGTTTTCTCTATCTTCTATCCAAACATCTATAATAATCTCCATGGAACTCTTAAAAGCTCTTGAAACGTTAGCTTCAATAGTTACTACACTTCCTAGTGGGATAGACCTGTTAAAGGCTACATGATTTACAGATGCAGTTACTACGACTCTTCGGGAATGTCTGCGAGCTGCAATACTTCCTGCACGATCCATGCGCGCTAAAAGATCACCTCCAAATAAATTATTTAAAGGGTTGGTTTCACTGGGTAATACCAGATCTGTCATTACGGTTCTAGATTCACTTGGAGTTTTAGATTGCATCATTTGGTTTTTGTTTGGTGCAAATATAAGAAAACTAGTTACCTGTTTTTTTTAAAAGGAAACATGGGTTAGCTATCAATTACATAGTAATTGTTAACTTAGATAGTAAGTAAAAGGTGTTTGTATACATTATTCAGAAACAAATAGCCAAATACCTGTAATGGCTTTTCTGTTTTTAAACAAAAAGCGTTCAGCCTCTCTATTTTCTTCAAAGCCTTGTAATGAAACCTGCCACAACCCGAATTTGTTTTGACCTAAAATGGTAGCGTGCTCGTAACCTTGCTCTTTCAGTTCGGCTACTCTAGTGTGGGCGTTGTTTTCATCTCTAAAAGCACCCGCTACAATATGATATTTTAACGGAGTAACTTTTTTAGTTACTGTGAGCTGTACAGGAGCTAACTCTAGCGGAAGTTCATCAAAAAAGGTAGCATTCTGAATTTCTTGAGTTACCTTCTCTTGTGCATCTTGTTCTGCAACAATAGCGTTTTCTGTCTGTGTGTTCAGGTAGTTATAACCTATAGAACCAGCAACACTTAATCCTAATACAAATACAGCAGCATATTTTAAATAGGATGGAGCTGTTTTTCTAGCTTCAGGGGTAAGGGTAATAGGTGTCTTTTTCTCTATTGTTTCTACTTCTTTATGAAGTTGTTCCCTAGTAATTTCAGGAGAAACAAATGTAGATAACCCAAAAGAGCTGGTTAAATAATTTACATGCTGCGAAGGATTAAATTGTAAAGAACCTTCGTTATTTAACCAAAATTCACCTAAATTTTTTAAGGTTAGAATGGCATTACTGTTAAGCGTTTGTTGCCACTCAAAAACCGAAGTTTCAATTTTTATAAGAGCAATATCATAAGATAGTTTCTTTACAGAGGCAATGTAATTAGCTAATAACCCATCGTTATTAATAACCTGCTTGTTAAAAGAGATCATTTTAGTAGGTGGGTAAAATGCATTGGTAGAGGTATGCACTTGTGCACCCTTAGTACTGGTTAAAAAAGCACCAAAACCAGGGATGGTTACACACTCATATCTGTATAAAAGTTCGCTTATGTAATTTTCCAATTTCATAAAAACAAAAGTAGTAATTTTTTAAGTTGGTTCAGAAGTATGTTAATAAGTTTAGTTACCTTTAGCTAAATTTAATGGAATGTCAGAAGAAGATTTGCTTTGGTTTTTGGCGCTGAAAAGTGTGCCAAAAGTGGGGGATATTAATGCTAAAAAACTCATAAACCATTGTGGTAGTGCCAAGAATGTGTTTACCGAAAAGAAACATCATTTGGCCAAAATAGATGGTATTGGTACGTTAATGATTAAAAATTTATTTGAGAAAGATTATTTGGAAGAGGCCACTAAAGAACTCAGATTTATAAAGGATAATGATATTACTGCTACGTATTACAATGAGGAAGCATACCCTGATAAACTAAAACATTGTATAGATGCTCCGTTAATACTTTTTCAAAAAGGGACTATTGATTTAAAGGAGAAAAAGGTGGTAAGTATAGTGGGCACCAGACAGGTAACAATGTATGGGAGTAGTTTTTGTGAAGCCCTCATAGAAGAGTTAGCTGTACTAGATGTAGTTGTGGTTAGTGGCTTTGCCTATGGGGTAGATATTTGTGCGCATAAAGCAGCTGTTAAGAATGGATTACAGACAATAGGCTGTTTGGCGCATGGGTTAAATCAAATATATCCTAAGGTTCATAGCAAATATGTTGCTTCAATAGAAGCTAATGGTGGTTTTGTAACCGATTTTAAAAGTACTTCTACTTTTGATAGAAATAACTTTTTACGGAGAAACCGTATAATTGCTGGGATGGCCGATGCTACCGTTGTAATAGAATCTGCAGATAGGGGAGGAAGTTTGGTAACAGCCGATATTGCATACTCCTATAACCGCGATGTGTTTGCTGTACCGGGCAGAGTAGGAGATGCGTATAGTGTGGGGTGCAATGCCTTAATAAAGCAACAAAAAGCACAAATGCTAACTAGTGCAGCCGACCTTATTTATAGTTTAGGGTGGAGTTTGGAAACAGAAACGGTAAAGCCCGTACAGAAGCAATTGTTTGTAGAGCTACACGGAGATGAACATGCGATCTATAATTTTTTAAGAGATAAGGGTAAGCAGTTGATGGATGTAATAGCTATGGAGTGTACATTACCCGTTTTTAAAGTATCGGCTACCTTGTTAAATTTAGAGATGAAAGGGTTGGTACGTCCGCTACCGGGTAAATTATTTGAGGCAGTTTAGCGTTTTACATGTAACTATTTGTATTTCCTAATTTTTTAGATGGGTATATCTGTAGTAGTCATTAAAGATATAAAAAAGTAACGGGGCTTATTAGCCCCGTTACTTTTTTATATTCACTCAATATTTTAGATTACATACTTTGTATGGTACGCCCAAAATCTATTAATAACCTAATTTTTTACGTACTCTTTCCAGTACCTCGTCAGCTATTACCGCTGCTTTTTTAGCCCCCTGTTTTAAAATGGCATCTACTTCATCAAGGTTATCCATGTAGTAGTTAAATTTCTCTCTTGGCTCTTTAAACTTTTTACAGATTAGTTCAAACAAAGCTTGTTTTGCATGACCATACCCATAATTACCACCTTCGTAGTTGGCACGCATGGTAGCCGTTTCTTCTGTAGAAGCTAATATTTTGTATAACGCAAATACATTACACGTATCAGGGTTTTTAGGCTCTTCAAGTGGTGTACTATCGGTTTCAATACCCATAATTTGTTTACGTAGCTTTTTATCTGGTAAAAAGATATTGATGTAGTTATTAGCCGATTTACTCATTTTACCACCATTGGTTCCGGGAACATATTGGGTTTCTGAGCTTAAAGTAGACTCTGGTAACATAAATGTTTCTCCCATTTGATTGTTAAACTTGGTAGCAATGTCTCTGGTAATCTCTATATGTTGTAATTGGTCTTTACCAACTGGTACAAATTCTGCGTCGTATAGAAGTATATCGGCAGCCATTAACATAGGATAAGTAAATAATCCTGCATTTACATCAGCCAATCTATCCGCTTTATCTTTAAATGAGTGCGCTAATGTTAAACGTTGGTAAGGAAAGAAACAACTTAAATACCAAGATAATTCTGTTACCTGTGCTACGTCACTCTGGCGATAAAAAACAACCTTCTCAATATCTAAACCAAAAGCAAGCCAGGTTGCTGCAACACTATACGTGTTTTGTCTCAGGGTTTCACCCTCTTTAATTTGTGTAATAGAGTGCAAATCTGCAATAAACAGAAATGAGTCATTCTCCGGTTTTTGAGACATCTCAATGGCCGGTAAAATGGCTCCTAGAATGTTTCCTAAGTGGGGCACTCCTGTACTTTGAATACCCGTTAAAATCCGTGACATAATCTTGGTTTTATATTGTTACTACAAAAAAACGGCAAAAAAAATTGTTACCGTAATTTTATGACATAATTTTTTGTATTTATAAAGAGCTTGTTGCATTGTGTTCTTCCACACAATTTTTGATTATGTTGCTTAAGAGTATTTAAAATTTCACTCAATAATTGAGATTAAATGCTCCGAGACTTGTCTCTAAATAGAAATGCAATGCTTACTAAATTTCAACGTGTGATATTTGGTATCCTACTATAAGTTGGTACGATTCTGTAAATCATAAGTTTGATATTACCCTAGAAGGAGACTACAAAATTTATTTTCAACACAAGTATGAGTAATTGGGTGTTATAATCTGGTTGGTTCCGAATATTGCTATTAGAAAATATGGATACGAATTGCCGAAAATTCACCTATACTAACAGTAGATGAATATTTGGTAGCAACCACAATAGTCATATTTAGTTTAGGTAAACGACATAGAAGATATTTTTTTACCGTAGAACAAATTTATTAGTGTAAAGCAATAAACCTTTTGTTATTTTTGTTGTTATGACTACTATCATAAAGGCAATTATTTATACACTTTGGCGGGTATGGTTTTACATATTAGTAGCGGTACCCATAATTTTATTTTTTCCTATTTTATTGGTATTAAGCTCTAAAGAAAAATGGTACCCTGCATTTTTTTGGATAGCACGAAATATATGGGCTAATGTAGTGATGTATGGTGCAGGCTTTTTTCCTAAAATTACCTATGATGAAAAAATAGTAAAAGGTAAAAGTTACATGCTTATAGCTAACCATACTAGCATGTTAGATATAATGCTAATGCTAAAAGTATCTAGAAATCCGTTTGTATTTGTGGGTAAAAAGGAACTGACTAAGTTGCCCGTTTTTGGTTTCTTCTACAAACGTGTATGTATTTTGGTAGATAGAAGTAATGCCAATAGTAGATCTGCTGCGTATAAAAAAGCTAAAGAGCGATTAAATCAAGGATTAAGTATTTGCATATTTCCTGAGGGCGGTGTTCCTGACGATATTAGCATTGTTTTAGACAACTTTAAAGACGGAGCTTTTAGATTGTCTATAGAGTACCAAGTACCTTTAGTACCAATGGTATTTAATAATAAAAAGCGTTTTCCGTATGTTTTTTTAAAAGGTACTCCAGGGGTTTCAAGAGCTAAAGTATTGCCGTTTATTAGTACAGAAGGTTTAGATAAAACCGATAAGAACCAATTAAAGAAACAGGCTTACCATACAATGCTTTCTCATTTAGAGGCGTAATCATAAAAAAAAGTGCCCCCGAAGAATTCAGGGACACATTTAGGTCATCATTACTTTTTAAAAGAACCTAACCTAACCTAACTAAAACCTAAAACTAAAGCCTGTATATAATCCTAATGTATAAGGTTTAAAACCGTTATCATCAGCAAATGTATTTAGTTGATATTTAAACATAGGTTCTACATTAAAAGAAAGCCTATTTGTAAATGTATAATTGATTCCTAAACCTATATTCGTACTTAGGTTTAACGTGTTAATATTGTTAGATTTCCCGATAGCGGTTATTAATCCGTCTGACTCTAATAGAATTTCATTGTTACTTAGAATCAAGGTGCTTAGCCCTCCTATAAGATTTACCCCAAATTTAGCATCTATTAATTGATATTCAAGTTCTACCGGAATCTCAATATAATCCATGTTCTGAATAAGAGCCCCTTTATATTTCTCTACTGATGCATTAGATTCAGTAACATCAATTAATCCGTCTGATACATTGGTTGAGGTTAAATCATCGGTATTGGTAGCCATTGCTATAGTGGCGCCAGATTCTGAATAATTTATAGAGCTAATAGCTTGTGATTGCGAGGTGTTGGTAAAATAAACATTCTCTGTAGCATAGCCATAATTAACCTTACTTACTCCAGAGCGTATTTTAAAACGCTTGTCTACTTGCATACCAACATTAATACCGTAGCTCATGTTTACATGTCCGGTTTTACCGTTGCTCGCAAAGTCACCACTAATAGGTGATCCGTCAGAAATAGAGTTAAAGTACACAGGAGCTACATTAGGATTAATACTCCATTTTTTCATACCCGCAAGTTTGTCTTCTTTCTCGTCTTCCTCTGGGTCATTATATTTTTCCTGTTGTTTTCTAATTGCTTCTTCAAGTGTTAGAGCTTCTTCTGCAAGTACTGCTTCTTCCATCAAAAGAGAATCTAATTTTTCTTTTTCTATGTTTACCGGAAGGTAATTATTAGATGCATAGGCATTAGTAGTAACCGTAGTATCTATAATTACACGTAACGTACTATTATTATTTTGTTTTGTTAGTGTTGTTCCAGTAGTTGTATTGGTTCCTAACACCTTGTTTTTGGCTGCTACATTAGGGGTAGCAGTAGCAATATAGTTTTCATTTTCGGGCTCTTCAGGATACGCTAACTCTTTTCTCTTTTTAAACGTTTTATCGTTTCTGTATTTAGTACTAAAGTTATTATTCTGATACGAGTATTTTTTACTAGCGTTTTTACCGGCATTAAAAGTATTTTTATTAGTAGAAATAATCGCATCTGACTGTTGTTTGCTGTTAGCAATTACGTCATTAGCTATTGCAGTTTTATTAATTTCAGGTGTATTCTCTTCTGCGCTGATATGTACGGCATCATTTTCAACCAAAACATCAACAGTTGTTGTTTCGTTTTGAGTAGTAGGATCGCTAAGATTCTTTTTATTTTCGGTACCTAAAATAACCTCAGGTGATGTTACATAACTATCGTTAGCAGTTTTTTGTGGCGGATTAAAATACATTAATATCCCCATACCAATAAGAAATAAAGCCACAGCAGCCGATCTTCCTAACCACCATGGAATTAAAGGAATTGCGTTATCGTCTTCCTCATCAAGCTTTGCTTGTATATTGTTCCATACAGCGTTATTAGGGAGAGCCTCAAAGTCTTTAAATTTCTCCTGAAATAACCTGTCTATATTTTTATCTTCATGCTCCATTACAACGTATTACTCTTTTTTTTTGTAATCTCCTCTTCTTCAATTCGCTGTTTCAAAATCATTCGAGCTCTAGCCAAATTAGATTTAGAAGTTCCTTCTGAAATACTTAGCGTTTCTGAAATTTCTTTATGCGAATAGCCGTCTAAAACATATAAGTTAAACACTAATCTATATCTGTTAGGTAATTCTTGTATTAACCCTAATAAATAATCTAAACTAAGTGACTCTTCTTCAAAACTTACAGAGACATCTTCGTCTTCAATTTCTCTATTGGGTATAATATCAAAAACCCCTTGATTTCTATATTTTTGTAAGCAGGTATTAATGGTAACCCGTTTTAGCCATCCTTCAAAAGCCCCTTTATTTTTGTACTGATCTATTTTATCAAAGATCATTAAAAAGCTGTCTTGAAGGTTGTCTTCTGCTTCTTCTTTATTCCTTGAATATTTTAAGCAAACCGAATACAGCCGGCCACCAAATAATTGGTATAGCTGGTGCTGAGCCTTACGCTCGCCCTTTTTACATGCTGTAATGAGTTGCTCTAAACTCAATAGAATAATTTTGTTACATTAATACTATAATATAATCCTTATTTTTTAACTACTCTAAAACTACTACGTCATACGTGCTATAGGTATAGTCTCCGTTATCATCTTGGCCTGTTAAAAAATTAAAAGTATAGGTACCAGCATTAATAGGTTTAAAATCAAATGTTGTGCTCTCTAATACCGTGTTTGCATCGCAATTGGTGCCATCATATACTGTAGCAACCAAAGCTACTGTACGTTCATAATCATCAGTGTAATTGTAATCAATTCCGTTTATGTAATAACAACTGTTGGGTAGGGTGTAATAAATAGTAACATTGTACGTATTGTTTACATAAATTTCTGATGGAAACTCAACAGTATCAGTGGCAACAAACTCAAAACGGTAATTTACATTTTCGTCATCATCAATACTACAAGAAAAAGATACAAGTGCAACAATTAATAATAAAGCATACTTCTTCATGGTTCTCATATTCGTTTTCATATACAATAAATTTATCTAACCTTCATTAACTTTTTTAGTAGATACAAGGGTTGTGTAAAGGTTGCGTTAAAATAAAAAAAATCCCGATAAACATCGAGATTTTGATTGTAATTATGAATTGACCGTTTTTAAGGCTTCTTTTATTTTTTGTTCGAGTTCTTCGAGGAGTTCAGGATTATCCATTAATAAGTTTTTAACGGCATCTCTACCCTGGCCTAATTTACTATCACCATAGCTAAACCACGAGCCACTTTTCTTTATAATTTCATATTCTACCCCAATATCTAAAATTTCGCCGACTTTAGATATTCCTTCGCCGTACATAATATCAAACTCAGCTGATTTAAATGGTGGTGCTACTTTGTTTTTAACTACTTTCACACGTGTTTTGTTACCGGCTACATCACCATCGTTGCTCTTAATTTGTGTAGAACGTCTGATATCTAAACGTATCGAAGCATAGAATTTTAATGCATTACCACCTGTTGTAGTTTCAGGATTACCAAACATAACCCCAATTTTTTCACGTAACTGGTTAATAAATATAACGGTGCAATGTGTTTTACTAATAGAAGCGGTTAATTTACGTAAGGCTTGCGACATTAAACGAGCGTGTAATCCCATTTTTGAATCTCCCATCTCACCTTCAATCTCACTTTTAGGAGTTAAAGCGGCAACCGAATCCACAACTACCAAGTCAATAGCTCCAGAACGAATCAGGTTATCGGCAATTTCTAACGCTTGTTCCCCATGGTCTGGTTGCGATATAATAAGGTTATCAATATCTATTCCTAGCTTTTCTGCATAGAAACGGTCAAAAGCATGTTCTGCATCAATAAAAGCAGCAATACCACCGGCTTTTTGAGCCTCTGCTATAGCGTGTAACGTAAGGGTTGTTTTACCCGAAGATTCCGGACCGTAGATTTCTACAATTCTCCCTTTTGGATATCCGCCAACTCCAAGTGCTATATCTAAACCTATAGAACCAGAAGGTATTACTTCTACTTGTTCTACAGCGCTATCACCCATTTTCATCACGGTACCCTTACCGTATGTTTTGTCTAGTTTATCTAACGTTAGCTTAAGTGCTTTTAACTTTGCGTCTTTTTCTGAGGCCATATCTTCGTTTCCTTTTTATGCAGGCTAAAATACTATTTCTTTTATCAGGATACAATTGGCAGCGCAACCTTTTTCAATTTTTCGTATCTACCCTATAAACAGGGATGTTATATGAAGTATTTGAGCAAGAAAATGTTTTTAAAAAACGGTTGCCTTACTTTTTATATGACTATAAATTGTAAGCTTGACGGAGGTTAGCTATTCGTTAGTATGTATAAGATTTTAAAAAAACACACGTATTAACGAATTAGCTGCGAAAAGCGCTATCAAATTTTTTTGGTAGCGCTTTTTGGTTTTTTATACTATAAAATTG
>NZ_BRVP01000011.1 GCF_027924145.1 Neptunitalea chrysea | reverse complement strand
TAAATATAAAAAAAGCATCCAAATATTGGATGCTTTCTATTATTATAAAACCTAAATAGGTTAATTATTATGCTAACATTGTAACTGGGTTTTCAACAAAGGCTTTAAGCGTTTGTAAAAATTGTGCTCCGGTAGCACCATCAACCGTTCTGTGATCACATGCTAAAGTAACTTTCATAGTTTTTCCAACTACAATAGCTCCATTTTTAACTACTGGTTTTTCAACAATAGCACCAACAGACAAGATAGCTGAGTTAGGTTGGTTAATGATAGAAGTAAACTCTTCTATACCAAACATACCTAAGTTAGATACTGTAAACGTACTTCCATCCATTTCTGCAGGAGTAAGTTTTTTGTTTCTAGCTTTACCAGCAAGTTCTTTTACTTTAGATCCGATTTGAGTAAGACTCATTTCGTTCGTAAATTTAAGAACAGGTACAACTAAACCATCCTCTACAGCAACCGCTACACCAACATGAATATGTTGATTGTAAACAGTAACATCATCTTTCCATGATGTATTTATTTGAGGATGCTTTTTAAGCGCCATTGCACACGCCTTAACTACCATATCATTAAATGACACTTTGGTATCTGGCAATGTATTAATTTGACCTCTAGAAGCTATTGCTTGTTCCATATCTAACTCTACAGTTAAATAGTAGTGAGGTGCAGTAAATTTAGATTCACCTAAACGCTTGGCAATAGTTTTTCTCATTTGAGAATTCTTAACCTCTTCTACACGCTCTTCACCTGCAGGCACAAATGGCATTGCAGCAGTGGTAGCAGCAGCAGGAGCTTCAGCTTTAGGTGCAGCAGCAGCAGCAACTGGAGCTTTATAATTCTCAATATCTCTTCTTACTATTCTTCCTTGATCTCCTGAACCAGTTACAGTCGAAAGATCAATTCCCTTATCAGCAGCCATTTTCTTAGCCAATGGAGAAGCAAATACTCTACCACCTGTAGTGGCAGCAGGAGCATCAACAGGAGCTGACTCAGTTTTTGCAGCAGCAGGAGTCTCAGTAGCCTCAGCATTTGCAGGAGTAGCTTTTGCAGCACCACCTTTAACAGCAGCCATAACAGCATCTTTATCTGTACCTTCAGGACCAATAATTGCTAATAAAGAATCTACAGGTGCAGAACCACCTTCTTCAATACCAATATATACTAATACCCCAGAGTAAAAACACTCAAACTCCATTGTAGCCTTATCGGTTTCAATTTCAGCAAGAATATCACCTTCCTCTACAGCATCACCTTCTTTCTTCAACCAAGTAGCAACAGTACCTTCAGTCATGGTATCACTAAGCCTTGGCATAGTAACTACCTCAACACCTTCAGGTAACTCAGCGCTTCCACCAGAAGAAACTTCTTCTTTTTTTTCTTCTACTGCTTCAGTTTTAGTATCTGCAGCAGGAGCACCTCCACTAATTAACGAAGAAACATCCTCTCCTTCTTCACCTATAATAGCTAATAATGTATCTACAGGAGAAGTTCCTCCTTCTTCAACACCAATATACAATAAAACACCAGCGTTGAAAGATTCAAACTCCATAGTGGCTTTATCTGTTTCTATTTCAGCAAGGATATCACCTTCTTCTATTTTATCTCCAACTTGTTTTAGCCATTTTGCAACGGTACCCTCTTCCATGGTATCGCTCAAGCGAGGCATATTTACAATTTCTGCCATTTCTTATTATAATTTATGAGGTAAAAAAGGATAATTTTCTTGATCGTACACTACGTTATACATCAAATCAAGTTCTGGGAACGGAGACTCTTCAGCAAATTTCTCACATTCTTTAACCAAATCTTTAACGCCTTTATCTATTGCTTTAATCTCTTCCTCTGTAGCGTATTCTTTCTCTTTAATTACATCAAGAACTTGAGTAATCGGATCTATTTTTTTATACTCTTCTACTTCGTCTTTAGTACGGTAATGTTGCGCATCAGACATAGAGTGCCCTCTATAACGATATGTTTTCATTTCTAGGAATGTTGGTCCTTCACCACTTCTGGCTCTTTCAACAGCTTCGCTAATTGCTTCAGCTACTTTTACAGGATTCATACCATCTACAGGCCCACATGGCATTTCATACCCTAAACCTAATTTCCAAATTTCTTCATGGTTTGCAGTTCTAGATACTGCTGTACCCATTGCGTACCCATTATTCTCACAAATAAATACTACAGGTAATTTCCAGTTCATTGCCATGTTAAAAGTTTCGTGTAACGAACCTTGACGAACTGCACCATCTCCCATGTAACACAAAGTAACACCTCCGGTTTCAAAATACTTATCTGCAAACGCTAATCCAGCTCCTAGAGGAATTTGCCCTCCTACAATACCGTGACCACCGTAAAAGTTATGCTCTTTAGAAAAGATGTGCATTGACCCACCTAAACCATTAGACGTACCAGTTGCTTTACCATAAAGCTCAGCCATTACTTTACGAGGATCAACTCCCATACCAATTGGCTGTACGTGATTACGGTAAGCTGTTATCAACTTATCCTTAGTAGGATCTATTGCATGCAAGGTTCCCGCTAAAACGGCTTCTTGCCCATTATACAAATGGAGAAATCCTCTAACTTTTTGTTGAATATATACAGCAGCAAGTTTGTCTTCAAACTTTCTCCAGAAAAGCATGTCTTCATACCATTTAAGGTAAACTTCCTTGGTTACTTTTTTCATGTGTTATCAAATAATTTCTTGAATAGATATCGTTTTCAATTTCAAAGGCTAAATTTAAACTATTAAGTTCAAAATAAAGAATAATTCCATATTTTAATTAGCTCCTGAAAAAGTTGCGGTAGCAAAATTACTATTTTACTAGTTAAGAAGAAAAAAAGAAAGGAGGTTTTATAGTATATTTTTACAAGAATTTAAATTTTCTATAAAAAAATAACAAAATTATAGCTGAGAACCATCAAACATCAACGGAAGTAAATCACTGATAGAATTAGCCTTATATACAACCCCATATTCTCCCATAAAATAAATCTCAATTGACTTAGCTTGTTTCACCTCATATTCAGCAATAGCTTGCCTACATGCACCACAGGGCGGTACAGGTGTAGTTACAGGATTATCTAAAGAAGTAGCCGTTATTGCCATTAAGCTAACTTCTTCTTTTGGATATTGAGCACCGGCATGATAAATTGCTACACGTTCTGCACACAAACCTGAAGGATACGCTGCATTCTCTTGGTTATTACCGGTAACAATAACATCATTACTCAACAAAAGAGCAGCTCCTACCTGAAATCTCGAGTAAGGAGCATATGCCTTTTTTCTTATATCAATCGCCATAGTCATGAGCCTCTGAATATTCTCGGGAAGACCATTCACTGAATCATAAACCTCTAAAGTGGCGCTTATCTGAAATTTTTTCAAATTATTCCAATATTCTAATACTCATCATATTCATCTCCAAAGTTCAGCGTTAATGAGAAACGCAATGTATTCTCTAAAGGATTTCTAACTTTCGATGCTGAGAACAAATATGATAAATCTACTTTAATTACATTATAGGTAAAACCAGCTCCTATAGTAAAGAACTTTCTAGCTCCTTTATCTTGCGATTCGTTAAAATAACCAGCACGTAACGCAAAAGCATCCATATAGGTATATTCAGCACCTAAAGCCCAAGTAACCTCTTTCAATTCCTCTTTCATTCCTCCCGGAGCATCATGAAACGACTGGAACATCCCAGATACAAAGCTAACATCGTCATCCATCCCTGAAATCACAACATCACTCTCTACCACATCCCCTAAATCATCTGTATCTTCATCGTAAACTCCATTATCATTATTATCCACATACTCATATTCGTTCCCTCTAATTGGTGGCGTTGGCACCAATAACTTATTAAACTCTGCAGCAACAGATAATCTAGAATACGAATCAAATATAAAATCGAACCCTGCACCTAGCTTTAAGTTTGTTGGCAAAAAGCTATCATAATCATCAGATAAACTTTCATCATACTTAATAGGAGGCCCTATATTAGCTACAGCAAAACCAGCTCTCCATCTTCCATCATAATTATCATAAGCTATTTCTTCTGTTTGAAAATACCCCGACACATCCACTGCAAAACTATTCGCTGCTCTTGCATCAATTCCTTCAGAAGGAATTTTTAAGTTTGAACTTAAAAACCTACCTGTCACACCCATTGAGTAACGATCTGTAAGTCTTAATATATATGACGCATCTATCGCTAACTCATTTGGACGCTCAACACCCTGAGAAACAATATCGTTCCCAACTTGCTCAGTAAATTCAATATCTCCTAAACTAAAATATTTTAAACCAAATGCCCACGCACTATGCTCACTTATTCTATTATAAAAAGTAAGATTCATCAACGCTATATCATTCACTAATGAACTAAGGTATGGTGTATAACTAACTCCTACCCCCATTTGCTTTTCAATAAAACCATATTTAGATGGGTTCCATTGCTGAGAATACGCATCAGGACTTGTAGCCACCCCCATTTCCCCCATACCTCCGGCTCTTGCATCAGAAGCAATCATTAAAAAAGGAACCCCTGTTGTAATAACACGAGTATCGTACGTATAAGGAATTAACGTAGTAGGATTCTGAGAAAAAGCCTTAAAAACGAATAAACCCAGAACAAACGTAGATATAATTTTTTTCATTTAAGTCTAAAAATTTTAACAAATATAACTCTTAATTACAGTATGACAAGTTTTTCATATTTTTCTGCAACCTTATTAGATAACGTAGATTTTACCGTTATCTTATACACATACACACCTTTTCCTATTTTATCCCCAAAATCATCTCTACCATCCCAGGTAATATCCCTAGACAAGTAGCCCTCGGTGGTAATTGTCTGATTATGCGTCCACACCAATTTACCAGAAACAGTAAACACCTGAATTTGCACATCTAGTGGCTCATACGGCTTGTTATGCTGAAACCAAAATTCGGTGTAACTCACAAAAGGATTTGGGTAATTAAGTACTTTCTCCAATTTCATTTCATCATCATCAATAACCACAAACTGAATTTCCGCCGTTCCAGAGTTATTATAAGTATCCCATGCTTTTACCGTTAAGGTATGCAAGCCCGGCTCCAAATCGCTAAATGGAAAATTAACCACCCCATTAGTATAGACATCTAATTCGGTTTCGTAATAATCGTTCAACACATATGGATTCAACTCATCTCCATCTAAAATCGCAATTATATCATGTCCAATACCACTAGAGGTATTAATCCCATTCTCATCTTCCATATATGCCAATAGTATCGGTGACTGATTTGTCATTCCTCCGTACAAGAAATTTTCATCATTCATATATAAGGTAACTTCAGGACCATCATTATCTGAAGCAGCCTCTTCATTTAAACCTCCCACCAATATATCTGTACTATACCCTGTTTTATCTTCAGTCAAATCATCATTAGTTACATAAAAACTCACACGACCATTAGCAACAGGCATCAGCGCGTCTCTTGGCACTACAAACTCAAACTCAAAAACACCATTAGCAACAGTAGCCTTCCCTCTAAAAAGAACCTCTCCCAAAATTTCAAAGTTCATTTTATAAGGCTCATTGGTCACAGTATCAACAATAATACCATCATTCCCTAGAGTAGTTCGTTCTATATTTTTATCATACACAGTGGCATATACAATACCAGAATATGAACTCATTAAGGTTCCGGCTGCATTTACAACATTTCCTTTTAGCGTTACCGTACTTAACGCCTTCAAGGTATCCGTTGCCTGAGATACTGCAACACCATTAATATGCGTTAAATTAACCTGAGGTTTAGGTATCGCCAAATACAAAGCAGGATCTCCGATATAAGAAACCACCCTTTTTTGAATATCTGTACCAAAAGAAGAACTATTCTTTGCCAACCTTAAAGACTCCCCCATAGTTACATAATCAGTAGACCCATATGAAAATAGGTTTTCTGCTATAACATTATTATACTTATTACCGTTATCTACATAAATCTCTCTTGTAGTAGTAATTAAAGATATCACACCTCCATCTGCATTCCAATACGTATACTCTCCTGCAGTAGTTCTGGAAGGATTATCAAACCTCGAAAAATCACAAGTTACGGTAATCATCATAGGATATTTATATTCATTATCCAAAGCTTTTGCATCCGCAGTTTGAAAAATACGTTCACTAGACAACCCATCTTCTCCTCCATGCCCAAAGTAACTCACTACCAAAGCTCCCAATTCAATTTTACTCAAAAACTCTTCTTTAGCATCTGGATACCTTTCCCCTCCTGCCGAAGTTTCCTGAACATAAGCATCGGTATGTATTTTTTCTAAGTTAAAAAAAGGTTTCGCAGCATAAATCTCATCTCCTAATTCATTGTGATCGCTTTCTATTACCGTTTCCCAACTTTTATCTACATCATCAGAAAGCAAAATGATATTATTTCTCCACTTCCCATAGGAATCTTTAGCAGCGTATTGTTCAATTTTATTTACCATATCTGAAGCTTGGTGCACATCATCTACCACAATTCTACCTACAGCCACATCAAGTAAATCATTTCCTTCTACCAAACCTTCATCCTCGTCCATCATACCATAAAAGTCATCCGTACAAATAGACGTAGTTAAACTAAAACTTGGATAAGAATGATACAAGGGAACAAAATTGGTATTACCGCTAGTAATATCCTTATAGTCGTAAGAACCGTCACCAAACATACATAGATATTTTACACGCTCACTTTCTGAAGTTGCATTCATATAGACATATCTTACCAGATTACGAATAGCACCAATATCCTGATTTCCAGTACTAAATTCATCATATACCTCTTGCAAGTCTACCACTTTTACATTTAAACCTGAATACTCTCTATGAAAACTCGCCAAACGCTCAGCCTGACTTTTAAACACATCGGGGGTAAATATCATATAATCAACACCATCACTATTACCAAACTCATCAGTAAACATCTCTGCTTTTAGATTCTGATTACCAACTTTCTTATCGGAAGAATTAATTGACGGACTTTTATAACCTAGTTTATCTACCGCTACGTACTTACGTTGCTCCCCCATAGCAACATCAAAACTAAAGTTTCCGCTACCATCTGTATTTTCATAATAAGACACATTATACATATCTGTAACATCCCAAACCATAGCTATATTAGATGAATTAGTAAAAGTATATGAAGCTACACCAGACATACTAGCAGCAGCTTTATAGGTAAACGGAAATTGCTCTCCCCTACCAGCAAGTAAACGTTTCGACTCTACAGTAATATAATCTAAATAACCTAAAGAGGTTGGCAACCCTCCTCCATTATAAGTCAAAGCAACAACAACATCTTCTGAAGACACATTCACATCAGCATATTTTAACCCGATAGATTTAGAACCATTCGGAGCACTAGAATCCTGCGTAGCGTACGACGTACTTTCACTACTCAACAAATGAAAAGTTAAAGTACTCACATCGCTTCCGTTTACACTAACTGTCATGGTTGTTTGCACAGTGGAAGACCCAGCTGCTTTAACCCCCACCCTTACAGGCTCACTAGTCACCAAGTTTTCTATTTCAAACTCAGCATCTGTATCCGCATTAAATATTTCACCAAACCAACGCCTCCCCAACTTCACAATACTATACTCATCTTCTTCATGATATTGGTAATCATCATACATTGTTATCACCTGCGATGCAGCCATTGAAGGAGTAGTAGCAACTTGCAGCCGCTCCCCATAATCACCATCATACGTTATATAATAATAGACAATGTCGTTAAATAAATTATTGTTAGTTTGACTATCTTCATTAAACTCATGAGGTCCTGTAGCATAAAACAAAATATAATCATTTGAGTCAAAACTACCATCTTCCTCACCACGCACCATTATAGGTATTTGAGGTAAATCGAAATATTGGTTCTCTGAATTAAGTAAAGGCAACATATCGCCTCCGTACCCATACACCTTTATAGTTCTAGGATCAACATTAGACACATTTATACCAAGAGAAGATAAAAACTGGCGGTTAATTCTAAACACTCCAGATTCCTCTACATAAAATTTATACCAATCACCTGTAGCTAACACAGAATTCGTTAAAGTAGGCACATCAAACAATTTAGCATTTGAAAAACCCCCATAAGAATAAGCAATATCAATCGACTTCACTCGTCTAATAACACCATCATTATACACAATCGGATTAAATGTTAAAAAAGTATGCCATGCATTCCTTGCTTTTGTAGAATGCAGCACAGGATCCAACTCATCGTACAATTGAGAAACATCTAACCCATAAAGCTCTTCCTTAGTTAAAGACTCATAAACCACATTGCTTATCTGTAAACTTTCAGGATTTACTTTTTGAGTATCTATCCAATGATATTTAAACCACTCCCTGCCATCTTCATACACCATATACTGTGAATCAAAATAAGGAATGGTCACAGAAGAATCACTAGTTTTCTTTTGTTTCACGCCCCCCCAACCCAAATCAAAGTGCTGTTGCTGGGCCATCATCAAACCTGAAAACAATAAAATTATACTAAAGAAAAAATTTTTCATGAACTAAAAACGTCATTTAACTACTTATCGTATGGCAAATATTAAAATTATTATAAAATTTCGTAGACTCAAAATAATAATAATTCAATATAATCGTTAAATGCAATACCAACTGATAATAGTTTAGGCTTTACAATGTAATTTTTTTAAAAAAAATTGATTATTAGCAGTTAATTACTATATTGCGAACGATTTTAGATAACCATAATCCGATAACATGAGAATGCAATCAATTAAATTTTTTCTACTTGCTTTAGCAGTTTCTGCATTTACGGTAAGCTGCAAAAAGTCTTCTGCAAAAGGCGATATTTCTAGAGCGACTGGATGGACAATTAATGACAAAGATGGAGGTTTTCAGTATAATACAAGTTATACCGAACAAGAAGCCGCACCAGGACTTGTCTTTGTTGAAGGAGGTACCTTTACTATGGGTAAAGTTCAAGACGACGTAATGCACGACTGGAACAACACCCCTAACCAACAGCACGTTCAATCTTTTTATATGGACGAAACTGAGGTTACAAACCTTATGTACCTTGAGTATTTAGATTGGATTAAGCGTATGTATCCTCCAAGTGAGGAAAACTATAAAAATATCTATGTAGGTGCTTTACCTGATACATTAGTATGGAGAAGCCCTCTTGGATTTAACGAAAACATGACTAACAACTACCTAAGACACCCGTCTTATGCAGAATACCCAGTTGTTGGTGTTAACTGGCTTCAAGCTGTTGAATTCTCTAAATGGAGAACTGACCGAGTAAACGAAGCTAAATTAGTTAATGAAGGATATCTTTCTGAAGATGTTATGAATCCTAGTGAAGAAGAAGAAGGAGGAAAAAGCGTTGGGTTCAGTACTCAAACCTACTTAAACACTCCAGATCAAACTTACGGTGGAGCTATCGACACACTTCAAGGGAGAAGACAAGGTAGAAATGATTCAGTTCCTGTTTTTGCTAAAAAAGAAAGTGGAGCGCTTTTACCTGAATATAGACTACCTACTGAAGCTGAATGGGAGTATGCTGCTATTGCATTAAACGGCTTAAGAGAGTATAACAACATTAGAGGTAGAAAGAAATACCCATGGTCTGGTGAATACACTAGAACAGGACAAAAAAGCACCAGAGGTGACCAGTTAGCTAACTTTAAGCAAGGTAAAGGTGACTACGGTGGAATTGCAGGATGGTCTGATGACCGTGCAGATATTACCAACCAAGTAAAATCTTACCCTCCAAATGACTTTGGTTTATACGACATGGCTGGTAACGTTGCTGAGTGGGTTGCTGATATCTACAGACCTATTGTAGATGACCAAGCAAATGACTTTAACTACTTCCGTGGTAATGTTTATAATAAAAACCAAATTGGCGAAGATGGTAAAGTTGTTGTAACAACTGACGCTAACATTCAGTATGACACACTTCCAACAGGACAAATTATAGCAACTACACTTCCTGGAGAAATTGCTAAAGAAGAAGTTGGTATTGAGCAAACGTACTTAAGAACCAACTACACTAAAGCAGACAACAGAAACTACAGAGATGGTGACCCTGCTTCTACAAGATACTACAGCCAGTTTGCTGACACAGAGGACGCAGATGATACAGAAGCTGCAAAATTTGAAATGTACAACTCTCCTAAAGGAAAGGTTACTTCTGAT
Organism: Neptunitalea chrysea; assembly: GCF_027924145.1. GTDB lineage: Bacteria > Bacteroidota > Bacteroidia > Flavobacteriales > Flavobacteriaceae > Neptunitalea > Neptunitalea chrysea. Next base: position 121,955 of record NZ_BRVP01000011.1, on the reverse strand, counting down.
AATGAAGGCGAGTTAGCTAGATTATATGACAAATCTAACAACAGAACTACATTAATAGACAATAACGCGAGAGTTTACAAGGGAGGTTCTTGGAAAGACAGAGCTTATTGGTTAGACCCAGCTCAACGTAGATACTACCCAGAGTACTTATCAACAAATTATATCGGATTTAGATGTGCTATGTCTAGAGTAGGTGCAAAATCTACTAACGGTGGTAAAAAGACAAGAAATTAAGATTACCAAAATATTTTTTAAAAAAGCTCTGATGTACATCAGAGCTTTTTTTATTTTAGAGGTTTCCAAATACACATTACAATGGACATAGCAAATCTCTATACACTTTTTCTAAAATCGGACGGTATTTCTACCGACACGAGAAAAATTACTCCTAACTGCCTTTTCTTTGCTCTTAAAGGCGACAACTTCAACGGCAACGCCTATGCAGCAGAAGCACTTAAACAAGGCGCCTTAGCCGCTATTATTGACGAAAGCAAACACCACAACACAACAGAAACAATACTTGTTTCAGACAGCCTTAAAACCCTTCAGGATCTAGCTAATTACCACAGAAAACAATTGGGTACTAAAATTATCTCCTTAACTGGGAGTAATGGAAAAACTACCACCAAAGAGCTTATTAAGTCAGTATTAGAAACCACTTACAAAACAACAGCCACGCAAGGCAATTTAAACAACCATATAGGAGTACCATTAACATTACTATCAATACAACCTGAAACCGAATTTGCAGTAGTAGAAATGGGCGCTAATCACTTAAAGGAAATTGAATTCTTATGTTCCATAGCAGAACCCGATTACGGCTATATCACCAACTTTGGAAAAGCACATTTAGAAGGTTTCGGATCTTTAGAAGGTGTAGTTAAAGGAAAAAGCGAACTATATAACTTTTTGAAAAAACACAGCAAAACTATTTTTTACAATGCAGACGATGAAAAACAAAGCCACATCTTAAGAGACTACTCTCGCAAATACAGCTACAGCCTAACAAATAACAAATCAGACATAACACTCACACCACTAAAAAATGCCGAAAACGCTGCTTTAGTGTATTTAAATAATAAAATACACTCCCATCTTACAGGCAGTTACAACTTACCAAATATAGCCGCAGCTATAACGATTGGATCCATTTTAAACATAACTCCCGAAAATATAAAAAAAGGGATTGAAACATACATCCCCAGCAATAATAGGTCACAAATTTTAAAAGCAAACTCTAATACCATCATACTAGACGCTTACAACGCCAACCCTACCAGCATTACCGCCGCATTAGACAACTTAAAATCTATGAACACAGAAAACACCGTGGTAATACTAGGCGATATGTTTGAACTAGGCTTAGAAAGCCTAAAAGAACATCAACACATTGTTGATTACACCAAGCAACTAGATCTTAAAAACCTTATTACATTAGGTCATAATTTTTACCAAACAAATAGCACTCACCCTAAATTTACAGAATACACCGCATTAAAAGAACATATCAATTCAATCAAAATAGAAAATAGTACTATTTTAATAAAAGGATCTCGAGGAATGCAAATGGAACGATTATTAGAGCTTTTCTAAAATAAAAAAAGCTTCAACGTTTGTTGAAGCTTTTTCTTTGTGGGCCCTACTGGATTCGAACCAGTGACCCCCTGCTTGTAAGGCAGGTGCTCTAAACCAACTGAGCTAAGAGCCCGATTAAACAATAAGATCTTCGAGTTTCGAGAAACTTGTGGGCCCTACTGGATTCGAACCAGTGACCCCCTGCTTGTAAGGCAGGTGCTCTAAACCAACTGAGCTAAGAGCCCTTATTGCTTAATGCGGATGCAAATATATAACAGTTTTTAAATCTCACAAAAATTAAACTCACTTTTTTCAAATAATTTCTGCCACCACAAAATTACTCCCTCCAACAAATATAAAATCATCTTCCTTAGCTGCTTCAAAAGCAGCACTATACGCAGCTTGTACCGAATTATAGGACTCCCCAAAAAGAGTAAACTTTTTTGCTTGTTGTTGCAATTCTATCTCAGATATTGCTCTTTTCGTATCTGGCTTTGTAAAATAATACACTGCATCCTTAGGCAACATAGCCAAAACACCTTGTATTTCTTTTTCCTGAACAAAACCTAACACCATATGTAATCTATTATATTCTTCCACATTTAACTGCTCAATCACATAGGCCATCCCCTCTTTATTATGTCCTGTATCGCAAACAACTTTAGGACTTGCATGTAGCACCTGCCACCTACCCATTAAACCCGTATTCTTAACAACATTAGCTAGGCCATCAACAATATTTTCTTCCACTACACAGAAAGCCCCCTGCAACACTTTAATAACAGCCAAAACTCCTTTAATATTCCTCTCTTGATAACTCCCCGTAAGATCTAATACATAGTCTTTAAATAATTGTTCTGAAGCATACACTATTTTGGTATGCTTATCCTTTGCAACAGCTTCAAAAACAAGTGCCGTTTCCGACTGATATTCGCTCACTACACAAGGAACACCTTCTTTAATAATACCACCCTTCTCAAAAGCTATTTTTTCGTACGTACCGCCAAGTATATCGGTATGATCCAAACCTATATTAGTAATTAAAGAAACCTCTGGTATAATTACATTCGTACAATCTAACCTTCCCCCAAGACCAACTTCAACAACAGCTACATCAACCTGTTCATCCGCAAAAAACTGAAAAGCCATCCCTGTAGTCATTTCAAAAAAAGACATTGCATTAGCCTCAAAATAAGGCTTATTTTGAGCTACAAACGAAACTACCATATCTTCCGACACAGACTTACCATTAATACGAATGCGCTCCCTAAAGTCTTTTAAATGCGGTGAAGTAAACAACCCTACCTTATACCCTGCTGACTGTAACACTGAAGCCATCATATGACTAGATGACCCTTTACCATTGGTACCCGCAACATGTATACTTTTAAATTTACGCTCTGGAGACCCCAGATAAGAACAAAACTTGACAATATTGTCAAGTTTATTATTTAATGCAGATTTACCCTGCGTTTGAAACATCGGTAATTGAGTAAACAACCAATGCAACGTTTCTTCATAATTCATTAGAAAAAAATAAGAAATCTAATTATTCGCCAAGACCAAATTTAACCACTACATACCCTATCTGACGAGCAGGTGCCTCATCATCTTTTGGCCATTTATAAGATTCAGCTATTTGCTTTGCCGGTTCTAGCAAGCAAGGTGCCTTATTGATAGTTCCTTTAATACCAGGCTCAGCCTCTACCACCTCTCCAGACCTGTTTACTACAATCTTCACCACCACAGTTCCAGACTCGTTACAGTTTTGCTTCACCTTTTTAAAAGTAGGTGTACCTCTACCACCAAGCCCCCAACCACGGCCTCCGGTACCATTACCAGGACCACCGTAATAACTAGCAGCATACGGATCTCCATTCTCCTGTCCTTTATCTCCCGGTCCATCACCGGGACCTTCTCCACCCGCAACCGTTCCATCTACTTCCTCTGCACCCTCAATAGCCGCCAGTGCACTAGCTGCATCTTTAGCAGGTTGTTGCGGCTGTGCTTTTACAGGCTCCTTAACAGGAGGCGTATCTTCTTTAGTTTCTTGAGTTTTTTCAGTTGTTGGCACTACCGGAACATCCTCTTCTTCACTTGTTAACACCTCTTCTACTTCTTCAGGAACCGGTGAAGATGGCTGTTGCGCAACTACAGGCTCAGATTTAATCTTTTCAAGAGGTTGCACATCTCCACCACCCGTATCTGTATATCCTAGATTAACCGCAATACCGTTTTCTATAGGCGGATCAAAACGAGTCATTCCCGTATAAAACATAATCAACAGCAACAATATTAATAACGTTACCGTGATAGTAAACGACTTCTTTTTATTCTTTGTATCCAGAAAACTCATACTCTCTTATTTTGGGCGCACAGCCAATATCACTTTATAACTATTCTGATTAGCTATATCCATAACAGTAACCGCATTTTCTATAGGAACCGTTTCTTCCACACGTAAAATAATAGTAGGCTTCTCCTCTCCTTTCAAAGCTACTTTTAATTCCTGCTCTAAATCGTCAGCAGAAATTTGTTTCTCATCTACAAAATACTGCAGATTCTTATTAATACTAACAGAAACATTCTGTTGTTTTGTTGTTTTACCCCTTGCTTTAGGTAATAATAAGTCTAAAGCATTAGGAGAGTTAGCCGTAAGCATAAAGAACACCAGTAACAGAAATACAATATCTGTCATAGACGACATACTAAACTCCGGACTAACTTTATTTCTTCCTCGTAACTTCATAGACGTCTTATACTGGTTCGTTTAATAAATCTAAAAACTCAACCGCATTCGCCTCCATTTGGTGAACAACTTTATCAGTTCTAACCACCAAGTGGTTATATCCAATATAAGCAACAATACCAACAATTAAACCTGCAACCGTGGTTGTCATAGCGGTATAAATACCCCCAGCTAATTGTCCCATTTCTGCTTGCCCACTGTTATTAGCCATCTCCTGAAATGCGATAATCATACCAATAACTGTACCTAAAAACCCAATCATTGGCCCAGCACCAGCAATAGTAGCTAAAACACTCACATTTTTCTCCATCTTATACACCTCAAGTGTACCCGCATTTTCAATTGCTTTATTAATATCTTCTAAAGGTTTACCTATACGCGAAACCCCTTTTTCAATCAATCTAGCCACAGGAGAATCTATACTACCACACAAAATAAGTGCAGCATCTAACTTCCCGTTAGAAATATGATCTTTAATTTGATTCATAAAATTCCCATCAATTTTTGAGGCTGCTTTAATAGCAAAAGTTCGCTCAAAATAGATAAACAATGCCACCCCAAGCATAACAAAAAGAATACCAATAATAATAACACTACTAATACCTCCGTCAAAAATTAACTGGATAATACTAAACGTTTCTTCTGTTGGAACAGCCACATCTGTTGCAGTAGCCTCCGTAATAGCCTCTTGAAAAAGTAAAAACATAGAAATTTGCAATAAGTTTTATACGTAACGTAGATTTATGATTAAAATTATGGAAAGATAGTCAAAATACCATAAAATAAAATTGCCTTTCCAAGAAACTTTTTTGATTTCCTGAAAAGGCAATTTATATGATAGTTATTACTTTTTAATTAAGCATTCAATATCAAATTCCTGATAAGGATAAAACCAATAGAACCAGAAAGAAAACCTAATAAGGCTAACCAGCTAATCTTTTTCAAGAACCATACGAAATTAATTTTCTCCATACCCATAGCAACAACCCCTGCAGCAGAACCGATAATTAACATACTACCACCTGTACCCGCAGAGAATGCAATAAAATGCCAAACAGGATCATCTGGACCCGCAGCAAACATTCCAATACTCGCTGCTACTAAAGGTACATTATCAATAACCGCAGAACCCGCACCTAACAACATTACTGTTAGATCTGATACATGCTCTCCCATAGACTCTGTACCCAACATAGGCATAGATTCATTTAAAACATCTGCAAATTGAAACAACATTCCTAAAGACTCTAAAGCAGCAACCGCTAGCAAAATTCCTAAGAAGAATAAAATACTTGGCAATTCAATCTTAGAAAGTGCATTATGTACCGGACTGTGATGTGCTGCTGCCTCACTTTCTCCATCTACGTGAGAAATAGATATTTTAGTGTTACTGTATAATTCTGCAAACGTTGCTACAACAGCTAACGCAAGCATCATTCCCATATAAGGAGGTAAGTGTGTTACCATTTTAAATACCGGAACCGAAATAATTCCAGCTAACCCCAAATAGAACATTCTAGAAGCAAACTTAGACCCCGATCCTTCTTCGTTTTCATCTACCTCTACATTCCCAGCAAAAATTTTCATTCTTGAAGCAACAAATGTTGGTACCACGAAACATAAAATAGACGGTACAAACACATGCTCTATCAACGATGGTGCAGTAACCTTATTAGCTATCCAAAGCATAGTTGTAGTAACATCTCCGATAGGAGACCAAGCACCACCAGCGTTTGCAGCAATTATAATGATACCTGCAAACCATAAGCGTAAATCTTTGTCTTTTACTAATTTTTGTAAAATTGTAATTAAAACAATAGTTGCCGTAAGGTTATCAATAATTGCAGAAAGTATAAATGCTAAAATTGAAAATATCCACAACAAGCTACGCTTCTTTTTTGTTTTAATAAACGCCTTAATAGTAGAGAAACCATCAAAATAGTCAATAATCTCTACAATTGTCATTGCCCCTAATAAAAACACAATAATTTCAGCTGTTTTACCGAGGTGATGTAATAAAATTTCATCAATATGAGTTGGCTCCAGCTCTCTGGCTTGCGCATTAACTTCGTACACCGTCATATGATCTATTCCAATAAGAGCCCATAAAACAGCCATCATAACTAATGCAGGAATCAGCTTATCGACCTTTACACTGTGTTCAAACGCAATACCTAAGTACCCTAAAACGAATACTATAATAATAATTGTTTCCATTTATAATATACTTACTAATTTATTTATACTAATTGGTTTAAGGCTATTTCAAAGGCTGTGCTACTAATTCCGGTTTTGGAAGAACTTTTAGCATACGTTTTTTCAAGTGCCCTTTTAATGGTTTCGGAGGTATCTTCAAAAATAGCCTCATCGGTCATTTCTACTCTTCTCTCCATAAAATACGCAAACACTCTTGCCATTCCACAGTTAGAAATAAAATCAGGTATTAAGCTGATTTTAGAATCGGTAAATTCCATAATCTCCCCAAAGAAAATTTCCTTATCGGCAAATGGTACATTAGCTCCACACGAAACAACCTCCAGTCCTGAATTGATAAGCGACTCAATTTGATCTCTTGTTATTAAACGAGAAGCCGCACAAGGAGCAAAAATCTCTGCTTCAAGTTTCCATACTTTCTCATTCATTTCTTCAAATGGAATTAAATTATCTGCCTGTAATGTATTTCCGTTTTTAGTTAAGAATAATTCTTTTATCTCTTCAAAAGAAAAACCTTCTTCTTTTAATATACCTCCTGCGATGTCAATAATACCAACTATTTTGGCACCCATTTGAGATAAATAATACGCTGCTGCAGACCCTACATTACCAAAACCTTGAACAATAGCTCTTTTACCTTCTATACCTCCATCGTAAATACTGTAGTAATGATGCACCGCTTCGGCAACACCATATCCGGTAATCATATCGGCTACTGTATATTTTTTATGAATATCTGGTGAAAACTGTGCATTTTCCAACACCTTTATCACTCCTTGACGTAACTGACCTATTCTATTAATCTTATCTGCCTCGGTAGGATGAAAGTGCCCGTTAAACACTCCTTCTTGAGGATGCCATACCCCACAATCTTCAGTAATCGGAATTACTTCATTAATCTCATCAACATTTAAATCTCCCCCTGTTCCATAGTAACTTTTTAATAAAGGAGAAACCGCTTTATACCATCTTTCTAAAACTCCCTTTTTTCTAGGATCCTTCGGATCAAAATTAATCCCTGACTTAGCCCCACCAATCGCCGGTCCTGAAACAGTAAACTTAACCTCCATGGTTTTTGCTAACGACAACACTTCGTTCATATCTAAACCAAGTCTCATTCGGGTACCTCCACCAGCTGCACCTCCTCTTAATGAGTTAATAACTGTCCAACCTTCGGCCTCTGTTTCTGAATCTTTCCAGTTAAATACGATTTCCGGAGCTTTCTCCTCGTACTGTTTTAGTAATTCTTTCATTTATGTTTGTTAATTACGGGAAGCAAATATAAAAAATTGTAGATGGTTTAATAATAAGAAGTGTTAAGCTTATCTATTTTATAACAATAGAATACATTTTACACAAACCATTCTTAACTATTATTTCCATGTGCAAATGTATTACTAAAGCACTGTATTTCTTTAAATAAAAATTTTAATTTACTATACGAATACAAAAGTTATCTATTACGGATTATACAACACCCCAGAACTATGATCTCTTCGAGCACCTGTTACACTGCTTAAACAGTTTACCTCATCTCTATGTTTTAGTACTCCAAGAAGCCCAAATATAAGTGCCTCTTTATACTCTATAAGTTTTGCATCTGCCGCTTCAACTTTCACCTTAGAAGACTGTTTAATAGCATTCATTAAAAACGTATTATACACACCTCCCCCTGTTGCTAATAATGATTTATCTGGCTGCACAACTTTGGCTATCTGCTCTGCCACATGAATGACAAACGTTTTTAAAATATCAGGTATCGTTAAATTTAAATCATCTATCATTGGCAAAACCTCTTTTTGCACCCACTCTAATCCCAGCGATTTAGGATAACTCTGACGATAGAAATTAAGGCTATTTAATTGTGTTAACAATACGTCCGAAACTGTTCCTGATGACGCCAGGTATCCAGCAGCATCATACTCCAATCCAATTTTACGCGTGTAATGGTTTAGTACAATATTAACCGGACAAATATCATAAGCAATACGCTCTCCTTTTTCCTCAAAAGAAATATTAGCAAAACCCCCTAAATTTAAACAATAGTAATAACTCCCAAACAACAACCTATCTCCTATAGGTACTAATGGAGCACCTTGTCCGCCAAGTTCAACATCTTGCACTCTAAAATCACACATTACCGTTTCACCAACTATCTTAGCTAACTCTGATTTATTGCCAATCTGCTTGGTATACCCATTAGCAGGATCATGAAAAATAGTATGTCCATGAGAACATACCAAATCTACCTCTGTTATAGAATATTCCTTTTTAAATTTCTGAATTAATTCTCCAAGATATTTGGTATACCTTTCATCTATTTCATCTACCTCATTACTCGTTTTATGTATAGCTCCTAACAATATATCCTTCCATAAATCGGGGTAGGCATAGGTTTTTCCATAGATAACTTCATACCCCCACTCACTCGTAAGCGCAAGCCTACAATAAACAATATCAACCCCATCTAAAGAAGTCCCAGACATAAGCCCTACAACGTTATAAATATTTTTTTTCATATATGTAAAAATAGCAATTGAATATTGAATAATTCATATTTTACACCTATATTTGAAACAAAACTTCAACAAATCGTTAATCTTATTACAATAATATGGACTTTTCTTTAACTGAAGAACACTTAATGATTCAACAAGCAGCAAGAGATTTTGCTAAAAATATTTTGCTACCAGGTGTTATTGAAAGAGATGAAAAACAACTTTTTCCTACCGAAGAAGTAAAACAAATGGGAGAACTCGGATTCTTAGGAATGATGACCGACCCAAAATATGGTGGTAATGGTATGGACACACTTTCATACGTAATTGCCATGGAAGAACTCTCTAAAGTAGATGCATCAGCATCGGTAGTCATGTCGGTGAATAACTCATTGGTATGCTGGGGACTTGAAACTTACGGAACAGAAGAGCAAAAACAAAAATACCTTACCAAACTAGCTTCTGGAGCGTCTATTGGAGCATTCTGCCTATCTGAACCAGAAGCAGGAAGTGATGCTACTTCGCAGAAAACTACAGCATTTGAAAAAGAAGATCACTATATATTAAATGGCACCAAAAATTGGATTACCAATGGAGGCACCGCCGATTTCTATTTAGTAATTGCCCAAACACATCCGGAATTAAGACATAAAGGAATTAACGCCTTTATTGTTGAGAAAGGATGGGAAGGCTTTGAGATAGGTGCTAAGGAACAAAAAATGGGTATTAGAGGATCGGACACTCACTCCTTAATGTTTACAGATGTTAAAGTACCTAAGGAAAATAGAATTGGAGAAGACAGATTCGGATTCAAATTTGCTATGAAAGTCTTAGCTGGCGGCCGTATTGGTATTGCAGCACAAGCTTTAGGTATTGCAGCAGGAGCTTATGAACTAGCTAAAGAATACTCTAAAGTACGAAAAGCTTTTGGAACAGAAATTTGTAACCATCAGGCTATTGCATTTAAACTAGCCGATATGCATACCAGTATAGAAGCCGCTAGATATTTGGTATACAAAGCCGCTTGGGATAAAGACAACCATAACGACTACGACCTTTCAGGGGCCATGGCTAAACTATATGCATCTCAGGTAGCTATGGAAACAACTGTTGAGGCTGTACAAATACATGGAGGTAATGGATATGTAAAAGAGTATCATGTTGAACGCATGATGAGAGATGCAAAAATCACCCAAATTTACGAAGGTACCTCTGAGATTCAAAAAGTAGTGATCTCAAGATCTGTTTTACAAAAATAATAGCTATTTACACATTATAAAACCACACGCTACCCTATACCATAGAGGGTAATATGTGGTTTTTTACCACTACATCTACATATACCCCTAAAAAAATAGGGGTACATCTGAAAAAAAATTACACAAATATACCTACAACCCTCTAGTTAAGACATATACATAACTTATAACGCTTGTTTTTTTAAGAATTTATAAATAACTTAAGGACATCAATCAACGTATTACCATTTTAACAACTGTAATTTAATAATTCAACATTAATTTCAAGCTATTGTTAAATCAAGTTAAAAATTAACAAATAATAACTTAAATTAGTAAACATTTCTCAAATAAATAACACAGAAAAGAATGAGCGGATTATATAGAGAGAGCTTTGAACATGATGCGTGCGGTATTGGTTTTATCACTCAAGTAAAAGGTGAAGCCAGTCACCAATTGGTGCTTGATGGAATTACCATGTTAGAAAATATGGAACACCGCGGAGGAACAGGAATTGATGTTTGTTCTGGTGATGGTGCAGGAATGCTTACTCAAATTCCGGATGAATTTTTTAGAAGCAAATTAGACTATCTTGGAATAGACATACCGGAAGCTGGTAAATATGGTGTTGCTATGTTATTTTTACCTAGCGACAAACATTTAAAATCTATTTGTAGAAACGATATTAATGTTATTCTTGAAAAGAATGACTTTGAATTATTAGGTTACCGAAAAGTAGCAGTAGATAATAACACTCTAGGAGATACTCCTAAAAGTACAGAACCTGCTATTGAACAACTTTTTGTTACTCATGAAAAATATGCTGAGAATACAAGAGAGTTTGAGAGACGTTTATATGTACTTCGCAAAGAAATAACAAATAGCATACATTCTCATAGAAACATGACCGATGAGAATTTCTACATCGCTTCGTTCTCATCTAAAACTATAATATATAAAGGTCAGTTAACTACATTTCAGTTAAAAGATTACTATAAAGATTTAACAGATCCGTTATTCAAAAGTAGAATTATACTTATTCATTCCAGATTCTCTACCAATACATTCCCTAAATGGCATTTAGCGCAACCTTTCCGTTTCTTAGCGCACAATGGTGAAATTAATACCATACAAGGAAATGTAAACTGGATGCAGTCTTTCCAGAACCATTTGGAATCATCCTTCTTTTCCCCACAAGATATTAGTACGCTAAACCCCATTGTTAAGCATACAAATTCCGATTCTTGTAATCTGGATAATATGTTAGAACTCTTATACCAAGGTGGTAGAAGTTTACAAAACAGTATGATGATGCTTATACCAGAGGCATGGCAAGAAGATGACATTATGAATAAACAACGTAAGGAGTTTTATCAATACCATGCTTCACTAATAGAACCATGGGACGGACCAGCTTCTCTTTGTTTTACCAATGGAGAAATAGTAGGAGCCACTTTAGACCGTAATGGGTTACGACCATCAAGGTTCTGCTTTACTAAGGATGGTAGAATTATTTTATCATCAGAAGCAGGAGCACTTCCGGTAGAAGAAGAAAACATTTTACGAAAAGGTCGTTTAGAACCGGGTAAAATTTTCTTAATAGACCTAAACAAAGAAGAATTTATTGAAGACGAAGACGTTAAGAAAAATATTGTTTCCGAAAAACCATACGGAAAGTGGTTAGAAAACAATGAAATTGAAATAGATGTTCTCCCTGAAAAAAAATTACAATACGTTATTAAGGAAGAGCAATTGTTTGCCAAACAAAAAATGTTTGGATATACCGAAGAAGATTTGCACCGTAATCTGGTAGATACGGTTACAGGAGGTAAAGAACCTATTGGATCTATGGGAGCCGATACACCATTAGCCATTCTCTCTGAAAAACCTCAACACCTTAGCAATTACTTTAAACAGCATTTTGCTCAGGTAAGTAACCCGCCAATTGACCCCTTACGTGAACGCGTAATGATGTCTACTAAAACCAGTATCGGCCGGTCGTTCAATATCCTTTCGGGTACACCCGCACACTGTAAACAAATTACTTTTGAGCATCCGATAGTAACCAATGAGCATTTAGAGAAAATAAGGCAAATAGATCATACCAATTTCAGAACCCGTCAATTAAATGCGGTATATCTTGCTGATGGAAAACCCGGAAGATTAAAAGAAGCTTTGGAACAACTTTGTAAAGAAGCGGACAAGGCTATTTTAGATGAGGGGATGAACGTATTAGTTATCTCTGACAGAGAGGCCAACGAATTATACGCTCCAATTCCATCCTTATTAGCTACAGGAACCATACACCATCACTTAACACGTAAAAAATTAAGAGTTCGTACTGGGATTGCCGTTGAAGCAGGAGATGTTATGGAATCGCACCACTTTGCAACCTTAATTGGATACGGTGCGAATGTAGTAAACCCTTATATGACTTTTGCTAACATTGATCAGATAGTAGATGAAAGCAAAGGTGAAATTAGTATTGAAAAAGCATATGACAATTATATAAAATCGGTAAATGCTGGATTGTTAAAAATTTTCTCTAAAATGGGAATATCTACCTTACAATCGTATCATGGAGCTCAGATTTTTGAAGCTGTTGGTATTCACCCTGAAGTGGTTGAATACTCTTTTACCGGAACGGTTAGTAGAATTGGTGGTTTAAAATTTGATGATCTTTCCAGAGAAATTTTAAGTAAACATGCTGCTGCCTACAATGAACATAATAACTATTTACAAGCAGGTGGTTTTTTCCAATGGAAAAAAGACGGAGAAGAGCATTTATTTTCTCCTGAGGTAATTCATTTACTACAACAATGTTCCTGGAAAAACGATTATCAACTATACAAGAAGTTTGCCGAAATAATTGACACAAAGAGTCGAGTTTCTTTAAGAAGTCTGTTACGATTCAGAATGCGTGTTCCGGTATCTATTGAAGAAGTAGAACCGGTAGAAAGTATTTTAAAACGTTTCTCTACCGGAGCTATGTCATTTGGCTCTTTATCATGGGAAGCACATACTTCTCTAGCTATTGCCATGAATAAAATAGGTGGTAAATCAAATTCAGGTGAAGGTGGTGAAGATCCTATAAGATATACACCTAAAGAGAACGGAGACAATATGCGTTCTTCTATTAAACAAGTGGCATCGGGTAGATTTGGTGTTACCATTGATTACTTATCAGAGGCAAACGAGCTACAGATAAAAGTTGCTCAGGGAGCAAAACCTGGAGAAGGCGGTCAGCTACCTGGCTTTAAGGTTGATGAATGGATTGGACGTGTTAGAAATGCTACACCTGGAGTTAGTTTAATTTCACCACCTCCGCACCATGACATCTATTCCATTGAGGATTTAGCACAACTTATATACGATTTAAAATCGGCAAACCCATCTGCACGAATCAATGTGAAATTGGTTTCTAAAGCAGGTGTAGGGACTATTGCTGCAGGGGTTGCAAAAGCCAAAGCAGAAGCTATTATGATTTCTGGATATGATGGTGGTACAGGAGCTTCGCCTATTAGCTCTATCAAACATGCTGGATTACCGTGGGAACTTGGCTTGGCAGAAGCCAATCAAACCTTAGTAATGAATGGGCTAAGAGATCGTGTGGTTTTACAGACAGACGGACAATTACGTACAGCCAGAGACATTGCTATTGCCACTTTATTAGGGGCTGAAGAATGGAGTATCTCTACAGCCGCATTAGTAACACAAGGATGTATTATGATGCGCAAGTGTCATACCAACACATGTCCGGTAGGGGTAGCTACTCAAAATAAAACCCTTAGAGATTTGTTCTCTGGAAAACCAGAATATGTGGTAAACTACTTTACCCATATTGCTACAGAGTTACGTGAGATAATGGCTCAACTTGGTTTTAAAACCATTAATGAAATGGTAGGTAAAGCCAATGAAGTTTTAAAAGAAAGTAAAAAAGATACCTTTTGGAAATTGCAAAATTTGGATTTAACTCCAGTTTTGTTCAAACCGGAAAATCAATATAATGTTACCAATCATGCCTTTATTTGTCAGGCTTTTGATTTGGAAGGTAGTTTAAACCAACGTATGGTGAACGACCTGCTACCTAAATTTGGTTTGGGCGAAACCATTACTAAAAGGTATAAAATCATAAACTTAGACAGAGCAGTAGGGGCTACCCTATCGTACTATCAGGTGAAATTTGAAAAGGAAAACCAAAAAGAACCTCCATTTATAGATCTAGCATTTGAAGGATCGGCAGGACAAAGTTTTGGTGCTTTTACGAACCAACATATGCGTCTAGTACTTACAGGAGAATCTAACGATTATCTAGGAAAAGGGTTATCAGGGGCTACCTTAGTGGTTCAAAAAAATAGTATTGCTACTTTTAGATCTAGAGACAACTCGATTACCGGTAACGTAGCATTATACGGAGCTACCAAAGGTAATGTTTATATTAACGGTAGAGCCGGTGAACGTTTTGCTGTTAGAAATTCTGGTGCACATGTAATTGTAGAAGGCATAGGTGCTCACGGGTGTGAGTATATGACAGGTGGACGTGTAATTGTACTAGGTACCATAGGTAGAAATTTTGGTGCTGGTATGAGTGGCGGAATTGCTTACTTATTAAAAACACAAGACAATTTTGATGAGATGCTGAATATGGAAATGATAGAGTTTGACCCCTTCAGACAAGAAGAGATTGACTTTATCAAAACTAAAATTCAGCAACATGTTGAGTATACCAACAGTAGTTTGGGTAAAGAGATTTTAGCAGATTGGGATACATACATCACCAAATTTGTAAAAATCATCCCTACCGAGTACAAAAAGATATTATCGCAGCAAACATTAGAGGTTCAAAAATAAGAAGGAGAAATGGCTAGTAATACAGACGGATTTTTAAAATATAAGAGAGAAACTGCAAAAGCTGAAAAACCTAAAAGCAGGGTAAAACACTATAAAGAATTTTACGCTCCTTTTGAGCCTAAATCGGAAAAGGAACAAGCAGCGCGTTGCATGGATTGTGGGGTGCCTTTTTGCCATTTCAAATGTCCACTAGAAAACAACATACCAGACTTTAACAAAGCTGCTTTTGAAGAACGATGGGAAGATGCCTATAATATTTTACTTAAAACCAATCCGTTCCCAGAATTTACAGGTAGAATTTGTCCGGCCCCATGCGAACAAGGATGTGTTTTAGGTATTAACAGCGATGCTGTTACCATAGAGGAAATTGAAAAAACCATCGCAGAAAGGGCATTTGCTAATAACTACGTGCAACCTGCGAAACCTGATACGTATATTGGAATTAAAATTGCCGTTATCGGATCGGGACCTGCCGGACTTGCCGCAGCGCATTTCCTTAACAGCTACGGATTCTTGGTAACAGTTTTTGAAAAAGATAAAGAATCTGGCGGTTTGCTACGCTACGGTATTCCTGACTTTAAGTTAGAAAAACAATTTATTGAACGTCGTGTAGCCGTGTTAAAAGAAGCCGGTGTAACCTTTAAAACAGGGGTAGAAATTGGTAAAGATATTACTTTAGATGCTCTTGAAGAGGAGTTTGAAACCATCATTTTGGCAGTAGGTGCACAAGCACACAGAAAATACGATGCTGATATTTCTAATATCAATGGAGTATATTATGCAATGGACTACCTTACCGAGGCTAACAAATTTGTTTCAGGAGAAGATGTAGAGCGTACCATTGATGTAAAAGGTAAACACGTTATTGTTATTGGTGGCGGTGATACCGGCTCAGACTGTATTGGCACAGCCAATAGAGACGGTGCCTTAAGTATTACGGAATTAGATTACCACGAGCGCCCACCATTAAAACGTTCAGATAAAACACCATGGCCTTTAGATGCCATGATGTATACCGAGAGCTCTTCCCATAAAGAAGGATGTAACCGTATTTTTAAAAGTTATGCAAAAGAGTTTAATGTAGACCAAAACAATACGTTACACTCCGTTACCATAACAGAGGTAATTATTGGTAGAGATGCCAATGGCAACCGTGTAAAAGAAGTAGTGCCAAATACCACCCGTACCATTCCTTGTGATGCTATGTTTATAGCCATTGGATTTACAGGTCCGGCTAATGCACATTATTTCACTGAGAAAATTAATTTTGATAGAAAACCATTTAGCCTGAAGAATTATGCTTCGGCAAATCCAAAATATTTCTTGGCAGGTGATGCCAGAATTGGCCAATCGTTAGTAGTGAATGCCATTGCCGAAGGCAGGGATGCTGCCAAACAGATTAAGGCCATGTACACTGTTTAGTTGTAGTAATAGTTTTTTTCATTAAAAAGAGACCTGCATTTTTTGCTTTGGTCTCTTTTTTGGTTTAAACCAAAAAACGCAGTCCTTTCGAACTGCGTTTTCTATATTGTGTATGATTGTTTTTTTACAACTTCGCTGCAGCCGCAACATCTACAAACCAAACAGCACTACCCGCGTCTGGCTTCACAATCTGTGACGGATATTTCTTCACGTTTGGTTCTCCTTTTAATACTTCAAACAAGGCAGGCGCCTTTTTAGACCCATAAGTTATAAAAGCTACATTACTTGCTTTATTAAGTACCGGAGCCGTTAACGTAATACGATACATATCTTGTGGTGCTAAGAAATAAGCAGCCACTTTCTTTTCAGTTTCATCTATCACAGCCTCTCCCGGGAATAATGACGCAGTATGTCCGTCGTCTCCCATTCCTAGAAAAATAAGGTCAAATGTTTCACCATCTGTAAGTACCTCTTCTAAAATAGCTGCATATTCATCCGCATAGGCCTCAGGAGTCACCCCTACTTTCCACATCGGATAAATTTGATCTGCAGGTATTGGTAACTTATCTAGAAAATTTTTATACGCATTTCCGGCATTGCTTCTATCATCATTTAGTGGCACCCAGCGCTCATCTCCCCAAAACACATATACCTTGCTCCAATCAACTTTATCTTTATATACTGTTGTAACTATCTCATACATTCCTGCTGGTGAAGAACCTCCCGTAAGCGCTACGGTAAATTTTCCAGTTTTTTCAATCGTTTCATTTGCCTTTTCTACAAAATAATCAGCAACTGCAGTGTGCAATTTAGGTAGTTCATCAAATATGTTTAACATTCTTTCTTTTTTTCAGATTTATGAATATTCATAGACCATACATGGCCATTTTGTGCAATTAATGCCTCGGCATTTTCAGGTCCCCAACTCCCTGCCTGATAATTAGGGAAATTGATAGACTCTCGTTGTTCCCAAGACTCTAATACAGTAGCTATAGCATCCCATGCCTCTTCCACCTGATCAGATCGCATAAACAAGGTAGTATCCCCTAACATGGCATCTAATAATAAGGTTTCATATGCTTCAGGTGTATTAGAAGAACAACTATCAAAATTAAATACCATTTCAGCTGGATTCAAATTCATTTCTAATCCTGGGCGTTTTACCATAAAACGCAATCTGATATCCATTTGTGGTTGCAGATTAATGGTTAGCTTATTTGGCATTAAATTATCAGATGCTTCTCCCGGGAAAGTAGCATGTGGTACCGGTTTAAATTGTATGGTAACCGAAGATGTTTTTTCCTGCATACGTTTCCCTGTACGTAAATAAAACGGTACATTTTGCCAACGCCAGTTATCTAAATAAAACTTAATAGCTGCAAAGGTTTCTGTATTCGAAGTTTCACTTACTTCTTTTTCTTCACGATATCCAGGAACTTTTTGTCCTTCCATCCAACCTTCTGCATATTGTCCGCGTACAGCATTTCTATTTACCTCTTCAGGTTTTAACCTTCTAATAGCACGTAGTACATCTACCTTACGGTCTCTTATTTCCTCTGCATTCAATGAGGTAGGCGCTTCCATTGCCACCATACACAAAATTTGTAATAGGTGATTCTGAATCATATCTCTTAAGGCTCCACTACTCTCATAATAACCTCCACGGTCTTCTACACCAACTTGTTCAGCTACTGTAATTTGCACGTAGTCTATATAATTTCGGTTCCATAGTGGCTCAAAAAGAGCATTTCCAAATCTAAATGCTAAGATATTCTGTACTGTTTCCTTTCCTAAGAAGTGATCTATTCTAAAAATCTGGCTCTCCTTAAATGAATTATTTATTAACTTATTTAATTCAATAGCAGATTCTTTATCGTACCCAAATGGTTTCTCTATAATCAAACGGTCTTTATCCTCATCAGAAGCTAAACCATGATGCTTCAAACTTACCGTAATAGGCTCTATAAATTTTGGCGATACTGAAAGGTAAAATAAGCGGTTAGCTCGTAATCCCCAATCTTTTTCAAGTTCTTCTATCTTTTTGCAAAGCTCTGTATATGATTTTTCATCATTAATATCCGACTGAAAATAATTAATCGTAGGATTAAAAGCTTCCCATGGTTCTTCTTCAGGTTTCCTTCTTGAAAACTCCTGTAAGCTTTTAAATGTCAAATCCCGAAACTCCTCATCGTCCATTTCGCTTCTTCCTAGTCCGAAGATGGCAAAATCGTCCCCCATTCTATTATCTAAATAAAGATTATAGAAGGCAGGAAGCAATTTTCTATGTGCTAAGTCTCCTGTACCACCAAAAATAACCACAATGGTTGGAGCCGCTTTTTTTTCTGATTTCATTCTTTTTTAGGTTTATAGGGAGTTTTTATTAATTCCATTCTGTATGGAACACACCTTCCTTATCAATTCTTTCATACTTGTGAGCCCCGAAGAAATCACGTTGTGCCTGAATCATGTTTGTAGGTAATGTTTCACTTCTATAAGAATCAAAATAAGCAAGAGCCGACATAAATACAGATACAGGAACACCTTTATCTATAGCTAATTTAACCGCATCTCTTGCCGCTTGCTGTGTAGTTTTTAACTTAGTAGCAAGGGCTTCGTCTAACAATAAGTTAGGCAACTCAGGTTGATTTTGATACGCTTGTCTGAAATCTTCAAGACACACCGCTCTAATAATGCATCCACCTCTCCAAATTTTTGCTACCTCTTCTAAATTTAGTCCGTAGTTATACTCATTAGATGCAATAGTTAATTGCGCCATCCCCTGAGCATATATATTTATCATACTAAAGTAAAAGGCATCTTTTAACAACTCAAAAAGTGCTGTTTCATCTAAACTTGCGTCTTTAGTATCATATGTTAATAATTCTGATGCTTTTACACGCTCTTCTTTATATTTAGAAATATCTCTCATCTGTACTGCTGCATCAATAGAAGGCACAGGTGCCTGAATGTCCATGGCATTCTGAGAAGTCCATTTTCCAGTTCCTTTTGCTCTTGCAGTATCAGAAATATAATTTAGTAACAATCCTTTTCCGGTTACCTCATCTTCTTTCTTTAAAATATCGGCGGTGATTTCTATTAAGAATGATGCCAACTCTGATTCATTCCAATCGGCAAATAACTTTTGAATTACTGAATCTGCAACACCAAATCCTCTTTTTAATAAATCATAGGTTTCAGCAATTAGTTCCATAATAGCATACTCAATACCATTATGTACCATTTTTACATAGTTACCGGCACTACCTGTTCCTAAATAGGTAACACAAGGCTCTCCGTTTATTTTTGCTGCAATTGCTTCAAAAATAGGGCGTAAACGCTCGTAAGCTGCTTTGTTTCCTCCCGGCATCATACTAGGCCCAAAACGTGCCCCTTTTTCACCTCCAGAAATTCCCATTCCAAAAAAGTGAATTCCCTTGCTTTCAAGTTCCTGAACACGTCTATTGGTATCAGGGAAATAAGAATTCCCTCCATCTACTACGATATCTCCTTCTTCAAGATAAGGCAGTAATGAATCAATAACCGCATCTACCGGTTTTCCGGCCGGCACCAGTAACATTATAGCTCTAGGCTTTTTTATTAAAGTGACAAATTGTTGTGCTTGTGTGGTTCCTTTAACATGATGTTTCTCAGAAGCTTCATTTTCTAAAGACGCTGCCTTTTCAGCATCTAAATCTAAGCCAGCAACAGAAAAACCATGGTCGGCCATATTAAGCAGCAGGTTTCTACCCATTACTCCTAGCCCTACCATACCAAAATCAAATTCTTCCATGTGTATATATTTGTTATATGTGTTAGTCTTTAAAATTCTCTTTTTCCAGTTTTTTAACTTTCATCAACCGCCTTTCAAATCGATCTTCATGCTGAAACGTAGCATTTAAAAAAGCCATCACTAATTCCCATATCAAAGAAGTTCCCAATACCCTTCCTCCAACACACAGTAAATTCATAGCATCGTGTTCTACACCTTGATGCGCTGAATAGGTCTCGGAAATCAAAGCGGCACGTACCCCTTTAAACTTATTAGCAGCAATAGAAACTCCAACACCGCTACCGCACACTGCAATACCACAATCTACCTGAGCAGATTGGATACCTTTAGCAAGCGGAACAATAATATCTGGGAAGTCATCATCGGGAATATACTCGTAGGCACCGTAATCAACTACCGTGAACTGATGTTCTTGGAGAAGGTCTTTTATGTATTGCTTTTGTTCAAAGCCTGCGTGATCAGCTGCTATTCCAACTCTCATTTGTAATAACTTTTAGCTATTATTTAGTTTTGAAAGATAAAATTAACCAATTTCTCCCTCATGAGAATGTGAAAATAAGCAATTAAGATTTTATTATGATTTGAAGACCAGAAACTTGTAAATGCTACATCCTTTTTAAGTATTCTCCCACCATTTTTCTGTTTCAACGTTTTCAGACAATTTTACAACCTCCCCAATCTTAGGAGTCACCATTTGTACTTTTGAATTTTCGGCCGCTTCGCATAACCTACTTATGGGTTCGTTCCAAACATGATTTGCCAAGGTAAACTTAGCCCAATGCACCGGAATTAATTTGGTAGCATTCAAATCTTCAGCAGCCTTTAAAGTTTCTTCTGGTTGCATGTGAATAAAAGGCCAATAGACATCATACTGACCGCATTCTAAAATAGCCACGTCAAACGGCCCAAAAGCTTCTCCTATTTCCTTAAAATGTGCTCCATAACCAGAATCACCACCCACAAAAATTTTCATTCCATAAAATTCAACTACAAAAGAACTCCATAAGCTGGTATCTCTTTTAAGTCCTCTACCTGAAAAATGCCTTGCTGGAGTTGCTGTTATTTTTAAATCTTTAGAGACTACTACTTCTTCACCCCATTCTATTTCGGTTATTTTTTGAGCAGGTATTCCCCATTTTTTTAAATCGGAACCCACGTTTTTAGAAACTACGTAATCCATAGTTTGCCCCGCCAACCCAATAACGCTAGGCTTATCTAAATGATCGTAATGGTTATGCGTCTGTAAATGCACATCTATATTAGGCATATCTTCTACCTTATAGAAATCGGCACCTTTATACGCTTTTATCATACAAGAAAAAGGAGACGCACTACCACTTAATACAGGATCTACCAACAAATTAAACTCATTACAACTAAGCAAATAAGAAGAATGTCCAAACCATACAAACGAAGGCTTCTTACTATTAATATTCTTAATATTAGATACTACATAAGGAAGTTCGTGTGCCGGAGTTGCTTCTTTAGGTTTTCGAAAATTCTTTTTTAAAACTTTCCCATAAGTAGCATCATTGGCTAATTGCGGAGTATCCTCTATATTTAAAAATTTATCACCTTTTAATACAGGAGGATGAACATTAGTATTCCTGCTCTTTTTCATAATCGCTTTTTCTTTGCGGCAAATGTAATTCTAACTGCGATGATTTCCCCTTATTTAGCTAACATTTTTTTTAACCCACCGACAACAGAATTACCCACAACGACGCTATTGAGACAAAGCTCCATAATAAAACTCCTTGTACAAAAGGCTTAACCCCGACTGATTTTAAAACACTTGCAGATAACCCACAACCTATTAAGAACAACGTTAATGTAAGTCCTCCTTTAGCAATTTCCGTAATGTAATCAGACATATACTGCATACCTGGCACATAAGTGTTTATTATCATAGCTACCACAAATAACCCTATAAAGTACGGTATTTTCATATTGCCTTTTTTTGTCTTAAACAAAAAAGGTGCAATTAAAGATACAGGGATAATCCACAGGGCTCTTGCTAGTTTTACCGTAGTAGCTACCTTAAGTGCCTCTTCACCGTATTTGGCGGCTGCCCCAACTACCGAACTGGTATCATGTATAGCAATAGCACTCCATAGTCCAAATTGTTGCTGACTCATCCCCAACCATTGTCCAATTACCGGAAATATTAACAGGGCAACAGAGTTTAATATAAATACGACACCTAGGGCTACCGATATTTGTTTTTCTGAGGCTTTTATTACCGGAGAAACCGCTGCTATGGCGCTACCTCCACAAATAGCAGTTCCTGAAGAGATTAGAAAAGAGGTCTTTTTATTAATTTTGAAGATTCTACTAAGTAGATATCCTAATATTAAGGTAATTGTAATGGATGCAATGGTAAATAAAAAGCCTTGCTTACCCGCATGTAGTGCTTCGGATACGTTCATCCCAAAACCTAGTCCTACCACCGAAATTTGTAATAAAACATGTGTTAGTTTATGATTTAAATGAAGGAACGGATGCCCAATAAATTGTGCAACTAAAATACCAGCTACTAATGCCATAGGCGGACTTACCCATCTGAAAACAGCCATTAAGACCAGTGTAAAAAACACAATCTCTCTTAGCGTAATATTTTTATTAAAAAACTCTTTACAGCTATTAAGTGGTGTTAATTTTACTTTCATAGGACACATATTTTATAGTACAAATGTGCCTCATAGAAATGAGTAAAAGAAATCACTTTTACAAACAGTCAATTACCTGTAGTTATAAGAGGAAGCGTGTTTCATAAATAAATCTACTAGACTATTATGCTCTCCTTGCAGTTTTACCCAATAAAAATAGCGTTGCATAAAGACCTTCTCAATATCTATTACCCTAAAGGTGTTATGCTTTAATTCGTTTAAAACCGAGTAAATAGACAAAAAGGCTGCACATTCAGAATTTAGTAGGTAAAGTTTAATACTTTCGGTACTGCTCAAGCGCATAGTTATTTTATATACATTAGTCTTAAGTTCCTTTTCACCTAAAGCGTGGTTTATTACATCTAAAGTACCAGAACCATGTTCTCTTAATAACAATGGAATGCTTTTGAGCGCTGCTTTGGTTATATGCTCTCCAAATTCTCTTGAAGCCGTTACTAATACAATTTCATCTTCTAAAAACTCATCATATTCCAAGGCAGAAGATTTGGTATACCCTTCGGTGATTCCTAAATCAATTTCCTTATTCAACAACATCTGCTCTACACGTTCCGTATTGTCTATTTTTAGCGTAACTTTAATATCGGGATATGCTTTTTTAAATCCGGGTAATACTAATGGTATAATATAGTTAGCTATAGTTGTACTTGCCCCAATACGCAAACTCCCGGCCTGAAGATTTTTTAAATTATTTAACTCTATTTCAGCCTTTCTGTGAAGTTCAAAAACCTGTTCTGTATGTTTTAACAACACCGCTCCCGCTTCGGTTAACTTAATACGTGTTCCATTACGATCAAATAACTTTACCTCAAAATGTTTTTCTATTTCTTTAATATGTTTGGTTACGGCAGGTTGTGTAATATAAAGCTCCTGTGCCGCCTTTGTAAAATTAAGTCGGCGTGCTACAGTACGAAATACTTTTAAGCGAAAGTCAAACATGAGAATCTTACTAATTGAGTAAAGGTACAAAATATACACTGTACATTCTTTATCAAAACAAGAAGAGCATCTTATATAAGACGCCCCCCTCTTCTTAATTAAAACAATGTTTCTAATTTATTTTAACAATTCAAACGATTTACTCATTTGTGTATTAGAGTTGGTACCTACAAACACTTTAAATGCGCCAGGTTCCGCTACATAATCTAAATTATAATTGTAGAACTTTAAATCTTCTGCACTCAAAGTAAAGGTTACTTTTTTCGTTTCACCCTTCTTAATAAATACCTTTTGAAAACCTTTCAGTTCTTTCACAGGTCGGGTTACAGACCCTACCAAATCTCTAGTATATAACTGTACTACTTCTTTACCATCGTACTTACCAGTATTAGTGATATCTACAGATACCTCTAGTGTTCCATCCATTGTCATTTCGTCTGAACTAATTGTCATGTTCTTGTATGAGAACGTTGTATAACTTAACCCGTAACCAAAAGGGTATAACGCCTCATTTCTGACATCTAAATAATTAGATCTGAATTTTTCAAATTTACCTTCTGTGTTTAAAAGTGGACGCCCTGTGTTTTTATGATTATAGAATAACGGAATTTGACCTACATTTCGTGGGAATGTAGCCGTAAGTTTTCCAGATGGATTTACATCTCCGAAAAGTACATCTGCAATAGATAATCCGGCTTCACTACCCGGAAACCACACATTTAAAATGGTTGGTACTGTTTTATCTTCTTCTTGCATTATTAAAGGTCTACCCGTAAATAATACCAACACTACTGGTTTTCCTGTTTTAAGTAATGCTTGTAATAAATCTTTCTGAACCTTCGGTATTTCCGGATTTGTTCTACTACTACTCTCTCCGCTCATCTCTGCAGATTCTCCTAGGGCAGCCACAATAACATCAGAGTTTTTAGCTATAGCCAACGCCTCATCTAATAGTTGTTTATCCGTTCTCCCATCTCTCGGAATTGCTTTTCCGAACATAGTTGCATTGGTTTCAAACTCTTTATTGTAGGATAGATTACTACCTTTAGCATATAACACCTTCACATTATCTCCGGCTACTTCTTTTAATCCGTCAAACAACGTTACTGAATTTTCCTGAACCGTTGCCACACTCCAAGTACCAGCCATATTTACGGCATTATTAGCAAGTGGCCCAACTAAAGCAATTGTACCCGATTTTTTAAGTGGTAAAACCTGCTCGTCATTCTTTAATAATACTGTTGATGCTGCACCAACTTTTCTGGCGAAATCACGATTTTCTTTTGTGAACACTTCACTTTTAGCTCGGTTTACATCACAGTACTTATAAGGATCATCAAAAAGACCTAACTTATATTTTGCATCCAGAATTCGTTTTACCGCAAGGTCTATTTCTTTCATAGTAACCTTACCTTCGTCTAACGATTTTTTGATAGTAGTCAGGAAACCTTCCCCAACCATATCCATATCTACTCCTGCACGTAATGCTAAAGCAGAAACGGTTTGTAAATCACCCATACCGTGAGCAATCATTTCAGGAATCCCTGTATAGTCTGTTACCACAAAACCATCAAAACCCCAATCATTTCTTAAAAGATCAGTTAACAACCAATGATTTCCTGTTGCAGGTATACCATCGATTTCGTTAAATGATGCCATTACCGAAGCAGCACCCGCATCTATAGCTGCTTTATATGGAGGTAAATACTCGTTATACATTCTTATCTTACTCATATCTACCGTATTGTAATCTCTACCTGCTTCTACAGCACCATACAACGCAAAATGTTTAACACACGATAAGATGGTATTTTCCTTTGTAAGATCGTCACCTTGATAACCTCTAACCATAGCTTTTGCAATTTCTCCTCCTAAATACACATCTTCTCCATTTCCTTCAGAAACACGTCCCCATCTAGGATCACGAGAAATATCTACCATTGGAGAAAAAGTCCAGTTAATACCATCTGCACTAGCTTCCTGAGCTGCTACTCTAGCCGTTTGCTCAATCATTTCCATATCCCATGAACTAGACAACCCTAAAGGAATAGGAAAAGTAGTTTGGTACCCATGTATAACATCCATCCCAAATAATAATGGAATATGCAAACGGCTCTTATCTACTGCTATTTTTTGAACCTCAACAATCTTTTCAGCAGATTTAATATTAAACAAACCTCCTACTTTCCCTTCTTCAATAAGTTTAGCAATGTTAGAGCTCTTTGCTTGTCCTGTAGTGATATCACCAGAGGACGGTAAATTTAACTGCCCTAACTTTTCCTCTAGGGTCATTAAATTAAGGATAGAATCTATTTCTTTTTCATAGGTGCTTTTGAACAAAAGGGCATCCGCAGCTCTATTAGCTGCGGATACCTCTTCTGCTTGGGAGGAAAAAGCACTATTATTATTAGAACACGCCATCAATATGGCTGCAGTAGTAACCGATATAATTACTTTAGGAAATTTCATTACTTCTTCGTATTTGTTGTTTGATCTTTATGTTTAGAAAATAACCAAGCTAGTAAACCAGGCTGAGCAAACGTAGCGTCCCAGCTATTATGATTTGCATCTGCAAACAACGTAAACTGTGGATATCCTCCTTTTTCTAAAATGGAAGAAACCATGTTTATAGAATATTTTGGGGCTACTACATTATCTTGAGATCCGTGGAAAATCCATAATGGAATTGTAGTTGCATAAACAGAAGCTGTTTCAGGGTTAGCCCCTCCACAAATAGGAATTGCTGCCGCAAACATCTCCGGTTTTCTTGAAATAATTTCAAAGGTTCCCATACCCCCCATGGAAAGTCCCATTACATATATTCGATCTTTATTTACATATTTTTTATTCACTACATCATCCATCAGTTCCATTACCAATTTTAACGCAGTGGTAGGTTCACCTCCCGTTTTAAAGGTTATGTTTAGCGGATATGAAGATCTATCAACATCTGCATTTACCCAATAACTATCTTTTGGGCATTGTGGAAAGATAACAATGGCAGGATATTTTTTGCGAATTGAATCTGACATAAACATTGAACTCCCATGCGTTAACTGTGATGTATTATCAGAACCTCGTTCTCCTGCACCATGCAAAAACAACACCACAGGATACTCCTTTTCTTCTGAAAAATTATCTGGATATGAAATTTGATATTGAAGGGTATCTGCACCAGAAACCCATTCGTGAGGGGTAAATTCCTCCTGAGCCGTTACGGCAGAAGTGATGGTAAATAGTAAAATTATTGTTGTTATAAATTTATTCATATGAAAAGCCTAAATTAGTTAATCCATTCTGTATATCTGTGTTTTGCATAAACAAGTGCCAAAGTAACCCGGTACGATAATTTTCTATCATTATTATTTGTGGCCCTTGATCAATTGCCAAATAAGCTTTAGCTACCCAAAAATAATATTCGGGGCTAAACGCATCGTAAAATCCTGCTTCTCCAACCAAATCATCCTTATGGCTATAAAAATAATGCATCGCCTCTAATGATTCTTGTGGTGTATATGGTATAGAACTTATTGCCGCTGTTGGCGATATAACCCCTAAATCATTTTCAGGTTTATGAGCACTATAACCTAAAGTACCATCTGTATTTCTAGAATAACTTGCCGTAAGCCCCCAGCAGTCTTCACCATAGTCTTTATACCCTAAAGGATTCTCTACACAATACGTATAGTTTACCATGGTATGATTTACGTTCACATCCCAATAACTAGCTGCATACTGATCTGTTAAATTTTGGGGATTTAGCCCCAAATAAGAATAATGAGCCCAAAACAAAGGCCCTCCATAATTGGCTCCGACATGATTTAAATACAATGGGTAACCATAGCGAGTATTAGAAGAAATAATACCTCCTGCACTAGCCCAACCATTTTCGTAAACAGAAGTAGCAATTGAATAATCTGGTGAGCTGGCAGCCATTACATAAGTAATTAGGCATTCGTTATAACCCCTAATTTCTAAGCCAATTTGAAAATCATAATTAGGAGACCAATGCCAATATAACACATCTCCTCCATTTGTAAACCAATCCCATTCTACACCTTTCCACAATACATCTGCTTTATCCGCAAGCGCTATTTCATTAGTACTTCCATCCTTAAAATATTCTTTAACGCAAACTAACCCTTGTGTTAGAAAGGAGGTTTCTACAATGTCGGCTCCATCATCATACGTACTAAATGGGATTGTAACACCGGTAACACCATGTATCCAATGTGGCCACGCCCCATGGAATCTATCTGCATTCTCTAAAAAATTTAAAATTGTCGTTAACCTCTCAACGCCTTCTTGTCTGGTAATAAAACCTCTTTCTATACCAACCAAAATGGCCATAATTCCAAACCCGGTGCCACCTGTAGTAACAACATGTTCGCTTTGAGAAGAGTTTGATGAAGTATATCTTTCTCTAGCACAACCTGAGTTACTATCCCCCAGATCCCAAAAATATTTGAATGTTTCTTCTTGTACATAATCCATCAATTCTTCGTCTGTCAAGGTATCCACCACTGTTTCTTCCTCTTCAGGATTTGTAGTAGAATCCGAAGTATCATCTGGAACCGTAGTATCTGAATCTGAACAGGAAACAAACGCGAAAATCAGTAATAATAAGAAAATTCCTTTTTTCATTTTAATTTTTATAATAGGTTTATTTATTGATGGTAAAACCTAATTTCTTTAGTCCGTCTTGTATATCTGAACGCTCCATAAAAAGTTTCCATAACAATCCTGAACGATAGTTCTCTATCATTACAGGAATGGGTCCTTGATCAATAGCTAAATACCTCGGAGTATACCAATTAAATTGCTGACTATACGCATCAAACGGTCCATACTTACCAATTAAAGAATCGGCATCTCTATATAAATAGCGTACCATTTGCATACTCTCTTTTGGTGTATACGGCATGCTAGATAATGCTGCTGTAGGTGAAATTACACCCAAATCCATCCCAGGACGATGTCCTGCATATCCTTTTATAGAATAACTCGAAGTAAAACCCCATTGATTTTCTCCATAGCCTTTAAAATGTAATGGGTTATCTAGAGCGTATTTATAATGAATCATTGCATCATTTTGAACCAACTTCCAATAGTCACCATAGGTATCTTTTAATCCTTTCGGATTTAAACCTGTATAAGAGTAATGTGCCCAAAACAATGGCCCTATAGGATCATTGCTATGTTCAAAATAATTTAAGATTGTACTTAATCCATAATAGCTGGTATCTTTAGCTATATCTCCTTTTAAAGCCCAGCCTTCATGATATACTTCAGGTTTAATAGCATGAGTTCTTGAAGAAGCCGCTAATACATACATTATTAGACACTCGTTATACCCCCTTACCGGAAAATTCATTTCCCAATGATACTCAGGAGACCAATGCCAATACAATACATTTTCACCATGGGTATACCAATCCCATTCTACCTCATCATACAATTTTTCGATGCGCTGAGAAATTTTTTGTTCTCTTTCAGATCCATCCTTAAAATATTCAGATACCGTTAGCAATCCTTCTATAAGAAAAGCTGTTTCAACCAAATCGCCTCCATTATCCTTTTTAGAAAAAGGTTTTACTTTACTGGTTTTACCGTCCATCCAGTGCGGCCAAGTGCCATGAAAACGATCCGAAGTTTCAAGAAAATTCAAAATTCGCTCAAAACGTTCAACCGCTTGTTCTCTTTTTATAAAGCCTCTCTCTACACCAACCAAAATAGCCATCACACCAAAACCTGACCCTCCTGTAGTTACCACATCTTGATCATTTTGCGGATAAATATTATCTAAATGAATACGCTCTCTAGCCAAACCTGAATTGGGTTCTGCTCCATCCCAGAAATAATTAAAAGTTTGAAACTGAAGTGTGTCTAATAATTTATTATCAGCCGTTTGACTTTCAGCTTCAGACTTTTGATTTTCTCTCTCAGAAACCGTCTCTTTAGGTTTAGAATTATTACAACTTATTATTAGTAATATTAGTACCCAAAAGGATAAGTTTTTCATTTCTAATCTTTTATTATAATAACTGCAGGCGACACATGCACCTGCAGTTATTGCTTAACCCTATTTTAATTATTACCAGCCCGGATTTTGTTCCATTTCTGGAGTTTGCGTTAATTGGTTATTAGGAATTGGAAATAATTCATGTTTCCCAGTAACGAATGTTTTACCATCAGCAGCCATTGCTGATGGTGCTTGTCCGGTTCTAATAAGGTCGAACCAACGGTCATGTTCAAAAGCTAATTCAAGTCTTCTTTCATTCCAAACATCTTGTAAATCAGGACTTGTTATATCACTTAATCCTACACGAGATCTTACTTGGTTAAGAGGAGTTGCTGCGTCTAATCCTAACTGAACAGCTGCTTCAGCTTTAATTAACAACACCTCTGCATATCTTATCATTCTAATATTTTTATCTGTATCACCAGAACCTCCATTTGCACTAGAATATGCTTTTTCATTATACATTGGATTCTCTGGATTACTTATAATTTGAGTACCATCCCACATTAATTCTCCAGCGAAAATAATAGTAGCATCTCTTCTAATATCGTCTCCTGCATCGTTAAAGGCATCTAAAAGATTTTGAGAAGGCACATTAAAGCCCCATCCAAACTGACCTCTCACACCTTGTGTTTGAGAATACTGTTGAACACCATGTGCTACAACTTCACCTCTCGCTTGTACTTCAAAAATAGACTCTACACCATTTTCTGTAGATTCTCTCCAAAGGGTAGCATAGTCACTTTCTAAAGAATATTCTCCAGAAGATATTACACTATTTGCCATATCGTAAGCAGCCTGATAATTTTCTTCGTATAAATACACTTTAGATAATAAAGCTTGTGCAGCACCTTTAGTAGCTCTCCCTAAATTATCAGCATCATATCCGCTTTTTACTGGTAAAGCATCAATAGCGTCTTGCAAATCTTGTTCTATAAATGCATATACCTCAGCTACTGGTTGTCTTTCTGTATAATCTATATGTTGTAATGGAATAGCTCCAAAAGAACGTACCAACCAGAAGTAGTGTAAAGCTCTTAAAAACTTAGCCTCCCCAATAAGTCTTTCTTTATAACTATCATCGGTTAAACCATAGTTTTCGGTATAGTTTATAGCAATGGTAGCTCTACCAATGGTTTTGTACCATGTTTGCCAAACAGCTAAGATTGATCCTGCACTAGTTGTAAAAGTCAATTCGTCTAATACATCTTTATCAGCACCTGTATCTGTTGAAGAACTCCCTTTATCTGCATTATCAGAAATAATTTCGGTAACTCCAAGATAAGAGAATGCATAGGTCCAGTCTGTGAGATATCCATATACCCCATTCACCATCTGTTCAGGAGTAACTGTTTCTGAATCGGCCACCTCGTACTCATCCATCTTGTCGACATCCAGAAAATCTTCATTACAACCACTTACAATAAAAAGTAGTGCAAATAAGAATACTATATTTTTAGTTATTATTTTCATTGTATCTTTTTTTTAAAATTTTATAAATCAACATTTACTCCAAACAAGAATGTTTTAGTGTTAGGGTACGCAGAAAGCTCTATACCTCCTGTTCCAGAAGCCGATCCTACGATTTCTGGAGTAAACCCACTATATTTTGTAAATAAGAATGGATTTTGAGCTGTTGCATAGAATCTAACTCTAGAGATATAATCAGAAATATCTTTTAAAGTGTATCCAACAGTAATTGCATTAATTCTGAAATAATCACCATCTTCTAAATAGTAGTTAGATGCATATGAATCTCTAAGCGCTCCTGGATGTACATTTGTAGAACCTTCACCAGTCCATCTATTTGTATACATATCAGCCGTAATGTTCTCACCACCATCAATACGAGTACCTTTTAAACCATTGTAGATTTTGTTTCCACCTGCACCATATCCGTCAATTGATAAATCAAATTTCTTATAATTAACCGTTAAGTTTAAACCAACATTGTAAGTTGGAAGATAAGATCCGAAGAATTTTTTGTCGTTATCATCGATAACCCCATCATCATTTTGATCTTTATAACGTAAATAACCAGGCGCAGGAGTACCATAATGAGCATTATCATCAATCTCATTCTGATTTTGCCAAACACCTTCAACTTCCCACATCCACCATGCATAAAGTGGCTGTCCTTCTTGTAATCTCTTAGTAATTTGACCGTTATTTAAACTACCACCTGTTTGACCATCATAAGCCGATTTAACATTAGTTACACGGTTCTTGTTCGTTGAAAAAGTAGCTCCAACACTATATGATAAATCATCGTTGATAACGTCTTTCCAGTTTAATTCAAGTTCAAAACCTTTGTTAGATACCTCAGCACCATGATCATTATAAGCTAATGTAGATTCTGATGTATAGATTGGAGTTACGTTTAAGATCGCATTAGGAGTATTTCTGTCATAATAATTAACAGCACCTGATAATCTTGAGTCAAACATTGCAAAATCTAAACCAACATTAGTCTCTTCAGTAATCTCCCAAGAAATAGGATAAATATCAGCACCAAGAGCAGCACCATAAACTAAATCCTGATCTGAACCAAATACATAGTTTACGTTACTAGAGGCGGTACTTGTTGTAAAACTATATACATTAAATGCCACATCAGAGTTCCCCATTCTACCCCAACCGGCTCTTAATTTTAAGAAGTTTACAAGTTCTACATCTTCAAAAAATTTCTCATTTGACAATGCCCAACCAGCACTAAATGAAGGGAAATTACCAAAATAATCAGAGTTCTCAATAGTATCTGCTTGGTTTTTAAAAGTACTTACTCCATCTCTTCTAAAGTTTACTTGTAAGTAATACTTAGAATCATAGTTGTACTGTAAACGTCCAAAATAGGATAGTTGAGTTACAGGTGTTGAATACCTTTGAGTTACCGTAGTATCAAACTCATCTCCAGCAAAATTCATACTCCAATATTGCTCTTTTTCAGGTACATTATATCCTAACATGTAAATGCTAGAAGAGTCACCCCTCATACCTTTAGTCATACCAACAACAGCATTCACTACATGTTTGTTATCAAATACTTTGTCAAAAGTTAAGTAACTATCCCAGTTATATCTGTAACTTTCAGATTTTGTGAAAGACAAACTGTTATCTGCATAAGTTGTAGATGTAGGGTTATTAGTTTGCAGCTCATCAAAGTCATCATCAGAATAATATGGATAAGAAGTTAACCATCGATTTCTAATATCATTAAACGTTCTAACTTCAGAATATGATTTGGTTAAAGCTAAACGAGAAGTAGCTTTTAAATACTCGGTAATTTCTAATTCTGCCTGAAACATTCCTTGTAAGTCTACACCTTTATTCTTCTGATTTGTATAATACACAGAAGCCACAGGGTTACCAATAGAGTTTAATCTACCCAATGTATCTGTATCAGGCACTTCATATGTGCTAGCATCTCCGGTGGTTTGGTTCCAAATTGGCTGACCAAATTTACCATCTGCATAATAAACAGGAATAACCGGTGCTTGTCTGTAAGCAGAGTTGAAAGAAGAAAATGGCTTAGGAGTCGCTTTTACAAAAGAAGCACTTACGTTAGAAGTAATACTTAGTTTATCTTTAAAAAATTTACTTGTAGTGTTAGACCTAATCGTATTTCTTGCATAGTCATTATCTTCTAAAAGGCCATCTTCATTATAATTACTAAAACTAAAATAGTAGCTATACTTATCTGCTCCTCCCGAGAAATTAACCTCGTTATTGTTAACAAAACCAACATCGGTTAATGCATCATACCAATCTGTATCATAGGCCTGATTAGCAGATAAAAAATTTGTTTCGCCAGAAGCAGATTGTTTTTCATTAAAATACGTAACATATTGGCTGGCATTTGCCATGTCAACAGCATTTAACATGCTTTTAGCCCCATAATAAGAGCTAATACCAACTTTCATACTACCTTCTTTACCTTTTTTAGTAGTAATAATAACAACCCCATTAGCTGCATCCATACCATAAATAGCAGCAGAGGCAGCATCTTTTAATACATTAATAGATTCAATATCCCCAGGATTTATATTAGAAATATCGGCACCTTGAATACCATCTACTACATATAAAATACCCGTACCAGAAGAAGCAGTACCTGTACCTCTAATAGTAATAGTTGGCGTACTACCAGGTGCATTGGTATTTACAATGTTTACCCCTGACATTTTACCCTGAATAGACTGTGTAGCATTAACAGCAGGTTGCTTTGTAATATCTTCGGCCTTAACACTAGAAACGGCACCAGTAACATCGGCCTTCTTTTGTGTACCAAACCCAATTACAACCACCTCATCTAATTCAGATGCGTTAGCTAATAATGTTACAGTAAAGGTTGTTTCAGAACCCACAGTTATTTGTTGATCTTTAAACCCTAAATAACGAATAGTAAGCACATCACCTTGCTCTACCTCGATAGTAAAATTACCATCGAAATCGGTTACGGCATAAGTGCTTTTATCTTTAACAGTAACTTCTGCTCCTGGGAGCGGCATGTTACTCTCATCTACTACTGTACCGGTTACTTGAGTCTGAGCAAAAGCACCAATGGTAGCAAATAAAAATAAAACTAGAAATAAAGCTTTAACTTTCATTGTGTATAATATTTGTTCTTGATTACAACGTAAAACTATCACTATTTCACGAAATCGTTTTAGACGTAGTTTAATTAAGAGATAAAAATATACAATGAATAGATTAAAAATCTGTATTACAACAAATTAACACTATAAAAAAACCTAACTAAATGTTGAAATTTAACATATTGATGTAGTAATGATGTAGCGATATTTCTTAAAAAGACAGCTTTTTTATTAGGATATAGTCAAAAAAACAATAGGTATTTTACCAAATCTTGCTCTTTCTTTAAAGCTAATTTTTTACGTAATCTATACCTGTGCAGCTCTACACCACGCGTAGTAACCCCCATCAAAGGAGCTATTTCTTTAGACATTAACCCCATCTTTAAATAGGCAGATAGTTTTAAATCTTTTGACGTTAACTTAGGATGATCTTTTATAATCTTTTTAAAAAAATCATCATGTAAATCATTAAAATTTGTTTCAAAAACTTTCCAGTCTTCCTTATTACTTATAGCTTCAGATGTTTTTGAAATTAAACTTTTTACTCTATACTGATTCACAGGGCTATCTTTCACCCTTTTTAACTCATTCTTCAACTCTAATAACAACTCATTCTTTTTACTAATAAGTAATGTAGAGTTCATTAGTTCCTTTTGCTTTAATTCAACCTCACGTTCCAAAGCTTCACGCTCTAACTTTTCCTTCCGCTTTTTCTCTTCCTCACGCATTTTCTCATGTAACTTCATATATGATTTCTGAATACTGCGCTCATTAAATACATACAACAAATAAACAAGTAATACAGTTAGCAAAATATATATTCCTATCATAACTGTAGATAAATACCATGGTGGAGAAACCACAAAATTGTACGATAATATCTTCTTGCCTGTATCTTTTAAAAATACATCTAACGTATATGATCCATAATTAAGGTTTTGGAGTATAATATCTCCTGTTGTTACATCACCTTCTAATTCTAATGCTCCCTGCAGATGATATTTAAAATTGGCATTAATATCAGGAGTGTACCCAAATGAAATATTTAGATTACGAGCATTTACATACGGAATTTCTACTACCTCTGATACGTTATACAATACTTCACCGGCTTTCACTTGAGATAAAACAGCAGAAGCACTTAAATTTTTCTCATTAATTCTTTTAATTTCATTTATATCAAGTAAACCATAACCATCATTTAAAGGAATTTCATAAGAATTTTCACCATATGACTTTTTTATTTTTTCATACATAGGTGTCATTCTAGACAATAGACTTTTATCTGTTATAACTAACGTATCTTCCCCATCAATAAAAGTAAGCTTAGTTCTATTTGTATTTATAAACCATAAAACCCCGCGACTATTATAAATTAATTTATGATTCTGATACTTCTTAAAAACTTTATATTCTTTTATCTCATTATCCTTTTTATCATAGAAATACCACTTATTCATTACATAAAATAAAATAGAGCCATCATATTTATGAATCCTTGTTTGGTAGTCGGTTAGTTTAACTTCATGATCATTAAATGCCTCTTGTTTTAGCTCCTTATAATCTTTATCAAATGTTAATCTAAAAAGTCCTTTATAAGGGTGGGTACACCAAATGGTCTTATCATCTTCAAATACAATAGAACTAATAGGAAAATCCATTCCGGGAATACTTTCAACCGTCCATGCTCCACTATCACTATGATATATCAACTTAAACAAACCTACATAGGTACCAGCAACAAACTCATTTTTCCTGTTAGGTATTTGCTGTACCGTATACGTACCTTCCAGTCCATTAATTTGTTTAAACTCATTTACACCAACAGTAAACAATCCTTTATTATGACAGCACAATAATTGACCTGCTGCACCATATGCAAAGGACCAAACATGCCCTTGACTTTCTTCTATAAAAGTCATTTTATTAGTGTCATCAAAATAAAAAACACCTGTATTACTGGCTAAATACCGCACTCCGCTAGAAACCACCAAATCATAAACAGTTCCCAACTCTCCCGTAGGATCGTTATAAAAAGTGATTCCTTGCCCTATATTTAGTAAGGACAACCCATTATCTTGAGCCACCCACAATTTATTATTCTGATAAGCTAACCCCAAGACGGTATTATTTTGCAATCCTAATGAACGATTAAAAGAAGAAAAGCGTTTTTCATTCAAATCATAAAACACAAGCCCGTCTTTAATGGTTCCAAATACCACTAAATTATCATTTACAGGAATAATTTTATTTAATTGATTATCTATTAAAAGATCATTTAGTTCTTTATTTAATAAAGTAAGTGTAGTGCGCTTAAGTACATACACCCCCTCAAATTTTGATCCTATAAGTAATTCATCATCCCCTCTATGTCCAATATCAGCAATAGACACATCAGCTATCAAGCTAGTCCCCGGCATTCTATACACTCCTTTTTCAATGGTATAAGCATGAACTCCTTTACCTTCTGTCCCTAAAATAAGTTCATCTTTCCACGGATAAATTTTAGTTACTACCAAACCTGGCTCTATCACCTTTATGCTATTGCCGTCATATATATAAATAGCCCTGAACGACCTGAAAACAATAAGGTTATTCCATTTAACAATCTCCCAAAACTCCTCGCTTCTAAATTCATAATAGCTATCAATAAGCTTGGTAAGGGACGTATATACATATACGCCTTTCGGATTTCTTTTCCAATACCCAAACTCTTCATAAGCCCCGGTATAAACCCTGTCTTCATCAGCCAAAACCGATCTTACAATGGCTCCACTAGGTAATTTATTCAATTCCCAATGCTGCCCGTCAAATTCTAACAACCCTTGATGGTTAGCAACAAATAACTGGTCTTTATTATTAAGAGACACTCCCCAATTCTGGTTTGCCGCACCATAATCAGTAACCGTAAAATTACTTACCGGATACGTGTGTACCTGAGCCTTAAGACTAAGCACCATGAGTAAACTAATAAAAAAAACAACCGTTTTCATCTCACAAAAATTAACCTTTACGAATGTACCATTTTTTACCTCCTAAAAAAATATCGTACTTTTTGTAACATTTCCCTTGTTTGTAACGTATAACTAAGGATAAAGGAATGATTAACCCTAATATTTTAAGGAGAAGACTATATGAGACAGCTCAAAATCACGAAGCAGGTTACCAATAGAGAGACGGCATCATTAGATAAATATCTACAAGAGATTGGAAAGGTAGACCTGATTACTGCAGATGAAGAGGTAGAATTAGCGCAAAGAATTAAAGCAGGTGACCAAAGAGCGTTGGAAAAACTTACCAAAGCCAACTTACGTTTCGTTGTATCGGTAGCTAAACAATATCAAAACCAAGGTTTAACTTTACCCGATTTAATTAACGAAGGTAACTTAGGACTTATAAAAGCGGCACAACGTTTTGATGAAACCCGTGGATTTAAGTTTATTTCTTATGCCGTTTGGTGGATTCGTCAATCTATCTTACAAGCGTTAGCTGAACAATCGCGTATTGTTCGTTTACCATTGAACAAAATTGGTTCTATTAACAAAATTAATAAAACATATGCTTTCTTAGAGCAAGCGCATGAGCGTGTTCCTTCTGCTGAAGAAATTGCTAAGGAATTAGACATGACAGTTAATGATGTTAAAGAATCTATGAAAAACTCAGGACGTCACGTATCTATGGACGCTCCTTTAGTTGAAGGTGAAGACTCTAACTTATATGATGTACTTAGAAGTGGTGAGTCTCCTAACCCAGATAAAGATTTATTACACGAATCGTTAAGAACTGAGATTGAAAGAGCACTTGAAACATTAACTCCAAGAGAGGCTGATGTTATTAGACTATATTTTGGACTTGGTGATCAACACCCTATGACATTAGAAGAAATTGGTGAAACTTTTGACCTTACCCGTGAGCGTGTAAGACAAATTAAAGAGAAAGCTATTAGAAGATTAAAACACACTTCAAGAAGTAAAATTCTAAAAACTTATTTAGGATAATTTATAGCATTATAGATATTTTTTATGCAAACTAAATAAAAGCATTCTATTTTTTTATAACTTTGTAGTCACACATATTGAATATCATATTATAACGAAATATACAATTATAACAGTTTATCATAACTGTTCGTTTTTTGATTGATGAATGAACTCCGGCTGATTACCGGAGTTTTTCATTTATAATATGTACTTTTGTTTTAGATACATTACACATGTACCTCATTACTTATTTTAAGCTTAAACAATACATCTAATGAGCACAGCTAAATTAATAGCCCCTTCTCTTTTGGCAGCAGATTTCGCCAATTTACAACGTGATATAGAACTTGTGAATAATAGCGAAGCAGATTGGTTTCACATAGATATTATGGACGGTGTATTTGTACCTAACATTTCATTTGGAATGCCAGTTCTGAAAGCTATTACCAAGCATACACAAAAAGTGAACGATGTGCATTTAATGATTGTAAACCCCGATCAATACATAACAACATTCGCTCAATTAGGTGCTCATAACTTAACTGTACACTATGAAGCTTGCACTCATTTACACCGCACCATTCAGGCTATAAAGGCCGCTGGAATGAAAGCTGGTGTAGCGCTAAATCCTCATACCCCTGTAAACTTGTTACAAGATATTATTTCAGATTTAGACATTGTACTTATCATGAGCGTTAACCCTGGTTTTGGAGGACAATCATTTATCGAAAACACTTATAGAAAGGTAAGCACACTTAAAGAACTTATAGTATCTAAAAATGCAAATACACTTATAGAAATAGATGGTGGTGTAAATACCGCAAACGCCACTAAATTAT
The DNA here is from genome assembly GCF_027924145.1 of Neptunitalea chrysea. Lineage (GTDB taxonomy): Bacteria > Bacteroidota > Bacteroidia > Flavobacteriales > Flavobacteriaceae > Neptunitalea > Neptunitalea chrysea. Next base: position 82,556 of record NZ_BRVP01000011.1, on the reverse strand, counting down.
TAGATGCGGGTGCAGATGTATTAGTAGCAGGTAGTTTTGTTTTCAACAGTTCAGACCCCGTTAATACTATTGCCAACCTTAAACAATTATGCTTATAGCATAGATTACTATAATTAGTATATTGTTAAAACACAAAGCTTCTTTTTTATAAAATCGTATATTTAAAACGCAAAACCAACGATTTTATGAAAAAAACACTCTATACCGCAAGCTTTTTGGCGTTACTTCATCTTAGCTGCACCCCAAAAAAAACAGAAAAAGAGGAAAACAAGGATACAAATCAGCGACCAAACATTGTTTTCATCATGGCCGATGACCATGCATTGCAAGCTATCAGTGCGTATCAGCATCCACTTTCAGAAATGGCTCCTACGCCAAACATCGACCGATTGGCCGAAAATGGAGCGCTATTTTTAAATAATTATTGTACCAATTCCTTATGCGGACCAAGCAGAGCTACAATCCTTACTGGGAAATTCAGTCACAAAAATGGCTTCCGAATGAATGGTAATAAATTTGACAATACCCAAAATACAGTCGCTAAAGAGCTTCAGCATAACGGATACCAAACTGCTGTTATAGGTAAATGGCATTTAGGAAATACACCTACAGGATTTGATTATTGGGATATTTTAGATGATCAAGGACATTACTATAACCCTGATTTTATTCATAACAATGACACAACCACTACGCTAGGATATGCTACCGATATCATTACCGAAAAAAGTATTGACTGGATGAAATCTAAAACTAAAAAGGACGAGCCTTTCTTTTTAATGGTACATCACAAGGCTCCCCACAGAAACTGGATGCCTCCGCTAAGGTACACTAACTATTATGACCACGTAGACTTACCATTACCTGATTCATATTTTCCATCTTTTGACAGTACTCAAATAGCCGCTCAAAACCAGTTAATGACCATTTATAATGATATGTATGAAGGCTATGATCTTAAAATGACTCTTAAAGAAGGTGCTCCTGAACTCGCACATGATCCATGGCATAATGAGTTTAGCCGTATGAATACTGAGCAAAGAGCACAATGGGACAGTGCATACCAACAAAAAAATGATGCTATGCATCAGCAACACCTAACAGGTAAAGAATTAGCCGTTTGGAAAGGAGAAAGGTTTTTACAAGATTATTTAGGCACTGTAAAAGCTATTGACGATGGTGTAGGAAAAATATTAGACTACCTTGAAAAAGCCGGATTAGTTGAAAATACAATTGTTATATACACCTCTGATCAAGGGTTCTATTTAGGTGAAAACGGATGGTTTGATAAACGTTTTATGTATGAGACCTCTTTTAGTATGCCTTTACTTATTCAGTATCCTAAACATATTGCTAAAGGTGAAAGAATAGAAGCACTAACGCAAAACCTAGACTTTGCAGAAACTTTTCTTGATTATGCGAATGTAGACATCCCAAATGATTTTCAAGGGCTATCATTACGCCCACTATTAGAGCAAACAACTACACCTGATGATTTCAGAGATGCACTTTACTACCATTACTATGATTTCCCTGCATTCCACATGGTTCAAAAACATTATGGGGTAAGAACCAAAAGATATAAGCTAATACATTTCTATGACAACATTGATGTTTGGGAGATGTATGATTTAAAAGAAGATCCTGACGAGCATCATAACATATACAACAATACAGAATACAGTGAAATTCAAGAACAGTTATTAAGCACACTAGATTCACTTCAGAAAGTTTATGAAGTAACTAATGAAGAGTTCGTTACAACAGACTCTGTAAAAGTAAATAAGGATTACAAAATGTTTGATAAATTAAGAGGTGTGCCTATAAAATAGCATCAAAAACATATGACGCATGATGATATTTAAACCTATTAACAATATTCTTCATACTTCATATAGTATATTTGTGTATGTAAGGTTTTTTCATTAACATTGAGGGATATTTAACTATTCTATTCACTATGAAAAAAATCTACACCTTATTCTTCTGCTTATTTATGTTTGCAGGTATTTCGGCCTTTGCTCAAACAAATGAAGAAATATACGACATAGCTAAAAAGAAATCTAAAGAGTTGGTTGTTACTTTTAATTTAACCAAAGAGCAAAAAACTAACTTAGTTGATACTGTTAATTTATTTGAACAAAATAAATTAGATTATTCAACTCCTTCAGTTTACCCTAATAGTAAGTTTGCTGTTATGAGAGAAAATTATGCTGCCGCTCTTTTACCTAAGTTAAAAGAAATTTTAACAGAAGAACAATACAACACCTTTGTATCTTTCTTATAAAAGAAGTATTCAAATAAAAAGATAAAAAAATCCGGATTTTCACAATCCGGATTTTTATTTTATAATGTAGGCACTACCTTTTTAAGAGCCGATATCGTCTTATCAAGATCTTCATAACTCAAGGCATCATTTAAAAAATAACTTTCAAAAGAACTTGGTGGTAAATACACCCCTTCTTTCAACATTCCATGAAAATATTTTTTAAAGGTATCGTTATTCGCTACCATTGCCGATTGAAAATCAACTACTGGCTCTTTCGCAAAAAACACAGATAACATAGAACCAAATCTGTTAATCGTATAATCTAGTTCACTTTCTTCTAAAACCTTATCAAATCCTTCATGAAGGTATTTTGTCTTCTCTTCCAAACTTGTAAATAGTTCAGGATTATTATTTAACTCAGTCAACATAGCCAATCCGGCAGCCATAGCAAGTGGATTTCCACTTAAAGTCCCTGCTTGATATACGGGTCCCTCAGGAGCTAAATAACTCATAATTTCAGCTCTTGCCGCAAAGGCACCTACAGGTAAACCTCCTCCTATAACTTTTCCAAAAGTTACAATATCAGCAGCTATATTAAATACTTCCTGAGCACCTCCTTTAGCTAATCGAAAACCAGTCATTACCTCATCAAAAATAAGCAAGCTCTTATGTTCATCACACAACGCTCTTAATCCTGATAAAAATTCATGTTTAGGAATTACGCACCCCATGTTACCTGCTACAGGCTCTAGTATAATGGCTGCTATTTCATCTTTATTAGCTTCAAAAAGTTCTTTTACAGCCTCCAGATTGTTATAAGGTGCTAATAATGTATCCTTAGCCGTACCTTGAGTAACTCCCGGACTGTTAGGCGTACCAAAAGTTACAGCACCACTACCCGCCTGAATTAAAAAAGAATCAGAATGCCCGTGATAACATCCTGAAAACTTAATAATTTTTTCTCTCCCTGTGAAGCCTCGTGCCAACCTAACAGCACTCATACAAGCCTCTGTACCACTATTCACAAAACGGATTTTATCTATATTAGGCACCATTGAAACAGCCAATTCTGCAATTTGAGTCTCTATCTCTGTTGGCATTCCAAAGGAAGTTCCTTTCTTTGCTTTCTCTATAACAGCATTTGTAACTGGCTCAAAAGCATGACCAAAAATCATAGGTCCCCAAGATGCTATGTAATCTATTAACCTATTACCATCCTCATCATACAAATAAGCACCCTTTGCTTCCTTAACAAAAACAGGAGTACCTCCTACCGATTTAAACGCTCTTACCGGTGAATTCACACCACCCGGAATAACTTTAGACGCCTGAGCAAATAGCTCACTGCTTCTTTTATATAGCATTATTTTATAATTTTTAATTTCTGTCCTATACTAATATCCGTTCCTTTAAGGTTGTTTGCCTTTTGAATTGACTCAACTGTGACCCCATATTTTCTTGAGATACGATATAACGTATCTCCTTTTTGCACCTCATGAGTTACTCCTCCAGAAACAATAACAACTTCAGGCTTTTCTATAACCAATTCATAATCATCTTCTAATACCAGTTTATCATACTCGTAAAGATGATACCTTTCAATAATACTTATGAGTTTATTCGGATATCTAGGATCTGTAGCATATCCAGCTTTTTTTAATCCTTTAGCCCACCCTTTATAATCAGATGGTTTCAAATCAAACAAAAAGGCATACCTACTTCTGGTAGTTAAAAAATTAGAATGATCTTCAAATGATTTGCTCGGGTGATCATACTTCCTAAAACATTCTCCTTTGGCATCATCATCATGTGTTACACTTGGTCCATTCCAACCTTTATGACATTTGATTCCAAAATGATTGTTTGCCTTTAAGGTTAAATCTCCTTTACCCGAACCACTTTCTAAAACCGCTTGCGCTAAGGTTATACTCGCCGGTATTTTATAGCGTTGCATCTCTACCATGGCAATGTCTTTGTAAACATTTATATATTCTTCCACAGTATTCGTTTTAACAACCACCGTTGACGTGGCAGTTAAAATCTCCTCCTGCTCTTTTTGGGTAGGTGCAGTTATTACTTGTTCTGTTGTATTTGCTCTGTTAGTATACTTTTTCTTTTTTGCTGCTACTTTCTTCTTACCGCCACAAGCTGTAAGCATAATTCCTAAAACCAAATAAAGTAATACCTTCCTATACCTCATAATTAATAAAAGTTTTATTCTGTTTTTTTAATCTTTGATTCATTCCTTCAATGCCCTGTAATCCCCCTGTATGAATCATTAGTATTTTTGAATTTTCCTCAAAATATCCATTCTTTATCATATCTACAATACCATAACACATTTTACCTGTATATATTGGATCTAAAGGAATATTTGAGGTTTTATAAAATTTATTCATAAAGGTTATTAACTCATCCGAAACTTTACCATATCCACCAAAATTATAATCATGAATCAACTCCCAATTATCATGATGTACAAAAGTACTAATATCTTTTTTTAAAAATTCTCCTTTCAACGCCGGAAAACCCAAAACCTTCTGGTTAAGAATACTTGAATTGATAATACCCGATATAGTTCCACCAGTACCAACAGCACAACAAACATAATCAAATTTGTGATCCTCGTCAGTTAGTATCTCTTCACAACCTTTAACAGCCAAACTATTTGTTCCACCTTCAGGTAATAAATAAAAATCACCATACTCTTTTTTAAGGTTTTCAATAAAAGCATCCGAGGTTTTATTCCTGTAGTCCAACCTTGAAACAAACTTAAACTTCATTCCATTCTTATTAGCTAGCTGTAAAGTAGGGTTCTCGTTAATTCTATTTTCAAGCTCTTCTCCTCTAATTACACCTACCACTTCAAAACCATATTCTTTACCAGCAGCAGCAGTAGCCGCAATATGATTAGAATAAGCACCTCCAAAGGTCAACAACCGTCTAAATCCTTGACGCTGAGCCTCTAAAATATTATACTTTAATTTCCTCAATTTATTACCGGAAATAAACCTATGATTTAAGAATTCTCTTTTTATATACAGCCGTATATTTTTACTGTAATTTATAGCCAACACATTGTTAATCTGTTTTTTACCGTTTTTTTTATACACCTTATCGTTAATTTATTTATTTTTAAACAAAAATATTTTTTCTCTAAAGAGTTTAGTTAACTTTACGCCGTTTAGTTAAAAAACGGTAACAAAATTACCTTTTTATCATTGAAAATCATAAACACCCAAACAATTATGATCCCCTACAGTAAACTACTCAGACTATGCTTTTTAGCATCTCTTTTCATTACAACTATTTCATTTTCTCAAACATCTACCGAAATAACGTCAACAGGCTCTGGAACCTTTGAAATTCCTTGCGGGGTAACCTCTATTACCATAGAAGCATGGGGCGCAGGCGGTGCAGGTGGCGGCAGTAACAACAACAATGCTGGAGGAGGTGCCGGTGGTGGCTCCGGAGCTTATGCAAAAGGAACCTATAGCGTTACAGCCGGTCAAATCATTTCCTATTATGTAGGATCTGGTGGTACAGGTAATTATAATCAAAATGGCTCAGACGGGGAAGCTACCACAATCTCCACATTTTCCATTACTGCCGGAGGTGGTTATGGAGGACAAAAAAACCAATCCGGATCGGCCGGTTCTGGAGGAATTGCTTCTGGAGGAAATGTAAGTAACACCAACGGATACACAGGAAGTCAAGGAACCTCAAGTACTGGTGGTAATGGAGCAAATGCTCCTTACGGAGGTTATGGTGGTAATGGTAATTATAACGATGATGGTGATAATGGATCATCTCCCGGCGGTGGCGGTGGCGGTGGCGAAGGGTATTATAATTACTCACAAAGTGGTGGTAACGGAGGTAATGGTCAAATAACCTTTACTTACGCATCTGCTGCTGCTTCCTCTTATTGTACTCCTAGTTTTGATCATGCACGTGCCATTACAAACGTTACTTTTGCAAGCATAAATAACAATAGTTCTTCTGGTTGGAACATCGATGAATATGAATCCTTTTGTGATGAGGCAAGCGTAACTAGCGGACAAAGTTATTCGATTTCTGTAACTTCAGGAGCTAATGAAAACAGTAATTATTATGTAACTGTATATATAGATTGGGATCAAGACAGCTCTTTTGAAGAAAGTGAGCGCTATAACATTGGTCATGTATGGTACAGTGGTACTGTTAACGGCACTATTAGCGTTCCGTCATCTGCTAGTTCAGGAACAACATATATGAGAGTCATCCTTAAAGAGGATAGTTACATCGGTAATGCTTGTGGTAATTACCATAATAAAGATGGTCAGACAGAAGATTATATAGTAAATATAAGCTCATTACCATGTACAACACCTACGGCACAACCAACAAACTTATCGTTAAATACTTCTGATTCAACTGTAGATGGAAGTTTTACTGCCTCATCTTCGGCTGATAGCTATTTAGTAATGTACAGTACTTCTAGTATGGCTCCTACACTACAAAATACCACAACCTATAACGAAGGAGGCACATACAATGGTTACACGGTAGTGTCTAATGATAACGACACTTCGTTTACAACAGCTACACTCTCTACAAACCAAACCTATTACTTTTATGTATATTCATATAATCAAGGATGTGTTGGTGGCCCTTTATACCTAACTAACAATCCACTAATCGGAGATAGTACAACATCTGTTAGTTATTGTACTCCAACTACTAATAATACATCTTCCGATTATATTTCACAAATAAACTTTATTGGAACGCTTAACGATACCAGTAATAGCTCTACTTACTCTGCTTCTGGATACGAAGATTATACTAGTTTGACAGCGCAAAGTATACAGGCGCAAGGAGAGAGTATAAACATATTTGTAGAATTAAGTGGTTTAACAGCAGTATATGCATGGGTAGACTGGAATCTTGATGGTGATTTCAACGATTCTGGTGAAAATGTATATTCTACAGGAGGAACCTCTATTTATTCTACTACTTTTGGATTTGTAGTACCATCCTCTGCCACACCAGGTGATTATACATTCCGCATACGTACGGCTAATAACAATTCTTGTAACAATTCTAATTCAGGAGAAACAGAAGATTATACGTTCTCTGTAATAACCAATTGCGAAGCTACCATCACGAGCATTACAGAAGGTGAAAATTGTGGAGAAGGCGAGATTACTTTAGAAGTTACCGGTAGCAGTGGCACTACTGAATTTAGATGGTATGATACTGAAACCGGAGGAACGCTTCTTGGCACTACTTCTACAGGCACATGGACTACTCCGAATATCACAACTTCAACAAGCTATTATGCGACCGCTTACAACGGCAGTTGTGAGTCTTTAGAAAGAACCGAATTAAATGCTACTATTAAACCAGTACCTTCATTATCAGTAAGCCCTGAAAATCCAGTGGTATGTGGTGAAGATGCTGTTATAGAACTTGAAGCGGATGGAGAAACAGAAGAAATCTATCTTATTGATGAGGACTTTGAAACAGGATCTTTTAACACCTTTAGCTATCAAGATATAGGAACATCAACCGCAGGGTCTGAATGGGAAATTGAAGCAAGCCCATATATCCCAGATGAAGAAGTATGGTTTCCGGCAATTGCCTCTGGGTTTAACGGTAACTACTTTGCCATGGTAAATTCAGATTTAGGTTCTAATACAACAGTTAATAACGCTATTGTTTCTTCATCTGTAAACTCAACAGATTTCATAAGTTTAAACTTGTCTTTTGATATCTATTATTCAAACTATAGCACAAGCACCAGCTCAGATTTGGTAAAAGTAGAGGTCTCTACAAATGGAGGCGCTAACTGGAGCGATATTCAAACATATAATGAAGATTTAGGAGTTGGATCAAACTTCACTACTATTTCTTTAAATATGTCTAGTTATTTAGACTATAATAATCTTAAAATCAGATTCCGATATATTGCCGGTTGGAACGATGGTATGGCCATTGATAATATAAAACTATACGGAGACAAACCACTTTCAACAGCCTTTACATGGAGTGGGGCTACTGTAGATGCATATTTAGATGCTGCTTGTACTATTCCATATGTAGAAGGTACAGATACCTCAAGTACTGTTTATATAAAACCTACCTTATCTCAATTAGAACAAGAAACATACACCTTTACCCTAAGTGCTGTTCTTTCTAACAGCTGTATTGCTAGTAAAGATGTTACAGTAACTAATAAAACAAAAGTATGGCAAGGTAATTCTACCTTTTGGGTAGATAGCAATAACTGGCTACCTTTAGGTGAGCCAACAGAAGAAAATTGTGTTATTATAAAAGACATAATCAATTCTAATTTACCAGCAAACATAACTGGAAATGCTAAAAATTTTAAAGTAAAAAACGGCAGTACATTTAAAATTAAAGAAGGTGCTACGTTAACTATTCAGGAAGAAGTTAGCGTTGAGGATAATGGACTGTTTATTATTGAAAACAATGGTAGTTTAATACAAGTTGAAGATGTAACCAACACAGGTACTATTTCAATGATACGAAATACAGAAATTAGTAAATATGACTATGCATATTGGTCTTCTCCTGTAGCTAATTTTAGTGTAAAAGATGTCTCACCAGACACTCCGGTTTCGTTAATATGGAAATGGGTTCCTACAGTAAATAATGAATTCGGAACTTGGGTTAATACTGCAGAAACTATGGTTACCGGTAAAGGGTATAGTATTAGAGCTCCTATGTATTACCCAGTAAGTACAGATACTTTATACACCGCTAACTTTATAGGAACACCTAATAACGGTACAATCACCAAATCCATTCAAAGAGGAGATTATGTTGGTAACAGTTTCTTAAACGTATTAAATGGAGTTCTTGTTACAACCTATGACGATAACTGGAATTTAATTGGAAACCCATACCCTTCTGCTATTAAAGCACGTAGTTTTATGGTTGCAAACACAAATATTGAGGGGGCTATTCATATCTGGACACATGGAACCAATCCAAATCAAACGACTGTAAATCCATTTTATAACAGTTATAACTCTAACTACACTGCAGCTGATTATGTTACTTATAACGCTACCGGAACCGCCACCGGAGCAAATATTTTTGGAGGATATATTGGAGCTGGCCAAGGTTTCTTTATAAAAATGGAAGATGGTAGTGCCGATACTCAAGACGTAGTATTTACAAATGCGATGCGAAATAGCACCTATACCAATAACGAATTTTATAAAATTATAAATTCAGAACATACATTAGAAAATGTTACTGATGTTATTCAAGAAGGTAGAATGTGGATAGATTTTGCATCGCCAAACAAAACTACCAGAATTTTAATCGGTTATGTAGATGGCGCTACTAATGGAAAAGATCGACTTTTTGACGCCTATACGGATGAAGAAGATACCCAGAACTTCTACTCTATTTTAACAGAAGGCAACTTATTAATTCAAGGTAAAGCCGTTCCGTTTTTAAATACAGATACTGTCCCTTTAGGATTTTTAGCCGCTACATCCGGATCTTACACCATTGCTATTAACGAGGTAGATGGTCTTTTTGCTGACGGTACACAATCTGAAATTTATTTAGAGGATACATATCTAAATATCATTCATGATTTACATAACACTCCGTATTCTTTTACGGTATCACAGGCAGGAAGGTACGATGATCGATTCATCTTAAGATACACAGACGCATCTGCACCAATGAGCTCCGAAAACTTTGAAAATAGCAACACTATTAAAGTTGTGAGCATTTCTGAACAAATTAAAGTTGTTTCGGATAACCAACCTATAACGCACATTACTACATTTGATAATAGCGGACGTAGATTGCTAGATGTTGATGGAGATTACAATACTACTGTTCAATTTTCTTTAAAAAAGAATACAACCTCATTACTTCTAAAAATTACCACAAGTGATGGGGCTACTACAACCAGAAAAATAATTCACTAAACAATATACTTAAAAAAAGAAGCTTCCCTTGGAAGCTTCTTTTTTTAGCTACTATAAAGGTATTTTCTGCAAAATTCTATCTTTGTAAGATAACTTGGTTATCCTATGAATAAAAGAATCCCTATAGAAGAAGGCGATTACTACCTTACCCCTGAAGGGTATCGTTGTTTTACTGAGCAATATCATTTAAAAAGAGGGTATTGTTGCCAAAGCGGATGTCGCCATTGTCCATATGGATACAACAAAAAAACAGGAAACGTCTCCAAATAACTAAAAAACTCATTATGACTTTTCAAGAGCATATATTACAAGGTATACCCAACATATTACCCTCCCCAAAATCGTATGATTCATCTATTAATCATGCTCCAAAAAGAAAAGAGATTCTCTCAGAGGAAGAAACTAAACTTGCTTTAAAAAATGCGCTACGTTATTTCGATGCAAAACATCATGCTACATTACTACCTGAGTTTAAGCAAGAATTAAAGGAGTATGGTCGCATCTACATGTACCGATTTAGACCAGACTATAAAATGTATGCCAGAGCTATAGAAGAATACCCAGGAAAATGTGAACAGGCAAAAGCCATTATGCTAATGATTCAGAATAACTTGGATTACGCTGTAGCACAACATCCTCATGAATTAATTACATATGGTGGTAATGGAGCTGTATTTCAAAACTGGGCTCAGTACCTGCTTACCATGAAGTACTTGGCAGAAATGACTAATACGCAAACCTTGGTTATGTACTCCGGACATCCTATGGGGCTATTTCCTTCTCATAAAGATGCGCCAAGAGTGGTTGTTACCAACGGTATGATGATTCCTAATTACTCTAAACCCGACGATTGGGAAAAATTTAACGCACTTGGTGTTACCCAATATGGACAGATGACCGCAGGTAGTTATATGTATATTGGTCCACAAGGAATTGTGCATGGAACAACTATCACTGTATTAAATGGTTTTAGAAAAATAAACAAAAAACCTGCAGGCAATTTATTTGTCACTTCAGGTTTAGGAGGCATGAGTGGCGCACAACCCAAAGCCGGTACAATTGCCGGATGTGTTACGGTATGTGCCGAGGTAAATCCTAAAATAACCAAAATACGTCATGAGCAAGGCTGGATTCATGAAGTTATTGAAAATTTAGATGTACTTGTAGAACGAGTTAAAACAGCCAAAGAAAACAAAGAAATAGTTTCCTTAGCATATTTAGGAAACGTGGTAGAAGTATGGGAGCGTTTTGATACTGATAATATTCATATTGACTTAGGATCTGACCAAACTTCTTTACACAATCCTTGGGCAGGTGGTTACTACCCTGCAGGTTTAAGCTATGAGGAAGCAAATGAAATGATGGCTTCAAATTCAGATTTGTTTAAAGAAAAAGTACAAGAATCGCTACGCCGACAAGCAAAAGCTATTAATAAACACACCGAAAAGGGTACCTATTTCTTTGATTATGGAAATGCCTTTTTATTAGAAGCTTCAAGAGCAGGTGCCGATGTAATGGCTGAAAACGGAATTGACTTTAAATACCCTAGCTATGTACAAGACATTATGGGACCAATGTGTTTCGATTATGGTTTTGGTCCGTTCAGATGGGTATGCACATCAGGTAAGCCAGATGATTTAGCAAAAACCGACGATATTGCTTGCCAAATACTGGAAGAAATAAAATCGGATGCACCTAAAGAAATCCAACAGCAAATGGAAGATAACATTCAATGGATTAAAGGTGCGCAAGAAAATAAGCTAGTTGTAGGTTCTCAAGCGCGTATTCTATATGCAGATGCAGAAGGACGTATGAAAATTGCAAAAGCATTTAACAATGCTATTGCTAAGAAAGAAATAGGTTATATTGTGCTAGGTAGAGACCATCACGATGTTTCCGGTACAGATTCTCCCTACCGAGAAACCTCTAACATTTATGATGGCTCTAGATTTACAGCAGACATGGCCATTCAAAATGTAATTGGCGACAGCTTTAGAGGCGCTACATGGGTTTCTATACACAACGGTGGCGGTGTAGGATGGGGAGAAGTTACCAATGGCGGATTTGGAATGGTATTAGACGGCTCTTCAGATGCAGAAAGCAGACTAACTTCTATGCTCTTTTGGGATGTAAATAATGGAATTAGCAGACGTAGTTGGGCTAGAAATGAAGGTGCTATTTTCACAGCTAAAAGAGCTATGGAAGCAAATCCTGAATTAAAAATAACATTGCCAAATTTAGTAGATGATTCTTTATTGAGCTAATAGAAGACGTATTACAATATAAGCAAAGAGGCTGTCTAAAAAGACAGCCTCTTTGCTTTCACTCTATAATCGAGATTACATACCCTGAGACTTGTCTTGAAATAAAAATTTTATTCTTAATGAATATTTCGTGAACTTGCTCTAAAGTAGCTTACTTAGTTTCTTTTTCATTTTATTAAGGTTCTTATCATAACAAATAACATTACTACCTTTTAACGAGCATACTCCTTATTTTTTTGAAAGATTAACAAAAAATTTAAAAAAGGCACACTTTTTGTATTTAACTTTATACTAGGCATTTAGTATAAACTCATTTAAGCGATTAAAATATGAAATTCATAAAAACAATTTTAGTAGTAGCAATTATAGCGGTTACAGCTAGTTGCTCAAGCGTAAGAGTGGTTTCGGATTATGACAAGGAAGCCGACTTTACAACGTATAAAACCTTTGCTTTTTACAAACCAGGTATAGACAAAGCTGAAGTATCGGATTTAGATAAGAAAAGAATTTTACGTGCCATTGAAAAAGAATTAACAGCCAAAGGCTTTGTAAAATCAAATAATCCTGAGTTATTGGTAAATATTTTTACCAAAGAGCAAAAGCAAGTAGACGTATACAATAATTACGGATACTACGGATGGGGATGGAACCCATGGTACTGGGGAGGAAACTATAACAACGTAAGAACCTCAACTCAAGGTAGTTTATTTATAGACCTTATTGATGCCGGAAGCAAAGAACTTATTTGGCAAGGAAAAGGTACCGGATATTTAATTACCGATAACATTGACAAGAAAGATGAACGTATTGGTACTTTTGTTCATGAAATTTTAGAGCAATACCCACCCGAAATAAAAAATTAAGTTTAAGTATATTGTTTTGACAAAAATCCTGCTAAATATAATCTTAGCAGGATTTTTATTTAAAGCTAAGTCATTGCAGTGTAACTTTTGATACGCTCAGATTATAAACAAATGAGTTAATTTGCTAAAAAATATAATCATGGGACTATTAGACAAGCTTTTTGGAGGTAACAAAGCCGATCAGATAAAAGATTTCATTGCAAGAGATGCTATTATAGTTGATGTAAGAACATCTGGCGAGTATAGTGGAGGAGCCATTCCAGGATCTAAAAATATTCCGCTTCAGTCTTTATCAGGTAAAATTTCCACTATTAAAAAATGGAATAAGCCAGTTATCACATGTTGTGCTAGTGGTATGCGTAGCGCCAATGCTGCAAGTGTACTTAAAAGTAACGGAATAGAAGTTATGAATGGTGGAGGTTACATGAGTCTTTACAACAAATTGCAATAAGAACATAACAAAGAGTTTTATAAAAAAGGTTCCTTTATTGGAGCTTTTTTTATATCTATATCATTACATCGGTAACGTTTCTGAATTCTTTAAAAGACACTTCTTTATGAATATCCAGAATTACCTGCTAAAACTCTTTATCTCTATTTTCTTTAACTATAAGCCGTAACACAAGTAATTTATTACCGGTTAAATATGTGCGTTATAAGCTCCCACCCTATAGCCTTTTTTTAACGATTGTGAAAAACTCATATATTTAAAACTGAATGAAAGGATTTTCTTTTTCTAAAGCAGCAACTCTATCCGCTAATTTTTGAAGAAATAATTGATGTGCCTCAGAATTTGGGTTAAAAGGTCTATGGGCAAGCCCTTTGCTAATAGACTCTACTTCATTCATGGTTGTTCTAGTTTCTTCTGATATCCACACTTCGGTAAAACGCTCCCAAATATAATCTACCGCCAAAGCACTTGGGTGCACCATATCATCTTTGTAGAATCGGTAATCTCTCAGCTCATCTATCATAATTTCATAAGATGGAAAATAATAGATTTGCTTTCTTGGTTCTACCACCTTATGCAACGCCGTAATTAAATGCGACTTACTTCTCATATTTTCTATAAAACCATCTTTAAGATGTCTTACAGGTGATACCGTTGTAATGACCCTTATCGTAGGGTTTACACTTCTAAGTAAACCAATTATAGCTTCAATAGAAATTTGTATATCTTCTACAGAAAGTAGCTCTTTTAAAAACTTTTTTTGGGGTACTTTATGGCAATTAGCTACTAACCTATCGGTCTCAATAAACCGATACACCCATGCCGTGCCTAAGGTTAGTACAAAACAAGTAGCTGCTTGTAAACTTGCTTTTAATGTCCTTAACGTATTATTTAACCGAGATAAGAATACTTCTTTATCCGTATGACTGCACTGTGAGTGTACCTCATAACTATGCCATTGTTCATTATAAAAAAAGATGTCATTCTCAGTAAAAAATACCTCATTAATAGCCCGCTCAATAAGTTTCTCTATAGCTAACGGTTGAAAAATAACCCCAAACGGATTTACCGTATGCTTAAATTTAGCATTGGCTAATTTCTCCCCTATATTAGTCACAAAACAAGACCCCATTAACAAAAGGGTATCTTCATAGCCAATAGGCTGAACAACTTTTTCTATAGGTACATTGGTCTGTAATTTCATAACAACTCGGAACTAGTTTGAGCAAAAATAAAGCCTGAATAGAAAAACTATTCAGGCTTAAAAGTTACGTATTTTATACTTATTTTATATAGTCTATTACTTTTTCTAAAGCCACCGGAATACCCGCTGGGTTTTTACCTCCTGCGGTTGCAAAGAAAGGCTGACCTCCACCGCCTCCTTGGATATATTTACCAAGCTCGCGCACAATAGTACCCGCATTAAGGTCTTTCTTTTTTGCTAATTCTTTATTAATGTAACACGTTAAAATAGCTTTACCTCCTTGGTCTGTTCCAAACACGGCAAATAAGTTATCTATCTCATTTCCTAGATTGAATGCTACATCTTTTATAGCTCCTGCATCTAAATCTACGTTTACAGCAAGAAAATTAACTCCGTTAACTTCTTTTACCTGATGCTTTAGTTCGTTCTTTAAACCACTCGCTTTATCCTTTAAAAGCTGTTCTACTTGCTTTTTAAGGGTTCCATTTTCTTCCTGTAAGTTTTCAATAGCCTTCACAGGGTCTTTTGTATTTTTAAGTACCGCTTTTACTTTTTGAAAAGCCTTGGCTTGCTCTGCAAAATAATCTTTAGCAGCATCAGAGGTAATCGCCTCTATTCTACGTACCCCGGCAGCAACAGCTCCCTCAGAGGTAATTATAAAATGCCAGATATCTCCCGTATTCTTTACATGCGTACCTCCACAAAGCTCCATGCTTTCGCCAAAGCGAATTACACGTACGGTATCTCCGTATTTCTCACCAAACAACCCTATAGCTCCTTCTTCCACTGCCTGTGTATAAGGTACATTTCTTCTTTCTTCCAAAGGAATTTGCTCTCTGATACGTGCATTTACAAAATCTTGAACAGCGATTAATTCCTCATCAGTCACCCTACTAAAGTGCGAAAAGTCAAAACGTAAATACCCACTACGTACCATAGACCCTTTCTGTTCTACATGTGTACCCAGTACATGACGTAATCCTTGGTGCAACAAGTGTGTTGCTGTATGGTTACTACTTGTTCTTGCACGTTGTTTAGCATCTACTATTGCTGTAAACTTATTGTTTATATTTAGTGGTAATGTCTTGGTGTTATGAATAATAAGATTGTTTTCTTTCTTAGTATCAACGATATAGGTAATCTCTCCGTTAGGGCACTCTAAATAGCCTTTATCCCCAACCTGTCCACCACTCTCTGCATAAAATGGGGTAAGATTAAATACCAACTGAAACATTTCACCATCCTTCTTACTTTCTACTCTTCTATACTTGGTTATTTTAACTTTGGTAGAAAGACTATCATAGCCTATAAACTCTTCTTCGTTATCGTCTATAAGTACCTGCCAATCTCCTGTATCTATCTTTGTAGCCGCTCTAGAACGTTCTTTCTGCTTCTGAAGCTCTTCATCAAATTTTTTCTCATCTAGTGTATACCCTCTTTCTCTAAGAATTAAAGCTGTTAAATCTATAGGAAACCCATACGTATCATACAGCTCAAATGCTTTGCTTCCAGAAACCTCTTTACCTTTAGTATTCCCTATAATACTTTCTAACAATAGCAATCCTTGCTCTAGAGTACGCAGGAAAGATATTTCTTCCTCCTTTATTACATTTACTACCAGATTTTTTTGCGCTCCCAATTCCGGAAAAGCATCTTTCATCTGCGAACTTAGCGTATGAATTAATTTAAAGATAAATGGTTCATTTTGATCAAGAAATGAGAACCCATATCTAATAGCTCTACGCAATATTCTTCTTATCACATATCCGGCACCTGTATTACTAGGTAACTGCCCGTCTGCAATAGCAAATGCCACTGCTCTAACATGGTCTGCTATCACACGCATTGCAATATCGGTCTGCTCTGTTTTTCCGTATACATGATTGGTTACTAATTCAATCTCTTTTAGTAACGGTGTAAATACATCGGTATCGTAGTTACTTTGCTTGCCTTGCAACACCATACACAAGCGCTCAAATCCCATTCCTGTATCTACATGCTGAGCCGGTAATTTTTCAAGATCTCCGTTAGCTTTTCTATTGAATTGCATAAATACCAGATTCCAAACTTCCACTACCTGCGGATGATCATTATTAACTAACGCTGCTCCAGATACTTTTGCTTTTTCTTCTACCGAACGTATATCAACATGAATCTCAGAACAAGGCCCACATGGTCCCTGATCTCCCATCTCCCAGAAATTATCTTTTTTATTTCCTAAAAGAATCCGATCTTCAGAAATATGTTTTTTCCAGAAATTATACGATTCCATATCTTTAGACAGTCCATCTTTCTTGTCTCCTTCAAAAATGGTAACATACAGAATGTCTTTGTCTATTTTAAAAACCTTGGTAAGTAATTCCCATGCCCAGGCTATTGCCTCTTCTTTAAAATAGTCTCCAAAGCTCCAATTTCCAAGCATTTCGAACATGGTATGGTGATAGGTATCCATCCCCACTTCTTCCAAATCATTATGCTTACCCGAAACTCTTAAACACTTTTGTGTATCGGTTACACGGGTACTTTTAGGAATACCATGGTCTAAAAAATATTCTTTAAACTGATTCATTCCGGCATTGGTAAACATTAAAGTCGGATCATTTTTAATGACCATGGGGGCCGATGGAACAATTTGATGATTTTTACTTTTGAAAAATTCTAAAAAAGTAGATCTTATTTCTTGAGAAGTCATATAAAATTAGATTCTATGCCTATTAAATATTGTAATAACATACCGCAATGTTTATATTTGTAGATTACACGTGTTATTTACATAATAAACTATTTGATAATACGTTTGTTGCAAAAATAGAATTTTTTCGGTTATGAGTAAGGTAAAATATTATTACGACCAAGATTCATTATCTTATAAAAAAATAGAAAGCAAAAGAGGAAAGAAATTAAGAGACTTTACACTAATTTCTCTTGCATTTTTCATCTTTGGAATTTTCGGGGCGCTGTTTCTTTTAAATATTAATTTGTTTAACACTCCAAAAGAACTTTCTTTGGAACGGGAAAACAAGCAATACGAACTTCAGCTAAAGATTATTAATAAGAAAATGGAGCTGATGGAAGATGCGTTAGCTCATGTTGAAGAAAAAGACAATAGCATCTATCGTGTGTATTTCGAAGCAGATCCTATACCAGATGATCAACGTAAAGCCGGTTTTGGAGGTATTAACAGATACGATAACTTAGATGGTTATGAAAACTCTGAAATCATTAAGACTACAGAAAAGCGACTTGATATCTTAAAAAAACGAATTGTAATTCAGTCTAAATCACTAAATGAAATTAAAAAACTGGCAGATGACAAAGAAAAATTTCTTGCCAAAATACCAGCTATTCAGCCAGTACGAAATGACAATTTAAAACGTATGGCATCTGGCTACGGTTGGAGATCTGACCCATTTACCAAAGCAAGAAAATTTCATTACGGGATGGACTTTTCTGCCAAAACGGGTACTCCTGTATATGCCACCGGAGATGGTGTTATTGCAAGAGCAGACAATCGTTCTTCAGGTTATGGAAATCATATACGAATAAACCATGGGTATGGTTATATTAGTTTGTATGCCCACTTAAGTAAATACAATGTTAGAAAAGGTCAGCATGTTAAACGTGGAGATATAATAGGATATGTAGGTAATACAGGACGATCTAGAGGCCCTCACTGCCATTATGAGGTATGGAAAGATGGTGAACGTATTAACCCAATGAACTTTTACTACGGTAGTTTAACTGAGAAAGAGTTTGACGCTATGTTAAAAGCTTCTACTTTAGAAAACCAATCACTGGATTAATACTATGCATATAAATCTCCCTGATAAATTGTATTACAGCATAGGTGAAGTAGCCGAAGCTTTCAAGGTAAACACCTCACTAATACGTTTTTGGGAGAAAGAATTTGATGTTTTAAAACCAAAAAAAAATGCTAAGGGCAATAGAAAGTTTACACGTGAAGACATCAAAAATTTACAGCTTATATATCATTTAGTTAAAGAAAGAGGCTTTACCCTAGAAGGAGCAAAAATTCATTTAAAAGAAGAACGTAAAAAAACGCTTACCAATTTTGAGATTATAAGAAAGCTAGAAAATATAAAAGCAGAACTCATTAAGATTAAAAGTCAGTTATAAAAAGTAAGTATTGTAGGTTTAATTGTTTTTGGTGTATACTATTCTAATCTATTTTTTTTCGTAGGCTTTGGTTTTAAAAATACAACTATCGAAAACAATTAAGCTAAACAAAATCTTCCAGAAAATTATAGGATTAAGTAAGTAGACTTGAAACCTTTTCAATCACAACAATTGTTATAATTATAAGAAAAAAAGTGTAATAACAATGGGAATAAAGGTAGAGAATCTCCTAGTAGTGAATTTTAAAATGGTTTGTTTTTTTCTAGTAGTAGTGCCAGTTGTGGCTGGTAAATAGAATACTATTTTATCACTATTCACCAGCACACACAAAGCACTCAGTATATGTACACTAAATCATTTTAGTTCATCCACATACGATTTCTGCTCTTTCTTTTACCTCCAAACATTTCCATATTATAGGTTAATGAGAACATTACATATTGCTTTAATACCGTATTTTCCTCATCTACAATAGCTGTTGGTGTAATAGTTCTGGTAGCACTTACATTCTGATCTAATATATCATACACTTTTACCTTCGCCAATAACTTTTTATCTAAGAAATAATATCCTAAACTAGTATTCCATAAGTAGAAGTCTTTTTGAAAACCATCTGCTATATTAGAGTTATACGTATACCCAAAATCGTTCCCCCATACTAAATTCTTAGGCCATGTTAAAGTAGTTTCAATTCTCGCTTTATGCGTAAAATTACTACTGTTATCTATAATATAATTATCGTAATTAGTAGTATTATAGGTATAAGAATAACTAGGTTCTACCGTAAACATATCTGTTATTTCGTACGTAAGAGACGCCTTAGGATTTAATTGCCATGTAGATGACTCATATAGTTCTGCATTCGTTAACCCTTTACTTCTACTTTGATTAACATTCATACTTACACGGTAACGGAAACTAGAACCTTCACTTTTAATTTGCTTATTATAACTTACCCCTGTATACCAACTATAAACATCATCTAAATTCTGGTAAGTAGTAGTCCCCTTATTAGAATCATCATACACAACTGAGGTTACAATTTGATCCTGATAATAATTACCTCCTAACCACATAAACATTCCTGTTCGAGTAGAGTAATCATAATTATTAAAGTTGAAATACAAATTATGCCTTTTTGTTGGTTGCAGATCCCCATTACCAACAACAGTATTTAATGTATTAGAAAGGTTTTCTACAGGTAATATTTGTTGTGCAGATGGCAAACTTACATTATAGCGATATCTAGACCAAATAGACTTTGATTTATCCATACGGTAATTTAAATGTGCAGAAAGATTAGGAAACACATAGTTTTTATCAAGATCTGTATTTACTCCCAGATATCTTGAATTATTTTTAAAACTAACAATATCTGCTCCTAAATCAATCCCGCTTCTAAATTTCTTTTTTCTTAACTCAAGAGTTACTTCCGGGTTTAATCTATTTTGTATAGAACTATAGTAATTAGATTGCTCTCCATTTAAATCGGTATAAGCTCCAGAGGTATCATTAAAATCATAGGTTTGCCTACTATCTATACTCTTAGAATATTCATATTCTACCCCAACACGTAATCGCAAAGAATCTCCAACAGGCTCTCTATATGAAGCCCCTACTGTATAATCTGTATTCTCTGTGTTATCTAATATATTCTGATTTCTGATTTCTTCAGGATCTCCTGTAGCATAGTAATAAGTTTCTGATTGCGTATATAAATCTGCATCGTCTTTACTATTTTCATTTTCAAATCTAAAACTCAAGCCCCTTCCATCCTTTTTAAACCTTTTATACAGAAACAATGTATTGTTAAAAGTATTGCTGTTTTTTTGTTGCTTAGAACTACTTATACTCTCATTCAACACCTGTCCTGTATCATCAGACGTATTCTGCGACCCAGAATAATTATTCTCATTAAACGTATTTTTAAATCCTGGGTTTAAGTAAACTGAGAATGTAGAATCTATCTTTATTTCAATATCAGTACTAATATTATGTCCTCTACTATAATTATCGGTAATATAGTCTGAAGATGTATACGTAGTTCTGTCTGGTAATAAGTTAGTAGTGTTTGTTCTATTTACATTATCTGTATTAGTTTCTGTAAAATAATAAGTCACACTCGGCTCAACAGCATCATCCCCAAAATTATCCGCATAATTAAGACCAATCATGTTTGATTGCGTAATTCCCGTACTTCCTCCAAATTGTTGTCCGTTAATATTAAAAGATCCATCAGAATTTGTCCATATCGACATATTTCTTCCGCCTCCCATATTATCAAAAATATCATCCATAGAAAACCCTATAGAGTTGATATTATTAGAAGACCCTAACACACTAATCTTTCTATCTCCTTTAAAAGTATTAAATAACAAACTACTCTCGTACCTATCATCGGTTCCGTAACCAGCTGTTGCCTTACCAAACAACCCTTTATTTTTATCTTCCTGAATGGTAAGGTTAATGGTTTTTTCCTCAGAACTTGCCGTATCTCCAGACAACTCTTCTTCCTTCGTTTTGGTATCGACAACCTGAATTTTTTCAATTAAATTAGCTGGTAGATTCTGAGTTGCAATTTTACCATCTTTACCAAAGAAGGGTTTTCCGTTTACTAAAATATTATTCACTTCCTTACCATTAACAGTAATGGCTCCATCAGAGGTAACATCTACCCCCGGAAGTTGTTTTAACAAGGTCTCTACATTAGAATCGGGAGCTACTTTAAACGAATTTGCATTAAATTCTAAAGTATCTGCTTTCACCGTTATAGGTGTAGCAGTACCTACTACACTAACCCCCTCTAATTGAAAGGCCATAGGCTCCAAACCTATTGTACCTAAATTGATTGTCTCCTTATCTAAAGAAATATCTTTTCTGTAGGTTTCATAACCATTATAGTTTATCACAACCCTAACTTTTGAAGCTTTTGTCTTAAAATCCAGATCAAAACTTCCGGAAGTAGACGTAACGGTGTAATTAATTAACGTGCTGTCTGCAATGGTTTCTGTGAAAACAGTAGCCGAAGATAGTCCCTGTTGGTTTTCGTCTTTTACATTTCCTGTTAGTTTATACTCTTGGGCTTGCATGCCAGTAAAAACACAAAAAAGTAACAAGAAAAAAGAGATGTTTTTCTTCATAGAACTTACTTAGTTATTTTGATTGATGATTAAATTTCAACGAAAATAACTAAGTATTTCACACTAAAATGTTAAGCTTTTTATTTTAATAATACTTTAACACCTTAAATCACTCTTAAAAAATTGTTATTTCTTTCTAAAATAAACATCTATAGGCACTCCATTAAAATCGAAATACTCTCTCAATTTATTCTCAATAAAACGTTTGTACGGGTCTTTTATATACTGCGGAAGGTTTGCAAAAAATACAAACTGTGGCATTGGAGTTGGCAATTGCGTACAAAACTTAATTTTTATATACTTACCCTTAACAGCCGGTGGTGGATAATTTTCAATTAGCGGCAACATCAACTCATTAAGCTTACTAGTAGGAACACGCTTAGATCTGTTCTCATACACCTCTACAGCCGTTTCTATAGCTTTATAAATACGTTGCTTAGTTAATGTCGACATAAAAACAACAGGGACATCAGTAAATGGCGCTATTTCTCTTTGAATTGCGCTTTCAAACTCTTTAGCCGAATTTGTATCTTTCTCTACTAAATCCCACTTATTAACTAAAATTACAACTCCTTTTCGGTTACGTTGTGCCAACCAAAAAATATTAGAATCTTGTCCTTCAAAACCTCTGGTTGCATCTATTACCAACAAACACACATCGGCATATTCTATAGCCCTAACCGAACGCATTACCGAATAAAACTCAAGATCTTCTTTAACCTTGGCTTTTCTTCTAATACCTGCCGTATCAATTAAGTTAAACTCAAAACCAAAACGGTTGTATTTAGTATCACTACTATCACGGGTAGTTCCTGCAATATCAGTAACTATATATCTATCCTCTCCAATTAAAGCATTGATAAAAGATGATTTCCCTGCGTTTGGTCTACCTACCACAGCAAATCTTGGTAATTCACTTTCTTCCTCTTCTTCTTTCTCAGGTAATGCTTTAACAACTGCATCTAATAAATCTCCAGTCCCACTACCATTAATACTAGAAATAGAATAATACTCCCCCAATCCTAAGCCATAAAACTCAACGGCGTCTGCTTCTCTTCCAGCACTATCTACTTTATTAACTGTTAAGAAAATTGGTTTCTCTACTTTACGTAATAAAGTAGCCACATCATTATCTAAACCTGTAATACCAGCTTCAACGTCTACAACAAAAACAATTACATCGGCTTCATCTATAGCCAACTCTACTTGCTTATCTATTTCTTGTTCAAAAACATCATCACTTCCAACTACATAACCTCCGGTATCTATAACGGAAAACTCTCTCCCATTCCAGTCTGTCTTACCATAATGGCGATCTCTTGTTACTCCACTTACGGAATCAACAATAGCCTCTCTACGCTGCACCAATCTATTAAAAAGCGTCGACTTACCTACATTTGGCCTACCTACTATAGCTACTATACAACTCATTCTATTAAAAAATTAACTGCAAAGGTACTTATTTAGATTGTTAACAAAAAACAAATCTGTAGGTAGCCTTAAAGATTCTAACAAACACATACACAGTAACCTTTATCATGATGCAGGATTTTGATTAAAACATTGCTCCAACATCTTATAAACTTCGGGGTGTTTCCGTTTCATTAATTTTGGCCTACTGAAAAAATACTCAGAAGCTACCGCAAAAAACTCTGCTTGTGATGTTCCTCCATAATTTCTGATATCTGACTTATCTTTATTGATGTCTTCCATAGTTTTATGAATCAGTTTTAACCACGGCAAAGCGTTTGGCTCACTAAGTAATTGTTTTGGAATACCGTCAATTGCACCATCTACCCCATCTATTAAATGCACAAATTCATGTATAGCGGTGTTTAATTTGTCGGTATCATTTTCAAAACCATGATGCAGTGCCTTTTTAGAAAGTATCATAGTATCTTTTAACCTACCAGAACCAACAACCCCTAAAACAACCTTATTCGCATCTTGAGACCCAAATTGAAAATCTTCATTAAAAGCATCAGGATACAATAAAACTGTTCTTAAATTAGGATAATACCAATCTTTAAAAGCTAATGTAGGTATTACAGCTCCTACAGCTACCAGAACTTTATCATAATCGGTTACCTCAACATTAACTCCTTCTACAATAACCTCATCTAAGAACTTCATAATACGTTGTTGAAATAACACCTTATCAGCATCTGTTAATCTCTTATAAAAAATTAACTTATGTAGATACTTCTCCCAATCATTAGGAAAAACATAATCTTTCTTCTTTTTCTTTTTGAAGAAAACAACATACACCAATAACACAATAGACACTATTACTAATACATATTCCATACAAAGATTAAAACTAAAATTGTACCATAAAAATAGAGATTCTAATAAATATTACATGACCTATTTAAATAAAACTACAACACTCTATTTACTATTAATAACTTGTTTTTAGCTCGGTAGGTTAACATTGATTTCCCTTTTTATGGTAGAAAAATGAAAAATTTGAGTTTGCTACCGAAGCTTCTGCAGTAGCGGTTAAGTCTGGAAAAGCGGTAAATGCAAAATATAAAGATGGTGTTGCTGTATTTGCTTTACCTAAAGCAGGTTTAATGGCAGACACCTCTGTTGGAGGACAAAAATTTAGTTATGAATCTTTCTAATCCATAGTTATTCATGATCAAAAAACCCGGCCTAATGGTCGGGTTTTTTACTTATTTAACTTATCACAGATAAGCATCATTATTTATTATTGTATCCAAATCGTTTTAATTGATTTAGATTGCTTCTCCAGTTTTTATTTACTTTCACATAAAGTTCTATATGCACCTGCTTTCCAAAGAATTTTTCTAAATCTTGTCTGGCTTGAACCCCTACTCTTTTTAAGGCTTCTCCTTTATGACCAATAATAATTCCTTTTTGGGTATCACGCTCTACCATGATCACAGAACGAATACGAATAATATCGTCACTTTCTACAAACTCCTCTGTTTCTACCTCAACTGCATAAGGAATTTCCTTTTTGTAGTTCAGTAATATTTTCTCTCTAATGGTTTCGTTTACAAAGAAACGCTCTGGCTTATCAGTCAACTGGTCTTTAGGATAAAATGCAGGAGATTCTGGTAATAACGCTACAATTCTGTCAAACACTTCAGGAACATTAAAGTTTTCTAAAGCAGATACCGGATAAATCTCCGCATTAGACACTTTCTCTGTCCAATAAGCTACTTGTTCTTCCAACTCTTCCTGTGAAGACTTATCTATTTTATTCAATAATAACAGAACAGGTATTTTAGACTTATTTATTTTTTCAAAAAACACTTCGTCTTTAAGTTCCTTTTCGCCAATCTCTACCATATATAATAGCACATCTGCATCTTCAAAAGCCGATTTTACAAAATCCATCATAGAGGCTTGTAACTCATAAGCCGGCTTAATAATACCCGGGGTATCTGACAGTATCACCTGAAAATCTTCTCCATTTACAATTCCTAAAATACGGTGTCTGGTAGTTTGTGCTTTAGAGGTAATTATAGAAAGTTTCTCCCCAATAAAAGCATTCATCAATGTAGATTTACCCACATTAGGATTCCCGATAATATTTACAAAACCTGCTTTATGACTCATTTATTCCTGATTTTAATTACAAAGGTACTAATAAAAAAAGCCCCAATACATAGGGGCTTCTCAAATTACTCAAAATTAAGCTTCTTATTGATATACTCTTATGTAATCAAGAATATATGCTTGGGGAAATATAGTATCATCTACTTCCGGACCTCCAAAATTTCCTCCAATAGCCATATTTACTAAAAAGTAAAAAGGCTGATTGTAAGGCCAAACAACCTCTGTCTTATTTTCAGGGTTGAAGGTATACACCAAAACATCGTCTACATAAAAAGCAATCTTATCTTTTGTCCAATCCATAGCATAGGTATGGAAACCTTCTTCAATAGCTTCAAATTTTGTTTTTTTTGTATTAATGGTTTCCCCATGACTATCTTGTGTATGCAACGAGGTAAAGACCATGTGAGGTTCTTTACCTATATACTCTAAGATATCTATCTCACCGCACAAAGGCCATCCCTTTTCACCTATATTACTTCCTAACATCCAGAAAGCAGGCCAAATACCTTCCCCTATTGGCAACTTTGCTCTAGCCTCTATGTAACCATACATAAACTCCTTTTTTCCAGCTGTTGTGATGCGAGTAGATGTATATGATGAGTCCTTGTGCTTTGCAGTAATATACAGCATCCCATCTTTTAACTCATGATTATTTTTTGTATAAATCTGCCGTTCATTATTACCCCAGCCACAAATATCAGGGCAACCGTTACCAAGTTCAAAATTCCACACCTTAGTATCTAACGTGTCGCCCGAGAAGTCTTCCTCCCAAACAAGCTTCTTAGCTGCTTTTTGAGGAAAAGCACACAGGCTTAACAAGCAACATGTTATAAAAAACAAGCTTCTCTTCATACTATTCGTTTTTGTATTTAAAAGAGGCTTCTAAAACATCTACAGAATTACCTCCCACAAACACTTTAAAATCTCCAGACTCAGCCTCCCATTTTTTATTTCGGGTATAGAACGATAACAATTCTCTATCTATTGTAAATATTACTTTTTTGGTTTCACCTGCCTTTATAAATACTTTTTCAAAGCCTTTAAGCTCTTTAATTGGCCTGGTCGTACTTGCCACCAAATCTCTTAGATATAATTGCACCACCTCTTCACCATCTAACTTACCAGTATTGGTTACTGAAACCGTTACCGTAAGGGGTTCTCCTTCTGAAAATGATGAAGCACTCAACGATATATTATCATACTTAAAGGTTGTATAACTTAAACCATACCCAAACGGATATAAAGCATCTCTACGCTCATCTACATAATGAGAATAGGTTACATCTT
The DNA here is from genome assembly GCF_027924145.1 of Neptunitalea chrysea. Classification (GTDB taxonomy): domain Bacteria; phylum Bacteroidota; class Bacteroidia; order Flavobacteriales; family Flavobacteriaceae; genus Neptunitalea; species Neptunitalea chrysea. The sequence goes on along the minus strand of NZ_BRVP01000011.1, from coordinate 55,392 downwards.
CTATAGGCCCTGGTCTGCCTGTATTTTTCTGATTGTAATACAATGGCTCCTGACCTACGCTTCTAGGAAAAGACACTGGTAACTTTCCACTTGGATTATATTTCCCAAACAACACCTCAGCAACTGCATTACCATGCTGCGAACCTAACAACCAACTTTCTAAAATAGTCGGAATATTAGCAGCACTCCAGCTTATATCCATAGGCCTTCCATTCATAAGCACCATAACAACATTGCTATTCGCTTTGTATACCACTTTAATCAATTCGTCTTGTACTCCAGCAAAACCGATATCGGTCTGACTTCTTGCTTCTCCTGTTTGAAAAGCATCCTCACCAACTACTAGTATTACCAAGTCTGCCTCCTTAGCCGTTTCAACAGCCTTACCAAAACCAGACGTATCTGTTTCATTAATAGTCATATGTTTTAAAAAGCTGCGTTCACCAATAGATAAATCTGCTCCTTTTGCATAAGTTACCTTTGTTCCTTTCGGTGCATATCTGCGTATTCCTTCTAAAACAGAAACTGCAGAGTTAGATACTCCCTGACCTCTCCAATTTCCTAGCGGACTGTCATTATCATCCGCTAGCGGTCCAATAACTGCTATGGTTTTTACTTTAGAAGCTATTGGTAAAAGGGCATTTTCGTTCTTTAATAAAACAATCGACTTTTTACCAGCCTCAAGAGATAGTTGCTGATTCTCTTTAGAATACAACTCCTTTTTCTCTGCCTTGGCATCACAGTATTTATAAGGATCATCAAACAACCCTAATTGAAATTTAACCCTAAGAATTCTCTTAACAGCATCATCTACCAAAGTCTCGCTTACACGCCCTTCCTTAATTAAATCTTCTATAGAAGTTTCATAAGCATTGCCTTCCATATCCATATCACTACCAGCAGTTAACGCTATATATGCTGCTTCTTTATGATTTTCCGCTACACCGTGAGCAATCATTTCTGAGATAGAACCCCAGTCTGAAACTATAAACCCTTTATAGTTCCATTCTTCTTTAAGGATCTCTCTTTGTAAATATGGGTTTCCTGTAGAAGGTATTCCGTCTATTTCATTAAAAGAATTCATAAAGGTTAACACACCTGCATCTGCCGCAGCCTTAAAAGGAGGCAATATCGTATTATGCAACTCACTCATCCCTAAATTTACCGTATTATAATCTCTACCTGCTTCGGCAAAACCATAACCAGCAAAGTGTTTAGCACACGCAGCAATAGCCGTAGGAGATGTAAGGTCATCGGTCTGAAACCCTTTTACTCTAGCTACTCCAATTTTAGCAACCAGAAATGGATCTTCCCCGGCACCTTCCATAATTCTTCCCCAACGGGCATCTCTTGAAACATCTACCATAGGAGCAAACGTCCATCCTATACCAGCAGCAGCCGATTCTCTAGCAGCAGCTCTTGCCGTACGCTCCATAATATCTAAATCCCAACTAGCACTTTCTCCAAGAGGGATCGGAAATAATGTTTTATACCCATGAATAACATCGTATCCAAAAATCAAAGGAATTTTTAATCTTGAATTTTCCATGTTTAGACGCTGTGCTTCTTTTGTAGCCTTAACGCCGGTTACATTTAGCATAGACCCCACTAGTCCGCGCTTTAAATTTTCAAGTCGATTTTCGTTTCCTGCAGTAGGTGGACCTGTTACATCCCAGCTTGCACTGTACTGCACCATTTGTCCTATTTTTTCTTCGAGTGTCATTAACGACAGTACAGAATCTACCTTTGCCTCTAACTTGGTTTTACTCAAGGACTGGGCAGATAGTCGTACAGAAATCATTAATAACAAACTCAGTATAACAAGCTTGCATCTCATATATACACACTATTTGTAAAGTACCCGGATGTACCGGGTACTTTTATTATATTTTAATAAAGCTGATTTATTATTGATAAACCCTTACATAGTCGATCTCCATTGTAGATTCAGAAAATGAACTATCAATTGTTCCTCCAAAGTTTCCTCCCATTGCTACATTTAGAATAAGGAAGAAATCAGAGTTAAAAGGAAGCGAGCTATCAATATCTATTGAATGAAACGGTGTAGTATCATCATCTATAAAGAACTGAATACTATCTTCACTCCACACTGCAGAATACAAATGATACGCTGAAGAAGCATCAGATACCGTTGTAGATCCTGTAACCCCATTACCACCTGAATTACCTGTGTAATGAAGTGTTGCATGAATAGTTCCCTGATCATTACCCACATGCTCCATAATATCTATTTCTCCGCAAGCAGGCCATGTATTAGTTGCATAATCTGCTCCCAACATCCAGATTGCAGGCCATGTACCACCCCCTTCAGGAAGCTTAGCCCTCACCTCAACTTTACCATAGGTAAATTCAAAATTACCTTCGGTTTTAAGACGTGCTGAAGTATAAGAAGACCCCATATAGCTTTCTGCTTTTGCAGTAATTTTTAAAACTCCGTTTTCAACAGTTACATTATCAGAACTATCTGTGTAATATTGCTCTTCAAGATTACCCCATCCATTGGTTCCAGTTCCTAAATCATAAGACCATTTAGTAGTATCCGGAGCACCATCTGTGTCAAACTCATCAGACCAAACTAAATTGGTATAATCAACTGTACCAGAACTACCTCCTTGATCTGCCACTGGAGTAGTAGTAAAGATATGATACCAAGCATATAACGGTTCATTACCCTGAACCACTCTCACCATTAATCTATTTTCTGTTAATGAAATGATTTCATATTCACTAGACCCTGCATAGAAGCCCATAAATCCACCATCTGAATACGTCATGGTTGTTCCTCTGTACCCTCCGTCTTCTGTTGCAATAGAATTTGAAGGACTAAAAGAAACTGTTTTCACTCCATCAATATCAAAATCATAACATCCTTCTTCACCTAAACCAAGGTCAGATGCGTATAACCCTTGAATAAACGCCATACCCGTAGGGTTGGTTTGCTCAAACGTCACAAGATCTCCACTAACAGCAAACTCAAACTCTGCATCATACATACATGATCCCGATTTCTCGAAAGCAACTGCCGAATACCAATTTGAAAAAGTATGAGCACCATCATCATACACCTGATCATTAGGTCCTAAACCTAAATGCCCTACTTCTGAGGCTGCCCAATACCAAGTTTTAGAAGATCCACCTGTTAAATACGCTATAGCCTCATCATCTGAGAAGCTACTATATACCGTAACCTCTGTAGTAGTACTGGTAGTAACTCCTCCTGTACCATTAGCAACAACAGTCACCGTATATGTATTAACACCATTAATAGCAAATTGCTTTTCTAACTCTCCGCTAACCGATGTATAGTTCGTATTATCACTAAAGATGTACTTGTAACTAATGGCGTTATCTGCAGTAGTGGTGAAGTTCACAATTCCTGAACCATCACCATCTATATTACTAGCATCAACCCCTTGAATTTCATAATCAATTACAAGATTAGTAGGTGTTAATATAGGTCCAAAAGTGGCATCCTCCTCCTGACAATTAGAAAACAGAAGCACAATGGAAAATAATCCTATTAATTGTTTTATATATTTTCTCATGATCATTTTTTAGTTTGTAAGTTTTATATCGTCAAAATAGTAATAACCTTCGGTACCATTAAATCCAAAGTCATAGAACACTACAACTCTTACATATTGAGCCGATAAATTAGCAGAAGAAAAATCGAATACTAATTCTTCCCATCCATTTGCTACTGTTGTTGTTGCAGATACCTCTGCTACTACAGAAGCATCAACATTCTCTAATTTCATTAATACTGTAGTACCTACTGTAGGCGACCATGACTTGATGGCTATTTTAGTCTGGCTACTAAAGTCTATATAATTATCAAGCTCTAAATATGAGCCCGCCCAAGTCTCTGCGTAATCAGGTTTGTAAAACTCTGCAACCGTAGGACTGCTATTCACTGCATCGGAAGCAGGATTAGCAACTAACTGAGACGTAGCATTACCAAAATTAGTGAACGTATAAGAAATTAAAGAATTTTCAAAAGTAACCGGTAATTCTAAACTAGGGTTCCCAGTGCTTAACTCTACTTGATCAAAATAGTATACCGAACCATCTCCTACATTTCCAAAATCATAGAAAATAACAACCTTATGATAGTCTACCGTCGGGTCTACTCCTGTAAAATCAAAGTACAATGTTTCCCACTCGTTTGTTACAGTTGTTGTGGTTGTACTCTCTATAAACACCGCACCGTCATTAGCATTTTCAAGCTTTAATAAAACTGTAGCCCCTGCAATAGGTGAATACGATTTAACGCTTAAGAATGTGCTCGAAGTAAAATCAACTGGCTCGTCTAATTGTAAATACGTACCCGCCCATGTTTCAGCGCCTACTATTTTAGTAAACTGACCCACTGTAGCACTTGTATTAGCTCCGCCAATTGACGGATTAGCCACTACGGCTCCGTACGCATTACCAAAATCTGTAAAGGTATAATTCAATGTAGCCGACTCAAAAGTTATTGGCAATATTAGTGGATTATACACCTCCACTTCTTCGGTATATACTGTTGTAGCGGTGCCACCACTGTAAGCAGTTACGGTAACTATATACACCCCAGTATTGGCATATGTGTACGGAACCACATCACCTTCGTTAAACTGAACTGCCTCTAACGTATCATCTTCTCCAAAAGTTACATCAAAATACGTTTCATATGTAGCCGTTGCACTCACTGTAAAAGAGAACGGATCTCCCGTTACTTCTGCTACATCAACCACTAAATCTTCAGGAGCCACAAAGGTTACATCAACATCTTTAGTTAAAACAGTAGTTAAACCTGTAACACCTGTTGCCATAACCGTTACGGCATAAGACCCTTCTGAGTAATTGTGTTGAGCCTTATTTCCAGGAGTTACATCAGCAGTATCTGAACTATCTCCAAAATCTACTGTATACAACGTAACCCCTTCACCATCTGGCTTTATGCTTACCAAACCTGTGTTATCTTGTGTAACGGTTAACAAGGCCGATAAATTTGAAGGTGCATCCACATCCTCTAAGAAAGCTGTGTCAAAATCATCTTCAGTACACCCTACAAAAGAAATGAGGGCAATTATATACATTAAAATATTTATTTTTCTCATGTTATATCTCGTTTAGTAGTTAGGGTTTTGCACCCAATTTCCGTTAGAAAATTGTATCTCTTCATAAGGAACCGGGAATATCTCATTCTTACCGGCTGTAAATCCATCTATGTTTTGAGCTGCCTTTCCGGTTCTTACCAAATCAAAGAAACGGTGACCTTCTCCCATTAGTTCTAATCTTCTCTCCTCATAAATATAATCTGTCAACGAGTTTCCTGTAACAGAAATATTATGATTGCTATCTCCAAAAGCACGTTCTCTTACCATGTTTAAATACGCTTGCGCTTTTGTATCACTTATTCCTCCACGATTATTAGCCTCAGCAGCCATTAGTAATACATCTGCATACCGAATAGCTCTGTAGTTATTAGGATTAGTAAGATTAAGATCAGACTGTGCATCACTACTTCTGGTACGAGGCAAATACTTTCTATTAAAATACCCTGTATGCTCATATCCTGTTCCGTAAGTAGCTCCTGTTTGAGCTGCCCATGCTTCTATGTCAAGTACCGTATAATCTCTTCTCATGTCATCACTATCAAAAGCACTATACGCTTCTGCAGTCGGGATATTAAAACTATACCCTGATGAAAATGTAGGTCCGTCATAATTTCTAATCCCATTAAAACCAACAGCCACATTCCCTTCACTGCATTGCAAACAACCAAACCCTGCTCCTTCAACATCCGTATACTGAATTTCAAATACCGACTCTACTCCATTTTCTTGTTCTTCTTCAAACAATGTAGAAAAATCGCTTACTAACGAATAGTTTCCTGAGGTAATTACATCTTCAAGTACCGCTGCAGACTCCGTAAATTTCTCTTGGTACAGGTATACTTTACCAAGTAGTGCCTGAGCAGCTCCTTTAGTAGCACGCCCAACGTTTGGAGCAGTTGTACTCATATTTTCAACCGCATATAATAAATCTGCTTCTATATATGCATATACATCTTCTACTGAAGAACGTGGAATTGATTTCTCGTCGTTAATTGCAAAACGGGCATCATCCTTTAAAGGTAGAGCCCCAAACCATTTTACCAATTCAAAGTAAAAATAAGCTCTTAGAAAACGAGTTTCTGCTAACATTTGCTCCTTACCATCAAAGTCTGTTTTATCTTTAAACTCCATGATGTAATTTGCTCTATTTACTCCAGCAAAATTCCAGTCCCAAAGATTTTTCAGGTTATCGTTAATAGGGGTATGAATCATATCGTCTATTTGCTGGAAACCAACAACGTCCGTCGCGCTTTCACCTCCGCATAGCGTGTTATCAGAAGCAATCTCACCAATTAATACATTCACATAGGTAGATTGTAAAATATCATACACCGCAATAAGTGCATTATAATAGTCGTCTTCAGAGTTAAAATAATTTTCTGCATCTATAGAATACGCTGCATCTCTTTCTACAAAATCATTGCTACATGAAAATGTTACAAATAGCATGACCATTACAGCCCATATAGTTAATACATTATACTTTTTCATGAGTTATCGTTTATAGTTTTACGTTAAGACCTAACATGTATGTTCTTGGTACCGGATAAAATCCGTAATCGATACCTCCACCAATAGGATTCCCTGTTGAAGCTCCCGGATCATACCCTCTATACTTGGTAAAGGTGAATAAATTAGTAGCTGCTACGTACAATCTTATTTTTTCAAACCCTTTAAAATCGGTAAGACTATATCCTAACTGCATGTTCTGAATTCTTAAATAAGAAGCATCTTCAACATAATAATCAGAAAGTACCGTATTAGAAGTTGCCGCAGTGGTTACCCTTGGCACCGTATTGCTAGTACCTTCTCCGGTCCATCTGTCAAGTACATAATTAAGTTTATTTACATCACTTAATGTTCTTTCATAATTTCTAACCATATCATTACCCACAGAAGCAAAACCATATACAGAGAAATCAAAGTTTTTATAATTTAACCGAATGTTCATTCCCATAGTTACCTCCGGAATTGGATTACCAAGGTTTGTTCTGTCATTCTCATCTATGACTCCATCATTATTGATATCTCTAAATCTTAAATCTCCGGGTTGAGCAGTCGCGCCAAGTGCAGACTGGTCAGGATGATTGTCAACCTCATTTTGATTCTGGAAAATACCATCGGTTACATATCCTAAGAAATAACCTATTGGTTTCCCTACTTCCATTCTTGAAGGTGCAGGCTGGCTCACTCCAAAACTACCTCCCTCAACATACCCTGTACTATTATTAACTTCTGTTACATTGTTATCTAAGAAAGTAGCGTTATAAGCAAGAGAATAGGTAAAATCTTTTGATATTTCTCCTTTATAATCAATCGCAAATTCAAATCCTTTATTCTCAACATTACCTGCATTTACCGTAGGAGCACCAGCACCAGGAGCACCAATACCTACAATACCAGATATCGGCATACCAGAAATTAATAAATCTTTTCTGTTATCAATAAAGTAATCTGTTACAAATGATAACTTGTTATTAAACATTCTAATATCTAACCCAAAATCCATTTTTTCTGAAGTTTCCCATTTTACATCTGGATTAGCTAATGTAGATATTGCTGTACCGTTCACTAAAGAACCATCAAAAATATATGTTGCTTCACCTCCTAAAAGTCCGGCATATAAATTACTACCAATTTGGTCATTACCAAGCTTACCATAACTAGCTCTTAACTTTACAAAGTCTACTATTGAAGACTCTCCGAAGAATTTTTCATCTGAAATAATCCAACCACCCGTAAACGACGGAAAGTAAGCCTCACTATTCTCAGGACCAAAACGCGTAGAAGCATCACGTCTTAATACAGCAGAGAACAAATATTTTCCTTTGTAGTTGTATTGCAGACGACCAAAGTAAGACAATCTTCTTTCATCATACACATAAGAAGAGTTTGTTTGTGCTTCGCTTACACCTGTAGCTAAAGAGATATCTGCATAAGCCCATGAGTTATTAGGAATATCATATCCCGTAGCATACAAACCATTACCCCATTCTTTAAAAATGGTGTTACCTAGCGTTACATTAATGTTATGATCATCAGCAATTGTTTTCTCATAATTGGCAAAAAAGTCAAACGTATAGTTGTTATCGTTTACTGCTCCTTGATTAACTGAACTTCTTGTATTATCAAATACTTTTCCTCCATAAGAGATTTCAGGAGAAAACGATTTCGATTCACTGTTAGACGTGTTAAAACCAACACGACCCGTTAAGGTTAATCCCTCTATAGGAGTAAAATCTAAACCAAAATTACCACTTGTTTTCTTATAGTTATAATCATTAAACGTATTCGCTATTTGCGCTAAGGGGTTAATTACCTCTGTACCTAAACCTGTAGTACTAGGTACTAATGTATAATTACCATCATTATCATGAGTAGATAATGTTGGCGGCGTGTTAATTGCATTAAACAATACCGAGCCTAACCCATTTTCATTTAATGTTTTTCGGGTAAAATAGGTATAAATAACGTTTGTACTTGCTTTTAATTTTTTAGTAATATCTACATTTAAAGCCAAACGCGCTGTATTTCGTAAGAAGCCCGATTTATCTTTACCTACAATACCTTCCTGATCTAAATGCGAAGCACTAATTGCATAGGTTACTGTTTCTGTACCTCCCATTAAGTTTACATCGTGATTTAAAATAGGAGCCGATTCAAAAACTTCATCTTGCCAATCAGTTCCTTCTCCTAAACCAGATATACTAGGGTATGGAGCCGCACCACCACCATTAACATAAGATTCGTTTAGCAACAATGCATATTCGGTAGCATTTAATAACGACATCTTCTTAGAAGTCTCCTGAAAACCATAATATGTATTATATGATACAGATGGCTTCATATTTTTTCTACCTCTTTTAGTAGTCACAAGAATTACCCCGTTTGCACCAACAGAACCATAAATAGCAGCTTGCGCATCTTTTAATACCGTAATGGTTTCAATATCATTCGGATTTAAAAGGCCAAGTTCACCAACATACCCATCGATAATAACCAATGGAGCATTATTACCATTAGTGGCTACCCCTCTAATACGAATATCTAAAGCCGCACCCGGTGAACCCGATTGTGTAGTAACATTAACCCCCGCTACAGTACCTTGCAGTGCCTGCTCTACTTTTACCGGTTTAAACTCATCTAGCAAATCTGCTTCTACAGTACCAACAGCTCCGGTAACCTCTTTCTTTTTCTGTTTACCATAACCAATTACTACAACTTCATCTAACGCATTCGTGTCTTCTTCCAACTTAATGGTTAGTGCATTCCCGTTAATAACCACTATTGTTTGGCTTTTAAAACCAATATAGCTAATAACAAGTTCGGAACCTTTACTGATTCCTTCCAACATAAAATTTCCGTCGAAGTCTGTTGAAGTTCCTTTAGAATTATCTTTTAAAACCACATTAACTCCCGGCATTGGCATTCCGGTAGATGCCTCATAAACGACACCCTTTATATCATATTCCTGACTAAAGCCTATATATGATATAAAACCGAAAATGAGTAAGAACAATTTTGATTTCATATAGTTATAATTTGTGTTTTCATAAAATTATAACTATAAATTGCGAAATCATCAATTTTATACGCTATAAAAAGTATACAATTGAAAAAAAGTTAAAAAAACATACCTCACACCCTCTCTAAACCCTTATAAACACTGTAATTCGCTTTTCTTTTACAAAATTTATTAATGTTAAAAAAGTTAATAAAAAGCACTTATACAACGTTATTGTTATGGTAATGTATAGGTAATTTTAACAGTTGTTGTAGTAGTTAAATTGACAATATGTACTCGACTAAACCTTGCTCATGGGCTAATTCCATCTTTTTTCGCAAACGATATCGTTTAATCTCTACACTTCGTACCGATATATTTAACAGTGGCGCTATTTCTTTAGAAGATAAGTTCAATCTCAAATAGGCGCATAACCTTAAATCGTTTGGAGTTAGGCTAGGGTGTATATCTTTAATCTTCTTAAGGAAATCTTTATCGGCATTATTAAAGGCTTCAGAAAATAGATTCCAAGTATCCTCTTCATTAATGTTGGCATTAATAGTACTGATAACCGATTTTAAGTTCTGTGAAGAATCTAATTTTTTCAAATCGCTCTTTATAGCCGCCAACACTTCATTCTTTTTAATAAGGTTTAATGTTGAGGCAGCCAGCTCACGATTTTTGCTCTCTATATCTTTCTCAAGCATCTCGGTTTTTGTTTTCATTAGCTGTTGTTCTGTTTCTAATTGATGAATTTCCATCTTACGATGGTTTTCTTCAATAAGCTTTAAACGTTGCTCTTCATAGTTTTTCTTGTAAATGAAATTAACCACAAAACCAACAATAATTAATAACACCAAATAACTTATGATAGCCACATTTGTAGCAAACCATGGCTTTTGTATTGTAAAATAAAATACCTCCTCGTTTTCTGTTAGCTTATCTCCTACCTTTCCTCTTACTTTAAACACATAATCACCAGGTGGTAAGTTTTTGAATTCAGCCTCTGTTTCTAATCCGTATTCACTCCAGTTATTATTAAATCCTTCCAATTTAAATTGGTATTCAGGATTGGTATATTTTGAATATTGAGGGATGGTAAAAGAAAACAAGAGATTATTTGTCTTATAACCCAATCTTGCATCACCATGTAAATTGAGATATTTAACTGTATCGTTTAGCTTATAATTTTGAATGCCTTTTAAATAGATGTTATAGGAATCTGTAGATCTCTCTTCAGGGTTTATTAAATAATACCCATTTACTGTACCAATTAAATATTCATCATCTTGTAAATACGCTATATTTTCATAACCCGACATCGTATTTGCCAATGTATAAGGTATTGGTATTGATTGATGAAGTAACTCATCATTAAAATTACTATGATTAAAATAATTGATATGATTTTTTGTGAAAAACCACAACCTATTTGTTTTATCTACAATTAATTTACCAGAGGTATATCCATCATTAATCATCACATCTGACAGCTTCTTATTCTTTACAAACTGTTGATTATTCCCCGCCAAACTAAACACACCTTCTCTACTAGCATACCATATTTTACCCCGATATTTTGCAATACTCGCATTCTTTCCTTTTTTGGGAAAATCTAGCATTTCCTCAGAAAGCGCCTCCGTAAAATCAGCATTCACAACTACTTTAAACACGCCTTTATACTCATGACTTACATAAACGGTATTGCCTAGCGTTTCTAAATACCTACTTGAATATCCGAATCCTTTAATCCAATTTCTAAAGCTCCAACTCCCATTTGATTTCTTCAATACCGAAAGTCCGGCATAATTCCCCTGATATAATAAATTGCTAGTTCCTTCCACCTGCTCAAATTTCCAAGTACCAGATTCAGAAAAAATACGGGTAGCGGTAGTATCTTCCACAATAAAGGTACCTGCATCATGTCCGCAAAACAAGGTATCATCATACACATATAAAGACCATACCTGCCCTTTTGTATTACTAATAAACGTGAAGGGTATATCTTTATCATAAGGCTTGTAAAAAAGTCCCTGATTAGTTCCTAAATAGATTTTATCATCAAATAACACCGAGGTATAAATAGTACCCAACATTCCTGAATCGTCTTCATAACTAGCCACATTACTCTTTAAATTAATACAGTTAACACCATTATCTAAACCTACCCACAGATTATGATCCCGATCCTCAAATAACGATAGTACCGTATTATTGGTTAATCCGTTTTCCTGATTTATATGTAACACAACCTTTCCCTCTGCATTTATAATATACACGCCGTCTGATACCGTTCCTAAAGCATAATTACCATTAGAAAGCTTCATACTATTATAAATATTGTTAGAAGGAACCTCTGTAGTAAATTTATGTAGCTCGCCTTCACTCAAAAGAAACAACCCTTCTAATTGTGTATGCACTAACAACTCATTGTTAACCTTAAATACATTTACAATTTTAGTTTCTTTAAAAACAGAAGCGTCCGAAATCAATTTTGCCTCTCCATTCACAATTTCAAACAAACCCTTCCCAATAGTTTGGTAATATACAGAGGCACCAATGTTGTATACTTTTGTGATGCCCCCTTCTGGTCTGTGCACCGTAAACGTTTTTGAATTTAAATTATAGATATACAACTGATTTAATGATTGAAAGATAATCCATTTATTAAATGATATAATATTCCATATTTGTTCATCATCTAACACCTTATCTTTTATTTGGTCACTTAATGAGGTATACTGTAATTGCCCATTAGCTCCTTCTTTCCAAAAACCAAACTCCATATAACAACCGGTGTAGATTTTATCTTCAACAACCCTCACCGATCTAATAATAGTTTCGTTAGGAGATTCATATAATTTCCATACAGAACAATTGTACTCAAGTAATCCCATATGGTTAGCCACATACATTAATTCCTGATCATTTTGGCTAATCATCCAGTTTTGATTACCTGCTTTATAGCGTTCGGCTTCAAACTTAATAATGGGCGGTAACTCCTGTGCAAACAGGTTTTGAAGGATAAAATATAGTATAGTGGTAAGAATGCTAATTTTTTTCATATAACGTAAAAATAGATAAAATACTGATTATACAGTGATTGCAAAAAATTAATGATAGCTTAACCTTATGCTTAAACAAAAGAATGAAAAAAATTCGTCTTTATGTTTGGATAGAACAAAAAAAAGACTGTATATTTGCACTCACAATAGCGCGGGATAGAGCAGTAGGTAGCTCGTCGGGCTCATAACCCGAAGGTCACTGGTTCGAGTCCAGTTCCCGCTACAAAGCAAGAGTAATCAGAAATGGTTACTCTTTTTTTTATGTGGTAAATTCAGGGTTTACAGTACTTTACTGTTTTTAGCTATATGCATTTAATTCCTCTTCTCAGCCTATAAAAGGCTTAAAATTCGGCTTACCCAATTTCAAAAAAGGCTTACCCTTCTAAATCCTTAAAACTATGAAAAACAACAAATTAAATATATTATTTATAACTGACAAATCCAATCAGAATACAAAAAAAGGAATAGCTCCACTAAGATGTAGAATTACTTATAGTGGAAAAAGAAAGACATTTTCAGCAGGACTATTTATTAATCCAGATTACTGGAATAGTAAAAAGCAAAAAGCAATTCCTTCTAATGAGGAAAATGACACTCTCAACACTCAAATTAGCCTGATTAAAAATAAAATTAATCAGGCTTTCTTATTTTTAGAAGTCAATGAATCCATATTTGATGTTGAAGATGTATACCTGAAATATACAGGTAAGACAACAAAAACTACAAAGTCTCTTCTAGAAGTGTTTGAATTACATAACACCCGAATGGAAAAACTCATTGGTATAGAGTATACCAAATCTACTTATGTAAAATTTAAGGAGGTTAAAATGCACATAGCTAACTTTATTAAACATAAGTATGAGAAAAATGACATGATTTTGGAAACTATTAAGTTAACCTTTATACAGGATTTTGATTATTATTTGAAATCTGAAAAAGGGCATAAACAGATTACTATTAATAAAAGCATCCAAAGGTTAAGAAAGGTAATCAAGCTAGCTCTTGCAGAAGGCTATATTGCAAGAGACCCTTTTATCTTATATACTCCAAAAAAATATGAAAAGCGTATCTCTTATTTAACCCGTATAGAACTAAATAAAATTGAGCAATACAATTTCAAGCAGAAAAGACTACAGCAAGTAGCTGATATGTACATTTTCTGCTGTTATACAGGATTAGCCTATGCTGAAATGAATAACCTATCTACTCAACACATAACCATAGGATTTGACAAGCAAAAGTGGATAGAGATGTACAGACAAAAAACCAAATCCAAAGTTAATATACCACTACTTCCTAAGGCTATTGAAATTCTTGACAAATACAACATGGTTAATTCTTCTGAAGCTGTAAAATTATTACCAACCATAAGTAATCAGAAGTTCAATTCTTACCTAAAGGAAATAGCTGACATAGTAGGCATTAAAAAAAGGCTTACACATCACATGGCTAGAAAGACATTTGCTACAACTATCCTACTCTACAATGATGTGCCTATAGAAATAGTATCTGAACTTCTAGGTCATTCAAGTATCAAAATTACGCAAGGTCATTATGCCAAAGTAGTACAGAGTAAGGTTAGTGAGCATATTATGAAGCTATCTAATAAATTAGAAAAAAGCTAGAGTTTTAAGCTGTGCTGTATTAAATTTACAGTACAGCTTAATTATTATGAATAAACACATAGAATCAGAACTCTTCCAAAATTATCCTATTGAGTTTAAAGAAATAAATCCGGAAGACTTTCAATATGTATTCTCCCCTAATGGTGAAAGAGTTGAAAGAAACATTTACACTATTGAAAATAATGGAAAAAAAATTAAAATATCACCTGATAATGAAGGTTATATAAATGACACTTTTCAAAACTCTATAGATATAAATTATAAGAACACCGTAGTAGTTAATGCAGCAGTAGGACAAGGAAAATCTTATGCTATTATACAAACCATAAAGAGGTATTATGAAGCACAAGAAGATTACTTAATTATTGTAGCATCACCATTTGTAAGTCTTGTTAAGCAATATTGTAATGATATAATAAATACTGGTATACCAGAAGAAGATGTTTACAATTATGAAAATCTTGGAAGAGATAATGATATTAATTATATAGGAAAACCTGTTCAGGTTGTAACTGTAAATACCCTTCTAGGAAACCCTGGGGAAGATGGTTTTAAAAATTCAGATATAAAAAGAGAATACCTTGATAGATTAGACAGGTATTGTGAATTAAGAAAAATAAAGGTAGTTTTTATTTATGATGAAATTCATGATTCATACCACAACTTTAAACAGCAGTACATATTTAACCTATGGAAATGGAAAAATGTTATTCATAAGAATTTCATACTCAGTGCAACCTACAATGAAGCTTCTAAAGTTGTAATAGAGTATCTAGCCGAATTAACTGATTTCAAAATTAAAATCATTGAATCTGAAAGAAAGAGATTTCTTGAAAAGCAAAGTTCACTTTATCTACACTATTCTTCATCTTATAGCTTTAGTACAAATACTCCTGAAATAAAAGATTTAATTAAAAGCTTAGTTGGAGAAGGTAAAAAAATAGATATACTCTGTTATTCTAAAGCTCTATCAAAAAGCATCATTAACCCCAAAGAAGAAATTGGTAAGTTACTTCTAGCTACATATGGAGAGGTTAAAGATTGTACTTCTGATTTAATTACCAATCAAAGAGTTGGTAATGAAGCTCCAAAAAACCAGTATGATAATACCATGTG
The DNA here is from genome assembly GCF_027924145.1 of Neptunitalea chrysea. Classification (GTDB taxonomy): domain Bacteria; phylum Bacteroidota; class Bacteroidia; order Flavobacteriales; family Flavobacteriaceae; genus Neptunitalea; species Neptunitalea chrysea. The sequence goes on along the minus strand of NZ_BRVP01000011.1, from coordinate 39,959 downwards.
CAATGTGGGTACAAATTTTAAAACTGGTGTAAGTATTAAAAAAGAAAACCATGCATTTGTTATAGTTATGCCTCCTAGGTCTGCTAGATTATGGTTTAAAAATACCTATGGTATATTTTCTGGTGGAATAAATTCTGTTATTCAAGCCCTCGCGAGACAAAGAAATAAAGGTGAAATACATATTGTACTACCTAAACCTGATAAATTTGAATATAACTCTCTTGAATACACTAATATGACGAATTCTCAAAAAGAGAAATTCATCAATTACTATGATCAAATAACTTACCATGAGGAGACAGAAAAACCAGTAACTTACATTAAGTTAAACAGACAGGATTATTTCATGCGAGAGTTTTATGAAAATAAGCTCAAAAGAAATGTTATTAGAGAAATTAATCTTGTGGAAAGTAGTTCAAGAAGCGAATTACCTATTTTATCATACCCCACATATGACCAGTTCAAGCTAGAAGTGGGTGAAGATTATTTAGCAAATGAATACCCAATCTTTGGAGAAGATATAAGTGCGTATATCACTTATGCAGCTTTAGCTAATCAATTCATTAATTGTACTCTCAAAGAGATAAAATTCAAGCCTATAATCCTTATACACGAAGAAGACTACCAATTAGTAATAAGAGGTGCTTATAATTACTTTTTTGGTATAGACCACTACAATACATGGTTACAATTTGGCAATTTTAATCTATTTTATTCTGATGTTAGAAAAGCTTTATTTGAAGACTTTCAGCTAAAATTAAAAAAACTAGATGGTTCTTTAAAAAACATTAAGCAAGGCTCTTCTATTGCTAAGAAATTTGAAATTCAACTTTTGGCATTCACATTCAAAATGTGGATTAAAAAAGGACAACCTTCTAATGATATTGACTATAATAGAAGAAACTACTTCTTAGACTGTATTAGCCACACAGAAAATGTTCATCTTGATAATGCTGAAAACGAATCTCATAAAAAAAGAATTGAACTATATCAAATACTAAACTATTTCAGAAAAAAACTAATCAATTCATTACATGAACATCAATGGGGTGAAGATCATTATTTCTGTACTCCTACAACATTATGGAATGAGTTCTATGATGAAAGGGACAAATCCATTTTCAGGAAATTATTAGAACTACAAGAATCAGACACACTATTATCTAATAATGTATTTGAGTTCAAAAGACGATTTGCTAATAAATCTTTTAATGCTAAACTAAAAACCTTCTATTCAATCTTAGTAGAAGATTTTCTTGAAATTGAAAACACAGGTGCAAATGACCCGAAAATTACCTTATATGGTAGTAGAAGAAATATAAAACCAATTATAAGCATCCCCTTAGTCCCTCATAAATATTTAGCTATAGATTTAATATCTCCTCAGTCATATAATGAAGTTCAATTAGATAAGATGTTTGAACCTAAAATAGCTAATTTAGGTTTAAACATATAAATTAAAAATGTCCATTTCTCGTGAAATAATAATATTTGGATACGAATAATGGACATTTTTAAATCTTAAATCATCTTTTACTTGGCTAAAAGAAACTTTTTCAATCTACATATTTTAAATTCAGAATATTTATATCAACTAGAAGAAGTGATTCCCATTTATACATGGTTAAAAACCTCATTGTTCCTTCTAGGAAATTAAATGCATTCGTGGATTTCCAATTCTAGAAATGCGTATAGGGGGTTCTTTTAAAATCTCCCCCACCTTAAAAATCTTTGATTTGACAACGCAGGAGCTCTGGACGAGGACTACTTTTAGTAGTAGTTTTGGAGTTATCTTTTGATAGCACAAAGCTACTAAATTTTTATGACATTATCAAGTTTTAGCCCAACAAAATCATGAGTTTACACAAAATAAAAGCATATAGCCAAATGCTTATTTCCTTATAAAATTTTCACCTTTTTCACATAATTAAAAACTTAATTTACCATGCAATTAAGACAATCAGAACGCAAGAAAGCTAAAATTAAATTAGCAATTCAAGGTAGTGCTGGAAGTGGTAAAACATATTCCAGTTTACTCTTAGCACAAGGACTTACAAACAAAGACCTTACTAAAGTTGCTATTGTAGATACTGAAAATGGTTCAGCAGATTTATATGCCCATTTAGGTAATTACAATGTACTCACTTTAGAATCACCATTTACACCTGAAAAGTATATTAAAGCTATTGATATATGCCTTAGAGCAGATATGAATGTTATTATACTTGACAGTATTTCTCATGCTTGGGACTATTTAATAGATTATCATTCTCAGCTTTCAGGTAATTCATTTACAAATTGGAGTAAAGTAATGCCCTTACATAAATCCCTTATGAATAAAATACTTCAGGCAGATGCTCATGTGATAGTTACTATGAGAACTAAACAGGACTATGTACTACAACAGAAAGATGGTAAGTACGTACCTGAAAAAGTGGGCTTAAAAGCTGTACAAAAAGATGGAGTAGATTATGAATTTACCATAGTGTTTGAAATAGACATTAAACACTTTACACTATGTTCCAAAGACAGAACAGGGCTATTTATGAATAAACCGGAGTTTATCATTAATACTTCTACAGGTCAGAAGATTTTAGAATGGTGTAATTCAGGAACCAATCTCCAAGAAGCTAGAAGTAAAATTAAGGCTTGTATGGACTTGGAACTACTCAAACAGCTATATGTACACTATAGTAACTGGAAAGAGCTTTTAGAGAATGATTTCAGGGTTCAGAAGGACACAATTATTTCAAATCAATTTATGTTAAACCAACAAAACTTACATCATGGAAACACAAATCATACAGCCTAATAATGGCATGTTTTTAAAGCCTGTAAAAACTACTACCATAATAGGGAATAAACAGGAGAATAGTAATGTAACTACTAAATATAAAAGAAAAGCATTTATAGAGGCTAACACATCATCAGTTAGCCTTTCGCATTTAAAAAAGGATTGTATTATTCCTGTATTTAGTAAAGACAATGAAAAGACTCTGGCTCATCAGGAGTATATTGAAGTGGCTCAGGAATGTGCTTATAGTATGTTTCCTAATCAGCAAATTGAATTACCAGAAGTAAGAGTATCTCACCAAATAAAAGGTAGAGTACCTTCTGCAATTCATAAATCAGCTAAGGAGCTTTTGGATAATGAAAAGACTATCTACTATGAGCGTATGGCATTTTTAATGCGTATTCCTAGTATTACAGCCAATATAAATGGAAATGATATTGCATTAGCTATAGGTGGAGTTAGAGCCTATAATCAGGAGAACCTATATTCTAAAAAGACCTATGAAAAATTTAAGTTCTTTATTGGATTTCAGAATTTGGTATGTTGCAATTTGTGTGTATCTACAGATGGTTATTCAGGAGACCTTAAAGCTGATAACTACCATAGCCTAAAAAGTAAAATCACACAGATACTACAGCAGTATAAGGCAGAACAGCATATACAAAATATGAGGTTACTAGGTTCTCACTATCTTTCAGAGCATGAATTTGCACAACTCATTGGTAGAGCTAGGTTGTACAATTATTTACCTAAAAGGGATAAAGTAGCTATACCTGAATTGCACTTAAATGATGGGCAAATATCTACGGTAGCTAGGGATTATTATCAGGATGATTCCTTCTGTAAGTCTGAAAATGGAGATATTAATCTCTGGAAGTTATATAATTTATTTACCCAAGCTAATAAGAGCAGTTATATTGATACTTTCTTAGATAGAAGTAACAACGCTTATAACTTTTCTAATAGCTTATTAAAGGCTCTAAATGGTAGTAATAATTACCATTGGTTTTTGAGTTGAGAAGAAGCCCAGTCAATGTTTATTAATTGATTGGGCTAATTATAAGACAATTCTATTCAAATTTTTTATCGAATTTTCAATACTTTCGTTCATATCGAAGGTTTTCTTTCTATAATTCTGTTTAACGTATTTTAAACTTAATTCTTCATCCCATCTTTCTTCTTTTTCAAGAATCAGATTAAAATTATAATTATTAATTATATCAAGCATATACTGTATGTCATTTGTGAAATAATAAATGCAAGAAGCTATAAAAAAGCAACATTGGATAGGATATAATGCAATTTGATTTTCTGAAAAGCGAATAACAATAAAATTTTTATCAGTAAAAAATGAATTTCTGTTCAATTCCCTAAGGTCATTGAATGAATGAATAGGTTTTCCTTCTAGCGTGTAAGGCTCATCAATTTCAATGTCTAAAAAAATTCTATCATTACTAAAAATAACATCTGGTGTATATTCATATGCTGAATAGCCATCTAATTCAATACATAGGTCATTACAAATATTATTCTTGAATATTTTTTGAAGAATTAAATAAAAACCCAAATCAAACCTACCACGTATAGCTTCACGTTTAAATTCACTTACAAAATTAAATACAAGCCCTTCATATGTTTTATTAGAAAAAAACTCTTTTAAAAATGAATCTCTGTATGCTTTTATTTTCAGTTCTGTTTTTAGGTTGTTCCTTAATTTATTCCTTTTACCATTTTCCCTCTCAACTTCTAAAAATTCGCGCTTATACTTTTCAGTTTTAATATTATATTCTTCTTTGCTTTTTCTTTTAGCCCCATAGTTCTCATAGATAAGTGAAATTGAAAGAATTAAACCAACAATAAAAAATAAAACCGAAATAAAAGATTCAATCCAATTTAATTTAATTGATAAAAAAAGTAAAAATAAAATACCAACAGACCATAAATATCCTTCATTCTTAGACTTAAGAATTGGTTTTTCAGGAGCTTTTAGAGGTTCTAAATCCTCCAAGACACCACATTCTAAACTATGTATTTTTTGGGGTAGTTTAATAAAGGGGTAGCTGTTAGAATTCATTATAGAATCACGTAAAACCTTTAAACTTTCATCTATTATTGAGTTGTAATCAATTTCACGAAGAATTATTTTCTTTTCCTTATCAATGTTTTTAATTATTGTCTTCTTTACTAAAAAACCTTTATCTACCTCTAAAATATACTCATTTTCAAAAATTGAAAAAAAACCTCTGTGAGAATAGGATAACATATCACCAAAAACAATCTTTAAACTCCCAGAATACCAATAGGCAAAACAACTTCCACTCTTGTTGAATAAAAACTCCATTCCTATCTTTTCATTATTAGTAGTTCCTTCTAAATCTTTTAAATACAGTTTGTTTTCTTTCACCTCCCATGTTCCTATGTAACCACGGGATAAAGAAGTATTTAAAAAGTCAAAAGAAATGGCACTATCATTAAGATAATCCTCAAGAGGTTCTGTTGCTAAATCATACTCCTCTCCATTAAATATGATTTTTTCAAATGCCTGTGCAGTCATAAATAAAAAAATAAAAAAAATTTTACCACTCAATTTTACACTCACGCAGCCTACCCTCACAAAGTCCCCCCCCTCTTTCTGCACACAAAAACTACCCCCACCCCTTACGGGCAAAAGATCTTTTTTTGCTGCCTAGTTGTAAACATTTCAATTTTTAAGTGGTTAAGTTTTTGGGAGTAAAAGCTGTAACTCTTGTAAATGTAATGATTTTTAGGCAATGTTCAACTCAAAATTTTTATACTAATGGTTAGAATTATTAATTATCAAAAAAGACAAGCAGAGGATGGTAGAGAATTCTTTGTTTTAGAAATTAGTGGAGGACTTGAAATGGTTAGAAGTAAAGAAACTAATCAATTCTATGCTACAGCTAAAAAAGCTTCAATCCCATGTACCTTTGATGAGTTTACCTGTAAAGCCCTTATAGGTTCAGAAATGGAAGGAGAAGTTACCAAACAAGAGGTAGAACCTTATCCTTATGTAATTAAGGAAACTGGTGAAGAGATTATTTTAACTCACAGATGGGTTTACTCCCAACCTTCTGAGAATACAGATATTGTAGAAGATTTATCTGGTGGAAGTAATCAATTCAACAATAATTTCCACATGGCTCAAATGAATGGTAATTCAGGTAACTCTTCTAGGGCTTAATAATTTAGTTCAAAGTTAAAAATGTCCAACTCTCGTAGTTATATATTATAGCATTACGGATTCTGGACATTTTAATTCCAGTTTTGGTTATTACATTATATAGTGTTCTGCCAAGACTGGAATTTTTATTTTAAAATCTACAAAAAATGAAAGTATCAGAAATAGAGGTAACATACTCAAATAAAAATACAGACAAGGTTAAAATAACTCAAAGCAAAGATGCTTATGAGGTAGCCATACAACATTGGAATTTAAATACTATTGAACTACAAGAAGAAGCTAAAGTTATTCTATTGAATAGGGCTAATGTTGTAATAGGTATTTACAACCTTTCAAAAGGTGGAGTATCTGGTTGTATAGTAGATATAAAACTCATTCTAAGTGTAAGTTTAAAAGCTGTAGCAAGTGGCATTATTTTAATTCATAATCATCCTAGTACTGCACTTAAACCAAGTACTCAGGATACTAAAATAACTGACAATCTAAAGGCTGCATGCCAGTTGGTTGATATAATGTTATTAGACCATTTAATAATAAATCCAACCATGTACTACAGTATGGCTGATAATGGAGACATATAATTTTCAATCATGTCTAACCATGAACTAGCTCATAATTAACCTAAATCAACAGAATCCGCTACTTGGTCAAATATCCTAAATATGTAATAATAGCTAAATGTTAGATATTCTGCTTGGCACAGTTCCTTCTAGAAATGATAATATTTATACATTAGAAGATATGTTATAATCTAACAAATCCTTACATTGCAAGTAAAATATTACTTAGTAGTGGCTTTTGTAACTGAATTTACATTTAACAAATTAGCATCAGACTTTGAACTAGAGGACTTTTACATCCATATATCAAAACAATTCTTCATTGAAAATATCTATCCAGAACCAAAGCTTTACAGTATTTTCAGCCAAATAAACTTACGAAAACTCTATGTTTATAAATTTATACTTGAGAACCATGATAATCTCAAAATATATAAATTTATAGAAAAAGAAAAAGATTCTAAATTATATGTTTTTGCCAGAGGTGGTAAACAAAAGTATCATATATTTAGAGATTGCAAGACACTAAATAATGATTTTAAAGATTATCACATACCTCGTGAAGTAAAAGAGAATGAATTAATTAATGAATTCAGAGCATGGTTTGAATATCACAATTTTAAAGAAAAGAAACTACCAGATAGAGAACTTACTGCTCTTGTTGTTTTTAGATACAATACTTCTTTTTCTGTAAAACATAAATTACCAAAATTAAATGAAGGTTACGAATTAATTGAAAATAAGCAGAATACTGGTCAGCAACATGTTGAGGATAAATTTGATTTTGAGAAATTTAAAGCCCAGATAGAAGAACTTATCACTCTTAGGTATAATATGTGTACTTCTTCTACACTTAAATATTTAGGATTTTATGATTATTGCTTTAAAAAGAAAGACAAGGAAATAATCGAAAAAATGAAATCTATAAATGAAGCACATCCAGAAGTTATTGGAGAAAACTTTTTAGATAACTATGGTATTGAAAGATTAAAAAATTTCTGGAGTCAACATTTCCAAATAAAAAGTGAATTATTCAAACTACTTGCGAAATATTACAGATGGACCTTTAACCTAGATCAAATAGAATTTGATACTTTAACCTTGGAAAGTTTTAATTTGGAATGTTGTAAGGTTTGTAAAGACAGATTGGTATCAGAAAACTCTAACCAATTCTTCTAAATCAACTTCCAAAGCAACAGCTATTCTATAAAGATTATAAAGTGTAGGGTTTGTTCTACCTGCTTCTATTCTAGACACATTCGTAGTATCAAATTCTCCTTCCATTTTACCTGCTAAATCCACTTGGGTTAAGCCTTTAGCTTCTCTTAATTCTTTAATTCTCTTACCTACAGCTTTAAATAATTCTGACTTTTCCATGCTTGACATTTATGACAAGTCAAGAAATGGGTTATATTTGTTTTACTTAATGCCATATATGGCAACATTAAATTATTACTAAAATGAAATATCAATATTTACTTTTTTTCATATTCATATGTAACTATAGTTTTAGTCAAACAGAATTCTCTAAGGGGTTTGAATCTGGCTATAAAGAAGGTTACTGCCAAGATCAAGGTATTGGTTGTATCCCTCCCATTCCTCCTATTGCTCCACTACCTAATATTAATGAAAAATCAAATAGTTATAAGGATGGTTACAATAGAGGTTTCATACAAGGTCAAGCAGATCAAAAAAATAAAACTTCTACAAATTCAAATGATAGAGTCAGATATCAAACAGCAAAACCCAATTTTAATATTGATTTTATCTATAATCCTTATAAGGATCAGAATATTGTTGACCCTAAAATCAAAAAAATATCATATATAATAGATGAAGCTAATGTTCATTTCAATGCTAAAGACTATAATTCTGTAATAAATGATGCTGACAAAATGATAAAAATAGAAGCTAATTTTGCAGTTGCATACTATTTAAAAAGTATAGCTTATTATAAAATGGGTGATATATTAGATGCTTATAATAATGGTGTTAAACAATTTAGACTTCATAAGTCAGATGCTAGAAAAGATTGGTACGAAACAATTTACATGATAACTTCTGAATATTTAAGTACCTTAATGTCTATGGATAATTTTTTGTCTGTACAAAATTTTTGCGAGAATGTATGGTATAAAGACCAACTTACCAATTATTATCTAGCTTTATCATATTACTATCAAGGAAATACGAAAAAAGCTAAAAACCTCTTTAAAAAAGCATCGGATATCAAATCTTCACAATTATATTTAAAATCAATCAATAATGGAGAATTCATATCAAATCCTTATAAAAATGATGCTAATTCAGCAAAAGAAAAAAATGAGCTTACTAATAAAATTAAAGAATTATTAAACACACAAAATTACACTGAAGCAATTAATTTAATAAATAGTGAATTCAATAATTTTCATAAAAGCTATTCCTACGGTATAAGAGGCTTTTGCTATTACTATATGTCTAACTACTCTAAAGCAATTTCAGACCTAACATCTGCAATTAACAACTCGGACAATGTACTACCAGATTTCATCTATCTAAGAGCTTTATCAAAAGCACAACTAAGTGATTATAATGGAGCAATTGCAGATTATGAAACATTAATAAAATTAGGAGAAAAAAATAAAGGTCAACAATATGACATGGCTACAATTTATAATAACCAAGCCTACTTATATTGTAAACTTCAGAACTTTGAACATGCGAAAAATCTAGCTGAAAAAGCTCTACAATTAAATGAAAGTCACTGGTATATATGGGACACAATGGGTGAGATTGAGTATAACTTAGGAAATTACTCAAGTGCAATAAATGCTCTTACAAATGCTATCAATTTAAATAGCAATCCAAATTCTTATTATTATAGAGCATTATCTTTTATCAAATCTAAACAGAGAGAAAAAGGTTGTCAAGACTTATCTATAGCTGGCGAGTTAGGGGAAAAAGATGCAATCTCCTTAATCAAACAATATTGCAACTAAATATTTAATATTTCAAAATTAACCACCTATAACAAGGTGGTTTTTTTATACCCAATAATTATGACTATAAATGAACTACCCTTTAAACTTGGTATGCATTATGAGAATTGGGAATTAGTTGTAGAAATTGAGGATTTAAATACATATCAGGAGAAGTATAAGTACCTAAAAGGTGATATACAAGGAATACACAAAATCAAGGTAAAAGAGATATTCTTGTACTTTAGGTTTGATTTTCTATTTGGGGTTGAAATAGTATTTGATACTTCTAGTCTAAAGGATATATTTACAATCCTAGAAGGTACATTAAATGCTACGTATGGACTTCCTAATGAGAAAACAGATACTAAAGAGCATATCTGTTGTATTTGGATAAACAAGCCATTAAAAGTAACTTTACTACATAATTTACATGAGGATAAGGTGTATCTTCAATTCACTAAAAGGAACTTTATAATTCTTCATGGTACAGAAGGTATAGATTAATTATTACACTTCTTATTTTACTCTATTATGGTTGTAAATTCTAGAAAAAGGCTAACAATTCGGCATACATTTTAAAAAACGATATGTAACTAACTGAAAATCATAACCCGAAGGTCACTGGTTCGAGTCCAGTTCCCGCTACGAAGAAAAAGCTATAACAAGTTGCAAAACAATAAGTTATAGCTTTTTTTCTTTTTAATATTCCCGACTTATTCCCGATTATTTAGGATCAAGCAGAAAAGTTGGGGATTAAATTAGAATTATAGATTTTTGCGAAAAAAATATTTTGGAAAATTACCTTGACTTTTTAAAGTTAGTGTTACCTTCTTTTTTGGTTGATTATTTTGATATAGTAAAAAGTGAAAAGAAACACGAAGTACTTCATTTGTATTTTGAAGAGCGTAATACACCCCCAAGGTCTTCTTCAAGCACATTAATGTCTAAAGGCTTCCATAAGGAAGTGATTATACAAGATTTTCCTTTACGTGGTAACAGTGTTTATCTTCATGTAAAACGTAGAAGGTGGACAGATCAATCCAGTGGAGAGATAATACAAAGAGATTGGAATTTAGTAGCTCAGGGAACTCGTATGACACAAGAGTTTGCTGCTTTTTTAAAAGAAATTAGTAGATACTAAATCCAATGATTGCCATACTATAGGTTCATTTTATGGAGTGGATGGAAAGCGACTTCAAAATCAATATAAACATCATTTAAGTGGTTTTACTAACTGGGAGAATAAGTCTCATGCTAGGCAATGGCTTATCTATCCAGAAAATATGGGTTCTCATTTATCAATAGATGAAACCTCTCTTTCTCAAGGAGAGCTCTATACTATAATTACCAATAAAAAAGCTAAAGGTAAAAAAGGAGCTTTAGTAGGTATTTTTAAAGGTACTAAGGCAGAACCTATTATTAACAGATTACTCAAACTACCGGACGCTATACGGAATAAGGTTCAGGAAATAACTTTGGATATGGCTCATTCCATGAAGCAAATAGTAAAAACCTGTTTTCCTAAAGCCTTACAAGTTACCGATAGGTTCCATGTTCAAAAGCTAGCTATGGATGCTTTACAGGACTTACGGATTAAATATCGTTGGGAAGCTATGGATATAGAAAATGAGCAAATCAAACAAAATAAAGAACAGCAAAGAGAATATACTCCTAAAATACTAGCTAATGGAGATACTCCTAAGCAACTATTAGCAAGAAGTAGGTATCTACTCTATAAGACTCCTAATAACTGGACAACAAGTCAAGCTAACAGAGCGAATCTACTCTTTGATTTATACCCTGAACTACAAAAGGCATATAAGCTGGTTAATGGATTAAGAAACATATTTAATCAACCGTATGATATTAAAGTAGCCTACACGAAACTAGCTCATTGGTACAGGGAGGTAGAATTAGCAGGATTTAAAAGCTTCCAAACGGTAGCCAATAGTATTAGTTTAAACTATAGGTCAATCTTGAATTACTTTATAAACAGAAATACAAATGCTTCAGCAGAATCATTCAATGCCAAAATAAAAGCTTTTAGAGCTCAGTTTAGAGGAGTCAAAAACACCGAGTTTTTCTTGTATAGATTCACTAAAATATTTGCTTAGTCCCCAATATTTAGGAATGATCCATTATTTACTTACTCTAATTAGATATTACAATATTAGTATAATCTAAAAACAAGTGATAGACACACATAAATGTTTTATCCATTCTTTCATGTTCAGATACATAAGAATATTTACAACCTTCTTTTAAAAACAAATGCTCTAACTGCTTATTTGTTGTAATAGTTGAACTTTCAACAAGCTTTTCATTAATCTTTTCACTAACAATTTGATGATTGTAACTCTTATTTTCTATAAAACCTAATTGACCTTCAAAAGGAAGTCTAAGCCTTGTATAATCCCTTTCAGTAAACTTTTGGGTATCTCCAACGTAATCACTTATCGAACCCAGTCTTTTACATTCAATAGCTAAATATGGCTTTGTTTTACTACCCCATGCTTTTTTTAAAGCCTTATCAACAATATGAATATCTATAGGGTCATTATGCAACTCACCATCAACGTGACTAATATACTCCTCTGCCACCTCTTTATTAGTTGTAAAATACTCAGTATTTGTTTCTTTTAGAGAAAGTTCAGCCTCTAAATAATCATCCACAAATCTATTCCTTAAAAAATCTTCTTGCTTGACCTTCCCCCTTTTTGAATAATCAAAAACGACACCTTCCTTAATAATATCTTCATAACTATTAATCACAGCTACAAAAATCATTTTCACTCGCTTTCTTGTTAAAGCAAGCTTTTCACTACGGTTCTTGGTAAAAGCTGAGCCTTTTAAATTCATTCAAAATCATTATTAAGTTCATCAATTTCAGCCTTTTGAATTGCTTCTTTAAACTCTGCAACATCATACCATGCCATTGCTCTATGCCATGACTTATACTCATTTGGCTTAATTATATAAAATGAATTTTCCTCAAAACCCTTTATATCTTTTTGTACAAATAAATTCTTAGAAGGGTCAGAAGAACTAACTACCTGAGATATACTCAAAGTATCAGCTAAAGTTTGCAAAACCTTTGCTACATCCTTATTGTCTGAGTATATAATCTTATCCTTTGGTTCTTCTGCTTTCATTACAAAATTCATTGCAATAAAATGCTCTAATGAAAAGATTTCAACTTGTATATACTCATCTGAATATATATCTGAAAACTCTTTTAAATAGACCTCAGCATATCCACTCAAAAATTGTTTATCGTCACCTACATTCTTAGTAAAACAAAACTGTTTACTTTCTTGAAATTGATACCTCGACACATTTAAAACATAATCAATAAGGTCTCGTTCATTTTCCTTAACACCATAGACTTTATTAATCAGGTTATTAATTGAATTAAATAATTTTTGGAACTCCTCAAACTCTAAATAATCCAGACTAAACAATTCACCTTCAACAATATCCCCATTATCAAAATTATTCCCCTTTAACTTTCTTAAAAATGCATCAATTAAAACAATCAATTCTTTTTTATCCTCTTCATTTATTTCAACAAAAGGAAAATTCAAATACTCATACATTCTTATTGCTGGTCTTGTAGCGATACCCCAAGTAGAAGATGTGATATACTGAAAATATGTATATATATCCGATATTAAATAACTATAAATAACCTTTATTACATCAAGCTTAGAAACAAATAAAAATGTATCATTTCTAAATATTGCTTTACCCTCAGAAAAGGAAACTATAATTTCACTTTCATTCTTTGTTTGCCCTTTTAGTATTATTCTATAATCTCCAAAATTTGAATAAATTACAGATAAATCTTCTCTATCCTCTAAGTCTTTTTTAGACGGCGTATAATAATTTTTGACATCAGATTTCTCTGTTATAAATCTGTCAATATCTTTAATTTTATATTTGGATATCTTATCACGTTTAAATCCATCTAACGACCTAAGTCTTTCACCCCAGAAATCCTTCAATGAACTATTACTAACTAATCGTTTTAAAAAATAATAATCTAAAGTATTCCCATACAAAGCAACTTTAAACATCCATTCATTCTCAATAAATTCCTTCTGTATTATCTCCTTTTTATCAAACTTCTCAACAACTAAAATTTTAAAATTTTTAAGAAAAATATTTGATTTTATAGATTGGTGATTTACTACATTTAGTTTATAATCACTATTCTGTGATAGCATAAAATTAACAATAGTTGCAGGACTATTGTTCTTCTCAAAAATCAATCTTCTAACAGGTGATAAATCAAAAAATTTCTTAAGCTTAAAAGACGTTAAAAAATCAATTTTAAACTCTTTAGTTGTTTTGGATACATTGTAAAAAATAGTACTTGTAACAATCAAAGAACAGACAGTATCTAATACCATAAATTCTTTAGCTCGAATTAAAAAAGATTGAGCTATTTCTAAACCATCAACTATCTTTTTACTATATGTTTTCGTAGTATTAACCCAATTTAAATGGTGCTCGGATTTATCTTTCTTCCAAGGAGGATTACCCAAAATAAATTTGGGGTGAACTAGTCCCATGACATCATTAAAAATATGTTGAGTGTCAAAAAAATTGGCTTCAAATAAATTTTTCCCAATTAATTCTGGAAAAGGGTAAACATTTATATCAGCAGGCTCCAAATAATCTAACAAAGCTATATATATTGAAAAACAAGTAACTTTCAAGGCCTGTTCATTAATATCTATTCCATAAAGATTATTCTCAGCAAAACCTCTAATTTTTTTCGCAAAAGATTCATTATCACATTGTCCGTTGATCTCAATTTCCTTCTCGATAATCCTCCTTAAGGATTGAACTAAAAAAATACCTGAACCAACCGCAACTTCAAAAACGGTACATTCTTCAGGTTTATTCGTCATTAAAAATTCATCTACTGTATCTTTTAAAATATAATCAACAAGAAAAGAAGGTGTATAAACTGCCGAATCCAGTTTTCTTTTCTCCTCATCTATTAAAGATTCATAAATACCCGAAATTACCTCAACAGGAATAATAGAAAAATCAAAAATTTCAAAGAAAAAGCCATTAAAAAGTGAATTTTCGTCTTGTAATTCACCTGAAAAAACATCAGATAAATAATTCGCTTGGGATTCATCTAATAAAATATCATTTTCCTTAAACAAGACCCCATTAAATCTACTATTTAATTTTTCAAACAGTTTATTTAATTTCTGAGGTTCTCTAATCAGCTCTATAAAACTTTTTCGTCTCTCATTAAGATTTTCTACTTCACCAATAATTAATTCATCATCTATTTTTATTTTTCTATCAATAAGATAACGGATAAATATAAGCCTAAGAATAAGAGAATTAGCCTCATTTTCTGAAAGATTTCTACTTTTCAAGTCTTCTCTGACCTGCTTGATGTTACTAAAAAGCCGCTCGTTTACTCTTTTACTATGGTTTCTACCTCTTTTTTTATATATAAATTCATTTTGGAACCACTCCCATGTTTTCCCACTTTCGAGTTCCCAAAGATTAAAAAGATTAACTATTTCTTCATGAGATAGGTCTATCTTTTCGAGAGAATTTAGACTTTTACTTTTTATATAATGTAATGCATTGAAGACTTCTATACCGGAATCTTTAATTATGAATATTATAGAGGTACTATCAAAAGACCAAACCTTTTTATATAAACTATCTAAATCAAAATTAGCATCTCTATTTGCAAGGTCAAAAAATAAAATAAGTGGCTGAGAATTAAAAACATACACTGCATCTGGTGCTATAGCCTCAATTCTCTGTTTAATATCTTTATGAAACTCGAACGAATAAGCATCATTATCTTTAAAGATAACCTTTTCCTCCAAATTTAACTGAGACAATAAACTATATAATTGACTATTCTTCACAATTCCTATTTTTGCAAATCTATTTTTTTTTAATTCAGTTTCCTAAATCAAATTTAATTTCTGAGTTCCACTCTGTATAAAAAACAATTTTATCAGCTTTTGATTTATCATCGGTGATATAAATTACAATATCAGCCTGACTTTTCCAATCAGCAAAAAACCAATATCCTTGTTTTGCTTTACTATTGTATTCTGTTTTCATTACTATCCAATCTGCTTCTGACTTATTATCTGAAACAAATATTAAATAGTCGGCCTCTGACTTATCATCAGTAACAAAAATAATTTGGCTAAAAACTACATTTGAAATGAAGAATAGCAATAAAGAGCAAAACAATTTCATAATAATCAATCTTTCTCAAATTTAATATTTATTATAAAGAGTTATCACTCCTAGCATATTTATTTTTTTGAGTAGATAAAGACTATTAATTACAATTCTTAGCAACCCAATTATAATATATTAGGTTTTAACAAACTCTTTTATACAAAATTGATAATTTTGCAACAGAAAATATGCCCAAAAAGAGGGCTTTTGATATAGTACTATTTTAGTCTTGTAAACGAAAATCGCCAATTTTTAATACACAACGAGACGAATGAGTGCGCCAATAAGGCGTGCCTGTTCCGTATGTTGTGTGGGTTTTGGCGAACCTTCGTTTACTACGTGATATGGGTACGCTGTTTTTCTTTCCATATCCATAAGACTATTGAGGAAATCCGTATGGATTTTACAAAAGTGCTTTTAAAATTTACAACTTTAAACAATAGATTATATGGAAACAACAAAATCTAAATGGTACAACCGGAAATCTCTTCTTATCATTTTACTATTTACTTTTCCTATTGTCGGTACAATAGGTATTTTTAAAAGAGGCTCTAAAACATGGAAGAAAATAACATATCTCATTTGCTCCATAATATCATCATTCATTTTATTTCTTATCACAATCGCTATTTTATTCCCTATAAACTATTATGAAAAAGGAAACGAGCTCTTAAAAAATGGAAAATACAAGGAAGCTATTACCAGTTTTAAGAGAGTAGAAGAAAATGAAGAAAACTATACAAAAGCCCGTAACGGAATAGAAGTAGCTTCTAAGAAAATGGATAGTATAGAAAAACTAACACTCGAAAAAGAGGAACAATTAAAACTAGCTACAGAAAAAAAACTAAAGGAGATAGAAAAAATTAAAACTAAATGGGCTGATAGCATTATAAAATTCTGGAAAGGCTCTTTTATCGCTTCTTACGACATTTCTCCTAACAATGATACGATTTACTTCCAATTAACTAAAAAAGCCTCTAAAGGGAACTGGAGAAGCTCAACAGACATATTTGAATCCATGTATGTCAAAAATATTGATTCTGTACTTGCCAGAAACATTAAAAGCAAATACAACCTTCCTAAAATATCGTTCACTCCAAATAAAGAACAGGAAGCCATAAACCAACAAGAAGCAAAAAGAGTTTCTGAGATTCAGAAGCAATTTTCTGTTTGGGATGGAAGTCACATAAAACTTAAAAGATATATAAAAAACAACATGAATGACCCTAGTAGCTTTGACCATGTAGAAAGTACTTATACCGACAAAGGAAGTTACATCTATGTTTATATGAAATTTAGAGAAAAGAATGCCTTTGGAGCAAAAGTATTGAATACTGTAAGAGCTAAGGTAGATTTACAAGGGAATATACTATCAATAAAACAACTATAAGAAATGAACCGAATTATTTATACATCAGTAATCTTATTACTTTTAGTAAGTACCAAGGCATTTTCTCAGAATTTAAATGAGGAAAAAGATTTTTATAAGGCTACTAGCTATCTTTTAATAACTGTAAATTCCTTTGAGAGAATTAATAACGGAACCTCAACGGCTAAAGAACTTCTACCAACCATAGAAAACAATGTTAATACAATTACTATTGCTTTTGACGGTTTAAAAGTAAAACATAAGCAAGACCCCAACTTTAAAGAATTTAAGACATGGGTAGAAGGTATTAGGAAATCTTATGAGTTGTTGAAGGAAAATGACCCTGTTTACTATTTTGGAGCTTCTTTAATAAAAATGAACATCATAGACTTTCTACAAGCCGAAAAATAAAATATTGATTTTTCAAACAATCTTAAAAAATTGCCCTCAGGAGTACTTTTCACCTAGTTACACTCTCAATAGTGTACTCTATTTTAATGGTGGGGGTACTTGTACCAACCCTTCTTAATAAAAAGCCTTTAACAATGGTAGCTACAAACTATCAAAATTAAAGGCTTTTAAAGTAATAATCTTAATGACAGAAAAACGTAAATAGAACTTGTACCAAGTACAATTCCTTATTTTAAACTAGAATCTGATATTCTGGTTTTTCATGCTTTCTACAACTTCCTCTATATTCTGAATAGGAAGTAAAGAAAGGAACTGTCTTAACTCAGTTATTTTCTTTTCCTGAGGTACATGAGGAAAATAGAATTTCAATTTCTTAAAATGCTCTTCTAACCCCTCATAAATTAATTTTCTAGTTTTTTGGGCTACTTCATCGTCTCCTACAGCTAGCATCTTTGCAAAGCCTTTTAAGACCATTACTCTTTCATTTGGCTCCAAGCTATTAAGACGCTTGTTTAAATCCTTTAGAGAAGGGTTTAAAACATCAAATAAAGCATCTTTAGCATTTTGATTAAGTCTGTTAGTACTGCCTTTTTTTCTACCAGCACTAGTCATACCAGAATTACTATTCTGGATTTTTTCTGAGTTTAAGCTTAATTTTTTCATAAGTTCAAAATAAGATTAAAATGAAATTTTACACATCCCCCCCCTTGCCTTAGTAATGCTATAAGCTTTAGCTTATAGCGTACAATGAATACTCCTAAACATAATTTAATAAATACTTATATATGTATCCGAAACTTTTAATTAAACCTAAGAAACATTTAATTGTTTTAACAGAAATGTTTAACAAATTCAAAAGAAACTTTTAATTTTTTTCAAGAAACTTTTAATCCTTTTTATTCACGTTTCTAAGGCTTATTTTTACGATTTTACATAAACATAAAAACTAATATTCACCATAATAAACATGAGCATTGTCCTTAATCTGCTGGATATAATTTTTAAAAAATTCATTTAAATAAGCAGAATCAAACTCGCGATACTGATTTAATATACCGTATTTGACAAGTTTATTTATTGCTGTTTTAACAGTATCTCTATCAAGCTTCAATAAAATAGGCAAATCTTTAATCCAAAGATTTCTCTCTTTTCTCATATTCAAGGTTACTAAAATTGAGAGAACTGCAAATTGCTCTATACTCAATGGTCTACTATATCTCTTAGAAGCTAATTTTATTTTAATTTTAAAATCGAGAATAACGAAGCTTCCTTTAATTTTTTGTTTACCTATAGCATCCCATGCCGATTGAGCAACCAATTTCAGACCTGATTCTGTTTCAACAACTTCTCCCATTTCAATTAGCTTGTTTAAATGATAAGTAACAGCTGGAGGTTTTATACCTAAAAATTCTGCAAATTTCTTTTTCTTTCCGCTGTAAGCATCTGTATCAAAATCTTTCCATCTATATATCAAGGCACAAATACAATATTTAGTAAAACAAAACCTACCTTTATTATGTTGCATAAATCCTCGCCTTACATCTCTGTATACAAATAATTGTTTTTTATTATTTTTGAGCATCACAAAAATTTTAAAAAAAGGCACTAGTTACTTGCAATAACACAAAGTGCCTTTTTTGTTAATAATAGTCTTTAATTATTTTCGTCCCGTGTGAAGTTCTGAATATCAGACATCCGGTATCTTACTCTAGTACCAATCCTAATAGGCACCAAGATTTTCCTTTTCTCCCATTCATTAAGTGTGACGAGAGAGACTTTTAAGTATTGGCTGACTTCCTTCCTCGAAAGTAGCTCTGAATTTGTTTCTCTTAAAGGAATTGTTTGTGATTCAAATAGTGCTCCGTCTTTTAGCTGCTCCTTAATTAGTAATTCCTCTAAACATTCCCTTATTATCTTTTTTACGTGAAGGTCAAACTCCTCGAGTTTCATCCCTTCCAGATATAAGGTACTCATACTGTTTAATAAACTCCCGTAAAGTAAATTAAAAAAAATCAAGCAAGCAAGTAAATAATAATCAAGTATTTGGTTTTTATACCAAAACTTATTTTTCTCTAACAATAGCTAGATATTTTCACTCAAAAAAATTATTCTTTATCGAGAAACTTTTAATTGTGGCTTAGAATTGATTAATTCATCTTGTTGTTCCCAGAAAGTAGCCAACCTTTCTACATATTCAGTTTGAGACGTTCTAATATACTTATGGAATTGCTTAACACTTTTATGTGTTGTTACTTGCATAATTGTTCTATCATCTATCTTACCATACAAATTGGTAGCAAAAGAACGTCTACAAATATGACTACTTACTAACTGATACTTGGGGTAATACCCTTTTTCTTTTCTATTTGTTTTAGGGTTTCTTTTATTACCGATTATCTTTTCTGTAAAACCAGCTTCCTTACATATCTCTTTAATATAGTTGTTGAATTTCTGTTCAGATATAACTTTCGGTAATTTCCCCCCTCTTTTCTTTAATACCTCCTTTACTTGTGGATGTAAAGGTATTTGTACCGTTGCACCCGTTTTTTCAGTTGCTGAGATAATAATAACATCATCAGTAAACAAAAATTGATGTATTCTTTTTAGGTCACTAATCCTGAGGCCTGTTCGCAAACCTATAATAAAAAGGTCTTTAGTATTATTTAATCTTTCATTTGCTGATAAATCTAACTCAAACACCTTATTAATTTCATCTTCATTTAAGTAAGTCTCTATGGTTTCATCTCTTCTAAAGGTAAACTTACTACTTTCAACTTCTAAGCTATAATCATACCCTTTTTCCTTAGCCTCTTTCACAAAAGCTTTAAGCTGACTAATAATCTTTTCTATCATTGTATTAGAGTAATTTCTATCTAGTTTTAAATAAGTAGTAAACTTCTTGTGAAAAGATAGATTGACATCAGCAATTTTAAACTTAGATTTCTCTAATTCCTCAAAATCCTTTATTTGTCCTAAAGTTGTTTTGTACTTCTGAATAGTTCTAAATGAAATCTTCTTACCTGTTTTAGGATTTATTCTATGTTCAGACTCATTAATAAAATTATCTATAAAGGGTACTAAGAATATTCTATAATCATCTTCTCCGGTAGGTCTATTATAAAATTCACTAATTACCGATTTTAACCACTTTGAATTGATTATCTTCCCTGTAGAGTAATCATCATTAAACCTCTTAATAATATCTTCTTTTAAAGCTTCTATTTTACTCCGATAATGCTCTTTCGTTTCCTTATCAACCAAAGACTTTAAGTTTTGCATTTTATTACTCCATAATTTCGGATTAATTAAAATTTCTGAGGGAGCATTACAATCGATACTTCTACCATGATAAAATCTTATGTTGAGGTTTGAGGGATTACTTTTAGTGATGAGGTTGAATTTTATACTTGCCATCTTTCATTGTCTTTATCTAACTATAGGCAAGTTAATAATTCCCGACATATTCCCAGCATTTTAATTTATTTTACTTATCAAAAAATAATCTAACTTATTAACAAAACCCGTCAAACCCTTATAAATAAAGGGATACACTAACACTAAGAATTAAGTAAAAGAAAGTGCAATAATAAAATTATAGTCCAGTTCCCGCTACTAGTAAAGACGGGGCTTTCGAGAAATCGAAAGCCTTTTTTATTTTACATAGTACAGAATAAGTACAGAATCGTAGTATTTTCGGTTTGACATTTCTCTTGATTGCAAATGCTATTATTTTGTAGCAAGAAATATTATTGATGAAATATTTTAATGCTTAAACGCATAGTTTAGGTATTAGACTTCTCTTTTACTACTCGACTACCTGCTTTTATTTTTCCTTTTTGAAGTTTTCATAAGGCTATAATTACAAGTTCTGTTTTCTACATATTCAATTTTATGTTCAGATAGAAGTAGATCTATTATTTCTCTTGTTTCATTTTCATCAAGTCCAAGTTTTTCTCCAAGGTCTATTTCATTCAATTGATGATTGTCTTCAATTAATGCTTTATAATATCTTTTCTTATTTCCCATAAGCTGTTTGTCTTTTAACGGCTATCATCATATGTGGTCTGGACAGGGAAAACGATACAAGAAGATAAAAAGGAATCCGAGCGGACAAGGGAAAATAAATTGGGAACCCGACAGGACTTTGAAAGCCATCTACAAAACTCTAATAGACCATAGCAATCCCCATAGTAAGAGAAAACAGGACCCGGTTTAGTCAACGCGATCTTCATGTTTGGCCGTACCGACTACGCGAAGACTTAGTTATTAGCGTTAGTATTTCGTTAATTAAAAGTTTTTCTAAACTCTAGTGGTGACATTTCTGTTTTGCTCTTAAAAAGTTTATTGAAGGATGTTGGGTATTCAAACCCTAAATTATATGCGATTTCACTGATAGACAAATGAGTTGTTGACAGTTTTTCCTTTGCTTTATCTATCACCTTATTATGAATATGCTGTTGCGTACTCATTCCTGTTAACGATTTCAACATACTACTTAAATAATTTGAAGAAAGGTTAAGTTCTTGCGATAAATGTTCAACAGTTGGTAGGCCAAGTTCTATTAAATTATCTTGATTAAAATAATTCAGTAAAACATTCTCTACTTGCTCTAAAAGTTGATGACTGGATTTATTACGAGTGATGAATTGTCGTTCATAAAACCGTTCTGCATAGTTCAATAACAATTCCAATTGCGATACAATAATTTTCTGACTGAATTTATCAATATTGGCTTGATATTCTTTTTCTATTTTTTTTAAAATATCAATCAGCATTAATTCTTCATCTTCAGATAAAAACAATGATTCATTAATAGCGTAACCAAAAAACTCATAAGACTTAATCGGTTTAGCAAGAACTGTATTCCACAAAAAATCTGGATGTATTAAAAGTAACCAACCCGAAGGCTTTAATTCTTCACTCAAATTAATATTAGGGTTTCTTTCCATACTCATTACTTGATTTGGTGCCAAAAAAGTCATTAAACCTTCATTAAAATCATACTCTTGTTGCCCATAAAACAATTTGTAAGGAACGTTTCGTTTTAAACCAACCGTGTAATATTCTTGTACCAATTTCAGTCCTTTTAAGTCTTCGGGAAAACGAACCTTACTGAAATCAATCAAACTAATTAAAGGATGTTTGGGTGCCGAAAGATTTGCAAAATGATGAAAATCTATAATTTTTGAAATACGTTTTATATTCTCCATATTCTTAATTTATAGGATGTTATATTTTTTTTGAATAATACTTGTTATTGTATCATTGAGATAAGCAAAGATAAACCCTACAATTATTGGGATAAATATAATCAATATCGGTTTAGCCTCTAAATGTGGGTGAACACTAAAAAAAATAATTAAGCCCATAAACCAAGCTGGAACATTACTTAATGATTTGATTTTTGACAAATATCCCAATGATGTGATGCATATCAATACGGCTAGAGGAAAACCAATTGTTCCAAAATATTGACTTAATACACTTCCTAATAACTGAATTGCAATACCCAATGCAATACCTGCTGTAATTGGTGAAAATGCATACAATGCAGATTTTAATGACTTACCAAATATGTAATAACTTAACCACGCTATGAAAAGTACCCAAGTTGGCCATTGAAATGAAAATGATGTGAAAATTGCCAGTGTAGCCAAAGTTCCCATTGTTATTGCTGATAAAAATTGTTTCATAATTATTTTATAAGATTATGCCATACCTCCGTTAATTCCAATATTTTGAGCATTAATCCATCTAGCTTCATCACTTGCTAAAAATGCAACAACCTCCGCAATGTCATTTGGCTCGGCAATACGATTGAATGGTGAAAGTTTTGATAAACCTTCAATCACTTGTTGTGGTTTTCCTATCATAAACAATTCAGTGTTTGTTGGTCCTGGCGAAACAGAATTTACATTTATACCACGACTACCTATTTCTTTAGAAAAAACTCTGGTAAGTTGCTCAACTGCTGATTTTGTAGCTGCATAAGTTCCGTAGGTTGGTAACATTAAACGGTTTACAGAAGTAGAGACATTGATAATGCTTCCATTTTCGGCAAGTTTTGTAGCTGCTTCTCGAAGTGTGTTAAAAACACCTTTTACATTGGTGCTAAACTGATGTTCAAAATCTTCATCAGTGGTATCTTTTATTAATGCATTAATCATAATTCCTGCATTATTGACTAAAATATCAATCTTACCAAAATGTGTAATTGTTTCATCAAATAATCGAGTTACGTCTTCTTTTTTGCTTACATCGGCTTGGATACTAATGGCTTCTCCACCATTTTGAATAATTTTTTTCACAAAATTTTCTGCAACTTCCTTACTGCCAGAATAATTGACAACTACTTTTGCTTCGTTTTTGGCTAATATTTTTGCTATTTCCGCACCAATTCCTTTGGATGAGCCTGTTATTAAAGCTACTTTACCTTTTAGATTACTCATAAATTCTTTGTTTTTAAATTAATAATACAAAGTTGAGCAATATTGAATCTTAAAACTTTTCCAAATCTGTGCTTAAGTTGTCTTAATGTTATACGACTTGTCCTAAAATAGGATGTGCTTTTAATTAAAGGATTGCCTAAATGGAATAGGAGATATATTGGTTATCAGATAATAATTGTGACTGATATGTCCTTCTTTTGTTGCCCACATTCCAAAATATTCTTTTAATTCCTCCATTGTAAATTACATCAAAACTTAATTGTCAAACCCTGTTGATGTTCCCAAAATTATATTTTCTTTCATCGCTTTTTGTATCGTTTCTATTTTCAGACTCGCATAATGATAAGCGTCTTCTCCCATAAAAAAATGTACAGGTGGATTTTCTTTTTCACTCAAAGCAATTAGTGCTTCTGCTGCCTTTTCAGGGTCATTTGGTTGATTGCCATTTATGTCATTCAAGTGTGCTTGCTCCATTTCACGAGCCGATATGTAATCTTCAATTGGATTAGTGGGTGTTTGAACAGAACCTTCTGATAAAAAATTTGTTCTAAAATAACCTGGGTATACTAAGGTTGTGTTTACTCCAAATGGTTTCATTTCTTCTGCTAAAGCTTCTGTAAAACCTGCTACAGCAAACTTTGTAGCGCAGTAAATACCAAATCCTGAAAAGTTACCAGTATAACCACCTATGGAAGCAATGTTAAAAATATGTCCAGATTTTTGTTTACGTAGGTAATACGAAGCATTTCTAATTACGTTTAGAGAGCCAAATACATTTACTTTAAAATTATTCTCTACTTCCTCTTCTGAAAGTTCTTCCAAAGTTCCTATTTGGCTATAACCAGCATTATTAACTACAACATCAATTCTACCAAAATGATTAATTGCTGTTTCGATAGCTTTGCTGACATTTCCATTTTTGGTTAAATCCATTTCAATAGGCAAGAATTTTTCACTTACTTCTCCAATTTCATTAATTAAGGAATTTTTATTTCTTGAAGTCGCTGCAATACTAAAACCTTGTAAAAGAAGCTTTTTAACTAATGTTAGTCCTAAGCCTTTAGATGCTCCCGTTATAAACCATACTTTTTTTGTATTCATTTTTCTTTAGATTTTAAATTATTATACAAAGTTGATTCAATAAAAAAGCTTTTACTTTTCCAAATCTACGAATGGTATGTTTAAATCTACTTATCTTGACAGCTGAGTTTATTACAGCTAACGGCTAAGTGTATAAGCAGTAGTGGATTTTATGCACTTACTTTTCGGTTAACCACAAAGATAGCTAAATGGTAAAAACTTTGAATTTAGCACTTTACCCACTATAGCTTATATCCATCTTTGTTGGCGGTATGTGGGTTTCTGTTGTCTGCCGTGTCTGCCGTGTCTGCCGTGTCTGCCGTGTCTGCCGTGTCTGCCGAAAAAATAAAAAAGTCGGGAAAGGAAAATTTAATTAAACGATTGTCTATACTTCAAAGGTGATATTTCAGTTTTCTTTTTGAAAAGTCGGTTGAATGATTGTGATTGCTCAAAACCTAATTCATAGGCAATTTCGCTTACGGATAAATTTGTAGTTAAAAGTTTTTCTTTTGCTTTATCAATGAGTTTATCGTGAATGTGCTGTTGAGCATTTTGTCCTGTTAACAAACGCAACATATCACTTAAATAATTTGGGGAAAAATTGAGTTGATTGGCTAAATATTCAACTGTTGGTAATCCACTTTTTAGTGTTTCTGTAGTATTGAAATAATCGTTCAAAAGATTTTCCATTTTAGAAAGCAAATCGTTATTTATGATTTTTCGGGTAATAAATTGGCGTTCATAAAAACGATTACAATAGTTCAAAAACAAATCAATTTGCGACAGAATAATGTCTTGTGTGTGCTTGTCAATATACTGATATTCTTTCTCTATTTTTTGAAATATCTCAATGACATTTTTTTCTTCTTGTTCAGAAAGATGCAACGCTTCATTTATAGAATATGAAAAGAAACCATAATTTTTGATTGTGCTTTGCAATGGGTGTTTTTTTAAAAAATCAGAATGAAAAATCAATACATATCCTGTCCCAATCATTTCGTTAAAAGCATTCTTTTTATCTATTTTGACAGATTGGACTTGTTTAGGTGCGGTAAAAATCATCGTTCCCTTGTCAAAATCAGAATATTGCTGTCCATATTTTACTTTGGACTGGATATTGTTTTTTAGAGAGATAGTATAAAAATCGGTAGAAAAATGTTGCCACAAATCAGAATCTACAGCGTGTATTTCAGAAACCAAAATCACACTTACCAACGGGTGCGAGGGTGGTGGAATCGACAGTAAGCGATGAAATTCGGATAAAGAATTAATTGTCTGCATATCGATATAAAATTCCAAAGATAATGAAAGCAACAACTTCTATGGTTAGCCAAAGTAATTGTTTAGAAAAAAAACCGTCTAAAACAAAACCAATTAATCGGGCTATGATAATCCCCAAAGTTTGAAAAAACAATAATGCACATACCATTAATTTCCAATCATTCCACTGATTGAAAAAAATCAGCAAAATCCCTAATCCAATTAGAAATCCCCATTTAACCCGCATTTCAATCATCTGATATGCGTTTTCGGGCAAAGGAATTTTGCTGATTATGTTTGGTTTGTATGTTAGAACACAACTTGTAATAAGTAAAACTGACCCGATTATTTTTAGAAAAAGAGTCATTATTTCTGCAAAATATTTTCCTGAAAGAACGGGACTAATTTATCCAATGCTTCTGCTGTTGCTTCGGGTTTGTCGTATAAATCATAATGACCTGAACCATTTACGATATGGATTTTTTTGTTTTTAGAAGCTGCTTTTTTGTATAAGTCAAAGCCATCTCTGTAAGAACCGAAAGAACCAACTTTGTCGCCAACGATAATCAATAAAGGTTGTGTCAGCAAAAATTCAGCGAGATGAAAAGCGTCAAACATTGTTAAGTTCGCCATACTTGCAAAAAGCAATTTATTGTTTGAAGTCGGGAATTCGCCTCTTGGCGTTCTGTAATAATTAATAGCCCCTAACATATCCAAATCGCTTATGCCTGCCTGTTTTGCTTCTTCGGAAGAATTGGGTGTCCAATTGGTAATCATGGGCTCTGCTCCGCTGGCTTCCGCAGATCGTTGTGTAGAAACAGCTTCTAATGTTTCTAAAAAATTTGCTTCTCTGAATGCTCTGCCTATGTTTACTCCTGAAATTGTTGCCACAGCTTTTATTCGCCTTTCTTTCAATGCTGCATTTGCAGCATAACCACCGCCTGCACAAATACCCAATAAACCGATGTGGTTTCTATCTACAAAATTTAATGTAGTAAGATAATCTACGGCATAGCGTATGTCTTCTACACGACTGGTTGGGTCTTCAAAATATCTTGGATCTCCACCGCTTTCACCTTGAAAAGAAGCATCGTAAGCCAAAGCAATAAACCCTTTTTGGGCAAGTTTCCCTGCATACAAACCAGCGGTTTGTTCTTTTACGCTACCTCCCGGATGAACGCAAACAATAGCAGGATAATTTTGTGTTTCATCAAAATTGTCGGGCAAATGAAGATTGGCTACTGTATCCCAATTTCTGTTTTTGAATTTTACTTTTTGCATTGTTTTACTTTTTAAGTTTTACAATGCAAATTTCGTCTTCCTTTAAAGAGTAATTGTTTCCAAATCAAGGTTGTTTGTAACCAAATCGAGATTGAGATGTCGTGTTGTGTGTCATTTTGCCATGTTCGTTAAGGCACATAGTTTACAAAGTTAAAGTCACATACTTTACACTAGATTTTGACTTCGCCTAATTGATACTTGTTTGTCTCTTATTTTATTTTCGTTAAAGTAACCTAAAAATACGTCTCTATAAAATAAACTCCATATTTTATATTTAGCGGACTTTGTTAATATTCACAGACCTTTTAGATTAGCACAAATGCCCTATGTTTTTTATACATCTTTGTTGGCGGTAGTGTTTTTCTTTTTTCAGTTAAACGACTGCCTGAATTCAGAAGGTGTAAGGTCAGTTTTACTCTTAAATAATTTGCTAAAAGATTGTATGTGCTCAAAGCCTAATTCGTATGCAATTTCGCTTACGGATAAATCTGTGGTTGATAGTCTTTCTTTTGCTAGTTCAATTACCTTATCTTGTATGAAATGCTTTGTACTTTGCCCTGTTAAATTTTTTAGCAAGCGACTTAAATAATTGGCTGATAGGTTCAGCTCATTTGCAAAATACTGAACTGTTGGTATTGTATTTTCTATTAAATTTCCTTTACAATAATAAGCCGATAGTAATTCCTCAAATTGGTTTAAGATACTGTGATTTGTAATTTTTCGTGTAGTAAATTGACGTTGGTAAAAACGTTCTGAATAGGTCAATAATAACGCTAACTGTGCAATGATTACATCTTGACTGAAATGGTCAATATTTGCTTGATATTCTTGAGCAATGCTTTGTATAACACCAATTATCATTTTTTCCTCCTTGTCAGACAAATGCAATGCCTCATTTATTTTATAATCAAAATATTCATATTCTTTTATTTTTTTTGATAGCGGAGTGTTCCAAAGGAAATCGGGATGTACAAGTAATAACCACCCCTTATGGTTTAATTCTTCATCCGTTCTGAATTCAAAAGAAAGCACCTGCTTAGGAGACATAAAATGCAATACACCTTCATCAAAATCATATTCCTGCTGACCATACTTTAATTTGGCATTAAAATCCTTTTTTAAAGCGATGGAATAGAAATCATTAGTGATATTTATTGGACTAGATTGGTGGTGCTTTAAATCCTCAAATTTTATAATACTAATAAGCGGATGTTCGGGTTTCTGCAAATCCATAACCTTATGGTATTCAGTTAAGGATTTTATGTGATATGGTTTTGACATAGAACAAAGTTATCGTTTATAATCCAAAAAGTGTTTTTAAGCCTTCTTTTAGCGTTATTGGTTTACGACCCAATTTGTTTTCTAAATCATGGGTTATTTCCTCTTCCTGTCCATTTTTTATATCGGTATTGAATTCAACTACTTTTTGAAGCATTGGTTCTGGTATTCCTGTTGGTCTCATTCTTTCTTGAAAGGTAGAAATATCCACGGGATGGTATTTTACTTCTTTTCCTGAAAGTGTTGTCAATGCCTTTGCAATATCATAAAATGAATAGGCTTCATTGTTTGTGAATTTGTATGTTTTGTTTTCACAAGCTTCATTTGACATCACATTTGCCATTGCTTCGCCCATTTCTTTTCTTAATGCAAAAGCTACTTTTCCATCTCCTGCAGGTTGAAAAATACCCTTTTCAAACACTTGTTTACCTACAAAAATTGGGAGTACATCCATATACAAGGTGTTTCTAAAAATGGTATAGTTTAGTCCACTTGCTTTAATATAATCTTCTGTAAGAAAGTGTTCTTCCATAAGTTGATGTGCGAGTGTTTCTCTATTTCGCATTGCTCTACTTGTGTAAGCAATATTTTTAACTCCTGATTTTTTAGCGGTATCAATGACATTTCTGTGTTGCTGCATTCGGTCACCTTGGTCGCCTGCTGAAATTAAAAGCACGGTATCTACATTTGCCATTGCACTTTCAAGATCGTACACATTATCATAATCGCCCTGAAAAACATTTATCCCTTTTGCTTTTATCTCTAATATTTTTTCTTCTTCTCGAACAAGGGCATAGATGTTTTGAGATGGAATATTCTTTAATAAAGTTTCAATGACCGCACTACCAAGATTTCCGGTAGCTCCTGTTACTAATATTTGCATAATTATCTTTTTTTGATTTATGCAAAGTTCCATAGTATTTAGCCGATAATTTTAGTCAAATCTTGCCTTGTTGTAATCGCTTTCGGCTTTTTTCAGATTACAGGGAAGTAGTTATAACGTCACGTATATATATATATATATATATATGAAATTAAATACTTCCGAATATCAACCCTTTTCTTTATTGATATCGTTTGATTTAAGACTACATTATTCCACAGAAAATACTTAATTATGGGGCATAATCTTCTACTTGAATGAGTAATCAGTTTTTCCCAAGCCACTCAGCACATTCCCCTCCATTTCGCGAAAAGCTGCATTCCGGGCAAAGAGCTTCCCTAAAAAGTCTTGGACACCATCCCCAATTTCTGCTTTCCATTCCGTTAACCCTTCCCGATCCTCTGGGAAGGGACTCTCCATTCCCAATCCGAAATCGTGAACGGAGTCCGCTCCATAGGAATTCCATTTAAACATTTGGTGCCGCTTCCTATGTATTGGTACTTCACAAAACCCTTTAGATCTACTCCCGTACCCTCACTGTCCCTCCCTTTTTTAGCCAGCAAAATACCAACATTTGGAAGTTGAACGGACTGCATAACCGGTCGTGCCTCCCTTTTATAAGTCCTTATCAATTCCAAATATTGAAAATGTATCAGCAACAAAAAAAGGTAACAGCGACGGCACTATGGGAAGTAAATCTAAAATGAAGCTTATAAAATCGTACAAAAACATCAAAAAGGAAGCGGCACCAAAAAAAACAAAAAAGGAAAACGCTCTGGATATAATAAGTAAATCATTTCAAAAAATATAAACGCAAACTGTCTGAATCGTTCAGATGGTATTTTAATTAATCTTTAATTCTTTTATTATGAGTACTCTAAAAAATCACGTACAGTTAATCGGAAACGTTGGACAGGAACCGACCACTACCAACCTTGAAAGCGGTAAAAAAGTAGCCCGTTTTTCAATCGCTACAAATGAACACTACAAGAACAACAAGGGCGAAAAGGTACAGTCAACCGACTGGCACACCGTTGTAGCTTGGGGCAAGACAGCCGAGATTATCGAAAATTATGTAGGTAAGGGAAAGGAAATAGCCATCACGGGAAAATTGAGAACCCGTACCTATACCACCGATGACGGAAACCAACGCTATGTCACCGAGGTTGAAGCCAATGAAATTCTATTACTTGGCAGTAAAAGCGATAAGTAAACCTTAAAATTTAAGAGGGCGTTCCCATCGAAAGTTGCGCCCTCTTTTAATTATTAACCCAATTAATAAGTTAACAATGAAAAGCAAAGTTAATGAAATAGCGATAAGTTACAGCGGAAGTTTAAAAGCAAATTCGCTTCCCAAAATAACCTGTTCCCAAAGTGCTGCCGACTTAGCCTATAGCCAATGGAACAAAGAAACAATTGAATTGCAGGAGACCTTTAAAATTATGTTGCTCAACAATGCCAATAAGGTAAAAGGCATTTGTGAGGTTTCCAATGGCGGTATTACAGGCACTTTAGTGGATGTCCGCATCCTGTTTGCCGTACTCTTAAAAAGTTTGACCACAGCAGTTATTTTACTGCACAACCACCCAAGCGGTACTTTAAAGCCCAGTGAAGCGGATAAAACCCTGACCCAAAAAATCAAAAATGCAGGGGAGCTACTTGATATCAAAGTTTTGGACCATTTGATATTGACCCCTGATGGCGATTATTACAGTTTTGCAGATAACGGAATCCTTTAAATTCAAAGCTATGGTATATCTCAATTTTACCGCCTTGAGCGAAGAGGCTCAAGCCTGACTTTTGGAAAATTCCAAAAAAGATGTGGAACGAAAATTTGGGGATGCTATCCGCAAATACGTAAGGGAAAATCACACCTGTTTTGAAACAACGATAGCCGAAGAAGCATTGCGAAATTTGTATTCTTATAAATTTGTATTCCATATCTAATTTTCAAAAAAAGCAAACTGACACCTCTAAGTTTTTAGAGGTGTCAGTTTACGTATTACGCATTTAATGACTATTCTCCAATAATCATTATCAATTGGAATTGTTCAAAAAGATGAATTTTAAATTGCAAATTGCTATTCAAATTTTATTTCATGTCAATCAATAAAAAGAAAATTCTAGCCATTTCGGGAAGCACAAGAAAGAACGCTACAAATCAAAAAATTCTAGAATTTATAGCTGGAAAATTTAGCGATATTTTGGATATCGAAATTTACGATGGCGTAGATAAGTTGCCTCATTTTAATACTGAATTAGATGATGATCATCTTCCAAAGGAAGTCTTTCAATTCAGGGAAAAAATTGAAAAATCCGATGGTATTCTATTTTGTACGCCTGAGTATATTTTTAGCCTTCCCGGAAGTTTGAAAAATGCTATTGAATGGAACGTTTCTACAAGACTATTTGCCAACAAACCCGTTGCGATAATTGTTGCCTCAGCATCTGGGGAAAAGGCATTCGAATCTTTGGGTTTGATACTTGAAACTATAGAAGCTAAAATTCCACTTGAATCAAGACTACTTATTCAAGGTGCCAAAGGGAAAGTCAATCTAGACGGTTCTATTACAGATAAAAATATGTTACAAGAGATTGACCATTTATTGTCATCATTTTTGAAGTCGATGATTTAATTTTTGTGTCTTTATTTCGCTGAAATTCAGCATTCAAATTTATGTAGGGTTATCCATTTTTTACTTTCGCCGATAACCGTACCCATCGAAATAGTATATAACAGGAAATTATTTTCCTCAAAATGGCAATTGGCTTTTTAGCCAGATTGTACGGAATTTTGTTCGCCTGGGGCGAACGAAAAGGAGTAGCAAGAGGGTAACACGCGATGCGATGTTTAGCACTCCTTTTTGTTTTCAAATCACTGATATTCAACAATTTGAAAAAAGACAAAATTCTCGACCTCCTACAATTTGCGACAAATGCCCTGTGAACGCCCATTTTTAGGGAAGGATTTGCGACAAATCGGCGAATTATGGACTCATTTATTGGCATCAGGTTCAAAAAGGAAACGGCAAAACGTTTTCAGGAATTTTCAAGAACACATTTCAAATCACACACCGAAGCATTGACTACAATGCTCGATTTTTTCTTTTACAACGAGATTTCCCCAAAGGAAAAATTAGGGCCTACTGGTAGGACGATCGAAGCTTCCATAAAGAAACGTATCAATGCGGTTATCGCCATCATGCGGGATATGGAAAAGACCCAGACCAAACCCACGGTGGCAATGATTGAATCCCTTTTCCAGACCGAAGAACCCAAAAAGAAACCCCTGATTTTGGAAAAGAAAACGCTCGAAGAAAAGCCTAAAGTAAGGTTTCAGGAAAAGCAAAACCATACTAACTAACCCTAATTTTTGAGCTATGTATATCACCATTACACCTCAAAAACTGGGAGGGAATTATGCACAAAGTTCAGGCGATTTTGTGGGTTATCTGGAGAAGGAAAACCAAGGCATGGAACAGGAAGAAATGGAACGCTTTTTCAATCAATATGGCGATAAGATTTCAGCCGAAGAAGTGGTAAAGGATATCGATGGCAATGGTGGTAAACTCAAAAAGACCGAACCGAAATTTTATTCCATAACGGTCAGCCCTTCCAAAGATGAACTGAACCGGTTACAGAACAGTAGCGAAGATTTAAAAAGGTACACCCGTGAACTGATGAAGGATTATGTGGCATCCTTTAACCGTGAAATCAACGGAAGACCCATTACCATTGATGATATAAAATATTACGCGAAAATAGAACACCAACGCACCTTTAAGGGAACGGATTGGCAGATCAAGGAAAACCAGCCTTATGCAACGAAAATCCTTCAGCTTAAAACTGAAATCAGAAGTATTGAAGAAGGACGGGCTGAAGGCAATAGCAAACTTTTGCAGAAGAAAATTGACCGATTGGAAAAGGAAGCCCCGCACCAACAGGATGGGGAGCGGATTGTCCAGGGGATTCCAAAGGCGGGAAACCAAAGCCATATCCATATCATCGTAAGCCGAAAGGACGCATCCAATACGTTTAGCCTTTCACCAGGGAGCAAACATAAAGCATCAGAAGTAGAGATGCACGGTAAGAGTGTAAAACGTGGCTTTGACCGAGACCAGTTTTTTGAGCGTGCGGAAAAGACCTTTGATAGGACTTTTGGCTATCAACGAAACTTCGCCGAGACCTACAAGGCAAGAAAGGATTTCGTCAAGAATCCGAAAATCTATTTTGCATCGCTGATGAAATTGCCCACCAATGAAAAGGCAATTGCTTTTAAAATGATGAAGGAAAGCGGTGTTCCAATGCTACCAAGCATTCCAGTGTCACAGGCGCAATTGGCAATGAAGGTATTTAACCGACTACGCCGTGGCGTGGAAATGGCCATCAAATCAAGTTCCATAGGAATCTAATTCGAGTATGATGTATATAGACAACCTTTTTACCGCTCTCGTTATTATTGGCTTGGCCAGTATGCTATTTTATGGATTATATCAACTATCAAGATATGCATTTGCGCTGAGCAGCCTTATGCTGTGTATGCTAGCTTATTTTTTACAGCATTGGAACGGTTTGGTTTTAGTGTTGCTGAATGTGGTCTGTCCACTTTTGCTAATCAATACAACATTGTATGTTTTCTTGCATAAAAAAGAAAGACCAAAAAATGGTGACGACCGATATCAAGTTAATTTTGAAACTACGAAAGGAAACTTCAAGCTTGACAATATCAAGCGAGGTGCATCCGTCATCGGTTCTGCGGGAAGCGGAAAGACCGAAAGTGTAGTGTATGGATTCCTGAAACATTTCCGGAAAGAAGGGTTTTGTGGTATCATCCACGATTACAAGGATTTTGAACTAACGGAAATGGCGTATCCGCTTTTTAAGGATGGGCATATTCCGTTTAAGGTTATTTCCTTTGATAAAATAATCCATCGGGTCAATCCAATTGCACCTCGCTATTTGGAGAACGAGGAAAGCGTCAATGAGGTTTCCCGGGTGTTGATAGAGAACCTTTTAGAGCAACGGGAATCTGGAACGACCGGCACGACCAAATTTTTCAATGATGCTGCAGAAGGTTTGATCGGTGGATTGATTTGGAAACTCAAAACATACTATCCCCAATTCTGCACCCTGCCGCATTTAATTGCCATTTATCAATATCTGGACACCGACAGCCTGATACAGTTTCTGGAAACCAATACGACATCGCGGGCAATGGCAGACGCATTTATAAGCGGGAAAGATTCGGAACGGCAAACCGCTGGTGTAAAAAGCACCTTGGCCAATGCATTGAAAAGGATCAGCACACAACGGATTTTTATGGCGTTGTCCGCAGATGAAGTCCCACTCAATATCAATAGTGAAGAAAATCCAGCGGTAATTTCAATCGTTAACAATCCAAAATTTGAGACTTCCTATTCACCAGTCATTGCTACCATTGTCCATACCATCACCAAACAAATGAGTGTGAGGAATTCTGAACCTTCATTCCTTTTAATGGAAGAAGCACCAACCATCCGTTTGTTGAATATGCACCGTATTCCGGCAACATTGCGGAGCTATGGGATATCTACAGTTTACGTGATGCAGGACAAAATACAGAATGATATGATGTATGGTGATAAGGCAAGCAAAGCGATATTGAGCAATCTTTCCTATCAATTTTTTGGAAAGGTAAATGACCCGGACACTGCAAAATATTACGAACGTTTTTTTGAGATTATAAAAGACTCAACAAAGAGCGTAAGCCGTGGTCATAGCCTCGATTTTGATACACGGATTACCACAGGGGAAAAGGAAATTCCAAAAATAAGGTCAGATATTTTCTTTCGTTTGAAGCAGGGCGAGTTTATTACGTATGCCGATGGAAAGGATGAGAAAGTTCAGTTTAACTTACAGAAGATTCATCGTGAACTTGCAAAAAGGACAAAACCGTTTTCATTGGCAGATTTAGAAGCTAATTTTGAGCTAATTTATTACGAGGCGAGGTCGATTTTCAAATGATGGAAAAGTGAAAAGACTCTAATGGCCATACTAAATTAATTGGATAATGTTGACTTTTTGAGGCTTATGACAAGTTAGTGGCAATGGCAACACGACACTCAACCTACAAGACAAACCGAACGACCAGGCCTATTCACCATTCTGTACAATTTGACTACAACACCTACCAATTCGGATACATTTTATCGGAAGACTATTAAGAACTTTGCACTTGAAATTTAGTCAATGCAAAAATGAAAAATCTAATATTAAACAATGGAGTAAAGATGCCACTGCTTGGTTTTGGCACCTACTTGCTTAGAAACGGTTCAGAGTGCGAGAAGTCTGTGCTTAATGCTTTAAACATTGGCTATAGACTGATAGACACAGCTGCTGCATATCATAATGAGGAATCAGTAGGCAAAGCGATTAAAAAAAGTAATGTCAAACGGGAAGAAATTTTTGTGACCACAAAGTTTTTGCCAGAGGCTCCCGGCTATGAAAATACAAAGCGCACTTTTGAAGCTTCGTTAAAGAAAATGCAGCTTGATTATATCGATCTCTACTTAATTCATCTTCCGCAGGGAGACGTAAATTCTTCTTGGAAAGCAATGGAAGAATTATACAAAGAAGGTAAAATAAGGGCGATCGGTGTAAGTAATTTTAATATAAATCAGATTTCAGATTTAGTGAAGCAGCATAGTGTGATACCAGCAGTCAATCAAGTGGAGACACATCCATTTTCCCAGAAAATAGAAATGGAGAAAGCTTTGAAATCTCAGGGCATACAGTTGGAGTCTTGGGCACCCTTTGCCCAGGGTAAAAATAATCTGTTTAATAATGAACTGTTAAAAGTACTTTCAAGCAAATATAATAAGAGCATTGGCCAAGTGGTGCTACGATGGTTAATTCAAAGAGACGTCGTTGCTATTCCAAAATCAGCAAATAGGGAAAGGATGAATGAAAATTTCAATGTATTTGACTTTGAGTTGTTTGCTGATGATATGGCAACGATCAAATCGTTAGATAAAGGTAGCGGACTAATTTACAGTGTTTAAAACATTTGAAAATCTAACTACAATAATTACCAACCTAACTACTTTTCATAGCACGACAATAGAGAAATTTGCACTTGAAATTAAGTTAGTTTTAGAAACAATTAAAAAAAAATTATGCAAAAGAGAAAACTAGGGAATGGCGGATTAGAAGTTTCTGCATTAGGCTTTGGCTGTATGGGAATAAACCATTCGTACGGCAAAGGAATTGAGAAAAAAGATGCCATAATACTATTACGCACCGCAGTTGAAAGAGGTATCACATTTTTTGATACGGCAGAAGCTTACGGACCTTACACCAATGAAGAAATTGTTGGCGAAGGATTACAGCCTTATAGAAAAGACGTTGTTATAGCAACAAAATTTGGCTGTAAAAATGCCATACCAACAGATGGCTTAGATAGTAGACCCGAAACAATCAGAGCAGTAGTAGAAGCATCTTTAAAAAGATTAAGAACGGATTACATTGATCTGCTTTATCAGCACAGGGTTGACCCCAATGTTCCGATAGAAGATGTTGCCGGTACCGTAAAGGACCTGATACAAGAAGGTAAAGTAAAACATTTCGGTCTATCGGAAGCAGGTGTAAAAACTATTCGTAAGGCGCATTCCATTCAACCTGTAGCTGCATTGCAAAGCGAATACTCTTTGTTTTGGCGTGAACCCGAAGATGAAATCATACCAACATTAGAAGAGTTAGGAATTGGTTTCGTTCCGTTCAGCCCTTTGGGCAAAGGCTTTCTCACAGGTACAATAAATGCAAGCACAAAACTGGAGGATATTGATCGTAGAAATATCATCCCTCGCTTCAGCGAAGAAAACATTAAAGCCAATATGCTTTTAGTGGATGCTCTTTCTGAGATTGCTCAACAAAGAAATATCACAACCGGACAATTAGCATTGGCCTGGCTATTAGCTCAGAAGCCCTGGATAGCACCAATACCAGGGACTACAAAATTGCATCGCTTAGAGGAAAACATTGGCAGTACAAATGTTGTATTAACAGCTGATGAACTTGCAAAAATCAAAACAATAGCTGACGGAATTACACTTGTGGGAGACCGATATCCAGCAGCTTATCAGCAACAAATAAATAGATAAAAACTAATAATGATGCAAAATATTAAAGGGAAAGTTGTAGCCATTACAGGTGCAAGCAGTGGAATGGGTAAAGCCATCGCCATAGAATTAGCAAAAAATGGTGCAAAGGTTGTTTTGGGTGCAAGACGAACAGAACAATTGCAAGAACTTGTTGAAGAAATTAAAAGCAAAGGTGGTGAAGCTACCTTTGTTCAAACTGATGTGAAGCATAAAACCGGTCTAGTTCGGTTGGTCAATACCACAGTTGAGCATTCTGGAAAATTAGATGTCATTGTAAACAACGCAGGTGTCAGTCAATTAAGCCGCATTGACGAATTGGATATTGACGGTTGGGAAGAAATGATTGACATTAACCTCAAAGGCGTTTTGTATGGGATGGCGGCAGCAATTCCCATTTTTAAACAACAGCAGTCAGGACATATCGTCAATATCATTTCAACTTCAGGAATAAAGATTGTCCCAATGCAAGGCGTTTATGCAGGAACTAAAAATGCAATCCGCACTATTGCAGAAGCGTTTCGTCAAGAGTCAAACGGAAAGATACGCATTACAGGCATTTCGCCCGGATTTGTGAAAACAGATTTTGCGAACAACATAAAAAATGAAGAAGTAAAAACAGCTATTCAAAAAGGAATGGAACAAATAGCCATAGATCCCATAGCAATTGCCAATGCTGTGATTTATGCAATAAGTCAACCAGACAACGTTGAAATTGGCGATATTGTTATTCGCCCGTCAAAACAAAATTGATTAAATTCGTAAAGAAAAATGGAACAACAATCTAACATCAATCACATTAAAAGTATATCGCAATTGGTGCGGTTATTGGGACTTCCTGCACCATTGCACCCATTGATTGCATTGGTTGACTATAATAATGTTTCGATTGAAATGTTTCCAAGAGGGCATAAAGTAAGTCTTGATTTTTACAAAATTTCCTTTAAACCTACATTCACAGGATACATAAAATACGGACAAGGATATTACGATTTTGAGGAAGGCGGATTGGCATTTTTGAAACCGAAACAAATCGTTTTTTCGCCAGAAGACCTAGAAAGCTATGAAGGTATTGCTTTGTATTTTCATCCTGACTTTATCCGAAATTATTCATTAGGAAAAACAATAAATCAATACGGATTTTTCTCTTACGATGTTTCAGAAGCCTTGTTTTTATCGGCAAAAGAAAAAGAAATTATAGCTAATTTATTTACTACAATAGCCAACGAACTAGACAACAATATTGACCATTTCAGCCAAGATGTTTTGGTGTCGCAAATAGAATTACTACTAAATTACAGCAATCGTTTTTACAATAGGCAATTTATTACAAGAAAAGCAATCAATCACGAGATCATAACTTCTTTGGACAAACTTTTAAACAACTATTTTGAAGAAGAAAACCGTCTGAAAGACGGATTACCATCTGTAAAATATGTCAGTACAGAATTGAAGCTTTCGCAACGTTACTTGAGTGATATGTTGCGTTCCCTGACAGGACTGAACACACAACAATATATTCAGAACGCAATTATAGAAAGAGCCAAAGAAAAATTATCAACGACAAATCTTTCCGTTTCAGAAATTGCATACGAATTAGGTTTTGAACATTCACAATCGTTCAGCAAACTTTTTAAGACAAAGACAAATTTTTCTCCCTTGGAGTTCAGACAGTCTTTTAATTAAACTGTTATAATTTTTCGGCTACAAGAAAATACTTTTCGGCTACAGGAGTAGAGATTCGAAACCTGAACTTTGCTTCATTAATTTATATAAAAAAATATATCAAAATGAAAGTATTTGTTACAGGCGCTACAGGTTTCGTAGGAACTGCCGTAGTACAGGAATTATTAGCGAATGGACACCAAGTTTTGGGATTAGCTCGTTCGGAAGCATCAGTGAACAAACTGATTGCTGCCGGAGCTGAAGCACACCACGGAGATTTAAATGATTTTGAAAGTTTAAAATCGGGAGCTGCCGCTTCAGATGCTGTTATCCATTTAGGATTTGTCCACGACTTTACAAAATTCGAGGAAATGTGTAAACTTGATGTG
>NZ_BRVP01000010.1 GCF_027924145.1 Neptunitalea chrysea | reverse complement strand
TAATTTTATTAATAAAATTACGTTTATCTAGTTTTTCTCCTAAAATAGCTTCGTATAACGTTTGTAATTGTTTCATGGTAAATTTAGGAGGTAGCAATTCAAAACCAATAGGTTTGGTTTGTGCTCTGTAACGTAGCCTACTCATAGCATATCGCACCATATCGTTGTGATCAAAAATAAGAGAGGGAGCTTCATCAATAGTAAACCATTTGGCGGAATAGTCTTCGTTGATTTCAGTGTGGTCTGAAATGTTAATAAGAGCATAATAGGCAACAGATACGGTACGTTCTACCGGATCTCTGTTTACTTTACTATAGCCTCTTAATTGCTCAAGATATACATTGTTTAGCCCAGTCAGGTTTGTTAATACTCTGTCGGCCGATTCATCTAAGGTTTCGTTTTTCTTTAAGAACCCTCCCATTAAGGACCATTTTCCCCTTTCTGGCTCAAAATCCCTTTTAATTAGTAAGATTTTTAAATTCTCATTATCAAAGCCAAAAATAATACAGTCTACTGCTACAAGTACCTTATCCTCGTCTTTGTAATTATTAGTCATGGTTCGAAGTATTATAATATAATTGCTATAAAGGTATACAAACGTACTAAATTTTTATTTTAAAACATTTATCTCATATAACGTTGCAGGTTGATGTATGTTCAATAAATAAGATTTTGATATTTTTAAATGTAAAATAATATGGCATAATTTAAAAAACATATTTAGCGAATAGAGGAGAGTTGATTATAAAGTTAAGAAAAGTACTACTTGGTGTAACGAAGTATTTTTTTGTGAGTAGGCAAACTAAAAAGTGTTACTGTAGTTGAAATAGGATTAATCGGAATTCAGGATGCTAATTTTTCCTGTTAGTAAATTATTTGAATGCTCCAAGACTTATTTCTAAATAGAAATGTACTGTTTACTAAATGCTTCATGGGCTTGCTCCGAAGTAGTTTACTCTATTAATACAGTGTGTCCTGTTTTTAATAAACCACATGTTTTGTGATGTTTAACTGAACAATGTTATAGTATGTTAATACCTACATAATTGTTTATTTGGCATTATGACAGCGTTAAAAGCTAAAATTTTGTAAAAATCAGTTGTTTTATTAAAAATTTTTGAATTAATTTGTAAGTGTATAAATTACATTTATCTATAACTGATTGAATTAAATTAGTATGATTGTAGTAGTAGGTTATGGTACACAGCCAACTACAGATGGGGTAGCGATATTCAATATGGTAGATTGCCAGATGAATTAGCTGGGAATTTAATCAAGAAGATATTAATAGTTTATAGATTATTAAAAAATAAAAAACCTTATTAAATGAAATATTGTAAGAAAATATTGGCTTTTGTAGCGGGAGGTCTTATTACAGCTTCTTCGGTAGCTCAGGAAAAAGCTTCAATTACTGTTAGAAAGGTAGACGATGCACCGGTGATTAGTAAACACATTTACGGACATTTTGCTGAACACTTGGGAAGATGTATTTATGGCGGGTTTTATGTTGGAGAAACAAGTAATGTTCCAAATACAGATGGTGTTAGAGACGATATTATTAAAGCATTAAAAGAGCTTAAAGTTCCAAATTTACGTTGGCCTGGTGGTTGTTTTGCCGATACGTATCATTGGAAAGATGGTATTGGGCCAAAAGAAGACAGACCAACCATAGTAAATACTTGGTGGGGTGGTGTTACCGAAGATAATAGTTTTGGTACTCACGATTTTTTAAACTTATGTGAAGTATTAGATGCTGAACCCTACTTGGCAGCCAATGTGGGTAGTGGTACGGTAAGAGAATTTGCAGATTGGTTACAGTATGTAAACCATGTGGGCCCTAGCCCAATGGCTGATCTTAGAAAAAAGTACGGAAGAGAAACTCCTTGGGGAGTAAAATACTGGGGTGTAGGTAACGAAGCATGGGGATGCGGAGGAAATATGACCGCGGAATACTATGCAAACCTATATCGTAAATATGCTACGTTTATGACTTCTTGGGGTGAAAGACATTTGTTCCGTATTGCTTCAGGAGCGAATGTAGATAATTATCATTGGACAGAAGTTATGATGAAAAATATACCTCAAAACTTAATTGAGGGGGTTGCTTTGCATTCATATTCGTTTGTAGAATGGGATGAGAAAGGATCTTCTGTTGATTTTAATAAGGCACAATATTTTTCAACAATGCAATCTGCCTTACGCATGGAAGAGTTGGTTACAAAGCATAGTGTTATAATGGACAAATATGATCCTGAAGGTAAAATTGCTTTAGTAGTAGATGAATGGGGTGGATGGTACGATACAATGGATGATGGTATGAATTCTGCCTTATATCAGCAAAACACTATGAGAGATGCTATGATAGCAGGTACTACCTTAAATACATTTAACAATCATAGTAGCCGAGTACGTATTGCCAATCTTGCACAAACTGTGAATGTATTACAAGCTGTAATACTTACTAAAGAAGAAAAGATGATTCTTACTCCTACTTATTATGTTATGAAGATGTACAATGTACACCAAGATGCTAAATTGTTACCAATTCAGCTAATTTCTCCTGATTATGATTTTAATGGAGAAAGTTTACCTGCGGTATCGGTTTCTGCTTCAGAAAAAGATGAAGTAACACATATTTCTTTAGTTAATATTGATGCTTCTAAAAAGGTTGAGGTAACTCTTAATCTAGACGATTTAAATGTAAAAGGATTTACAGCAGAAGTATTAACTTCTTCAAAACTACAAGATTGTAATTCTTTTGAGAATCCTGAGAAGGTTGCTCCGAAAGAATTTAAAGATTTTAAATTAAAAAAAGGAAGTCTTACAGTTACACTACCTCCATTCTCTGTAGTGGTGTTAGAAGGTAAGTAAGAAACCAAAATTAGATGAAAATCGAACAGCAAAAATGTGAGAGCAATTTGGGAATTTTCCATAGGTAAGTTTATGCACGTTACATTTTTTGCGAGTTGTTCTAAAATATAATAGTGGGAATATAAAGGTATTTTAAATGAACTAGCCGGAAATTCTAACACCACCACAATAGAGCAATTAATACAGACGACGGTAGTTTAGAAGAAAGGTTTGTATACATGAGTTTCGTTGTAATCTCAATAGGGCACTATAAGT
Organism: Neptunitalea chrysea; assembly: GCF_027924145.1. Classification (GTDB taxonomy): domain Bacteria; phylum Bacteroidota; class Bacteroidia; order Flavobacteriales; family Flavobacteriaceae; genus Neptunitalea; species Neptunitalea chrysea. The sequence goes on along the minus strand of NZ_BRVP01000010.1, from coordinate 158,318 downwards.
GTGTATGTGATTATGACTTAAAAGTGAATTTAAAAGTTAGTGAATGCTTAAAAGAGCATATATATTTGTTTGTGTTTCATTACAGGCAGCGAGTTTGATCAAAAACCGCTGCCAACTAATGATATAAGGGCTCTGGATATCTCATTTCACAGCGGTACCTAGTATGTATACTTATGGGTTTCTGCATTTGCAGAAATACACCTGCCCTTGTAATGGCAATAAATAAAGCCTTTAATCTTAAAAGTAAAGATTTTAAATAGGTGGATAATGGAATGGTAATTCATTGGTTACCAAACAGATATTTGTGGAATCTTATTGACTTAATTGGGTTTGCTAATGGTAGAACAGTTACGAAATGTGTGAAGTAAGAGAAATTATGGGGGCCTGATGATATCGCACTTACACTAAAATAGTAACTACAAATTCCTTTGTTTATGTTTTGATATTGAGGTGGTTGTTTAGGGATTTGCAGCAAAAGGCACCATAATTATTTTAAGTAACGATTACCTTTTCTAGTAAAACGGTTTGGAGGTGAAAACATAACTCCAAGCATGTCAGAAATTAGTTTAAAAAGAAAAAGTAGGGGTAAAAGCACCTACTTTTTCGGAGTGATTGTTAAAGTAACTATTTTAAAAATAAACAAGTGTGAAAAACACATTTATTAAATGAAGTACCTTATATTTGTATTAGTTACAAATAAAAATTGTCTACCAATATGAAAAAATATGTGATCGGATTAGACTATGGTTCAGATTCTGTTAGAGCTGTACTAGTAGATGCCCAGAATGGAGCAGAATTGGCTTCAGAAGTTCATTGGTATCAAAGATGGAAAGAAAAATTATACTGTAGTCCGAGTATAAATCAATTTCGTCAGCACCCGTTAGACCATATAGAAGGATTAGAAAATACAATAAAATCTGTTGTAAGTACTTCTGGGGTTGCACCCGAAAGCGTTGTAGGTATCTGCATCGATACTACCGGATCTTCACCTGTACCGGTTACTAAAGACGGAACTCCGTTAGCTTTAGTAGATGGGTTTAAAGAAAACCCTAATGCGATGATGATTTTATGGAAAGATCATACAGCCATTAAAGAGGCCAATGAAATTAATGAATTATCGGAACGCTGGGGAGGCGAAAACTATACAAAATACGAAGGAGGGATTTATTCTTCTGAGTGGTTTTGGGCAAAAATACTTCACATTGTAAGAGAAGATGAAGCAGTAATGAATGCAGCCTATACATGGATGGAGCACTGTGATGTCATGACCTATATTTTAGCAGATCACAAAGATATTGATACTTTTAAAAGAAGCCGATGTGCAGCAGGGCACAAAGCTATGTGGCACGAAAGCTGGGGTGGCTTACCATCAGAAGAATTTCTTGAGAAGTTACACCCGTACCTTGCCGAATTAAGAGGGAACCTTTATACAGAAACGTTTACTTCTGATCAGGTAGCCGGAAACTTAAACGAAGAGTGGGCGGCAAAACTTGGTTTAACAACCAATACCATTATTGCTGTAGGGACCTTTGATGCACATTCGGGTGCAGTAGGTGCTAAAGTAGATGAAAAGGCGTTGGTACGTGTAATGGGTACTTCTACTTGTGATATCATGGTTTCTTCTAAAGAGGTTTTAGGAGATACATTGGTACGAGGTATTTGCGGTCAGGTAGATGGTTCTGTAATTCCTGGAATGGTTGGTCTAGAGGCTGGTCAATCTGGTTTTGGAGATGTATTGGCTTGGTTTAAAGACGTGTTATCTTGGCCAATAGACAACTTAGTACTTTCTTCAAGTGTACTATCAGAAAAGCAAAAAGAAGAATTATCGGCAGAAATTAATGCCAACTTTATAAGAACCCTTGCAGAGCAAGCGGAGAATATTCCGTTAAGCGAAGCAATTCCTACAGCTTTAGACTGGGTAAATGGTAGAAGAACACCAGATGCAAATCAGGAGTTGAAAAGTGCTATGTCGGGAATATCACTAGGTACAAAAGCACCTCATATTTTTAAAGCTTTAGTGAATGCTATTTGTTTTGGTTCAAAAATGATTGTAGATCGTTTTGAATCTGAAGGGGTAAAAATAGAATCTGTTATTGGTATTGGAGGGGTTGCCCGTAAGTCGCCATTTATTATGCAAACCCTTGCTAATGTTTTAGACATGCCTATTAAGGTGGCATCATCAGACCAAGCACCGGCATTAGGAGCTGCTATTTATGCAGCAGTTGTTGCTGGTATTTATCCTAATGTTATTGAGGCAAGCAAAGTATTAGGTAGCGATTTTGAAGCAGAGTATTACCCGCAGTCAGAAATGGTGGAAATCTACAAGCAGTTATTTAGTGATTATGCCCAATTAGCAGAATTTATAGAAACCTTTACAAAATCTAAAAATTATGAGTTCCAAGTATAAGTCTCTTAAAGAAGAATGTTACGAAGCAAATATGCAGTTAGATGCCTTAAAGTTGGTTATCTATACGTTTGGTAATGTAAGTGCTGTAGACAGAGCCAACGGAGTTTTTGCTATTAAGCCTAGTGGAGTTCCTTACGAAATATTAAAGCCCGAAGATATTGTAATTCTAGATTACGATAACACTATTATAGAGGGTACTATGCGTCCTTCTTCCGATACTAAAACGCATGCATATTTGTATAAGAATTGGGAGAATATTGGGGGTATTTCACATACTCATGCTACATATTCAGTAGCATGGGCACAATCTCAATTAGACATTCCTATTTTTGGTACTACACATGCAGACCATTTAACTGCAGATATACCATGTGCGCCTCCTATGAAAGATGAACTTATTCAAGGAAACTATGAGCACAACACCGGAATTCAGATTTTAGATTGCTTCAAGGAAAAAGGACTTTCTTACGAAGAAGTAGAGATGGTATTAATTGGAAATCATGGCCCGTTTACCTGGGGTAAAAATGCAACAAAGGCAGTTTATAACAGTAAAGTTTTAGAAGCTGTGGCAGAGATGGCGTACTTAACATTACAAATTAACCCAAAAGCACCAAGGCTAAAAGATTCATTAATTAAAAAACATTACGAGCGTAAACATGGTAAAGATGCCTATTACGGTCAGAATTAAAATATTAAAACAAACAAAAGAGTAAGATGATTGATATTAGCAAAAAAGAGGTGTGGTTTATAACCGGTAGTCAGCACCTTTACGGGCCAGAAACTTTAGCGCAAGTAGCAGAGCATTCTAAAGAAATTGCTGCCGCTTTAGATGCTTCTAGCCTTATTCCTGTAAAAGTAGTTTTTAAACCAACGGTAAAAACTACTGAGGAAATATATGAAACATTAACAGCTGCAAACCAAGAGGAAAATTGTATTGGTATTATTACTTGGATGCATACGTTTTCCCCTGCAAAAATGTGGATCAGAGGTTTGTCTGCATTGCAAAAACCTTTATTACACTTACATACACAGTACAACAGAGACATTCCGTGGGATACAATGGATATGGACTTTATGAATTTAAACCAAGCTGCTCATGGTGACCGTGAGTTTGGTTTTATGGTAAGTCGTTTACGTAAAAACAGAAAAGTAGTTGTAGGGCATTGGGCTCAGAATACTGTACAAGAAAAAATAGGGGCATGGACACGTGTTGCTTTAGGATGGGATGACTGGCAAGGTGCTAAGTTTGCTCGTTTTGGTGATAACATGCGTTTTGTTGCCGTTACCGATGGTGATAAAGTAGAAGCCGAAACTAAATTTGGTTTCTCTGTAAACACTTATGGTATAGGGGATTTAGTAAAATTAATTGATGCGGTTACTAACGAACAAGTAGCTGAATTAATGAAAGAATATGAAGCTACCTATAAAATGGCTGAGGAGTTATTAGAAGGTGGTGCAAAAAGACAATCGTTAGTAGATGCTGCCCGTATTGAAATAGGACTGGAAAAATTTTTAGTAGATGGTGGTTTCAAAGGTTTCAGTGATACGTTTGAAGACCTATACGGCATGAAACAATTACCAGGTATTGCGGTACAACGTTTAATGGCAAAAGGATATGGTTTTGCTGGTGAAGGTGACTGGAAAACAGCTGCCTTAGTGCGTGCCATGAAAGTTATGGGGTACGGTTTAGAAGGGGGGAATGCTTTTATGGAAGACTATACTTACCATTTAGATCCGTCTGCGCCTAGAGTATTAGGTTCGCATATGTTAGAAGTAGACCCTGTATTAGCAGCAGAGCAACCATCTTGTGAGGTACATCCGTTAGGTATCGGGGGTAAAGAAGATCCTGTACGTTTAGTATTCAATGGTAGAGCAGGAAATTCATTAAACGCAGCTTTAATGGATTTTGGTAATCACTTTAGATTATTAGTGAACAAAACTAAAGGAGAAGAGGTAAAAGAAACCTTACCAAAATTACCTGTAGCACGTGTTATGTGGGAACCACTTCCAAATTTTGAGGTAGGTTGTACAGCATGGATTTTAGCAGGTGGTGCACACCATACTTGTTATAGTGAAAATGTTACTGCAGAACAGTTAGAAGATTTTGCAGAAATCGCTGGAATTGAATACCTTGTTATTGATGAGGATACAAGGCTATCTGACTTTAAAAATACATTACGTTGGAACGATAAGTTCTACAGATAATTTAAACCAACTAACATATTATGAAAACTTTAAAATTAGGTGTTACACTTTTACTTTTTGGTTTTCTGCTTATCAATGTAAGTTGTAAAGAGAATAATAAAAAAGAGGAGACTTCTACGGTTAAAGAACAGCCAAAGAAGTTTCCTATTACTAAGTCCGACTACGGAACAACTCCAGAGGGTGTAAAAATTGAAAAGTACACCCTTAAAAATGCTAACGGCATGCAGATGGAAGTCATTACGTATGGTGGTATTATTACTTCTCTAACAGCTCCTGATAAAGACGGAAAATACGAAGACATTGTTTTAGGATACACGACACCAGACGATTATTTTAATGGAAATCCGTACTTCTTTGGAGCCGCTATAGGGAGATATGGAAACCGTATTGCAAAAGGTAAATTTACTTTGGATGGTACTAACTACCAATTGGCTACGAATGATGGTCCTAATAACCTTCATGGAGGAGTTAAAGGATTTGATAAAAGAGTGTGGACAATTACTCCGGTAGAAGATGCCGAGTACCCTACATTAAAACTTACCTATATAAGTAACGATATGGAAGAAGGTTTTCCGGGTACGCTTACTACAACGATATTGTATACTTTAACCAATGATAATGCCCTTGAAATTAGCTATGATGCTACTACGGATAAAAAGACAGTTGTAAACTTAACGCAGCATTCATATTTTAATTTATCGGGCAATTTCAATACTATTTTAGACCATGAGTTACAATTAGATGCCGATAGAATGTTACCGGTAGATGCAACCTTAATTCCAATAGGTAAATTAGCCTCAGTAACAGGTACTCCTTTTGATTTTACCACAGCAAAAGAAATAGGAAAAGATATTTCTGAAGCGAATGATCAGTTGAAAAAAGGATCGGGATACGACCATTGTTGGGTATTTACAGACAATGCTCAGGACTATAGAAAAGTGGGTTCTTTATATCATAAAGCTTCTGGAAGATATATGGAAGTATTTACAGATCAACCGGCTATTCAGTTCTATAGTGGTAACTTTTTAGATGGTACCAAGAAGAGCAAAAATGGTGGGATGTATGAGCAACGTTCAGGTTTATGTTTAGAAACACAACATTATCCTGATTCGCCAAATCAACCTCAATTCCCGTCAACAGTGTTGAATCCGGGAGAAAAGTATCATACGCATACTACATATAAATTTTCAGTAAAATAAAATTTTCAATATGAACGGAGGATTCGAGCCCTTAGATTATGGGATATTTATAGGATATGTTATTTTAATAGCAGCTTTAGGGTTGTTTATTTCACGAGATAAAAAAGGAGTAGAGAAAAATTCTAAAGACTATTTCTTAGCAGGAGGAACGCTATCGTGGTGGGCCATTGGTGCATCGCTAATTGCAGCTAATATTTCTGCGGAGCAATTTATCGGGATGTCTGGTTCAGGGTATGCCATAGGATTATCTATTGCAGCTTATGAATGGGTTGCAGCAGCAGCATTAATTTTGGTTGCCAAGTATATTTTACCGGTGATGTTAGAGAAAAAAATATACACCATGCCACAGCTTTCAAGAGAGCGATATGGTAAAGGGGTAGCGTTTTTCTTTTCTTTCTTCTGGTTACTGGTATATGTTTTTGTAAATCTTACATCGGTATCGTGGTTAGGAGCTACGGCTATGGAACAAATTTTAGGTGTTCCTAAAATGTACGGCGTTATAGGATTACTGGTTTTCTCTGGTATTTACTCTATATACGGAGGTTTAAAGGCGGTTGCTTGGACAGATGTATTACAAGTAGTATTTCTTGTAGGAGGTGGTTTAATAACTGCTTGGTTTGCCTTAGCAGCTATTAGTGATACCGGTAGTGCTATTGACGGATTTAATATGGTATACCATAAAGTAGTATCATCTCCAAACGATGTACACTTTAACATGATTATAGAAAAAGGAAAAACACTTATTCCTGATGGTATGGGTGGTGAGAAAGATCCATTTGTAGACCTTCCTGGGGTAGCGGTTATTCTTGGGGCAATGTGGTTAACAAACCTTGGGTACTGGGGCTTTAACCAGTATATTATTCAAAAAGGATTGGCAGCTAAAAACCTTAAAGAGGCTAAAAGAGGACTACTATTTGGAGCTTATTTAAAAATATTAATTCCACTTATCGTGGTTATTCCTGGTATTGCAGCATATGTTATTTTTGAACATCAGTCTTCTTTTCCAGAACTTACTGCTCATTTACAAGGGGCTATTGGCAAATCGGATGAGGCTTACCCTTGGTTATTACGAAACTTTGCACCAACTGGTATTAGAGGGTTGGCGTTTGCAGCATTAATTGCAGCGGTGGTTTCGTCTTTGGCTTCTATGCTTAATTCTACCTCTACCATTTTTACAATGGATATTTATAAAGAGGTGATTAACAAAAATGCATCTGAAAGAGTCCTTGTAAAAGTAGGTCGTATTTCTGCTTTAGTGGCATTGGTTATTGCTATGTTTACAGCTAAGCCATTATTAGGTAGCTTAGATCAGGCGTTCCAATACATTCAGGAATTCACCGGATTTATTTATCCTGGAGTGGTAGTGGTATTTGGTATGGGATTATTCTGGAAACGCGCTTCTAACAGAGCCGCATTATGGACCACAATAGCAACATTACCAACTTCCATCATCTTGAAGTTTGTTGCTTCAGATGTTCCGTTCCAATTACGTATGGGATACACTTGTGTTATTTTAATATCATTAGCGGTAATTCTTACCCTTACAGATAAGAGGAGGGTACCTGCAACTGAAATTTCTGATGCTCGTAAGAAGCAATTTAAATTGGCAGGAAATATGTTTGCATTTTTAGCAGTAATAGCAGCTATTGTAACGTTGGTTTTTGGTACACCATGGTTTGGTTTAGATTACCGTTTTATGGGATATCAATCTACTATATTATTGGTATTCTTATTTGGTTTCTTAGCACTGATGATGTTCAACAATGCAAATTGTACCTTCCAAGATGAGAAAGCATATGAGGTTGATACCGAATTGTTTAAAACTGATAAAACATTTTTTGTTGGCGCTATGGGGATCGTAGTTATTCTGATAGCGTTGTACGGATATTTTTGGTAAAATGAGTACTATTCGATAAAATGTAAAATAACTAGCTAACTTTCAATTTGATGAAACCGATATCTGTATTAAGATATCGGTTTTTTTGTAATTTTGATTCGATAAACCAACAATTAGAATAAGTATAAGATGAAGCAGTTTTTAATTTTGGGAGTAGCCTTGCTAGTTACTACTCATAGTTTCGGACAAAAACGGATTACTCCAGGAGATAAAAGGATTATATCTCAAAGAGTACAAAATGAGCATTACGCGATGTTATGGAGTATGGTTAAGGGAGATACCATTACTGAATTAGGTAAAGTATTGACCGAGATTAAAGTTTTAGATGAAAAGGTGCTTTTTAGAAATGAAATTAAACGAAATGGCACCAACGATAAATTTGTGGACAGCACCATAGTTTCTTTACCAGACATGGCACCTATTTACCATTTCTCAGATAATGCTAAGCGAGAAATAGTAATTAACTATGGAGAAAACGTAGAAGGATATTACATTGATAAGTCTAAAAAAGAAAAGTTAATCTTAGAGGGGCAGTATCCATCTTCTTTTGATAGTAGCATGTATCCTCAATTAATAAGATGCTTACCTCTTTCGCAAAATTATACGGCTGACTTACTTATTTTTAATTTTGATCCTGAGCATATAACAGATGTAGTTAATGCATATATTAAGAGTACATCGGCAGCGGTTTTAAACAATGTAAGAGTTTGGGACGTAACGGTAAAAAGTGATATTAGCGATACGCAAACACACTATTATATAGATTCGAAAACTTATGAAATTTTAAAAATACAAGTATCAATGCCAAACGATACTTATATGATTATGGAGCGCATTAAATAATAGTTTCGCTTTTTATTAGAAGCGTATTAAATGGTATTGTATGCGTTTAACAGTTATCTAAATAATTAAAAACCAAAGACAATTTTTGTCTTAGGTTTTTTTATTACAATCTTGCTGTATACGTTTCTTATATAAATATTTTTATTTGCTATCTTTCCCGTAATAAATTAACTATAACTATGAGTGGTAACCATTCAATTGAGGATTTGTTAGAAGCATTAAAGTATTCTCCTGATAATAGTTTTCTTCGGTTAATGCTGGCTAAAGCGTATCTTGATGTAAATGAATTAGATGAAGCTGAAAAACAGTTTTCCCAAATATTACAAAACGGAAAAAATATGGATGCCATGGCTGGTTTGGCTAAGGTGTATTTTAGAAAAGAAAATTATTCTGCTTGTAATGTTATAGTAGAAGAACTCTTAGAGACCTCAGATGTAAATGAAGAACTTTTGGTGTTGTATGCTAAAGGGTTACTTCATGAGGGCGAAATAGGTAGAGCTACAGAAATCTATAAAGAGGTACTACACAAAAATCCATCTTTTACCGATCCGGATTTGGATGGGTCGTTAAGAGTAGCCAGTTCTTATTTTGAGGGTGATGATGAGGATGATGTGTTTATGGAAAAACCATCTGTAAAGTTTCATGATGTTGGCGGCATGGATGCGGTTAAAAAGGAAATAGATCTTAAAATTATTAAACCGTTACAACACGCCGATTTATATAAAGCTTATGGTAAAAAGACAGGAGGCGGTATTTTGTTATACGGACCTCCAGGTTGTGGGAAAACATTTATTGCCAAAGCTACTGCGGGAGAAGTAAATGCAAAGTTTTTAAGTCTGGAATTAAATGATATTCTGGATATGTGGATAGGAAATAGCGAAAAGAATTTACACGAGATTTTTGAAACAGGTCGCCATAATACGCCTTGTGTACTGTTTATTGATGAAATAGATGCACTAGGAGCCAGTAGAACTGACATGAAAGGTTCAGGGGGCAGAAATGTTATTAATCAGTTTTTACAGGAATTAGATGGGGTTGATAATGATAATGACGGGTTATTAATTTTAGGAGCTACCAATACTCCATGGAATTTGGATAATGCTTTTAGAAGACCGGGAAGGTTTGACCGTATTATTTTTGTGCCGCCACCAGATGCCGCATCTAGAGCAGCTATTTTAAAATTGAAATTAAAGGATAAGCCTGCCGAAGGAATTGATTATGAAAAGGTAGCTAAGGCTACTGAGCATTATTCAGGTGCCGATATAGATGCGATTATTGATATTGCTATTGAAGAGAAACTTGAGGCTTCTTTTACAGATGGCGTACCAAAGCCTTTGCAAACTAATGATTTACTTAAGGCTGTAAAAAGACATAAGAGTACTACTAAAGAATGGTTTAAAACGGCTAAGAATTTTGCTATGTTTGCCAATGATTCAGGGTTATATGATGATATATTGACCTACTTAAAAAAGATGAAGTAAATGCTTGAGAATTCACAAATATCAAAGGTTGATATCTTATTGCGACAGGGAAGGTATGCCGAAGCTGAAAAGATAGCAAATGAAATGCTTTCTGATAATCCGGATAATCCTTATCTTCTAAAAGTACTGGCGGAGATTAAAGCATTACAAAAGGACTTTGATAGTGCTTTGTTACTTATTAATGATGCTATCGGTAAGGTTCCGCATGAAGATGACTTTTTCTATTTACGGGCCAGAGTACTTTTTGCTTTAAGCAAATATGATTTGGCTGAGTTTAATATTAAAGAAGCCATTTCGTTTGACCCTTCTGAAGCGGATTATTTTGCCTTTTGGGCTAATATTAAGCTCTATCGTAAAGGGTATCAGGAAGCTTTAGATTTGGCTAATAAAGCACTGGAACTAGATGCTGAGAATATCATGGCATTAAACGCCAGAAGTACTGCGTTACTAAAATTGAATGATAAAGAAGGCTCTTTTGAAACCATTGAAGGGGCTTTGCATAACGATCCTGATAACTACTATACACACGCCAATTATGGTTGGGGGTTACTTGAAAAAGGAGATCATAAAAAAGCCATGATTCATTTTCAGGAATCACTACAACGCAACCCTAATTATGGCTATGCACAGCAAGGAATGTTAGAGGCTATTAAGGCTAAAAATCTGGTATATAGGTTGTTCCTAAAGTATGCTTTCTTTATGAGCAATAAGGTAGGTAAATACCAATGGGGAATTCTGTTAGGGATGTATGTAATTTTTAGAGTACTGGAAAACCTTGCAGATAAAAATGAGGCACTAGAACCATTTATTATGCCTATAGTATACCTGTATATTGTTTTTGCCATTTCTACCTGGATTATAAACCCGATTAGTAATTTGTTTTTACGATTTAATAAATATGGTAAGTTTTTACTAGAAGAACGGGAGCGCAAAAATTCAAGCCTTGTGGCAATTAGTGCCTTTGTTTCTATAGTTGGTTTTTTGGGATATTTAATTACTAGAGACTATGCAGGTGTATTTATTGGATTGTATGGTTTAACGATGATGATACCATTAAGCAGAGTGTTTAATAAATTGAGTAATAAACTACTTATTCCGCTATATACCATAGCCATGGCATTGGTAGGTTTATATATATGTGTAAATCTTCTTTTAGATAAAGGGGTTTCACAAATGGTATTTATAATTTACGGATTAATGTTTTTGGGCTTTCAGTTTATGTACAATGCAATTGCCATAAAACAAGATAATGTATAAAAGAACAACACTTATAAAAGAGGTTGTGTTCTTCTGTATTGGGGAAATAGTAAATAGAAAGTGTTTAAAATTTCATAATAAAACCTGGTAGTATTGTTTTGTTTATAGGTTGTTTAACACGTTTATAAACGTAAGAAAAAAGGCGATAAAAATTAATTTCTGCCATTTTCATTAGGGTATAATTCGTTTACATTATCACTTTGCCAAAATTCTTTGGTGTCTACATCCATAATGGTTAATGGGTTGGTATAGGCAGCTCCGGTATCCATATTCCAAATATTGGCTCTGTTTTGTGGAGTTGATTTCCCTATTCGGGTTAAAGGGGTATGACCAATATATATTTCTTTATAGTGTAGAAAACGTTTCGGATAGTAAATATTATCGGTAGACATATTGGGGTCTAAGGATAAGGCAGTTTCCCATAAGGTTCTGTCCCAGTAAAAAAGTCTGGGATAATATTCCGCCGTTACCCCATGTAAGTTGGTAAACCCAGCATGAATAAACAACCTATTTTGATCGTCGATATGATAATGCTTTAGGTTTCTTAGAAAATCCAGATGTATTTCAAGTTCCATTTTATTTACTTGTGCATACGCATCTACCGATGCTTTACCACCATGCATAAACCACAAATCGTTATCGGTTTTGCCATTAAAGTAATCAAGCAGTAACTCATCATGATTGCCCTGAATAAAGATACAGTCGTTAGAAGCTTTTAACTCCAATAATGTAGCAATTACTTTAGGAGACTCGCTCCATCCGTCTACGTAATCACCTAAAAAAATAAGTCTGTCTGCTTCGGTTACTTTAGCTCGTTCAAGTATTTGTAACAGTGCTTTGTGAGCTCCGTGAATATCTCCAATAACTAGGGTTCTCATACTGTGTTAGTTTTGCTCAAAGTTGCAAAAAGATGCCGTGGTGCGCAAGTAGAATTCTATCAAGTTACGTTAAATAGTAGTCAATTAACTGTATTTAACCTTACGTAAAATACGTAAGCACTCTTTAAGAGAATCATATACTTCTCTATTACAATCTTTAATAATCCATCGGTTTTCCTCCAAAATGGTTCTTGCTTCGTCAAAACCATTAAGGGCACAGATTAGATACGTATTTGGTAAGTTTTTAAGTTCGCGTTTATCAATATTAGATAACGGAAGTTTCTTCTTAATTTTATTGAGGATGGTATTATTGGTGTTGTAAATATGATGAAGGGTACTTTTTACATACTGTGGCGGTTTAAATAACAAGGTGCTTTCTATTTTATAAGTTCCGTTATCAAAAAAGGAAATGTCTACTCTTTCTAATGGGTGGTATCTTCGGTGTTTGTTGAGTCCCATGTTTACATATTCGGTAATAGAAAAAGTGTTTTCAGTATATTCTATTTCAACTTCGTCTAATGTAGAATAGAACAATTTAACCTGCTCATTAATAAGTTCAATATCTACCCGAGAGTAGTATGTTTTATCTCCACTTCTTTTAGTACTACCTGCCCAGCATACTACAAATTGCTCTTTAAAAACCCTATAGTTTCCTTCAAGGTCTTTGTGACGGTTATATAAAAAATCAATAACTCCGTTAAGAGTAAGCTCTATGTTGTTACTTGCCTGTCGTTCAATTTCGGCTACGGTGTATGAATTAGTGTCTTTTAATTTAATATCAAATACCTTAGGCATGCTTATGCTACCATCTCTAAAGAATACCGATCCGCCAAAGTACTTCCAAATATTTTTTCGTAAGGAACAAACTTTACCATTCGATCTAATGGTAACCAACCCCACCACTTTATTTTCGGGTAAATGAGGAAAAGGAATATTCTCGTAAGAGATGAGAGGAGGATTGTCTATGTAAGCATTTACCAGATTCTGAATCTTACTATCGTCAAAAAAGTCGACTCCTACAATGTCGTTTTCTTCGTCTTCAACGCCAATAACAATAAACGAGTTATTATTGGGGTTAGAGTTGGCCAATGCACAAACGTGCTTTAAAAATTTAGCTTTGCCTTCTTTTTCGCCAATATTTATAAATCGTTTCTTGTCGTAAAAACTATTTTCATCATTATGAGCCAGAAGATTTTTAACAAGAAGCCGTTTGTTAATCATAAGAAAATCCTCAATTTGGTATACATCAGTTATAAATTTAGAGATAAAACCTGAGATGTAATCCTTTATAAACGTTAAACTTATCAACTATTTATAGTTAGTTATGATTATACATTATTTAGCCTTATAGAGGTAATGTAGTTTTAGAGAGCGAATAAAATCAAATAAACAGCATATAGTAACTTAATAATTTCCTGTATTTTTATATAAATTTTGAATTGATGTACGACATTTATTTTGCAAACTTTCGAAAACGTGTGCCCTTAACATATGAAGAGGAAGCGCTTATAAAATCGTATCTATCGGTTAAAAAGGTAAGAAAGCGTCAATTTTTACTTCAGGAATATGACGTTTGTAGATCTGTCATATTTGTAGAACACGGACTTTTACGAAGTTTCTCTGTAGATGCTAATGGATCAGAACATATTGCACAGTTTGCTGCAGAAGGATGGTATATTTCAGACTTATTTAGTTTTCTAACAGAAGAGCCTGCTACTTTTAATATAGAGGCACTTGAGAATTCAGAGTTAGTTACTATAAGTAAGTTAGCTCATGAAGAGTTATTGGAAAAATGTCCAAAGTATGAAATCTTTTCCCGTATTTTACTTACTGATGCTTACGTGGCATTACAACAGCGAATGAATGCTAATATTAGTAAGTCGTTAGATGAACGTTATGCAACTTTTGTAGCAAATTATCCTGATATTACACAGCGCATACCACAGCACATGATTGCTTCTTATATGGGCACTACTCCTGAAACCCTAAGTAGAATACGTCGTAGAATGGCTTCTGAAAAGTAATACACTTCATTTTATTGATTTAAATCAATAGTTTTTCTTGATTTTGCACAATGGGAAATACTTGTGTGCGGTTCTATCTTTGCTTTGTTATTAAAAAGGAAAAACATGAACGCAACACAGACAATAGCTATTATAGGTGCTTCTGGAAATATGGGAGGTGCCATAGCAAAGAGTTTAGTAAAAGGAAATTATAATTTGTTGTTGCAGGCATCTCAAAATGAGAAAGTAACAGGTTTAGTTAGTGAGCTTGTTGCTATAAATCCGAAGGCTTCTGTTGAAGCGATTGATTGCTCGTTTGAAGCATCTTGGGAAGCCGATATTATTATACTAGCTGTGCCTTATACGGCAGAAAAAGAAATTGCCGAAAAAATTAAGGAGGTGGCTAATCAAAAAATAGTGATTAGCATTTCAAATCCATTAAACGAAACCTTTGACGGGTTGCTTACTACCGAATTGAGTGCCGCTGAAGAGTTGCAGTTGTTGTTGCCAAATGCTAAGGTGATAAAGGCTTTTAATACCACTTTTCAAGCCAATCTTACAACTCCAGTGATTAAGGGAGAAATGGTAGATGCTTTTGTAGCAGGGAATGATGAAGCGGCTATAGAAACGGTAAGTGATTTGGTGAAAACTGCCGGGTTTACGCCAATTGTTGCCGGAGATTTAACGGTAAGCAGAACGCTTGAGCAAATGCAATTGTTACTGATTAAATTAACCATCAAAAACAATTACAACTGGCATGCTGGCTGGAGAATTTTACTCGATAATTAAACCATTTAAAATAAAAAGAAAATGAGTGCCGTTTCCCCCAAATATAGTGTTCCCCCAAATACAACAATAGGTCATGTACACCTACGAGTATCCGATTTAAAAAGGTCTCTTGCCTTTTATTGTGATTTGTTAGGTTTTGAGTTAATACAATTATATGGAGATGAAGCCGCCTTTGTTTCGGCGGGTGGCTATCACCACCATATAGGACTCAATACCTGGCATAGTAAAGATGCTGAACCGGATACAAGAGAAGGTGTTGGATTGTATCATTTAGCCATTTTATACCCTACAGAAAAGGATTTGGCTACTATTTTAAAAAGATTGAGAGCGGCAAATTTTCCGCGTATAGGAGCTTCAGATCATGGAGTTTCAAAAGCCTTGTACTTGAGAGATCCTGATAATCATGGAGTAGAATTGTATTGGGATAGACCCGAGGCTGATTGGCCTAAAAAATCAGATGGTACTTTAGATATGTATACGAAGCCATTAGATTTGGAGGCGTTACTGCAGTTAGCAGACTAATTCAGATATTGCACAATGAAAAGAAAAGATTTTATTAAAACAATAGCTATGGGAACAGCAGGAATAACATCGTTATCGGCATTTAAAAATTTGACCGATGATTTAAAGGAAAGTGAAACCGTAATGCCAGCTTTGTTTATAGGGCACGGATCACCAATGAATGGTATTGAAGACAATGAGTTTTCAAGACGATGGGCTTCTATGGCAAAAGAAATTCCTATGCCAGCTGCCGTTTTAGTAGTTTCTGCTCACTGGTATACTCGTGGTACTCGTATTACGGCTATGAATTTTCCTGAAACCATCCATGATTTTGGTGGTTTTCCTCAGGCATTATTTGATGTGCAATACAATGCACCGGGAAATCCTGAATTGGCAAAGGAAACAGCAAAACTATCTACACATACCAATATTATTTTAGACCATGACTGGGGGTTAGACCACGGTGCATGGACGGTAGTAAAACATATGTACCCAGATGCTAATATTCCGGTATTGCAATTGAGTATAGATGGTACCAAACCCGCACAATATCATTACAATCTGGCGAAAGAATTATATGCTTTACGTAAAAAAGGAGTGTTGATTATTGGTAGTGGTAACATGGTACACAATTTAGGTATGGTTGCCTGGGATAAAATTAACGACACCTATGGCTATGACTGGGCGTTAGATTTAAATGATACTTTTAAAAAGTATATTAGTGAAACCCGACATGATGATCTTATTAATTATAATAAATTAGGACAGGTAGGACGCTATGCCATACCTACTCCTGAGCATTATTTACCATTATTGTACACCCTTGGTTTACAACGTAAAAAAGATGAGGTATCTTTCTTTAACGATAAAGCCGTAGCCGGATCGTTAACAATGACTTCTGTGAAACTTGGGTAAGAGATAATAGGCAAAATCCTAAACATAAACGTATAAATAAAAAGAGCTAATGGACATAATCATTAGCTCTTTTTTATTCTAAATCTACGCTTTAAATGTCATAGTTGCCGTTACCTGAGCGGTAGGCAATATCAATAAATCTGAGATGTTTATATGGTATGGTCGCGTAACCACAAAATGTATTACATCGGCAATATCATGTCCGGTAAGTGGTTCAAACCCTTGGTATACATTTTTAGCTTTTTCGGTATCACCTTTAAAACGTACTTCGCTAAATTCGGTTTCCACTAAGCCTGGGTGTACAGCACCAACACGTATGTTTTTGCCATATAAATCTATACGCATTGCTTTGTTTAAAGCATTTACTGCATGTTTAGTAGCGCAGTATACATTTCCGTTAGGGTATACTTCTTTACCCGCAATAGATCCTATGTTTATAATGTGGCCTACGCCTCTGTCAATCATGCCGGGTATAATGGCTTTAGAAACATATAATAGTCCTTTTACATTAATATCAATCATTGCATCCCAATCATCAAGACTTCCTGTTTGTATTGGGTCTAAACCATGAGCATTACCCGCATTATTTATTAAAATATCAATGTCTGTAAAATCTTTGGGGATGCTATCAATAGCTTTTTTTACTTCCTCTTTGTTACTAACGTCAAATGCTAGAGTATATACAGAAACCTGTTCAGAAAGCACTGTTTCTAATTCTTTTAGTCGGTCGGTACGTCTTCCACAAAGTACCAAATCAATGCCGTTTTTGGCAAATAGCTCAGCAGTTGCTTTCCCTATTCCGCTGGTTGCTCCGGTAATTAGAGCAATTTTTTTCTTTGTCATAGTATGTTTTTTAAGGTACCGGATGTCCGGTTACAGCCTCACGCATTAAAAACCAGTCTTCTATGGTTAACGGGATATTTTTAGCTTCTAATGACTTTTTAATACGCTCAAATCGGGTAGTACCAATTACCGGTATAATATTAGCCGGATGCTTTAAGACCCAAGCAATAAGTAACGCATCTTCCTCTACATGGTATTTATCACAAAGTTGTGCCATTACCTGTTTTAAAGTAGGGTATTGTTTTTTAAAATAATTTCCTAGCGGACTCCATGCCATAGGTTGTATTTTATGTAACATCATATGCTCTAAACTACCGTTGTTCATAACTTCATGAAAGGTAAGAGAGAGCTCAATTTGGTTGGTTTCTACAGGTACATAAGCGTTTAAAACATCGGTTTGCACTTGTGTGAAGTTTGATACCCCAAAGTGTTTTACTTTTCCTGATTCTTTTAAATCTTTTATTGTTTCACCTACCTCTGCTGGATCTAATAAAGGGCTTGGGCGATGCAACAAAAGCATGTCTAAATAATCGGTTTTTAAATGATCAAGAGAGGTATCTACACTTTGCAGAATATGTTCTTTAGAATAGTTATAGTGTTTTATTTTGTGGCTACGGTTTTTACCCATCATTTGTACACCACACTTGGTAATAAATTGTACTTTACTACGGTCTAAACCACTTGCTAAAAAAGCCTTGCCAAAGTCGGCTTCAGTGGTATGATTTCCGTAAATATCTGCATGATCAAAAGTAGTAATGCCATTCTCAAAACAGAAATTTTGCAGCGTAGCCATTTCTTTTGTTCTGAGCTTTTTTCCCCATTGTCCCCATGTCATAGTTCCGGCTACAACATGAGAAATTTGTAAATTTTTCATTAAATTAACGTTTTGCTCCAAAATAATATAACTAAGGTACTGCTTATAACGCTAAAACTTACTTAAAATTGAAGATAGTTGTTAATTTTTAACCAATTGTTAACAGCTATACTATGATAAAATTGACAATTTGCGTTGTTTTAAAAATTAAAGTTAGATTTACCCAACAAAATATAAACACAATGGAGCAAATGAATACCGTTGACATTAGTACAATTAATGAAAAAATAGAAAAAGAGAGTGCTTTTATAGACCTTCTTATGATGGAGATGAACAAGGTGATTGTGGGTCAGAAGTACATGGTAGAACGATTATTGATTGGATTGCTAGGACGTGGACACATTTTATTAGAAGGGGTTCCTGGATTAGCAAAAACACTTGCCATTAATACGCTTTCTAAAGCAGTGCAAGGATCGTTTAGTCGTATACAGTTTACCCCCGATTTATTACCTGCAGATGTTGTTGGTACCCTTATCTACAATATTAAGGAAAATGATTTCTCCATTAAGAAAGGGCCTATTTTCGCAAACTTTGTGTTAGCAGATGAGATTAACCGTGCCCCTGCAAAGGTGCAGTCGGCTTTATTAGAGGCAATGCAGGAAAAGCAGGTTACTATTGGCGATGAAACTTTTGTGTTAGATAAACCTTTCTTGGTGATGGCTACGCAAAACCCGGTAGAGCAAGAAGGTACGTATCCGTTACCAGAAGCGCAGGTTGACCGTTTTATGCTAAAAACAGTAATTGATTATCCGAAGTTAGATGAGGAGCAGTTAATTATTAGAGCCAACCTTAAAGGTTCTTTCGAAACCGTAAATCCGGTTGTTAGTACCGAACAAATTTTAAGAGCTCAGGAAGCAGTGAAAGAAGTATACATGGATGAGAAGATAGAGCGTTATATTCTTGATATCATCTTTGCAACTCGTTATCCTGAAAAATATAACTTAGAAAGTCTTAAGCCACTAATTAATTTTGGGGCATCTCCAAGGGGTAGTATTAACCTTGCTAGTGCAGCTAAATGTTATGCATTTATAAAGCGTAGAGGTTATGTAGTACCCGAAGATGTTAGAGCGGTGGTACACGATGTATTAAGACACAGAATTGGTATTACGTATGAAGCAGAAGCTGAAAATATTACTTCTGTGGATATTGTAAATAAGATAGTAAATGAGATTGAAGTGCCTTAATCAGTTACGAGGAAAGTATGGTAGTGATGCTAACTACTAGCCAAAAACAACCATGAACTGAATTTGGATACAATGGATACTAAGGAACTATTAAAGAAAGTACGTAAAATAGAAATAAAGACACGACGGTTGTCTGATAACATTTTTGGAGGTGAGTATCATTCTACATTTAAAGGTAGAGGGATGACCTTTTCTGAGGTGCGCCAATACCAGTTTGGAGATGATGTACGTAACATAGATTGGAATGTAACGGCACGTTATAACGAGCCATACATTAAGGTGTTTGAAGAAGAAAGAGAACTTACCATGATGCTAATGGTAGATGTTTCTGGGTCTGAGATTTTTGGTACACAAACAGCCTTTAAAAGAGAAATCTTAACTGAAATAGCCGCTACTTTGGCATTTTCTGCTTTACAAAATAACGATAAGATTGGAGTAATCTTGTTTACCGATCAGATAGAGTTGTTTATTCCGCCTAAGAAAGGAAAATCTCATGTGTTACGTATTATTAGAGAGATGTTAGAGTTTAAACCTAAACATCACGGCACCAATATTTCTGAAGCATTTAAGTTTTTAAGTAGTGTTATGAAGAAAAAGGCTATTGTGTTTGTAATGTCCGATTTTATGGGATCAGATTATGAACATGCTTTAAAGATAGCTGGTAAGAAACACGATGTTACCGGAATCCGTGTATATGATGAGCGAGAAGAGCATATACCAAATTTAGGGCTTGTTCAAATGAAAGACAGTGAGACTGATGAGTTGATATTGGTAAATACAGGATCTAAAAAAGTGCGTAACGAATACAACAAATTTTATAAAGATAACGTAGCCTATTTTGAATCAGTTTTTAGCAAAAGTGGAAGTGGAACACTGCATAGTAGGGTAGATGAGAGTTATGTTAAAAAGTTATTGGGCTATTTTAAAAGAAGAGGGTAAGTAAAAGATGAATCAGTTACAGATAGTAAAAACAATGCGTAAACTACTTTGTCAAGTAAGCCTAGTATTAATTTTTACGATTGGATACAGTGCTTGGGGACAGGAAAATCCGAAGGTTACTCAGGAGGTAGATACTACCCGTATTAAGATAGGAGAGCAGATAAATTATAAAGTAAAAGTAGAGGCCGATTCTACTGCGCAGGTAATTTTTCCGGAAGGACAAACCTTTTCTCCTTTTGAGGTGGTAGAAGCTTTTGATGTAGATACAATTAAAGGGAAAGAAAAGTTCTCATGGATACGTAAGTACGCCATTTCTCAATTTGATTCTGGTGCTTATTATATTCCTCAACAACGTATAGTGGTGAATAACAAACCTTATATGTTAGACTCCATAGCAGTATCGGTAGCAGGAGTTCAGGTAGATACTATTAAACAGCCTTTATACGATATTAAACCTATTGAGGAAGTAAAAGAAGTAGGCAGTTTTGATGCTACTTTATTGTATTGGTTACTTATACCTTTAT
Organism: Neptunitalea chrysea; assembly: GCF_027924145.1. Classification (GTDB taxonomy): domain Bacteria; phylum Bacteroidota; class Bacteroidia; order Flavobacteriales; family Flavobacteriaceae; genus Neptunitalea; species Neptunitalea chrysea. The sequence goes on along the minus strand of NZ_BRVP01000010.1, from coordinate 137,579 downwards.
TAGCAATAGGTTTTATAGTGTATTGGTTTGTTATTAGAAAAAAACCACTAACAGAGGAAGAAAAAATAGCTTTATTACCACCTTTTGATAGAGCAATTCAAGAGTTAAAAGAACTTGAGAATTCAAAATATATTATAGAATCTAATTACAAGGGATATTATTCTGAGTTAACAACTATTGTTAAACGATACCTTGAAGGAGAGGTTCGTATTTCGGCACTAGAGTCTACAACAGATGAGCTGTTTGATAGCATAAAAGAGTTACAGGAAAAAGGAAGTGTAAATCTTGAACAAGAGACTATAAACAATTTCAAAAGTGTTTTACAAACTGCCGATCTTGTGAAATTTGCCCGTTCTAAACCTGAAGATCAGCAAGTGAATTCAGACCGAAAGGTAATAGAGGGCGTTGTAGTAGAAACTAAAGAATCGTTGCCAGAGCCTACAGAAGAAGAATTAGCAGAAACAGAAGCATATAAAGAAGAATTGTTAAAACGCAGAAAGAAGAAAAGAGTTATGATTGCCGTAGCTTCTTCTATTTTGGTAGTGTTTTTAACTATTGGTGGTATTATTTGGTATTATGGTTTTACTTATGTAAAAGATACTGTTTTAGGCCACGAAACCAAGGAGTTGTTAGAAAGAAAATGGGTTACGAGTGAATATGGTATTCCTCCTATAAGAATAGAAACCCCTAAGGTTCTTGAACGTAAGGAGGTTGAAATTCCTGAAGGGCAGGATTCTATTTTTACAAGTATGAAATCTTTTGAATACGGGAGTGTTAATAGCCGATTTTACATTTTTGTAAATACTAAAATGTTTAAATCGCAAAGTTCACCAGATCTTCAAATTTTTGCTAAACACGCTCTTCAATCTTTACAGAACAAAGGGTTGAAAAATATGATAACCAAGAATGAAGATTTTGTAAGCAAGGATGGAGTTTCTGGTATAAAAGTATTTGGGTCAACAGATTTACCTTATGTTGATGATGAAGCAGAAGAGGTAACTACTGAAGCAGCGAGTACCGATAATGATAAGGCAACCAAAACTAGAGAAGAATCAGAGGAAGAGGTTAGTACCGTAAAAGGAGCCTACGAGTTGATTTTATTCGCAAGTCCTAACTATGTTCAAATGATAATGATAGTTCATGAAGCAGATGACCAATATTCTAAGAAATTGGTACAGCGTATAGAGAGTTCTATTGAGGTTAATACCATGGCAAAAATTAATAGTAGTAAAGAAAAGTAAGATGTTTAAAGAAATAGAATTTGCTAACCCACAATTTTTTTGGCTGTTTTTAGTAGTGCCTATATTAATTGGTTGGTACGTATGGCGAAGAAAACAACAAACAGCTGCTTTAAAAATATCTAGTGTAAAAGGTTTTAAAGTAACGGGTTCGGTATTGGCTAAAGTACGTCCGTTGTTACTTGTGCTAAGGTTGTTGGCGCTTTCATTGTTTATAGTGGCTATGGCACGTCCGCAGACATCAGATGTAACTGCTAAAACAAAAACTATAAAAGGTATAGATATTGTTATGGCAATTGACGTATCGTCTAGTATGTTGGCGCAAGATTTGAAACCAAATAGATTAAATGCCCTTAAAAAAGTAGCGATTGACTTTGTTGATGAACGACCAAACGACCGTATAGGATTGGTGGTTTATGGAGGAGAGAGTTTTACTAAGACTCCTATTACCAGTGATCAGGCAATTGTTAAGAGGGCTTTAAAAGAGGTAAAATACGGATTGGTAAACGATGGTACAGCTATTGGGTCTGGTTTGGCTATGGCTGTAAACCGATTAAAAGATAGTAAAGCAAAGAGTAAGGTAATTATTTTACTTACAGATGGTGTTAAAACATCGGGTTCTATTGAGCCACTAGATGCTGCTGAGCTTGCTGTTGCCTACGGAATTAAAGTGTATACTATAGGAATTGGGTCTAATGGAGTGGCTAAAACACCTATTGCACTTAACCCAGATGGTAGTTTTAGATACGGCTTAAAGAAGGTACAAATAGATGAAGAGCTTTTAAAAACCATTGCCGAGAGAACCGAGGGAGCTTATTTTAGAGCTACTAGTAATTCGTCATTAAAAAAAATATATGATGAGATTAATAAGTTAGAGACTACAGAAATTAAGGAGTTTAAATATACCAACTATGATGAGGAGTATAGACCATTGGTAATTGCAGGATTGATACTGCTGGTATTAGAATTTTTATTAAAAAACACGTTATTTAAAAGTTTTATATAGACTGAACTATGATAGACTTTGACGAAAAAATATATTTTTACGGTTTAGCAATTATTCCAATTTTGCTAGTATTGTTTTTAGGAGTACAACTTTGGAAAAAGCGAATCCAGAAAAAATTTGCTGATGATACGTTATTAAAAAAGTTGGCACCCGAGAAATCGGTGTTTAAACCAGTACTTAAGGTACTCATTTTTTTAATGGCTATGGTCTGCTTTGTAATAGCCTTGGTAGACCCTAAAATGGGGACTAAGTTAGAAACCATAAAACGAGAAGGAGTAGACGTAGTTTTTGCTATAGATGTTTCTAAGAGTATGTTGGCAGAAGATATAGCTCCGAGTAGAATAGAGAAAGCCAAGCATGTTGTAGCAGAAATTATGAATAATCTGGTTAGTGATAGGGTAGGTATTATTGCATACGCTGCTCAGGCATACCCACAATTACCAATTACTACAGATTATGCTGCAGCCAATATGTTCTTAAAGAGTATGAATACCGATATGTTATCATCTCAGGGAACGGCAATAGATCAGGCAATTAAATTGTCTGAAACCTATTATGACGATGAAGACCAGGCGAGCAGAATTTTGTTTATCATTTCCGATGGTGAAGATCATCAGGAAGATAGTCAAGGAGAAATGAAGCAAATTATTGCAGATGCGGTTGAAAAGGGAATTAAAATTTATACGATTGGTATAGGTACGGTTAAAGGAGATGTTATTCCTATTAAGGATGATAAAGGTATTACTATAACTTATAAGAAAGATAGCAACGGAGAAACGGTTATTACCCGATTAAATGAGGATAACCTTAAGCAGATAGCTGAGGAAGGAAACGGAGAATATATAAATGGAGAGAATACAGCCAAAACGGTAAAATATGTTACCGAGTTTTTGGATACCATGGATAAAACAACTTTTGAGTCGCAACAATATACAGATTTTGAAGATAAGTTTCAGTGGTTTTTAATAGCCGGTATTGTGTTGTTGATTATAGATGGTCTTATGTTAGAGAAGAAAACCAAGTGGGTTGAAATGTTGAATTTGTTTAATGAAAAAGAAAAGTAATCATGAAAAGAATTTGTTTTTTAGTATTGGTTTTATGTGTTGCTTTGGCGAAAGCACAAGACGATAGCGAGGCTGCTAAGAAATTGGAAGAAGCTAAAAATAGTTCTATTAATTATACCTATACAGGTAATGAGGATCTAAAGGAAAATGAGTATATACAGGCAGAGGCAAATTACCGAAGAGCAATATCTGATTATGAAGATAATACTACAGCTAAATTTAATTTAGGAAATGCGTACTACTCTAAAGAAACCTATGACGAGGCGGAACTTAGATATAAACAAGCTGCTGAGGTTGCTACCTCAAAATCTGAAAAGCATAAGGCATTTCATAATTTAGGAAATGTATATATGAAGGATAAAAATTATCAAGGGGCTGTAGATGCTTATAAAAAAGCACTTATGAATAATCCTTCTGATGATGAAACACGATACAATTATGCGTTAGCCAAAGAAATGCTTGAAAAGCAAAAGCAGGATAACAAGGATAAGGGTGGAGACCAAAATAAGGATGATCAAAACAAAAAAGATCAGGATAAGCAAGATCAGAATAAACAGGATCAAAATAAGCAAGATCAGAATAAGAAACAGGATGATCAGAACGGTGAGAATAAGAAAGACGATCCTAATAAGGGAGATCAGGAAAATAAAGATAAGGGTCAAGGAAAAGATCAACAACAAAAACCTGATAAACCAAAGGATGGTCAGCCGCCACAGCAGAGTAAATCAAAAGCTTCTCCAGAGCAGATTAAGCGTATGTTGAAAGCTATTGAACAGGAAGATAAAAATACGCAGAAAAAGCAAAATGCTAAAAAGGTGAAAGGGATACCTGTAAAGGTTGAAAAAGATTGGTAACCATTAACGATATACGTTTATATAAAAAGATGAAAAAATTAGTAACACTCATTATACTATTTTTTATAAGTTTTGGGCATGCTCAAGATGGTGAAGTGTCTTTTACGGCTTTGGTTAGTAAAAAGAAACTTGGAATTAACCAGCGACTTCGTGTTGAGTTTAAAATAGAGAATAAGGATGGGGATAATTTTACAAGACCCGATTTTAAAGGATTTAGATTAATATCTGGTCCTGCTCAACAGGTAAGTACTAATTGGATTAATGGAGTGCGTTCTTTTTCCAGAAGTTATTCATTTATTTTACAACCAATGGGTAAAGGGAAGTTAACTATAGGTCAGGCTACTATAGAGGTAGATGGTACTGTGTATAAAACGGCTCCCGTTGAAATTGAGGTTACAGAAGCTGTAGATGATCCGAATGCTATAACGCCTATAGATCAGGATATAAGTGATAAGTTGATTTTGGTAGCTGATGTATCAGATACGAGCCCATATGTGAATGAGGGTATAAGCGTGGTATATAAGCTATATGTAGCCACTTCTATTGGTATTAGCAATTTTGATGTATTAGATGATCCTAAGTATAGCAACTTTTGGAGTCAGGATATAAAACTAAACGGATTACAATTTGAGAGTACCATGTATAAAGGGCAACGTTATAGAATGTTGGTACTTAAGAAAGAATTATTGTATCCGCAACAGTCAGGAAAATTAGAATTGGAACCATTAGTGATTGATGTGTCTGTGGAATTACCTTCTAACAAGCGTAATTTCTTTGGGCAAAGAGTCATGGTTACCGATCATAAAACCGTATCTACTGGAGCACGAACTATTAATGTGAAAGCCTTACCTGAAGAGGGAAAACCTGAGAGTTTTACAGGTGCTGTAGGACAATTTAATTTTAATGTAACCATCTCAAGAGATTCGTTAAAGGCCTCTGAGGCTCTGAATGCAGAATTAAAAGTGTCAGGGAAAGGAAATTTAAAATTGTTTAGCTTGCCTAAGCTAACAACGCCTAGCGCTTTAGAAACATACGATCCAGAACATAAGGAGGATGTTGATATTAGAATGTCTGGAATGCAGGGAAGTATTTCAGATAACTACACAATTGTTTCTAGATATAAAGGTAAATATCCGATACCGACTGTAGCGTTTTCGTATTTCGATCCTAAAACCGGTACGTACAAAACAGTAGCATCGGGAGAGCGAGAAATTAATGTAACTGATGGGCCTGTAAATAATGCAGCTACAGTGCCACCTGTAAATAATGCACCGGGTAAGCAAATGGTAGTAGCTCAGGGTAGCGATTTTAGATTTATAAAAACAACACCTGATTTAGTACCAATTAGCAAAACATATTTCTATAAGTCTTTATGGTTTTACTTATTACTAACCTTACCGTTGTTGGTAATTCCAATTGCAATTATTACCAAAAATAAGAGAGAAGCATTTTTAGCCGATGTTCAGGGAGATAAGATTAGAAAAGCAAATAAATTAGCTAAGAAATACTTATCTGCTGCACGTAAAACTTTAGGTCAAAAAGAAGCTTTTTACATAGCTATGGAAAAGGCACTACACAATTATCTAAAGGCTAAGTTGCATATTGAAACATCTGAATTTAGTAAAGAAAAAATAGCTGATTTATTAGCAGATAAAGGTGTTGAGAATGAAACAATAGAAGGTTTTGTAGGCTTGCTGAAGAGCTGTGAGTTTGCCAGATATTCACCTGCATCAGATGTAACCATGCAGCACGATTATGATAATGCGGCTACCATAATAACTAAAATAGATAAACAAATTTAAAGGCAATGAAAATGAGAAAACTTGTATTTATTTTAGTGCTTTTAATTGGTTCTTTTGGGTTTGCACAAAAGAATGATGAGCTATTTAAAGAGGCAACAAACCTGTATAACTCCGGTAAGTATGAGGAGGCTATTACAGCTTATGAGACTATTTTAAAGAGCGGAGAACACTCGGCAGCGTTGTACTATAATTTGGCAAATGCCCATTATAAATTAAGTCATATTGGCCCAAGTATTTATTATTACGAAAAAGCATTACAGCTATCACCCGATGATGAAGATATTAATAATAATATTGCTTTTGCTCGTAACATGACAGTAGATGCTATAGAGTCATTACCTTTAACGGGGTGGCAAAAATTTAAAATAAATACGGTAGGAATATATACGTTTGATGAGTGGGCAGTGAGTGCTGTAGTGTGTGTATTTTTATTTGTAATTTTAATAACAGCATACTTTTTAGCATATACAAGTTGGAGAAAACGATTGTTTTTTGTGTTAGGATTTGTAATGTTATTTGGGGCTATTGCTACGGTATATTTTGCTCACTTACAATATGTAAAAGCCAACAATAGCAAGTATGCTATTATATATACGCCAGAAGTAGAGGTAACCAGTGAGCCAAATGAGGGGGCGAGTACCATTTTTGTATTGCATGAAGGTACCAAAGTTAAAATCACTGATAGCCTAAATGCTTGGAAAGAAATTAAATTGGAAGACGGAAAAGTAGGCTGGTTACGAACAGAGGATATTAAGAAGTTATAAGTTTTTATATATTCGATTAGGTGAAACCCAGATTTTAGGCTACATTTATTATGAAGTTTTTGTTTGTTGAATTTTCTCAATAAAAGAAAAGTGTTTAAAAAGGGATGTGTCTTTTTTGTTGTCTTTATAGTATTTTCTTTTCTCACAGTACCTTCTTTGGTAGCTATGATTCAGGAAGGTAAAAAGCATGTATGTACCTATGATTTATCGGGTGAAGAAAAAGAGGCACCAGAAGATTGTGGAGATATATTTAAAAATGTCGATTTGCCGCCTTTACTAGTTCCGCAGTATATATCCTTTTTTTCTGAAGAAAATGGAGGTGTTTTTTATTATTTAGTTGCTACATATAATCTTCGTCCAATGTCTGAAGATCTCCAACCACCCGAATTAGTATAATACATCTAGAAATAATACCTCTTACTATAGAGGATATCTTTTTTGTTTATTATACTAAATTCTATATATCATGTTTAAAACATTACGGAATGATATTCCGGCAAGTATTATTGTATTTTTTGTAGCCTTACCTCTGTGTTTAGGAATAGCTCAGGTTAGTGAAGCAGACCCTTTTACCGGATTAATAGCCGGTATAGTAGGTGGTATTGTGGTAGGAAGCCTTAGTGGGTCTTCTTTGGGTGTTAGTGGGCCTGCTGCCGGATTAGCGGCAATAGTTTTAGGGGCAATTAAAGTTTTAGGTTATGAGCAATTTTTAGTAGCAGTGGTTTTGGCTGGTATTATTCAGTTGATTTTAGGTTTTTTGAAAGCAGGTGTTATTGGGTATTATTTTCCCTCTTCAGTAATTAAAGGAATGCTTACCGGAATTGGGATTATTATAATACTAAAAGAAATTCCACATTTTTTTGGGTACGATAAAGACCCAGAAGGAGATTGGGGTTTTATACAGATGGATGGAGAAAATACCTTTACAGAAATTATTACTTCCATTAATCACATTTCACCCGGAGCTACGCTTATAGGAATCATTGGTTTGGCGATTCTTATATTTTGGAATATGGTGCTTACCAAGAAATCTAAAGTATTTCAGTTGATACAGGGACCTTTTGTAGTAGTTGTTATAGGTATTCTATACTATATACTTTTTAAAGATCATTCGTTGCTTACCTTAGAAAGTGAGCATTTAGTAAATGTTCCTGTGCCTGATGGAATTGATTCATTTTTAGGGCAATTTACGTTTCCTGATTTTACAGCTTTAGGGAATACAGAAGTTTATGTAGTAGCATTTACCATGGCTATTGTAGCTAGTTTAGAAACGCTGTTGAGTGTTGAGGCTACCGATAAAATAGATCCTGAAAAAAGGGTTACTCCTACAAATAGAGAATTGCTGGCTCAAGGTGCCGGAAATATTGTATCTGGACTAATTGGAGGATTACCAGTAACACAGGTAATTGTGAGAAGTTCGGCAAATATTCAATCCAATGCTAAGTCTAAGTTATCTACCATAATTCATGGGGTTTTATTACTTCTTTCGGTACTATTAATTCCGCGATTATTAAACATGATACCTAATGCTGTACTAGCAGCTATTTTATTTATTGTGGGGTATAAGTTAGCCAAACCTGCAATGTTTGTTAAAATGTGGAAGTCTGGTAAAAAACAGTTTATACCATTTATTATAACGGTAATACTTATTGTATTTAAAGATTTATTATGGGGTATTGGTTTTGGACTGGCAGCGGGTGTGTTGATTGTATTGTATAAGAGCTACAAAAATTCTCATTTCCTACACAAAAAAGAAAGTGCAGATCACCATCATTTTACCATGACATTGGCTGAAGAAGTTACCTTTTTTAATAAGGGTGCTATTTTACGAGAACTAGAGAGTATCCCTGAAGATTCGAATTTAGAATTAGATGTAAGTAAAACAAAATATCTTGATTATGATATTGTTGAGGTACTAGAAGAGTTTTCAGATAAGGCTAAGGCAAGAAATATTCAAGTAAAATTGATATCTGAACGAGGGGTTATTGAAAATCCGGAGAGCTATTTGTCATTTTTTGATATGGTGTCATCGTCCAGTCATTAATAGTTAACATATCAATTATTGTGTTTGTTAATAGGCCATCCCTTATGTAATGAGGGGTGGCTTATTGTATGTTAAGCTTTTCTATCTCTTGGGGAGTAATACCGCTTTCTATTACTTTTAGAAATATAAATCTGCCGGCACTATTTAAAGGTTTATAAAGTATAGATTCCTCTAAAGTCTTTTCATCTACAAACCGAACAAGGTTGTTGGTTGCATTAAAAAAGAGCAGGATGGCACTTAAAATCAGCCCTATTTTTAAAAAACCGAAAATAGCGCCAAGAAATTTATTTGTTAATCCCAATGTAGCAGCATCGGCTGCTTTGGTTAAAAGTCGTCCTAATAAATAGATAATGACCACAACACTTAGAAAGGTAATCGCAAAGGATAGTAAATTAAGGGTGTTTTGCTCCCAATCTACAACAGTAGCTAAATAATCACTTACATAAAATGAAAAATGAATAGCAGCGTATATACCTAATACAAAGGCAATAAATGTGGCTACTTCCAATAATAACCCTTTCATAAAACCACGTACAAGACCAAATAAGAGTAACGATCCCAATACGATATCTAAATAGTTCATCAGATAAATTTTAACAAATATAAACTTTCCGTTTTACTATTTGTACCTTTGCATTTGCAAAAATATGAGTAATGGCAAGAGACGAACAGCTTAAAAAGCATTGGAATTATATAGTTACAACATTGTCTGCAAAGTTTGCAGACGGTGAAGAATTAGAATTAGACTCTGTTATTTATTTAATAGGAGTTCAGGAGTTAGGGCAAATGCAAAGAAAATTTAAGAAAGACGATAAGGTAAATTTAATGCATATTGCTATATGCAGGTTATTAGAACCTTACGGATATTATGAGTTTGACTATGTAGACCAAGAAGGTTGGCCTCATTATAAGATAAAAGAGGAACTACCTACTTTAAAGGCAGGCGAGCAATCGGTTCTTATGAAAGAGGCTATTGTTCAGTATTTTATTGAAAAAGAGTTTATTCCTGAAGGGCTGTAATAAGTACCGGTAAGTGATCGCTAGGATATTTAAAATTATAAAAATCTGCAATTACTCTATAGTTTATAACCTTCATATTTGAGGTTGTAAACACATAATCAATTCTATTTACAGGTTGCTTCATGAAGTTGTATCCATTCCATGTACCAACTGGGCCGTATGGTTTTGTGGTGCAATGGGTATAGCTGTCGTGCAATTCCTTACTAAATATTTGTATAGGCATAGTTTCAGGTGTTAAGTTAAAATCTCCTGTTACAAAAGCGGGTACATTATTTTTATTAAATTCCTTTAGTTTCTTCAACATCAGTTTAGCGGCTTCAGCTCTTGCTTGTACTCCAACATGGTCAAAATGGGCATTAAACACATAAAATTGCTTGTTGGTTTTCTTATTTTTAAACAAACCATAGGTACAAATACGGTTTAAAGCAGCATCCCAACCTTTACTTGGTTTTTCGGGAGTTGGAGATAGCCAAAATGTATTAGATTTTAAAACTTCTACTTTCGTAGTATCGTAAAAAATGGCAGCGTATTCACCGCCTATTTTTCCATCATCTCGTCCAACGCCAATATATTTATAAGTACTGTGTTGTGCTATATAATCTAATTGGTATTGTAGCCCTTCCTGGGTGCCAAATACCTCAGGATGGTAATAATTTATTAAATCTACTAACGCTTCTTTGCGTTTGCTCCATGCGTTTTCACCGTCTGTTTCGTTCCCGTATCGTATATTGTAGGTCATGATTTGGGTTGTTTGACCAGTAATTATACCCGTGATGGTTAGGCATAATATCAATAGAATTTTTTTCATAGGTTGACTTAAAAATAGAATTTGGATGCAATTTACATTTAAAAAGTTTGCTGCTTTTAAAATATCGTTTTAATAAAGTAATGATAATATATATTTAAAAAGAGGCTACGTTATTAGTCTATTATTTGAAATAAGATGGGAGATGGGGTGAGTTTGTAGCTGTGTATTTGTTAAAATATATTAGTAGAATATAGGGAATTCCTAAATTTAAAATGTATTGTGTTTATTTAATGTTTTTTCATTTATATTTGTTCAGGAACCATTCTAGTCAACCTATTCTGATATCTTATGTTGTTTAACTCCTTTAGTTACCTGCTTTTTTTTCCGATTGTTTGTGCGGTTTATTATCTTTTACCTCATAAGTGGAGGTGGCCATTTTTACTTTTAGCCAGTTACTATTTTTACATGAATTGGGAGCCTATTTATGCCCTTCTCATATTTTTTTCAACAGTAGTAACTTATGTGTGCGCAAATCAAATTGATAAGGAGACTGAACAAAAGAAGAGAAAGTTATATTTAGTATCTAGCGTTATTATAAACTTTGGGATTTTATTTGTTTTCAAGTATTATAACTTTATTACTGAGTCGGTGTTTAATGTATTAGATAGTGCCGGAGTTAGAGTCCATTTCCCTGAGTTTAAGCTCTTATTGCCTGTTGGTATATCTTTCTATACTTTTCAGGCAGTGGGTTATACGATAGATGTGTATAGAAAAGAGCTTAAACACGAAACGCATTTTGGTAAGTATGCTCTTTTTGTGTCCTTTTTCCCGCAATTGGTAGCAGGGCCTATTGAACGAGCTACGAATTTATTGCCGCAATTTAGAAAGGAAATAAAGTTTGATTACCGAATGGCGATTGATGGTACTAAACTTATTATTTGGGGATATTTTATGAAAGTTGTGGTAGCTGATAGGATGGCTGTTTACACAGATACTATATATTCAAATATAGGAGGTCATAGTGCGATAACTATTATAGTAGGGACTATATTTTTTGCTTTTCAAATTTATTGTGATTTTGGAGGATATTCTAGCATTGCTATTGGATGTGCAAAAATTATGGGATTTGATCTTATGACCAACTTTAAAAGGCCTTATTTTGCGCAAACTCCAGTTGAATTTTGGAGACGTTGGCATATATCATTATCTACTTGGTTTAAAGATTATGTGTATATTCCTTTAGGAGGTAACAGAGTTTCTAAAACAAGAAAGTATTACAATTTATTTATCACATTTTTGGTGAGTGGGTTATGGCATGGTGCTAACTGGACGTTTGTTATATGGGGAGGTGTTAATGGTATTTATCAAATTGTTTATAGTATTTTAAACATCAAACCTAGTAAGAACGTTAAAAATGTTTTTGTTTATCTTTTTAATATTTCGACCAATTTTGTGCTCATATGTTTCTCATGGATTTTTTTTAGAGCCAATAGTATGTCAGATGCTATTACTGCGATTAGCAGAACATTTACCGCGCCTGGGAAATTTTTTATGGGTGATGAGAAAGGATTTGTTTTTGCTATAATTGGATTAGTGGTTTTACTTGGTAAAGACACTTATGATGAGTTTTTACTTGAACAGCGTCTAAAACCTAAGAAAATAGCAAAAGGTGCATGGTATTTGGGTTTGGTGATGCTTATCTTATTAATAGGGGTGTTTGATGGAGGACAATTTATATATTTTCAATTTTAGATAGGTGATATGAAAAAGTACTTGATTACAATTTTTATAGGTTTAGTTGCTATTTTTATATGTGATTTTTTGATTGGAACTGGACTGGAATATTTTTATAGAAAGACTAAGAAGTCTTCACATCTAGGGCATATAACATATACATTAGAAGAAACAAATGAAGATGTTTTAATTTTTGGAACTTCAAGGGGTCATCATCATTATGATGCTAATATGATAGCTGATTCTTTAGGGTTGACGACTTATAATACCGGGCTGGATGGGCATTTTATTTTTTACCAAACAGCTGCATTAAAGTCGGTTTTAGCTAGATATACTCCTAAAAAGGTAGTTCTTGATTTTTCGGGTACTTTTGAATATGATCAAAGTGATTACGATAGGTTAGCTACTCTGTTGCCTTATTATGATACACATCCTGAATTAGAGGATATTATATTAATGCGTTCCTATTTTGAAAGGTATAAATTGATATCTAGTATTTATCCATACAATTCTTTGATTTTAACTATAATGAAAGGAAATGTTGCTAAGGATAGTAAAAAGAATTTAAATGGATATTCCCCTATAAATAAGGTGTATAAAGGTACACTTGATTCTATTCCTGTTAAAGAATATTATGAGGTTGATCCTAATAAAATAGAATCATTTAAAGAGTTTCTTAAATTGTCAAAGGATAATGATATAGATATAGTAGTTGTTTGTTCTCCAAATTACTACGAATTCAAAAAATCATACTCGTTAGAATTATGTAGAGATATGTGTAAGGAATTTGAAGTTCCGTTTTTAGATTATTCAAAGGATGAATATTATTTGAAACATGTTGAACTTTTTAAAGACAGAACGCATATGAATAAGCAGGGAGCAACTCGTTTTACTCAAGAAATAATAGATTTACTTAAAAAGTCCTGATATTACTATAAGTGGTTATGTAGCTTATTGTAAAATTTATTTTTAATTAGGATGTGTTTATTTCTTTAGGATTTTAATAAGATTGGTATTTAATATAGTTGTCTTTGAAAATATATATTTTAATGAGTAAGACTTTACTCGATAATTGAGATTGGATGAACCAAGTTTAAAAACACAATTCTTATAAATTCTTTTTTTGACTTCACTGTAAGAGCTCTTTTTTAAGCCTTTATATTATAGTAGAATGGGGATTGACTTAAACCGAGCTATCCAAGTTAGGAGCAGCTATAAATTAATCTATTTTAGACAGATTGTTTGTGTATAAGGAGGTGTACACAAAAAAATTATTAAATTTGCCTTCCATAAGTTAAAGCTATGATTGATAAAATTAAGGAGCATATAGCCGAGGTTGAAAAATTTGAGGCAAAGGCAAAGGAAGAGCTTGAATCTTTCAGAATTAAATATTTAGGAAAGAAAGGAATATTGAATGATTTCTTTGCTGAGTTCAAAAATGTTCCTAACGAAATGAAGAAGGAATTTGGACAAACCATCAATGCTTTAAAAAATAAAGCAGAGGCGAAGGTTACCGAAATTCGTGAGGTACTTGAAAATAAAGAGGAAGATAAAGGAAGTTATGGCGATTTAACACGCCCGGCAGAGCCTATTGCATTAGGTTCTAGACATCCTATTTCTTTAGTTAAAAACCAGATTATTGAAATTTTTTCGAATATTGGTTTTAATGTTTCTGAGGGACCTGAAGTAGAAGATGATTGGCATAACTTTACGGCATTGAACTTGCCGGAGTACCACCCTGCTAGAGATATGCAGGACACCTTTTTTGTACAAACAAATCCAGATGTATTGTTACGTACGCATACAAGTTCTGTACAGGTACGTTATATGGAAAATACCAAACCGCCAATTAGAACCATTTCTCCTGGTAGAGTATTTAGAAACGAAGCTATTTCTGCACGTTCTCACTGTATTTTTCATCAGGTTGAAGGATTGTATATAGATAAAGATGTTTCGTTTGCAGATTTAAAACAAACGCTTTTATACTTTACAAAAGAGATGTTTGGTAAGTCTAAAATACGTTTACGTCCTTCTTATTTCCCGTTTACTGAGCCGAGTGCAGAGGTAGATATTTATTGGGGATTAAATAATGAGATAGACTACCGTATTACCAAAGGTACCGGATGGTTAGAAATTATGGGATGCGGTATGGTAGATCCTAATGTATTAGAGAATTGTGGTATAGATGCGAAAGAATATTCTGGTTTTGCATTTGGAATGGGGATTGAGCGTATAGCAATGTTGTTGTATCAGATAGGTGATATTAGAATGTTTTACGAAAATGATGTTCGTTTTCTAGAACAGTTTAAGTCCGCTTTATAAATTTTTAAATCGTATAATTCATTATAAATTGTACCATCTGCGAAAGTAGATGGTTTTTTTGTATAAAATTTTAAGTTGAAACATATGAAAAAGGATATTGAAATACCAAAAGTATCGGGAGTATATGTAGCTATTGCACATGAATGGAATGAAGAATTTTTAGGTAAGAACTGGAATGCCTATATAATAAACGATACAGACCAACCTATAGAAACGTGTTTAATTGTTTCTAAGGGATATGATGGAGAAACCAAGACTGCTACTTTTAGATATCTAATAGAGAAAGTGGAACCTAAGGAATATGCAAAAATAGAACTAGTGCAAGAAGAGGTGCTAAAACTTACAAACGAGTTTTATGTTACTTTTTTTGCAGAAGGCAAACTTTTTGAAAAGAAATATATTTTTAGAAAAAATACTGTAAATGAACATGTTATGATACCATTACCTTTAATGGATGTTGAAGGTGTTTTGTGTAAATAATAAATAGGAAGAGATAGTATGAATAAAAAAGCCCGTTCAATAGAACGGGCTTTTTGCATTATGTAGTTTTAAAACTACAATTATTTATTTTTTAACAAACTGAAGCGCAACAGACTCATCTCCGCTTGCAATTTTAATTATATAAACACCAGTAGCAAATTGGCTAGTGTTAATTTGTAAATCTTGCTCGTTAGAAATAGCTTTAGCCATTATTTGTTGTCCTAAAGTATTGTAAATACTATAGTTTTCTGGTAACTCATTGCTACCAACGCTAATGTTTAAAGTGTTACCAGCTGGGTTAGGGTATAGTGTAATTGCATCTAAACCAAAAGACTTAGTACTCAGAGCATCGTATAGCTTAAAGTTTACATCTTCACCATATTCATAATCACATCCGGTTAAAAATTCTACTCCATCAGCAGATAACGAGTAGTAACCATCACCTTCTGGGTATCCAAGAGTTCCATAAGGGCAAATACCATCTCCATATGAATCTTGAATAGAGAATGTGTAGCAACCTAGTGTTGATAGGTTGAACGTCTCATTTACAGGACTAGATAAAACGAAAGTATAAGTACCTGTAAAAGGATTTTCAGTTACGCTACCATTTGAATAACTTCCTCCTGAATATACGATGGTTCCACTAGGATCGTATAATTGCCATGTAGTTTCAGATCCCCATGGGTCTAATTGAATGTCTAATGTTATTACGGATGAAACATCTACAATAGCAGATTCTATTTGGAACGTGCTGTTACTTGAATCGTTAGAAGCAACCATATCCGAAGTGCCATTAACAGAGGTAATCGTAACATAATAGGTGTGTTGATTGTTATCAGGAGCAGAAATAGTTGGCATAGTAATAACTTCAGATGCGCCATAAGCAAGAGAACCAGACCAGTTGTAGGTAGTAGGTGTATTACTATCTACATAGTAATTAAGTACTGCTGAAGTAAGATCGTTGTTACCTAAGTTGGTAAGTGTAATTTCAGGAGTAAGGGTTGTGCTACATATGGTATATTCGAAAGAATTAACTTCTACTTTACCATCATAATCTTCAGGGTTTGGAGCATTACATACTGTTGAGCTAAGTAGTTCAACTCTTCTAGGAGAGTTAGCTAATACAGCTAAAATACGTGTCTTTTGATCTTGTGTAAAAATATTCATACAAGTATCAGGGGTATAGTCCATGTAGTTTTCAATCATGTCATTACCTGCATCAGATGGGCAACTATCTGCAGTTGTACAATTGAAATTAGAACCGGCTGCAGCAGGAGTATCAGGACAATAATCTTGTCCGCTGTCTGTTGAGTTCACACTACAAGTCGTATTATCTCCCCAAATGTGTCTTAATCCTAGGCAGTGTCCAATTTCGTGAGTTAATGTTCTACCCTTGTCGTAAGTAGAGTAGTAATTACCAGTAACATAATCAGAAGATCCAAAACATCTCCAGTCTAAAATAACACCATCAGTACTCGCAGCACCCCCATTAGTATTTAAACCACCTAAGCCAGAGTTCGACGGGAATTGAGCGTATCCAAGAATAGAACTTAAGTCACCACCAAATTCACAAATCCAAATATTAAAATATTGGGTAGGATCCCATATAGTTTGTGGCTTTAAAATATTTTCACAATTACTATTGTTCCAAGTGTATCCAGAAAGGTTTACACGGTCAACTCCATTTGTTAATGATCCGTCAGGAGCAGTTTGTGCTAAACAAAATTCTATTTCAACATCAGCACCTACAGCATTGGTGTTGTACCCAGGAGTACCAGTTTCTCTTCTGTAGTCTTGGTTTAAAACGGTAATTTGAGACTGTACACGAGCTAATGAAATGTTTTCACCTGATCCTACTGCATCTCCGTCATGTATTACGTGAACAACAACAGGAATATTAATTACAGTATTAACATTAGCGGTTCCATCGATTTGTTTGGCAGCAAGTTTTTGCTTCATTGCGTTAACCTTAGGGGCTAACCAATTTTCAAATTCTTCAGTAGAAAATCTTTTAGGATAAAGTTCTTGAAGTTTTGCTTCATTTTCAGTCGAAACGCATCTTACGAGTGCTCCTGTCTCTTTACGAGCATGATTTTCCTCAGATAATACAAGCTCTCCTTTCGATTTTTTAGGTAGTGCTTTTTTTTCTTGGGCTTGAACGGACAAACCAATAAAGAAAAAAAGAACACCCGTCATAATAGTAATTCTTTTCATCATAAGGATGGATTAATAGTTTATAGATTATGGCAAATATAAAAGATTATATTAAAAAAACTTTAACTTTTTAATATATACGTTGCAGAAAATATACGAATAAGAATAAAACGTCTACTAATAATCTAATTTGAATAACAATTAAATGATTTTAATTTATAAAAATAATAACGATATTTACATTTTATAAAACTACAATAATGAGAAAAACTCTACTTTTTTTAATACTCAGCAGTATGTTTTTTGCAGGCTTTGGACAAGGTCTATGGAATCCAACTGAGGAAAGCAAGATGTCAGATCTTGAGAAATCGGATAGAATAGCGATGCCTATTTCCTATCAACTTTATCACTTAAATTTAACACAGTTAAAGCAAACATTAGTTGCAGCACCATTGCGTAATTCTGGTCTTAGTTCTGCCGTTATTATAGATTTTCCGGTTGCTAAAAATCAGTTAGAAAGCTTTGTAATTTACAATGCACCAGTAGTAGCTCCAGAATTAGCTGCCAAGTTTCCTGGGTTAGATTCTTATGTAGGGCAAAGTATTAGTAATCCGGAAAACAGTGTACGTTTTAGTGTTACCCAATTTGGTTTACATGCTATGTTTTTTACGGAGAAGGGAGTAAGTTATATAGATACTTATACTAAGGATTTAAACAACTATATTTTCTATAAAAAATCGGCATTATTCGAAAATAGAAACTTTGAATGTTTAGTAGAAGGAAATGTAAGTTCAGGGGCTAAAGTTATGGGAGCTAATGAAACTAGCGCTCCAACTATGGATGATAGTACCTTTAGAAGTTATAGATTAGCAATGGCATGTACTATTGAGTATGCTGCTTATCACATTGATGCTGCCGGGGTGAGTTCTGGTACTTTAGCAGAGAAAAAAGCTGCTGTATTAGCGGCAATGGTGGTTACCATGACTAGAGTGAATGGTATTTATGAAAGAGATATGGCGGTTACAATGGAATTAATTGCTAATAACGAAGATGTTATTTTTGTTAACTCCGATAATTTTACCAATGATAATGCATCAGCATTAATTAACGAGAGTCAGGCTGTTATTAACTCTTATATTGGAACGGCTAATTACGATATAGGGCATACAGTAAGTACCGGTGGTGGTGGATTAGCACAATTGAATGTGCCTTGTACAGCAAACAAAGCTAGAGGAATTACGGGGTCTTCTGCACCTGTTGGAGACACGTATGATATAGACTATGTTTCGCACGAAATGGGACACCAGTTTGGTGCACATCATACCTTCAATAATTCATGTAGCGGTAATAGAAACAGTGCTACTGCTGTAGAGCCCGGAAGTGGTAGTACAATTATGGCATATGCGGGTATCTGTGCTCCAAATGTTCAGAACAACTCTGACGACCATTTCCATGCCGTTAGCATTGCAGAAATGAAAGCTTGTGTTACAAACGTTGCTACATGTTCTACCAACACGGCTAATGGGAATACCGTGCCAACTATAAGTGCAGGGAACAATTATACAATACCAAAAAGTACACCATACATTTTAGAAGCTACCGCTTCTGATGCAGATGGTGATGCGTTAACGTATTGTTGGGAGCAGACAGATACTGCTATTTCTACACAACCACCAGTTGCTAGTAGCAATTCTGGTCCTAATTACAGATCGAATTCACCGGTTTCTTCTCCAAAACGTTACATGCCTAGTTTAGATGCGGTTTTAGCCGATAACTTAGTGCCAATCTGGGAAGTTACCCCTAGTACTGCAAGAACATTAAATTTTGCTTGTACGGTTAGAGATAACCAAACCATTATGGGTGGGCAAACCAATAGAGATGATATGGTAGTTAGTGTGAGTGGTTTTGCAGGGCCTTTTAATGTTACATCTCAGGCTACCAGCGGAATATCTTGGAACCAAGGCGAAACACGTACCATAACATGGGATGTTAATGGAGCTAGCAATTTACCTGGGTCTTCAACAGTAGACATTTTACTTTCTACGGATGGGGGATATAATTATGATATCGTATTATTATCGGGTACATCAAATGATGGTTCGGCCGATATTATAGTACCAAATGTTGCAGCCCCATACTGTAGAGTAATGGTAAAGCCAACAGGAAATATTTATTATGATATTAATCCGGTAGATTTTGCTATAGGATATTCTGTAGTAAGTACTTGTTACACATACACAAATAACACAGTATTATCTGTTCCTGATGGGGCAGGGGCTAATGTACCTGGTACCGTTGTTAGTAATAACGTAACCGTTGCTGATGATATTAATATTACCGATGTGAATGTTACTGTAGATGCGACTCATAGCTATATTCAGGATTTGGTGATTGCTCTTAATAACCCTAATGATGATCAGGTATATTTATGGGGAAGATATTGTAATGGAGAGGATGGATTTACAGTTACTTTTGATGATGACGGACAGAGTTTAAGTGGAGCTACTTGTAATGATCCTCAAACAGGTACGTTTGCGCCTTATGGTAATTTAGCTGATTTTAACGGAACTACTTCTGTAGGACAATGGACTATGCTAGCCGCAGATTATTATAATGGAGATACGGGTCAGATAAATAGCTGGACGCTTGAATTATGTTCTCAAAGTGCTACTGCTAAAAATGATAACTTTAATTCAATTTCTGAATTTGATATATATCCTAACCCTAATAATGGTAATTTTTCAATTCATTTAATGAGTACTTCTGCTAAGGATATTACCGTTGATGTATTTGATATTAGAGGTAGAAATGTATTTACTAACAATTACACCAATGCTGGTGACTTTAACCAGATTATTAGTTTGGATAACGTAACTAAAGGGGTGTATTTGCTAAATGTTTCTGATGGTCAGAGTAAAGAAACTAAGAAAATTGTGATTCAGTAAATCGTTCAATTTATAAGGTATTAAGAACCCCGGTAACAAGTTACCGGGGTTTTTTATATCTTTTAATGAAGTTTGACAAGGTGGTATAAAGTTTATAGAATAGGAATGTTACTATATGTGTATTGGATGAGTAAAAAATAGTTGTACTGTTAATGTAAAGGCTATTGAGGTTAGCTCTATTATAAAAGGAGTGGTGTCGTTTGTGGAATGAAGAAATAGAATGGACTGATAATAGATGTGGTTAATTATTCAAATTTGAACCAATGCTTTTCATGAGTATTTTTATTAGAGAAGTTGGGGGTTGTAATTTCGTTAGGACAGGAGGTAAAAAAACCACTCCATAAATGAAGTGGTTTTACTAATGCTTTGTTTTTTTAAGAAAACTATTGAAACTACTATAAAAGATCGTTAGCTGCTAAATATTCGGCAATTTGCACGGCGTTGGTTGCAGCTCCTTTACGTAAGTTGTCTGCTACAATCCACATGTTCAGGGTGTTTGGGTTGGTTTCATCTCTACGTAATCTACCTACAAAAACCTCGTCTTTTTGGTGTGCATAAATTGGCATTGGGTACGTGTTAGTATCAGTATTGTCTTGTACAATAACACCTGGGGTTTCACTTAATAATTTACGAACTTCGCTAAGTTCAAAATCATTTTCAAACTCTACGTTTACAGATTCAGAATGTCCACCAGCAGTAGGTATTCTAACAGCGGTAGCGGTTACAGAAAATGAATCGTCTGATAATATCTTTTTAGGCTCGTTAGCCAATTTCATTTCTTCCTTCGTGTATCCGTTATCTAAAAATACATCGCAGTGCGGTAATGCATTTCTATAAATAGGATAAGGGTACGCCATATCTCCTTTAACACCTTGTTCTTCATTAGCCAATTGTTGTACCGCTTTTACTCCGGTACCAGAAACAGATTGATAGGTAGAAACAATTACACGTTTCATTTTATAAGCACGGTGTAAAGGAGCCAATGCTAGTACCATTTGAATGGTAGAACAATTAGGGTTTGCTATAATTTTATCTTCCTTGGTTAATTCGCCTGCATTAATTTCTGGAACTACCAATTTTTTGCTCGGATCCATTCTCCATGCAGAAGAGTTGTCTACAACCGTAGTACCTACTTCGGCAAATTTAGGAGCCCATTCTAAACTGGTATCTCCACCAGCAGAAAAGATGGCAATATCTGGCTTTAAAGCCACGGCGTCTGCCAAACCAATTACTTTATAAGGTTGTCCGCTATATACTACTTCTTTACCTACAGAGCGCTCAGAGGCAACAGGATACAACTCTGTTACCGGGAAATTACGTTCTGCTAATACTTGTAACATTACTTCGCCTACCATTCCGGTAGCGCCTACAACAGCTACTCTCATGATGTTTATTTTTTTAATCTATACAAATGTACGTATTATAGCGATTGGGTTTTGTAAAAAAAGCAATTTTATAAAAATATAACAAAAAGTTACTTTTATAAAAAAAGACCGCTCGATAGTGAGCGGTTTAGTGAAACTTAACAATTATGCAGTGTAGCGGTTACACGGCGTATTTTAACATAGAAGATGTGCCTCCTTATGATTTGTTTTTTAGTAAATCTCTTAAAAGTGCCATACCTAGCATTCTGTGACTAGATTAAAATTAACAAAAAATATGCGGATCTTAAAATAAATCTAAAGCATCTGAAATATTATATTAAAAAAACTCTCTTTATTCGTTTAGATAAATCGGTAATTAATTCGTAAGAAATGGTTTCGGCGGCCTCGGCTAAAGCTTCTGCTGTATGAATTTTATCAAATACAATAACTTCATCACCCTCTTCGCAATCAATATGGGTAACATCTACCATTACCATATCCATACATACGTTTCCTACTATATAAGCTTTTTGATTGTTTATAAAAACGAAGCCTTTTCCTTTTCCATAAATACGGGTAAGTCCGTCGGCATGACCAATAGGCAAGGTGGCAGTTCTCATAACCTTATTAGTAATGAGTCCGCGGTTGTAGCCTAAACTATCGCCAGGCTGTAACTCGTGTATCTGAGAGATAACTGTTTTAAGCGAGGCAATAGGAATAAGATCTGGTTGATATTTAGGGTCGTTAGCAAATCCGTATATACCTATACCACTCCGTACCATATCAAAATGGGCTTGTGGGTAGTTTAATATTCCTGAAGTATTGCATTGGTGTAAAATGGGGGTGTATCCCAGTTTTGGAATAAGGTTACTGGTAATATCTTTAAATAAAGCTATTTGAGATTTTGTAAAGGCATCTTCGGTTAAATCTTCTGAAGCCGCCAAATGAGAAAAGCACGAAACAACTTTAACCGCTGTTGTTCCTGAAAGTGTTTCAGTAATAAAAGGAAGGTCTTGTTTATCAAAACCCAATCGATTCAATCCAGTATTAAACTTTAGATGAATCGGGTAATTGGTTTGGTTTTTTCGTTTTGCTGTTTCAATAAACTCGAGTAACGTTTTTTGGGAATATATACTGGGTTCTAGACAGCGATTTATGATGGTCTCCAGATTTATTTTTTGAGGGTGTAATACAAGAATCGGTTTTTTAATTCCGGCATTTCTTAACTCTTCACCTTCACTGGTATAGGCAACGGCAAAATAATCTGTTCCGCATTTCTCTAAGTGTTGTGCAATGGGTACCGAATCGTTACCATAGGAAAAAGCTTTAACTACAGCTAAAAACTTAGTATTTGGTTGTAGTTTAGATCGTAAGTGCTCATAATTATGTTTAAGAGCAGTAAGGTCTATTTCGAGAATCGTTTCATTCGCCTTCGGCATTTTTGTTTTCTAGATCTTTTTTCGGAAGTATTTCATTAGCATCTTTTACTTCCATCTTATTTAATTTTTCCTTTAGAATGGCCTTGTAGAAAGCAGCTCTACTTAGCGGTTCGTATTCTTCAGTTTCACCTAACAATACCAAGTTATCGTTGCTTGATTTACGGTGACTGTAGTGTGCTAAGTTTCCGGTTCTGGTACATACCGCATGTACTTTAGTAACGTATTCGGCAGTGGCCATAAGTGCAGGCATTGGTCCGAACGGATTTCCTTTGAAATCCATATCTAATCCGGCAACAATAACACGTATACCACTATTGGCTAAATCGTTACAAACAGCTACGATTTCATCATCAAAAAACTGAGCTTCATCAATTCCTACAACATCACAGCCATCGGCCAATAATCTAATATTAGCTGCGGCTGGTACCGGAGTAGAAGGTATTTCGTTAGCATCGTGAGAAACTACCATTTCTTCGTCATAACGAGTATCTACGGTAGGTTTAAAAATTTCAACACGTTGTTTAGCAAATTGGGCACGTTTTAGTCTACGAATAAGTTCCTCGGTTTTCCCCGAGAACATGGATCCGCATATAACTTCTATCCAACCAAATTGTTCTTTGTGATTAACAGTATTTTCGAGAAACATTTTGTACTTTTCAGGTCTAAAGCTGTCAGCTTGCTTTTTTGTAAAGCTAATAAGCTTATGCAAATTTATCAAAAAGTTAAGAAGCAATTTGCTTAAAATTTTAAATATGAAAAAGAAATTAGAGTCAGAATTAATTAGTATTGCTCATAAAGTATTGAAATTAAAGGGGAAAGAAGATATTGATGCCTTGCTGACGGAAACCCAAAAATTATATGAGAAACTTACGGTTTTGAAGTTTGTTGAGGAGCATTTTGGAGCTGTGCAGCCAACAATTGGTAAGAATGAGGTGATTGAGAAGTTTGAAGAAATGGCGGGTAATGTAATGACTAACAATAAACAAGTTCCTGAAAGTAACCCTAATGAAGAAGATATTGTGTCGCCATTAATGGATACCATTAAAGGGATGGTAGAAGAAATGCCCGAGAAAGATCATAAAGAAGAAACATTAGACGATATTTTATCTGGTTTTAGTTCGGAAGCTATGTTTGTAAAAAAAGAACAAGCTTCTTTTGTGGTAAAAGAAGAACCTAAAGTTGAGGAAACACCCTCTGAACCTGTTCAGGAGGAAGTTAAAGAAGCGAAGATACCTGAACCTGTTGTGAGTAAACCTGTAGTAGAGGAACCAAAAGTAAGTAAATTGTCAAAATCTTTAAATGACAGAGCGTTTAGACATGGTATTCAGATAGGATTAAATGATAGAATAGGGTTTGTAAAACATTTGTTTGGAGGTAATTCAGATGACTATAATAGAGTTATTTCTCAATTAAATACAGCCACTTCCTTTGTAGAGGCTCAAACATTTATAGAACAAATGGTAAAACCAGATTATAATAATTGGGATGGTAAAGAAGAATATGAAACGCGTTTCTATGCTATTATTGAAAAGAAATTTGACTAATAAGAGCCAAATTCTTAAACAAGTATTTAGAGCGTTATTGTAATATGAAGTTATATATTGTTCCAACTCCTATAGGGAATCTTGAAGATATGACATTTAGAGCTATAAAAGTTTTAAATGAAGCTGATTTTATATTAGCGGAAGATACCCGTACCTCTGGGAAACTCTTAAAACATTTTGATATAGGTACTCCTATGTATAGTCACCATATGCATAATGAGCATAAGACAGTAGAAACCGTTATAGCCCGTTTAAAGAGAGGGGAAACGGGAGCTTTAATAAGTGATGCAGGTACTCCTGCGATATCAGATCCCGGATTTTTAGTAACGCGAGCTTGTATAGAAAATAGTATAGAAGTAGAGTGTTTGCCAGGAGCAACAGCTTTTGTACCTGCTCTAGTTAATAGTGGATTGCCTAACGATAAATTTGTGTTCGAAGGTTTTTTACCGGTTAAGAAGGGTAGACAAACTCGATTTCAAATTTTAGCTGAAGAGGTAAGAACTATAATCTTTTATGAGTCGCCTCATAAGTTAATCAAGACACTTCAACATTTTGAAGAATATTTTGGTGAAGATAGGCGTATATCGGTCTCCAGAGAGTTAAGTAAGTTACATGAAGAAACTATTAGAGGAACAGTAACCGAGGTACTTCAACATTTTAACAATAAACCTCCTAAAGGAGAAATAGTAATAGTAGTAGAAGGTAAAAAAAAGTGATGTGTTTAAACACATCACTTTTTGGTTATATAACTTTATAATACGTCTTGTTTAGCTGCTGTTATAATGGCTAATGTTTCGGTAGCACTAGATAATTTAGCAAATTTTTCTGCAGTATAATGTTCTTTATCCGATTGAATAGTAAGGTCTGCTCCATTGGTAATAAGCAAGCTTAAAATTTCTGCTTTATTGTAGCGTGCAGCATACATAGCAGGAGTTTTACCCAAACACTTTTGGTTAATATTTTCTCCTAATTCAATCATCTGTTTTACCATATCTGTTTTTCCTAAAACGATCGCTTTACAGAATGGATTTAATTCAGAGTTTAATACAGTATTTGTTGTAATTTCAGAATTATCTACTTTTTCTAAAGTTGGTAATTCAGTAGCAGTAGCTACTAAAGCACTAAGTGCTAAAACGAAGGTTGCAATTGTTCTTTTCATAATTAATATTTTATTTGATTTAATGAATGATTTTTAATTATTGTTTTGAGTACTTTACTCGTTTATAATAGACTGTGAAATTACAGGATTGTTACATATAATTATTTTTTTAATCTTTTTTTAACATATTGTCATTAAATCAGTTTTGTACTGAAAAATTAATAAAATATTTGTGGATTAGAGGTATTGTGAGAGTCAAGCTTGGTAAACTGATTTTTCATCTGTAAACCCGTTAAACTATTGCGTTCTAGTTAATTTTTTAAATACAGTTTGGTTGCGTTTATACGGTTTTTATTTGTTGTATTTACAGTTATAATTTGTATTTTTTATCTTTCTTTTTAAGAACGTAGATTCTTTATAGTATAGTTTATCGATGGATTATTTGCTTGTTTAACGTTCTCTTAAATTTGGTTAGCATTTTTTAACATAGGAAAAGAGTGCTTTTTTTGTAATGGGAAATGAAATTTATATTTCATTTTTTTGGAATTTTTAAAAATTTCTTAGACTATACTGTATAAGGTCTACCAAGGTTTCTTTTCTCTTCAATCGATAGATAAAATAAATTTTTACTTACTTTTTGTATAGAATTTATTTATGATTAAAGGATAGGAGTCAATAATCTCTATGGTTAAAATTGGCATAAGGGCCTATAATTAGGCAACTTTGCACCATAATTTAATATTAACTCAAAAACTAATACATGAAAGTTTTAGTTATAGGTGCAGGAAATATGGGTCTCACCTATGCCCAGGCTATGTCTAAGTCTAAATTCTTGAAAAAGAAAGATCTAATGATTTTAGATAATTCTCCAGAAAAATTATTATCATTAGAAAAAATTGAACATTTTGACGTGTATGATCAGCTTAAAGATTGTTTGCCAAAAGCAGATATTATCTTTATAGCGGTAAAGCCATTTCATAGTGCTGAATTATTTGCAAAGATGAAATCAATGGTATTACCAGATCAGATTATTATATCTATAATGGCAGGTGTTACCATAGAAACAATGCAAACTGCATTAGGTATAACTAAGGTGGTAAGAGCTATGCCAAATTTACCGGCACAAGTTGGTAAAGGTGTTACTTCTTTTACGGCAAGTAAAGAGGTTTCTCGTTTAGAATTAATTACTGTAGAGAGTCTTTTAAATACAACAGGAAAATCACTTAAAGTAAGTTCAGAGAAGTATATAGATGCTTCTACTGGTATTTCTGGTAGTGGACCTGCCTATGTATTTTATTTTATGCAGTCTATGATGGAAGCTGCCTTAAAAATGGGATTTTCATCGGGGGATTCAAAAGTGTTAGTAACACAAACTTTTGATGGAGCAGTAGAGTTGTTTAATCAATCTGATTTATCTCCTAATACATGGATGGATAGAGTTGCCTCTAAAGGAGGAACCACAAGAGCTGCATTAGATTCTATGGAAGATAATAACGTGAAAGAGCGTATTAAAGAGGCTGCTTATGCCGCTTTTGACAGAGCAGTTGAATTAGGAAAAGAAAAATAGAAAAACATGTACGATAAACGTGTGGTCATTAAAGTAGGAACAAACGTAATGACCAACAAAGACAATAGAATTGTAAGACCTGTTTTAGAACATTTGGTAAAACAAGTAGCACAATTATATGAAGAGAACGTAATGACCGTATTAGTGTCATCGGGTTCTGTAATTGCAGGTAAAGAAGTACTTGGAGAAAGCACTATAAGTGATAAGGCTATGAGACGTCAGGTGTTTAGCTCCATTGGGCAACCAAGAATGATGCGCCTTTATTACAATATTTTTCATGATTATGGAATGAAATGTGCTCAAGTATTAGCTACTAAAAGAGATTTTAATCCGGGTGATCATAGAAAAAATATGGTAAATTGTTATGAGGGATTATTGTCTGAAGGAGTTGTGCCAATTGCAAATGAGGACGACGCTGTATCGCTTACCAGTAGCATGTTTACTGATAATGATGAGTTAGCAAGTTTAGTAGCAGAATTGATTAATGCTGATTTATTGATTATGCTTACCGATACTGATGGTTTATATGACGGGCACCCTGAAGATGAGGATACCAAACTTATTCAAAACGTAAAAGTAGCTGAGAATGTTGAGAAATATGTAGCAGAGAACCGTAAAGGAGAAGCAGAAGGTAGAGGGGGTATGGCCTCTAAACTACATATTGCAAAGGCTACAGCTAAGAAAAACATCCCTACTTTTATAGCTAATGGAAAGAATGAAAACATTATCCTGGATATTGTTCATGGAAAATCTGTTGGTACAAAATTTACAGCTTAACAACTAAAGTATAGAATTGATATGAAATTGATGGCGAAAGCGATAAAGAATAAAGTTTTAAAGTCTATGATTACCATTTTAGGCAATCGTAGAGCGGAAATAATAGACGCTAATAAAAGAGATCTTGATGCATTTACTAAAGATGATCAGGCTATGTATGATCGCTTGGTAGTGAATGATAAAAAGGTTGATGGAATGATACAGGCGGTTACGGAAGTAATGGAGCAAGATGATCCTGTAGATACAGAAATATCTAGTCTTACGTTGGCTAATGGTTTAAAAGTGATTAATAAAACGGCGCCTTTTGGTACTATTATGATTATTTATGAATCTAGACCTGATGTTACTATTGAAGCTGCGGTTCTTGCGTTTAAGGCAAATAATAAAATTCTTTTAAAAGGCGGTAAAGAGGCGGTGCATAGCAACAAGGAGTTAGTATATTGTTGGCATCTTGCTTTAGAAGAAAATGGATTAGAGAGAGATTGGATTCAATTATTAACCTTAAACCGTGATGAGACACAGGCATTTTTGAAAAATCCTGATCAGAAGTTGGATTTAATTGTACCACGAGGAGGTGAGCGTTTAATTGCTTTTGTAAAAGAACATGCACAATGTGCTGTACTTATTAGTGGTAGAGGAAATAATTTCTTGTTTGTACATAAGAATGCAGATTGGGATAAAACGGTGAACGTTATTTTAAATGCAAAAACGCATAAAATTTCTGCTTGTAATGCATTAGATAAAATTTTGTTTGATGCTGATTTACCCGATCTTGAAGCAAAACTTAAAGAGTTAAATGCAATTTTGAAGGAGTCCAATGTTACTGTATTGGTAGATGATAACGTATCTAAAGTATTAACCAAAAATCAGGTGATTGCAGATGAGGCTGTTTGGTATGAAGAGTTTTTAGCTATGCGATGTGTAATTGGCATGACTAACGATGTAGATGCTGCTATTGAAAAGATCAATACGTATTCAGGAGGGCATTCTTCTACAATTATGACGGAAGATACTACAGTTGCGTTTGCATTTATGCAACAAGTAGATAGTGCTGCTGTATATCATAATGCATCTACTAGATTTACAGATGGTGGACAAATGGGGGTTGGTGCAGAACTGGCTATTAGTACTGATAAGTTACACCATAGAGGCCCGCTTGGATTAAAGCAGTTGGTTACCAATAAATACTATGTGTTTGGTAACGGGCAGATACGTGAATAATTTGATGTTATTATAAATGTAAAAAGGGGAACCGTAATTTTCGGTTCCCCTTTTTTTATATGTTGTACATGTTACAGCATTTAAATATGAATATCAAATAACACTTTTGATTTGGCAGAACATAACGATTTTGGAAAACTAGCGGAAGATGAGGCGGTAAACTATTTAAAGAGGAAAGCTTATAGAATAGCCTTTCGTAACTATAGATATGGAAAGGCTGAAATTGATATTTTGGCATTTGATAATGAAGTGTTGGTGGTTATAGAGGTGAAGGCTAGAAGTACTGGGTATTTTGGTGATCCTGAGCAATTTGTTAGTAAACGTAAAATCCAATTTCTAATAAATGCTGTAAATAAATATGTAGAGCAAAATAATTTAGATGTAGAGATTAGATTTGATATAATAGCAATTTTAAAGCAAAAAGACGGACTAGTTGTTAATCATATAGAGGATGCATTTTACTTCTTCTAAAAGAATAATAAAATGTTGTATTTACAACAAAATGTTTTATTTTTGAGACATAAAACAAAATCTATGAAAACAATATCCTCAGTTGTAGAAGATTACATTAAGTCGAAACCTTTTTTACAAAGTGCTCTGGCACAAGGAATCATTAACCTTACATCATTATCTCGAGTGATTAAGGAAGATATTCAGGAAGGTTTGGGTAAAGAAGTTAGAAGCGGAGCCGTAGTAATGGCCTTAAAACGTCTTTCTGCAGATATGGAATTTAGGGCTACTCATAGAATTTTGAAGGTATTAAAAAATATTGGAGAAATTACAGTACGTTCTTCACTTACAGATTATACTTTTTTAGTATCTGAATCTATATTAAATAGTCAGTCACAACTTTTAAGAGAAATTAATAAGAATAAAGATGTGTTTTATACTTCTTCTAGAGGTGTTAACGAAATAAACATTGTTGTTAGTAATACTATGGAGACTGTTGTTGAGGATACTTTTAAGCTAGAGAAGTATACACAGAAACAAGAGAATTTATCATCTATTTCGGTTAAGTTACCTGAGGATAACGTTTCTACACCTGGTATTTATTATTTTATTTTTCAACGTTTGGCTTGGGAGGGTATTACTATTAACGAAGTGATATCTACTTCAAATGAGTTTACCATTATTGTGGCCGAGGATCAAATAGACAAAGCCTTTAAAGTGATGAAGGATTTGAAAAGTTTATAATTAACATGTTAAAATTTTGAATTTAGTTTCAAAACAGTTTGCTTTGTACATCTTTTTAAAGAATCGTTTTAAATCATGAAAAAAATATTACTATTTAGTTGCCTTATTTTTGGAGCTGTTTTTTTTGCAAATGCACAGCAAGAAATAGCTAAAAAAGTTAAGGAGTTGGAAAAAACAGGTGCTGATTTTAAGCATTTTTCTGTTTTAAATGTAGATGCTTCGGTTGAGACTTTAGAGTCTTCAAAGGCAGTTACGGAGGCCGTGTATGCTACCTTAAATACTTCAGCAGTTTCAGATATTGTTACCAATGCTTATGAGACTATTGAGATTGAGATACCTTATCTTCAACAGAATATTGTAGCAAAACTTTATAAGGTTAATTTGTTTACAGATAACTTTAATGTTGATACAGATAAAGAAACGAATGTTAACTATACTCCAGGAGTATATTATAGAGGGGTAATTAATGGAGAAAGTACTTCTGTTGTTTCTTTTAACTTTTTTGCGAATGAGGTGAATGGTATTTTATCTGGAGAAAATGTTGGGAACATTGTAGTTGGGGAGTTAGATAATGATAAGACTACACCAGGATACATTATATATGATGATCAGGATTTAGTTACAGGCCTTAATTTTGAGTGTCATACTGAAGATAATGGCGGGAAAGAAACTGATAACCATGAAGGATATAAAATTGAAGGTACAGCTAATGTAGCTACTACAAACTGCGTTACTCTGTATTTGGAAATAGATAATGATATTTATGTTCAGAACTCTAGTGATGTTACAGCCACCACAAACTGGATGACCTCAGTATTTAATAATGTTCAAACATTATATACTAATGATGGTATTACAGTAGCTTTAAACGATATGTTTATTTGGACCTCTACAGACCCATTTACGGGTACTTCTTCTAGTGAAAATCTAAGTTTGTTTTACCAAAATAGAGATATAGTTAATGGAGACTTAGGAATGCTAGTTGGTATTGATTCAGGTGGATTAGGAGGTCTTGCGAGTACTATTGATGGTTTGTGTTCCTCAGAAAATCGTGCCTATTCAGATGTTAGCTATTATTATAGTACAGTACCAACTTATTCTTGGACGGTTCAGGTAATTACTCACGAATTTGGTCACCTTTTGGGTTCTAGGCATACCCATGCTTGTGTGTGGAATAATGATAATACCGCAATTGATGGCTGTGGACAACAAGCAGGATATAGTGAAGGTTCTTGTGCAGAGGGTTCTATTCCAAATGCAGGTTCTATTATGAGTTATTGTCACTTAATTTCTGGAGTTGGTATTAATTTTAGCATTGGTTTTGGTAACCAACCTTCAAATGTTATTATAAATACTATTGATGGTTCTAATTGTTTAAGTAGTGATTGTTCAAGTCCTTGTGTTAATCAAGTTTACAATGTTCAATTTTCTAATATTACTCAAACTTCTGCAACTATTACATGGGATTCTTATGGAGGTGAATCTCAATTTGAGGTTGCTGTTTCTCCGTATAATTTCCCATTAGCAACTTATTCTACAGTTACAGGATATTCTTATGTGGCAAATGGTTTAACAAGCAATACGTATTATAAAGTTAGAATACGTCCTGTGTGTACCAATTCAACTGCTACACCAGCGTCTAATATTACCATTTTAGGAACTAACGGAGATGTATGCAGTGGTTTTGTGTTTGCCGATCAAGGAGGAACTAGTGGTCAATATGTTAATAGTGAGACTGTAATTAGAACTTTTACACCAGAGCAAACAGGTAAGGCTACTGAGGTTACCTTTACTAGTTTTAATACTGAAGAGGATTACGATTTTATGTATATCTATGATGGATCAGATACGAATTCTACTTTGTTAACTCCTGGTGGATTATCAGGATCAAGTAATCCAGGTACATTCACATCTACAGCGGCAGATGGGGCATTAACTTTTGAGTTTATACCCGATTCATATTCAACTGCAGCAGGTTGGGAAGCAAATGTTTCTTGTGTAGATTCGACTTTTGGATTAGACAAAAATGAACAAGTAGATTTTTCATATTATCCAAACCCAACTTCAGGAGAAGTTTCTATTACGGCAGCTTCACAAATAGAGAAGGTTGAAGTATACAGTACTACAGGACAATTATTATATACTGCACTTCCGGGATTAACTACTGCTAATGTAAACTTGGCTAAGTTTGCTGCAGGAACGTATTTCTTTGCAATGGATGTCGCAGGAACAACAGTTAATTTTAAGGTGGTTAAATACTAAGAAATAAGATATTTATATACGAAAAAGGCTGTTGTAAAACAGCCTTTTTTTATATCATATTTTTAAATATTTCCATCATTTCTAAAGCCCTAGAAACAGAGTTAATCTTGTCAAAGGAGATTAATAATCGTAAACCGTTTCGGGTTTCCTTTTCTTTCATAGAGCCTTTTCCTCTTAACTCTTTTACATAGTGCATTACCTTGGTAAATCTTGGGCTTTGGTAGAAATTGCTTTGTTGGTCTGCAATAAAATACCCCACCATTTTACTTTTCTTAAGCACAATTTTTTCTAGCCCCATTTCTGTGGCTATCCATTTTATGCGAACGCTTTTTAATAAATCTTTTGCGGGAGATGGTAGTGGTCCGAATCGGTCTATTAAATTGTTCTCATAAATTTTTAGTTGTTCTTCATTCTCAACATTACTTAAGTCGTTGTATAGTTGTAAACGCTCGGTTACGTTGTTAATGTAATCATCGGGGAATAATATCTGAAAATCACTATCTAATTGAGTTTCTTTTACATATGTTTTATCAGCTTCATCTGTAGGATATAAGTCTTTAAATTCGTTCTCTTTCAGCTCTTCAATGGCTTCTTTTAGAATTTTTTGATAGGTATCAAATCCAATTTCGTTTATAAAACCGCTCTGCTCACCACCTAAAATATCACCAGCACCTCTAATTTCTAAGTCTTTCATAGCAATGTTAAAACCACTACCTAAATCGGTAAACTGTTCTAATGCTTGTATGCGTTTACGGGCATCTTCAGTTATGGCCGAGTAAGGAGGTGTTATAAAATAACAGAACGCTTTTTTGTTACTTCTACCCACACGCCCGCGCATTTGGTGTAAGTCTGATAGTCCAAAATTATTAGCGCTGTTTATAAAAATGGTATTGGCATTTGGTACGTCTAATCCGCTTTCAATGATAGTGGTGGCTACCAAAACATCAAAATCACCATTCATAAAGGCAATCATAAGTTGTTCCAGTTTTTTACCGTCCATTTGGCCGTGTCCTATGCCTATTTTAGCGTCAGGTACCAAACGTTGAATCATTCCGGCAACCTCTTTAATGTTTTCTATGCGGTTATGAATAAAGAAAACCTGGCCGCCTCGTTGTATTTCATACGATACCGCATCGCGTATAATCTCTTCATTAAATTGAATTACCTGACTGTCTATTGGGTATCTGTTAGGTGGTGGTGTGTTAATAACCGATAGGTCTCTTGCTGCCATTAAGCTAAACTGTAAGGTACGTGGTATAGGAGTGGCGGTTAGCGTTAAAACGTCCACATTTTCTTTAATCGTTTTAAGCTTGTCTTTAACCGAAACCCCAAATTTTTGCTCTTCATCTACTATTAATAGACCTAGGTCTTTAAACTGAATAGAAGTATTGGTTAGTTGATGGGTTCCAATTACAATATCTATTTGCCCCGATTTTAAATCGGCTAATATTTCCTTTTTGTCTTTGGCAGTCCTAAATCTGTTAAGATAATCTACACGTACCGGAAAGTCTTTCATTCTGCTAGAAAACGACTTATAATGCTGAAAAGCCAATATGGTTGTGGGTACTAATATGGCAACTTGCTTTCCGTTATCAACCGCTTTAAATGCTGCCCTAATAGCCACTTCTGTTTTACCAAAACCAACATCACCGCAGATAAGTCTATCCATAGGTTGTTCGCTTTCCATATCAGTTTTTACGTCTTGTGTAGCCGTGCTCTGATCGGGAGTATCTTCATATAAGAAAGACGCTTCTAATTCATGTTGTAAATAAGAGTCGGGCTTATACTGAAACCCTTTTTCAAGCTTACGTTTCGCATAAAGGTTAATAAGACTAAAGGCAATCTCTTTAACTCGGGTTTTGGTTTTCTTCTTAAGATTTTTCCAGGCAGCACTACCTAATTTATATATTTTTGGTGCTTGCCCATCTTTTCCGTTGTATTTGGTGATTTTATGTAGGGAGTGAATACTAACATATAGAATATCACGGTCTCCATAAATTAGCTTTATAGCTTCTTGCTTTTTACCTTCAACATCAATTTTCTGAAGCCCAGCAAATTTTCCGATACCATGGTCTATGTGAGTAACATAATCTCCTACTTGCAAACTGGTAAGCTCTTTTAACGTAAGTGCTTGCTTTTTTGCATAGCCGCTCTTTAAGCTAAATTTGTGATAACGCTCAAATATTTGGTGGTCTGTATAACAGGCTATTTTGTTTTCGGTATCTATAAATCCTTGGAACATGGAGAGTACAAAGGTTGTATAGTGTACCTTGGTATCCATTTCATCAAAAATATCATGAAAACGCTTTGCTTGTTGTTCGCTTACGCAGGCAATATAGTTAGTATACCCATCTTCATATTGATCGTTAAGGTTTTCAATCAGTAGTTCAAATTGTTTATTAAAAGAGGGCTGTGGTTGTATTTTATAATTTATAAAAGTGTCAGCCTTAAAAAAAGCGGTTGGACCAAACTCTGCAATGGTAAAGGACAGTAATTCCTTATTCAATAACTCGGCAGATGTAAATAGCTCCTCAGGTGTTGCATGTTTTATATCTTCGGATAATTTATCAAAAGCATCAACAGATTTTGCAAATAAACTATTGATTCTGCCATTTAGTAAATCTAGGTTTTTAATGAAAACCGTAGTGTTTTTAGAAATGTATTTTAAAAAACTTTGACGTACTTCAGTTAGTCCTTTATTTTCAACATTAGGGATAATCGTAATTTGTGTTACCTTATCGGTAGATAATTGAGTTTCTATATCAAAGGTTCTAATACTATCAACTTCATCACCAAAAAACTCAATACGATAAGGTGAATCATTTGAAAAAGAAAATACGTCTACAATACCTCCACGTACTGAAAATTCACCTGGTTCTGTAACAAAATCTACGCGTTTGAAATGATATTCAAAGAGCATTTCATTCACAAAATCTAGAGATAAACTATCATTAAGCTTAATTTTAAGCGTATTCTTATCTAGTTCCTGCTTGCTTACCACTTTTTCAAAAAGGGCATCAGGGTAACTAACAATAATTACCGGTTTTTTACGAGAGTTCATTCGGTTTAAAACCTCCGCTCTCAGTAACACATTGGCATTATCGGTTTCCTCTATCTGGTAAGGTCTTCTATAACTTCCAGGATAAAACATTACATTTTTTTCACCGCAAAGTTGTTCTAAGTCGTTAAGATAGTAGGCTGCTTCTTCTTTGTCGTTAAGCAATAATAGAAACGGATGTTCTGTTTGTTTAAAAATAGTAGCAATAACAAAAGAAAAAGAAGAACCTGTAAGACCCTTTAAGTGTATTTTATGTTCGGTTTGGGCAATAGCCTTTTGCAGTTTCTGCGTTTGCGGAGACTGTAAAAAATTCTGAAGCATTGTAGAAGTACTCATATTGCCGCAAAGATAAGACTTGTAGTTTAGGCAAGCAACAACCAAAACCGGCTATTATGTATTCTATAATCGATATTAAATACTTGGAGACTTTTCCTGAAGTAATTTACCTTTTTGTTTTAAGAAGCGATGATAAACAATCATGGCGGCTAAAATTATCGCTTCCACAAGAGCGGTATACGCAATACCTTTTTCGTATTCCTTATGTCGCATGTAAATAGCAATTAACGACCAAATACCAACTATTACAAAGCCAATCATATTACGTCTAAAGAGTATTATAATGTTAATGCAATAGGCAATAGTAATCATTAAAATAGTCCACTGAGCTTCACTTAATGGATTGCCGTTCCAGCCTAGTTTTACCAGATAGGCTGCTATATTAGCAATGGTGGCTACCGCTACCCAACCACTGTATATGCTAAAAGTAACCCAGTGTATTCTTTTTACATTGGGAGCTATTTTAGGAGCAAAGGCTATACCGGTTTTCTGAACAATTTTTAAAAGTGAAAATAATAGAACAAGTATTACGAGAACTGAAATTCCGGTAAGTTCATATAGCCAAACAATAACCCAAGTTGCATTTGCTATATTGGCAATTAAGAACCAATAGCCTGACTGTAGTAAAAATTTAGGTTCTTGTTTTTTTCCAAACACAAGAATTAAATGACTTACAGAAGATACAACCAGCAGTAGATAAATAATCCCCCAAATGGCAAAAGCATAATTTGCAGGAGTAAACAGGTTGTAATACTCAGTACTTAAACTAGCCATGGTGTTGCCGTTTAAATGAATAGCTTGAGTATAGTACCCAATAAAAATTGCTACAATAACTGATAGAAAATTGAGTATAGCTAAGCGCTTTGCCATAATGTTATTTTTTATTGAAATTAACAAAAGCAATTCATTTTTAAAATTATTAGATGATTTTCTTTAAGACTACGGTAAGATAACCTTTAAATGCGTTATGAATTAGGGATTACTCGCATAAAGATATTTAATACAAAATAACTTAGCCAAGCATTTTATTTTTTAAACATTCTTACAATAGACATCATTAAAAAAGTAAAGGCTAGTATAATGGCAGCCGATAGAAATATAAATTGGTACGGAAATGTATAGTTGGTTCCATCAATTTCCATTCGAAATATTTTTTCTGATTTCCATACATAGCCAATAATTAAACAGATAAGAGATAAAACGAGAAGTATGAGGTGTGTTTTTTTCATAGATGTATTTTTTGAAAGGTATTAATCTTTTTTAATTTATTAAATAATTAAACACCAGAGCCTTCTTAATTTATTGAGAGGCTCTAGTATTTTATATCCTTATTAGGCTTTATTCTTTTTATTTGTAGTCTTAGAATTTTGCTTTTTATTATCCCATATTTGTGATTGATATTGTTGGAGATATGAGTTTCGTAACGAGTCCATTTGTTGAATTTGTTTTTGAAAATCATCCGAAAACATTCGATTGCTAAAGAAGTTCTTGTCAAAGAAATTTTCGTTTACTCCCAGCGAGTCACTAAAAAACTGATTCATAAATTGCGAAGGCATTTGGGTGTTACCAAAATACTGCTGAAAGTGTTTCATAACTTCTTCTTTGTTGTTAAACGGCAGCGTGTCGTTACCATCAGAACTGTATCCGTAAGTGTAGATAGAGTCATAACTAGTTAAGTTCCCATTTTCATCAAACTCTTTGTTTACAGTCCAGTTACCTTTTGGTGTTTCCTGCTTTGTAGTGTTTTCAGCAGTGGTAGGGTTGGTTGTACTTTCGTTTTTTTGTTGCGCATTACAGCTTACTAAACCGGTTAGTAAAGCTGCTAAAATGAAGGTTTTACGATTCATTTTTTTCCATTTTAGAGTTCACAATTCAGTTAAAATTTCTCGATTATCGAGACTAACTACTAGAAGGCTTTACTAATAGTAGTTGCGTTATATAAAGTTGCGCAATATAAATGCCAAACCAAAGGGTGTCACTATTAAAGTTTTTTTAAAAAATTAAGCGGTATGTTAAGATATTCATGAGTATTTTAACATATGATTTTTGAGGTGGTTCTAGGGTACGGGAATATGAGCGTTAATATCCTATATACTATATAAAGGAACGGTGGTAACACCTGTATAAATTAAAGAAACAACGGTATATCTAAATAAGAATTTAGATAGAAATGAATTAGATATAACAAATTTGCAGGATATTTTTTAGAGGAAAATTTATTTTTAAAGAAGGAATATTGATGATTGTGTATCTTTGTTAAACTAAAAAACTAGATAATGGCATTTTCAGACTTATACTCACCCGGTTTCAGGGATCGAAACCGAGCACATTTTGCAGCGATTGTTCGAGTAGCTTTATCAGATGGATTCATAAATGATGAAGAGCGCTCTTTTATTGATAGGCTTGCACATCGCTTAGAAATTTCTGATGAAAAAAAAGAAGAAATTATAGAAAACCCTGCGCTGTATGATATTAACCCACCTGTATTATACGAGACAAGGTTAGAGCGTTTATATGACATAGCCAGAATGGTATATGTAGATCATATAGCAGATGAAGAAGAAATGAAAATTATGATTCGTTTGGCTATTGGCTTAGGGTTTACTCCGGGTAATGTGGAGTTTATTGTTAAAAAAGCAATGTACCTATTAAACTTGGGGGTTGATTTGGATACCTTTAAGGAAGAAATTAAGCACATGAACAGATAATAAAAAACCGGGGATTTCCCGGTTTTTTATTTTATAAAATAAAGCACGCTTAAGCGTTTTGAATAAACTCTTCTACTTTGGTAACCATATTTTTGCTTCCGCAAAAGAAAGGTACTCGTTGGTGTAGTTCGGTAGGTTGCAAATCTAAAATTCGTTGATACCCGTTACTAGCTTTACCTCCCGCTTGCTCTGCTAAAAAGGCCATAGGATTACATTCGTAAAGTAAACGTAATTTACCTTCTTCTGCTTTAGAACTCTTAGGGTACATGTAAATACCTCCTTTAATCATATTTCTGTGAAAGTCGGAAACCAAAGAGCCTATATATCTAGAGGTGTATGGTCTGTCTTCTTCTTCCTTCTGGCAATATTTAATATAATCTTTTACTCCTTGAGGGAAGTGAATATAATTTCCTTCATTCACAGAGTAGATTTTACCATTTTCGGGGAACTGCATATTTGGATTAGACAGATAGAACGTACCAATGGCAGGGTTTAAGGTAAACCCATTTACACCATCTCCTGTAGTGTATACAATCATGGTAGAAGTACCATAAACGATATACCCTGCAGCCACCTGATTTCTTCCTGGTTGTAAAAAGTCTTCCATTTGTACAGGGGTACCTATTGGTGTAATACGTCGATAGACAGAAAAAATGGTACCAACAGAAACGTTTACATCTATGTTACTCGATCCGTCAAGCGGATCAATTAATACAACGTACTTGTTTTGGTGGTTGTCATCATGACTGTTAATAGAGATGTAATCATCCTCTTCTTCAGATGCAATACCACAAACAATCTC
Organism: Neptunitalea chrysea; assembly: GCF_027924145.1. Classification (GTDB taxonomy): domain Bacteria; phylum Bacteroidota; class Bacteroidia; order Flavobacteriales; family Flavobacteriaceae; genus Neptunitalea; species Neptunitalea chrysea. The sequence continues at coordinate 98,033 of NZ_BRVP01000010.1, read as the reverse complement.
CCGGTTTCGTAGTGTTTGAATAAAGATGTTGTTAGCCATAACATCCAGTTTTTGTTGATTTTCTCCCTGAATGTTTACTTCGCCTGCGGCGCCTAATATGTCAACTAGGCCCGCTTTGTTTACTTCGTGATTCACTACTTTGGCAGCTAATCGCAAAGCGTTAATGAGTTTGGATAATTCTCCTGAAGAGTACTTAAACGAGTTTTGATTCTCGATTATATACTCTCCTAACGTTTGGTGTCGTTTAGTCATATATAGTTATTTGTTGTGGTTCTATACAAATATCGATAAAAATGTGACACTATAACGATTTCGCTGAATTTTAAATTCTTAAATATGTAACTTTTAGTTATATTTGAAACATTAATTTATAATATTATGTTTGAGATTCGGTTAGCGACTAAAAATAATATGAAACAGGTACATAACCTTATAAATGAGCTAGCTATATTTGAGAAAGAACCTGATGCAGTTGAAGTAACAGTAGAGGATTTAATTACTGACGGTTTTGGAGAAAATCCGTCGTTTATCAGTTTTGTTGCTGTAGAGAAAGAACAGGTAGTAGGCTTGGCATTATTTTATTATAGATACTCTACTTGGAAAGGTAAAACTATTCATTTAGAAGACCTTATTGTAACAGAATCTTGCAGAGGAAAAGGTATTGGAAAAGCATTGTTAACAGAGGTGATACAATACGGATATAATGAAGGTGTTAAGCGAATTGAATGGAATGTGTTGGATTGGAATACGCCGGCCATAGATTTTTATAAAAGTAACGGAGCTAAGGTGTTAAGAGACTGGGATGTAGTTCAGCTAAGTGAAGAAGGAATAAAAAATTATATTAATAGATTGAACCATGCGAATTTTTAAGTTTGGAGGAGCCTCGGTGAAAGATGCCGATGGAGTTAGAAATGTGGTAAGTGTGCTTGAGACTGTAGGATATGAGGGTACCTTACTAGTTGTTTCGGCTATGGGAAAAACAACCAACGCTTTAGAGGTGGTGGTTAAAAATTATTTTGAAAACAAAGAACAGCTTGCTGCAAGTATTGAGGAATTAAAAAGTTACCATAATACTATTATGATTGACTTATTTAAGAATGAAGAAAATCCGGTTTTTTATAAAGTAGATGGTCTTGTTGCAGAATTGGTTTCGTTTCTAGATAGAAATAAATCGCCTAACTATAGTTATGTGTATGATCAGGTAGTGAGTTTTGGAGAGCTATTGTCTACCACCATATTACATTTTTACTTTTTAGACAGAGGCATAAGAAATACATGGTTAGATGTACGTACGTTAATAAAAACCGATGCTAACTACCGCGATGCAAAAGTAGATTGGACAACTACTCAAGAACAAATTTTTGGCGGTGTTAATAAAGAAGTACTTAATATATCGCAAGGGTTTTTAGGAGGTGATTCTAATAACTTTACTACTACCCTAGGCAGAGAAGGTTCAGATTATACTGCGGCTATTTTTGCGTATTGTTTAGATGCTGAGAGTGTAACTATTTGGAAAGATGTACCTGGGGTATTGAATGCCGATCCGCGTTATTTTGAAAATACACAGCTATTAAATCAAATATCGTATCATGAAGCTATTGAGTTGGCATTTTATGGTGCTTCAGTAATTCACCCAAAAACGTTACAGCCTTTACAACGTAAAGAGATTCCTTTACATGTAAAATCATTCTTAAACCCTACGGGAGCGGGGACTACTGTAAGTAAAGGAAAAGATTTAGATCCTATGGTTCCTTGTTTTATTGTTAAAAAGGGACAGGTTTTATTATCGCTATCTTCTTTAGATTTTTCATTCATTGTTGAAGACAATATCAGCGAGATTTTTAGACTTTTACATGAGGCTAAAATGAAGGTAGATGTAATCCAAAATTCGGCTATTAGTTTTTCTGTATGTATAGAAAATAAGTTTAATACCCTTCAGGAATTGTTAAATAAACTGAAAGGAAAGTTTAAGATTGAGTGCTATGAAGAGGTGTCTTTATACACTGTAAGACATGTAGATAGCAGTGCTTTGCAACAGATAGAAGAGGGTAAAGAAATACTTCTAAAACAGCGTTTACAGGATACTGTACAAATTGTTTCAAGATAACAATGGCTTTTTGCTATCTTTGTTTGTATAATGTAATAATTGGATGGGGTTAGTTACAGCAAAAGAGGTAGCAAAAGCAATACATATAGATAAGTACGGATTTATAGGAACGTTCATAGGGTGGTTACTTATGAAGGTTCTTAAAATATCTAAACTTAATGTAATCTACAATCGGCACAAACATTTGGAAGGGGTTGATTTTTTAAATGCGTTGCTAGACGAGTTTAATATCAAGTTTGAAATTCCTGAAGAAGATTTAAAACGTTTGCCAAAAGATGGTCCATTTATTACTATTTCTAACCATCCGTTAGGAGGTATAGATGGTGTGTTGCTACTGAAATTAATGTTAGAGCAACGTGCTGATTTTAAAATTATCGCTAATTTTTTATTACACAGAATAAAGCCCTTAATTTCGTTTATAATGCCGGTTAATCCTTTTGAAAATAGGAAGGATGTGAAATCGAGCATAATAGGGTTCAAGCAATCTCTTGCTCATTTAAGAGATGGACACCCTTTGGGGATTTTCCCTGCAGGTGAGGTGTCTACCTATAAAGACGGGAAGCTTATTATAGATAAACCTTGGGAAGAGGCAGGTATAAAATTGATTAAAAAAGCTGAAGTGCCTGTGGTGCCTATTTATTTTCATGCTAAAAACAGCCCGCTTTTTTATAGGCTTTCTAAAATAAGTGACACTTTGCGTACAGCAAAATTACCTTCAGAATTATTAACGCAAAGTAAACGTGTTGTCAAAGTTCGTATTGGTAGAACCATATCTGTAGACGCTCAAAAAGAATTTACTGATTTAGGAGATTATACAGCTTTTTTAAGAAGAAAGACCTATGTGTTGTCTAATGCTTATGAAAAAGATAGCTTATTAAAACAAATACCTACAAGTTTAAAGTTGCCTAAGAATAAGCAGCCTAAAGATATTATTACCCCTATTTGTACAAAAGCTATGCAGGTTGAGGTAGATAGTTTGCGTAAAAAGGAATGTAGATTACTTAAGAGCAAAAACTACGAGGTGTTCTTGGCGGCTTCTGAAGATATGCCTAATGCTTTACAGGAGATAGGAAGGTTGCGTGAAATTACCTTTAGAGAAGTAGGGGAAGGAACTAATCAGGCAATTGACCTTGATAGTTTTGATGAGTATTACCACCATTTATTTTTATGGGATGACAATGCAAAATGTATTGCTGGAGCTTACAGAATGGGATTGGGAAAGTTGATCTTTGAAAAGCATGGTATTAGAGGTTTTTATTTGCACGACTTGTTTAGGTTTGAGCCTGAGCTATATAAAATGATGAGCGAGTCTATAGAAATGGGACGTGCTTTTATTATTAGAGAATATCAGCAAAAACCAATGCCGCTCTTTTTATTATGGAAGGGTATTGTGCATACCACTTTAAGGCATCCGGAACATAACTATTTAATTGGAGGGGTGAGTATTAGTAATCAGTTTTCTAATTTCTCTAAATCATTGATGATTGAGTTTATGAAATCTAATTACTATGATCCGTATGTAGCCCAATATATAAAGCCTAAAAAAGAATTTAAGGTAAAGCTTAAAGATGCTGATAAGGACTTTATTTTTGATGAAACTAAGGCAGACCTGAATAAATTTGATAAAATTATTGATGAGGTAGAGCCGGGAGAATTACGTTTGCCGGTGTTAATTAAGAAATACATTAAACAAAATGCCAAAGTTGTGGCATTTAATGTAGATCCGTTGTTTAATAATTCGGTAGATGGGTTAATGTATATACGAATTGCCGATTTGCCAGACAGCACTGTAAAGCCGGTAATGGAAGAGTTTCAGGCCGAACTGGAACGTAAATTTATGCCGGAAAACGATCTTAAAGATGATACAGCTAGCACATAAGAAAGCACTTCTATTTTCTTTATTTTTTTCGTTATTATTTGTGGTTGCTTTACCAGCACAAACTATAAAAGGGTATGTGTACGATAAAGAAACTCTTGAGCCAATGCAAGGGGTTACTATCTACTTTGACGGAACTTCTATTGGTACTGTTAGTAATATTGAAGGGTATTTTGAATTAACTACTAAAACTAAAGTAACAGCCACTCTTATTGTAAGTTATATTGGTTATTACTCGGAGCATATAGATGATCCGTATAAAGCGAAGATTTTTAAAGTGTACTTATCGGAAAAGTCTTTTGATTTAGAGGAAGTTGTATTGCAGGCCGATCCGTTCTCTAGAGAGGCTAAGTTAGCCGTTTTTAAAAGAGAATTTTTAGGAGAAGGGTACGAAGGCGTATGCGAGATAAAGAATGTAGATGCAGTTACCGTTACTTTTAATATGAAGTCTAGCAAATTATTGGCGTATGCTTCTCAGCCATTAAAAATTATTAATAAAGATTTAGGGTATGAGATTACTTATAATTTAGTGAAGTTTGAAGCTACGTATACCCAAAATACATTGTACAGGTCTTATTTAAAAGGAGTGTTTTATTCAGGTAGCAGTTTCTTCTTAGATACATCTAAGGGGGCTGGTAAATATGCCAGAAGACGAAAAAAGTTGTATTACGGTTCCGTTCTTCATTTTATCAGATCTTTAGCAAGTGAAACCTTGACAGAACAAAAATTTGGAATGTTTAAAAATAGGTTTCAAGTAAATCCAAAAGATTATTTTACGGTAAAAGATTCTTTAAATATTAAGTTTATTTCAACTACCCAACCTAAATGGGATATTCTTTATAAAAAAGATAAGCAATCGGCATTAGAGGTTGATAAAAGTGGTTTCTTTGTTGATACGTATGGAAATTTCACTCCAAGTAATGCTTTGGTGTTTGGGGGGTATATTGGGCGTATGCGTTTTAAAGAAACACTACCGTTAGATTATAGACCTAAATAGATGTACGTTTTTCTATTCTTTAAAGGAGGCATCAATAGGTTCCCAAAGTTCTAATTTATTTCCTTCAGGGTCTAATATCCATCCGAATTTACCATATTCATAGGTTTCCATATTGCCTACTACAGTAACGCCTTCTTCTTTTAAAGCTGTTAATAGCTCTTCAAGGTTTTCTACCCTAAAGGTCATCATAAATGGTTTCTCGCTAGGCTTAAAGTACTCGGTGTCTTTTTTAAACGGACTCCATTGAGTAGAGCAGTCATTACCGTTTTCATCTTTCCACCAAAAGGTACATCCATATGCATCTGTATTTAGTCCTAAATGTGTTTTATACCATTCTTTTGCTGCGTCTGGATCTTCGGATTTAAAAAAGAAACCTCCTAGTCCTGTTACTCTTTTTTTCATTCTTTATGTATTACGTTTTGTTAAAGATACTATTATTTAGTCTGAAATGTTTTTTCTTTTTGTATTCACTTTATCATTATCGATAAACGCACAAATTAGCAAAGGAAACTGGCTTGTAGGAGGTGATGGAAGTTTTTCAACTGTGAAATACAAGTCAGAATTCAATGGCATTAGCAGGGAGTCTTGGTGATCTTAGATTGAATCCTGATTTAAGTTATTTTTTTAACTCTAGTGCAGGACTTGAACTAAGTTTAAATTATATAATTACTGCTTCTAAAACCTTTTTAAGTTGGTTTCGTAAATATCAATCCATTTTTTAGGAGTCATCTTAGAAACAAGTTCACCCATTAGTTCATAAGGGATAGCATCTATCTTTTTAAATCGGATACAACTTTTTCCCATGTCTAATTTGTATTTACAATGCTTAGGATACTCGGTAACAAACCAATCTAAAAGCTCTTTTTTAGCATACATGCCCATATGGTAAAATGCTATAAAGTTTTTTTGCGAAGTAAAACTCATAAAGGGTAGGGGTAGTTGGGGAGTGCAGTGATACCCTGCAGGATACAGGCTTTTAGGAACAACATAGCCAATCATACCATAACTCATACCTTCCTGAAAGCCTTCAGGAAGGTTAGTGAGTACGGTTTTTCGTAATTTTATAATAGCTGATTTTCTGTCCTCAGGTAATTCTGAAATATATTCCTCTGGAGAGGTTGCTTTAGATGTCATAATCTTGTTATTAGGGTTTAGTCCCTAAATTAACAAAATTCTGATTTAATTTTATCTAAAATAACTTCAGCAAGTTTTACATTACTTTCGTGTGTCCACCCTGCAATATGCGGAGTAAGAATCACGTCGTATGATTTGGTAAGGTATTTTAATGGTTCAGGCATAACATCGTCGTCATATAACTCTTCGAATGATACTTTTTCATATTCAAGGACGTCTAAACCAGCACCTTTTATAATTCCTTTTTTAAGGGCATCTACCAAGTCTTCGGTAACTACTATTTTACCTCTGGCCGTATTTAAAAACCATATCGGTTTTGCTAAGCCATTTAAGAAAGAAGCATCAATCATACCTTCTGAGGTTGGATTTATATTAGCATGTATACTAATAATATCTGCTTTTTGCTGTATTTCCTTTAAAGTAACCTGTGTGGCATTTTCATCACCTACATTTTCTTTAATATCATAGCAAAGTACTTCTACATCAAAACCTCTCAGTTTTTTAGCAAAAGCTTTACCCATAAATCCATACCCTATAATACCAACTGTTTTACCATCCAGTTCTTCTCCTCTGTTTGGCTCTCTTTCCCATTTACCTTTTCTGACTTTACGATTGGCTCTTTTAATATGATTCATTAAACTAAGTAAAACCCCTAAATTTTGTTCGGCAACTGCATTTCTATTACCTTCAGGAGCTGCAATAAGGGTAATCCCTTTTTCTTTGGCAAATTCACTATCAATATTCTCAACACCTGCACCAACACGAGCAATAAACTTAAGGTTGGTAGCATGTTCTAGAAATGATTTATCGATAGCAAAACGACTACGGATTACAATACCGTCGTATTCGTGAATTTTTTTTGCAACTTTTAATTTTGGGGATAGATAGTCTTCATGATTCTCAAACCCTAATGCGTTCAATCCCTCCATTAATAATGGGTGGTTAGTGTCTAAGTGAAGTATTTTCATAACATAACTCTTTTAGAGTACAAAGGTACAAAGTTTGCTGTTAAGATAACGTGAAATTACGTTCAATGTTAAGGATGTTAACTATTAAAACCCAAGGATTAATTTAGCAATACTAAAGTAGACCAAAATTCCAAAAATATCATTACTGGTAGTTATAAAAGGCCCTGTAGCCACTGCCGGATCAATCCCTCTTTTATGAAGAAAAATAGGGATAAAAGTACCAATAATTGCCGCAATAATAATAACCGATATAATGGCAATACCAATGGTTAAGCTTACAACATATTGGGTGTCAAATAAAAAATGTGTTATAAGTAATACCACAGAAGCAATGGAACCTCCATTTACAAGCCCCAGAAGGAACTCTTTAAATAATCGTGACAGTATTTGTCCATCAATAGAATCATTTGCAAGTCCTTGTACTATAATGGCCGATGATTGTACCCCTACGTTCCCTGCAGTAGCTTGTATTAAAGGAACAAAGCTTAATAAAATTACATAATCACCCATACCTTGCTGAAAGGAAGTGATAATTTTTGCAGCCATCATTCCACCAAAGGTTCCAATAAGTAACCAAGGTAAACGTGCTCGGGTAAGTTTTAAAATACTATCCTTAGCTTCAACATCTTTAGAGATACCTGCCGCCATTTGGTAATCTCTTTCGGCCTCATCTCTTATAACGTCAATTATATCATCAATGGTAATTCTGCCAACCAATCTGCCAAGTTCATCTACTACGGGTATGGCTTCAAGGTCATACTTTGCCATAATTCTAGCAACATCTTCTGCATCATCATGAACTGACACATAATCTACTTTTGTGATGTAAACATCTTTAATAGCACTTCGGGTAGAGGCTGTAAGCAGGTCTTTTAAAGATAGTCGACCAATTAATTTTTCATTATCATCTACCACGTATATAGAGTGAACGCGAGTTACATGTTCTGCTTGTGCCCGCATTTCTTTAACACAATTTAATACCGTCCAGTTTTCATTTACCTTTACCAGTTCTTTTGCCATAAGCCCCCCTGCCGTATCTTCGTCATAACGTAAAAGCTCTACAATATCTTTGGCATGTTCGTGGTCATCTATATAGGATATTACCTCTTCCTTTCTTTCGTCAGGTAACTCGTTAATAATATCTGCGGCGTCATCGGTATCAAGCTCAACAATTTCTTTAGCAATTTCTTTGGAAGAAAGATTGTTTAAAATTTTATCCCTTACATCTTCATCGAGCTCGGTAATAATATCCGATGTTTTTTTACTATCAAGGAGTTTTATAAGGTAGGTGGCCTCCTCTAAATTCAGTTCATTGATAATCTCTGCAATATCCGCATAGTGTACATCATGAAGCATCTGTAGTAGGTCATGCTTACTGTCAGAGTCTATGAGTGCTTCAATTTTCTCAATAAGTTCGTCACTGAGTTTAAATGGAGTCATAAGCGTTTTATTAATGTCGGGTAAACCCGAATTTGTTAGTACGTCTTATGCGGAAACATAATCGGTTATTTATTCCTTTGTGTCTGTACTGAGCATTTGTGTTAGAGTTATAAACTCTTCCACTCCTAGTTGTTCAGGGCGCATCCCAAAGATACTATGTTCTTTTAGATTATCAGAATTAATAAAGCTTTTTAAGCTATTTCTAAGGGTTTTTCTACGTTGATTAAAGCCTGCTTTTACCACTGCAAAAAACATTTTTTCATTGCAAGGGAGCTTGTAATTTTCTTTACGTTTTAAAATAAGAACTCCACTTTTTACTTTAGGAGGTGGGTTGAAAACCTTTTCAGAAACGGTAAATAAGTAGGTGGCTTCGTAAAAGGCCTGTGTTAAAACAGATAAGATGCCATAGGCTTTAGTGCCTGGTTTTTCACAAATACGTTCGGCCACTTCCTTTTGAAACATCCCTGAAAATTCGGGTATTTGATCTCGCATTTCCAATGTTCTGAACACAATTTGAGAAGAGATGTTATACGGGAAGTTGCCAATAATAGCAAAAGGTTCACCGTTAAAATAGGTGCTGATATCGTACTTTAAAAAGTCTTTACTAATAATCCTGTTCGATAATTTTAGATAATGTGTTTGTAGGTATTCAACCGATTCGGTATCTATTTCTATAACGTAGGTTGTAATGGGTTTTTCTAATAGGTATTTGGTTAATACTCCCATTCCTGGGCCTATTTCAAGTACATTAGTATACCCTTTTAAGGTTAAACTATCTGCTATTTTTTTGGCAATATTTTCGTCGGTTAAAAAATGTTGCCCTAAGTGTTTTTTTGCCCTTACGTCTGTCATAGTCTAATGATCGCTTATAATTTCTAACTCGGTTCTGAACGATAACATCTTGTCTGCAAATTTTAGCAAAGCTTCTTTTCGTAGTCTATCGGCATCTTCAGCGTAGTACAGTTCAAGTGTTTCTTTGTTTTTGGTAGTATATTGTACACTATAGGTAACACCCCCCATTTCTTCTTCTACAAGTACTTTAACTATACGAGCTGCGGTAAATTTTCCGGTGGATAACATATCCGGAATATGTGTTTCTTGCATCCAGTTTAGCCATTCATCATGAACTGAGTTATCGATATTGCTGGTTACGTTATAAATATACATGCTTCTTAAAATTTGTTAGAATGGCAAATATAACTTGGTTTATAGAAAAAACTCCAGTAATTTGTGAGTTATCAATATACATAATTTCATTTTAATAATATGAAGGCTGTTTTATTAAGTGAATTTGGAGGGATTGAAAATTTAAAAATTGCTGATATTCCAGCGCCAGATCCAAAAGAAGATGAAGTAGTTCTGAGGGTAGAAGCCTTTGGAATAAATCCGGTAGATGCAAAGGCAAGACAAGGAAAAGCATTTGCTGCAAAATTGAAGAATGTTAATTTTCCGGTTATTTTAGGGAAGGATGTAGCGGGTACTGTAGTGAAGAAAGGAGAGAATGTAAACCATTTTGAAATAGGTGACAGGGTGTACGGAGTAGCCAATAATGATAGTGGTTTTGGCAATACTTATGCAGAATATACGCATAGTACTACAGAATCGTTATTCAAAATACCTAAAAATATATCTTCAGAAGTGGCTGCTAGTAGTCCTATAGCTGCCTTAACTGCATTACAGGCCTTAAGAGAAAAGGTTGAATTAAAGAAAGAGCACACTATTTTAATACATGCTGGAGCAGGTGGAGTAGGCCATTTTGCTATACAATATGCCAAGTATGTAGGAGCGCATGTAACAGCAAGTTCTTCTATGGCTAATAAAGAGTTTATACTAAATACTTTGGGAGCGGATGCGCATATAGATTATAAGACGGTGAATTACGATGCGTATGAAAATGCTTTTGATGTGGTTTTAGATTTGGTGGGCTTAGATAATATAGACAACGCCATAAAAACAACAAAACCAGGAGGTGATGTTATATGTGTACCATCTAACTCATTTGACGTCTTTAGAGAGAAAGTGACTAAAAAGAATGTGAACGGGCATACCCTACTAATGCATCCTGATAACGAGTGGCTTTGTTATTTAGCTAACATGCTGAAGAAAGGTATCTTGGTGCCACATATTTCACAAAAGGCAGCGTTGTTTGAAATAAAAGAGGTTCATAAGCAGATAGAATCTGGTTCTACTAAAGGAAAGATTGTAGTAGTACCTTAATAATCATATATAAAAAACCAGCGGATAGATTTTTCTATCCGCTGGTTTTTTTATGGGTTTAAAGTTTTGTTTAAGACAGTAAAACTTTTTCAATAGATTGTAACTCTTCTGGAGAGAAATATAAGTTTTCTAAACACTCTATAGAGTCTAATACTTGCTCTGGTTTACTTGCACCAATAAGTACAGAGGTTACTCTTGTATCTTTTAATAACCAAGATAGTGCCATGTGTGCTAACTTTTGTCCGCGTTTTTGGGCTATCAAGTTTAGTTCTTTAATCTTTTCAATAATCTCAGGGGTAATATGGCTTTCATTTAAAAAAACACCACTTTTAGCTACTCTGCTATCTTTAGGAATTCCTTTAAGATATTTGTCTGTTAACAGACCTTGGGCTAAAGGTGAGAATGGAATACATCCTACTTTGTTTTTACCTATTACATCTAGTAGTCCTTCTTCAGGAGTTCTAACAAACATGCTGTATTTAGGTTGGTGTATTAAACAAGGAGTTCCCATTTCTTTTAATATTTTAAAAGCTTCGGCGGCTCTTTCAGGACCATAATTACTAATACCAACATAGAGTGCTTTACCCTGACGGACTATAAGATCTAGTGCAGCCATGGTTTCTTCTAATGGTGTATCAGGATCTGGACGGTGATGATAAAAAATATCTACATAGTCTAGCTTCATTCTTCTTAAACTTTGGTTTAAGCTTGAAACTAAATATTTTTTACTACCCCAATCTCCATAAGGGCCATCCCACATTCCGTATCCGGCTTTGGTAGAAATAATTAATTCATCTCTGTATCCTCCTAGATCGTGATGCAAAATTTTACCAAAACTCTTTTCTGCACTGCCTGGGGGCGGACCGTAATTATTAGCCAAATCAAAATGTGTAATCCCATTATCAAAGGCGGTAAATACTATATTTTGACTGTTTTCAAAATTGGTGGTATTACCAAAGTTATGCCATAGTCCTAAAGACAGTGCTGGTAGTTTAAGACCACTTTTACCACAGCGTCTGTAGGTCATCTGTTGGTATCGTTCAGCAGAAGGTTTATAATTCATTTTTTCTAATCATTTAGCGAGTCCAAACTTACTAAATAAAACGGCTAAGAAGTTTATGTAAAATTTAATTTTATTGACAGATATTATTAATTATTTGCGGGTTTATCAATAAATAATCATTTTTAGTTTAAGATTGGTTTTTTTTAAGAGGGTGCCAACTTTTTTAATGAGTTGTGGGTTTGTAATAGTATAATTTTTTTATTTTTATTAAAATTAACAATGTTGGAGATATTAAAGCTCATATTTTCAGATACCATTTCAGTATTTACCATTATGAACCCACTTTCTGTTGGGGTAATTATGCTGTCTTTATTACAAGATGATACTACCGCTGAAGAGATTAAAGGGATTGCATATAAGGCTAGTAAAAGTATCTTAATTGCTTTAGTTATTATCTTTTTTATTGGTCAGTATATATTTAAGTTCTTAGGGGTATCACCTGATGGATTACGTGTTTTTGGAGGGTTAATACTTTTAATAATGGGTATTAACATGGTTCAGGGACATGGAAAAAAAGTAAACCATAGTACTAAAGAACAAGAAGCTGCCGGACAGCGTGAAGATATAAGTATTGTGCCTTTAGCAATACCTGTAGCCGTAGGGCCTGGTTTAATAACTACTGTTTTAAATATGAGTGTTGTAGCGGCCGATTGGCAGCATTATCTTAGTGGTTCAGTGGCAATTATTATTTGTTGTGTTTCCAGTTACTTTATTTTAGGGCGTATGCCTTATATTAAAATGCGCTTAGGAGTTAATGGGCTTCGTGTTTTTAACCGTATTATGGGGCTTGTAGTGGGGTCGTTAGCGGCACAGATGATATTGGCTGGAGTATCTAAGTTTTTATGATCCTATCTGATCGCCTCGTAACCTTCTGTACGATTTTCTAGCTGCTACAAAGTAAATACTATCCTGATGGTTAAAAATTATTTTTTCGTAATATTCTTTTGCTTTTTCTGGGTTGTTTAGTTGCTTATCGTATAGATTTGCTAGCGCAAAAAGGGTGTCATCTGCTAAAATATCATCATTAAAAAAGGCTAGTATTTTTTCATAATTAGTAATAGCCTTTTCATAGTTGCCTTGTTGTTCAAAAAGTTTGCCTTGCTTAAATAAGGCCTCATCTTCTATACTTTCGCCTTTATGGTTTTTTACTATTTTATCTAGTAAGGCAATAGCTTCATTATCTTTTTTTTGATAGGCGAGTAAGTCGGCTTTTGCATATATTTTTAAAGCAGTTTGAAGCGAGTCGTCTAAAGAATTGTCTGATATTAATAATTTTAATTGAAGCGCATCATTAGCAATAAGTTGCGATGTAGATTGCTTTAAGATGTTCAGTTGATTTTCTGCCCATGTAAAATCACCTTTATAAAAACTTGTTTGCGCTACCTTAAATAGTGCGTTCTGTGCCATTACATCGTTTTTAAGTTTTGCTTGAATTTGAGAGTAGTAAATAAGCGCTTCATTAAAATGCTCTTCGTATACCAAAATATCAGCAAGTTCCATTTTTATATAGGCCTCGTCATGCAATGATAGGTTTAGCTTTAGTACCTTTTTTAAATGGCTTGAGGCTAGTTGAGGTTCGTTTTTAAGAAAGGCTATAAAATGTGCATAATCTATATGTAGTTGTACGGTTTGTGGTATCATTCCGTATGTTTTAAGTAGATCATTAAATTTTTCTTCTATATCCTTAATAGGAATTTCTTTTTGTGCAATTTGTAAATCTATAATGGCTAATTCGGCCTCGAGTACAGCTCCCTTAAAACTACTTTTCTCTATAATAAAAGAATATATCTCAATGGCAATAGCATTCTCATTATCTTCTTCTGCGCTTAATGCAAGGTCTGTAAGTCTGTCTAAAGACAATTCCTTATTTCTTCTATATATGGCTTTTTCTTGAATAAAGGCCATGTTGTACTGTTTTTGCTGAACAAACAACCAGCTTAGCATTTGGTTCCATAAAACATCAGGATTGTTTTGTGATCTCTTTAATAGCAGTATTCTAAGTATTTTATTGTTTTCGTTAGAACTGTCTTCGGTAATAAATTGTGCAAAAGCTCCTTTTATTCGAGTTTCCTGATTCATGTTAGATTTCATATAGGATAAAAGGGTATCAAACATTTTTTCTATGTTTCCTTGTTCTCCGTATATAGTAGCTAATACATAGCTATAATTAAGAGCCGTGTTTAATTGCATACCTAAGGTGTAAGACGCAATAGCTTCGTCTAATAGCGAATAAGAATGAAATCTATGACCAATTGTGCCTGCGTATTCAGGTTTTTCCTTTACGTATTCAATAGCTTTATTAAAGTAGGTTTTTGCTGTTACCTTATCATCTTGTAAAAGGTAATTATACCCAAGTTCAATTTCTAAAAGAGGTAACTTGCGTTTGGTTTTTTCTATTTGTTTAACAAATAATTGTTTGGCCTCTTCATACTGTTCTAGTTGCTGATGACACTTGGCTAAATACGTTAACCATGTAGTATTGTAGCTTTGATCTTTATATAGTTGCTCAAATAAAGGAAGTGCTTTATCAAATTCCCCATCGTCAAAATACTGTAATGCCAATTGGCTATTTTGTGCGTGAATAATAAGGGTAAAAAATAAGCTACTTAAAAATAATATCCAATGTCTTTTCATGAGTCAAACAATCTGCTACATTCAAATATACACAAAAATTTAGCCGTAGCCTTAAATAAAAAAAATCCGTACGATTTCATATATCAGTACGGATTTTAATAGGTGTATTTTTTTCGAATTATTCGATAATGTCAAATCCAGTATAAGGAATCAATACATCCGGAATCTTAATTCCTTCAGGGGTTTGGTAATTTTCTAAAATACCAGCTAATACACGTGGTAATGCTAAAGAGCTACCGTTAAGTGTATGTGCTAATTGGCTTTTGCCTTCCTTATCTTTATAACGCAATTTTAAACGATTTGCCTGATACGTTTCAAAGTTAGATACAGAACTAATTTCTAGCCAACGATCTTGTGCTGTAGAAAACACTTCGAAGTCGTATGTTAAGGCAGAAGTAAATCCGGTATCGCCTCCACAAAGTCTAAGAATACGATATGGTAACTTTAATTCGTTAAGAATCTCTTTTATGTGTGCTACCATTCCGTCTAAAGCTTCATAAGATTTCTCAGGATGTTCAACTCTAACAATTTCCACTTTGTCAAATTGGTGAAGTCTGTTAAGTCCTCTTACATGTGCCCCATAACTACCTGCTTCTCTTCTAAAACAAGGCGTATAGGCAGTACAGCAGATTGGAAAATCGCTCTCAGCAATTAATTCATCTCTAAAGAAGTTAGTAACTGGTACTTCGGCAGTAGGAATCATATATAAATCATCTGCTGTTACATGGTACATTTGTCCTTCTTTATCAGGCAATTGTCCGGTGCCATAACCAGAGGTCTCATTTACCATATGCGGTACTTGGTATTCTTTATACCCTGCAGCTGTATTTTTATCTAAAAAGTATGAGATTAATGCACGCTGTAAACGAGCTCCTTTCCCTTTGTAAACAGGAAACCCTGCTCCGGTAATTTTTACTCCAAGTTCAAAATCAATAATATCGTATTTCTTAGCTAATTCCCAGTGAGGTAAAGCTTTTTCTCCTAGTTTAGGAATTTCCCCTTCGCTAAAAATTTCTTCGTTATCTTCTTCAGATTTTCCGGCTTGTACGCTTTCATGCGGTACATTTGGTATTTTATATAATAATTCGGTTAGCGCATTAGCCGTATCATTTAATTTTTCAGAAAGCTCTTTAGAAGTTTCTTTTAAGGTAGCTGTTTTTTCTTTAAGCTCATTTGCTTCTGCAGCCTTACCACTTTTAAATAGCATTCCTATTTCTTTGGATAATTTATTAGATTCAGCTAACGTGTTATCTAAGGATGATTGAGTGCTTCTTCTTTCTTCATCCAACATTAAAACCTCTTCTACCATTGCTTTGGCGTTTAGGTTTCTTTTAGATAAGCCTGTAATAACGGCCTCTTTCTGTTCTCTAATAAATGCTACTTGTAACATGGTTTATAATTAAAATTTCTACAATTGTTTATGTACAATGCGGTTTCTATATAGTGGCAAATTTAAAGTAATTAGGCAAACTAAAGTGTAAAAAACTATTCTTTTTCAAAGGGCATAATCCAGGCGTTGTGTTTAAACGTGTTCCACTGGGTTGCTGCCAAATCTACTTTAGGATCAATAAGGGTTTTAGTTTTTCCGCCATTTACCTTTGTTCTGCAAGTAACGTACACGCTAATATCTTTCCCTTCTTTGGCGTATTTTTTTTTCAGATACTGCGCAAATTGCCATGTAAAATCGGGCTTTGTAGATACCATACGCACTTGTTTTTTAGTTAAGAAGTCTGATTTTTTAATGCGTTTTCGTTCTTTTGTTTTTTTGTCAACAATAACAAAATTAGAAAAGCCGGTTTTGGTTCTAAGCATCATTCGCCAACTCATACGGTGTCCTTCTTCGGTATACAATACATTACCATCTATTGCCCAATGTCGTAAAGGCATTAGAATTTGATAGACTAGGTATGCTCCACCTATCCATTTAATAACTTTATAATAAGAAGGTAATAGTATTTCATCACCTGTATATAAAGGCTTTTTCTTTAAAAAGATGCGTTGTATTGTTTGTGGTTCAAAAAAGAACAATGAAAATGCCAGTGATAAGTAAGGGAATATCCCCACCTGAAATACAAACGAATTAAAAAGATGGAAAAATATGGAAGCAAAAAACGCCCATTTTCTGGTAGGTTTGTATAGTAATAATGGAATTACCAGAAGGTCATATAAAATACCAGAATACGCAAGAAATACATGAGACCATCTGTATTGTAGCAAGCTACCTACAATAGGATAGTCTGTTTTAGATTGCATCATTACATTAATAACAGAAAGGTCTAACCAATCGGGGTACCATTTAGCTACAGATGCATAGGTGTATACAATCCACATTTGCAAAATAATAAGCCATTTGCACCAATTAGGCATTGCTATCGACTTAATTTCAGGCTTTTGTTTAGCATCTACAGAAAGGTACTTATGTGCAGGTTGCACCAACATAATTAAACAAAGCAGTATTAACAAGTAATAATGATTGTTATAGTTGGTTTTTTGCATCAGATAGGTAATGGTCCACATAAGTGTAAATCCACCTAAACTCCATTTATACTTGTAACCAATCATTACAAAAAAACCAAACAGTCCCATAATGGCATAGTAATAATACATACCATAACCCGATAGGGGTTGTACCCATTCAAAACCAATAAAAGTAAAAGTAAAGTTGGGAGTTATAAAAGCGTTTTTAACCCATCCGGTAAAAATAGCACCTACGGATTCTAAAAATATAAGTAGCCCAAAAACAACTCTGAAAACAATCAGTGCTGTATTGTCTATTTGTTTGAATAAGAATTTATTGAGCATATTTGTGTTCAATAAGAGATAAGCATTGTTGTTTATCTAAACCTAGTTGATGTTTTAGATCTTCAAGTGATGAAAATTTTTCTTCTCCTCTCAGATGTTCTAAAAAGTATACTTTAAGTTTTTGATTGTACAAATCCTTGTCGATACCAAAATAGTTAACTTCAATAGTCTTCGGAATATTGTCTGCAATAGTAGGATTATATCCAATACTTAACATTCCGAATACTTTTTGATTATCAATCATGCTATATACCAAATACACACCTATTGGTGGTATAAGCTTATAGCTTTCTTTAATATGAATGTTAGCTGTAGGGTAATTTAATTGTTTGCCTATTTTTTTGCCGTGTTCAACGGTACCGGTAATAAAAAAATCGTATCCTAAATAAGTATTAGCAGTTTCAATATCTTTCTCTAAAAGTGCTTTTCTAATTTTAGTAGAACTTACCGATACATTGTCTACTAATTCTGCAGTAATTTCTTCTACCTCAAAATTGTAGGCTTCACCGTATTTAATAAGGTGTTCAATATTGGCGGTTCGGTTTCTACCAAATCTATGGTCGTAGCCAATAACCACGCGTTTTGCGTTAATCTTTTGAACTAGTAGTTTCTCCACGTACTCTTCAGCGCTCATTCTTGAGAATTCTTTGCTAAAGGGATGTACAAATAGACTATCAATACCAGATTGCTCCAGAAGTTCTATACGTTCATCAATGGTGTTAATTAGTTTAAGATCGCTGTCTTGTTGTAGCACCATTCTCGGGTGCGGAAAAAACGTAAGTATGGTCGATTTATAACCAGTAATAGTAGCGGCACCAATTAAATGTTCTATAATTTTTTGATGCCCTAAATGAACCCCGTCAAAAGTACCAATGGTAACTATGGTAGGGTCTTTTATTGTATGTTCAGTTGATTTAACTAATTGCAATTTCAGATTTCTTTATTCAAAGATAAAAAAAGAGTAATGAATATAACGGAGAGTTATTTGTATTTAATCTAGTTTATCTGTTAATTTTTTAAACGTTTTCTTAGCGTCTTTACCTTCGTATAAAATATTGTAAACTGCATTTATAATAGGTGTTTTGCTTTTACAATCTTGTTTTGAGATAATCATATGGGCACTTTTTGCCGCATAATAGCCTTCGGCAACCATGTTCATTTCAAGCATAGCGCTCTTTACGGTGTATCCTTTGCCTATCATATTACCAAACATTCTGTTTCTGCTAAATACAGAGTATCCTGTAACTAAAAGGTCACCTAGGTAAGCAGAATTGTTTACGTCTCTTTTAATTTTATGTACACGTTTTATAAATCGTCGCATTTCCCGAATAGCACAACTCATTAGTACACTCTGAAAATTGTCTCCATACCCCAATCCGTGGGCAATACCTGCGGCAATGGCATAAATGTTTTTAAGTACAGCGGCATATTCACTCCCTATAATATCGTCAGATACTTTGGTTTTAATATACTCGCAGCTCATCGCATCGGCTACCGTTTTAGCCAAATTGCTATCGCGGCAAGCAATGGTTAAGTACGAGAGTCTTTCAAGGGCTACTTCTTCTGCATGGCAGGGACCTGTTATAACTCCAATATGGTCAAATGGAATCTCGTAAATATTATGGAAATGTTCTCCAACAATAAGACCGGTTTCGGGTACAATACCTTTAATGGCCGAAAAAATTATTTTTTCGTTAAGAGGTACATTTAATTTATAAAGTTCTTTTTCCAAAAACGCAGACGGGATAGCAAAAATTAAAACATCTGCCTCTTGTACAGCTTCATTAATATCGCTCGTAAGCTTCAGTTTGTCTGTATTAAATTCGACAGAACTTATGTAGTTTGGATTGTGTTTTTCGGTTTTAATATGCTCAATAGCATTAGTATTACGCATATACCATCCTACTTGATCTAAATTCTCGCAAAGAATTTTTACAATTGCAGTAGCCCAGCTTCCTCCTCCAATCACTGCTACTTTAACAATGTTTTCCATACTTTTATTATTAGATAGAATATTCAAATTTACTTAAAAAAAATAGGATTACATGAAGTGTTGTTTATGAGTTAGTTAGCTAATTATGAAAAAAAATGGCACAGTAGTTGAGTTATGGTTGGTATATTAACACGGAAATTGAACTGCTTATGAAAACAATAAAACTACTATCGGTAATAGCTGTAATGCTTTTTACTTTT
The DNA here is from genome assembly GCF_027924145.1 of Neptunitalea chrysea. GTDB lineage: Bacteria > Bacteroidota > Bacteroidia > Flavobacteriales > Flavobacteriaceae > Neptunitalea > Neptunitalea chrysea. The sequence continues at coordinate 78,602 of NZ_BRVP01000010.1, read as the reverse complement.
TCTTCATGTACCAATACGACTTATATAGAAGATGATTTTTATGATGATACCATTACATTAGATGAGTTAACACGTTCGTACGAATTATGGTATATAGATGTTAATCAGTCTGATGCTAATGGAGAGATTCCGTTTATGCAAATAGCCTTTACCATTTCATTTAGAAACGGAGTGTTATATGCAAACAACAATTTATCGGGGATTGGTGCAAATGGGAATGGGAACGGTTATGGTATTGATGTTGGGTATTATGACGCATATGGTACCACTTTACAATTAGATCATGATATAGATGGTGTATGGAACTTTACTGTAGAGCAACTTGCTGCTAATAAGTTACGTTTGTATAATTATGCTACAAATACATCTTTTATACTATATGGATATCAGCGTGCTACTTTTGATTACGATATGTTATTTTATGATAACATTCATTACTTTTTACAAGAGTATGAGGCTTGGGAAAAAATATATACGAGTCAGGCTGGTGCTGTGAATGATTTTGACCAAGAGAACTATTTAGCATTTTTGCCAGATGGTAATGGAGATACTTTCTTGTCTTCTGTAGATGCTCCAGGTACAAGTATTAATCAGTTGTATTGGGATTATGAAGGTATTTATGAAGTGTTAGATATGTCTGGAAGTTACCAGTATAAAGCTTTAACATTAGATTATGATTATTTAGGCAATGAATACTTTGAGTTGTCCGTTATAAATGACGAAACCATAGAGTTGTATCATCCGTATTCTGGAACAATATATAGGTTTAGAGGTAGAGGCTATATCCAATACTTAAAAGAAAATAAAAATGGCAAGGGATTGGAAGAGTCTAGAGGGAAATTGAGAATTAAAAGAAATAATGAAAAGTTTGATGCAAGCAAATTCAAAAAGCTTGACACTTAAAAATATTAAAATAGTTTTTGGTTGGTTATTTAGTTACGTAAAGCCAGTTCTCTATACTAAACGAGAATTGGCTTTGCTTTTTTATAAAGGAATAACCTGTTAAAAGAGTAGTCTCACATCGTAAATATGATGTGAGTAAAAGAATAATATAATAGTGTAAGCCAAATTATAGATAGAAAATATATCCTAGAGATAAGGTAACGGCTGAATCGTTACGTTGATTTTCCGTATATATACTAGGGTCTGGTTTCATTCCTTCTATCCAATCAGAGAAATAAAATTGATAACGCATATCAACCATTAAATCAGAATCTCTTGTAAGCTTTATTTTAATACCAATGTTAGCAGTTGCTGAGAAAGCAACTCTAGCTCCGTTGTTTACTTGTCCGTTTTGATATTTAGGTAAAAATACCTCTTCGTTTTGTGTAATAATATTACCGTAGTCTGAATAATTTGAAGGGAAATAATAATTTGCCTGAGTTCCCATAGCAAAATACGGTACAAATATATAGTTACCACTTATAAACTCTCTTAAAGGAATAGGGTAATATTCTAATTGAGTACCAAAATCAATGACATTTACTTCGCCATGCATAGCTCTTAAACTGTTAGCTACTTCCGATTGTAAACTAGGGTCTACCCATTTACCAAAGTGGTCTAACGTTACATTCATATAAACCAATTCATTTCTAATCATGAAGTGATCGTTAAAATAGGTGTATCTATTAAAGCAGTCACAGTCAGAGTTTAATGCAAGGTTCATGTAATGAACAATACCTACACTGTACCCAATGTTTCCTTTAATGTTGTCAAAGTTTTTGTCCTCACCGTAGTCAGATTGAAATGCAGTAGGACCTGCTATAATTCCTATTTCATGTGAAAATTGAGAAAACATCTTATTGAATGATAAGATGAATAGCAGAAGTAGGAAAAAGATTTGTTTTTTTATTTGCATTTTTCTTGTTGTGAACTAATTACAAATATATAAAATTTGTAATCAATTGTGTTTTTATATAAGTTCTTCCGTCTGATAATATGATCCAATTGTCGAAAATACCAATTTGTTATTTTGAACATATTAAAATTCTTATATTCCTAATATTTACCCAATTTTTTTTAATTGTATTTAAAATATATCTATATTTGTACCTATATTTTGTGAATTTTTAAATCCAAAACTAAATGAATCAGAAAGTTGCATCGTTTATGGAGCTTGTAAAAGCCCGTAATCAACACGAGCCGGAGTTTATTCAGGCCGTACAAGAAGTTGCAGAAACCGTGCTTGATTATATTGCTGAGCACGATATTTACAATGGTAAAAACATTCTCTTACGTATGGTTGAGCCGGAAAGAGCGATTAGCTTTAGAGTTTCATGGGTAGATGATAAAGGAGAAATACAGGTGAACAGAGGGTACCGTATTCAGATGAACTCGGCAATTGGGCCATACAAAGGTGGATTGCGTTTCCATCCTTCTGTAAATATGAGTATTTTGAAATTTCTTGCTTTTGAACAAGTATTTAAAAACAGCTTAACAACGCTTCCTATGGGAGGTGGTAAAGGAGGTTCAGATTTTGATCCGAAAGGAAGATCAGATGCTGAAATTATGCGTTTCTGTCATAATTTTATGGCAGAACTAAGTAGACATATCGGTCCGCATACCGATATTCCTGCTGGTGATATAGGTGTAGGTGCTAGAGAGATAGGATATCTATTTGGTATGTACAAAAAGATTAAGAATGAATTTACCGGAGTTTTAACAGGTAAAGGACTTTCTTGGGGTGGTTCATTAATTCGTCCTGAAGCTACAGGGTATGGAGCTGTTTATTTTGCAGAAAATATGCTTCAAAGAAGTGGAACTAGTATAGCCGGTAAATCGGTTGTTATTTCGGGGTCTGGTAATGTAGCTCAGTATGCTGCAGAGAAAGTATTACAGTTAGGAGGTAAGGTTATAACGTTTTCAGATTCTTCTGGTTATGTATATGATGAAGAAGGAATTGATGCTGAAAAACTTGCTTTTGTAATGGATCTTAAAAATAATAAGAGAGGTAGAATTAGCGAGTATGCAGATAAGTATGCTAGCGCAACATTCTTTAAGGGAGAAAAGCCTTGGGGTATTGCTTGTGAGGTAGCTTTACCTTGTGCTACGCAAAATGAATTAGATGGAGATGCTGCTGAAACACTTTTAAGCAATGGATGTATATGTGTTGCCGAGGGTGCTAATATGCCTTCTACACCTGAAGCAATTCATAAATTCCATGAGACTAAGATTTTATTTGCACCAGGAAAAGCATCTAATGCTGGTGGGGTGGCAACTTCTGGTTTAGAAATGTCTCAAAATTCATTACGTATTAGTTGGACAAGGGAAGAGGTTGATAACAAGTTACAGGAAATTATGAAAAATATTCATGATAACTGTGTTGTTTACGGTGATGAAGATGGATATATAAACTATGTGAAAGGAGCCAATATTGCTGGGTTTGTTAAGGTGGCAGATGCTATGCTTGCACAAGGAGTGGTATAATATAAGGTTAGAGAAGTATACAAAAAGAGGCGCAATTTGCGCCTCTTTTTATTTTTATATATAATGCTAATTACATTTTTTTAGCACAACACCCTTGTTTCATCTCAGGTGTACAATTTGCTTTTTTCTCTTCAGAACAGTTTGCTTTTTTTTCTGCACTACACTTTTCAGTACAGCCTCCTTTAGCAGTCTTTTCAGTTTTAGCCATATTGTATACTTTGTACATATGACCATCACCAATGGTTGTTACGGTAGTAGCAATAGCTTCTAAAGATAGTTTGGTGCTATCAAAAGATACTTCAGCCTTTTTGTTTTCAAAATCAACTTTAGCATGTTTAACACCTTCAAGGGTGTTTAATTTTTTTTCAATATTAGCGGCACAGCCAGTTGGGCACATCATACCGTCAATATTAAATTCGGTAGTTTCAAAGTTTGCAGCTAAAACTTTTGTTTCTTTTGCAGCGGTAACTTCTTTTGTTTGTGAGTTACATGAAGTAAAGCTAACAGACAAAAGGAGCATTAATAAATACAACGTAGTTTTCATTTTGTAGTTTTTAATATAGCTCAAAAATACTGTTTTTTTAGATATATATGAATAGTATATAATAAAAAAGGATGCCGCAAGGCATCCTTTTTAAGTAATTTTTATTTAGAATTATTCAAAATCAGCATCTGAAACTCCTTCGTTTATTTTTACTTCTTTTAATGTAAAAGATAACTCTTGTGGACCTGTAGTTTGTTTAAAAATATATGGAAATTTTATTCCGTCAACTTCGCGGTAATCACTAAATGTTAAAGTTGTAGTGTAAACTTGACCGTTAAATTCGTTAGTTTCAACTTTACTGACTTTTAAATGAGTTTGGGTATCATAGTAGAAAGTTTTATTATCACTAAAAGTAACTACGTATACGTCTTTGCCGTCTAATGTTTCAATAGCTGTTAGCTTAATGTTGTCATTGTTTAATAACTGATATTCTGGTATTGGATATGCTTCATATGAGGCGTTTTTCAAATCTTCCGCTTCTAAGTCATTTTTCATACCTTGAGATACAATGTAACCCGTGTCTCCGTTAATAACTTGTTTTTGCATTACATTACCATTTAAAGATAATGCTTGGGACAATTGACCTTTATCTGATCTTTTAATGTCTAATTGTAAGGTCATTCCTTGTACTTTAGTTTCTCCGGTCATCATAATTGTTTTAACCTTACTTACAGCGTCCATGCCGCCTATAGCTTCAATATAATCGGTTAAAACGGTTTTAGCTGTAACACCTTCCGGAATAGGTTTAGAGAATACAGGGCGGTCTATTTTATTTCCGAATTTATCAAAATAGAAAACCGGCATGGTTTTACCTTCAAATTCTATTTTTTCTAATGTGTAAAGTACTTCGCTACCTTTGCCAACAACCACTACTCTTAGGTTGTTATATGGGAAATATTTGTTGGCAACACGTTTTACATCTTCAGCAGTTACAGCATTAATTCTACTAATGAAGGTTTCGTAGTAATCTTCAGGTAAATTTTTAGTTTTAATGTTCACTGCGTAACGAGCAGTAGTTTTCGGATCTTCTGTAGCCATAATAAAGTTTCCTAAATATTTGGCTTTTGCATTAGAAAGATCTTTATCTGTAACTAGTTCTTCTCTAATACGTTTAATTTCTTTTAAAGTTTCCACTACGGCACTATCAGTAACTGCATTTCTAATTTTAGTAGTAGCACTAAATTCACCATTTGTCCATTCATCTGGAGAAGCGTTAGATCGTGCTCCGTATGTGTATCCGTGCTCTTCTCTAAGGTTCATATTTAGGTAACTACCAAAAGCACCACCTAAAATATAGTTAGCTACCAATACTGCAGGGTAATCTGCATCGGCCATCTTTAATTTAATAGGGCTCACAACTGCTAATTCAGATTGTACAGCATTTGGCATATTTACAAAATCAATTTGAGTATACTGAATTGGATTCGCTTCCGGTACGGTTATAGAAGGAGCTTTTGCAGATAACCATGGGCCAAAATACTTTTTAATAAATTTTTTAGCTTTCTTCAACTGAAAATCACCCGTAACAACCATATATGCATTTTGTGGTACAAAATAGGTTTTGTAGTATTTTTTTACGTCTGCTAAGCTTACGTTATTTAATGTTTCTTCCGTTGTGTATTCACCATAAGGGTGGTTTGCTCCGTATAAAAGTACATCTTGTACTCTAGAAGAAACTTCGGCAGCACTTTTTTCTCCAGATTTTAAGCCTTCAATTAATTTTGTGCGCTCTTTATCTAATTCTTCTTCAGTAAAATTAGGATTTAATGCCCCATCGGCCATCAACTCGGTAATTCGTTCAAAGTTTTTAGAAAGTGCTTGTGCATACCCACCTTCAGCACTAAGGTTAATTCTGGCTCCTAAAAAGTCTACCTCTTCATTATATTCATCTTTAGACATATTGGTAGTACCGTTACCCATTAAAGAAGCAGTTAAGCTTCCAACACCGGCTTTGTCACCTTCTGTATGCGGAGTATTGTTAATTTGTAAGCTAATAGAAATTCTTGGTAGTTTGTGGTTTTCTACAAATAACACGGTTAATCCATTGCTAAGGGTGTATAATTCAGGAGTCCCTAGATGGATAGATGGTGTTGGACCTGGTTCAGGCATTTGAGATCGGTCTATTTGTGCATTTACACTCATTGTGGCAACTAATATTGCTATGATAAATGTGAGTCTTTTTCTCATTTTGTTATTTTTTAATTACTGAGCTGGTTCAGCTAGATAATCTAATTCTAATCGTTGGTTTTTCTTTAAGTATTCGTTGGCAACACGCTTAATATCTTCAGGAGTAATGCTTCTGTAGATTTCAATTTCTTTATTGATTAAGCTAGTGTCATCATATAACATATAGTTACGAGCTAAAGAATTAGCAATTCCCTGAATGCTTGAGTTAGAGTTTACAAACTGATTTTCGAATTGGTTTCTTAGTTTTTGGTATTCTCTGTCTGTAATAAGCTCTGTCTGTAATTTTGTGATTTCCTCATCCATAGCTGTTGTTAAGGTATCAAGAGAAACATCGCCTAAAGGTAGAGCGCCTAAAATATAAGTTCCGTAGTCTTCCATAGTTCTAGGGAAGGCTAAAACCTGCATGGCAATTTTTTGCTCATCTACCATTTTCTTGTACATTCTAGAGCTTTTTCCTCCTGTTAATAAGGTAGAAATATAATCTAATACATAAGCATCTCTAGATTTCATTCCCGGAGTTCTGTACGCTAAAATTTTTAAAGGAATCTGAATGTTCGAATCGTACTCAGTTTCTTTTATAGTATTAGTAATAGGTGTTTCTTCAATTACTGTTCTGGTTGGTTTTGGTGCGTTGTTAGTGATAGTGCCAAAATAATCAGAAATCATTTTTTTGGTTTCATCTATCTTAATATCACCTGCTACTACTAAAACAGCGTTATTAGGGTTGTAGAATTTGTGATTAAATGCAATAAACTCGTCTAACTGAGCAGCATCTAAATCTTCCATACTACCAATAACCGATTTACCGTATGGGTGTTTTCCGAATAAATGCGGATTAATGCCAGTTCCGTAAATTACCTTTCCGTATGGTGCATTATCTATACGTTGTCTTTTTTCTTCCTTAACAACTTCGTTTTGAGTGTCAACACCAATTTGATTTATAACAGGATGTAACATACGTTCGCTTTCCATCCATAAAGCAAGCTCTAAGTTATTAGAAGGGAACGTTTCGTAGTAATATGTTCTGTCTTGAGTGGTGTTTGCATTGTTGCTTCCACCATGTGAAGAAACAATATCAAACCACTGTCCTCTTTCTATATTTTCGGTTCCTTCAAATAAAAGGTGCTCAAAGAAGTGAGCAAATCCTGTTCTTCCTGGATCTTCATCTTTTGAGCCAACATGGTACATAACCCCGGCTGTAATTACCGGTGCAGTGTTGTCTTGATGAAGAATAACGTGAAGTCCGTTATCTAGATCATATTCCTCATAAGGAACTTCTTGTGCAAGTGTGGCACCTCCAATGAGCATCACAGATGCAAGTGTCAGTAAGTTTCTTTTCATTGTTGTAAAGTTTTTATCAATGATATTCAGTCTGTATATGTGTTAATATTAATATGAATGTTACATATTTTAGCATTTGCTGGTCTTTTTTTAACATTTATCTCTTAAAGTACTGATAAAAAAAGAATTTGGCTGTTTTTTTATTGTTGATTTACAATCAACTAAAAATGTGGGGAGCTTTTAACAGAGTATAAAGTTATGGAAAGAAAGAAAAATACCATTTTTTTTACGGATTTATTTCGGCTGCATATTGTATTGTGTACTTTTTGTTAGTAAACTACTTCGGGGCAAGCCCATGGAGCATTTAATATCAATTATTGAGTAAACATGTTTAAGCCACCTGATACTTTACGGTATTGCACAATGATTTTCGCTGTTATTATTTATATTTGTAGAAGGTGTAAGTTTAAGTATTTTAGTAGCTTAGGTGTTAATCTAGCGTGAAAAAATGAATTGGAACACAAAGAGTTTTGAAAAAATGGGGTAAAATGTATAAACTGTTTGTAATTTAATGAATTAGCACTATATTTGCACTCATTTTTTAATAAACTAATTTAATAACGGATACATTATGTATGCAATTGTAGAGATAGCAGGGCAGCAATTTAAAGTTGCGAAAGACCAGAAGGTATATGTACACCGTTTGTCTGCTGAAGAAGGTGCAAATATCACTTTTGATAACGTACTTTTATTAGACGACGAAGGGAAGGTTACTATTGGCGCCCCGGCTATAGACGGTGCTTCGGTTGAAGCTAAAGTCTTAAAACATTTACAGGGAGACAAGGTTATTGTTTTCAAGAAAAAGAGACGTAAAGGTTACAAGGTTAAAAACGGTCACAGACAAGCTTTAACTCAAATTGTAATTGAAGGTGTAGCTGCTTCTGAAGCTGAAAAAGCTGCTAAAAAAGAAGAAGCACCTAAAGCTGAAACTGCTACTGAAACAGAAGATTTAAGTAAATTAACTGTTGCAGATTTAAAGCAAATGGCTAAAGAAAAAGGTATTGAAGGATATTCTTCAATGAAGAAAGCTGAATTAATTGAAGCGTTAAGCTAATTTAACCCTTAAAAAAAGTATAAGACATGGCTCACAAGAAAGGTGTCGGTAGTTCGAAGAACGGTAGAGAATCAGAATCGAAACGATTAGGCGTTAAGATTTTTGGAGGACAAGCTGCTATTGCTGGAAACATTATTGTTCGTCAGCGTGGTACAGCTCACAACCCAGGTGAAAATGTTTACATGGGGAAAGATCATACTTTACACGCTAGAGTTGACGGTGTTGTTAAGTTTGAGAAAAAGAGAAATAACAGATCATATGTTTCAATAGTTCCTTTTGAAGCATAATTTGTAGAAGATTTTATATAGAAAAGGCGTTCAGTTTTACTGAACGCCTTTTTTATTTTATAGCTTAAAATATACCGTAAAAGTGGTATATGTATCTATTTGTTTTGGTTTACTTTTATCGTGTAAAGAATTATAAAATTAATATTTACAATCTTTAAAAGATTAATTGATGAAAAGGAATAGAGTAGTGTTACTTGTTTTTCTGTTTTTTTTAGGTTATTTGGCGTTTTCGCAAAGAAGTATCGCTAATAGTGATTCTAATGTTTATTGGGAAGAGGGTAATGGAAGGTTTTCAGGTGCTAATTCTATTTCAAAAGTATCTGTGCGTGTTGGTAAGGGACTTCAGGAGTGTTTTTCTAGTAGCAACGAAGTGAATTACGATGCTATAATTTGTAAGGAAGCGAATTATGTTGTTTCTAGTAGTGTGTATGCAGAGGAAAAACACTGTAAATATCATGAGAAATTTAATGTAGATGAATTACATCAAAGCTTTGCAGTTTTTAACGCTGTACGTGTATTGAAACTTTAAAAATCGGTTGTTGTATTCATTTATAAGTGATATAAAAAAAGCGCATGAATTTTAATTCATGCGCTTTGCTATTTATAAGAATATAATGTCTAATTAAGATTCGCAACTGCTACAGTGAACAAGGTTGTTTACCATTTCTTTAGAAACACTTTGACTACGTTGATAATAAAGCGTTTTAATGCCAAGCTTCCAGGCTTCAATAAGAAGTTTGTTTACATCTTTAATTGGTACAGTAGCCGGAATATTGATATTTAAACTTTGCGCCTGATCAATAAATTTCTGTCTAATAGAAGCTTGTTGGATAATTTCCATTTGACTGATTTCTTTAAAGGTTTTAAAAACCGCCTTTTCTTCGGCGGTAAGTCCGTCTATTTTCTGAATGCTTCCACCGTCTAACATAATATTTCTCCAGGTATCCTCATTATCAAGACCTTTTTCTTCTAGTAATTTCTTAAGGTATTTATTTTTACGAATAAAGTTACCCTTAGATAATCCTGCTTTGTAATAATTACTGCTAAATGGCTCTATCCCTGGAGATGTTTGCCCAAGAATAGCCGATGAAGAGGTAGTAGGCGCAACAGCAAGGGTAGTGGTGTTTCTTCTACCATAGCCTTTTAATACTTCAGGTTCGCCATAAATTCTAGCCAATTCTTCGGTTGCTTTATCGGCCTTACCGCGTATATGCTTAAAGATTTCGGTAGTCCTCATTTTGGCTTCCATACCTTCAAAAGGAATCATGTTCTTTTGTAGGTATGAGTGCCATCCTAACACACCTAGGCCTAATGCTCGGTGGTTTTTAGCAAATTGGTTAGCAGAAGCCAAATAATGATTGCCTTCTGTTTTGGCAATAAATTCTTGTAAAACTGCATCTAAAAAGAAAATAGCAAGCTTTACGGCCTCTGTATCTTTCCATTCGTCATATAATTCAAGATTCATAGAAGATAAACAACAGATAAAAGACTCCTCTATTGAAGAAGGCAGCATAATTTCAGAACACAAGTTACTTGCGTTTATCTGCATTCCTTTGTCTTTATAAACTTGTGGTTTATTTCTGTTTACGTTGTCTGTAAAGAAAATATATGGTAACCCCTTTTGTTGACGACTCTCAAGTACTTTAGCCCATACACGACGTTTATCCATGTCGCCGTCAATCATTTCCTGCATCCAGTAGTCAGATGCGCATACTGCAAAGAAAAGATTTTGGATAGGGTTTCCGATGTTTTTTATTTTTAGGAATTCCTCAATATCTGGGTGGTCAATATCTAAATAAGCGGCAAAGGCACCTCTACGTACACCTCCTTGAGAAATAGTATCCATGGCGGTATCAAAAAGCTTCATAAAACTTACGGCACCACTACTCTTGCCATTGTCGGTAACAGCGCTACCACGAGCACGTAATGAACCAAAGTAACCAGAAGTACCACCCCCAATTTTGGTTTGCATAATTACTTCTCCTAATTTATGGGTAATTCCCTCTATATGGTCAGGTACATGAACATTAAAACATGATATAGGGAGCCCTCTTTCGGTACCCATATTTGCCCATATAGGAGAACTTAAGCTTATCCATCCACGTTCAATCATTTCCTGAAATGATTCCTTTAATTCTGGTTTGTAAAGGCGTTTAGCCGCTGCGGTGGTAATTCGGTCTATAGCTCCTTCAACGGTTTCTCCTTTTAATAAATAACCCCTGTTTAATATCTGTTCACTTTCATCGTTTTTCCACCAAAGTTTTTCTCTTAATGAGACGTCGTTTTCATTGGTTAGTGGTAATTCTCTTGTAATCATATGGCAATAGAGGTTAAATTAAAATAAATCTTGTGCTGTAATACTCTTATCGTGTTTGGTGTAATCTACAGGTCTTTTGGCAAAAAAGTCATCAAGACTGTTGGCAAATACTTCCTCTTCAAACCAACGTAAAGGGGCGTATTCCTCGGCGCTTATATGGTATATTTTGCCCATACCTATTTTTTCAAGACTGTCATCAATTCTAAACTTCATAAAGTTTAGTAAGTCAGTCTTATTGATGATATCAATCTCTCCTTCTTCAAAAATCCAGTCTAGAATTTTGCTTTCAATATCTAAAGAGTGTTTAACTGTATCTTTAATATGATTCATGGTGTCATTGTCAAAGAAATCAGGGTATTCATCTTTTATCTTGTTTACCAGGTAAATGCCAGCATTGGCATGTATTTGCTCATCTACAGAAGTCCAAGCAATAATGTTGCTCACGTTTTTCATTAGTCCTTTAAAACGCGTAAACGAAAGTATAATGGCAAACTGGCTGAATAATGAAACGTTCTCTATTAAGATTGAAAATAAGATAAGTGAGACTACATATTGTTTGTTGTCTTGAGAGTTGGCGTCTTTAAGTGCTTTTGATAGGTATTCTACACGTTCTTTAATTACCGGAACTTCTAAAAGGTCAACAAATTCATCGTTGTGTCCTAAGACTTCTAATAATCTTGAATATGCCTCAGAGTGTCTAAATTCACATTCTGCAAATGTACTTCCTAGGCCATTAAACTCAGGTTTTGGAAAATGTAGATAGATGTTTCCCCAAAAAGTTTTTACGGCAACTTCTATTTGTGCAATTGCTAACAAACTATTTTTGATAGCAGAACGCTCTGCTTGACTTAAGTGAGAATGGAAGTCTTGTGTATCGGCAGTGAAGTCAATTTCACTGTGTACCCAATACGATTTATTGATAGCTTCTGTAAATTGTAATACATCCGGGTATTCGAATGGTTTGTAGTTAATTCTTCTGTCAAAAATAGCCATTACACTTTTGTTTTAATTGTTACTTTTTTTTGTAAGTTGATGTATATCAGTTGTATGGGTAAGCAGTGTTAGAGTGTAAACTGCTTTAAGTTTGGAAGCGTTAAATTATAAATTGTTGCTGTTTGTTTTTAAATATAGTGCCAAAAGATTTGAAAAGGTTATTAACAAACGGCGCTAGCACCTGTATTTATGAGGGCTTCTGAAAGTTGTTTTTTTTATTTTAATCATTTAATGACGGCTTGCTAACTTTAGCTTAATATTATTTTAAGACTTTAGCCCATTAATTCAATTAGGTTTCGTGTTGATTAAAAAGTTACAATATCTACTAGTTATAAGTTTTTTTTATAGCTGTGTAGCTGCTGCTCAAAGTTATTCTGGGTTTTTAAAGAGTGCAACCAATGATTCGCTTTTCCATACATATAAAGATGCTTTAGAAGTAGCAAAAAAAGGAAATGACGAAAGGTTGCTTATTAGCAAGTATTTAGATTTAGGAGATTTTTATTTTTACTCGGGTATTTATACAGAAGCTGTAGATCAGTACAGTTTAGCCTTGGCGTTAACTAAACCAGATACTATTTCGGTGAAGGTTTTGAATAGGTTAGGCGATGTTTACCTATCTCTAAAAAATTACGCTAAAGCTCAATTGTATTTAAAAAAGGCTGCTAAATTAAGTAGTGAATTGAAATATATACGTGGCGAGGCACAAACTTCTGAAATATTGGGCGGTTGCTATGAGAAAATGGGCGATTACCCAAAAGCATTAATAGAGCAGCAAAATAGTCTTCGTTTATTTACATCGTTAAATGACAATATAGGTGTAACGCAAGTAAACGAAAATATAGGTAGTATATATGAAGATCTAAATCAGTTTGATAAGGCGCATATGTATTTTCAGCGTGCTTATGAATTGGCTAAACATACAGATAACGATTTACTGATTAATATTCTTAATAATCTTGGAGATGTTTTTAGAAAAACCGGTAATTACCAAAAAGGTTTAGCTTATACATTACGAGCAAAAGAATTGGCGGAACGTATTAATGACGGGCATCAGCTTGAAAGTGCTCATAAGGATTTGGCGAAAACGTATATACTTTTGAAGGATTATAAAAATGCCTATGAACATTTAAAACAAGCCGAAGAAATTAGGGAGGAACTTTTCTACTCGCTTAACTTTAATCAGATGAATGTGCTTCAAACAATTTATGAAACCAAGCAGAAAGAAGCACAGATTAAATTGTTAATGCAAGAGAGCGAAGTTAATACAGCCAGACAAAACTTGTTATGGTTAGGCTTGTTAACATTGGTTAGTATTAGTATTATTATATATGTGTTTCTGTTTAAAAAGCGTAAAGCTTCTCAGAAAATACAAGAGTATAAAGAACGAACCATGAAGGCTGAGATTGAAAAGAAAACTATTGAAGAACAGAATCTACAAAATGAAATACAGCTAAAAACCGTAACACTCTCTAAGTATAGTTTAAATTTAGCCCAAAAGAACAAACTTATATCTGAGGTGGCTGCTACCTTAAGAAATATGTCTTCGAGATCTAAAATAGATGTACAATCTAAGCTTAAAGAAATGGCTAAGGAATTAGAGGTGTCTTTAGAGCAAGATGAAGAATGGGATGAGTTTATGCAATTCTTTGAAGATATACATCCTGACTTTATTAAAAATATTTCTGCTGCTACAGATCATAAACTTTCCTCTACTGAGTTACGATTAGCTATGTTGCTTCGTCTTAACTTATCTAGTAAAGAAATTGCATCAGTTTTAAGAGTCACTCCAGATAGTGTTAGAGTAGCAAGACACAGGCTACGAAAAAAATTACCAATAAATCAGAAACAAGAGCTTGTTAACTTCATGTTAGACTTCTAAAAATGGCTGTTTTTTCTTTATTGTTAGTGTAATGTAAATAAATCTTAATTGTTGCCTTGTTGTTTCTCTTAAAAAATGGATTGTTTCTCTTTTGTTGCTTTTAATTTTAATGCTTAATGTATTGATATACATAATTTTGGTTAAAACAAAAAACACTAACAATGAAACAATCAAACGGCTTAAAATTAGCTATTGTAACATGGTTTGTTGCCTTATTCTGCGGTTTTGCACAAAGTGGAGAGGGAACAATTCAAGGAACTATTACTGATGATTATGGTATTTATGTACCAGGTGCATCGGTATCTATTACCTCTTTAAGTAAAGGGGCTATTACCAACCAAGATGGTAAGTTTACCTTAGTAAATGTGCCTGAAGGATCGTATACTATCTTAGTAAAGTATTTAGGTTTTGCAGATACAAAAGTTTCTGCAACAGTAACTGCCGGACAAACAACTTCGGTAGAGGTGGTTTTAAATTCTCAGGATGTAGAACTTGAGGAAGTGGAAGTGATTGGGTTTGGTTTGGCCGGACAAGCAAGAGCTTTAAATACACAGAAAAACAATACAAACATTACGAATGTTGTATCTACAGAACAAATTGGTAAGTTTCCTGACTCTAACATAGGAGATGCAGTAAAGCGTATTCCTGGTATTACAATGCAGGTTGACCAAGGGGAGGCAAGAAATATTATTATTCGTGGTTTAGCGCCTCAGTTAAACTCTGTAACCTTAAATGGTAGCCGTATTCCTTCTGCTGAAGGAGATAATAGAAATGTACAGATGGACCTTATCCCATCTGATATGATTCAGACAATTGAAGTTAATAAAGCGGTTACTCCAGATATGGATGGTGACGCATTAGGAGGTTCTGTAAATTTAATTACACGTTCGGCTCCTCAGAAGTTTCGTTTAGCTGCAACTGTGGGTTCTGGTATGAACTTTATTACAGACAAGCCAATTGTTAATGGGTCTTTCTTAGTAGGAGACAGAACTAAAAACGGTAAGTTTGGATGGATGGTTGCTGCTTCTTATAATGATAATGATTTTGGTTCTGATAACATTGAAGCAGAATGGTCTGATGAGTTTGAATATAATAACGGAGACGAAGATAATTTAGAGTCTGTAGATGTTAATCCTTATAACAGTACTTTTGAATTAAGAACGTATTTAGTTGAACGTGTAAGAAGAAGTTTTTCGGCAAACTTTGACTATAAGTTTAATGATAACAATACTATTTTCTTCAAGTCTATGTATAATTGGAGAGATGATAGAGAAAATAGATATAGAGTAGAGTATGAAATTTTAGATGGTGAAGATATTGGACCAAATGACTTTACTGTTGAAAATGGAAATTTAACTAGCTTTTTAGCAGAGTCTAAGCGTCAAACAAAAGGAGGGATTAATAACAATAGAAACAAGAACAGACGTTTAGAAGATCAGCGTATGCAAAACTACACTTTAGGTGGTAATCACCTTTTTGGTAGTGTGAAATTCGATTGGATGGCATCGTACGCGAAAGCTTCTGAAGAGCGTTTGAATGAGCGTTATATAGAGTTTGAATCTGAATTTTTAGTGGCTAGAACTATTGATTCTGAATTCCCAAGATATAAAGCAGTTTATGATGACGATTTGGCTTTAGGTAACTTTGAATTTGGTGAGCTTACAGAAGAAAATCAATATACAGAAGAGGATGATTTGAATGTGTTTGCAAACTTTGAATTACCAGCTAACTTATTTGGTCAAGGAGAGGGTACATTTAAATTTGGTACAAGAGGTAGATTTAAAAATAAGAATAGAAATAATGGTTTTATTGAGTACTCGCCACTTTCAGGAATGGAAACAATGGCAGATGTTACTACTAAAGATTATTCTGATCCTAATTTCTTAGCAGGTAGCCAATACCAAGCTGGGTATTTTGCAACAGCAGAATATTTAGGAGGGTTAAACTTAAACGATACCGATTTATTTGAAGGAGAAGATTTACCAGATGAATACCTTACAGCAAACTTTGATGTAACAGAGAATGTATATGCAGGTTATGTAATGGCAGATCAAAAATTATCGAGCAAATTAAATGTATTGTTTGGTGTTCGTGTGGAGAGTACACACATTGAGAGTACAGGAAATTCTATAATTTTTGATGAGGATGGTGATTATGCTGGTACTGAGGTGTTAAAAGGAAGTAGCAGTTATACTAATATCTTGCCAGGATTACATTTTAAATTAAATGCTTCTGAGAATACTGTTTTACGTTTTGCATGGACTAATACGTTAGCAAGACCTAACTATGTAGATTTAGTACCTTTCCTTGAGGAGAATAGAGAAGACGAAGAATTGATCTTAGGAAACCCTGATTTAGATCCGGCTAGATCAATGAACTTTGATTTTATGGCAGAACACTATTACAAATCAGTAGGGGTTATATCGGGAGGTGTATTCTTTAAAAACATCAGTGACTTTACATATACATTTGTAACAGAGAATGACGAAGGTTATGAAGTTTACCAACCATTAAACGGAGATAATGCTGTTGTATACGGTGCTGAGGTTTCTTTCCAACGTCAGTTAGATTTCTTACCTGGTTTTGCTAAAAACTTTGGTATTTACTTAAATTATACATATTTAGAGTCAGATGCTAAGGGTATCCGTAACGAAGATGGTGATGAAAGAGGTGATTTATCGTTACCAGGTTCTGCACCAAACATGTTTAACGCATCTTTATCATATTCAGATAAGAAGTTTAGTGCTCGTTTATCAGGAAACTTCTCTGATGCATACTTAGATGAATTAGGAGGAAACGATTTTGAAGATAGATATTACGATCAGCAGTTTTTCTTAGATTTTAATGTAAACTATGCAATTAACAAGAATCTAAGTGTTTATGCAGATATTCATAATATTACTAACCAACCATTACGTTACTATCAAGGGGTAAGCAGCAGAACAATGCAGTTAGAGTACTATGAAAGAAGATTGAACTTTGGAGTAAAGTATAACATATTCTAAGAAACCATTAAAAATGAAGAAACTTATAATAGGTTTATGCGCTTTAGGTTTTTTTGCGTGTAACAATAAAGAAAAACTACCGGCTATTGCACCGGATGTAATTACAGAAAAAACACCTAATGATACAGATGACCCTGCTATATGGGTAAATCCGCAAGATGCTTCAAAGAGTATTGTGTTTGGAACAGATAAGGATACAAATGGGGGTATTTATGCCTTTAATCTTGATGGTAAAATAATACAGGATAAGTGTATATTAAATGTAAAGCGACCAAATAATGTAGATTTACGATATGGGTTTGCTATTAATGATAGCACCAAAACTGATATTATTGTTTTTACAGAAAGAGAAAAGCAACAAATTAGAGTGTATTCTGTACCTAGCATGAAGCCTTTAGATAATGGAGGAATACCAGTTTTTGCAGATGATGAGAATAATGAATTTAGATACCCTATGGGTGTAAGTTTATATAAGTCTCCAAAAGATGATGCTATGTATGCAATTGTTGGTAGAAAGGCTGGACCATTGGAAGGGTACTTATATCAATACAAATTAACGGCAGACAGTCTTGGTGTAGTTACTGGAGAAGTGGTTCGTAAGTTTGGAAGCTTTAGTGGTAAAAAAGAAATAGAAGCTATTGCAGTAGATGATGAACTAGGATTTGTATACTATTCTGATGAAATGACCGGAGTAAAGAAATACTATGCCGAGCCATCTAAAGGGAACGAACAAGTTGGTTTATTTGGTCAGCAAGATTTTACTGAGGATATTGAAGGTATAGCAATTGCTACCAAACCAAATGGAAAAGGATATGTAATAGTATCTGACCAACAACAAGGGCAGTTTAATATCTATAAAAGAAGTGATAATACGTTTGTAAAAGCGGTAAACTTATCTACAGTTGAAACCGATGGTTGCGATGTAGTAACAGTGCCGTTAAACAAAACGTTTACGCAGGGTTTATTTGCTGCTATGAATGACGATGCTTCTTTCTATTTTTTTGATTACAAAAAGTTAGGACTAGAATAAATTGTTGATTTCATTAATTCATGTGTATAACCCCTTGCCAAAAGCAAGGGGTTATTGTTTTTAATAAGTTTTGCTGTAAACGATTTAGAAAATTAGTAGTGTAATTGATAGTGTGTGGTCTATAATGTTATAAAAATGATTAAAAGCCTTGTGATTTTTATCATTAAATGAAAATATTGTGTTAGGTCTATTTTGCGCATGTATTATTTATATATAAATAAGATATAGTTAAATGTAAGTCAGGAAAAATACTTTTCATTAATTGACGGGGAGGTTGTGTTATGGAATTAATTGTGGGTGAATGAATCTTTAAGAAAATTAACTTTTCATTAGTAAATATGTAGATTATCAGTAGGTTTATAGAATGGTAATAGCTTTATTTAACCAAGAAAAGATAGTTTTTACAATTGATTTTTAGTCGTACAGATGTCTGTGTTTTTGTTTGAAATTAATGAATTCACATATATACAAGCCAAAAAAATGTATTATAAAAAAATATACACATGATTATTAATATAATAACAATTTGACAAAATATGATTAGTTACTAGTTTTCGATATTCATAATTTCGTTTTGTTAATCAATTTATAAAATGTGTAATTTTTGGTAGCGATAAATTCTGCTGATGATGCGCATGAAATTAAAACAAACTTTTTATGGAAAAACTTAAAATATTATTTTTCTCGTGTATGTTTTTTGTTTCTTTTCTTGTATTAGGACAACAAACAAAAACGATTACGGGAACTGTAAATGACGATCAGGGGACACCTCTTCCAGGTGCCAATGTTACTGTAGAAGGTACTACGAATGGTACAGTAACGGATTTTGATGGGAAGTATGAGCTTCGTAATGTAACATCAAGCAGTGTTTTGATTTTTACCTATGTAGGTATGCAAGAACAAAAAATTGTAGTAGGTGATCAAAGCGAAATCGATGTAGCATTAGAAATGTCTAGTAATCTTTTAGATGAAGTTGTTTTGGTAGCATATGGTACTGCTACTAAAAGAGATTTAACAGGTGCGGTAGATACGATGTCAAGTGACGAGCTTGAAACATTTCCTGCTACTGATGTAAATCAGGCAATTCAAGGTAAATTATCAGGGGTGCAAATTACCCAAAACTCGGGTAGTCCTGGATCTGCAATGAGTATTAACATTAGAGGGGTTGCTTCATTTGGTAGTAACGATCCTTTATATGTAGTAGATGGTTTCCCAACGCAAGACATTTCTTTCTTAAACCCTAACGATATTGAAAGTATCTCGGTATTGAAAGATGCATCGGCTGCTGCTATTTATGGTGTTAGAGCTAATGCGGGGGTTGTAATTATTAAAACTAAGAGCGGACTTAGAGACCAGATAGTGGTTTCTTTAGATGCTTTTGTTAGTGTACAGACTACTCCACAACAAATTGATATGTTAGATGCACCAACTTTTGCAGGTTTTGCGTTAGAAACAGGTCAAGCTCAGGGTGTTGAAACATTAGCTGAGTGGTCTGATCCACAAAGTTTAAGAACTGTTAACTGGCAAGATTATGCTTTTGATACCGGATTTAAGCAAGTATACAATATTAGTATTAGAGGTGGTAGCGATAAATCTAGAACAGCCTTTAGTTTAGGTATGGTAGATGATGATGGTACTGTTATTACTGCACAGTATAAAAGATACAATATCGGTTTAAACTCAGATTACGATATTGCGAAAGGATTAAAAGCAAGAGCTAGTGTAAAATATGCGTACTCTGAAACGTACAACAACTTACCTGCAGGTTTTTATGGTTTTGCAAGAATATTTAACAATGTACCTTATTTAAATGGTGGTGGTATTAATGAGCCATATGATGATAACGGAAATTATGGAGCTTTTACAGATAGTAACTTAGTTTCTAGTAGTACCAACGTTATTGCTGATGCATTGTTATATGATAATGATAACGCTAACGATAACTTATTAAGTAATTTAGCTTTAGATTATGAAATTATTGATGGCTTAAAAGTTACAGGTAAATTTGGATATCAGTTAAATAGCTATAGTGGTAGTTCATTTAGGCCAACGTACTTTAGAAGTGCTAATGACCAAAATGCGAATGCAACGTATTCAGTTACTCAGTCTAAATCAAGACAGTATTTAGGTGAATTTTTAGTTAATTATAAGAAGGCATTCGACGGACATAACTTTGATTTATTATTAGGTTCTTCTGCACAAAAGCAGATTTATAATAATATTTCTACAACTGGACAGGGTTACTTAAATAATAGTATTAGAGATCTTGCTTCTTCAGAAAGTATTATTAAGTATTCTGGTACTTATGGTACGGCAACTTTTGCCAGCCAGTTTGCTAGATTAAACTACAGTTATGATGGTAAATACTCTTTCACTACTACTGTAAGACGTGATGGAGTTGGGAATAAGTTCTCATCAGATAAATTATATGGTGTTTTCCCATCTGTAGCGGGTGCTTGGAATGTAGATCAAGAATCATTCATGGAAAATTCTGCTTTTGATGTGTTGAAAATTAGAGGTAGTTGGGGACAAACTGGTAATAGCCAAGGTATCGCAGCGTTTAAATATTTGGCTTCTTATACATCTGGAGAAACTCAGGATAACTCAGGATATGTTTTTGGAGGTACTCCGGTTACTGGTTTAGCATTGGCTAGTCTTGCAAACCCTGATTTAACTTGGGAGTCTCAAGTACAAACAAACATAGGTTTAGATTTTGAATTATTAGATTCTAGACTTTATGGTACTGTTGATTACTTTAATAAATCTGCTAAAGATTTCTTATTAGATCAGACAATTCCTGCTCAAAACGGATTTACTACAATGTCTGTAAATGCTGGTAACGTTGAAAATAAAGGGGTTGAAATTATGTTAGGTTACAGAAAAACAGAAGGAGATTTTACTTGGGATGTTTCTGCTAATGTAAGTATCATTAATAATGAGATTACCGATTTAGGAAATCAAGATTTCGTAACGTACCCATCTAACTTTACACCTAGCTTTAACACTAGCTGGTCTGGATTTACAAGATCTTATGTAGGTGGTAATGTTGGTGCATTCTACGGATATAGAGTAGACGGAATTTTCCAATCTCAGGCAGAAATCGATGCTTTGAACGCCAATGCTCCTGATGGTGAATACCAACCAGCATATGGTTTAAATCCTATTGCTGCTGGGGATAGAAGATTTAAAGATTTAAATGGAGATGGTGAGGTTACTGCAGAAGATAGAGAAGTTATTGGTAGTCCTGTGCCAGATTTCTATGGTGGACTTAATTTTAGTGCTTCTTATAAAAATTGGGATTTCCAAGTAGCTTTCTACGGTACTTATGGAAACGAAATTCTTAACTTTATTAAGAGTCAAAACGAGAGTTTAGGTGCTTATGGTTATAACTCTGTTTATACAAACGTAAGTCAAGAATATTATGATAACCGTTGGACAGCGGATAACCCTTCTAATACATACGCTAGAGCGGTGGTAGAAGATACCAACCGTAACGGAAGAATTTCTGATTACTTTATTGAAGACGGATCGTTTGTAAAACTTAGAAACATTAAAGTAGGTTATAATTTACCACAATCACTTTTAGACAAGTTTAGTGCTTCTAAAGCTACTATCTTTATAAGTGGTCAGAACTTATTTACTATTACAAATTATAGTGGTCTTGATCCTGAAATTGGTACGGCTACTGATATTGACGGTAATGGAGGTGTACAAACCAGAGGTATTGATTTTGGAGCGTATCCAAATTCTGCAACAATTACAGTTGGATTTAACTTACAATTCTAAAAAATTGACAAATGAAGAAGTTTAATAAAAAACATATTTTTAAGATAGTATCTGTAGGTTTATTAGCAACCTCGCTATCATGTTCAGATGATTATTTAATAGATCAGAAATACGATGGATTAACTTCCGATATTGTATATTCAGATCCTACTACAGCACAAGCTACTGTAACTTCTATTTATGATGCTTTACAGATGGATATTGTAGAGGGGAATATGAAAGGGTTACTTTATCCTAATACGTATTCTACATTAGACTTTTATAATATAGGTAGTGATACCTTTTATAATACGTATGAGGTGCCAACAGATTTTGGTGGGTTAAACCAATTATGGATTAAAATGTATTCTGGTATTGTATCTGCAAATAATGCAATTTACAATATTCAAAATATGATTGAAGCTGGTAATATTGATGCTGATTTAGGAAACAGATTGGTAGGTGAAAGTTTGGCACTTAGAGGTGTGTATTATAGTATATTAGCCTCTAACTTTGGAGGGGTACCTTTAGTAACAGGTATTACATCTACTTCTGAAGAAAGTTTGTATACAGCAAGAAGTACAGAAGAAGAAGTTTTTCAACAGGTTGTATCAGATTTAGAAGCTGCAGTTGATTTATTACCTTGGTCATACACAGCTGAAAACATAGGAAGAATCACCAAAGGAGCTGCTGAGGCTTATTTGGGGAATGCTTACATGTGGCAAGGAAATTATAGTGATGCTATAGCCGCTTATGAAACGTTAGATGGGCATTACACTTTAGAATCAGATTATTTGAATATTCATGATTATGATAACCGTAATGGTATTGAATCTATTTTTGAAATTCAAATGTACTCTTCAAGTGGTGCTGCTAACTGGGGAGGTAATGATGATAACATGAACTTCTTCCAGTGGTTTACAATGCCTATAGAGATTCAGACTTATGGTGGGTATACGGTACCAACTGAAGCTTTTTTCGATTCTTTTGAGTCAGGAGATACACGAAGAGATGCTACGTTAATAGGACCTGATATGGAACATCCAGATCCAGATATTAATATATCTGATTACCCTATGGTTCAGGCGAATTATGGAGGTATTAATACGTGTGGTACTTCTGCTAATCCGTGGGCGCCAGAAACTAGAAGTGGTTACTACTTAGTTAAATATTGGAGAAATCCATTAATAGATGCTAGTCAAGGTAATATTTTTAGTGATCAGAATCTTATTTTATTGCGCTACGCAGATGTTTTATTAAGCTTATCAGAAGCACATTATCGTTTAGGTAATACAAGTACTGCAGAGCAGTATTTAATGCAAGTTAGAAACCGTGCAGGTTTAACTAATTTACCTAGTGGAGATTTGTTAGACGCTATTCTAGAAGAATATAGACATGAGTTTGGTGGTGAATTCTCTACATGGTGGTTACTAAGAAGATCTGGAGAACACGAAGACTATATTTTTGAACATTTTGGTATAACCATTCCTGCAGGAAAAGATATCATGCCAATACCTCAACAACAAATGGATGCAAATCCGAATCTTGTTCAAAATCCTAGTTATTAATACAGGAATCTACTAAACATTGGAATGAATTAAGAAGGGGTCTGCCCATTAAGCTACCCCCTTTTTTAAACGATGTTTTACTTGTGATAAAAAATTAGAATTATTTGAAAAGCTACAAATAATATTGTTTTGATTATAAAATTAGACTACAATAAAGTGTTGTTTTATAAATTCATGTGTTAAACCCCTTGCTTTTATAGCAAGGGTTTTTTTTATAGTATTCATTAAAAGTCCGAATTCAATAACTTAACGCAACAAATCAAAATTTTAGATTTGTTGTATGAACACAAATAAGCATAAACGATTATCACTTAAAGAACGTGTCATTATCCAGACACTTTTGGAAGAGAATAAATCCAAATCTTTCATAGCAAAAAAGCTTAATCGCTCACGTTCTACCATTACCAGAGAAGTCAATAAATGGGTCTCAGACCCTAGCGATAAATACGATGCGTCTCTTACCGATTGGCTCGCTAAAGATGACTATCTGAACAAGCGAAATTTAGATAAAATAGAAACCTATTCTTTACTACGTTTTTATGTCTATAAAAGACTGTTAAAAAACTGGTCGCCTGAACAGATTTCTGGTCGAATTAAAATTGATTTTCCAAATGATTCTGTGATGACAATATCACACGAAGCAATATATATGCACATTTATTCGCATCCGCAAGCTCGCCTAAACAAAAAACTTATTAAGCTCCTGCCATATCAAAAATCAAGACGTAGAAAACCCAAACCTAGACGTAAAAAAGGATCTAAAATAAAAGACCAGATAAATATATCTCAAAGACCCAAACATATTGAAAATAGAAAGGAAATTGGGCATTGGGAAGGTGATCTTGTAATTGGTAAAGCTCAGAAATCTGCCATTGGAACAATCGTGGAACGTAAGTCTAGATATACCCTCATTATACCTGTTAAAGATAGAACCTCTAAGTCCGTTACAAGAGCTTTTGCTAAAGAACTAAATCGGTTGGACAAACAACTTTTAAAAACAATGACCTATGACAATGGTACAGAAATGGCAGACCATAAATGGCTCGCAGAAAATACCGGAATAGACATCTATTTTGCAAATCCTTACGCTTCTTGGGAGCGTGGAACTAACGAAAATACTAACGGACTTATTAGACGTTTTTTACCTAAGAAAACAGATTTTAAAAACATAAATAATAATCAACTAAAAATCATTCAATATAAACTCAATAATGGACCCAGAAAGGTGTTGGGATATAAAACGCCTTTAGAAGTAATTGCACAAAACTCTGTCTAATTTTTTCTTTCCGAAAAGCCTTCAGTAAAATCTAGGTTTTTTGGAAAGAAAAAATTAAATTGTACCATAACTAATTAGCAACTTTTGTTGCGTTAAGGCCTTGAATGCACCAAGGAATTAGCGTATTTATTGAAGATGTGTTCTTATTTATTATGGGGTATAATTCAAATAGGTCAATTCTTATGTTAAGATTGCAGAAACAATTTAGAAGATACGACTGATTATCTTGTCGATATATAGTTCTAATGTTTATATACCTTCATAATGAAGTATTAATGGTGAGAATATTTGGTCTATTGGGTTACTGCAAACTTTATGAGTTAATTTGAATTCAATCTCTAAATGTCTATATTTTTGTGTTTTTTAATTACCTTATTACAAGATAAAAATAAATAAGAACAGAATTATCGATGTCAACCTATTTTTAATCAAGAATTTATGATTAAAAATTAAAACTAGCTCCAAAAGTTAGTACAAACTGATTGTTTAAATGTTCAGCCGGAGTTAGGTGATCGGTGTTGTATTTCGCAAGCGGAAAATTACCTTCGGCGTACAAACCAAAACCATCAGTAAAAAAGTAGCGGGTTCCTAAATGGCCTCCAAAATTTCGTAAACTAATATTTAACCCAGGGTATAAATCAAAACAATCACAAATGTTTAAAACATCTTGTAAGTTAGCATTGAATCTACCCTTAATGTCAAATCGATCTCCAAAATCGGCATCAACGTATTCGTTTACATCTAACAAATAGCTAGCAGCAATACCAAATGAAATATTTTGTCCTACTCCAATATCATAAGTAGCATTAATACCGGTAGCTAGATCTTGTATGGCAGCCCCAATCTGAATTTTAGTATCTCCTTTTCCAGTGTATGCCTGAGCGTTGGCCATATATGAAGAAGTTAGAAGAACGATAAGTGTCAATATTTTTTTCATAATTCTTATTTTTTTAATCCGCGAAGGTATAAAATAAATAGATTTTTTAAGGAAAAGTATTTAAAAACTTCATGTTATAAGTGAGATTTACTATTGCGAGAAGTATTTTTAATTAATTTTTTGAGTGATTTTTGTTGAATATCAGAATGTTGGGGAATTAACAGATATGAAGGAGGGGTAACTACCTTGTGGGTTTGTATGAATGCAAGAGAAGTATATAGACTGAGTGTATGACGTAATAGGAGGTAGCGATAAAAATTATCTGTAGGTTCAGGGAAGAATGATAGCTCCTTAAATTTCTCCGTAAGCGAGTTGTAATATAAAAGCGCGAATCAGTTTAATAAGCTAAAATGAAAAATGGCATTCTGAAAAGAATGCCATTTTTATATCTTCATTTAAAAAGATTCTTAATATCTGTAATATTCAGGTTTAAATGGTCCTTCAACCGTAACACCAATATATTCAGCTTGCTCTTCAGAAAGCTCTGTTAGCTCAACACCAATTTTGGCAAGGTGTAATTTAGCGACCTTTTCATCAAGATGTTTAGGCAACATATATACTTTGTTTTCGTATTTATCAGCAAACTTCCATAACTCAATTTGAGCTAAGGTTTGGTTGGTAAATGAGTTACTCATTACAAAACTTGGGTGCCCTGTTGCACAACCAAGGTTTACCAATCTACCTTCTGCTAATAAAATAATATCGTTACCGTTAACAGTGTATTTATCTACCTGAGGTTTAATTTCAATTTTAGTAGCTCCGTGGTTTTCATTTAACCAAGCTACAGCAATTTCGTTGTCAAAGTGTCCAATGTTACAAACAATGGTTTTATCTTTCATTACCTCAAAGTGCTCACCTCTTACAATATCTTTATTACCAGTGGTAGTAATAACAATATCAGCTTTTCCAAGAACAGACTCTAGTTTTTTAACTTCGTAACCATCCATAGCAGCTTGTAATGCACAAATTGGGTCAATTTCAGTAACAGTAACAATAGAACCAGCACCTCTAAAAGAAGCGGCTGTACCTTTACCAACATCTCCATAACCACAAACCACTACACGTTTACCAGCAAGCATAACATCGGTAGCACGTCTTATAGCATCTACAGCACTTTCTCTACATCCGTATTTGTTGTCAAATTTAGATTTGGTAACAGAGTCGTTTACGTTAATAGCAGGCATAGGTAATGTACCTTTGCTTACACGCTCATATAAGCGGTGTACTCCTGTAGTAGTTTCTTCAGATAAACCTTTAATACCAGCAGCTAACTCAGGGTATTGGTCTAATACCATATTGGTTAAATCGCCACCGTCATCTAAAATCATATTTAAGGGCGTGCGCTCTTCACCAAAAAATAAAGTTTGCTCAATACACCAGTCAAATTCTTCGTCATTCATGCCTTTCCATGCGTACACAGGAATCCCGGCAGCAGCAATAGCAGCAGCAGCATGATCCTGAGTAGAAAATATGTTACAAGAACTCCAGGTAACATCGGCACCTAAAGCAACTAAGGTTTCAATTAACACAGCAGTTTGAATGGTCATGTGCAAACACCCTGCAATTCTGGCACCTTTTAAAGGTTGTTCTTCTTTGTATTCTTCTCTTAGTGACATTAATCCGGGCATTTCTGCCTCAGCAAGCTCAATCTCTTTTCTTCCCCATTCTGCTAAAGAAATGTCCTTTACTTTATAAGGTACATACGGAATTGTTTTTGTACTCATATTACTTTACTTATTTTTACAATTAATACTGCTTTTTGGCAGTAGGTTAAATGTGTTCCTGTATTTAATGGGGGCAAAGGTAAGCAATAACTTTTTAAAAACGAATGCCGCTTTACAAAACTATAACAGTTACAGAAGATACTAAAGTGTTGATTTGGAAGATAGAAGAGTCTTTTGAGTCGCTATATAAAGGATTAAAGTTAACACCTAATTGTGAGGAGAGAGTAGCTGGTATGAAGTCGGATATTCACAGAAGAGGTTTTTTAAGTGTGCGCCATTTGCTACAAGCGTTTGGCTACACAGCAGCCGATTTGTATTATGATGCTAATGGCAAACCTCACCTTACCGATGATAAACATATTTCTATAACACACTCGTTTACCTATGCGGCTGTAGTGGTGAGCAACTTTGAAGTAGGGATTGATATTGAAATGCAGCGCGATAAAATTAGTAGAATAGCCAATAAGTTTACTGTACTAAAAGATTATGAAGATTTGGAGACTAAAGAAGCTTTAGTGCGTAAACTAACCAAAGTATGGTGTGCTAAAGAATCGTTGTACAAATTGTATGCTACACCGGGTCTTAGTTTTCTGCAACATATTTATGTGAATAATTTTGAAGTGGTGGGGAGTACTTCTACCGGAAGAATAACCTATGATGGTAAAGTTTCAGATTACCATATAGATTTTTTAGAGTTTGATGGTTTCACCTGTGCATACGCCTTACCTTATATATAATGATGTCTTATTACAATCTACTCATACAAAACAAAGAAAAGAATACGCCTTTATTAGCGGTGCTTATAGATCCTGATAAAATGAACGTTAAACAGGTGCCGGCATTTGTTGAGAAAATGCATAAGAGTCCTGTCTCTATAATATTGGTAGGTGGTAGTACAGTACTCAAAGGTGTTACAGAGCCATTGGTAAAAGCACTTAAGAAGCATACGCAGAATCCGGTTTTTTTATTTCCTGGAGATGTCAATCAGTTAACCAATGAGGCCGATGTATTACTTTTTTTAATGTTATTGTCGGGTAGAAACCCAGAGTATTTGATTGGGCAGCAAATAGCATCGGTACCCTTTTTAAGAGATTCAGCTTTAGAGGTTATCTCTACCGGATATATTTTATTAGATGGAGGTAAAGAAACAGCTACGATGAAAGTAACTCATACACATCCGTTACCACTAACAGATATACAATTAATTAAAGATACGGCTAAGGCCGGCGAGTTAATAGGAAATAAATTATTATACCTAGAGGCTGGCAGTGGCGCCAATCATCCAGTACCTAGTGAAGTTATAAATGCTGTTAGAGAAGAGGTTTCTATTCCTGTAATTGTAGGAGGAGGTATACGTACCGAAGCAGCTTTGCTTGAAGCTATAAAAAGTAAAGCAGATATGATTGTAATAGGAACTGCCTTTGAGCAGGATATCAATTTTTTTGAAACCTTACAAAACCTAGTAATCTCTAAAACCATTTAAGAGCCATGAACGAAGTCTTAGATTTTTTCTTTGAACCTTATTACCATAAACCTTTATTTGAAATTATTTTAGAGGCTGTTGCTACCATTTTTGGGATTGCCAGTGTCTACTATTCTAAAAAGGAGAATATTTTGGTATATCCTACGGGTTTGGTAGCTACTATTATAACGGTTTATCTCTTATATCAGGCTGCGTACTATGGCGATATGATGATGAATTTCTATTACTCGGTAATGAGTATATACGGGTGGTATAATTGGGCTCGGAAAAATGATAGTGAGGAACATGTAGTTCATATTACAAGAACTAATATGAGAGAAAAAATTATTGGATTTATAATGTTTGTAGCTACAATGATTGTAACCTATTTCGTGTACAAATGTTTTGGGTACAAACTTGAAATGGTTAATTATATTGATGTGTTTACCTCTGGGGTATTTTTTACTGCTATGTGGTATATGGCAATTAAAAAACTTGAAAATTGGACACTTTGGATTTTTGCAGATTTAATTACCGTGCCTTTGTATGCTCATAGAGGTATGGGGATGTTATCTTTTCAATATGTGATTTTTACCATTTTAGCTATTCAGGGGTATTATGCATGGAGGAAAAACATAAAATAAAACAAGTGCTAATATATCCGAAACAGTTATTTGTTATTTATACTAGTGAATATTGGGATACCTTGAATTTTCTGTAAGTTTTTTTAAGGATGCATAAATTTCTGCTAATACCATAGATAACATATCAATTTTACATAAATTTACTGTAATCATAAACTCTTAATTACATTTTTTAATGTATATTAGAATCCCCCTTTTTTATGAATATCTATGATAAAATCATAAAACTTTTAATTTTTAAGATTGAAAAAGCTTAAGAAAATAATTAACATCTCTTAAGTAGTTTTGAATTAATACTTTACTAAAAACATGATGGAAACATTGACGAAAACCGACAAGGATTTATTTGCAGAAAAAGGCATACCTGCAGAGACTATTGAGAAACAGCTTGAAATTTTTGAGGAGGGAATTCCATTTGTGAATCTGGTTGCGCCGGCAACTTACGAAAACGGGATTCATGTTATTTCTGAAGATAATAAGGGCAAGTATATTGAAGCATATGAGGATAAAATGGATGAGCTTTCCTTATTAAAATTTGTACCCGCTTCAGGGGCCGCTTCAAGAATGTTTAAATCGGTTTTTAAGTTTTTTAATGAATATGATCCGCAAGAAGAAACGTTTAATTCATATGTAAATCGTGAGAAGGCGTTTGATATGAATACGTTTTTTATTGGATTAGAGAAGTTTCCTTTTTATAAGGAGATAGAAGAGAACCTTTTAGAGAAAATACCAAACTATGAAGATCTTTCAGATGATTATCAAAAATATCATTTTGTGAGAGAATTGTTGTTAGAAGATGGGTTTAATTATGGAAGTTATCCTAAAGGAGCGCTTCCTTTTCACCGTTATAAAACACACCCTTCTACAGCTTTTGAAGAACATTTATATGAAGCTGCATTGTATGCAACATCTAATGGTTTGGCAAAGTTGCACCTTACAATTTCTGAGGAACATAGAAGTAAATTTGAGGATGAATATGAAAAAGTAAGGGAACATGTTGAGAGTAAAACAAATGTGAAGTTTGATATCTCATTTTCTTATCAGAAAAAATCTACCGATACCATCGCTGTAGATATGGAGAACCAACCGTTTAGAGAAGATGATGGTAGTATTTTATTTAGACCAGGTGGACACGGTGCCTTAATAGAAAATTTAAATGATGTAGAGGCAGATGTTATCTTTATTAAAAATATTGATAATGTGGTGGTAATGCGATATAAGCATACCCTTGTTGAATACAAAAAAATGTTGGCAGGAATGCTATTGAAAATACAAGAAAAGGCTTATGAGTACCGTAGACTGTTAGACGAACCATTGGTATATTCTAACGATATTGATATGATTAAAACCTTTTTAGAAGAGAAATTGAGCGTAGCTATTACACCACATTTTAAGAGGTATAAAGAGATTTATCAGATAGAATATTTGAAGGAGATTTTAGATAGACCTATTCGTATTTGTGGAATGGTGAAGAATGAAGGTGAACCTGGAGGCGGACCTTTTTGGGTAAAGGGAGACGATGCTCAAATTTCTTTACAGATTATAGAGTCTGCTCAAATTGATATGGCAAGCAAATCGCAACGTAACATTCTTATGAAGTCTACGCATTTTAATCCGGTAGATATTGTGTGTAGTGTTAAGAATTACAAAGGTGAAAAATTTGACTTAACGGCATTTGTAGATCCAAAACAAGGATTTATTACAAATAAAACACGCGAAGGAAAAGAATTAAAGGCATTAGAGTTACCAGGATTATGGAATGGTGCTATGGCTAACTGGAATACTATTTTTGTAGAAGTACCTTTAAGTACTTTTAATCCGGTTAAAACAGTTATAGACCTTTTAAAACCTGCGCATCAGGTGAAACTTGTGTAAGGTGTTGCCGTGTAATTCTTACACGAAAATTATAAGCTTATACAGCTAATACACAGGTAGGTAAATACTTTTTAAAATACAAAACGCTGATTTATATGTTTTTATATATAAATCAGCGTTTTTTTATGGTATGGCATCTTTTTTTCAATGTATAGTATAGAAAAAATTAAAAATAAAATTGCTATGAAAAAGTTTGTTATTGCTGCAAGTATGTTGTTGGGTAGTTTCTCAACATTTGCCATGAATCCTTTAGTACCTGTTACAACTAATGAAACGGTTGTTGTAATACAGGATTATAAAGAAATAAAAGTGTCTGAATTACCAAAGGCAGTTACCGATGCCTTTGCTAAAGATTTTCCGGATTCAACGATTACCAAAGCTTATGTGAATGAAGAAATGAAATATAAGCTAAGCGTAACAACGCCGGAGTCTACAACGACGCTTTATGCAAACGAAAAGGGTGAATGGATTGAAGAATAATTTTTTTATTCTTCATGACATTGAGCTGCCGTTATCACGGCAGCTTTTTTTTATGATTTTTTTATGCCTATTTCTAATTTAGGATAGTATTTTTGTGTTTCAACCACCTACTTTATGGCTAAAATACTAGTTATTGATGACGACGTAACTTTCTCTTCTCTTTTGGAGCGCTTCTTAGTGAGGTACAAGCATAAGGTTGCTGTATGTCATAGTCTTAAAGAAGCTGCTACCATATTCAAATCTACTTTTGATATTGTTTTTTTAGATTTACGATTACCCGATGGTGATGGTATTTCGTTTCTAGAAAAAATTAAAGAGGAAAGTCCAGAAGTACCTGTTGTTATTATGACTAATTATGCAGAGGTAGCTTCTGCAGTTAGTGCTATGAAAAAAGGAGCATTCGACTATATCTCTAAACCATTTCAGCAAGAGTCTGTTTTAAATGTTATAGAGAATGCAACCAAACAAACAGATGGTTCAGCCGTAGTTACTAAAACTCCTGAACTACAAACTAGTGTAGTAGCTATTTCAGATAAAAATACTAATGCCGAAATGGTATTTGGAATTAGCAATGCATCTAAAAAATTAGCTGAATACGTGGGGCTAGTGGCGCCTACAGATATGTCTGTGTTAATAACAGGGAAAAGTGGAACCGGGAAAGAAGTAGTCGCCAAATCTATTCATATGCAAAGTAGTAGAAAGGAATTTCCTTTTATAGCAGTGGATTGTGGAGCTATCCCTAAAGAAATTGCTTCTAGCGAATTTTTTGGGCATGTAAAAGGTTCGTTTACAGGAGCTGTTTCCGATAAAAAAGGACATTTTGAAGAAGCTAACGAAGGAACCATTTTTTTAGATGAGGTAGGGAATCTTTCGTACGAAAATCAGATCCAGCTATTAAGAGCTTTACAGGAGCGTAAAATAAAACCTGTGGGTAGCTCTAAAGAGATTGATGTAAATATACGCATCTTGTCTGCTACTAACGAAAACCTGCTTAAGGCAGTAGAAAATGGAGAGTTTAGAGAAGATTTATACCACCGTTTAAATGAATTTTCTATTAAAGTGCCTTCTTTAGTAGATAGGATGGAAGATATGATGATTTTTGCGGAGCATTTTTTAGCTAGTGCTAATAAACAATTGGGTAAGCAAGTAATAGGGTTTGATAGAGATGCTATTATATGTTTTCAGCAATATGCATGGCCGGGTAATTTACGAGAGTTACAAAATGTAATTAAGCGTTCTGTGTTATTAACGTCTGGAAATTATATTACGGAAGGGGTACTACCATCTGAATTATTTGAAAATTCAGGAGTAGAGGATGTAGGTTTTATAACGTCATTATCTACTAAAGATAACGAAAAAGCACTTATTATTGCTGCATTAGAAAAAACAAATAATAACAAAACATTAGCTGCTAAGTTGTTAAATGTGAGTAGAAAAACACTATACAATAAGTTAAAAGCTTACGGTTTAGATTCGTAATATGCTTTAAGTTGTTGTAATGTTATATTAATATGTTTATTAAACTCGTTCATTAGCGCAGTGATGGTATTGTCATCTAAATGTGCTGCTTTTTCTAATTGAAGTAAGATTTCGGTTTCTTTAACTATTTGAAATTGTTTTAGCATAGTAAGCATTCTATGGCTTAAATCACTTATGCCTTTGTAGTTTTTATTGGTGTAGTATATGTTTAACTTCTCTATATTATGAGTAGTATCTTTTACATAAAGTTTTATTACAGCTGCTAATGCTTCATCATCATTACCTACAAATCCAGCAATAGATTTCAAGTTAAAATTGGTTTCGGAAACCGTAGAGGTTGTATTTGTAGGAACAGTAGAATCCACATTCTTCTTTGGAATTACAGCTGAATCTGAAAACAGCGAACAAATGACGTGCAATAAATCTTCTGATTTATAAGGCTTAAACAATACTGCTGTAAAACCATTTTCGGTATAAAAATTCTCAGGCATATCTTTTCTTCCGGTAACTGCGATTATAGGTTTGTTTATTCCTTTTTGATGTAGCATTTCTACAAAATGGAAGCCATTCATTTCCGGTAATTGAATATCGGTGATAATAAAGTCAAATGTGAGTTTTGAAATGTTCTCTAAAACTATTTTACCATTTGTAAACGTTTCTACTAAGATACCTGAGCCGGTTAAAAGTTCTTCACTTAGTTGTAACAATGTTTCATCGTCATCTATAACTAAAGCTCTTAGACTTGGTAATTTTTCTACTTCAGCATTTTCATTCGCGTTAACTAATGGCACTGCTAGCGTAGTAAAGGTTGCCGGAATGGTTAAGGTAAATGTACTTCCTTCCAGTAACTTACTTTTAACATTTAAGTCGCCATCCATTAGTAAAGCCAGTTTTTTAGAGATATGTAATCCGAGCCCTGAACCACCAAATTTTTTAACAGTATTATCTTCAGCTTGTTGAAATTCTTCAAAAATGAGTTGTTGTTTTTCATCTGCAATCCCGATACCTGTATCTGCAACATAAATAGTAAGATTATTGCCGGTTTCACTTAACTCCATACCAATGGTAATGCTTCCGTTTTCAGTAAATTTATAGGCATTACCAATTAGGTTGTATAATATTTGCTTAATACGATATGAGTCTCCAACAAAGGTTTTATTACAGTTATTAGCTATTTCAAAAAATAAATCAATTTCTTTTTTAGGGTAAATAGATTGTATACTAAGAGCTGTTTCTTCTACTAATTCAACTAATTGAAATGGAACCTTCTCAATTTGTACTTTTCCTGCTTCTAATTTAGAATAGTCTAACAGTTCATCTACCAGCTGTGAAACAAATCGGGATGCATTTTTAATATGATCCAAATAATGATTTTCTTTAGGGCTGTCTATAGATTTACTTATGAGTTCAGTATATCCAATTATGGTGTTTAAAGGTGTTTTAAGGTCATGACTCACCATTGAAATTAAGTGATCTCTACTCTTTAAAAGCGAGTTACTATATTGATTGGCCCTTTCCAGTTTTTCTCGTAAATGTTGGGCTTTCCAAAAGTCATTTAAAATAACAATGGAAAAAATAATAATAAGTAATACGCCTATAAAAGCAGCACCGGTTAGCGTGTATCTGCTTTTTTCAAGTACTGCATTTCTGCTGGCGTTTACTTCTTTCGCAGTTTTTAAAACATCTAACTCTAATTGAGTAAGCATCGATTTTAGCTGTTTTGAAACTGCCAAATCATTTTCCATGAGCTCATTCTCTTTTTTCTTAAGGATTCGTTTTTGAGAAGCTGTGTTTAAATGTATTTTTTTTAATAGGCTTTTTGAGGTAAGGATGATAGAATCCATTTCATAGCGATCCTCTTTTGAAGGGGCTTCAGTAGGAGTATATTTACTTAATATTTTTAGATATTCCTTTAAATTTTCTCTGGTTTGTTTGTCTAATTCATCTGGGTTGGCAACAAAATTTTCAATGGTTAACCTACCCATATAGTTTTCAAGA
Organism: Neptunitalea chrysea; assembly: GCF_027924145.1. Classification (GTDB taxonomy): domain Bacteria; phylum Bacteroidota; class Bacteroidia; order Flavobacteriales; family Flavobacteriaceae; genus Neptunitalea; species Neptunitalea chrysea. The sequence continues at coordinate 43,331 of NZ_BRVP01000010.1, read as the reverse complement.
TTAGAAAGAATCTGAATAGCGTCTAAGATACCTGTTTCTGCGCTATCGTCATTTCTAATTTTTCTAAGGTCTCGTATGTTACTAATTTTCACATCTACAAGTGCGCTAACACTATCTAATAATGATTTCTGATTTGGGGTAGCAACTTTGTTTTTTAGAAGTATTATTTCATTATGTAAGGTCTCATTTTTTTTTAAATATTCTTCTAACGATTCCTGATCTTCAGATTGAATGGCTACACGCCCCATGGTTTCGCCCTCATACATTAGAGTAAGTATATTACCAATCTGTAATATTTTAGCGGTATCTTGAGTTTGCTCACTTTTAATTTCGGTAAGTTTTTTAATCTCTCCAAGTATGGTTTTTCCGGCTATTACGGCTAATATAGAAATAGCTGCATAGCTTATAAAAACTTTAAAAGTGATTTTTCTTTTAGATGTGTTCATCATAGTTTAAAGATAGGAAATCTTTGTTCTCTTATTTATTTTTAAAAAAGATAAGGCGAATTTAAATAATCTTTATATGTTTGCACCATCTCAAAGGGGTGCTCTTTACAAAGGGCTGAGATTATACCCAATGAACCTGGAACAGGTAATGCTGTTTAGGGATAAGAACAGACATCTTTTTACTAGTGAAAGATGTGTGATTGGACTATTTTTTTAATCAAACTATTTTATTAACACAGAATAATTACCCCTTTTATTCGTAAAATTTTTTACGGATGAAAAATTTATTCGCTTTTGGTCTTATGGTATGCTCAATGAGTATACTCTGGGGACAAGAAAAAGAAAAGGACTCTTTAGCAACTAAAAAAGAACCTGTAAAACTAGAGGAGGTCTCGGTATCTGCTACACGTGTAACAGATAAAACACCTGTAACGTTTTCTAATCTTTCTAAGAAAGAACTTAAGAAAAGGAATTTAGGACAAGATATTCCTATTTTAATGAATTATTTACCTGGTGTTGTTACAACTTCTGATGCCGGTGCGGGTGTAGGTTACACAGGGATTAGAGTACGTGGTAGTGACGCTACCAGAGTAAATGTAACGATTAATGGTATTCCGTATAACGATGCAGAAAGTCAGGGTACTTATTGGGTGAATATGCCAGACTTTGCTTCCTCTGTAGAGAACATTCAGTTACAAAGAGGGGTAGGTACATCTACCAATGGTTCTAGTGCTTTTGGTGCTAGTTTGAATTTGCTAACCGATGCAGCTTCTAAAGAAGCGTATGGACAAATAGCTAATTCATATGGTAGTTTTAATACGCATAAGCATACATTAAAATTTTCTACAGGAACATTGAATGATCATTTTGAAGTTTCAGGAAGATTGTCAAAAATTGCTTCTGATGGTTATATAGACAGAGCATCATCAGATTTAAAATCGTATTTTTTGCAGGGAGCTTACATGGATAAGAATACCCTTATTAAGGCATTGGTTTTTGGAGGTCATGAAATTACCTATCAGTCTTGGAATGGCTTAGAGGATTTAGACTTGCTTGAAAATGACAGAACCTTTAATACTGCGGGAATGTATTATGATGATAATGGGAATGTTCGTTTTTATGATAATGAAGTAGATAATTATAAGCAAGATCATGCACAACTTATCTGGAATGAGAAATGGTCTGCTAACTGGAGTACTAACGTTGCATTACACTATACGTATGGGCGTGGTTTTTACGAGCAATATAAAGAAGATGAGGCTTTTGGAGACTATGGATTAACTCCAATAGATATTTCGGGGACAACCATTAGTACCACCGACCTTATTAGAAGAAAGTGGTTGGATAATGATTTCTACGGCGCTATATTTTCTGCTACTTATGAAAAGGATAGAATATCTGTGATAATGGGTGGAGGTGTAAACCAATATTTGGGAAGACATTTCGGAGAGATTATTTGGACCCAATATGCTTCTGATAGTGAAATAAGAGATAGGTATTACGATGATACTTCTATGAAGAACGATTTGAACGTTTACACTAAGGTAAACTATAAATTGACTGATAAATGGAGTATTTATGGTGATATGCAATATAGAAAAGTACGATACACGGCTGATGCTCCTGAAACGGGAGGTGTAGATGATGCGTTTAATTTCTTTAACCCTAAGGCAGGGGTGAGTTTTGAAGTGAATGCCAATTCTATTTTGTATTTATCATATGCCAGAGCTAATAGAGAACCTAATAGAACCGACTATGAGAATGGAAATCCGAAACCGGAAAGATTAAACGATTTTGAGTTGGGTTGGAGGTATAAGTCTCCTAAGTTTAAACTAAACTCGAATGTTTACTATATGAAATATGAAGATCAATTGGTGTTAACGGGAGAGTTAGATAATGTAGGGTCTCCTATGCGTGCCAATAGTGGAGATAGTTACAGATTAGGTTTAGAAGTTGATGCTACCATAGTAGTGGGTAATAAATTGTTAGTACGACCTAATGTTGCGTTAAGCACTAATAAAAACAAAGACTTCTATTTTCAAAGAGATGGAGAATTGACCAATTTAGGAGATACTAATATTTCGTATTCACCCGACATTGTTGCCGGTAATATTATAACGTATATGCCGTCTTCATCTTTCCAGGTGTCTTTATTGTCTAAGTACGTAGGAGAGCAGTATATGGGGAATATAGATGCCGAAGCTTCTAAACTAGATAGTTATTTTATAAACGATTTTAATGTAAGTTATGAGATAAAAACCAATAAGGTATTTAAATCTATAGTAATAACTGGTTTGGTAAATAACGTATTTGATGTAGAATATATATCTAACGGATATTTCTATACGTATAATGATACTTGGTCTAATCCGGGAAGTACTACTACCATTGAAGGTACAGGTTACTATCCGCAAGCAGGGATTAACTATCTGCTAGGAGCAACCTTAAATTTTTAAACTACTCGATACTCGAGATTATAGGCTTCGAGAATTTTACTCAATAATTGAGATTAAATGCTTCATGGGCTTGCCCCGAAGTAGTATACTTGAAGTGGTTTACTTAAGCAATAAACTACAGTTGTACATTATGTATAGCTGTAGTTTTTTAATTAGATATGGTAAGTATATTACCGTTTACACTAGTTTGGTAGTATAACAAGCTGTATTCGGCATTACCGTCATTTGTTTCTTCAATAATATTACCGGTATATAGGCTGTACTTGTAATCATCGCAATCACATTGACAATAGATATTTCCGGTAACTTCCATAGTAGAGCAAGAGCTAGGTGTATGGTTGGGGCAACTAGCTTCCCATGCCAAAAATTGATTAAAGCCTTGGTTAATAACTAAGATACCTTTTATGCCAGCAGTAGCATCTTCAATAAGCATTCCGCTACCCGCAACTGTTAAGTTGTTGTAGGAAGGTAAATTTAGGTTGATGGTTTTGGTAAAGCTTACTTCAGATAAATAAGGATTTCTGCTGCTATAGTTATCAGAACAAGCAATTAAGAGTAACGATACCGTACAAAACCAAATAATTTTTTTCATTTTCAAATAGGAATATATGCTAATAACGATGTAATTGCTAAATTATTTTTAAATTTAACAAGACTTGCAAGTTACGAAATCGTATTAATTAAAAAATTCTTATATTTGCTTTTGAATCCTCTTAGAAAGCAAGGGGATTTTTTGTATTTATAAATAGATGAAGCTATGAGTAAAGTATCATATTATACAGCGGAAGGATTAAAAAAATTAAGAGAAGAACTTAATCAGTTAAAGGATATAGAAAGGCCACGTGCTTCCCAGGCTATTGCAGAAGCTAGAGATAAAGGAGATTTGTCTGAAAATGCGGAGTATGATGCTGCTAAAGAAGCTCAGGGTTTGTTAGAGATGAAGATCTCTAAGATGGAAGAAACGTTTGCAAATGCTCGCTTAATTGACGAATCTCAATTAGATACTTCTAAGGTACTAGTACTTTCAACAGTTAAATTAAAGAATGCAGCTAATGGTATGGAAATGAAGTATACCTTAGTAGCAGAGAGTGAAGCGAATTTAAAAGCAGGAAAAATTTCTGTTAACTCACCTATTGGTAAAGGACTACTAGGTAAGAGTGTTGGAGATATTGCAGAGATTAAAGTTCCTAATGGGGTTCTTAAAATGGAAATTTTAGAGATTACCAGAGCGTAATTTTTTAATAGTATAAAATACCAAATCCTTTGTATCTTTATGCAAAGGATTTTTTTATTTAAAAGAAGATTTATGGCAACTATATTTACCAAAATAGTAAACGGCGAAATACCTTGTTACAAAGTAGCGGAAGATGATAATTTTTTAGCCTTTTTGGATATTAGTCCAAATGCTAAGGGGCATACGCTATGTATTCCTAAAATAGAGGTGAATAAGATTTTTGACTTAGATGAAGAAACCTATATGGGGTTAATGGCTTTTTCTAGAAAGATTGCAATTGCTGTAGAAAAGGCAATGCCATGTAAACGTGTAGGAATGGCTGTGGTAGGTTTAGAAGTACCGCATGTACATGTGCATTTAATTCCGTTAAATGAAATGGGTGATATGAGTTTTGCGAAAAATGTACCGTTGGAAAAAGAAGAGTTTACGGCTATAGCAAAAGCTATTCAAACATATTTGTAGATATAATATAAGGCATGCTTTTTAATTCGGTAGAGTTTGTATATTTTTTTCTCATAGTTTTTGTGATTTATTGGTTTGTCCTAGATAAGTCATTAAGATTTCAAAATATATTTCTTGTTATTGTAAGTTATGTTTTTTACGGTTGGTGGGACTGGAGATTTCTATTTTTGATTTTATTGAGTTCCATTATTGATTTTATTATTGGGGAAAAAATATATGAGAGCTCTAAGCCTAAGATTAAGAAGACTTATTTAATGATTAGTCTTTTTTCTAATTTGGGAATCTTAGGTTTTTTTAAATATTTCAATTTTTTTGTTGAATCTTTTGTTACAGGTTTTTCTTTTTTGGGCTTTACTTTAGATTCGTTTTACTTGCATGTTTTACTTCCTGTAGGAATCAGTTTCTATACTTTTCAAACGTTAAGTTATTCTATAGATATTTATAGGGGAAAACTTACTCCTGCCAAGAGCTTTGTAGATTTTTCGGCTTTTGTTTCATTTTTTCCGCAATTAGTTGCTGGACCAATTGAAAGAGCAACTCATTTACTTCCGCAATTTTATAAAAAGAGAATTTTTGATTACTCAAAAGCTGTAGAAGGGTGTAAACAGATCTTATGGGGGTTTTTTAAGAAAATTGTTATCGCTGATAACTGTAGTATATACGTAGATGATATTTTCACCAATTATGGAAGTTATTCGGGGATTACATTAGCTATAGGGGTTGTTCTATTTTCCGTGCAGATTTATTGTGATTTTTCGGGGTATTCAGATATTGCAATAGGTCTTGCAAGATTATTTGGTTTTGATCTTATGAGAAATTTTAGATTCCCTTATTTTTCAAGGGATATATCTGAATTTTGGAGGAGATGGCATATTTCGTTGTCTACTTGGTTTAGGGATTACTTATACATTCCTTTAGGTGGTTCTAAAGGAACTTTGCTTAAAGTTATTAGGAATACATTTATTATTTTTTTAGTTAGTGGTTTTTAGCATGGAGCCAATTGGACTTTTTTGTTTTGGGGTTTTTTAAATGCCATTTATTTTTTACCATTATTATTATGGAAAAAAAATAGAAGATTTTTAGGGGAGATTAGTAAAAATAGATTACTACCAACTTGGTCAGATGTTGTTAGAATGTTATTTACATTTACACTTGTGTGTTTTTCTTGGATATTTTTTAGAGCAGCTTCAATATCTGATGCTCTTAGATTTATTAAAAGAATGGTAACCAATTATGACATGTCAATATCATCTTATCAAATACATACAGTTAGTATAATCCCTTTGTTTGTTTATCTAATTTTCTTTCTTATTATAGAATGGTTTTATCGTAATGAGGATGTAGTGTTTAATAAGTTTTACAAGAATTCCAGATTGTTAAAGTATACGCTGTTTTCTTTGACTGTGTTAGCTATTTTATTGAGTATTAAAAATAATTCTCAAAGTTTTATTTATTTTCAATTTTAAAGGTGAAACGTTTTTTTACAAATATTACTAAAGTTTTTGTCATAATCTATATAGTACTATGGATATTGATGGTTGGTATCGATTTTGCAATTAGGGAGAACAATGTTTGCGATGATAATGTTTGGTATGAAGTTTTTGAGGGCGCTATTAATAGCGAAGTTGTTGTTTTTGTAAACTCTAGAGCAGTTGCTCATTATGACCCATGTATAATAGAGGATGTATCTGGGTTTTCATGTTACAATATTGGATTAAGTGGCACACCGTTGAATTTATTAAAAATAAGATGGGATGCTTATGTTAACCATAACTTACCACCAAAGTTGCTAATACTAGATGTTGATGCCATTATATTGGGTTCGGGTAATAAGCTTTTTAATAAGTTTGAGTATTTACCTTATTTAAATATGCCTGAATACGAAAATGTAATTGGAGATATTGATTCTGAATTTATATATGAAAATACCTCCCTATGTATAAATATAGAGGGTATGAAATGAAAATTTTTAGAGAGTTTGTTAATAAAAAATCAGAAAGGGAAAACATATGCAACGGTTATGTTGGGGTTGACAAGAAATGGATCGAGAAAGATTATAAATCGATGCAAAAATTGCTAGAGAATGATACGGTACCTTTTAATAGTAATATTTATAAAAAAGGGATAGATGTTTTTGAAGAAATTTTACACTATGCCGATATAAATAATGTTAAGGTTTTAATGATATGGTCGCCTTATTATATTGAGTTTTCTAATTTTCATGCTGAAAATAAAAAATATTTAGATAGTCTATATGAATCTTATGAGATTAACGAAAGAGTTAACTATTTGAATTTTTCTGAAGATTCATTGGCCAATCATATGTCAAATTTTTATAATTCAGCTCATTTAAACGGGAATGGGAGTAAAAAGTTTTCAAAAAAAATTGGATTAATTTTGAAGAGAGATTTTTCTAATCTATAATCATTTTATTACCCCTCCTTTTTAAGACTTATCTGCATGGTTGTACCTTTGCCTAGTTCAGAGGTTAGTACTTTAATACGGCCTTTATGGTAGTCTTCAATAATACGCTTTACTAATGATAATCCAAGACCCCATCCACGTTTTTTGGTGGTAAAACCAGGTTTAAAAATATTTTTAAAATCTTGTTTCTGAATTCCTTTTCCGGTATCGGTAACTTTAATCTTTACATGCTGCTCAGTTTCAGAAATGGCAATTTTAAGTTCACCCGAACCTCTCATAGCATCAATAGCATTCTTGACCAAGTTTTCAATTGTCCAGCTATAGAGTTGTGAGTTTAACTGAACAAATAATTCTTTATTTGGGGCTTCAAAAGAAAAATGTACCCTTTTAGAACTTCTAGATTGCAAATAAAGATAAGAAGATTCAGTTTCCTTAATAATGTTGGTAAGGTCTAGCTTTGGTATGGATCCTATCTTAGAGAATCGATCTGTAATAGTCTGTAGGCGGTCAATATCTTTTTCAATTTCAGAGGTAACACTACTATCAACATCCATGCTTTTCAATAGCTCAGTCCACCCCAAAAGCGATGATAAAGGTGTCCCTATCTGGTGTGCTGTTTCTTTGGCCATCCCTGCCCATAGCTTATTTTGATCTGATATTTTAGCTGTTCTATAAAAAAAGTAAACAACACTACCGAAAAGGAAAATAATGAGCAGTAAGGCCATTGGATAGTATTTCAGCTTATTTAAAAGATCAGAGTTGCCATAATATAGTGTAGATAACTTTTCACCATTGTCAAGTACCTCTATAGGCTGGTTTTCGTTTTCAAACTGCTTAATTTTTTGCTGTATGTATAGACTATCTTCTGCTTCTTTTTCATCAAGATTTTGGGTCTGTATAGAGCCATCAATGCTCACCAAAATCATGGGATTCGATTTGTTAGAACGTAAAATCTTTAATGGTAAATCTAAATCAACACTTTCTCCATTAGAGGAAAAGGTGGTAGTGGGGGCATTAATTAGTGTTTGTTGTGCATTAGCCCAGATTTCCATTTTAGTACGTTCCTCGTTTTTAAACTTTTGGAAAAAATTATACGTATTCCAAAGTATTAAACTAACAATAATAAAAGAGGATACAATTAAAATCCAACGTATGGTATTTCTTTTCTGTAGAAACATGCTCTGTTTTCAAAATCTGTTTAAATATAAAGTAAATAGTAGAATTTTATTGTCTGTACGGATAAACATTTTAGTAACTAACCTAGAATACGTAGTTTTGCAATAATTGTAATTTTAACAGCTGTAATACGATACTAAAGTTATGGAAGTAATAGGAAAAATTAAATTAGTTGGTGATACACAAACCTTTGGTAACAATGGTTTTAGAAAAAGAGAACTTGTAGTAACCACCGAAGAGCAATATCCACAGCATATTCTTGTTGAGTTTATTCAGGATAAATGTGATGCTTTAAATGGGTTTCAAATTGGACAGCCTGTTAAAGTTAGTATCAATTTAAGAGGTAGAGAGTGGACAAACCCGCAGGGAGAAACGAAGTATTTTAACTCTATTCAGGGCTGGAGAATAGAATCTATGATGCCACAACAGTCTGGTGGGGCACCTGATATGCCGCCAGTACCTCCAATGGATGCTTTTGAGCCTGCTAATGATTTTAAAGAAGAAGATCACGATGACTTACCATTCTAACTGAATGAGAAGATATAAAAAAGGTGCTTATTTTTAAGCACCTTTTTTTATGAAAAAGTCCCGGAGTATCCGGGACTTAAGTTCTGTGGTTTTAGGTTGTCTTTACAACAAACTCAAAAAGCAATGATGAAATAAAAAAAGTTGTAAAGACATAACAAATTTGTCGATTTTTTGTCAAATAAAAAAGAAATAACATTACTTTTTGATGATAAAAAAAATAATTTTGACGGAATATGAGATTTTTAACAGATGTATTACAATTTCCACATCCTGAGGAAGCTTCTGCTGAAGGTATAGTTGCAGTTGGAGGAGATTTATCTACTGAACGCTTATTGTTGGCATATCGGCTAGGTATTTTTCCTTGGTTTGATGAAGAACAGCCAATTTTATGGTGGTCTCCAGATCCTAGAATGGTTCTTTTTCCAGATGATTTGAAAGTTTCTAAAAGTATGCGTAAAGTAATTCGTGATGGGCATTTTAAGGTAACCTTTAACACATGTTTCAGGGAGGTTATAATAAACTGTGCAGGTGTTAAAAGAGAAGATGAATATGGTACATGGATTACCAACGACATGGTAGATGCTTATTGTAAATTACATGAAGAAGGTGTGGCTAAGTCTGTTGAGGTTTGGTTAGATGGGGCCTTGGTAGGAGGTCTTTACGGAATAGATTTAGGCACTATTTTTTGTGGAGAAAGTATGTTTAGTAAAGTTAGTAATGCCTCAAAATTTGGTTTTATACAACTAGTACAAAAACTAAAAGCAGAAAATTATAGCCTAATTGATTGTCAGGTGTATACAGATCATTTGGCCAGTTTAGGAGCTATTGAAATACCTCGTATGGAATTTTTAAGCAAGTTACCCGGATATACTACTTTGTAATCACTTCGTTGTATCTAAAGCAATCTACTTCATGATCGTTAACCATTCCGGTTGCTTGCATATGTGCGTAGATAACGGTACTTCCAACAAACTTAAATCCTCGTTTTTTTAAATCTTTGCTAATCGCATCGGACAGCGGAGTATTTGCCGGAGCATCTTTATAATTGATTACAGTATTGATAATAGGGGTATGGTCTACAAAGCTCCAGATATAGTTACTAAAAGAGCCAAATTCTTCCTGAATTTTTATAAAAGCTTGAGCATTGGTAATAGTGGCTTTTATTTTAAGTTTATTTCTAATAATACCTTCATTTTGCAACAGTTCTTCGAATTTATGATTGTCGTAAAGCGCTATTTTCTTGTAATTAAACTGGTCAAGAGCGGCTCTAAAGTTTTCTCTTTTTCTTAAAATTGTAATCCAGCTTAATCCTGCCTGAAAAGTTTCAAGTATTAAAAATTCAAAGAGTTTATCATCATCATGTATAGGGACTCCCCATTCTTCGTCATGGTATTTTTCGTATAGTATATCACCTACACACCAGCCGCATCTTTTCATAATATGCTTAATTTCTTTTTAATAAAATTATACTATTTATTCTTCCGTGCATAAAGCAAAGAAACTTATTAATTTAAAAATAATGCTATGAAAACTTTAAAAATTACTTTAATGATGGTATCTCTTGTTTTTTATTTCATGTGATATGGATGATGATATGCCTTTAGCTTCTGCAACATTTGATCTTTCTGCCAATATAGATGTTGTTAGTGGTATGGGTAAAATAAACATTAGTATGCTAGATAATGGTACTTATTTTAGGTACGAAGATGCTATTATAGTTAACAGTTGTGTAAATATATACTATAGTGATTCAGATTTTGCAACGTTTGTAGCTCAAGGAGGTATAGGTGCAAACAACTAATTTTTAATTGTTTGTGGTATAAAAAAAATGGGTATCTAGTGTTTTTTATTTTTCTCCCTGACAATTGTCAGGTTTTTAAAATTAAAAGACCTATATATTTGATTTAAGCAAATTATAATGTGATGCATACTTTACAGGTAAATAGTATAATAGAAAACAGTATAGCACAGGGAATGAGTTACCAAGAGTACCTTTCTCTTATGGCTAAATTGATGGCTGACGGAGCATCTAGCTCACCTGTTCCTTCAGAAGAAATGACCTTGTTTACAAAGCTTAATTATAAACGAATGCTTAGGTTAAACAAAACCATTAATATAGATGGGAAGTATAGAGAAATTATTTCTACGTATGACAAAAAAGTTACCTGGTTAGCAATAACGGAGAGTTGGTGTGGTGATGCTGCTCAAATTTTGCCTGTGGTTAATAAAGTGGTAGAAGTAAGTAATCATATTACCTTCAGGTTGGTATTAAGAGATGAGAATTTAGATCTAATGGATCTGTGCCTAACAAATGGAACACGCTCTATACCGAAAATTTTAGTGGTAGATGAAGATTATAACATTATAGATAGTTTTGGACCAAGGCCCGAGGCTGCACTTAATTTAGTAGAAGATTTTAGAGAACAGTACGGTAAATTAACACCCGATTTTAAACAATATCTACAGTTGTGGTATAATAAAGATAGGGGGAAGAGTATTGTAAAAGATTTATTGAAACTCTTTGTTTAATGTATTTTAAGTTTTAAGCTATACGATATAAATACATTTATTTAGATTGAAAAACGTACGTGATAGTGCCAACTTGTGATTTATTTTGCGGGTTGGCATTAAATTTTGTGCTCCTTGCATAAGTAATTGCATTTTCAACCAAACAACCATCTTTGGTGTTAGAGGTTTCGGTATCTTGTTTTGCAGCGATAACATCACCATTACCGTTTACTTTTATAGTAATTACTACAACACCTCCCGCGATACAAGTGTAAATGGGGTTGGGTATTTCCCCAATTACAATTCGGTTTTCCAATGAGTAGGTAACCGTAGTCATTTTTTCGGTATTTCTATTTTGTACGCTGATGTTTTTATCTTTAGAGTTTTTTATTGCTTCTCTGGTATTTTTAATGGTCTCTTCTGCTTTTTTTAGATTTTCTGCTGTTTGGTTATCGGCTAGAGGTTTGGAATATTTTTTATCCATCTTGGCTAAAAATTCTTTTAACGTTTGATGATTGTCTTCTTCCGTTAGCTCACTTTTAATTTTATCGTTATAGGTTTTATGGGTAATTTTTCCCTTGTGGTTAGAAAGCTTTTTAGTTGTTGCTTTTTTCTTTTCAACTTCTTCTTTCTTTTTTTCGGTAGTCATTTCAATAAAATGCTCCTCGGTATACGTATAGCTTTTAAAATGAATAGCACCAACGCATAAAAGCATAACCAAAAGAATGGAAAATGATAGGCATGCAGATACAACGTATCTATAACTGTTCATGCGGCGAAACCTAATAAACAATACGTAAATACTTTTTTTACAACTAGTTAATTTATCTATAAAAAAATTATAAAGCATTCAGTTCTGTTACAAATTCTTCAGGAGAGATGGCATTATCTACACTATACTCTCCAATTTTGGTTCTTCTTAAAGCAGAAAGATACCCACCTGAATTAAGTGCTTTTCCAAAGTCGTGTGCTAAAGATCGTATATAGGTACCTTTACTACAAACCACTCTAAAATGAACTTCAGGAAAGGTAATTCCAGTTATTTCAAACTCGTTAATGGTAATTTGCCTAGGTTGAATTTCAACTTGTTCACCTTCTCTAGCAAATTCATATAAACGCTTACCGTCTTTTTTTAAAGCGGAAAAAATTGGAGGATATTGCATAATATCACCCAAAAATTGTTTTGTAGTAGCGTAAATTAAGTCTTCCGTAATATGGGTAGTTTCAAAAGTTTGGTCTACTTCGGTCTCCATATCATACGAAGGCGTGGTACCTCCTAATACTAGGGTGCCTGTATATTCTTTTACTTGTCCCTGTAGGTCTTGTATTTTTTTGGTAAACTTACCAGTGCAAATAAGTAAAAGTCCAGTGGCTAGCGGATCCAATGTTCCCGCATGTCCTACCTTTATTTTTTTGAGTTTATATTTTTTTAAGATGGCCCATTTAATTTTGTTTACAGCATTAAATGAGCTCCATGTAAGGGGTTTATCTATTAATAATAGTTGTCCTTCTTTAAAATCTTCTAACTGCACTTATACAATGGTTAATTTCATAATACCATAGTGAATAATCAAAATGGCTGCCCCAGCAATAATTCTATAATAACCAAACATTTTAAAACCATGCTTGCTTAAATATCCTATGAACGACTTAATAGCAATCATAGCTACAATAAAGCCTATAACATTTCCTATAATTAATAAGTTAATCTGTTCTTGGTTAAGGACAAATCCTTCCTGATAATAATCGTATGATTTTTTTAGTGTAGCCCCTAACATTGTAGGAATTGCTAAAAAGAATGAAAACTCAGCAGCTACTGTTCTTGATAGTTTTTGTGTCATACCTCCAACAATCGTAGCTCCACTTCTAGAGGTACCCGGAATCATTGCTAAACACTGAAAAAATCCAATTTTCAATGCCGTAAGGTATGATATTTCGGTTTCTTCTCCATCACCAAACCAGTCATCTACTTTAATTAAGAAGAGTCCTCCAATAATTAATGAAATTGCTACTGTTATAGGATTTTCCAGAAGGCTATCGATTAAATCACTCAATGTTAGTCCTAAAACTACAGCTGGTATAAATGCTACAAAAAGTTTAAGATAAAAATCAATACTTTGAAAGAATCGTTTAAAATATAATACAATTACCGATACAATAGTACCAAGCTGAATAACAATCGTAAATAACTTAGTAAAATCTTCAGATGCAATTCCGAAAAATGATGACGCAATAATCATGTGTCCGGTTGAAGAAACCGGTAAAAACTCTGTTAAGCCTTCAATGATTGCCAATATAATGGCCTGTAGGTAGTTCATATCTATGGATTAGTTAGTTGATGGTTTTGATATAGAAAACTATTCTTCTTTTTTCTTCTTGTCTGGGTTGTATAGTATAGCCACTACCTCAATTGCAAACCCTATTAAAACCATGGTTGGTGCTATACGTATTCTTCTAACACTAAAAATATCCTCGTTAAAAACATTAGGGTCATCGCTTCCACCACCGCTCATTAAAATAAACCCAAGGGCTATAACGGCCAAACCAATTAACATTAACCGGTAATTTTTTTTCTGAAAGATAAAGTTCTGTTTCGTGGGCTTATTCGTTTTCATTTTATATGATCTTCAAGTATTAATAATATAAATCGTCTGTTCTTAAGTTTAAATAGCGGGAGGTAGCAAAAAATGTACTCAACCAGCTAATAAGTATTCCAAATATAAAAATACCTCCAAATATAGCTGTTACCATAGGTACATTACTCAATAATTTTATAGTAGGGTATTTAGTATCCAGAAACGACATGCAGGCAGTTAATGCTGCAATGGCTATAACAGCCCCAATCATGCCTAATTTAATATTGTTAAATATAAAAGGTCTTCTAATAAAACGCTTAGTAGCACCAACCATTTGCATGGTTTTAATAATAAAACGCTTAGAATAAATAGAAAGACGAATAGAAGAGTTGATAAGCAGTATAGAAATAAATAAGATAAATCCGCAACCACCAAGCATATAATAGCTTATGGTTTTTATATTGTCGTTTAACAAACTAACAAGCGGAATATCGTAAGCTACTTCATCTACAAATGTAGCTCCTTTAATTTCAATAGCAATATCTGCCAGTTGTTCCTCGGTAACATAATCGGCTTTCAAATGTAAGTCTATTGAATTTTGTAGCGGATTGTCTCCTAAATAGGCAACAAAGTTTTCACCTAACGTTTTCATTAAATCTTCTGCCGCTTCTTCTTTAGAAACATAAGTAACTGATTTTGTGTATTCCTTCATGGCAAGCGTTTTCTGAAACTGATTGATTTCGGTTTCTTTAGCAGCTGCAGACAGATACACATTTACCACTAAGTTTTCTTTAATATGATTTACCAGATTTTGAGAGTTGATAACAACAAACGCCAAAGTACCTAGTAAAAAAAGAATTAAGGCAATACTCAGAGTAACTGAGAAATACGATGAAATTAATTTACGCTTTTGAAATTTATCAAATGATGTTGTACTCATAGAATGATGCTGGTAATCTAAATATAAATTTTTGTAAAAGTACTAAAGTAAAATTAAAGATATAAAACTTTAAGAGCTCTTTACGAGATAATCTGAATTAAATATTTATAGACTTATCTCTATCCTTGTTTATTATATGTAAACAACTACTACTAAGGTATATTGTATTTTGAGCTTAGTTTTTTACATGGTAATTCGGTTTTAGTATCTGAAGGCGCAATTTTGAAATGTAAATGGGATACTTTCTTGTTATATTTGCAAGGTGAGGTATGTATGGCTAATAATATCATTTTTTGTTTTGGCAAATCCATTAGTTCCGGTATTGGATTATGTGGTGAACTATGATTATATAGCTAACGAGCTTTGTATTAACAAAGAAAAACCTCAGATGCATTGCAATGGAATGTGTTATCTTAAGAAGGAGTTAGCGAAAAAGGTGGCAGATGAGAGTAAAGACTCTAAACAAGTCAATTTTAAAAAAGTAGAACTTCCTGTTTTCTTTATAGAAGTATCATCTTATGAAATACCTTCTGAACCTTTAGTAATGATAAATAAAGAATTAAGTAGGTTTTCAAATTCAGAGCAGTATCAGTTTTTATATGAGAAGCAGTGTTTAAAACCACCAATTATTGTTTAGTAGTATTTGGTAATAATTAATAAAGTATTCTTTCAAGAAGAAACTTTTATGTTTAAATATTTATAAAAGAAAAATGAGAAATAAAGTTTTAATGTTCTTAACGGCTGTTTTAGTAATGGTAAGCTGTGAGGAAAAAATAGATTATAAAAAAGAGTTTAATACCTTATTTGATAAAACGATCAAATTGCATGACGAAGCTATGGCTAAGATGGGTGTTATAGCTAAGTATCAAATGCAATGTGAAGTGAAAGTTAGAATGGGTGCTGAGGAAGATGTCACAAAATACAAACTTACCCTACAAGAATTAAATAAGGCGCATAGTGGTATGATGAAATGGATGCATCGTTTTAGTGATGATTTTCCGTATGAAGAGGATAGACTTCATGATAAAACGGATGATGAAATTATAAAAGAAACAGAATCTCTTAAGCCTTACAACAAAGAAATAGAGGAGGTTCAGAAGAATATGGATGCTGCTATTGCTAAAGCAGAAGCTCTTTTCAAAGAAGAATAGTAGGGTAGTCCCCTTATAGTATAGAAGCCTGCAACTCATTGCAGGCTTTTTTATGCGCAATACTTAAATGAAGCTATACCTGCCATAGGCAACATCATTTTTAATTAGTAATGTTTCTAAATCCTTTTTTGAAAGCGTGAATAAATTATCTTAGGCCTTCAGTAGTTCATTTTGTTGTCTTAACAACTCTAAAATTTTAGGCATTTCGTTTTGGGCATGTTCGTAACCAATTTCAAACGCTTTCACTATCATTTTTACATCCAATATACCAACGGTATATATTTCAGGGGGTAAAAAAACATAATGGCATTGACTAAATTGATGATAGTAATTAGCGTCCATACTTATGGTAATTACTCTTTGTAATAATTTAAAGGTGTTGTTAATATCCTTGTTAGCTACTTCCGCAACTGGGTTAACAAAACTACCCATAGTAAAGTCACAAGTATCTACAAGAGGTTCGTACGGAAAGTTGTTCAATAGTCCACCATCTGAATATAAATGGTTGTTAATAGAAACCGGAGAAAAGTAAGGAGGTAGCGCACAGGAAGCCAGTAAAGGTTTTATTAATTCACCAGAGTCAAAAAACTCTAGTTTGCCGGTGTTTAAATTAGTAGCTGTTACTGTAATGGGGGTATTCAGATCTTCAAAATTTTCTTTATAAAAGAACTTCTTTAAAAGGTGCTCGTATTTTTCGCTATCAACCAACCCGGGTTTGTTAAGAGCAAACAGCGAAAAACTAAACAAAGGAGTTTCTTTAAAAAACGTAATCATTTCTTCGGGAGAGTAACCTGTAGCATATAGCGCCGCAATAAGTGCACCTCCACTAGTGCCAGAGATACAATCAGGCTGAATCCCGTTCTCATCTAAGGCTTTTAATAAACCGGCATGTGTCAATGCTCTTATACCACCACCAGATAGTACCAACCCTAATTTGTAATTGGGTTCAACTTGTCTCTTTTTGTTGAAAATATTAAAGAATCCCATAGTGTTCTTTTTGTGGTGCTATTTTTAGAGTAACTGACTATTTAGTATTGATTTAACCAAAAGTACAATTTTAGATTTCATTAAGATAGGTCTGTTTAGTTAATTAAAAACTAAACAAAGGCGTTTTCTTAAAAAAAGCCAGCATTTCATCGGGTTGATATCCGGTGGCATATAGGGCAGCAATAAGTGTTCCGCCACTAGTACCCGAGAGGTGTGTTGGTTGAATACCGTTTTCAATTAATGCTTTTAAAAAACCTGCGTGTGCTAATGCATGTACACCACCGCCCGATAGTACTAAACCAATGTTCTTGTTAGTCATTCAGAAAAAGTTATTATTGGTTGGTTGTAAAAAGTATTTATAAATTACAATTTTAGCTGTATTTGTCAAATAGGTTTATGATAGTTTTAGTATATGTACTTGTGGTAAAGTCTTTAGTTGTAAACTCCGTAGCTAGGCAGGCTTGTTAACTTAACTTTTATAATTACCTTTGACACCGATTTTTAATAGAATATTCAGGTAATTAGTAAACATACAGTAATGAACTATAATCCAAACGAAATTGAAGCCAAATGGCAACAATATTGGGCAGAAAACCAGACTTTTAAAGCTTCTAACAACAGCGATAAACCAAAGTATTATGTGCTGGACATGTTTCCTTATCCTTCAGGGGCAGGGTTACACGTGGGGCATCCGCTGGGATATATTGCCTCTGATATTGTAGCCCGTTACAAACGTCATCAAGGTTTTAATGTATTACACCCACAAGGGTATGATTCGTTTGGACTACCAGCAGAGCAATATGCCATTCAAACAGGGCAACACCCTGCTATTACTACCGAGACGAATATTAAGCGTTACCGTGAGCAATTAGATAAGATTGGATTTTCTTTTGACTGGAACAGAGAGGTGCGTACATCGAATCCTGAATATTACAAATGGACACAATGGATTTTTATCCAATTGTTTAATTCATGGTACAACATAACGGCCGATAAAGCTGAAGATATAACTACCCTTATTACTGTTTTTGAGAAGGAAGGAAACGCAAGTGTAAAGGCTGTTTGTGATGAGGATGTTGCTGTTTTTACAGCAGAAGAATGGAACGGATTTACGGGAGAAGAACAACAAAAAATACTGTTACAATACCGTTTAACCTATTTAGCGGAAACCGAAGTGAACTGGTGTCCAGCTTTAGGTACAGTATTAGCAAATGATGAAATAGTAAACGGGGTATCTGAACGTGGAGGACATCCAGTAGTTCGTAAAAAAATGACTCAATGGAGTATGCGTATCTCTGCTTATGCAGAGCGTTTACTAGAAGGGTTAAACCGAATTGATTGGACCGAATCGTTAAAAGAGAGTCAACGTAACTGGATTGGTAAATCGGTAGGAGTTAGTGTAACTTTTAATGTTAAGCAAAGCGATGCTACTATTGAGGTATTTACCACCAGAGCTGATACTATTTTTGGAGTTGCGTTTATGACATTGGCACCAGAGCACGATTTAGTAGCACAAATAACTACTGAGGAACAACAAGCTGAGGTAGCAGCTTATATAGAAGCAACCGCAAAGCGTAGCGAGCGTGAGCGAATGGCCGATGTAAAAACCATTTCGGGGGTATTTACTGGTGCGTATGCAGAGCATCCGTTTACTAAAGAACCTATTCCTATATGGATTGGAGATTATGTGTTGGCAGGTTATGGTACCGGAGCTGTAATGGCAGTACCATGTGGAGATGAGCGTGATTATGCGTTTGCCAATTTCTTTAAAGGAACCAACGGAATGCCTGAGATTAAGAATATTTTTAGTCCTCTAACCGCTAATGGGGAAATCGATACTTCTGATGAGGTAATTAAGGAGGAAGCTTTTGCGGCTAAGCAAGGGTTTGTTTTAAAATGTTCTGATTTCTTGGATGGATTAGGGTACAAGGAGGCTACACAAAAAGTGATTGAAGAACTAGAAGCCATTGGTGCTGGTAAAGCGAAGGTAAACTATCGTTTACGTGATGCCGTATTTAGCCGTCAACGTTATTGGGGAGAACCTTTCCCTGTATATTATGTAAACGGAATGCCGCAAATGATTGCCGATGAGCATTTACCGATAAGATTACCGGAGGTAGAAAAGTATTTACCAACCGAAACAGGTGAGCCACCATTAGGAAACGCCACAGTTTGGGCTTGGGATACTGCTAATAATGAGGTAGTGGCTAACGATAAAATAGACCATGAAACGGTATTTCCTTTAGAGCTTAATACCATGCCGGGTTGGGCTGGTAGTAGCTGGTATTTTAACCGCTATATGGATGCAGGTAATACCGAGGAGTTTGCATCACAAGAGGCGTTAAACTACTGGAAAGATGTAGATTTATATATAGGAGGTAGTGAGCATGCTACAGGGCACTTACTGTATTCTCGTTTCTGGCAAAAATTCCTATTTGACAAAGGAGTAGTGCCGGTAGATGAGTATGCTAAGAAGCTAATTAACCAAGGAATGATTTTGGGGAATAGTGCTTTTGTGTATAGAACTGAAGATGCTAAGACTTTAGTGTCTAAAGGTCTTATAGGTGATAAAACTGTATACCCTATTCATGCAGATTTAACTGTCATAAATGATGTAACTAACGAGTTGGATATCGAGGCGTTTAAGGCGCATCCATTATATCAAGACTATCAAGATGCTGAGTTTATTTTAGAAGATGGAAAATATATTGTAGGTAGAGAGGTAGAGAAAATGTCGAAATCTAAATACAATGTAGTAAACCCAGATGATATTTGTGCTGAGTATGGGGCAGATACGTTGCGTTTGTACGAAATGTTTTTAGGGCCATTAGAGCAGGCTAAACCTTGGAATACTGCTGGTATGACAGGGGTTTCAGGTTTTCTTAAAAAACTATGGCGTTTGTATACCACCGATAACGGGTTTGAAGTAACCGATGCAGAGCCTACTAAAGAAATGTATAAGGTATTACACCAAACCATTAAAAAAGCGACAGAAGATATTGAGAATTTCTCATTTAATACTTCAGTGTCTCAGTTTATGATTTGTGTAAACGAGTTAGGGAAATTAAAATGTAACCACCGTGCTATTTTAGAGCCTTTGGCGGTATTGGTTTCTCCGTATGCACCGCACATTGCAGAAGAGCTTTGGGCAGGTTTAGGTTATGAAGGTTCTATTGCTATGGTTGCCTATCCTAAATTTGAGGAAAAATACTTAGTAGAAAGCAGCAAAGAATACCCTGTATCATTTAATGGTAAAATGCGTTTTAAAATAGAATTGTCTTTAGAGCTTTCAGTACCTGAAATCCAAGAGATCATTTTAGCAGATGAGCGTACCAAGGCACAGTTAAATGGTAGAGAACCTAAAAAGGTAATTATAGTACCAGGGAAAATTATTAATATCGTAGGATAGTAGACTAGAAAATTGAGATGAACTGCTTTGTAGGCTTACCCACAAAGCAGTTCATATATGGGTATAAAAAAAGCACACGATGCCTAACTTAAAATGTGTGCTTTTTTATTATGGAAAAAAGACCAAATGACTCATTTGGTCTTTTAATTTTTGGGGGTGTCAAAACCTGTAAAACTATTTTAGGCTGTTCACCTAAAGGCTAAATTATAATATGATTGAGATGATTCCTAAAAATAACGTTATAATGCAGAGTTATCACGATAAAAGTCTACTCATATAGTAGATTGCCTCTTTTTAGGTAATTTTTTTTACTACTTCTTCGTAAGAGTGGGTTATTAATTTTGTTACTTCTATGTCACTCAAGTCTGAATGCAGTGTTACAGTATTCCAATATTTCTTATGCATATGAAATCCAGGGTTAACGGCTTCGTAGGTAGCTCTGAGTGTTTCAGATTTTTCAGGATCGCATTTTAGATTTAGCTTAGGAGTTCCTAATTCCCAGTCTAGTAAAGAAGTTAGACAAAACATTTTGCCGGCTACTTTAAAAACTAGCGTATCCTCATTAAACGGAAAACTGTCTGTCACGCCTTTTTTAGATAAACAGAAGTTATATAATTGTTCTATATTCATTTAGCACCTAAATTTCCCAAGTGTGTAAACTTAAACCCTTTGTTGTGTTTTAATCCGTATCCGAAGATACGATCCATAGAGGAATGCGTAAACAAAACAATTCCAATAATGGTTAGTGTACTGTTTTGATAATAAAATCCAGCTGCATAAAATAGGATAGCAATACCTTTATGGTGAAAAATATTATAGCCTATTGCTCCTATTTTATTATTAATAAGGTACCCTAAGGCACCAATGTCTGGTAGTAATAAAAGAGGAAAAAACCACGCAAATGGAATGTCTTGTAAATAAAATAATTAGCCTCCTACTATAAACATGGCTAGTTCTTCAAGTTGTAAAAGTAATTTCATGGTTTTGGTATTTGGGTATAAGTTATACTAAAACTAGTTATGTTACATATTGAATGTAAGATATTTGAAATTAAGACGTACATTTTTATAAGAAAATTAGAATAATTATTTTTTAGTCTTATTTATCTCAACAAATTTAATATTGAAACTGCAGGACATTAGTGGAAACCTTGTATATTTGTTTCAGGTCAAAGACAAATATAAAACTCTGGAATGTCTAAGAAAAAATTCACGCCTTCTAAGTATTCTAAGAAGGCTTTAGAAGGGAGCGTTACTTGGAAATCGCCTAGCAATATAGCCTTAGTTAAATATTGGGGTAAAAAACCTGTGCAGTTACCTGCTAACACTTCTATTAGTTTTACATTAGATACTTGTGCAACCACCACTACATTGCATTACAGGTATTTAGAAAAAAGAGCAAAAGATTTTAACTTTAAAGTAGTATTTGAAGGAGAGCGTAAAAAAAGCTTTGAGCCTAAAGTTAAAAAGTTTTTTGATAACATAGATGGATATTTTTCATTTCTTAAAGAATATGAGTTTACCATTGAAACCTCCAATTCTTTTCCGCATAGTAGTGGGATAGCTTCTTCTGCGAGTGGAATGAGTGCTTTGGCACTTTGTCTTATGAGTATGGAAGAGCAATTGGTGAAAGAGAAAATGGAGTCTGACTATTTTATGGAGAAAGCTTCGTTTATTGCCAGATTAGGTTCGGGGAGTGCTTGTAGAAGTCTTAAAGGGCCAATGATGGTTTGGGGACAGAACGAAGATATTAATGGGAGTAGTAATGAATATGCAATTAAACATCCGCACAGTATACATGAGGTGTTTCATAACTTTCAGGATACTATTTTGTTAGTAGACAAAGGGGAGAAAACAGTTAGTAGTACGGTAGGGCACGATTTAATGCATTTTCATCCGTTTGCTAAAAAGCGATTTAAACAAGCTGAAAAAAATATAAGTACTTTAAAGGGGGTTTTAAAGAAAGGAGACTTAAAAGCATTCATTAGATTGGTAGAGAGTGAGGCGTTAACTTTGCATGCAATGATGATGACTAGCTTGCCTTATTTTATTTTAATGAAACCTAATACACTTGAGGTTATTAATAAAATTTGGGAGTTTAGAAAAAAAACCAAATTACATGTTTGTTTTACCTTAGATGCTGGTGCAAATGTACACGTTTTATACCCTGAAAATGAAAAAACGGAGGTTTTGGCATTTATTAAGGAGGAATTGGCGCAATTTTGTGAAAATCAGCAGTATATTTGCGATCAGGTAGGAAAGGGAGCTACTAAGCTATAATTATAAAATAAAAATTTTAGGTGGTAAGCCTAAAGTGTTACATCTCGATTTTCGAGGAAAGTTTGATTTATGAAGGGACCTTTATTTTATTCGAAGATTATTTTATTTGGAGAATATGGTATGATCAAAGATTCTAAGGGATTATTGGTGCCATATAACTTTTATAATGGAGCTTTAAAGAATGATGGTAATACATCTGAAGCTGCATTAAAATCAAATGAAAACTTACAAGCGTTTACAGCTTATCTTGAGAAAATCCAAAAGGAAAAGCCAGAATTGGTTTCTTTTGATTTAAAAGCGCTTAAGAAAGATATAACGGAAGGGATGTATTTTGATAGTACCATTCCGCAAGGATACGGAGTAGGCAGTAGTGGTGCGTTAGTAGCTGCTATTTACGATCAGTATGCCCATAATAAGATTACCGTACTTGAAAATCTTACTAGAGAAAAACTATTGATGTTAAAAGCTGTTTTCTCTGAAATGGAATGTTATTTTCATGGAAAATCGAGTGGTTTAGATCCTTTAAATAGCTACCTAAGCATTCCTATACTAATAAATTCTAAAGACCATATTGAGCCTGCAGGTATTCCTTCTCAGAGAGAAGGGGGTAAAGGAGCGGTGTTTTTATTAGATAGTGGAGTTGTAAGTGAAACGGCTCCGTTGGTGCAAATGTTTATGGAAAACATGAAGCAAGATGGTTTTAGAAAAATGATTAAAGATCAGTTTGTTATCTATACCGATGCCTGTATTGATGATTTCTTAAAAGGGAATGTGAAATCGTTGTTTAAAAATATTAAGAAACTTTCTCATGTAGTGTTAGATCATTTTAAACCAATGATTCCGGCTACTTTTCATGAGCTTTGGAAAAAAGGTATTGATACTAACGATTATTATCTTAAACTATGTGGTTCTGGCGGCGGCGGATATATCTTAGGTTTTACTGAAGATATAGAAAAAGCTCAAAAAGCTCTAGAAGGACACCAATTAAAAGTGATTTACAACTTTTGATACATGATGTTGAGGTAAAGGCCTGCCGACCCTTAATATAAACACAAAACTTTTATGGCTAGAAGTGTCCGTAAAATGGCTTTTTTAAAGCTACTTAGTTTGTTTTCTGTTATTAGAGGGTATAATATTCTTATTATTACTTTAGCTCAGTATTTAGCCTCTATATTCATATTGGCTCCTGATACCTTGTCATTGCGAAATGTGTTATTTGATGCGAATCTGTTTATGATTGTAACGGCGTCTGCATTGACAATTGCTGGTGGTTATATTATTAATAATTTCTACGATGCAGAGAAGGATGTTATTAACAAGCCTTTAAAGTCTAAGATAGATCGTTTAGTAAAGCAAAACACCCAGCTTGTGGTGTACTTTTTACTAAATTTTATGGCCATTATAGCGGCTAGTTATGTGTCGTTTAGAGCGGTGGTATTCTTTTCTATGTATATTTTCTGGATATGGTTCTATTCGCATAGATTAAAGAAGGTGTTGTTTGTAGGTAATTTTATTTCTTCTGTACTTTCTATTATGCCTTTCTTTGCGGTGTTTGTGCATTACAACAACTTTGATTTGGTGATTTTTGTACATGCAACCTTTTTGTTCTTACTTATTTTATTGAGAGAATTTGTTAAGGACTTAGAAAACTTAACAGGAGATTTATTAACCGATTATCAAACCATACCGGTTAAGTTTGGAGAACGTATCTCTAAGTGGGTTATTACTGTTACAACGGGATTAACACTTATTCCCGGGGTGTTGCTAATACAATACTATAATATAGGAAAAATGGAGTACTACTTCTATTTTACCACTATTTTATTGGTGTTATTTATGGTGTTGGTTTGGAAGACACATGATAAAAAAGGATACCTTTTACTGCATAACATTTTAAAGTTTATTATTGTAAGTGGGGTGTTTAGTATTTTATTAGTAGATACTACTGTGGGTATTAGTAGGATATTTTAATAGAATACCTTATTTATAAAAACAACGGACGCCTTTTTAAAAAGGCGTCCGTTGTTTTATATTATGGTTATATAAATTTTTTTAGCTTATACTTTAGAAGTTAACGACTGATAGAAAACAAATCCAAAACCAGCAAATAACATAAAGTGAAATGGGAACATACCAAAGTCGTTTAATTGTGTAGCACTGTACATACCAAACATAAAGTAACACATTAAAATAGCCTCAAAAATCATGTTAGGAGACAATTTGGTATTAATGTATTTGTTGCCTTTCCAAGTATCTTTAAGATTGTTAATGTTAAACTTAGGAGTTCTTACAAACTCACTACGTTTGCCCATGTGTCCTTGAATAACCGCTACAGAATTGTGTAACGAAAAACCAAGGGCAACAGAGAAAAAGGTAAAGAACAATTTAATATAATCTATAAAGCTATCAAAACTGCTACCCTGAATGCTCTTATAAGTGAACCAATAGCAAACAAATAAGATAATAGTACTTACAATAAAAAAGCTTGTCATTTCAAATACCCAACCCAAATGACCAAAAGAGTTTTTAATATAGAGCATAGGGATGCTTAAAATAGCCACCACAAATACAAATAAAAACATAGAGCTGTTTAGTAAGTGCATAATTCCGTGGCACTTAGTTTTAAAATCGATACCGTTAGCAGAAAGTACTCTACTAGCCGTTTTTCTAAAGTTTTCAGCTCCACCTTTGTTCCATCTGAACTGCTGAGAACGTGCAGCACTAATTACTACCGGTAATTCAGCAGGGGTTTCTACGTCTTCAAGATATTTAAACTTCCAATTTTTTAATTGAGCTCTATAACTAAGATCTAAGTCTTCAGTTAATGTATCACCTTCCCAGTTTCCTGCGTCGATAATACATTCTTTTCTCCAAATACCAGCTGTACCATTAAAGTTGATAAAGTGCCCTTTAGAGTTTCTACCAACTTGCTCTAAGGTAAAATGAGCATCTAAAGCAAATGCTTGTATTCTTGTTAAAACAGAATAATCACGGTTAATATGTCCCCATCTGGTTTGCACCACACCAATTTCAGAATCTTTAAAATAGATAACGGTTTTCTTTAACCAATCGCTATCTGGTAAAAAGTCGGCATCGAAAATGGCAATAAATTCACCTTTAGCAATTGCAAGACCATCTTTTAAAGCGCCTGCTTTAAAACCTTGTCTGTTGGTTCTTCTTATGTGTTGAATGTCGATTCCTTTTTCTTGTAAATCGGCAATTAATTTTGCGGTATCTTCAACAGATTCATCTGTTGAATCATCTAAAACCTGAATCTCTAATTTATTTAAAGGATATTCTATTTTAGAGATATTTTCTAATAAACGTTCTACAACATACTTCTCATTGTAAAGAGGTAATTGTATAGTAACCATAGGTATTTCATTCGGATCCAAAAGGTTAAACTTTGGGGCGTCATCAGTTTTTCGTTTAAAACCAAGGTAGTTAATAAGAAGATTTAGCTGTGCTAAACTGTAGAAAAAAATTAACATTAAAGAAAAACAGTAAATAGCAATGATAATGTAGGAGATAGCTAAATTCATTTACCTGAAGATTATTAGTTATAAATAGGTTTTATTGATGCAAATATAGTATCTTTTATGAATAGGAGTGATTTACCAGGTTATTAATTTGTGAAGAATGGCAGGTGAAATGGCGGTGTAAATAGCGGATGGTTGTTTATTTGTTGGAGTATTTTAAGAATTTTTTAAGATTTTAATTTTATATCGCTAATAATCATTATGCTAACTTCATTTTTTGTGAAATTGGGAATAGATTTAACTTTTAAAAAATGAAATTATTTTTAAGGATAGACCTAATTTTTTTTTAATAGAGTTCACTTTGTTTGTATTGGTAAGTGAATACTTCCAAAAAATGAATAACGGACAACCTTTGCAAAAATTTTCCACATTAGGTTTTTCTGAAATTAGGGCATGTCTTGACCATTTTACTATCAAATCGATAGATTTTTATAAAAAATGTTAGTTCTATTTTAGAGATGTGAAAAAAGTGGAGTTTTATCATGCCATTTCCTATGTATTCTAAAGGATTATTTACAGAATAGTGTGATTGGGAATATGAAGCGCTTCTAGTAAAAAATGGAATTTGGGGATATTATAGATGCTTTAAGAAAGAGACTAAGAAGCACTTTGTGATAAGGTTATATTATATTTCAAAAAAAAATTGTACTTTCAATTAGCTATTAGTACTTAAATATAAATTTAATGAATGAATCTGAAGACATGAATCCTGTTTCTTGGGGTAATGTAGATGGTGGAAAATCTTCCCCTAGCTATAGTGATGTTGTTATGGGCAGTTGGGATATAGATTTAGTAAATGAAACAATTTATTGGAGTAAAGAAACGTATGCTATACATGAGCTTTCGCAGGATGTAAAGCTTACTTTAGAAGAAGCTTTTAGTTTTTTTGAGGGAGATCAATTAGAAATATTACAGGAACATTTTCAAATAGCGCTTGTAAGTAATGAGCGTTATGATTTATTTGTAGAGCTAACTACTGCAAAGAAAAATAAGAAATGGGTTAGAGTTGTTGGTATTCCTGTTTTTGAAGGAAAGGAGTGTGTACGAATATATGGTTTAATTCATGATTTCTCTGATACGCGGATTCGTGAGAATATAAATAAAAAGCAAAAGGAGGTTTTTGAGAAGATTTTTTATGAAGGCTCTACGGGTATGGGCGTAAGTGATGTGACCGGTAGATTCATTATGGTAAATCAAAGCCTTTGCAAGATATTCGGATATTCGGAAACAGAACTTATAGGAAAGTCTTTTAGAGATATTACACATCCTGATGATCTTGAGAAGAGTGTAGCTTCTATTAAGAAGTTTTACTCGGGTGAAATTAAAGACTTTAAAATAGAAAAACGATATTTAAGTAAATCAGGGAGCGTAATTTACGGGTTGCTTTCTGCCTCAATGATAAATGATCATGTAGGGAATCCGTTGTTCTTTGTAGTTCAAGTTACAGATATAACTATCAGAGTAGAAGCAGAGAAGAAGATCCAGTCTTTGTTAGATGTTACCTCAGATCAGAATAAGCGTTTATTAAATTTTGCGCATATTGTATCGCATAATTTAAGATCGCATTCAGGAAATCTTACGATGCTCATGGATTTGATTAAGGAGCAAAATCCTAACATTTTTGCTAATGAAATAGTGACTTACATTAATAAAGCCGTTATAGATCTTAGCGAGACCATAAGTAACCTTAACGAGGTGGTTCAGGTACATACCGATCGTAGGAATGATTTGGAAATATTAAATTTAAAGTCTTATATTGACAAGGTTCTTAGTGTGTTAACAGGAACTATTTTAGAAACACATTGTAAAGTAGTGGTAAATGTATCTGAAGATTTAAAGGTAAAATATAATCCGGCATATCTAGATAGTGTCCTGCTAAATTTAATTAGTAATGCCATTAAGTACAGATCTGATGAGCGTATACCTGAAATAAATATATTTACCGAAGAGAAAGGGACGTTTTTAGTATTGAACGTGAAGGATAATGGATTAGGTATTGATCTTGAAATGTACGGAGATGCCTTATTTGGTATGTATAAAACTTTTCATGTAAATAAAGATAGTAGGGGTATTGGATTGTTTCTTACCAAAAACCAAGTAGAGGCTATGGGGGGAAAAATTGAGGTGGAAAGTGAAGTAAATAAAGGAAGTATTTTTAAAGTTTATTTGAGTAAGCATGAAGAAAATTAATCTGGCCTGTATTATTGATGACGATCCAATTTTTGTATTTGGTATCAGACGTATTATGGAAATGGCCAATTTTTGTAATGGCATTTTAATTTACAATAACGGAAAAGAAGCATTAGATGCATTAACGGCTATAATTAAAAGTGAAACCAGCTTACCCGAATTAATATTGCTTGATATAAACATGCCTATTATGGATGGCTGGGGGTTTTTAGATAGAATAATGGCTATAGAAATACCTAAGCCGGTAACTATTTATATAGTTTCGTCCTCAATAGACCCTACCGATTTTAACAAAGCCGAAGAATACTCAAGTGTTAGTAATTTTATTGTAAAGCCAGTTACGGTTGAAAAGCTAAAGCATATTTTAAAAGAATTTACTCCCTAAACCTGATAAATTTCATGAAATTTGAGTAGATTGTGAAATAAGTAGGTTTTGTATGTAAAAAAATGTAAATTGCCAAAGATAATTATAGAAATTGAGGATTTAGAAATCGTCGATTTTAACAAAGAGAGATTATGAAGAGTTTTATAGTATTGTTATTTACATCGTTGGTAACCTTTGGTCAGTCAGTGGTTTCAGAGGAAGAAATGTTTAGTCCAGAACGAAAACGTTTTACTGAAACGTGTATTGCTTTCGCAAACGATTTAGCTCAGTCTAATAGCCAAACAGATTACAATGCCTATTTTTCTAATACGCTGTCTAACGAGTATATAGGGGAATTAAAAAACTTTCAATCACAACTTCTTTCATATTCAGAAAGAACGTTTACCATTTCTGCTGATTTAAGTAATGAAAACGTTTACGTACTAGTATTTCAATTGGGTGAGAATTCTGAAAATGTTACAAAACTATTTTTACTGTTCAATCCTGACGACAACCTTGTAGACGATTTTATGGTGATATCTAATGAGGTAGAAGTAAATACAGAAGAAGAAGTAATACCATATACAAAAACCGAAGTAGAAATACCAACTACTACGGTAACCATAAGAATTGCAGATATAAATTAAAATCTATAAAGACTCATAATTAAGAGTCTTAAATTTAAAGAATTTCCTAGAATCTCTGAATTATAACTTTTGAGTAACTTACATGTGTCAGAGGGATTTTTGGAAATTCTTTTTTTCTACCATTATCTAGAACTTCATTTATTACCATTTGGTAATTGTTGCTCTTTATAGCCTATATACTTTTGAGAAAAATAAAATCATGAAATCAAAAGTATTGCTTACCGGAGTTACCGGCTTCTTAGGATCGCATACTGCTATTCAGTTGTTGAATAAAGGATACATAGTTATTGGCACGCTTAGAAATCAAAGTAGATCGGAAGAAATTAAAAGTATTATTAAAGCACATACCACTAATTGGGAATTGCTAACTATTGTTGAAGCCGATTTATTAGATGTTGCTATTTGGGATGAACTAACCAAAGGTGTAGATTACGTATTGCATATAGCATCTCCTTTTCCGAGAAAACTACCCAAAAATGAGATTGATTTAGTAAAACCTGCCAGACAAGGGACTTTAAATGTGCTAAAAGCCGCCAGTAATAATGGGGTGAAAAAAGTGGTGATGACTTCCTCTGTAGCTTCTATTATATATGGTAAGACCAAAGCTGAGTTAGGAGTGGAAATGGATGAGAATGACTGGACAGATGTTGGCAACCGTAAGGATACTACGCCGTATTTTAGAAGTAAAACCATTGCAGAAAGGGCGGCGTGGGATTTTATGAATACTTTAGGCACAAAAATGGAATTAACTACCATATTACCGGGAGCAATATTGGGGCCGGTATTAGAAAAGGATTTTGGTACTTCTGCGAATATTGTGATTAAATTGTTAAATGGAAGTTCGCCTGCCTTAGCTAAAATAGGATTTGAAATTGTAGATGTTAGGTCTGTGGCTAATTTGCATATATTGGCAATGGAATCATCGGTTAGTTCGGGTAAACGTTATGTGGCTTCTGCTGGTTATAGCATGTTTAAAGAGATAGGAGCAATTCTTCAAAAACAATTTCCTAAGCGGACAATTCCTAAAAGAGAATTACCAAATTGGGTAGTGCGCTTGTTTTCTAATATAGATACAACATTAAAACCTATATTAGTAGATTTAGGAGTAACCCGAAAGTTGAATAATACAAAAGCTATAAAGGAATTGGGCTGGGAGCCTATTTCTGTAGATGAGGCGGTTATTTCATGTGCAAAAAGTATCTTTGAAAAAGGTATAATTAAATCATAATGAAACGTTTAGAGCAAGTGTTAGGTTTTGGCGGTATCCTCTCAGAAGAGAGTATAAAGTATGCTGTTACGTATTTTCAGAAAATTGATTTGAAAAGTTTAGAGCATTTTCATAAAGCCTACAAAATAGCAAGTAAAGTTGGTTTTGTTGAAGAAGGAATTTTAAGAATGTATAATGTAGATGAAAACGGTAAAGAGATAACTAAGTATTTTATTAGAGAAAACCAGTTTACGGTAGATTTAGAAAGTTACTATACTCAGAGTCCGGGTAAAGATGCTATACAGGCGGTTATTCCCAGTACACTGTATGTGGTAAGTAAAACAGATCTTGATATACTTGCAGAAGAGGTGCCTAATATGTATATATTTATAAAAAGTATTACCGAAGCACAGTTACTAAATAAAATAAAGGATAACGATTTTTTAAACTTTGGAGATGCTAGAACAAAGTATCTTGAGTTTATAAAACGATACCCTAATTTGGCTAAATATGTACCGCAACAATATATAGCTTCCTATCTAAAAATAACTCCACAGTCACTTAGCAGAATTAGAACTAGTTTAGACTAAACGGAACCTGAGGATCTACCATATCTACTTTATGTAATGATGATAATTTCAATGTGGCTAATATAGAAGGTATGGTTGTAAAATATACAGATGATACCGATGTAAAATTTAATGTAGATTAAGGTAATAGAGCGTACAATGTAACTTCGTTAATAAGAGCTATTGCAACTGGCAAAACAGGTGTTATAGAGGGTGGTATTTTAATCACTAGACAAAAAAATTAGAGAAACATTTGAAACCATAGCCAATTAATTAGTAATTTTTCGCATTGTAAAATTAATTACGAATAGAATGAAGTTTTTGAAAATATTTGCGTTTAGTGCAACCTTCTTTTTGTTACTTTTTATTGGGTGTACTGGTGCAGAGAAGACAGCAAGAGATGCTGAAATTAATGAAGAGCTTAAGGCTGTAATTTCAAAGTTAGATAATAAGGTAATAGGCAGTCTTTTGTCTAATGATAGAGGGTTAGTGGAAATCTTTATGACAAATGAATTTAAAGAAGCTTCTAAAGGAGCCATAGATACCCTATATAAAGATTTTCAGATAGCTGGAATTAAACCAGACCATAAAGTTTTTACTCAGTACTACATTATTAAAAAAGAGACCGATTCGTTGAAGGTAACTTCAAAAGATGCAGGCGTAAACACATATTCACTTTCGGTATACATGCCGTTTAAAGAGAATTTTATGTCGTTATTATTAGTAGATAATGGTAAAGATTATTTTCTTTTAATAAATGGCTATGGTAAGGTTGATGGTGAGTGGAAACTGAATACCATGCACTTTGGTGAATATACTATAGGGTATAAAACAGCTATAGAATGGTATGAAAAATCGTTAAAAGAGCATAACGAAGGATACTTGTTAGATGCTGTAAATAGTTTGTTGCTAAGTAGTCGTGTTGCATATCCTGGTGGCAGTATTTGGGAATATAGCAAGGCTCCGGAGATAAAAGCATTTTATACCAAAACATTACAGGAGGCTAATAAAACCTATAAGTTTCCGATAGTTATTGATACGTTAGAAACAGAACCCCGGATAATTAATATTAGTTTAAAGCGTTTAGATAATGAGTATTACCCAGTTATAAAGTATTATACATCTGTAGATTTAAATGATTCTATTAAGGCGACGAATGAAAATACAGCAATGCACAATGTTATGGAAAGTATTTGTAAAGGGATCACTAAAGACAGTAAGTATGTATATTATATAGCTATAAATAACAAAGGATCGTTTAAAAAGAAAGAATTTGTTAAAGAACCTAATTAGTATTAGTAACCCTTGAATTTTTAGTTACATTAGTCATTCAATTAAATTTTAGTACATGAAAATAAGACCATCTTTAGCCATAGTCATTTGTTTATTTATGGCACAGTTTATGTTTTCTCAGGAAGAAAAAGATGATAAAGAAATTGTAAAGGATGCGTTTGTAGCCTATGATGGTTATGTTGCAAAGAAAGATTTTGAGAATGCGGCAAATGCAATTGTGCCTAGTTTTTTTGAGTCGATGCCAAAGGATCAGTATTTAAAAATGATGGGAGAGATCTATGAAAACCCAGGTATGAACATAACGATACATCCAGCTGAGGATATTGTGATTGGTGATATTCAGGAAGTAGGGGAAATGTATTATGCTACGATTACTTACAGCTGTATGAAAGATATTGAGTACCATGCTAAAAAAGGAGACTCACCTGAAAAAAGCAGAACTAAATTAAGTACTGTTAAAATATTTTTTAAGGATACTTACGGAGCAGAAAATGTGATGTTTAATGAAGAGGCTTCTCAATTTGAAATTAAAACGAGCAACGAAGCTTATGCAGTTTCATCAAATAAAATAAACTGGAAGTTTTTGGCGGTAGATTTAGATGGAATGGAACGCATTTATGGGAAAATATTACCTGAAGAATATTATACTGTTCCTATAGTAGAAGAATAAATTACCGACCTAACAATAAAAAATAAGATATGACAAGAATACTTTTTTTATTACTTATAGGTTTTGGCTTTAAAGCACTTGGGCAAACTACTTATAAAGAGAAAATAACCTTGTTGACTCATGAAGAAAAGGTTTATGAAGTACCAGGAGCAGATGGAGATGCCATACACATTGAATTGGATCGTATTAGTGGTAGTAAAATAGATATGGAGGTAACCATTTATCCGCGTAGGCCCTTTTTTCACGAAGATAATTTTAAGAAACTATCTCGAATTATTACGGTGACTAGACGAGGAGTTTATATAATAAAATTAAGTAATCCTGACAATAAGGAAGCAATGTACGATGTAAGGATTGTTTCTAATAACTATACAGGTTCCCCTGTTACTTTAGACCATAAGCTGGTGGTAGATACTACTTATGCATACAAAACTGAACAGTTATCTACAATTAAAAAACTGGAAGCCACTAGTGTGCAAAACGAAAAATTTTACTTAAATAGTAGAAGTAATGCTTATTTAAAGGGGGGTAAAAATAGTGTGTTAGTCCCTGTGAATTTACCTGAAAACACTAAAGAATGGTATTATGTATTTACTGCCAGTAGGGATGAAAGTGAGGTAAAACAAACCCTGAATAGTTTTAATTTTGTATCGGCTTTAAGCGGATATATAAAGGAAGATAAAGACTTACAGTCTGCAATATCTAGTATGGCCTCACCACCGGGTGCTGAAATCTGCGATATTTATATGGTAGATGAAAAGAATGCTAAGTTATTTAATGAAGACGAGGATTATACCTATAATATAGATGCATCGAGAGAAAATTATAAGTCGGGGGTAGTTACAGTAAAGAAAACAAATAAAGAGAAGCAGTATTTGGTTATTAGTAACCCCGATAATTTACATGGGATTCATATAGCAGTAGAAGTAGTGGCAGTTATAGAAACCGAAGCGGTAATTACAAAAAAAGTGAGTATGCCGGTAATTACCAGTCAAAAGATTCCTGTGGTTAAAGACCTAAATTAGTGAGAATTAATGATGATAGGTAACTTACATTTTGAGGCTACTTTAATACCTTGTTTTTGTGCCGGATAGATAGTAGGTAATTCTTTTGTTTGGGCTTCAAGTAAGCTATCTATGTTTGGTAATAGTAAGTTTAGTTTACTATTTTTTTCAGTACGCCTGTATTGAATTTTCCCGGTATTGTCTACCACAAAATAAAGGTAAATAGTATCGTTAATATCTTCTTCAACAGTAAATTTATGAGCCGCTAATAGGTCGTTAAATAGTGTTCTTAAGTGGTCTTCAAAGCATATTTTTTGAAGTTGTTTATTAGAAGTTTCGTCACAATCTTCAAATAATGGATATACATCTACCTCATTCATATTAATTTCTGCCATTTTTTTCTTAACCAGTTCGGTTTCAGAAATATTGTCTTTCTGTACCCATTGGCAAGAGCAACAAAATAGTAACATCAATATGGCGCTAAATTCCTTCATTATGCATCTTCAGTAGATACCGAAAATACAATTTTTTACTGAAAACTAAGGGGTGTTGGCTACAATTTCGGCGTTTAACTCTTTCAACCTTTTAGTAATCATTCGTTTAAACATATTGTTGCCTGCAAAGTGATGATCTGCTTTTTCGTAATAAGGAAGTACCTTTTTAGGATCTGTATAGCACTTATCTGCTGTAATGGCTATTTTATAATGAAGAATATACTTTTTGGGATTCTCTTTAAGTGTTAGTTCATAATATTTAAGGGCTTGCTTATAATCTTTCATTTGCTGATAGCAAAATGCTAATGCTTCGTATTCTTCCTCAAATGTTAATGTTTTAAGTATAACAGCTTTGTTTAGATTTTCTAGAGCCTTTTCATAATCACCAATTTTATTATAGCATAATCCTAAGTAATTATAAACTTCAGGATTCCTAGGTTCTCTTATCTTTTGTTGCTCAAAAGCTTTAGAGGCTTCAATGTACATATTAGAATTGTAATAACAGATACCTAAACGTCTATATATAGTAGCAGAGGTTTGCTTATTATTTATTAATATTTTAAAGTATTTTATAGCCTCTTCGTAATGAGACAAGTCGTAGTTATAAACAGCATATAAGTTTATAAAGTCTAAGTTGTTAGGGTTTATGGCTAACCCTTTTTCTATAAGTTCTTTACAGTGTTCGTATCTATGATTTAACAGTGCTGCAGTGGCAAGTTTATAACTTGCTTTTAGATAATTAGAATCTACCTCGTAGGCTTTCTCGTAATTAGCATAAGCTAGCGGTTTTTTACCCATGTGGTCGTACACTAGCCCTAAATTAAAATAGAATGTAGGATTAATAGAATCTTGTTCAATAAGCTTATTATATAAATTAGCCGAGGTTTCAAACTGTTTTACTTGAAAATAGATTTTAGCCAGTTCAAATTTTTGTAGTTGTATAGTGCTATCAATAACAATAGCCTTTTTATAATGGGCTATTGCCATATCGTAATTCTCTAGGTTATGATATGATTTAGCTATCATTTTCTGGTTATAAGCCTTGGTAGTATCTGCACTATAGGCTTTAATAGCTCTGGTATAATTACCTAGTTGATAAAACTTATCGGCCTTTGTTTTTTGGGCAGATACTATATAAATAGATAGCAGGGCAATAATGGTGAATATATATTTTTTCATAGTAATGTTGATGGAATTATGTCTAGTGATTGCTATGTTTTGTAGTACAATGTATTTATTGTAAATTATAAAACTTAGCTAGAAATAGTGTAACCATCTTCTTTTTTTCTAACTACGTATTTTTTGTATGAACTGTTTAATATCTACCAGTTTATAAAAGTAAATGCCTCGGTTGTATTAAGGAGACTCATTTTTTTATTAACTATATGGTTATATTAGTTTAAATACTATTGGGTAAGCAAAGGTTACGCTAACCGCTTCGCCGCTAATATTTTTACCTGGAATAAAGGTAGGCAATGCCTCTATAATACGTTGTGCTTCTTGTTCAAGAGATTTGTCGGGTCCGCGAATACCTATAATGGTTACAGAACCGTCGGTGTTAATTCTAAAGTTAATGTATACTCTGCCCTGTACTTTACGAGCCTGTGCATCTGCCGGATATCGGAATGTATTGCGTACATGTTCATCCAGTTTTTCTTTAAAGCATTCTGATTTATAATTAGCACTTTCGCAACCGGAGAACATAGGTTTTTCTGCTACCATTGTAAAAGGTACATCTACAGTTTTTTCTGTTTTAGCTATTGTAGAACTATTGATAGTAAATTTGTTTCCAGATGCATCTATAATGGTTATTTCAGAATAGTAACCCTCAATAAGATCTTTTACTAACTTATTTTTAGCTTCTGTTTCTTCATTACTTAAATTATAAAGACTTTGTACTTGTAATGTAACAGGCGTACTTTCTACAACCTCTAATACTTCTGTTTTTTGGGCTGCTTCTATCTCATAATCTTCTGTTTTGGTACATGAAGATACATATACAGTAATACCAATTAATATTGGTAGCATAAGCGCATAGCGCAGTAAATCTGCTTTTTTCGATTTTGATTTTTGTAACATAACGATTCGTTTTTTGATTAATGAATGATTGAAAAATTGATTGATGAATGATATATTTTCAGTTTGAAAGGCTTCTTGTAACAGCCACTGATATTGTTGTTTTTTGCCGTTTACAGAAGTTTTATCATCTGCAATGAACTCGTGTAATTCCGTAATACGCTTTTGATACATATAAATACAAGGATTAAACCACAACAGGACTTTTAATACCTCAAAGTACACTAAATCTACACTGTGTTTTTGTTGTATATGCACCATTTCATGGGCTATAATGTGGTCATGCGGTTTTTGTTTTACTTTGTCTCCCAAAAACATGTATTTAAAAAAGGAAAAAGCTAAGGATGATTTGGGTACAATTACCTCTGTGTAATTTTGTTTAGAGAAAGATGTGCCTGCATGCTTAATTTTATAAAGCTTAATGAGCTTTATTATAAAAAGAGTGATACTAACAACTACCCCTATAATAAATAACCATACTAACCAATGTATGTGCTCATACCAAGAAAGTGTATTGTGAGCAGTTACTGTAACCTCTGAAAGTTGAGTAACCCCTGTGTTAGTATCTAATACAATATTAGGTATCGTAAGTGTTGCTGGTATAAGTTTAGAAAAACGTTGTATTTGTATAAAAGGTAAAATAAATGAAATAAAAGAGGTTACCAATAAGTACGCTCTATTCTGATTAAAGAACGTAGCTCTTTTTAACACTATATCATATAAAGCTAAAAATAGTACCTGACAAGTTATCACTAGAATAATATATTGTACCATGGCTAATTTATTTTTCCAGAGAATCCTCCTGTTCTACATTTTTTAAGATTTCTTCCATTTCGTTCAGGCTAATATCGTTTTTCTTCATAAAGAATGATACCATGCTTTTAAAAGACCCCTGAAAGTAGTTGTCAACTAGTTTGGTTAGACTCTGGTTACTATAATCTGCCTTTTTTACACTAGGAAAATATTTATATCCTTTTCCTTCTTGTTCATGGTCTACAAAGTCTTTACTTTCTAAAATGCGTATAATAGTGGATACAGTATTGTATTTAGGCTTAGGTTCGGGTAGGGTTGCTATAACTTCATTCACAGTAGCTTTTTCAAGCTGCCATAGTACCTGCATAATTTCTTCTTCTGCTTTTGTAAGTTGTTTCATTTTACCAACTAAATTTTTAGTTACACTTCAAATATAACTAATTTTTTAGTTCAAACTAATTTTTTAGTTGAAAAAATAAAACTTTAACAAATGAAAGGTTTGTAAAATAAGAAACCCCGCTTATGGGCGGGGTTTCAATATCTTTAAGATATATGAGTTTTACTATTCCTCTATAACTACATTATCAATTTCATAAGCAGCACCTTCAGAAGTAGTAGAGGTGTACTTAAATGCAATGTATAAAGTACCACCTGCAGCCGGAGAAACGTCTATGTCTCCAGAATCTGTCCATGAGTACCACGTTGAAGTATCAGTATCCCAGGTAGCAGATAATTGTGTCCATGTTCCACTAGTGTTAGGGTCACCACCTGCATAATCTGTAGACATGTATAATTCTAAATCGTTACCAGAATATCTTTTAGCACTTTGGAAAGATAGAGTAGCTGTAGAAACCGCACTTAAATCAATAGCGTTACTAATTAACCAGTCTTCGTTTTCAATATACCCACTAGAGTATCCTGAAATGTAAGCGCTATCACTACTGTTTCCGTAAGAGCTATAGCCCCATTCAGGAGAACCTGTTACGCTATAAGTTGTCCAGTTAGCAAGTGCACCATCAGCAAAAGAATCTTCAAAAAGAGGGTCACATCTAGAGTCTGTAAAATCGATATCTTCGGTATCTCTAATATATAACTGATAGTCTGAGCTATATTTACTAAATACACAAACTATAGAACCTTGACCTTCTGGGAATAATTGTGATTTAAATGAAGAATATCCACTATTTCTTAAAATTACTTCGGTGTTATCTTCACAGCTTTTAAGCATTCTGTTAACGCTATACGTATCACCTGCGTTTGCATATGCAGAACCAAGTTCGTCACTTGTAATTTGCATATAATCTAACTGAACTAAAGTGTTAATCATGCTATCATCAAAATCAGAATGGCTGATAACCGTTGGAACGATATCCGCAACCTCTGTGGACCTTTTAATGTAATATAAATATTCAGTAGCAGCAATTCTAGCTACTTCGGTACCTTCAATTGCACCAATGTGTAAAACACCATATTGTTCTTCCATACCTAATGCAGGTAATAAGTTATCATTGTTATCTTTAGCTCCGTAAAGAAGTACATATACTTTTTGACCTGGTTTGTAATATTCATAAAGAGATGCATCATCAATATCAATTTGAATACCAGCTGTTGGATTCTCAGGTTGATCTTGAATTACTAAGGTTTTATAAAAGTTACCAGCTTCATCATTTGAAACTACATATCCTTCAAAAACTAATGATTCGCCTGAGTAGTTATTAACTACATCAGCAAAATCTACAACTCCTCCGTTGTTAGTTTGTTTAACTAAATTAATATCTATGTTAGGGTCAACCTCTGGTTCAGATAAACTAATTTCTGGGAAGGTGTAATCTCCATCTTCGGTACAAGCGGCAATAGTAAGGGCAACCACTACTGCCGGAAGTAATAATTTTAAAAATTTTGTTGCTTTCATCATTATTTTTTTTTTGAGTTTAGAATCTAAAGTAAACATTTAAGAAATAAGTGGTTCCGTATCCGTACCAGTACTTAGAACCGAATATAGGTGTTGATCTGGCTTTGTCTTCTTTCAAACTTCTGTAGTTTGCGTTACGTCCTTGTTCAAAACCACCTGTTTTATATTCTTCGTTAAATAAGTTATTTATACTGGCAAAAAAGCCAATATAGTATTTATAGTTAATTCTCCATGATTTACCACCAATTAAATTAACGGTCATATATGAGTTAAACTTCTCTTGTTTTAGTAATTCTTCTGCAATGGTTGCGTCATAATCATTATAAACTTGCCCATCATTATTTGTATAGAAGTTAGAAGTACGTGGTAGCGGACTCACATCAATATACGCATTAGAGAAGAAATTAGCGGTAGCACCAATCCACCAGTAATCAGGGTCGTTATATTCAAAACCAGCAGAGAAAGCTCTTTGTGGTCCTGTTGCTACTTTATAATTTTTAAGGTATGAAATATACGTTTGAGATTTGTTACCAGAATCATCTGTTAAATATAAAGATGGGTTGTTTTTGTAAACGCTTTCCATAAATGATCCAGCTCCTTTTAACTTAATGGTAGGTGTTACTTGTGCTTCAATACCAATCTCTGCACCAATGTTTCTAGTGTCAATATCAGTTAGTACCTCCTGAATAAAAGCATTAGAGTCAGATTGTACTGTTGTAGAGAAAGAAACTCCTTCTGCATAGTAGAAAGAAATTTCACTTGCATCTTCAATAGTATTATAGTAACCGGTTAACCTTGCTTTTACTTTAGGTAAACGCAAAATATAAGAAAAATCAAAAGAGGTAATAAGTTCTTCTTTAATGCCATCTACTATATTTTGATTTTCTCTGGCATTAGAATAGGTATTTCTAATGTTTGGAGCTCTCTTAATATATCCTGCATTAAAATCTAACAGGTGTCTTCCTGTTATTTTATAAGTTAAACCTCCTTTAGCACCATAACCGTTAAAAGTTAATTTTTCTCCTTTACCTAATGAGTTATCTAGAAATGTACCTGTTTGGTATAGCCCTTCTCTTTGGTAAGTAGTTTGCGTAACATTAGAACCAATATAAAAATCTACTTTGTTGTATTTAAATTGTACTTGCGTAAACGCTTCAACTACATCAGAATAAATGTTGTAGTTGTATTTAAATTTATCTCCCTGAGCTACTGTTCTGTTACGGTTTAATAAATTGTTTTGTATTACGTCTAAATAATCACTTTCATCAGGATTTTCTATATGTCCACTTTCAGCATAGGTGTCAACATCTAAATAATATTTACCACCTAGTAAATCGATAACTTCTGCGAAGTTTTCTGATTTTAAATGCTTGTAAGTGGCAGAAGCATTAAGAATAATGTTTTCAGAGATATCTGACTTAAAAATTGTATTTGCAGTAAATAATTTATCATCTGTTCTGTCTTCATATAAAACATAAGAAGAATAAGGCTCATCATGATTGTAATTACTAGCGTATAGATCGTTCCAGTTAATTTGTCCGTTATTTAGAAATTCTTGTTCAGCTAAATACGCTCTAGTATAGTTTGGTCCTTCATCTAAACCTAACCAAAAACTAGGTAATTTTTGGTAATATGTTGGACTTGGGTTAGAACCACCTCCAACTGGTATACCTTCTTCATTTAATCTACTTCCGTTATAATCTATACGACTATTACCAATTTTACCAAATTGATAAGCTACGTTTGTATTTAAAGAAGTATTCTCGCTAATGTTCCAGTAATGGTTTAACATAAAAATTGGCTCTTGAACATCTTTTACTCTAGAGTTCCGTTTTTCACCATCTTGGTATCCCCAATATTCGTTATAATCAATACCTTTTAAATCGAAAACTTCCTGAGTATTAGGAGAAGATTTACCTCTTCTGTTAGGAGCATACATAGCCGTAAAGTTTAAGCTATGCTTATCGTTAAACTGATATTCTACAGCAGTAAAGAATGAGTTGGCATTGTAAAACGTACCTTGGTTAAACCCTTCATTACCCCATCTTCTGGTTGCAGCAACGGTATAAGCCCATCCGCTTTCCATTAATCCAGACGAATAGGTTGCCATAGCTCTGTTAGCATAACTTCTGTTAGAGTTTGAGTATGCTACACGAACACCAGGTCTGTATTTTGAAGCTCTTAAGTTAATATTCGTAGTACCAATTAAGCCACCAAAACTATAATTTGAAGGAGTAAGTCCGTTACTAAATTCTTGATCTCTAGTAACATCGTTTAAACCACCCCAGTTAGTCCAAAGGGGTCTACCATTGTAAAGTTTGTTCATTTCAATACCGTTAAGTAGAACCTTACCATGGTCGGTATTTAATCCCCTAACCCTAAAGAAAGATGGGCTAAAATCAAATGCAGCAGCATTTAAATACGTATCTCTCGAAGCCTGTAATATACCAGAGGTAACATCGGCACCATTACCTTCATCGGTAAGATTACTTTCTGTTAAAGAGATTAAATTGTTTGCTTGTTCTTCTTTTAGGTCTTTTTCTAAAAATACCATTCCTAAATCAAGTCCTTGCTCAGGCATCTTTATAGTAAGAGTGTTAACAAGAAACCCTTCAGTACTAATTACAAGTACTACTTCTCCGGTTGGTACATCATTAATAGTGAAGGTCCCGTTTTCATTGGTTGACACTGATAAAGTTGTGCCTTCAACTGTTACTGATACACTTGGCAACGGTTCTTTTCCTTGAGAATCTACCACAGTACCGGTTAATACTCCGCTTTGAGCAAAAACAATGGTGGTAAATAAAGTGAGGAGAAGAAATGCTAGTCTTTTCTTCATAGATAAATTATTAATTATTATTTTGTTAAATCATAAAAATATGTTAACGCGGCAAATGTAGTAAAATTCACAGAATTATTTACTTTTGCTATGTTTTATAACATACACGTAACAATTGAAGTAATGAATAGAATAAAGCTTTTACCAATTTTATTTTGTTTGGTAATAATAGGAACATACAAACTGTCTGCTCAAGAAAAATCGTATTTACCAAGAACTATTGCATTTTATAATGTAGAGAACTTGTTCGATATCTATAATGACCCTCATAAATATGATGATGATAGAACACCTGAAGGAAAAGACCATTGGACTCAGGAGATTTATAATGATAAGATTAAAAATATGGCTCGGGTAATTTCTGATATAGGAAAGGATGTTACCGGATCGGCACCTGATGTGATTGGATTGGCTGAAGTTGAGAACGAAAAAGTGTTACAGGATTTGATAAATGATCCACAATTGAAACCTTATAATTATGGTATAGTTCATTTTGATTCTCCTGATGAGAGAGGGATTGATGTAGCTTTGTTGTATAAGAAGAATGTATTTACACCGTTAAGCTTTGATAATATTCCGTTACATTTAAAAGACCCTGATGGAAGTAATGATTATACTAGAGATCAGTTATTGGTAACAGGTATCATGGATGATGAGCAGTTACATTTTATTGTTAACCATTGGCCTTCTCGTAGTGGTGGAGAGGCTAAGAGTAGATCTAAGAGAGAGGCAGCGGCAGCTTTAAACAAAAAGATTATTGATTCTTTACAAGATATCGATCCACATAGTAAGATTTTTAGTACGGGTGACTTTAATGACGATCCTACTAATTCTAGTTTGAAAAAAATATTAAGAACAAAAGGAAATAGAGATAAAGCTAAAGGTAAAGATCTTTACAATCCTATGGAGTCTATGCTTAAAAAAGGATTAGGGTCTTTAGCCTATAGAGATGGGTGGAATTTATTTGATCAGATAATTTTTACCGCTGAATTGTTAAAGAAAGACATGAGTACTTTTAGATATTGGCAAGCACATATTTATAATAAAAGATATTTGATTCAGGCAGAGGGAAGATATAAAGGCTATCCGTTTAGAAGTTATTCTAATGGTAATTATACAGGAGGATATAGTGACCACTTTCCAGTGTATATATTTATAGTAAAAGAGGTAAAATAATAACATTTTAAGTATACAATAT
>NZ_BRVP01000009.1 GCF_027924145.1 Neptunitalea chrysea | reverse complement strand
ACTGAATCATCTTTCTCTTGTAAGCTATAGTAAAATACACTTTTACTAAGCAACAATAGTTGTTTTTTTCTCATTCTTAATCCAGTCGATTAAGCATTGGGTTTGTTCTTCAGATTCAGGTGTAGATACTACCACCGCTTCGTAGTTGTAAATGTATATTAATCCGTTATTGCCTTTACAGGTATGCACATAGGTATTGGGTGTTAATTGGGTAATGCGTAAACCGTTGTTGTCTAAACTAGTGGTTTGCCCATTTAACAGCATTGCAAATACAAGAAAAAATAGTAGTAAGTACTGTTGCTTTCTCATCGTATTTAAGTACTTAAAATTCGCTAGTCAATCATATAAAAATAAACTAATCAATAGTTTACCCCCACTTATATTGTTTTTCATCAATATAAGTTAAACCATAACTTGTCAATTCGGCAATAAATACCTCCGGATTTTCTACCGCTTCTTTAGGTATCATTACTGCGTTATTATTATCCATTTGTAAAAAGAAATGCGTAGGTACTTCAATTAAATTTTTAAATTTTTTAATCTTCATACTAGTTTGCCCGCCTTCTTCTATCACATTTACAAACTTCTTAGAAATTTCTAAGGTTGTCTTTTGTCCTAGTGCATCTTCAAACTTCTTTTTTATGTTTCGCAAATACATACGTCTGTAACTATATGCATTATAAATTGGTTGCAGCCACCACCAAGCAATAGCAAACACCATAAACACCAAGCCATACAACCATTTAGATGTGGCAATTACCACAAAAACCCCCAGGCCTATGTATAAAATAGGTACTAACCAACGAGAGCGTAAACGTCTTTTTCTGTGGGTATCAGACTTAGAGGTAATGTATAAACGGTACTCGAGTAAATCTTCTGCCGATACGGTATATGATAGGGTCATAACTTACAATTTAATAGGGCTGCTAAGGTAAAAAAACCAATGCAAACTAAAATACACAAACAAGCTAAAGTAAGCACACTTTTGCTAGGGTACTTGCCGTATAAGTTAAAACAACCCAAAACACTATGAAATCAGGTATCATTAATCATAAAAAACTCCAAAAAAAGTACCTGCAAGACGGTGGTATTTACCAACAGGCATGGAAAACTTATTCGAACGAGTGGATTGACTCATATTGAATTAAAAAGAAATTGGTGGAAACTTCACAACTACTACTACCGTTGCTACCAGAAATGCAAACTACACTTAATAATGGTTGGCGTTAGAGTAGTCAAATTTTTAAGTATCGTACCTAATATCTAAATAGTCATTTTACGGTATACCGTAATACGGGAATCCGTTTGTATAGTATTTTCGCCCTGTATGAAATAAATATATCAATAACACAAAAAACTTGTTAAAAATTGATAGAAAATAACTGTTTTATACTCTGAAAATTTTGATTAATTAGAAGTTACCTTTACATTTAAGGTTAATAAATCTGCTAATAAATACTTGAAGTCTATTTCAACACACAACCTACATCTACTGCCCTCTCCGGCTAAACTAAAGAGCATATGCACATCGTTAGCCGTTT
Source organism: Neptunitalea chrysea (assembly GCF_027924145.1). Lineage (GTDB taxonomy): Bacteria > Bacteroidota > Bacteroidia > Flavobacteriales > Flavobacteriaceae > Neptunitalea > Neptunitalea chrysea. Next base: position 160,604 of record NZ_BRVP01000009.1, on the reverse strand, counting down.
TAGATGCCATAGTTTGCCCAGAGAAACAGTCGAGGTGTTTTAGGTACAGAACCAACAAGAACTCTTACAGTTCTCTATTCCATTATTGTAATGGTATAGAAGACCATATGCATATATATTTCTCAGATTTTGGCACTTTTATAAATGGTTTTGCCTCAGAAAGTGTAATGAATTGCCAAAAGAAAATTAACCACCCTACTAAACTTAATAGCTTGTGCAGACTATTTACATTTGGTAGCAACGAAACACAAACTCATTTACCCTTATGGGATGGGTTAACCACCAATTTACCGGTATACTTTCATGAGTTTTTGTTGAACGATCCGTTACACTCTATAGGATCTACCTTTTGTATATGGAACATTAACCATAAAGATACCTGGAGAATTGGTGATATCGCCTTCCCTGAAGATGGCTATTCAGACGGATCTGAAGAACTTATGGTGTTGTTAGACGGCTCTCCGAAAACGTATCTTACTTGGGCATCTGAGTATTATGATCTACATGAATTTGATTTATATTACCTAGAATATATCTATGACCATAGAATAATAGATTATGCTATTGTAAGAGCCATAAATCCTGAATTTACTCATTGGTATCAACTGAAAAAAGAGCTGGATTGGATAGGCTACCCTAACGAGCTTTAAATGGCATTAAACAATAAACTACTTTGGGGCAAGCATGTATTAAGAAGTACATTTCTATTATGAGACCAGTTTCGGAGTATCTAATCTCGATTATCGATTAACATCATAAAACTAACATACCTCTTATACTTTTTCACTATTTTTGCCGTTTTAAAAAACTCAGAAGATTTCCTGAGTATTGAATTTAGATTAGCGAACAAAACATATGAAACGCACTATAGTATTTTACATTTTAACCCTATTTACAGCCACCTTTTCTTTTGCACAAAGCTTTGAAGGTATCTTAAGTTACTCGGTAGACATTGAGCTTTCGGCAAAAATGAAAGAAAAAGGAATGACCAAAGAAACCGTTATGGTCATTATGGATGAAGATGGTGGTTTTCCTGAAACTATTAACTATAAATACAAAGGTGGTAACTATGTATTAGAAGTACCAAAATCGGGGAGTAAAAGTATATATATTGGTGCTAAAAACACCCTTTATTCGTTTAGTAAAGATAAGCCTCAACTTATTACTGCTACAGATACTAGTGTAAATCTAGAACATCTTATGTACGGAATAAATCCGTCTGTGACAACCGAAGAAACCGATGTTATTATTAACGGTAAAACTTGCAAAAAAATAGTGATTAGCTGGAGCAATGGTACTTATGAATATTATTATAGCGACAACTATCTTTCTATGGATCCTGCATTGTATAAAGACTTTAATTATAATATGTGGAATGCCTACCTTAAAATAAGCAAAGCGCTCCCCTTACGTATTGTAAAAAAAGGCGGAGACGAGTCTATTACGTTAATTATGAACCTTGAAACAGCATCGTATGCCAAACTTGACGATGCTATTTTCAACTTGCCTGCAATGCGTATTGATGAAGAGTTATCTGCCATTATGCCTTCTAACCAAAAAACGTATAGAAAGCTATAAACCATTTATAAACTACTTAGTGCTACATTTTATATCATTCCAATACTACTTTTTGGAATAGCACCACTTTTGTGACTGATTTCCATAAAACAAACTTTTCTATAGAATTTGGATATAAAATCATCTAAACTATTCTACATATCGCTCATAATCATAGACGTACTATCTATGTAACTTACATAATATGTGTCTTTTATAAAACCAAAACTTAATTCTTATGAAGCGAAAAGATTTTTTAAAAGGACTTGGGGCATTGGGTGCTACCATTCCTGTTTTGAGTTTTACAAAAACACCTGTTGCTAATATAATGGATGAACCCTCTAATAACGATTTGTTATTTGACTGTACCGAAACTCCTTCTGAAACCTCAGGTCCTTACCCAACACCAAACACGGTGACAACCTCTACCTTAGTAAGAACTGACATCACAGAAAGTACCGAAACGGGAATTCCGCTTACGTTAACTATTACTATATCGGGTATCTCGGGAAGTTGTGGTGTAGTAGGCTCATAGAGTAGACATTTGGCATTGTAACAAAAGAGGGTGTTATTCTGCTTACTCGGGGCAACCTGATATAGATGGCACTCAGGACACCACCGGAGAAACCTGGCTACGCGGTATACAATATACAGATAGTAACGGGCAAGTAAATTTTACTACTATCTACCCAGGATGGTATACCCCACGTGCTACACATATACATGTGCAGGTATACGACACCGCTAACAGCTTATTGTTAACCACACAGTTAGCATTTCCAGATGCTACCAATACTACCGTAAACAACTATTACAATACCAGTGGCACCAATAATTTCACCAATACGAACGATATGGTTTTTAGCGACTCCTATACCGATGAGTTAATGACGGTTACTGGAGATACAACCAACGGTTATACAGCTACAGCTAATATATTTGTAAGTGCCACTTTAGGCTTAGATGAGTTTACTTCGGAAACAGGAGGACAATTTTCTATGCTTATTGCTCCCAATCCTGTAGAGAGTAGCGCTCAAATTGTATTCAATCTAATTCAGCCTTCAGAGGTTTCATTTGAAATTATAGACATTACCGGAAAAGTTCTTATAAGCATTCCTAAAGAAGCCTATACCAAGGACAAAACAAAGCAAATGTAAATATTACTGGTTTAAGTACCGGAGCCTATTTCTATAAAATAAAAGTACATAATGTAAGTGGTGAGTTTACGCAAACCAAAGAGTTTATAAAAAAATAACCTGCTCTGAGCAATCCCTCAAAGCAGCACAGCTCAATATTTGAGCAACCCATTTTTTCCTGTTTTTCATAAAACCTATACCCTCCTGTACTAACAGTAGTATCGGTTTTTTTATTCAATGGACACATATAACTATATAACTTTCAATCTGTAAGCGTTTTTGGGCATTATACGTTTTTTCATAAAAAAAGCGTACGTTTGTGTAAAACTCAAAAAGCGTACGAATGAAAAAACTTTTACTTTCATGGTGCATGGGGATGTGCGCCATAGTATCTTTTTCTCAGGTACAAAATCTCGACTTTGAAAACTGGGAAACCGACTTTAATCGTCCATCCGGATGGGAATGTGCCTACTATTACAATCCTAGTCCGGTAACTAACTTTTATTTTCCACCGGAAACCAATGCACAAAGCAACAACTTTGCGTTAAAAATATGCTTGTGGTACATGTACGTAGAAGATATGGCTATACAAAAAGCCTCTATAGATTATCGCCCTTCCTCATTACAAGGCCATTATAAGTATGAACAAAACCTAATTTACGATGCCAATTATAATGAGGTTATAGATACGGCTGCGGTAAGCGTTTACCTTACCAAATGGAATACCACAACGGTACAAAGAGACACCATTGGCACCGGTATCTTAGAGTTTGGAGAAGAAAAAACGGCGTATACCGCCTTTACCAACCCAATTACCTATATAAATCAACAGGTACCCGACTCTATCATTATGATTTTTGAACCCTCTAAGTTTCCTGTGTATACCTTACCAGGCACCAACGGGGTTACCAGCACCAGCTTTTTTACCATAGATAACCTATCCTTAACTCAGGGGCCGTTAACCAATGCAGAGGTATTAGCGCAACAAGTTGCTCTATACCCTAACCCTACCAATGCCAATATACGTATTACCAATTTTACAGGAACGGTATCTGTCTATACCACTGCAGGAAAAAAGGTTCTTAACGAAAAAGAAATTACTTTAGGCACTAATGAGCTAGGATTAAAACAACTACCACCCGGCGTATACCTTTTAAAACTACAACAACAAGATCAGGTATTTTATAAAAAGGTTGTTAGGGAGTAAACTACGTTATAACAGATCTAGGAACGTTTAATATTGATTATTAAATAAAATAAACAAACATAAAGTTTGGTTAAAAAGCAGGAAGGTATGATTTCCTGCTTTTGTTTTTTGTGTACCTTCCGCCACAAAAGTTTAGAATACATGCAAAAATTAATGACATTTCTGGTATTTATAAGTCTTTCTATGAGTGCTTTGGCACAAACTACCTTTGTGTTAGATACCGCCTCTATAGAAAACCCTAAGTTTAAAAAACCAGTAGAACGAAACAATGCCGACATCACCTATTACAGTACCTATACGGCAGATACCTTACAGTTGCAAATACGTATACCAGATAGCTTAGTGGTGTTTGAAACTACTCACGACCATACGCCAATTATAAACATAGGAATATCTCCTAAATACTACGATCCAAAAAGGGCTACTAACCTTGTGATTGTAAAAACCCTTTCTACCTTAAATCCGGAGGAATTAGTAGTAAAAGATATCTTGAATATCTACGAGAATTTCACCGATCATCTGGAAGATTTGATGGTACTGAAAAACGGTAAAGACCGTATTGACGGGCAAGATGCGTATTGGTACATGGCCACGTACCGTAATACAGAAACCGACGAAATTAACACTACCTTGTCTTTTTACGTGGTACACCCTGTTACCAAAAAAGCGTATAATATATTTATCTTCTCTTTTGAGCCATTAAATTATACAAAACAACTAAGCATTTATTATAACTACTTACAAACCATCAAATTTGATACTAGACTGCCAATTAAAGACGATAAAAATATTAAGAACGGCATGCTCTATTTAGGAGATGAATAGGTAAAATGTATCGCAGCTATTTTTTTGATGGAGTTTTTGTTTGGTAAGTATTTTCAAAATTAAATAATACCTGATATCTCCCAAAATTCCGTATCTTTAAGTAAACTACTTCGAGGCAAGCCCACGAAGCATTTAATCTCAATTATTGAGTAAAGATTTCACATACCATGAATGCGGACGATTTTAAACCGGTTACGATAGATATTACGCCCAGAGAAAAAGTATTTTGTACCTGTGCAGCGCATAAGGAAGAAAACATTTTACTCATTACGCTTTCGGGAGTTTGTGAGTATGGTTCTCGTGGTGAAAACTATGGTAGGTTCTTTTACGAAAAAATAGGACTCGCTATTCTTAAACACCAACCGAATGCTATACTGGTAGATATGCGTAACCTTAGCTATGAATACGGCGATCGTATTGTAGGTGTGTTTCAAATATTTAACGAGGTTCGTATTTTTGGAGACGATACCGTACTGGCTGCTTTTGTGCTTTCCGACAAAAATATAAAGGGCATTGCCTCTTTGCTAGGGTTTCATCTTAACCACCCTGAACCTCCAATATTTTTAGATATACACGAAGCTTACACTTACCTATATGAGTATGATAAAATATGATGTCTATGAAAAATGCACTAAAAGCACAATTCTTCCATATCACTAATACCTATACTGCTTCACATGAAATTGCCTCCGATTTATGGAACGAGATAGAAACTGCTTACACTGGTAAAAAACGATATTACCATAACCTGCAACACATACACTACATGTGGCAATTGGCAAGCAAACATCAACAGTACATACCAGACTATAAGGTGCTCTTATGGGCCATTTTTTATCATGATTTGGTATACAATGTAAGTTATGGTAATAACGAGTTAAAAAGTGCTAACATAGCCGTAGCACGTATGGCGCAACTAGGAATTTCAAAAACTGAACAACAGTTGTGTCATGACCTTATCATGGCTACCAAACACCATAACGCTACTAGTACCACAGCGGCTTATATGGTAGATTTTGACTTGGCTATTTTAGGAACTTCACCAGAAGTATATGCTACATATAACCAGAACATACGTAAAGAGTACGCTATCTATCCTATGTGTATGTACAAAAAAAGAAGAATAAAAGTCTTAGAACATTTTTTGGCAATGGAACGCATTTTTAAGACCGATACGTTCTACACGTTATTAGAAAGCAAAGCACACGAAAACCTTTTTGAAGAACTTAAAGGGTTACGGTAAACATTGTGTTTATATAGCACTTATTTCTATAAACACAATTACCATCTAAAGATTGTATAGGAATTATGCCCCTACATCACTATTAAAAAAACTGTTATATTTGACTATTGTTTTTACAAACCAACAAATAGTTACTACATGAGCCGCTTAAAACACCTATACTCACTACTTATACTTTGCTTTTTTTTAGTTAACGGTACTGCATTTGCACAAAAAAAGGCATACGTAATTACTTATAATGAACAAGGTATTACTATAGATGGGGTACACATTTCTATTAAAAATTCGGTGAAACAATTAGAAGATTTAATTGGTACTACTGCCAGAACACAAAAATTTGCGGGCACTGCATATGCTCATATTTTTGATGAAGCCGGTATGGTAGTTTACTCTAACGATAACCACGTAGAAGGACTTACCCTTAACTTTATGGCTAATTATGAGCAAGGTGGTCCAACCAAAGCTTTTAAAGGTGATTTTAGTATTAACGGGACCAAGGTTTCTAAAAAAACACACCAAAAAACCATTTACAACTTAACCGATGTAGATATGCACTGCCCGGGCAGCACCTATTGCGATTTGCAAATATTGCAAACCCCAGCAAGTTGCATTATCAGTTTTAATAAAAAAGGAAAAGTTGCCGTGGCTAACTTTACATTTGTACACCCGTATATAAAACCCGGGAACTCTAAAAAGCCAGTAAACTAAAGAGTTAAACTTTACACAACTTACAATTTCACTAGTAATTTCCTGTATTTGTTACACAACATACTTCGTGCAATTCTCAGAGCATTTAATCTCAATTATTGAGTGAAATAATGTTGTTAGCAAGTTGCATTACCTAATAATTATTATGTATCTTATCTCAAACTAAAAAAGGAACATTGTAGTGCTAACCTACTAATACCGTTATGGATAACAATAAATTCAATATTGCCGTTTTAATTGATGGCGACAATGCGCAACCTAAACTGATTAAAGAAATTATAGAAGAGGTGTCTAAATATGGGAAAGCTACCATACGCCGTATTTATGGCGACTGGACATCGCACTTAATGAATGGCTGGAAAGATGTCATTAATCAGCATTCATTGAACCCTATTCAGAAATTCTCGTATACTACCGGAAAAAACTCAACAGACGGTTCATTAATTATAGATGCTATGGATATACTGCACAGCCAAAGTTCTAACGGATTTTGCATTGTAAGTAGCGATAGTGATTACACCGGACTTGCCAAACGTATACGTGAGGAAGGTTTGTTTGTAATGGGCATTGGACAAAAACATACACCGGAAGCTTTTGTAAAATCGTGTGAGGTATTCACGTTTACCGAAAACTTACTCCCTGAAGAGCAACTGGAGGAGCAACCTAAACACAAACAGAAACTTACCAAACCTGCGAAAGCTACACCCGAAAAACATAGAATTAAAATTGATAAAAAGGATTTGGCCATTATTGATAAAGCCTTTGAGATTTCGTTAAACGAAGATGATGAAGCCTACATCTCTAAAATTGGGGATAACATTCGTAAAATTGATCCCAGTTTTGACCCCAGATCATACGGAGTGAAAAGTTTAACCAAATTGTTTGAAACTATAGACAAGTACGAGGTGGTTAAAAATATGGTTAACGGTTTGAATCATCCGTTGTTACGATTGAAGTAAACTACTTAGAAGCAACCCTAAAAAGTATTGATGTAAATTACGTTTTTAGTTAGAGGTACACCGTTAAGGATTTAATCTCGATTATAGAGTAAACCTTCTCGATGGATAAGTAAGCTGTAACAAAAACACATAATACCGACTAATTAATTACAACGTTTTACACTAACAATCAGTCATTAACACAAAACATTATGAAAGTAGGATCTACCAAAAACAATTTAGCTACTTTAAAAGCCTTATACATTACATACGCCTTTCTTCTAATATTACGCCTACTTGTAGTTATAGGATTTAGCTTGCTTTTTTGGACATTATTTGATACGCCTGAGTTTCAATCGGAACTGATTGAATCGGGTGATTTTGATTCAGCTATGCTAGATGCCCCTATTAAAATAATAATTGAAGCAATATTTGCCGTTATCTTTGTAGTTGGATTAGTACATTGTATTTTAAATGTTGTAGCAGTTAATTATATTGATAAAAAAAAGGGACAAACCTTTATTTTTATAGTAGGTATTCTTAATCTATTTAGTGGCATTTTAGGTATTGGTTTAGGCGTATTTACCATTATAGAAATTACTAGACCCCATGTAAAAGAAGTATTTGAAAAAGCATAGATTTTATATCATATAATGTTAAAATACAGCTATATGAGTGTATTTTATAAGTACATATAGCCCCAAAATACCGTATATTTGAATTGTAAAAATGTGAGTATCGTAGTATGACAGCAGGCAACAACACCTTAGATGAATTTTACCAGCAGGCAGCCTCCTTTATGGGTAAAGACATTGCTGAGTTGCTGCCGCCAGGAATTCAAAAAGAAGTGGGACATTTTAACGTGTTCGATATCTCGAAAACCATACACGAATACAAGCAGAAACACATAATGCCCTACAACCGTAGAAACTATTATAAAATTAGTTTAATACGTGGTAAAAACAGAGCCGAATATGCCGATAAGGTTATTGAGATTAAAAACAATGCCTTGTTATTTGCTTCTCATAAAATACCCTATCACTACATTCCGTTAGATGAAAACCAACGTGGCTCATTTTGCGTGTTTACCGATGCCTTTATGGTAAAAAACAAAAGCGGTCTTATATTAGATGATCTCCCTATTTTTAAAAGTGGCAGTGTTCCTATTTTTGAAATTACAGACGAACAGGCCAACGAACTGGCACTTGTGTTTAAAAAAATGGAAAACGAAATTACCTCAGACTACGAGTTTAAATACGATTTACTGCGAACTTATGTAACCGAGCTATTGCATTACGGGCAAAAACTTCAGCCGGCTACCACGCTTACCAATACCAAAAATGCAGCCTCACGCATCATATCGCTGTTTATAGAATTGTTAGAGCGTCAATTTCCTATTGAGAGTCCTAACCAACAATTAACCTTACGTTCTGCTAACGAGTATGCCGAGCGTTTGGCCATACATGTAAATCACCTAAACAAGGTACTTAAAGAAAATACAGGAAAAACCACTACCGAAATTATTACCGGACGCATTTTACAAGAAGCGAAAATACTTTTAAAACAAACCAGTTGGTCAATTTCTGAAATTGCTTATAGTCTAGGGTTTGAAGAGGTGGCTCATTTTTCTAACTTCTTTAAAAAACAAACCAGCCTAACACCATTAAAGTTTAGAGCATAAGTTAAAAGCTCAAGGTTAGCCATTATGTAATGCTTACATACAAGTGGTTCATGTGCTGCTTTTCTATTCTAAGTTTTCTAATAATCTTATTATTTACTCAACTGAGACCCTAAACAAATTTCAAGGTGACAAAGACTATCAACTTTTCAACTTCTCATCTTCTATTTGAATTTTGCAAATGATGCTTTGTTACTTGCAAACAGTTAAGGTCATTTACGCCTCATCTTTGCAGTGTACAATTAAAAAAACAGAAGTATGAAAACAAAAATTGCATTAATTACCGGCGGTAGTAGAGGTTTAGGAAGAGAAATGGCACTACAACTTGCCAAACAAGGTACTAATATTCTATTAACATATTTAAGTAATAAAGAAAAAGCAGAAGACGTAGTAAAAGAAATAGAAGTGCTAGGGCAAAAGGCTTGGACATTACCTTTAAATACGGCAAAAACCAGCACATTTGACGCGTTCTTTACAGAAGCCTCTGCACTCATAGAAAACGCTACCGGAACTCCTCATTTTGATTATTTAGTAAATAACGCGGGTACAGCATTGTACAAATCATTTGCAGAAACTACCGAAGCAGAACTAGACAATATGATTAACATTCATTTTAAAGGCGTGTACATGTTTACCCAAAAAGCACTTCCGTTTTTAAATAATGGTGGACGTATTGTAAATATCTCAAGTGGGTTGGCGCGTTTCTCATTCCCTGGGTCATCTGCCTACGGAGCTATGAAAGGGGCAATTGAGGTACTTACCAAATATTTGGCAAAAGAACTAGGTGATAAACGCATTACCGTAAACTCGGTAGCACCAGGTGCTATTGAAACCGATTTTGGCGGTGGTCGTTTAAGAGACAATAAGGAAATAAACGACACCATTTCTGCCCTTACGGCATTAGGTCGTACCGGACTACCGGAAGACATTGGTGGTGTAGTTGCCTTTTTATGTTCAGAACAAGGCCGTTGGATCAACGGACAACGTATTGAAGTAAGCGGCGGTATATTTTTATAAACCGTTTCCACAAACACTTTATATCCTCTATCTGTAAGTATTTGCAAGTAGGGGATTTTTTTTACAATAACTATACTGAAAATTGGTTATATTTGTACTAGTAAACAATTAACTACCTTACTAATTCTCTTAACACCTGTATTTGGTATTTGAATGGTATGTAGATTAAGGGTTCTGTTATTATAAAAAAAATCTGTTATTTTAGTTCATATGAAAAATTGGACAAATCTACCCGTTTTAGAACACACTACCGTACAACTAATTCCGATGGAGTTAGCGCACAAAGAAGCCTTATTACAAGCTGCTTCCGATGGTGAACTTTGGAATCTTTGGTATACCTCTGTACCTTCTGCTGATACTATAGACGCTTATGTAGACACGGCTCTTGCAAACAAAGCTACAGGGTATGAATTTCCCTATGTAGTAATACACAAACCTAGTGGTCGTATAATTGGCACTACTCGTTTTACCCTAATGGATTCCGTAAACCGTCGTTTAGAACTTGGATATACATGGTATGCCGCATCGTACCAACGTACTGCCGTAAACAGTGAGTGTAAATTTTTAATGCTAGGCCATGCCTTTGAAGTATTGAATTGCATAGCTGTACAAATTTCTACCAACTGGCATAATCATAAATCGCGTGCGGCTATTGCCCGCTTGGGAGCACACCAAGATGGTGTTTTACGCAATCACCGTATCAATACCGATGGTAGCTATAGAGACACTGTTATTTTTTCGATTACTGACAGGGAATGGATTAGTGTAAAAAAGAACTTGCTTTTAAACTTTAGAAAATATGATAGCATAACATTATCTCCAAACTCTGTGGTCTAAAATTGTTCAACTACTTTATAAACCTAACATAATTCCTTTCAAAAAATATCATGATTTCTACGTCGTTACATCCTAATTTTTAATATCTTAAGGTTATGAAAATTGCCTTATCTCAAACACAGCCCATAGCAGGAGCTATTGCTTCTAATCTAGGCACTCATTTAGAATATATTAAACAGGCTGTTACCATGAAAGCCGATCTTATTGTTTTTCCGGAACTTTCCTTAACAGGTTATGAACCACGATTAGCGAAAACGCATGCCGTATTGTTAGACGACGCCTACCTACAAATTTTCTCGGAAGTAAGTAGTAAACATAATATCACTATCTGCTTTGGGGTTCCTTTACAAACAGAGGAAGGCATAACTATAAGCATGCTTATTTATCAACCTAAAAGAGCCTTACAGATTTATACTAAGCAACATCTGCACCCAGACGAAGAGCCCTTTTTTATGGAAGGCAACAAACAAATTTGGCTAGAAATAAAAAAAATGAAAGTGGCACCAGCTATTTGTTATGAATCGTATGTAGAAGAGCACAATAAAATTGCTTTAAAAAACACAGACGCCATGTACATGGTATCGGTTGCTAAAACAGAAGATAGCATAAAATCTGCCGGCTTCTATTATGCAGAAATTTCCAAAGCGTATAGCACCACTATATTTGCTGTAAATAGTGTAGGGTTAAGTGATGATATTATTTGTGGTGGGCAATCGGGTGTTTGGGGATCTGATGGAAAAATAAAAGGACAATTAGACGCTTCGCATCCGGGAATATTGGTCTACGATACAGAAACCGAAGAAACTCAAAAACACTATTGGTAGTAAACTACTTCGGGGCAAGACCGCTATTAAAACTTTATGATACCACCTATACTATTGATGCTGAAATCAAAACCTATAAAAACGGAATTGAATATGCCGACCATGAATTTATAAAGAATAATTAGTACATATCTCTTATCTTTATAGGAATAAAAAACCGTAACCATGGCATCTGATCAGACCTTTGTAGACTTTGTTACCGATCAAATACATAATGCAGGTGTTATACACGCTCGCAAAATGTTTGGCGAATATGGCATTTACTCCGATGGTAAAATATTTGGTCTTATCTGCGACAACAAGCTTTTTATAAAACCTACCCAAGCAGGCAGAGATTTTATTGGCACACCAGTAGAAGCACCACCCTATGAGGGAGCTAAGAATAGTTTTCTGATAGAAGATAAACTGGAAGATGTAGACTGGTTAAGCGAATTGATACGTATTACCGTAAAGGAACTACCCGAACCCAAACCCAAAAAAAAGAAAACAAAAAAATAAGCGTTCACAATTAGTTATATATGGGCATCTAAATACCACTAACATCAAATGGATTTAGTACAACACTGCGAGCTTTGTGACCATCAACAAAAAGATTATATAGAAGGTAGTTTCTGTAAGTTTACCAATAAGAAGCCTGAATTTAATACAACCTGTATTAAAATAGGCCTAACCAATAAATGCGAAAAACGAATTAAAGAGGTAAACATAGCCTACCAAAAAGTGATGCAACGCAAAACAATCACCTGGCTCTATTTTTGTATCTTTTTAACCATTGGACTTTCATTTATTATAGGTGGTATTGTATATTTAGTAACCACCGAAACATTCTTTAGAAATGCTTACAAAGTTCCGGGATTCCTTATTATTTTCGGAGTTGGATTTCTGTTTATTTCATTTCCGCCACTTAAAGGCTATTTACGAGATAAGTATCTTACTGAAAAGAAAAAAAATACTCTAGATTCTGTGTTACAACTATATGGTGTTACCTACAATATAGTTGTAAAACTAGGTAAAGAAAAGAACGGAGATCCTAAAATACATACCCAGCTCACTATTAAGAAAAATCGTTAATATTCTGTATTCATGCCCTATAAACGCAACTATTTTATATTTTAGTCGTTAAATTGCTTTGGTTAATAGCATCTATGACGAAAAAGAAAAAAATAAGAAATGTTGTTATTATAGTAGCAATAGCCATTCTTGTTGCATTTATGAGTACAGCTATGGCTATAGAACGGTACGCTAAAGAATACTATGACACACCTTCAGATGTTGCACTCGTATTGGGCGCAGGCACTAGTAAAGGTAAAATCTCATATGTATTTGAACAACGTATTTTACATGCAGTTAAACTCTACAAAAACAACAGTGTAAAATATATTATTTTTACCGGAGGCTATGGAGAAGGACAAACCATCTCTGATAGTAAAGCCGCCAAAAACTTTGTCATTTCTAAGGGAGTACCTGCCAAGAATATTTTGATTGAAGAAAGTTCTACCATTACCTTTAGCAATATTAAAAATGCCCGAAAAGTGATGGATGAAACCGGATTATCATCTGCGCTTTTAGTTTCGGATCCGTACCACATGAAAAGAGCTATGGCTATGTGTAATCAAATGAATATTAAAGCATTGCCTTCTCCTACCCCTACATCTATGTATCGCTCTAGCAGTAAAAAATTTGAGTTTCTTATGAAAGAAACCATTAATTATTGGGGCTATCTAACGCTTGGTCGTTTCCGTTCTACCGAATAAGAATACACTAATTTCTTTTTTATATCACAGGGTTTTTTAATACTTTGTCAGACAACTAACCTTAGGTAAACAAAATGAGACTTTATACTATTAAAGACAATCAGCTACGCAGTAAATTAGTTATGCTGGCTTTTTCCTTAATTATTGCTCTATTTATTATTATCATGACTGGCGAAGGTTTACAATGGCACTACCTAATACTTATTAGAGATGGTGAATTTACCAATTATGCCTCTGGAGAAATGTTAGATTCATTTGTTCAAATTTGTTATATGCTAGCTGCCATACTAATTATAAGTAGTATGATCGTATTTTTACTATGGTTTAGGCGTGCCTATGATAACATACACAAATATGAACTTAAAATGCCTGATAGTGATCCTTCTGCCGCTACATGGTGCTTTTTTGTTCCGTTTTTAAATTTGGTGAAACCAGCCCACATTATGAAAGAGATTGTGGAATTTAACGAAACTATGCTAAAAAAAATAGATGTTACTTATGTACGGCCAAAGGTTACTTTATTGGCATCTGTTTGGTGGTTAGCATACATTTTTGCTGGTATTATAGGTAGAATTGACGGGGTTTTAACTAAAAACGCAGAAGACATTAATGATTATATAATTAATATACAGGTATCACTTGTAGCAGATGTTTTACTTATAATATCGGCAGCAATATCGTTACTAGTGGTTAATTTTATATCGAAAGAAGAAGCTAAAATATTTAAACATATCTCAACCGAAAAAGAGCTAGCTCTTGCACCTCAGGAAACAGCATAAATTATGAAAATTGTAAAACTAATGACCTTGTTAATGGGGATGGTTATGGTAGTAGCGTCATGTGATTTATTTACCATACCCGAACCAAAGGAAACAGAAGCGAAAAAAAACAATAACAACGATATAGTAGCAAATGATGAGAATATAAAGCTCTCATCGTTTTTAAAAAGTAACGGATTAGAGGTTACTGATATAAAAATGCTTATTAACGACACTGAAAATACCAGAACTTCTTTTAAATACGGTGAAAAAGTTGTCTTTAATTTATATGATGTTAAAGGATTTACGGTTGAAGAAGATCAGATTTACCCAACAGCTTCTTTATATATTATTGATAGTGATGGGGATAGCATATACGGGGTGCCTAATTTACTCGAATATGACAGTAACGGGATTTCTAAGGACTCTACAGATTACACATTCTATCTTAGTACTTTTTTTGATTATGGTATTCCAAAAGAATATGATCTAGCACTCCATTTAAACGATTTAAAAGGAACTGCAGAAGCCGATTTTAGGATGCCATTTTCTTTGGTAGATAACAATCTTTTTAACATACATGATTTAACCGGAATCACCGCTAATCAGGTATTTCTTAATAGTACATATAATGGCTATGCTTTAACCTCTCATCAAACCGAATTAAGAGGAGACTTTAATATTATTATTAAAGGTCTTAAAGGTTTTAAAACGGTAGATGGGTTGACACATCCGCAAGTGTATTTAAACTTAAAAGATGCAAACAAGAAAAGTATTATAAAATCAAAAAACATGTTTAAGGATTATACAACAATAGGAGTTGACCCCGAATTACTTGAAGATATAATTACTTTAGACTTTAACCTTAGCGAAGGTTATCTTGACAACCCAGTAAACATTGAAGTAATGGTTAGAGATAGTATTTCTGAAGTTATATTTAGTGCAGATACGAACATCTATTTTAATTAAACTACAAAACAAATTATCATTAGAATCATACTATTTTGAGAACTATACTCCCCATACTTACTTGCCTTATAATTTGTTATAACGCAATAGCGCAAACCCCTCAAGAGATAATACAAAACTTATTAGATGTAGCACTCATCACTCAAGAACAAAGAGTTGATTACCAAGATGATTTAGATGCATTAAACCATGCTCCTACTACTGCCGATTATTTATCTTTATTATACAGACTAGAATACCATGGTAATCCTGGAGTTGCTTACTATGAGTATTTTGATGATCTTAAAAAAGAAAACCAACATAAGATTCATACTAAATATAGCACTACAAAAAGTATAAGAGATGTGCTTACTACCAAGCTTAAAAAATTAGAAAATATCGGATTAATTTCATCCTACCTAAGTACAAAAACACTAGCCTTTGCAGAAAAATTAGATAAGCGCAGTGGTTTTGCAGAAGCTTATGCCTTTAGTTATCTTATAGCAATCATAGAAAGGCAAGAGGTGTTATATAACCCTGATTACCATTTAAGAGCTTTTGCAGACTCGTTAAAAACAAACGGTTTAATTACTTCACAATATAATGAGTTGGTGGAAAGCATAGAAAACAAAACCCTTATTGGAACCAGAGATTTATTAAAATATTGCGACAATACACTTACCATAGAAAAAGCTTCGGATAATGAAAGTCTAGAAGATTATATGATTTCCATTCATGAGAAGGTAATACGTATGCTATCAGAAAAAATTCAGTTTTATAATTTTTATTCCTATAAAACAAAGGCGGATAGAGCCCCTTCAAATCATAAAAATTGCCATCTTATTACCGCCATAAGTGCTTATGAAAAGGAGTATGAATATCGCAGCTCAACGCTGTTTTGTGGTACAGACGAGACAAAAGATAAACTTAACTATATTTTAGAAGAGAACTGGCAGTATTTATTTAATAAAGTATTTGTAGAAGAGCAACTACCTTACCGTATTTTCCCAATAACTACCTTAAAAGACAATAGAGGAGGTGTTGCTTATATGTTGGTACCCTTAGACGCAGTTTCTTTTTTATCACAAAAAAATAACCTTATACATATTAATACCGAAAGAGATGTCTCTTACAAGTCTAACGGAATTTCAAAAGAAGCACTAGGCGTAAGGTTTAATCAATGTAACGCAATAGGATTGTTTGACCATTTATCGAAATCAGAAATGGAAAAAGCTGCTTCTTTATCTAATCAACAATACATTACAAGTTATTGGAAATGGATACACAACTACCCATATGTTTTAGAAGAAGTAAGCACCACAATACCTGATGGACTAACCCCTTATAAAGAGCTTTTAAAAGTGTTTTCTGAATTAAGTCATGGAGATCTTAAACCCAAAAATATTGTAGATAACTATTACGAAACAGAAGTACCAAATACGATTAGTTTTACAGCTAACGGCACTAAATTCTCTAAAACAATTGCAACTAACGCTCAATTTAAATTAGACTTAGATTTTATTCATTTTATGAATGAGGTTGCTGTTGCTTTAAATCTTCCTAGAAGGTTTTACGGCTATGTAGACAATGAAAAGGAAATTATAACCATGTTGTACCTAACCAATGAGCAATTCGACTTTTTTAACAATACAAACTTTAGTCTATAATAACACTTATCTATTATACTAAGGGTTTTATTTTATAGTCATTTTCTGTGGTATTGTCTTGGTTATACTAATAGCTTTATTAGTTTTTATAGTGGTTAAAAAAAGAAAAGAATAGTACACTAAGTTTTTGTTAAGCCGTATGCTATTGTGACAAGGCTTTGTATCTTGTACATCTATACAGATCATACACTATGAAACTAAAACATATTATTTTTGATTTTGACGGTACGCTGGCCGATTCCGAAGAACTGCATTTTAAAGGTTGGAATGAAACCCTAAAACCTTATAATGTGCAATTAGATGATTTTGAACATTACCTTAAAACCTATGCGGGTATACCAACCCCTGCCAATGCAAAATCGTTTATAGATATGTTTAACTTACCAATGACTGTAGAAGAATTCTCTGAAAAACGAGAAGATACATTTCATAACTTACTTAAAGAGCACAATCCTGTGTTTATGCCATATGCTATAGAAACATTAGACTTCTTTAAAGCTATGGGATATCCGCTGTATTTGGTTACCGGAAGCCCCAGAATGACCATTGATATTATTTTTGAAAAAACCGGATTGGACAAATACTTCGAATTTGAAATCACCCGATCGGATGTAACCCATAGTAAACCTCACCCTGAAAGTTACTTAAAAGCCATAGAAAAGATTAATGACACCCCCGAAAGCATGATTGTTTTTGAAGATACCAAAAGTGGTGTTACTGCTGCTAAAAGTGCTAAATTACGTTGCTTTGCCATTCAGCATGATATAGCAGCTCATGATAATTTAGTAGCTGCAAATAAAATTTTTAGCAACCTAAAAGACATGACCTCCTATCTTAAACAGAGTGAAATAGTTACAAAATAAAACAACCTGTAAAAATAAAAACATTACTATTTGTAACAAAAATTTACCGTTATAGGTAATTTTATTTCAGTTAAATGTATAAAGAGACATTTTCCATCACCATTTGTTATTAATAACGTGTTCCTAAAAAATTTACCTGTTTATATTTTTACACCTCATCGTATTTTCGGTACTTTGCTGCTAACAACCCCTTTAGCACATTTTATGAGAAACCATATTACCTTTGAAAAAGGTATTGTAATTCTATGGATAATTTTAAGTTACACGGCTCTATATATTATATTAAGTTTTAGTATTACACAGTTCTTTGTTCCGTTTGTATTAAAGATATTAAACAATACAATGTCCATTACATCAGCTAATTTACCTACATTATATAAGACACTGCTTTTGCACTTACCACAGCTAATATTGTGTTTAGTAAGTATACATCGCTTTGCCCAAGAACTACTGTACGGATACGCCCCAAAAAAGCATCAAAAAAATATACAATCTCTTATATTTTTTAGCATTACTTTTCTCTTTAATATTTATGTAAGTCTATCAGATTCTGATATATTTAACTTTCTATCGAATTTAAAACCTGTTAAAAGTAATATCTTGATTTACTATATTACCATTATTATTATAGGTAGCTTTTTAGGTTGCATTATACACCGTGTACAATGCTTACCCTGCTTTAAGCGAACCTTCAACTCGTAAACAAAACAGCCCGAAGCATTTAGTAAGCATTGCATTTCTATTTAGAGACAAATCTCGGAGCAATTAATCTCGATTATCGAGTAAAAATCACTCATTAAACTAACGTAAGTGTTATGTAAGGGATTCATAAACAAGATTCACGTTAACATACAATGTAATGCTAACGAACTTTTAACCAAAGCATTCAGTTCTTTATGATAAATACCTCAAGCGTTACCGCCTTTAATAACAAATTTTTGCTGTTTTGCTACTACCACTTGAAGGGTAGCAAGTTCACGTAGGCGTTTTACAATTTGAGATGCCGTTATAATGCTACTTAGCAGTTAAGAAGTGAAAGCTCTCGTAGAAATGTCTGAAACGTAAATCGTATACCCCTGCATTTTGGAATTTATACCACTTTTCTGGTGTTTTAAGAATAATTTCCTCACTGTACACTTCTGGATTGTTTCTTTTAGTAGCAATAATATGCTCTGCTTGCAATCCGTCAATAGTTACTGTTTCTCGTTGCACGATATAATCTTTATAAAAATCGGCATTTGTAAAATAAAAATCAATTCGTTCTTGATCATCGGCATCACTCCAGATAATCACAAATTCTGAATTCGAAAAACCGGCTTCTCTACCACAATAAAAACTTGTATCGCCTCCCTTTGCTTTCCATTTCTTAGGATAATTCACAGTATACCCCACCTTTTTATCTTTAAAGGTTTTATACTCTTCATCCTGTGCTATTGCACTTCCGGTAACAAATACTAGCAATACTGCTAAAAAATTAACATATAATTTCATGTTGGTAGTAAGTTTAGATATCTCGCCTGCGAATATACTTATTTCTAATTATTTATATTAGAGTGCATTTTGTTTTAACATTACAATGAATTAAGGATATTACAATTTTAAACACACTAAAAAAGGGCATTTACACAAAGTAAATACCCTTTTAACCAATCAATAAAAAATCTACTACCTCATTTTTATTTTCTTTTTAGCTTTTTCAAATAAGCTGATATTCCGGTGGTGTCTATATTTCCTTCAATAGACCAAGCAAAATCTAACTTTAGTTGGTTTTTAAATATTGCATCGTTAAGACCTGTATAGGAAGCACCTACATAAGGCGTAATAGACTGCGGATCGAACTGCAAGGTTAACGGATCTATAGAGGCCATGGCATGGCAACTCATGCAGTTGGTACGTACCCCAACATAGGTTGGTATTTGTTCGGTTGGCGTATCTATATCACTAAAGTAACCAGCAAATACACCATAACTAAATCCAGCTTCTAAATACGGATTAAACGAATAGTTAGGAGCTTGATTTTTTGGAGTTTTATACTTACCCTCTAATGGGTTTACCATATAATACGCTACCGACATAGCGTAATGACTAGCTGCTGCGTCTAACATCTCAGGTTGTTGGTTGGCTATGGCTTTAGAACTTGGTAAAGGTGCATTGGTAGCATCTGGTGCCCACCAATAGGTTTGCCATGTCCAGCGCTCAATTTCACGAGTAGTAACATGCATGGCTACTAGTATTACCGTATCTCCCTCGCTGGCTTTTTCTTCGTTATCATCTAGCCCTTCATTATAGGCACTGGCATCTTCTGCAGATAGGGTATAATGTATAAAGTCTGATAGGTTATAAATATACTTCGCCGGAATATTATCAGAGTCAAACCCCTTATCTAAGTAATGTAACTGACTCCCATTTCCTGCTCCTTTACCTTTAGTGCTTACTATAACATACGTTCCCCAATCGGTTTCGTTAAATGCTTTAAATGTTTCGGTAGTACCATGCCAAGTAGCAATAGGAAATAATTCTAAAGAATCGCTAGCTGTTTTTAGTAACTTGTATACAGGCTTTATAAGAATTGAGGTATTAGGAAATGCCGGAATATTTTTAATAACCGAATCACCTTTGCGCTCGTAAATTTCATACAACTTGGTAGCCATAAACAAACTACTATCTTTAGCTCGCTTAGCCGCAGTAGGATCATAAGCTACCGACTCTTTTACCGATGTATTTATTGTAAAAGACTTTAACTGAATGGGCTTAAAATCCACCGACCCTGCATGCCCTAATTGTTTTGGTGTTTTAAGGTTGGTACGGTTATCTCTTTTCACCTCGGTAATATTGGTACTGGCTATAATTTCCTTTGGCGTTTGCCAGGTTTCATACACTCGTAGTGTATCTCCTATAGAGGATACCTGGTTAGACATGGCTGTTAACCCTGCCCAAATACCCCAACCATGTTTATACACATTAGTCTTACCTTGTTCGGTAGTGTCTTGTACCCAGCTAATAATGGTATCGGCGTCCTCCGGAAATGTAAATCCGGGAATTTGAAGTTCCGGAAAAGGAGCTGGTGTAATGGTTGCTAAATTAATGTTTAAGGTAGTTGGTTTACTAGTAGCAGATTGCTCTTCCCCCTTACCACATCCTACAGCTATTGCCATAGCAACACCTACAGTACTTAATACAAAAAACTTTTTCATAACAGTTTTATTTTTGTTTGATTATACTTAATTACCAATTTTGGAGGGAATACTTCAATAAGTACAAAAGGGGGAGATTGCATTATTGCTTTATATCTGATACAATGTTACAAACTATAAAAGTTATTTTTATACCACTTTTTTGGTATTTTACTCAATACTTGAGATTTAATTCTAAAGAACATTACTATAAAATAATGGTAATTTTACAAAATACCCATAAATAAGTATTGAACTATTAATTAATTAATTATACTTTAAACAAAATTTCAAACCCTCCCCTATTCATTTTAAAATCAAACAATTATGTTAAAAAATATAGCACTTTGTTTTAGTGGAGGTGGTTACCGTGCCGCAGGATTTTCTTTAGGTATATTATCATATCTAGACCATTTTAAGATTAAGGATACTGAAACCGATTTAGCGATTTCGTTATTAGATAATGTAAACGGATTAAGTACGGTAAGTGGTGGTACCATAACCGGTGTTATGTACACCTATTTTAGAGCTAATGAGCGCTACTTTGAGGAGTTCTATGCGTTCTTCTATGAATTTATGGATAAGGACTTACTCTTAGATTTAGCTTTAAAAAAATTAGAGGATAAAGACAATACCGTATGGAATAACACTTTTAAGAAAAAGTCGCTCATCAATGCATTTGCTCTTGCTTACCGCGATTTGTTTTTACTAGATCCTGAAGACACCTTTAAAAGCTTATACCCTGCCACGGCGAGCATTAAAGACTTTTGCTTTAACGCTACTGAATTTACGTACGGATTAGCATTCAGGTTTCAGAATGAGGGTGATTTTGGCAACTATCACTATAGAGATAAAACTGGTTTACAAAGCCATAAGGGAGATTTTCATGTGGCAGATATTATTGCTTCTTCCTCTTGTTTTCCGTTGGGCTTTGAGCCCTTAACCATGCCACATGACTATTTTAAAAAAGATTCACTTGCGTACAATCAATTAGTGCAGGATGCCGACTTTAGAGCGGGTGTGGGTATTATGGATGGTGGCATTGTAGATAACCAAGGAATGGGTAGTACCATGTTAGCCGACCAACGTAATAGAGAAAAAGGCACTACTGCTTATTATGATTTAATTCTAAACTGTGATGTAGGTACAGGATATATAGACCCCTGGAAACCAGAACCCACTGCTACCGGTACTTCTGAAACCATAAATCAGCTATGGGGTAAAATAGGCAATTTTGTAGCCAATAATTTTATTGCTTGGTTACTAGTAATTATTGGATTGGGGAGCATTATTGCCGGATCTTGTTACTCTTGCTGCTATGGTAAGTGGGGTATTTTTATAGGTACGGTTTTATTACTCTTAGGCATCTTACTGTTTGTTATAAAAGGAGCTATTGGATACACCCTAAAATTTATAGAGAATAAAATAAAATTAGCAATTCCTGAGTTTTATATTCCAAAATTAAAATCGTTTGATGATATTGGTGTGGGTACCCTAAAACGTATGGTGTTAGAACGACTTACCTCAGGGGCTAACATGGTTAACTATGTGTTCTTAAATCAGGTACGCAGATTAAACTATGACCTATTTTATAAAAGTAAAAACTTAGAAGGTAGAAGAGCCACGGCTATAATTAATGCGTTAACTAAAAAACGGTATACTGAAAATACAACAGTAAATGAAAACGATAATACAACAACCAAAAAAGAAAAAGAATTACTAAATACCATCCCTAAACCTAGCAAAAAAATGTTTGATAGTGCAGAAATTGCGGCTAGTTTTGGGACTACACTGTGGTTTGAGAAAAAAGATAAAGATATACGCACCTTAGACAACCTTATAGCTTGTGGGCAGTTTACCGCTTGTTATACTTTGCTAGTGTATATTTTAAAAACTGAGAAAAAACAAAAACAACCTAATGCACAACTAGAGACTATTAAAGAAGCTCTACTAAAAGACTGGGATGCCTTTAATGAAGATCCGTTTGTTTTGGTAAAAAAACGTAAATAGTTAAACATTCGAGTGTTCAAATTTTAATGTTGCTTACCTAAAATAAATTCTGGGTACGCGCTATTGCTCGTCATTATAAACTAGTTTCAGAATCGCACGAGTAGCTCACATACTAATTGGATTACTCAAATGTGGCCAAGATACTTTTAAAAAATGTATTGCTACTGTTAAGCATACTTATAATACCCTTACATAGGTTCTACCACATATCGGCAATTTTTTTAGCCGCTTGTACATTCTTAATTCAATACAGGAAACTCAGGATTCATATACTGCACTTAAATAATATTTACAAACTTTAAAAATAGCGCAAACACTACAATACCAATGCAAACAAAAATAACCACTGTTTTTAGCATTTTTCTTTTTTGTAGCATCATCTTACTGCGTACTTTCATTTTTTCTACCTCAAGGGCTTTACCGCTTAGTTCTTTAAAATGCAACTGTTGTTTTTTAGAAGAATCCGAGTACATAGTCGGGAAATCATTCCCTTTAAACTTATTCTTATCTCGTTGCTTTCTGTTATTCTTCATGCGATTAATCGCATCTAAAATATGTCCTGCTGAACTCATCGTAACTTAAGTTGTTTACTTTTAAATATAGAAAACTTAAACAAATTTGTATAAAAAAATTTGTTAATTCTGGTTCATGGAATCCCTTATGAGGCTTAAGGTTGACTCCATTATACCCCCAGAACAAATTTCAGAGGAAACTTTACAAATTATGAATTGTTCTTCATTTAGCATTAAAGCACCGTATACCGCAATCCGATAAACCCTCTAATCCCTTGGTTGGGCGCATATACATAACTAGGGTCAAACGTTAAAGCGTATGGATTATCAGTAGTTTGCTGTACACTTCCGTTGGCATCATACTGCACATTTTCATCAAAAGGGTCATTAGCTCTAGCTATTAAAAACGGCACACTTTTATCAGGCGTCCAATTAAGTAGGTTCTTCACCCCTCCATAGATTTCCAGATTCTTAATCTTTTTATAAGTTGCCTGTATGTTTTGTAAACTCCATGTAGGTGAATATGGGTCACGCGGATCAAATTCTCCTGCCAAGGGTAACAACATAGGACCATATATATTTCCGGTATAATCAAATGTCCAGTTTTGCTCTGGAGTAGTATAACTCACAGCCCATGTACCCGAAAAACGTTCGGTTAATGGTTGTCTACTAGTGGCTCCTTCTTCCGTTTTGGTCACATCCATAAACGTTGCCCCAACACTAACAGTTAACTGGTTTGGAAAACTCATTTCTACATCTGCGCTAAGTCCTTTGGTAACAGCATGCCCCTCTAAATTTGAAAATATAATTTGATCAGGATTGGTATCATAATCCGGTAAAATCTGATTACTGAAATACGTATACCATGCAGAAGCCTCTAAGGTAGTTATAATACTACCTTTCATATACAACCGTTTTAAATAATTAAGGTTTACATTCATAGAACGTTCCGGTTTCAAATCCTCTTTCAAAACAACCTCTCTAGCTCCGGTAAGGGCAGCATGCTCCTCTGTAAAAATACTCACCGCTCTAAATCCGGTTCCCATGTTTAATCGGAGTACCGCATCTTCTCCTGTAGTAGCTTTATAAGCCAATCTAGGTGTAAATATATGTCCGTGACGTTTATCATAATCCCATCGGGCACCCAATAGCAAACTATGGTTTTCATTAAATTTATGCTCGTTCTGCACAAACACTCCGGGTATGGTTACCTCATCAGGTACCACAGTTGCCGGTGTATTATCTTCATAATAATTGTACTTTACTGCAGCTCCTACTAGCAATTCATCTTTTCTAAAATCTTTAAACCATGTCCATTGTGCAAAAGCTATTTCTTGTTGGGCGTCAAAAAAAGTATCTCCATACACCGAGTTTTGATCATGAAAAGTATACGAAGCATTCAAAAACATACGTTCTTTTACCGGTAATTGGTACCGCGTTAACAGCTCTACCCTATTGGTATAAATACTCTCACCATACACCTCGTCTCCCCCACGGTATTTAGGTGCCCATTGCATTTCTCCCCCCCAACGGTCTTCATAGAAATATCTACCAGCTATAGAAAACACCCTATTCTCAGGTCGCTCTACACTCAGTTTATTGAATACAGAAATACGATGCTGTAACGTTACATCGGTAAAATTATCATGGTTATTGTCTATCGGGTTGTCGTAATAATAATAATTTACCCCAGAAAGTAGCGCAGCCCTTTTACCTATTGGTACTTTATATCCTATATCTAAATTATTTTCTAACCAGCTAGTTGTATAAGCATCAACCGACAATTTAGGTGCATTAAAAGCCTTTTTAGTAATAATATTTATGAGTCCGCCCACGGCTTCACTACCATATAAACTAGAAGCAGGCCCTTTTACTACTTCTATCCTTTCAATTAATGAATTGGGTATCCCGCTAAGTCCATATACGGTAGACAATCCACTTACTATGGGCATTCCATCTATAAGTACCATGGTATAAGGCCCTTCTAATCCGTTGATATGAATATCACCCGTATTACAAATATTACAATTAAGCTGAGGTCGTACTCCGTTTACACTTTGCAAGGCTTCAAAAATGTTAGGGGTTGGATTCTTTTTTAGAAATGCCTGGGTATACACCGCTACTGGTACCGGACTCTTTAATCGGCTTACAGCTCTTAAATTTCCGGAGACTACCACCTCATCCAACGTAGTTTCTTCTTCTAAAACAATAGCTAGGTTGGTAGTTGTATTTACATCTATAGCTTTGGTAAAAGTTTTAAATCCGGTGTAAGAAACTACCAAGGTTTGCATACCTGACAGCTCATGAGAAAGATTAAAAACACCGTTTTCATTCGTGTTTACACCTATTTTGGTACCCTTAAAAAAAACACTAGCATACGGCAATAAACTCCCCCCTGTATCTGCCACCGTACCACTAAGCACCTTTTGTGCATGTGCCGTGTACGTAACGGTAAACATAACAACTACTACCCATATATTTAAAAGTATTTTTTTCATTATTGAAAATTAAAATTTAGACAAATCTAAAAATAGTTTTTTACAAATAAAAATGTATTTTTGTGTAAGCAAAAAGAATCATGCTAATGACGTTATCTGAAGAGAATTACCTTAAAGCTATTTACAATATATCTACTAAAACAGGAGAAGCCGTTAGCACCAATCTATTGGCTGAAGCAATGGAAACCAAGGCCTCTTCGGCTACCGATATGATTAAAAAACTTGCCGAAAAAGACTTTGTAAACTATAAAAAATACCAAGGTGTAAAGCTTACCAAAGAGGGACACTTAATTGCTGCTTCTATTGTAAGAAAACACCGTTTGTGGGAAGTTTTTCTTGTAGAAAAACTAAACTTTAGCTGGGATGAGGTACACGAAGTAGCTGAACAGTTAGAGCATATAAAATCGGATAAGCTTATTGAAGAGCTGGATGCCCTACTCGATTTCCCGAGAGTAGACCCACATGGTGACCCCATTCCTAATAAATATGGAGAAATTCAGGCCAAAAAGAAAGTACCATTGAGCAGCCTTAAGGTTGGCGAAAAAGGAGTATGTGTGGGGGTAAAAAGTACCGCTAAAGAATTTTTACAATACCTTGATAAAATAGAAATATCACTAGGTATAGAATTGGAAATTATAGAAAAAGAAGCCTTTGACGGGTCTGTAATTGTACTTTATAAAGACCAGCAAAAAAACATATCGGCCATGGCGGCAGCTAACTTATACGTTAGAAAAACATAAGCGAAAACTACTTCGGGAAACGTCTCGAAGCATTTAATCGCAATTATTGAGTAAAATTCATTTTTATGAAAGGAAAATCGTTAGAAGAAGTACACGAGTCTGTAGACACCAGCTCAAAAAAATCGTTATGGAAACGCTTTGTAGCCTTTTTGGGTCCGGCCTATTTAATTAGTGTAGGATATATGGATCCGGGAAACTGGGCTACCGATATTGCCGGAGGTTCTCAGTTTGGATATGCCCTTATTTGGGTACTATTAATGTCTAACATTATGGCATTATTACTGCAAAGTTTAAGTGCCCGATTAGGTATTGTAAAAGGGCGAGATCTAGCACAAGCTTCACGTGAAACCTATTCGCCTTTCGTAAATTTTATTCTGTACATATTAGCCGAAATTGCCATTGCTGCCTGCGATCTTGCCGAGGTATTAGGTATGGCTATTGGATTGGAGTTATTATTTGATATACCACTACTTTGGGGAGTTGGTATTTCGATGTTCGATACCTTTTTACTCCTATTCTTAATGAACAAAGGAATCCGTAAAATGGAGGCATTCATTATTACTCTTATTGCAATTATTGGAGGATGTTTTGTTTTAGAGATGGTTTTAGCCAAACCCGATATGGGAGAAATGGCCACCGGATTTATACCTACCATCCCAAATAAAACAGCTTTGTATATTGCCATTGGTATTATTGGGGCTACGGTAATGCCGCACAACTTGTACTTACACTCGTCATTGGTACAAACCCGTAAATTTAATCGTGATAAAAAGAGTATTAAACAGGCTATTAAATACAATATATTTGACTCTACCATAGCATTAAACCTTGCCTTTTTTGTAAATGCAGCTATCTTAATTTTAGCAGCCGCTACCTTTCACAAAAACGGTTTGTTTGAAATTGCCGAAATACAGGATGCGCACCGTATGTTAGAACCACTGTTGGGGTCTAAATATGCATCAATTTTATTTGCACTGGCCCTAATTGCTGCCGGACAAAGTAGTACCGTAACCGGAACACTAGCCGGACAAATTGTAATGGAGGGATACTTAAATTTACGTATTCAACCTTGGGTACGCCGTATTATTACCCGTTTAATTGCCATAGTTCCGGCGGCGCTTACTGTATTTTACTTAGGAGAAGGCTCCACCGGTGAATTACTAGTACTTAGTCAGGTGATACTTAGTTTACAATTAGGATTTGCTATTATTCCGTTAATTCATTTTGTAAGTGATAAAAAGAAAATGGGCGATTTTGCTATTAGCCTTAAAACTAAAATAGCCTCATGGGCTATAGCCCTTATTATTGTAGGTTTAAATGCACAATTGGTTTTTGATGAAATTTCTAAATGGCTAGCAACCTCTGAACATCCTATTTATATTTGGATATTTGTAATACCTGTTGCAATAGGTGCGGCTGTGCTTTTATTCTACATAACTATTAAGCCACTACTTAAAAGTGCTATAAAGGTAACAACACACGTACCTCATATAGATGAGTTAATATTAAATAAGGAAATTCCGCCACTATCATACAAACGTATTGCAGTAGCCATTGACTTTTCTGAGGCCGATAGCAATAGTATTTATAAAGCTTTACAAATTGGTAAAAAAGAAGCACGCTATAGCTTAATACATGTGGTAGAAACTCCGGGGGCTTTGGTACATGGCGAAAATACCAAAGATTATGAAAGTAGTAGTGACAAAGCGTACCTAGACCATTATAAAGAACAGCTTACCGAACGGGGTTACCAAGTAAGTACACACCTCCGTTTTGGTAGACCAAAACATGAAATACCTGCCATTGTAAACCAATACGATTATGATTTGCTAATTATGGGAGCACACGGACACTCTTGGTTTAAAGATATGGTATTGGGTACTACAATTGATACCGTTAGACATAAAGTTAAAATACCGGTAATGATTATTAAACAAGGTATAACAGCACATAAGTAACGTATATTAAATCCTATATTAGTTTATAAAAACGGAGCATCTTAAAAGCAAAGATGCTCCGTTTTTTATTTTTTATAACTAAACCTATTCGGGGCAAGCCCACGAAGCATTTAATCTCAATTATTGAGTAAAGTACTTTCCTTATTCTTACGGTTTAATTGCCTAAACAAACAGGCTTATCTTATAATCTTTTTGCAAACAATAGTTGTCAAATAAATTTAAGCCATTGTTTTTACAACTGTCTTAAAACCTAAAAAACCACCTATTATAGACTACGAATTTTCTTTAAAATACGTATAAACCCGTATATATTGATGTAGCTATAATTCATACGTTTGAACTCGTAAATATACCTTTCACAATTTTACAAGAAAGGAAAAAAAGTAAGGTACATATGTTTGCAATAGTTCCTTTAGTCTGTACCCGCAACATACAGACTAGTTTTTTGCTGGCAAGCTTTATCTAAAAGATCAGTTACAAAAAGAAATGCTAATTAACCCACATATAGCCACTCTCGCTAACTAGATTTGCCAGCGTCTTTATTCCCCTAAAGACGCCTTCTTTTTTTCCCCAAGCCTTGCCCCGCCTAACGGGCAAGGTATTTTTTTGGGTAAGTCTAACTTTTTAAGTGTTTTTACCATGAAGATAAAAACACCACTCGCACTATTGATCTGCTTTTCATGCCATTATACGTTACAAGCACAAGAAAACTCCTTATAAAATGCCACCTACAAACAAAATCATTATTGTAAAACATAAAACGGAGAATTTAACTTACTACACCTGTTAACCACCTGAAGCTGTAAATTTTGTGCATACTAGTGAAACTTTTGTACTAAAAAACAATAAATTATAAGATTTATTTAACGCTAACAGCACAGCATCATATTTGCCTACTAACTTCGGTTTTGTATATTTACTTGATAATAGAGATTTAATGCTCCGAGACGTGTTTCGTAATAAAGTACTGTTCAATTATAATGCGTTGTGGGCTTGCCCCGAAGTAGTTTACTAACATAGTAAAAGTATGTCTGTTAGTTACCAACTAATACACAAATAAATGTTAGACAGTTGAAGATAACACCAATACTAAGAATTTGAGAAATATCTTTGTTTTGTTTTCTGTGCTTTTGCTGCTAGAATCGTGCACCAACAAGTATGACCGCCAAAAGTATCCACAATTGGTTACCGAGCTAGGGCACTGTTTTCCGGTACATAGCTGCTATGCTACAGATTACAACGATTTTAGCTTGCTTCCATTAGCAATTCGAAAAAATTACTTAAAATACCTAGAAAATAGGTTGGGAGACACCCTTAGCAAAAAGGTTGTATTTCAATCGTGTACTATGTATACTAATACAGAAGAAGCTATAGTGACTCCTACTAAAACCATGGCTACTATTTTATTACAACGCGATAATCCACCAAAACACCCTACTGTATTAAACTGTG
Source organism: Neptunitalea chrysea (assembly GCF_027924145.1). Classification (GTDB taxonomy): domain Bacteria; phylum Bacteroidota; class Bacteroidia; order Flavobacteriales; family Flavobacteriaceae; genus Neptunitalea; species Neptunitalea chrysea. The sequence goes on along the minus strand of NZ_BRVP01000009.1, from coordinate 130,301 downwards.
ATTCTAATATGCCTTATCCTATTTATGCAGCGAGGTATTCTTTTTACTGGCCAGAAAAAGGTATTAAAGAATATGACTTCTGTATTCTGCTAGACAAAAACGGTAGTCCGATAGTAGATATACCACTTCCAAGAAAAGAAGAACTATTGCAGATGCACCCAATTGAAGAGGTTATTACCGCCATGATAGATAGAGGTATTGCCGCGAAGGATGCAACCATCCATTTATGGTATGATAGATATACTGAAACATTGGTATGGCGTGCTTTTGAAATTGCAAACAACGAAAACGCTGAGAACGTTGGGCATTTACCCATTGTAAAAAAGCAATTTTCGTTAAATGCGTTTACCGGCACCATTACAGAACACAAACCTAATGGGTTATAGCAACCCTCTGTTACCAATAAAAAAACTCATTAAAGCACTATTATACAAACGTATAGCACTTTTATTTTAACATAATTTTATTTTTGGCATCCTTATTGTATTTCTTTTTTTAACTGATAAAAAAAACATGTTATGAAAAAATTGATACTTTCTGTTGCCTCGCTATGTGTTATTTACAGCTGCGGCACTAACAAGAACACTGAGGCAGATACCACCACCACCCAAACCTCTACCACACACCCCATAGTTACAACCGATACCCCACCAGAACCACCAGAGATTAATGAAGTTGTAAATGATGAGGAAGAATTGATGGAGGATGTAGACGTAGGTGATGTAGCTTTTATGAAGGCAAGCAAAAGTAAGCGTACGTTAGTAGGCAAAAATGGCTATATGTACAGCAATGATTATAACACCGAAGAATACGAGCCCATTACCGAAAACGAGTTTAAAGAAGTACTAAAAAATCCGTTATCTACCTTTTCTGCCGATGTAGACGGGGCTTCCTATAGCAATACCCGTAGATTCATCTCTCGCGGACAATTACCGCCTAAAGATGCGGTACGCATAGAAGAGTTTATTAATTACTTTGATTACGACTATAAAAACCCAACCGGAAACAATCCGTTTTCTATCAATACAGAAGTTTCCGAATGTCCGTGGAACCCAGGTAACCGTTTAGTACATATTGGGCTACAAGGGAAAAAAATTGCTACTGATAATTTACCAAAAAGCAACTTGGTATTTTTACTAGATGTATCGGGCTCTATGGATGCGCCTGATAAACTACCCTTGTTAAAATCGTCTTTCAACTTATTGTTAGATCAGTTAGGAGAAAACGATCGTATTGCTGTAGTGGTATATGCCGGGGCTGCCGGAGTGGTATTACCATCTACCTCTTGTGATGATAAAGAAACCATTATCGATGCCATTAATAAACTTGATGCAGGCGGAAGCACTGCCGGTGGTGAAGGTATTCAATTAGCTTATAAAATTGCACAAGAAAACTTTATTAAAGGGGGTAACAACCGTATTATCTTAGCTACCGACGGCGACTTTAATATAGGAACATCTAGCAATGCTGAGTTGGTTCGTTTAATTGAAGAAAAACGTAAGTCGGGTGTATTTTTATCAGTTCTTGGGTTTGGCTCAGGCAACTATAAAGACAGTAAAATGGAACAGTTAGCCGATAAGGGTAACGGTAACTACAATTATATAGACAACCTGTTTGAAGCTAAAAAAGTATTAGTTAATGAAATGGGCGGTACTATGATGACCATTGCTAAAGATGTAAAAATTCAGATTGAATTTAATCCGGCTAAAGTGGCACAATACCGTTTAATAGGGTACGAAAACAGAAAGCTAAACAATGAAGATTTTAATGACGACACCAAAGATGCCGGAGAAATAGGATCAGGGCATACCGTAACGGCGTTATATGAAATTGTACCTGTGGGTAAAGAAAACAGTACCAGCACTGACTACAAGTATCTACAAACTTCTATTTCTGAAACAGCTTATAAAGGCAACGAATTGGCTACAGTAAAATTTAGATACAAAGCACCAAATAGCGACACCAGTAGTTTGTTAGAACAGATAATAAAAGATAACAATACCGAGCTTTCTAAAACCTCAGATAACTTTAGATTTTCTGCCGCCGTAGCCGAGTTTGGATTGTTATTGCGCGACTCTAAATTTAAAGGTAGTGCAAATTACCCTCAGTTACTAGAATTAGCTAAAGGTGCTAAAGGCAAAGACGAATATGGATACCGTATAGGTTTTATTACCATGGCAGAATCTTCTCAAAGTCTTAGAAGAGAACCATATTAAAACATTGCTATGAAAAAGAGAAAAAAATATAAAACAAATACCGGGTTTAAAATGGCTCACTTAGGGTTGGTACTGCTTATGGTTACTGCATTTATGACCGCCATGAAACCTGCTCCCAAAATAGAGAATATTATTATAGGTTCATGGAAATATGAATACCATGGGAAAGACAGCATTACACTAACAAAGGTTAAACACCTGAAAAACAATACACCGGGAATTATTTTTAAAAGTGACGGTACGCTCATAAAACGCCAAAATATAGGTTGGTGTGGTACCCCACCTATTACGTATGGAAATTTTAGCGGTGAATGGACAAAAACCTCTGACGTTACCCTTGTCATTTCTCATACATATTGGGATGGTACAATACATAAAAATTGGATGCTAAAAAATGCATCGGACAAGCGATTGTTGTTTGCGGAAAGTGATGTGAAATTCGATAAGAAAATCAGGCAATAGAATGCAAAACGCTAAAACTATGCTTATAGCTTGTGGCGGTGGTATGTAAGAGCAAGGCTTTCGCCATACCACTACAATAGCTGTAGCCAGTATTAACACCCCTAATGAAAAACTTGCCGAAATAGTGAATATCAGAAAACACCGGGCATTGGTTGGCGGTTATCTTTACGCTGCCTACAATATTTATTACTAGGTATAGATAAGGAAATTATATATTTTTGTAGTACTATGAAGAAAATCACAATGTCTTTTATATTCGGCTATATATTTTTACTAATGACGGCCTGCACCTCAGCAAACAATGATATCCCTGAGGATACTCCTGATCCGGAACCTACCGAAACCGAATTTATTTCGGCAGTAGATATCTCTAGTCTACCTGAAATTTTAGAAAGCAATCCTACATTTTATGATACTGATGGTACAACTGAAGACATGCTTACTATTTTAAAAGACAACGGAGTTAACACCATTAGGTTACGACTATGGGTGAACCCTGCCAATGGACATTGTGGATTTGACGAAGTAAAACAGTTTGCACAAACTTTGCGTACCTACAATTTTAAAATATGGCTTACTGTTCACTATTCCGATACTTGGGCAGACCCATCGCAACAGGTAATACCTGCTGCCTGGGAAAACGATACAATGGCCGAACTACTTACCCATGTTCAGGATTATACCTCCTCTATAATAAACCAAATAGACCCCGACTATATTCAGGTTGGTAATGAAATTAATAGCGGGTTTATGCATCCAATGGGCAATATAAGTAGTAATACAGATCAGTTTATAACCTTGTTAACCACCGCTACATCAACTGTAAGAACTTTAGCTCCGGATACAAAAATTATATTACATTATGCAGGATTAGAAGGTGCCGACTGGTTTTTTAATCAGGTAACCGATATTGACTATGATTTTATAGGACTATCTTATTATCCTATATGGCATGGTACAAGTTTAACTAATGTAGAAAGTACTATAACACAATTAGGTACTACTTACAACAAAAAAGTACTTATTGCAGAAACTGCTTACCCATTTACATTAGGCTGGAATGATTGGACCAATAATATTGTTGGACAAGATGATCAGTTAATACTACCCGATTATCCTGCTTCTCCTGAAGGACAGAAGAACTTTATAACCGCCATAAAAACCATTCTTACCAATAACGAAAACGGACAAGGATTTTGTTATTGGGGTGCCGAGCTTGTTGCATGGAAAGGAATTGAAGCTACTGATGGTTCTTCATGGGAAAATCAAGCAATATTTAACTTCGATAATGAAGCATTACCCGTTATAAGCAGTTTTACGCAAGAATAAAACACCTTGTATATTTGTAAGTATTACCCCTAGTCTTTTATGAGTAACAAGAGTTAATTATCGAGTATAATTTAAGATAATCTAAAAAAGAGCATCGTTTTTAAAAAAAACAGCAATTTAGACTTATTCAACGTGATTTTTTTTGTAAATTACTAATTAACGTCTTACAATAAATGTTTAATTCGTTTTTAAAAATAATAACCGCTTTTCTAATATTTCTTTTTGTTGGAATTAAGTATCACCCAGAGCTCAATGAAGCTCACTTTTTTATTAAACATAAGCCCAACTTTAAATTAGAATATTTTAGACCAATTTCTGATTCAGATGTGACTTTAGAAGAACTCTCTAATGATCATCTTGCGGAAGAATTAGCTTATCGGGAGTATGTGGGAGATTTTATGGATACAGACATTTTAGATGAATTGGCTCCTTTTTTTATAGCACTAATGTCCTACTTATTTGCTACCGGATTATTGGAGTTACTAATATCTAAAAAACGACGTAAAAGAAATAGTCCAAAACGCATAATTACGGGATACTTAGGCAATTTATTATTATTTTTTGGGTCTTATGCCATCTTTTGGAATTTCCATATAAAGGGAATTATTATTATTGCCTTATATTTTTCAGGGTGTATTATTTTTCAATATTTTGTATTTAAATGGAAAAGAAAGTCCCGAAGAAAAAATAAACACAACGGTCGTAATAACGGTAATCACCATCGTAAACCTATTAAAAATACGTAAAAGTTGGTATGTTTTTGCATTTCAATATATACTATAATTGAAACGATCAAACCTCCTAAATAACCATCAATTTCATTTAACTACTACCAAATGAAATTATTGAAAAAGCATCCATAAAACTGGGTGCTTTTCTATAAAAAAACTTACAAATATTCTAATATTAACTACAAAAACACGTTATTTATAAAAGTTTAAATGCTAATATATTCGTTATATAACGTCCATTTAAACCATAAATTCCTCCATTATAAAATATTTTGAATTATTTTGAACCCACATTATTATGAGGGAAAATACATTTATTATTACAGGAGCCGGAGCCTCGGGTCTACTATTGGCATACGCTATTGCGAACGATACTTATTTTGATGACTATCAAATACTTATAATTGACAAAGAAATTAAAAATAAGAATGATAGAACGTGGTGTTTCTGGGAAAAAGAAGCAAATGATTTTGAACATTTATTGATGCATTCATGGCAAAATCTGCAGATTGGCGGCAAACATACCTTTATGCAAATTCCTACAGCACCTTACACGTACAAGATGCTTCAAAGTAAGCCTTTCTACAAAGCTATAATGAATACCATTACAGCGAAAACCAACATGACATTTATAGAAGATACCATAGTAGCCGTTAACGACAAAGATACGTATGTAGAAGTGGTTACCAACAAGGCTACGTATGAGGGAGCAAAGGTATTTTCGAGTCTTCTAAAGTCAGATGAAATAACCAAGACAACCAAACCATTATTATGGCAACATTTTAAAGGTTGGTATATAAAAACGGAAAATAAAGAGTTTGATTCAGATGCAGCTACGTTTATGGATTTTTCTATTCCGCAAGAAGGAAATACATGTTTTATGTATGTATTACCAATTTCTGCTACAGAAGCTCTGGTAGAATATACCTTATTTTCTGATGAACTTCTTGAAGATAAAGCGTATGATAAAGCCCTAGAAAATTATCTTACTACCCTAGACATTGCTAACTATACAGTTACCGAAACGGAGAAGGGAAAAATTCCAATGACCACGCATAATTTCTATACCAAGAATACTAAAAACGTATTGCATATTGGTACCAGTGGCGGGTTTACTAAACCAAGCACCGGATACACTTTTAAAAGCATGCAAAAAAGGATTCCTTTAATTATTGAAGCCATAAAAAACAACACTTCATTAGATACTCTTTTTAGCACCAACAGGTTTACCTCTTACGATACCATTCTGCTAGAATTGTTAGCTAAAGAAAATCATTTAGGAAGTGAAATATTTATATCGTTGTTTGAAAACAACCCTATAGCATCTATACTGAAATTTTTAGATGAGGATACTAGCCATGCAGAAGAATTGGCTATTATAAACACCCTCCCTAAAAAGCCTTTTTTAAAAGCTTTCAAAAGAATACTTTAAGAACAAAATAATACAGAAAGGGTCTCGTATTGCTTACACGGTTCGCTTCATTAGCGTATTACCAAAAGCCATAAGAAACTCTTTTTTATCTTGGCCTATCTGTAATTTATCTAAGGCAATAAATGCTTTGTTGGTATATGCTTCTATAGCCTCTTGTGTAGCAACATCTGCACCGCTGGAAATAAAATAAGCTTTTACCTGTTCTATTTTGTCTGCTGGGTTACTAGGTTTAATTGCAAACAAATGTTGTAATTGTACCTTTTCCTCATCAGAAATAAACGACATGGTTTTTAAATACAAATAAGTCTTTTTATTTTCAATAATATCGCCTCCTATCTGCTTACCAAAAGTAGCTTGATCTCCAAAGGTATCTAAATAATCATCTTGTAACTGAAAAGCAATCCCTAAATTCAAACCAAACTCATAAATGGCATTGGCTTCCAATGCACTGGCATTAGCTACTATAGCTCCCATTTTCATGGCAGCCCCAACCAATACGGCAGTTTTATAAGTAATCATTTTAAGATACGCATCTAAGGTAACATCGTCACGGGTTTCAAAATCTACATCATATTGCTGCCCCTCGCATACCTCAATAGCTGTTTTACTAAACAACATAGCAAGGTCTCTAAATTTCACCGACTCATAGTACTCAAATAACTGGTAAGCTATAATCAGCATTGCATCGCCCGATAAAATTCCGGTATTTAAATCCCATTTTTCATGCACGGTTTGGTGCCCTCTTCTTAAAGGAGCTTCATCCATAATATCATCATGTACCAAAGAAAAATTGTGAAATACTTCAACGGCAAGTGCTGCATCTAACGCCTCTTTAAAATCTCCTGAAAAAATATCTGCTGTCATTAAAGTTAAAATAGGACGTAAACGCTTTCCGCCTATTCCTAAAATATAATGCATAGGAGCATACAAATTTTCTGGCTCAGTGGCATTAATACGTTCTTCCAAATGCGATAAAAAAGCTTCTCTGTACTGACTTAGGGTTTGCATGAAAAAAAATTTTTACGAAAATACCATATTATTTAAAACTATGCTTAACACACCCTGTATTTATACAGGTAACTTACTAATGAAAAATTAAAAAAAAATTTGTTATTTATTAGCAAATTCTTCGACTAAGAGTAAAAAGTCCTCCCTATTTAGTAACCCACTGACTTACAGTTATAAAGTTTTATTTAACCAAAATGTTAAATAATAGTAAACCATGGAAACTTTTTTTGTTTCTAAAGTTTCCATTACTATTTTTGTCCCCGATATGGAAAACAAAATAATAGAACGTGCACTAGACTTATTCTTAAACTTAGGTTTTAAGAATGTAACTATGGACGAAATTGCAAAGGAAACTGGTATCTCTAAAAAAACCATCTATCAGTTTTTCGAAAACAAGAACACACTTATTTTAGCATGTCTTAATAGTATGACACTAGAAATCAATAAGAACATATCGTTCGTTAAGGAGAAAAACTACAATGCTGTTGTAGAACAAATGGAAGTTAAAAAACTGATTATGAGACAACTTAAATCAGAAAAAACTTCTCCTCACTACCAACTACAAAAATATTACCCCAAAATATACGCCAATGTTCGCAGCCGACATAAAGAGATTATGAGTACGTGTGTGGCCGATAACTTAGCCAAAGGAATTAAAGAAGGCTTATACCGTAAAGAAATTAATATAGATATAGTTACAAAAATTCATTTTATATGTGCAATAGAAATTAAAAATGAAGATCATTTTCCGCCAGAAAAATATTCGGTATTGGAAATTATGAACACGTACACCGAGAACTTTTTACGTTCTATGGTAACCACAAAAGGATTAGAAATTTTAGAGCAACAACTTAAACAGCAATGAGAAAACTATTAGTACTGATGCTTCTTCTATGTGTAGGAATGTTAAGTGCTCAGGAAAAGGAAACCCTGAACTTAACTCTAGAAGAGGCTATTAACTACGCCCTAGACAATAACCGCTCTGCCATTAATGCACAGCGCACTATTGAAGCAGCCAAAAAACAGAAGTGGGAAACCACCGCTACCGGATTGCCACAAATTAGTGCTTCGGTAGATTACCAAAACTACTTAAAACAACAGGTATCGTTAATTCCGGCTGAGTTTTTTGGCGGAGAAGCTGGCACCTTCGAATCTATTACCTTTGGAACCAAACAAAGCGTTAGTGCTTCTGCTACCCTAAATCAGCTGATTTTTGACGGATCGTATTTAGTAGGACTACAATCGGCTAAGGTATACCTACAGATTTCTGAAAATGCTAAGCAAAAAACCGATTTACAAATTCGCAAAACGGTTATAGCATCGTATGGTAACGTATTGTTAGCAGAAGAAAATATTGCCATACTAAAAAACAACAAACAAGTGCTAGAAAAAAACTTGTTTGAAACAGACCAAATGTTTAAAAATGGTTTAAGCGAAGAAGAACATGTAGAGCAATTACAAATTACATTATTACAAGTAGACATTTCATTAAAAAATGCTTTACGTCTTAAAAATCTGGCCTATGACATGCTTAAGGTTACCTTAGGTACCAATATCACCAGTACGGTTACCGTTACCGATGATTTGGCTACGCTTACACAACAAAATATTGACCTAGAGTTGTTTGAAGCTACATTAAATATAGAAAACAACATTGATTATAAGATTGCTAAAAACAATGAGGTATCACAAGAGTTGTTATTAAAACTTGAGAAAAGCAAAGGATTACCAACTCTTAGTGCCTTTATTAATGGAGGTTACCAAGGGTATGCAAGCAAAGAGTTTACCTTTTTGAAAAGCACACAAGATTGGTTTGGGTCTTCACTATTTGGGGTTAGCTTAAACGTCCCTATTTTTAGTTCGTTAGGAAGATCGGCAGCTACGCAACGTATGAAGATTGAGCTTGACAAAGCTAAAACTGATTTAACCGAAACAGAACAACAACTTATGCTACAATTTGAACAAGCTAAAAGTGAATACCAATACTCGGTTGAGTTCTATGAAAGTGCTAAGCAAAATTTAAAACTTGCAGAGCGTATAGAATATAAAAACCAAACGAAATACACTGAAGGTATTGCGACCAGTTTTGATTTAAGACAAGCACAAACACAGTTATATACTGCTCAGCAAGAATACTTGCAAGCAATGTTAAATGTACTTACCAAAAAAGCAGCACTCGAAACTATTCTAAACAACTAAAAAAATTACAATGAAGAGAATTATATTATCTATACTAACCGTTGCCATGGTAGTTTCCTGTGGTAAAGACGAATCTAAAAAAATTGAGAAGGCCATTGAAAAAAATGACCCTAAGGAAATGAAAACGGTGAAAGCCGAGCTAGAAACTAAAATTGAAGGCTTACATGCACAAATAGCTACGTTAGATGCTGCTCTTGCAAAATTTGATACGGTTGAAAAATTTGTGTTAGTTACCGCTTTTAAAGCTAAAGACACCATATTTAATCACTTTCTTGAATTACAAGCCGATGTAAAAACCGACCAAAACATTGTACTAAATGCAGAATACAGCGGTATGCTAACCAATGTATATGTAAAAGAAGGTCAAAAAGTAAGCAAAGGGCAGCAATTGGGTAAAATAGACGATGGCGGATTAAGTCAACAACTTGCCCAATTAGAAATAAAAACCGAATTAGCTAAAACTACCTATGAGCGTCAACAACGTTTATGGGATCAGAAAATAGGTTCAGAAATTCAGTACCTACAAGCTAAATCTAATTTTGAAGCGCAAGAAAAAGCGGTAACGCAATTAAAAGAGCAAATAACTAAAACCGTTATAACAGCTCCGTTTAGCGGAACAATAGATGAAATTATTACGGATAAAGGTTCTATTGTAGCTCCAGGCGTTTCTATCTTCCGTTTGGTAAACTTAGGCAAAATGTACTTAGAAGCCGATGTACCCGAAAGCTATGTAGGTAGCGTAAAACAAGGTACAATGGCGAAAGTAAACATCCCGGTATTACACGAAGAAATTACCACTAAAGTAGTACAGGCTAGTGATTTTATTAATCCGGGGAACCGTTCGTTCCGTATTAAAATTGAAGTACCTAACAAAGCCGGACTTATTAAGCCTAACTTAACTGCTAAAACATTAATAAACGATTATACAAACGAAGCGGTTATTAAAGTACCGGTAAGTATTTTATCGGAAAATGCTGATGGTGATCAATACGTATACTTGGCAAAAGAAAAAGATGGAGAACTAGTAGCACAAAGAACCATTGTAACCACCGGAAGAACTCAGAATGGTAAAATAGAAATACTAACCGGTATCAATAACGGAGATCAGGTACTTTTAGAAGGCGCCAGAAGTGTAAAAGACGGTCAGAAAATTAGTATCCAATAAATCAATAGACTATGAGCAAAAGTAAAACAAATAAAGAATTTGTCCTCTCATCCTGGGCTATTGATAATAAGGTTACTATCTATGTAGTGGTAGCTATCTTCCTGATTGTAGGTGCTATGGCCTACAACGGAATGCCTAGAGAAAGTTTTCCCGAGGTTAAAGAAACCAAAATATATGTTAGTACAGCGTATCCGGGTAACACTGCCGAGGATATAGAGAAACTAATTACTACGCCTTTAGAAGACGAACTTAAAAATCTGAATAACAAAACAGATATTGAGTCTACTTCTCAGGAAGATTACTCAATTATTACCATTGAGTTTGACGAAAACATTACGGTGGAAGCTGCGAAGCAACGCGTAAAAGACGAAGTAGATACCAAAAAAGCCAGTGAAGACTGGCCTACATTTAATAATGCCAAAGTAGAACCGAATGTATTTGACCTGAATTTTTCGGAAGAAATGGCTATCATGAACATTAATATTAGTGGTGACTACCCGATTGAAAAACTAAAAGATTTTGCCGAATACTTGCAAGATGAAATAGAAGGGCTGGAAGAAATTAAAGAAGCCAGTATTCGTGGGGCACAAGAAAAAGAAGTGGAAGTTGCCGTAGACATTTATAAAATGATGGCTGCTAAAGTAAGCTTCGATAATGTTATCAACGCTATTAGGGGTGGTAACGTAACCCTCTCTGCCGGGAGCTTAATTACTGAAGGACAACGTAGAATTATACGTGTACTTGGTGAGGTAGATGACCCTGCTGCGCTTAACAACTTTGTAGTTAAAACAAACGATGGTATTGTATATCTTAAGGATATTGCAAAAGTGTCTTTTAAAGAAGAGGACAGAACTACGTTTGCCCGCGATATGGGTAACAACGTTGTGATGTTAGACGTTAAAAAACGTGCCGGTAAAAACATGGTAAATGCATCTGAAAAAATAGATGTTATTTTAAAAGATGCTGCCAAAAAATTACCTCAGGATCTTAAAATAACCAAGGCGAATGATACTTCTGAAAGAACCATTAATCAGGTAGATGACTTAGTAAATAACATCATTTTTGGTATTTTCTTAGTAGTATCTGTATTGATGTTCTTCTTAGGATTCCGAAACGCCTTATTTGTAGGGTTTGCAATTCCTATGTCTATGTTCATGTCGTTCATGATTTTAGACACTTTAGGCTATACCTTGAACACCATGATTTTATTCGGACTTATTATGGGTCTGGGAATGTTGGTAGACAACGGTATTGTGGTGGTTGAAAACGTATACCGTTTAATGGATGAAGAAGGCATGAGCCGTATGGAAGCCTCTAAAAAAGGGATTGGTGAAATTGCCGTACCTATTATTATTTCTACCGCTACTACGGTAGCCGCCTTTGTACCGCTAGCCATGTGGCCGGGTATTATGGGATCGTTTATGAAGCTCTTCCCTATTACCCTTTCTGTTGTACTGGGGTCGTCACTCTTTGTGGCTATTTTTATCAACTCCATGTTGGTATCAGAGTTTATGAAGGTAGAGGAAGACAAACTTTCTATTAAGCAATTAGTAGTAATTAGTATTGTATTAATTATTCCGGGATTATTGATATTCTTTACAGGTGGCGCTGTAAAAGGATTGGGTACCTTAATGATTTTTGTGGCTATTATGTTCTGGATTCACCAGTTATTTTTAGTAAAAGTAGCCGAATGGTTTCAGCACAAAATACTTACCGTATGGGAAAACTTCTATGAAAAAATCATTAGGAGTGCCTTATCAGGGCGTATGCCTTTGGTATATGTTGGTAGTACCGTGTTACTATTAATTGTATCGTTAATGTGGTTTGGTAGCCGTTTAAAAAATAAACAAACGGAGGTATTGTTCTTCCCTGATAACAAACCGAATCAGATTTTCACCTATATAGAATACCCACAAGGTACCGATATTGAAAAAACCAACAAACTTACCAAAGAGATTGAAAAGCGTGTATATGCCATAGCCAATGATGCTATGTATATTGATAAAGAAACCGGTGAAAACTTTATGGTTGAAGCTGCCGTATCTCAGGTAGGTGAAGGTGCAGGGAACCCACAAACCGATGGAGGTTCTGCGGCAGAAATGCCACACAAAGGAAAGGTATCGTTAACGCTAAGAGAGTTTAAATACCGTAAAGGAAAAGACTCTGAAGTTTTAATGAACCGTATTAAAGATACCTTGCGTAATGTATACCCTGGTGTATTAATATCGGTTGAAAAAGATGCTGTTGGTCCACCAGCAGGATACCCAGTTAATATTGAACTTTCGGGTGAAGACTATGATGACTTGATTACGGTTGCAGAGAATATGCGCGACTTTATAAACAGTAAAAATATTGAAGGAGTTGATGAACTTAAGCTGGATGTAAATAAATCCAAGCCTTCTATGAAGGTAGAAATTGACCGTGAAAAAGCCGGAGAATTAGGTGTTACGGCTGCCATGATTGGAACCCAGCTAAGACGTTCTATTTTTGGCGAAAAAGCAGGGGTTTACAAAGAAGACGGTGACGATTACGATATCTATGTGCGCTTTAATAAAGATAATCGTTACAATATGAGTGCCTTGTTTAACCAAATGATTACGTTTAGAGATCAGGCTTCGGGGCAATTGAAACAAGTACCACTATCATCGGTTGTTAGCTATAAGAACACGGCTTCGTTCACAGCTATTAAGCACAAAGAAACTGTACGTGTGGTAACTGTATACTCTAACCTTGCTCCTGGCTATAGTGATGCAGGGGCTGTGGTAGAAAACATTAAGAAAGAACTAGATGCCAGCGGATTTAAAATTCCGGATACTATTAAGTCTGACTTTACCGGACAGATAGAAGAGCAAAACAAACAAATGGCATTCTTAATGTCTGCATTAATTATTGGTTTAGGATTAATTATGCTTATTCTAATCTTCCAGTTTAGCTCTATCTCTAAGCCAACTATTATTATGGTGGCAGTGTTCCTGAGTTTTATTGGCGTATTTTTAGGATTATCCATCACCGGATGGCCGTTTGTAATTATGATGACCATGATGGGAATTATATCACTGGCGGGTATTGTAGTAAACAACGGGGTAGTACTGCTAGATTATACACAAATATTACTAGACCGTAAGAAAGAAGAAATTGGCGCGCCAAACAATGCCTTTTTACCAAAAGAATTGGTATTAGAAGCTATTGCACAAGGAGGTAAAGCACGTTTGCGCCCAGTATTATTAACGGCGATTACTACCGTATTAGGGTTAATTCCGTTAGCTATTGGTTTAAACATTGATTTCTTCTCTATGTTTGCTGAGTTTGACCCTAATATTTATATTGGTGGTGATAATGTAATTTTCTGGGGACCTTTAGCATGGACGGTAATTTTTGGTTTGGTTTTTGCTACCTTCTTAACATTAGTTATTGTACCTGTACTATTTTACCTGTCTTTACGTTTAAAGTTTAGAGTAATGAAAAGTAGAAGGTTTGAACCTAAGAAATTAGAAGATCATGAATATCCTATTGTCCCTTTAGACAATAAAGAAGAATAAAATAATAATACCTGTTATTATTCAAAAACCCTCAGGCGCTTTAATTATGCCTGAGGGTTTTTATTTTATATATTGTTTTACTATTCAGTTTCTTTTTCATAAGAACTTAATAGAATGTCATCTTCTTCGGGTACCTTAATGGTCATACTAGTAGTTACTTCATTCATTATTCCTGCTTTTTTAGCGGCATACGCAAAAATGGCTCCCAAAATACGTACTTCATACACATGTTTTAAGTTGAAGCTAGCAAAAAGAGATCTCTTAAACGTATTACTTCCCAAAGTTCCTTTCTCCTCAATATACCTATCCAATCTATCTTTTACTAATTGAAATGTATCCGTTAATTCCTTAAGCTCTTCATACATATTGTCTGAACTTAGCAAGAAACTCAATCGTGATTCATTTCTGGTATGATCCTTTTCATAACTCAGTAAATGACGACTCACATTATCGTTATTATTAAAACTATCCCCTAGTTTCTCTTCAATTTCATAGTCACTCAGGTTACCTTCTACAGCATCGGTTAAATAGTATCTAAAAAACGGTACATACACCTCCTCTTTTTGGGTTAAATTTCGTCTACCATAAAATGCTTTTATATAAGGTAAACATTGAGCTAGAATCAATGCCTTTTCATTGATGTTTAATCCTAAAATAGTTTCTAATAAGCTATCAAAATTTCCTTCCTCAGTTACCAAAGGTCTTGAAGGCACTTTCAACAACAACTCAAATGAAACCCCTTTTTCACCTTTCACTTCTTGTATTAACTCATTATACGTGCTCTCAAACTTATCTTCCGGTAATATACCCCAGCAAACCGCAAAGTCTAGAAACTCTTTAAACTCATGACGAGTTAATTTCTTACCATCTTTATAATTAGCAGAAATCGTAATTCCGTACGAGAACATATTGGTAACAAACCTATCGTTATGCGGTATGTATTTAGGCATCTCTGTATTAAATGCGAAGGAACATTCCGCCTCGGGACCAAACAACACTAGCTTGGCTGTTCTTACATAGCTTAAGTCGGTCACCTTTTTTTGTATCACATCATCTTTATATAAATGATGCTCACTCTTGGTCACTTTTCGGGTATCTGTTTGGCTTAGTCCAAAATCACCAATAGTTAAACCTATTTTAAGTGATTTTAAAATCTCTGTAGCCGTAATTTTTTTGTATTCTATAAGCGCAATTGCAGTATTATCTACTTCCGATGCTTCTAAAATTTTATTCGCTCTTAATCGGATAATATTCTTGTGCTGACTTTCTAAAGCAGCCTCTGTAAAGGTGGCACTTAATAAGGTTTCCTCTGTTTTGGTATACGAGTATGAATACCCAACCCCAAGTTCTAACGTACTTTTAAGAACTCCTTTTATATCGTCTATTAATTTTTCTTCCAGTAGCTCATGTGCATCTGCAACCTTATCAGCTATCAGCCCCTTCACAGCTTCTATATTCTCAAAAGATTTTACTGTATCGGGTACATCTATCCCTAACTTATCTGCAATGTCTAGTAATTTTTTAAAATCAAAATCGGTATAGTTCTCTGGTAGTTTATCAAGCAGCCCCGTAGTTACCTCCACCAACTGGGTTACTTTATCACTAATAAACGCATCTAAGGCTTCGGTTATCAGTTCCGGATTATCAAAACTAACCCCAACTTTAAGACTCGCATCAACAGTCCCTTTTTGGGTAAGCGACTTACTTAAGGCTACAAAGTATTCATCTTGTTTCTTCTGTATAAGTATCTCAAAAGAATCTTCAATCTTATAGGTACATTTTAAATCGGCTCCCGAAGCTATCTTTAACTGTAACACATCTGATAACGATAACACCTTAGAAATCTCTTTTAAAGAAGCACTCAAGGTATCTGACAACGATACCGAAACACTCCCTTCTAAACTACCGTTTAAAGATGCTGTAAGCGCCGAATTATCCGATAAATTTTTAATACTTTTTAACGACAGAATATTTTTAAAATGGGTAACATCATCTATAACTGCACCCATTAACGAGCTAGTTTTATCATGTACTGAATAATACGAAAAAGACAATGCCTGATTGGCCTTAATCCCAAAATCAAAATTTCCAGAAGTAAAACTAACAGACGGAGCTACTCTACCTGTAATGGTATAAGCTAATATCCCTGAAGTATGTACCACATCGGCATAGTTCAATTTCATTAGAACCTCATCATCTGCAGGTATGGTAGTATTGTTATAAAGACATACTGAACCTGCCAATGAAGGTGTAATACCTACCGACCAATCATCGGTATTTGCTAAATCAATCTCCTCTTCAACTTCCTTAGATATAATTTCTTTTGAAGTACCTTCTGCTAATGTACTATTGGGTAAATTTATCCCATCAAAGTATTCACTTAAATCCATAGTCTTAATTGGTTTTATGATTTCAATAAAAAATAGAAATAAGCCCCTAACATATCAATACCTACTTATAGGTATTTTATAGAAAATATTCAGCTACTCCTCCCTATCAGGATAATTGGTAATAATACCTTCTACGCCTAACGTTTTCATATATGAAATATCTTCATCATTGTTCACGGTCCAGGTATAAATTTTAAAACCGGCACTATGTATACGGGCTACATTGGCCTCGGTAAGCTTACTATACTGCGGATTAATAGCTTCGGCTTTTACTTTAACAGCCATATCCATCGCTTTTAGTGGATCACCATCCACTAATACCGCTAATGGCATGGTGGTATCTAAAGCATACATTTTTTCCAATTCCTCCCAACGAAAACTCGAAAAGATGATATGCTCTTTTGTCCAACCCTTGGTGGCTATATATTCTTGTACCACCTTATACGATGGCCCAGCTGTATTAGCGCCTTTTAACTCAATATTAAATCTACATTTTGCGTCTATCAAGTCCATTACCTCTTGCAGTGTAGGTATCTTATATCCGCCTGTAAGTTTTAGTTTTTGCAACTCCTCATAGGTAAAGCCTTCAATGTTTCCTTTTACTCCAGTCATACGTTCCAAATCATCATCATGAAAAACCATTAACTCACCCGACTTAATTACGAACACATCAATCTCAATTGCATCTACATGCAAGTCTAACGCTTTCTGAATAGAAGGTAAGCTGTTTTCTGTTTCATATCCCATGGCACCACGGTGCCCAATTACCAAAGGTTGTTTTTGAATCGGCATAACTAATAAACCTATCAAGGCAAGAATTATTGTTGTTTTCATACCTCCAAATTACACTATTCCTAAGGTACAAAAAAGAAGCTTGTATTAAGTTTTGGCTAAATATTTATAATAGCTTTTCAAAACACACACTACTTGCTACCTCTTTATATTGTCCGTAATTCGGTATCACTTGGTAGTTGTTCTTCTTGTAAAGTCCGATAGCCTCGGGGTGTTTCTCTCCCGTTTCCAAAATTAATCGGATCATATTTAACGCTGTTGCCCATTCTTCCAGCGCCTTTAGTACTGCTGTGGCAATCCCTTTACCCCTGGCGGTTTCACTTACATACATACGTTTTACTTCCATCACTCCGGGTTCATAGAGCTTAACAGCTCCACACCCTACAGGAATACTATCTACGTACGCCACCACAACATGTTGCAGCATGTCTATTTTATTAAACTGGGCAAAAAACGCATGGTCTGCCCCATCTCTATGTGCTAAATCGGTATGCTCACTAGTAGTTTTATGTATTTTAATCATTGCTGTTATAGCGTAAATTTAAGTCCCAAGTTTACATCTACAGGAAACTCATCATTTGCATCATAAAACATGGCAACAATATCTGTATATTGTAATGTTACAAACATGTTATCAGATAGTTTTATGTCGGCCCCAACACCAAAAATAACTGGAATATCCAAATCGAAACCATCTTCGTCAAAGGTTATAATACCTCCGTCTTCAATAGCATATGCCTTGGTGAACGATTTATACCCAAAAGTAGCAATTTTACATTGGCCGTATAATTTAAAGGTTTCGTTATTCACAACCTTATATCTATAGTTAATAGACAATTGGGTAGCCGAATAATCATAATCTGTTGCTGTAAAGTTATGTCTTACATGTACAAAAGCACTGTGACCCGACGCTGGTGCAAGCTTATTATACACTTCCAACTCAGCCGTAATTTGTGGTGCCATTACATTGTTTGGGTTGTATGTATACACATTGTTAGAAACACCCCCCATAACACCTAACCTATATCCCATCTGAAAATGAATATTGGTATATACATAATTGCTATCCTTCGCCTTGTTGTAAGCTATGACAACCTTTTTAATACTGGTAAGGGTTAAGGTTGTTCTATTTATATTCACAGAAATGTCTGCATCTGAGGTAAGTTCTCTTAAAATTTCTTTGTATTCAAACTGATACTTAGCTGATTGATTCTGCGTATTCTTAAGTTCATAAAAAGTACCTTCTTTTGACACAAAATAACGGTACGTATTATTCTCTTTATGTACATATAAAGACAGGGCACCTTCTACTTCTGTCTGCATAGTTACACGTTCCTTATTAACCGTATACGATTGTTGGGTATAGCCTGCCAGTGTTACCAAACACATAAGTAAACCAAGAAATGTTTTTTTCATAAATGTTAGTTATATAGATAAAAATATTAATTTATTTTTTAAACGTATTTCCTTTCCAAGTATATGTACCAAAAAAACTACTAAATGCGGTGTAAGTAATAAAAAACGGATAAATAAACACAGCCAAATAGTACGAGCGAAGCATTTGCTGCTGATTAAAAAAGCCAGCGGTAGTGTAAATCATAAAAAAGTCCAAATTCATTTTTACTGCAAATCCAAGCAGCAACCATTTTACACTCATTTGTTCTAAGAACACCAACCCCGTATATATAGGCAATGCCATATTCATAAGCAATACAATAACCGCCACCAACTTTGTTATTGGATTACGGTAGGCGCTTGCTTTGGCACCCCAGCGTTTACGCTGGTGCAACAACTTTTTTAAGGTAGGTTGCGGTACCGTTGCTACAATGCTTTTAACCGATTTTAAATAACGTACACCATCAGGATACTTCTCCTGTATTTTTTCCATTAAAAAGATATCATCTCCACTACTAATATGTGTATTGCCCTTATAGCCTTCTACCTCGTTAAACACCTCTTTAGCATATGCCAAATTAGCCCCGTTGCACATAAAAGGTTTTCCTATACCAAAACCACCTATGGTACTTCCCATTAAGCTAAGAAAATCTAGTAGCTGAAACTTTTCTAAAAAGGTATTATTTACACTGTAAGCAACTGGCATAACTACCATTTTTGGCTGGTACTTGGTAATAAACATGGCCAACACTTCTAACCATTTAGAAGGTATTATACAATCACCATCGGTAGTTACTATCCAATCATGATGGGCTTGCGTGATGGCTAACCCAATTGCATCTTTTTTCGGACTATTGGTATGGCGTATACTATTTAGTAAATGGATATTATACGTTGAATGCTCGGTCATAAAATCGAGTACAATTTTCTCTGAGGTATCGGTTGAATTATCGTTTACCAATAGCACCTCCCATAAATGTCTAGGGTACTCTAACTGTTTTAACGAAGAAAGTAATAATGCCAGATGCTCGGCTTCGTTTTTAAACGGAATAACAATGGTAAATCCAATAGCATCCATTTTTTTAGAGAGTTTAAAGGGTTTTACCTTGGTAAAGCCATATAATAAAAGAAGGACTAGCATACCATAAACGGTACAAATAACTACCCAAAAAATAATCATGCTACAGTTGATTTAAGTCTAAATTTACTCGATAATCGAGATTCTATACTCCGAGGCTTGTCTCGAAATTAAAACATAATGCTTATAAATACTTCGTGGGCTTCCCCAGAAGTGATTTACCTATTACAAAGGTACCCAACAAGGCGGGAAAACCCGTATTAAAAATCCACATTAACAACGTTACTCCCAATACCAACGATGCCGGAATATGATATACCGAAAACAAAAAAACTGCTGCTCCTGCTTTTAATACCACATCAAATAACGCCATTACCGGAAGCAGCGACGCTGTAATATACATCACGGCAATAACACTCATACAAATACCATAGGGTACAGCTACCCCAAACGCTAACAGGAATACATAAAATTGATGCGAAAACACCAAATATCTTGCTAAGGAAACGAATAAATTAAGCCTTCTGTTTGCCAAAGGAAGTTGCTTATAATCTTGCCAAAGTACGGCTAGCGAGTAGTTTTTTATGGTGATATTTTTTAAAAACTTGAAGGCTAACAATACTAATATTGTACCTACAATTACCATACTAACCAACTGATACATTTGCAGATATAGCATACCTAGCAACCCCGCTATACAGGTTATTAATAACTGGTGCATATTGTGGTAAAAGGTAAGTTCAAAAACGGTAGCTCTTTTTTCTTTGGCATAGTATAACGACTTGGCTCCGTACTCTCCTAACCTGCCCGGTGTAAGTACTGCCAGTGTTTGGGCACCTATGGTTTGTACATAGGCTTGTACAAAACTAATGGGGGCTAATAGCGTTGCTAACTGTTGCCACTTTATAATTTCTAATCCCCAATTAATAACAGATAATAACGCAATACTTAACAGCAACCACCCCATATGTGCTTGGTTAAGAGCGTTTAAAAGATAGGTAAATCCTTCTGGTTCGGTACTTATATGGTGGTATACTACCCAAAAAGCAGCGAATATAATGGTTACTTTCAGCAGAACTATCAGATATTGTTTAGCTTTGTTGTAGTGCATAGGCATGCACGCAAATTACGTAATAAAGCAATACTATTGAAAACAGAGAGGATTATATTAGGAGTGGATCCGGGAACTACCATTATGGGATTCGGACTTATTAGGGTGGTGAATCGTAAAATGGAGTTTTTACAATTGAACGAACTAGACCTTAAAAAGTATACCGACCACTACCTGAAGCTTCAGAAAATATTTGAACGTACTATAGAACTTATTGATACGCATCACCCCGACGAAATTGCTATTGAAGCTCCTTTCTTTGGAAAAAATGTACAGAGTATGCTTAAATTGGGGCGTGCCCAAGGGGTTGCCATGGCAGCCGGACTCTCACGCCAAATACCGATTACCGAATACGAGCCTAAGAAAATAAAAATGGCGATTACCGGAAACGGAAACGCCAGCAAAGAGCAAGTGGCTAAAATGCTTCAGCAACTGCTAGGGATTAAAACCCTACCAAAAAACCTAGACTCTACCGACGGACTAGCCGCGGCGGTATGTCATTTCTTTAACGACGGCAAACCTGCTAAAACTAAAAACTACAGTGGTTGGGATAGTTTTGTAAAACAAAATAAGGATAGGGTTAAATAAAAGCCCCCTAGCCACCAATGGGGGCTACTAACCTTAAATTTCCCTTAACACGCTTTACTTTCTGCTATTGTATCTTAGAGGTTTTAATAACTGTATATGTTTCATAAGGTTCTTTTTAGTTTACTATTCTTGTATAGTTCTGTTACTATGGCGCAACAAACTCCAACTACGCAAATTGCCTTTTTAGCCGATGTGCATTTGCAAGACATCTACGGTAGTTTTTCAGACACCGATTTTAACGGCATTGTGAATCCGAATACCGGAAAGCCTACGATTCTTAGAACCATGGCTTCGCAATTACATTCTACCCGTATTTTTAATGAGAATTACTTTGCTTTTATAACAGCGTTGGAAGATATTGCCAAACGCAATATTCATTTAGTAGCTTTACCGGGCGACTATTCCGATGACGGGCAGCCCATTCATATAAAAGGGTTGAGTCGTATTTTACATCAATATGAAAAGGCGTATAACATACAGTTTTTTATTACTACCGGAAATCATGATCCGGTGGGACCGTTCCTTAAAGAATCTGGTAAAAATGACTTTCTAGGGGAAGGCGGAAAAGCACAACCTATTTTTAGTACAGAAGGATTATACACCCCTAATAAAGAAACAGAACATCCTACCATTATCACCAAAGACATTGCTAAAATGGGGTACGATGGCATTTTAAAAGAGCTCGGTGATTTCGGCTTTTTCCCAAGAGAACAATATACCTATTGGGCTACGCCATTTTCTGATTATTCGTACGAAACTTACACCTATAAAAAAGCACAGGCAGCAGCCAACTTAGACCAACGTACCTATGAGGTAGCACCCGGTTTTACCGTACCCGATGTTAGTTATGTGGTAGAACCTGTACCGGGCATTTGGTTATTGGCCATAGATGGCGATGTATACCTCCCTAAAAACACCAACGGAAATCCTGCTGACCCTCACAACTACCATGGAGCCAGTACGGGCTACAACAATGTACTTACCAACAAAAAACACCTAATAAATTGGGCTAAAAAAGTAGCTGCCGAAGCAAAAAAACATAACAAAACACTAATTACATTTAGTCATTTCCCCATGGTTGATTTTAACGATGATGCCAGCGCTACCATTGCAAAATTTATGGGATCTAAAAAGTGGCAACTAGAACGTGTACCAGACGAAGCCGTAGCCCAAGCCTTTGCTGATGCCGGAATTACCATTCATATTGCCGGACATATGCATATTAACGACACGGGAATACGCACCACTAAAAACGGACATACATTGGTGAATATTCAGTCGCCCTCATTGGCAGCATATATTCCAGGCTATAAGATTTTAACGTTGCATGATAAAACAACCATTGAAGTTGAAACTGTGACTTTAGATTCCGTACCTCACTTTGATGAATTGTTCCCTATGTATGAGACAGAACATGAATTTTTAAATGAATTACATTCTCCTAACATTTGGAATATGGAGGTTCTTGAATCTGACACCTATCATGATTTTATGTTATGGCATTTAAAAGAGCTGGTTCGGTTGCGTTTTATCAACGACTGGCCTGAGCCTGTTAAATCGTATTTACAACAAGCCTCTTTAGAAGATATTGCCCAAAAAGTGGGCTTGTCTATTACCAAAACCAACTGGACGGGTACCGATGTGATTTATGATTTTTATAAACTACGAAATGCCGATGTATTGGCCTTGCAAGATATTCCTGAGGAACGACTAAAATACTACCGCCAATTGATTTTAGCTTATAAAAATAATACCCCAAAAGATACCCTTGAAGCGCAACTACAACAGGTATTCTATTGTATTGATGCATTTTTAAATGGAGCTCCTGCACAGCATTTTAAGGTGAATCTGGAAACAGGTGAAGTAACTACCCTCTAACCCCAATGGGGAATTCTTACTCTGATGAGATGATAAATTTTGAATTGAAATGAAACTCGTCATGCTGGATTTATTTCAGCATCGCACAAGTAGCTCATGTGCTGTTTGGCTCACTCTGATGAGACACTGAACAAATTTCAGGGTGACGGTTCGGGTTTTGCCCGTCATGCTAGACTTGATTCAGCATCGCACAAGTAGCTCACGGACTGAATTTCTATTTTAAATTTTGAATGTATTTAGTCGAAAGTTGATGACTCAATCTCATGAGACACTGAACAAATTTCAGGGTGGACAGTTCGGGCTTTGCCCGTCATGCTAGACTTGATTCAGCATCGCACAAGTAGCTCACGGACTGAATTTCTATCTTAAATTTTGAATGTATTTAGTTGAAAGTTGATGACTCAATCTCATGAGACCCTGAACAAATTTCAGGGTGGACGATTCGGGCTTTGCCCGTCATGCTGGACTTGGTTCAGCATCGCACAAGTAGCTCACGTGCTGTTTGGCTGACTCAGATGCGACCCTGAAATGAATTCAGGGTGACGAGAAAGAAAAAAAGCGCGGCTTTTACAGCCGCGCTTTACGTAATTCAACTAAAAACACAAAAAAGCAATCCTGCTTATATTTTAGAATAAACTCTATGAAAAGTTATTCTGTTATTTCAACTATTTTTTTAAAAATTTCGGTGTTCTCATACACCCCTCTAAATATGGCCGCTTGTGGTCCGTAGGCAAATAAAGGTACCATCACCGCCGTATGATCGTGGGTTAAGAAACCTCCTTTAAAACCACCGTTATCGGTACCCTGCATAATCCCAAAACCAGATGTTTCATGATCGGCAGTAATAATAACCAACGTATTTTTATTCGCATCTGCTACTTTTAATACCTCCGCAATGGTTTGGTCAAAATCCAGCATTTCGTCTACAATACCTTTTACATTATTGGTATGTCCGTTACTATCAATTTTAGCCCCCTCAATCATCATAAAATAGGGTTTGTCCTGCGTTTCTAAGGTTTCTAAAACCTTTTTTACATGCATTGGGAAAATAGTCCCTCTTTCAAACGCTGCTGCTAGTCCTTTTTCAGACAAATACATGCTCGTTTTATCGGTAACCGAGTTAAAATGGGCTACATCTTTTAACGTATATGCTTCAGCAATCGCCTCCTGATCCTCTGCCCCTGCCGCTACAAAAAAGCGTACATTACTCTGGGTTAAGTCTTTTAAAATAGCTTTACTATCATCACGTTCTTGTACGTGTGCATAAAACGCAGACGGCGTAGCGCCGGTAATTCTATCGGTAGTAGCAAGTCCACAGATATACCCTTTAGCCGACAGGTATTCTACTAACGTTTCTAATGGCTTTCCATTGGGGTCGGTACCAATTGCACGGTTATTGGTTTTTTTACCTGTTGCCATAGCGGTTCCTCCGGCAGCAGAATCGGTTACCAAATCGTCATAAGACGAGGTTTTTACTAAACCTATATCTTTTAATTGCGTAACAGTAAGATTTCCTCCGTTACTAATCATAGCCGAAGTAATCTGACTCAATCCGTTACCATCACCTATCATTAAAATAATATTCATAGGAGTAGCCGCTGCATCATAATCATAGGCAGGTGTATACACATTAATGCCCTTTTCTAACGTATAGGTTTGCTCATCCATATGCGCCAAAAACTCAGCTGCGATTCCTGGTTTATCGGTATTTATAAAATCAATTCCCATGGTAGCAAAACGGTACCAAGCGGTTTTGGTATCGGGTGCTCCCCAAAAGCGCATAGGTTTCCCCATTTTATGCACTTTGGTAATTACCGCATTCAGCTTGTCAGAATCTCCGGCAGTAATACGCCCTAATCCGTTCCAAACCGAATACTCTTTAAAGCTTTTGCTTACCAAAGCCACCTTACTCAAATCAATGGTATCTAAGTCTTCTATATTTTGATGGTCGAACCAAATAAAATTAGGGTACGCTTTGTACTCCTTTGGTGCTGGGCGATTTCCCGAAATAACGACCTTGAAATTCTTATTATTAATTAGCTCAGGATATTCTTTTAATACCTTAACCAATGCTTTTAGGGTAGCTTTCGCATCCGATTTAACATCTACCAATAGCTGTACCTTGTTTAAGTTATTCGCTTTAGCCAATTTGGCAATAGGCGTCAGATACAATGATTCTATGGTATTAGCTGCAATAATTTCATCTTCTGCATGCGTTACATATAAAGTACCTTTCTTTAAAAACACATCGGCTTCTATAGAGTTGGCTCCATTGGTATACGCTTTCCAAAACGGAAACTGCTGATGATAATCGTTGTGCGAGTGCATGCCGTACGTTGCTTGTTGCGCAAACGTATAGGTAACACCCAATACTAATAATCCTATTAGTAGTAAAAATCGGAATGTTTTATTTTTCATGAGTTGTGTTATTTAAAGCCTGCATAAATTTGTGATAGATTTCGTTATTCTCATACACTCCTCTAAAGAGTTCTTCCCCTTTGCCTTTGGCAAATACAGGAACCAATTCTGTACTGTGTTGATTGTCCTGAAAATATACTTGTATCTTATCTTTTACTTCATGTTGCTTACCATCTGCCCCCATTTCGTAGTACTTACCCAAACTAACACCCCCCGTTTCATGGTCGGCCGTAATCACAACTAACGTATTTGGGTGTTTTTCTACATAGTCTAACACCACTCCTATAGTTTTATCAAAATCTAGTACCTCTCGTATCATCATGGTATCATTTTTAGCATGACCACCCCAATCAATAAATGAGCCCTCTACCATCATAAAAAACGGTTTCTTTTTGGCATCAAAATAATCCAGTGCTTTTTTAGTAGCATCCGGCAGAAAATCACCTCTCCCTTTTAGTTTGTTAGGCAATTCGTCTTCTGCTAATAAAAAGGCATTCGATTTTTTATAGTCTACCTTTCCTAAGTCAACCGTATCTATATGGTAATTTTTGGCTATCAAAGTATCCATCAGGTTGATTCCGTCGGTACGTTTATTGAAAAACTTTTTACCACCACCTGCAAGAAAATCAATATTTGCATTGGCTAATTGCATCGCAATTTCTTCGTGCATATCTCTATCTGGTACATGCGCATAAAACGCCGCCGGAGTTGCATGTGTAATAGCAGTTAAACTAATTAACCCAGTGGCATAGCCCCTATCTTGCAGTTGCTCTAAAATAGTAGGTTTTGCAACCGTATCGGTGGTTACACCAATAGCTCTTTTATATGTTTTTTCACCAATAGAAAAAGCGGTAGCTCCGGCTGCAGAATCAGTTATTAAATAATCACTGCTCGAGGTTCTGCTTAATCCTAAGGATGTAAATTGTTTAAAATTAGGGGTTTCTTCACCAAAATAGAAAGCACTAGATACCTGCGGAACCCCCATTCCGTCACCTATCATAAAAATAACACTTAGCGGTTCTTCTTGTTCAGTATCGGTGGTAGCAGCTTCCTCTGTATTTTTTATATCAGTACATCCAATAGCAAAAGATGTCAATACACCTACTAATGCTATTTTACCAAAATTCATCATCATCAACTTATTTTAAAAAGTAATGGCAGCAAGTAAAAATGCTTACTGCCATTACTATATATTTTAAGTACTTCAATTATTATTAGTAACCAGAATTTTGCTCTAAATATCCAGGCGTGTTAGAAGCTCCGTCAACTGCACTCTGTGGAATTGGGAACAATCTATTGTATACATCCGTATCTGTTTTAGATGTCCAAGAATCCTCATAGTGACCAAAACGAATCATATCTGTACGTCTAAGTGCTTCCCAGTAAAACTCAAATCCACGCTCACGATACATGATATCTAAATCGATAGAAGACAACGCTGCAGGAATAGGAGTTCTAGCAGTTCTTGAGGTTCTTACAGTATTAACGTCTGCCAATGCACTCGCATTATCTCCGTTTCTTAAATACGCTTCAGCACGCATCATATAAATATCTGCATAACGTAACAATACTAAATCTGCCTGCCCTTTATTTCTACCAGTGTTAGAAGTACTAGAGAATTCGTATTTCTCTACACGGTATCCATCAGAGTAATCTCTATTGGTTTCAAGGTCAATTAACAACGTATGATCTACATAGCTATTATACCCATCTCTTTGCTCAATCACAGCTCCTACAAAATAAGAACCATCAGAACATAAATCAAAAGGTTGTCCGTCGTCAGCATTACGTAATCCCCACTGAACACCTCTTAAAATACCTCTGTTAATTTCAAAATCAGCTCCGTCTATACAGAAAGAATCATCGTTTGTTAAACCAGCAGGAATCTCTAGATTTTCTTTAAAGAAACGGTTATCAGCCTCTGCCGGATCTACACTTCCGTAAGCATCTACCCATGTTTGGTAGAAATCAGGAGTAATAGCCGGTCCATCTGTACCATTTGCTCCAGGATACTCTGGCAATGGGTACATACTACCAGAAAGTGACCAATATGCCCAACGGTTATGGCTACCCTCGATATCAGGACGTTGATCAACTGCAAAAATTAACTCAGCGTTATCATGATTGTCATCATTAAACAACTCAAAATACTCAGGAGAAAGTGTATACTTACCAGAATTGATTACTAGGTTACAGTAGTAAATTACATTATCCATATCTTGCGATGTAAATGAAGGCGTTCCATAAGGATCACGGTAAACCGCAGCATTCAAATACAATCTAGATAACATACCATATACAGCTGGTTGTGAAATTCTACCAGGACCTAAATCGTCACCAATTAAATCTGCTATAGCTAAAAATTCGCTTTCAATATAATCTATGGCTTCTTGTGTACGTAAAATTTCAGAAGTTTCGTCGTTACTGTCTTTCTTAAAAACAATACCCCAGTTATCTAAAAACAACATGTTGTAATAAGCTCTTAAGGCTTTCATTTCATATAAAGCAGCCTGTGCCTGAGCATCACTTTCTGCTAAAGGTTCTAATACTTCAATAGCCGTTACTGATCTTGATAATAATAAAGTTAGGTACGACCAAGTATCACCAACCACTCCATTACTCGTAGTAGTGGTATGCTTATGTAACTCTATGTATTTACCGTTATCATACCAATCTTGGTTTGCTCCACGAGGAGGTAAAATACCTTCATCAGAAGAAATTAATTGCAATCCAAAATAACGTGTATGTCTAAAAGCTTGTGGAAGCGGGCCATATGCCGGAGCTACAATACCATCAACTACATCTGCCTCTCCTGTTCCGGTTAAGGATTCATCTAAAATTTGTTCGTCTAAATCGGTACATCCACTTATAAATAATAAGTTGAACCCTAAAAACGCTATAAATATTTTCTTTATCATTTTAAAATTGATTTTCTAAGATTAAAAATTAACATCTAAGCCAAACAAGAAAGTTCGAGCCTTTGGATAACTGTAGTAATCGATTCCAAAAGATTGTACACCTCCTGTAGAATAATCGATATTAACCTCTGGATCAAAACCACTATAGTTTGTAATTACAAATAAGTTCTGACCAGTAACAGATAAACGAATACTCTTAATTACATCTTGGAATCCTAAAATTTTAGAGTCTAATGTATATCCAAGTGTAGCATTATTTAAACGTAAGTAACTACCATCTTCAAGGTAACGCGTAGAAATTTCAGAAGTATTGTTTACATTTTCGTTAGGATACTGCAATGCAAGATCTGTAGTGTTAGAAGAAATTGATAAATCTCCCACAGTGAATGATGTTAATGCTGTATTGTTGAATATTTTGTTTCCAGCAACCCCATTAAAATTCAACCCAAGATCAAACTTCTTGTAGTTCATATTAATGTAGAATGCATAGTTTACATCTGGTAAAGCTGAACCTACCGCCACACGGTCATCATCAGTACTTTCACCATCTCCGTTCACATCTCTAAAAATATTATACCCGTCATCATCTATTCCTAAGAACTCTTTCATGTAGAAAGAACCAATAGGCTGTCCGTTGATATAACCATTTACAGTAGCACCTGTTAAACCAGGTCCTTGTGCAGATCCGGTAGTAAGCACTTTAAAAGGAGAGCTTTCAACTTTGTTTTTAATAAAACTTACGTTACCTCCCACATTAATTTTAAACTTATCTGAAATAGCCTGTGTATAATCTAAAGCCAATTCAACACCACTATTCTTAATTTTCATACCCGGAATATTAGTCCAGTATGTATCGGTAGGCTGAATAGGGTCTGTTGGTGTAACTTCTAATAAGATATTATCAGATACTTTACTAAAGTAATCTACACTACCACTTAGTCTACCATCAAGAAAACCAAAGTCTAAACCAATGTTTGTTTGCGTAGTTACCTCCCACTGAATATCAGGGTTCGCAATACGTGTATAGATAGTCCCTACAGGGTAATCTCCTGTTTCGTATAACGGATACGTAACATTTTTTCCGGTAGAATCTTCAAAACTTGCTTGTGTAATTTTACTAGGAATCTCTTGATTACCCGTTTTACCCCAGCTAGCTCTTAATTTTAAGTTGTTGAAGATATCCTGACTTTTCATAAAATCTTCCTGCGTAATTCTCCAAACCATTGCTAAAGAAGGGAAGTATCCGTATTTGTTATTATCACCAAATTTAGAAGAACCATCTGCTCTAAAAGTAGCGGTAAGTAAATATCTATCGTCATAGTTATAATTCACTCTACCAAAGAAAGATTGTAACTCGTTAATAGTAGCCTCAGAAGTTGGTGTAAAAGTTTCACCAGCAGCTTCTAATTGGTAGCTTGGCTCTACCCCATTTACAGGGAAATCGCTGTAAGACCAGCTTCTTTTTACATAAAATATCTCCTGATAAGTATGTCCTGCTAAGAATGACATGCTATGCTTATTAAAAGCAACATCATAAGTAAAGTAGTTTTCTACTAAAGTGTTTCTGTTTTCAGCATAGTTAACAGTTAAATCTCCCTCTTCTAAAGGTAGTGAGTTTGGTGTGTTCTGTACGTTACGATTCGTTACCGAATAGTCTACCCCTAAGTTTAATTTATAGGTTAACCCTTTAATAATTTCAAGAGACGGAGAAATGTTTGCCAAAATACGGTTGTTACTGGTATCGTCTCCATATAAATTTTGTCTAATAAGCGGGTTAAAAGCACCATTATTAAAAGTAGTAGTAGGCTCGCCATCTGTATAAGCAGCATATGTTGGGTTCATAGTTAACATGTCTCCAACAATGGTAGTAATTAATGGTCTTTCCATTTTAGTTCTACTACCCGTTAAGTTAAAGTCTACTTTAAAACGATCGTTAAATAACTCCTGCGTTAAATTAACTCTAGCAGAATAACGTCTTAAATTACTATTTGCAAAAATACCTTCTAAATTTTCTGCATTTACAGAAGCGTAGTATTTTGTATCACTATTACCTCCACTAGCAGAGAATCCTAAGTTATGAGAAATCCCAGTTCTTGTTAATACATCTTGCCAATCGGTGTTTGCACCACCGTCATCTAATGTACCACCAATAGCCTGAACCTCAGTACGGAATTTACTTGCAGAGAAAACGTCCATTTTATTAGCCATGCTAGAAATAGAAACGCTAGAAGTAAATTGCATATTTGCTTTTCCTTCTTTTCCTTTTTTAGTGGTAATTACAATTACCCCGTTAGCTGCTCTAGCACCGTAGATAGCAGAAGCAGAAGCATCTTTTAAAACATCAATGCTTTCAATATCTTGAGGGTTAAGAAAGTTTAATGGGTTAGTTGGTACCCCATTACTAGTATTATCTAAAGCAAAACCATCTACTACATATAAAGGAGTAGACCCCGAACGTAAACTTCCCATACCACGAATGGTAATGTTTTGAGCACTTCCAGGTTCTCCACTAGCAGAGGTAACCGTAACACCCGCTACTTTACCCTGAATTAATTGCTCTGGAGAAGTCACCAATCCTTTATTTAAATCTTCTTCATTTAAAGAAGTTACCGAACCTGTTAGATCTGATTTCTTTTGGGTACCATACCCAATTACAACTACCTCATCTAATTGAGCTGCATCTGGAACAAGTGATATATCGATAGACGTTTGCCCGTTTACAGAAACATCTATGGTCTTATACCCTAAGTAAGAGATTGATAAAACAGCATCTTCACTTTGTAATGTAATTTTATACTCCCCATTAAAGTCGGTTGAAACTCCGTTAGAGGTTCCTTTTTCCATAACGGTAACTCCTGGTACAGGTACGCCCGTTTCGTCGGTTACTTTACCAGTAACCTCTAGTTGTTGTAATCTTTTAGTACTTGTAACTTTTTGAGACTCTGTTATAATTACATCATCTTCCTGAGCTATGTATGTAAAATCGGCCTTTTTAGCTAAATTGTCTAAAATGTTCTTTACCGTTTCGTTGGTATACACTGCTTTGTAAGAAGTATTGTTCTTTAAAACAAACTCACCATAGGTAAATGTAACGTGCGACTTTTTGCTGATCTCTGAAAAAATCTTGGTTAACGAAACATTTTCTAAATTAATAGTTATTTTTGTTTCCTCTATTTTGTTCGCATCAAGGGCATAAGAAGATGAAAACAATAAGAAGAAAGCAACGACACACCATATGTGCCTGTTTTTTTTCAAATTCATAATAAAAATGTAATTAAGTGTTTGTGTTATCTATTTACATGGGCGCTTTTAGGAGGTGCCTGTGGCTGCAGGCCCTCTTTTTTGTTCATTCTTTTTTAGTCTACTTTTTCAATTAAAATCATATTATTTTTTGCTGTGTTATGGGTTATTTTAACTTCGTTTAAAAGATTAATACGGTTTATAATTTTATCTAGTTCTTCTCCTCTTCTAAATCCTACAGACACCAATACGTTTTTAGCATCGTCATCTTTAAACTCATAGGTTACATCATACAGTTCTGTTAACACC
Source organism: Neptunitalea chrysea (assembly GCF_027924145.1). Taxonomy (GTDB): domain Bacteria; phylum Bacteroidota; class Bacteroidia; order Flavobacteriales; family Flavobacteriaceae; genus Neptunitalea; species Neptunitalea chrysea. The sequence goes on along the minus strand of NZ_BRVP01000009.1, from coordinate 98,103 downwards.
TTACTAAAATCTTCCATAGATATACCGCTCAATGTTACTCGTTCATGTTGCCATAGATTATACAAACCAGCAGTTACCGGTAATTCGGTTAAACTTCCGCTTGGTACATCAAAAATTCCTTGTTCGTTTAAGACTAAGTTTACAGTATCCTTTTGGTGGTATACCTTTACCTGTCCTTCGGTTACGGTAACTTTAATATCTTGACTCCTTTGTTTTATATTAAATTGAGTACCTACCACTCTGGTTTGTAAATCGCCCGTTTTAATTATAAATGGCTTTTCAGGATTTTTAGCTACCTTAAAAAATGCTTCCCCTTTAAGCTTCACATTTCTCATTTCTGTATTAAAGTTTTCTGTATACTCTAACTGGCTATTAATATTAAGAGTTACTACAGACCCATCTGCCAGCACCAACTCTTTTGGAGCATTTCCTTTATTATATACAATGGTGTTGTTAGGTAGTGTATCGGTAAAGAAATAAGCTCCCAAACCTACTCCAACTAACACAACTACCGCTGCTGCTATACGCAACCAATAATATCCGTTGGTATTCATATGACTTTGTACACCACTAAATATTTCGGCATTTAATCGTTCTTTCGTTTGAGCATTGGTAAATACCTTTTCTTCACCAGTATGGGTAAAGTAATCCTCAAACTTTTTTATCAGTGCCGCCTCAGCATCTGTTGCCTTTCCGTCAAAATATTTCTGCAATAATTGCTTAAACTTCTTCTCTGTCATCGAGTGTCTTTTGCCTTATATACCAACAAGACATGTTTACCCCTACTCATTTTTTTCAATTAATGTTTTGGTAATATTCAAGAAGAAAATCCACCGATTTGTTTACAGTGAGTTAATAAATGAAGATTAATTTCTTTACAAAAGAGATTATATAATAGGTGTTAAAGAGAATAGTAAGGCAGCCGATTTTTTAAGTAATTTAAAGGCCTTGGTGATGTGATTTTCTACTGTGCTTTCAGAAATCCCCAACTCTTCTGCAATTTCTTTATTTTTTAGTCCGTCTATACGACTCAACTTAAATACTTCTTTGCATTTTTCGGGTAAAACTTCCATCTTTTTTTCAATCAGTTGTTTTGTCTCGTCAAGTGTAATTATATCGCTATCATCGGTTTCTAAAGCATTTTCTATGTGCAGTTCTTTTAATGCTTCTAAGTGCGACTCACTAAATTTAATGTTACGAAGTTCTTTTAATACACGAAATCGGACAGCCTTGTACAAATATGCTTTTATATTATCGTTTTGGATGTCTTTACGACGTTCCCAGAAGTCTATCCAAACATCTTGTACCATATCTTTGGCCAAAGACTCTTCTTGTAAAAGTGAAAATGCGTAATAATACAGTGGCTCCCACAATAAATTGAATAGCTTTCTAAAGGCTTTTTCATCAGAAGCCTTTACTTGCTTAACCAACGTATTAATAGCTGTAGTATCACTTGTCATTTGACAAAGGAAATAAAAATATGTTGAAGGAAATTTAAGAAAATGTAAAATGATTTGTTCGCCACTGATAATTTAACCTACAACGATTTCTCTTATTTTTAACTTCAAAAAACAACTATAAAACAACATATTACACCCTGAAACCCTAAAGTAGAAAACAAGCTTTGACATGCTCACCTATTGTGGTTTTTAGAAAAAAATCTGACTGTGAGGTCTCGCAGAAAGATGAAGCTTGACCGCTATTTTGAAGTGGCTCAATACTAGAAATTACATACTCTGAGACGTCTTTCGAAATAGGAATGCAATGCTTACTAAATGCTTTGTGAAATTGCCCCGAAGTAGTTTACTCATTTTTCTTGAGCAATGCCTTTAATCGATTTATTTTATCGATATGCGATTTTTTACCAAAATTAATGAATGCCTTTTTTTGAGTTTCATCCATTCCTTTATTAGCTATCATTGTTTCTATTAATTCATTTCCTCTTATGGTATCTCTTACCTCAATAAACATAGAAATCATTCCTAATGTATCTACACGCTTCCAATAAGCCCCTTCCTTTTCTTTAAGTAGTCGTTGTGCTTGCTTGTAGTAGGATGCTGCCTTCGCAGGCTTATTCATTACTTCCAATAACAATCCGGAATGTACATAATCTCCAAAAGTAGGGTCTCCTGTAAGCAACACCTTTTTATTAGCCGAAAGTGCCTCATTAAACTTACCAGAATTTGTATATAAGTTTACCAATAGCTTATTGGCACTAGTATAATAGGCATCTGCCGCCACAATTTGCTCACAAATAGCAATGGCTTTTGCCGTATTACCAATCATACGTGCATTAGTAGCAACCAGATATAGACTATCTGAAATTTTTTCCTGTATTGCGGTTCGTTGTGGTACAATTTTCTTAGCGGTAACCTCCTCGGGTAGCGGAATGGTATCTGTAGCAGCATGTTTTTGCTCTGAGCTTGTAGTTGTATTACAAGAAACTAAAACACCCAAGGTAACAAGTACCCATAATCTGACTATTACTTTCATATGTACAAAGGCAATTTTTAACGAGGTTAAAAGTACTAATTGTACGTTAGAAAAGATCGTTTATATCCATAAAAAAAAGCGCCATTAACCGGTAAATTAATGACGCTTTTAAAGATATTACCAACTATTACTTACTACTTGTTTTGGTACTTTACAACTGTGCTCCATATGCTTTCTAAACGTATATAGAAAGTACCTTAAATTATAGATATCAAAAATAACAATTCTATTCAAACATGGTATTTTTTAGAATACTATTTTTTAAAAATAACACTTAAATAGTTAAAAACATAAAAATAATACAAAAAAAACTTAATTCCCTTTCTTTTTCTACAACCTTGTACATAATCTTTACAATAAAGAAACTTTTTACTACATACCTACAAGTGTTTTACCCTCAATAATTTTATATTCCACTTGGTAGTTTACATAATTGTATCTATACAAGTTATCTTTTACCCATGTGATACTCGTATCTGTTCCATCCGATTACTATACTTCCAAAGTATTAGCATCTTTTCAAAAATAAAGAGAACCCTCTAACACTACCTCCTTGTACTCAGATGTATGGCTGCACCCCAATAATAGCATGCTAAGTAACGCCAAAATATAATATTTCTTCATTGCAGATTGTTTTGGTATTAAATGTAGGGTTTTTATACCGTAAAAAAATAATCCATAGCCCTTAATCAATAATTCTTAATTATAAATTCCCGTACCTTTGCCCTGTTAACCCAATAACACCTATGGCCGGTATTTATATTCATATTCCATTTTGCAAACAGGCATGTCATTATTGCGACTTCCATTTTTCTACTTCATTAAAAAAGAAAGAAGAAATGATTGCTGCTTTAAAGACTGAAATTACACTGCGCAAAACCGAATTTGAAAATAGCCCTGTAGAAACCATCTACTTTGGTGGGGGCACGCCTAGCATATTATCGGTAGCTGAAATTAACGACCTCATCCAACAGGTGTATGCGCACTACACGGTAGTTTCTAATCCTGAGATTACCTTAGAAGCAAACCCCGACGATTTAGATACGGATGTGTTTGAGCAGTACAAAGCCATTGGTATTAATAGACTAAGCATTGGAGTGCAAAGCTTTTTTGAGGAAGATTTGCAGCTAATGAACAGAGCCCACAATGCTACCGAAGCGGAAAAATGTATTAGAGAGGCTACCGTATATTTTGATAATATTACCATAGACCTCATCTACGGGATTCCGAATATGACGAACGAACGTTGGTTGCAAAATGTACAGAAGGCATTAGATTTTGGTATTCCGCATATTAGCAGTTATGCTCTTACAGTTGAACCTAAAACGGCATTAGCTAGTTTTATAGCCAAAGGCACCGTGCCCGATGTTGACGATGCCGTAGCACAAGAACACTTTTACTTATTAGTAGACACCCTAGCCAACAACGGTTTTATACATTACGAACTATCTAATTTTGGGAAACCCGACTATTTTAGCAAGAACAATACGGCTTATTGGCTGGGCAAAAAATACATAGGTATTGGTCCGTCTGCACATAGTTACAATGGTGTGCAACGTAGCTGGAATATTGCCAACAATACCAAATATATTAAGAGTTTACAGGAAGGCATACTACCTGCTGAGGTAGAAACCCTAACACTAACCGACCGTTACAATGAGGCAATAATGACCGGTCTACGTACCATTTGGGGCGTATCGGTAAATAGAGTTCAGCAGGAATTTGGCGACACCTGCCATAACTACCTTTTAGAACAAGCAGCTAAACCTGTAGAACATGGTTTATTAGCCTTAGAAACTACTCCACACGGAACCGTACTAAAAACCACCGCTAAAGGAAAGTTTTTAGCAGACGGATTGGCTTCTGATTTATTTCTGTTAAATTTGGAAGAAACAGCAGAGTAGTGAAAGTAGCTATTACACATTCCGGTAAACAGTATCAGGCAGACTTTAGCCTACCTATAGATATTTCCATTCCTTTAACAGGTACTCCTGATAATGTAAATGCTTGGTATGTACCACACCCAACCATACAACCCGTAACCGATGGTGATTTTGTTGGAAGTGTTGCCGCAGGAAGTTCTACCAACTTTAACAACATACTGTTTAATCCCCATGGGCATGGTACCCATACCGAATGTGTAGGGCATATTACCAAAGAATTTTACAATGTAAATGAGGTGTTAACCACCTACTTTTTCATAACGCAATTGGTGTCGGTGACACCAGAACCCCAAGGTGAAGATTTGGTAATTACACGTTCACAATTGGAAACCGCTTTAGAGGGCACTACCCCCGAAGCCGTTGTGATACGCACCTACCCCAACCCACAAACAAAATTACGCAAACAATACGCGCATAGCAATCCGCCATACTTATTAGAAGCCGCCGCCTTGTTTTTAAAAGAAATTGGGATAAAGCATTTACTCATTGATTTACCATCGGTAGATAAAGAAAAAGACAACGGTGCCCTGCTGGCTCACAAAGCCTTTTGGAACTATCACGGTGAGCTTAGACTAGATGCTACCATTACCGAATTTATATACGTACCCGATACCGTTGCAGACGGACCGTATTTGCTAAACCTTCAAATAGCGTCGTTTGTAAATGATGCTTCGCCTAGCAAACCGGTATTGTATGAAATATTGTAATACATTGTTAAACAATTATTTAAAACAATTAAAAAATCAACAAAACCACCTTAATGCATAAAAAATAATTGTATTTTTACACTATATAGTAAAACCAAATTAGCAAGCTCAATGTCTGAAGAAGAAGAGGCGGAGTTACATATAATTGAACCTAAAAAGTCAAAAAAAGAAACTCCTTTCGAAAGAAAAACAATATTAAATACATCTAAAAAATGGTACTCATCAATAAAAGAAACCACCTTTTTAAGTTATACTTTTATCCTATTTATTGTTTCTGTCTTACTTATCTCACTATATTCTTTAAACACTCCTTCTGATTTCTTAAGAGTTAGCTCATCATTAATTATACTCACTTTAGCCAGTTTTTTTACCGGAAGCATATTTGGTTTCCTCTTTGGACTACCTAATTATAAAGCTCATAATGAAAATTCTGAAAACAATATTGTTGATCATCAATACGACAAAAATCCATCTCTAAAAGAAATTACAAGTTGGTTAACTAAAATTATTGTTGGAGTATCTCTGGTTGAAATAAAATCAATAATTAAATATTTTAGTGAATTAATAAAAGATATATCATTTTACATCTCTGGCGATTTTCAAAGACATGTGTTAATAGTAGGTGCATTAATAATTTTCTTTTTCATCTTAGGCTTTATAGTATTCTTTCTAATTACTGTAACAAAAATATTTGAAATGCTTGTTAAAAATGACATGAACATTAAACATCTATTAAATAATACATTAATGGATTCTAAAGAAGCCCATATAAATAATGTTTTAAAAAACGATGATTTCAAGTCATTTAGTGTAAAACAGAAAAATCTAATTTTGCAGTATGTAAGTAATAATGGACTCAATAAATTAGATCCCTTTTATACAAAACGTCTAGCTAAATTTTTATACCTACAGAAAGAATACGATGCAGCTGCAAAGGCTTTTGAAATTGCTTATGAAAAAAACAGCAAAGATTATTACAGTTTTCTAAATGCTTGTTTTATTAGAAGCAGATTTTTAAAACAATTCAGTAAGTCAAATAAAAAGCTAAAAGAATTCACTGAGAAAAATCCAAAATTCCCACCTGCATTTTACAATTTAAGTTGTAATTACAACCGTGAATATAATGAGCTAGATAATGAAAATAAAGAAGATGATTATGGTAAAGACCTTAGGCTAAATGCTAGGGAATACTTAAAAAAAGCATTAACTCTAGACAGAGGTCTATACAGTGAAGCACTGAAAGACTCAGCTCTTAATGGCCTGGATATAAAAAATATATTAGCAGAAGTAACACAATAAATTTAATAGGATTAACATTTTTTTACTTAAAAATTAAGTATCTTTGAATATTAAATTATTTAGATCATAATGAAAAATCAAGACATCACCACATTATAATTGATAAATCCTTTGTTTATCTTTAACTGTTTCCAATACTTAAAAAAGTGGTTATAAGTAATTTTAATGATTCCCATTAACCCACAACAGCTTTTGCTACAATAAAGCCACCCGTCCAGGCATTCTGAAAGTTAAATCCTCCGGTAATGGCATCTATATTTAACACCTCACCAGCAAGGTAAAGGTTAGCGTGTAATTTGCTTTCAAAGGTTTTAAAGTTCACCTCTTTGAGCTCTACCCCTCCGGCAGTAACAAACTCTTCTTTAAAGGTGCTCTTACCATTAATGGTAAAGGTAGCAGCAGTTGAAGCAGTGGCTAATTGGTTGAGTTGTTTTTTAGAGACATCTGCCCAACGAATTTCGGTTAGGTTTAGTTCCTTTACAATACCCTCCCATAAACGTTTTGGAATATCGAATACACGAGTATTCCCAATGTTTTTTTTAGGCTGATGTTCTTTACAATCTTTCAACACTTCCATTGCCTCATCAAAACTCACTGTATGTAACCAGTTTACCTGTATGTTAAACTTATACGCTTTATCCGCTAAGGCACGAGCCCCCCAAGCAGATAATTTCAATACGGCAGGACCGCTAAATCCCCAATGAGTTACCAATAAAGGTCCAACAGATTCTAGTTTAGTCCCTGGTATTTTTACCAATGCCATTGTTGCCAATCCCGGAATGGGTTTTAGCAATGGGTGCTTACAATTAAAGGTAAACAACGATGGTACCGGTGGCACAATAGTATGCCCTAGCGCTTCTAATACCTTCCAGATTTTAGGATTACTTCCTGTAGCTACTACCACTTTCTTGGCAGTAACAGTATCGGTCCCCAATTGTACTTTATACCCTTCATCTTCGGGTACAATATCTTTAACCGGAACCCCTTTTAAAACGGTGACTCCGTATTTCTTAGCTTCGCTCAAAAAACAATCGATGATGGTTTGCGAACTATCACTCTCCGGAAAAATGCGCCCGTCTTCTTCAATCTTCAAGGCGACTCCACGAGTATCAAACCACTCCATTACATCACCACTCATAAACGTATGAAAGGGACCATTCAATTCACGTTCTCCTCTAGGGTAGTTTTTAGCCAGTTCTTTTGGTACAAATTCGGCATGGGTTACATTGCAACGCCCTCCTCCAGATATTTTCACCTTAGAAAGTACTTCTTTACCGCGCTCAGCAATTACAACTTTAAGAGCGCTTTGTTGTGCAATATTTATTGCAGTAAAAAATCCGGCCGCACCGCCTCCTATTACCAAAACATCTGTAGTCATACTGCAAAGGTAGTTTTTTTAAGTTGGGCACCAGAGGCTAGTTCATATATGCTATTTAAACCATTAAAAACCATCCCTATTCACTCCCAAAATACAGCTTTCTAAGCCGTAATTTTAGCGTTTCTTTGATACTATTTATGATTCCTTTGATACTTAAAGCAAACAGGGGATCGTATCTTTGATTTTATAAAAATGTATTAAAGAGTAACGTGAAACATCACATACACATGCCGCAAGATATGAACCATAATTCGTCCTCCTTAACCGGAATGCTACTTACTATACTTCACTTAATAGTGGGTATTCTTATGGCTATTATGGTCTTATTAGTAAGCCTTTTAGTTATAGGAGGTATAAACAACATTCTACTAATGATACCCGCTTTAGCGTTTTTAACTTCGCTAGGCATAATTATGCATAAATCTGGTTATAAAAATATAGCTACCGGTATTGGTTTGGGCGCTATTGTACTAATTTTAGTTACTTTTTTCTTCTTTAAACTTATTGGGTAACACTACTTAAAAGCGTATAAAATTGTCCTTTCATTACGCATAATACTTCTATTTTAACTATTACTACATCACAATTAACACTCCATTAAGAACTAGCTGTTATCGTTTAAAATATATTCGCCATTATAATATTTTAACGGCTTAATACTTAATATAGTAAGAAGCAATAAAACTCTCCTCATCATCATTCTTTTAGTTTTAAAACTTTTATGTATACCGCTAGTAAAGAGCGGTATACTTACCTTTAAAAGCCCCCTCTAATTACAAAATATTGTATCTTTAAACAATTTAATATAACAAATATGAAAACTACTATACGCTACTATATTGGTAGTATTGTTTTATTTTTTGTTGGGTTTATACTACACGATAACTTTTTAGCAGCTATCAATTATTTAATTAATAATGATTTAGTTCAATTATCCTACAACAACCTATCTGAACCTTTTTATACAAAAATGAGCTTTGCCTTAATTTTAGGGGCCGTACCTGTACTCTTAAAAATAGCGAATAGTATTGCCAAGTTTACCAAAAAACAGCTTATAATAACCATAGTGTACTAGTTTTGGCTATAGCTAATATAGCACGCAAAATTATTGCTATAAAAACCTATCCGCTCCTATCTATAAAACATGAAAACTTAGTGTTCCCTATAAAACCTTCACTATTTAATACCTCACTACTTTATGGTGCCATAGTTGGTCTTATAATTTGTACATTGTTATTTTTTATAATAAACAGAAGTCTAGACAAAAAGATATAAAACCGATGAATCAACTGTTACAAGGAATAGAATACTACCTTTTTCACTACGTATTTAAAAGTTTTGGCCTCTACACACTTTTTTATATACTATGGATACTTTTTAAAAGAAACAATAAATCTGTAAAAAAGTATGATGCTATTGCTTGTAAATTGATGGGTACTATAGGTATTGTAATGGGTATTTTGGTTACTGTAAATACCCTGTTATGGTACTACCAAGAGGCCACCTTAGAACAACAACAACACTATTTACAACGCCTTACCGGTTCTTATGGTTATGGTATTTGGTTTAATCCGTTACTACTATTAGTGCTATCGCAACTGCTATGGATTCCATTTTTAAGAAAAGCCCTTTTGTACAGATTGCTAACACTTCCTTTTTTCCTGTTCACCATAGAGCAGATAATTATTTTAACCACTTCATTTCATAGAGATTACTTACCCTCTTCATATCATACAGCCATACCAATCTTAGAAATAATTATAGCTTTAATAGGCTTCTTATTGGTTACCGGAGGTATCTATTATTTTTTAAAGAAAAAAGGAAAAATAAGTGGAGAATAGGTTTATATACTAGCATACGCTAAATTAAATTACATAAACAACCAATAAATAACAACAACATCATGACAAAACGAGATTTTCTACGCTTACTAATTAAAACATCTGCTCTTTACATGCTAATCACTAATATCTTCAATATTAGCTGGATAGCTATGACTCCGCAAATACCATACATTGACATTGTTATGACTTTTATTTATATTATACTATTAGCTATCTTATTTTGGCTAATAAACCATTATACAGATGCAATTATTAACTTCTTGAAGTTAGACCGTCATTTTGATGATGACCAAATTGTTATTGGTAACTTTAACTTACAAGGTATATTTACCGTTGCTGTTGTATGTATTGGAGGATATTTAATTGTAAACCAGATATTCGATTTCTGCTATTATTGTATTTTGGCATTTAAAGAAAAAGTAGCTGCTCACTCTTCAACGGAATCTTTGTATCCTATCACTAATTATTACAGAAAATGGATTACCTCTGGGGCATCTGTAATACTAGGCTATGCACTACTTACAAATGCTAAAAGAATAGGAAGCTGGCTATATCAACAAAATAAATAAAATCATGAAGCACCTATATTAGATACGCTTACTAATATATCTAGAACAGGTCATAATCTCACTAATTCAATAGAACAAACTAAACTCATTTTTTTTACAAAAAGTAAGCAATTGTTTAACACAATAACTACTTTAGATTACTTATATTTACTTTACTATTTACACTCCAAAGTAATTTGAAATAAGAGTACTTATTGCTATGAAATTATTGCTTACAGCTTTCTTTTTCATGCTATTTATAAATAGCTATGGACAAGAGTCGGTTGATTTTAGTCAGCCAAATTATGAAAATATAGAAAAAGAGATTTCTAAAAAAAGATCTGATTTTTATTATCCTAAGCTCATGGAAAAATTTCAAAAAGGAGATTCAACCATGACTATAGATGAGAAACGACATCTATACTATGGTTTTCAGTTTCAGGATGGGTATAATCCCTATGCTCGCTCTACTTATAAAGACAGTTTACAAACTGTTCTTAAAGAAGCCAACCCCACCAAAGAAGATATGAAAGACATTATTCGTTTTGGTGATTTGATACTAGCCGAAAACCCATTTGAATTGCGCACTATAAACTATCAGCTATATGCGTACGAACACCTTCAGATGGAAGAAGCATTTCATCAAAAGCTACAAATGTTTAGATCGATAATAGATGCTATATTTAGCTCAGGTAACGGGCTAACAGAAGAAACGGCTTACTACGTTATTTACGTTGCGCATGAGTACATTATTCTTGAAATAAACGAGTACACCTTTGAGGGGCAAAGTCTTATACATCATAAATACGACTACATGGAAATATCCGAAAACCCGGATGAAGTAAAAGGTCTCTATTTTGACGTTTCCGCCAGTTTAAATAGCATGTCTAAAATGTTTGAGAATTAATGTTTATATTCGATTAACTACTAATACTTTTACCTCCATGGCAGACCAATCCTTTAGGGCGTTCAGGTTTTTTACTACGTTAGAACAAGCCAATGATATGGCTACATTTTTGGAAGGCAAAAATATCCCTACTCAGTTAGCCGACAATGTACCTCCTCTTGATACTACCTTTTCTGGTAGCACTGTAACTCATCAAGTAGAAGTACAAATACCACAAAATTATTTTGCTAAAGCCGAAGCATTGGTGAAAAATGAATACAAAGAAAATCTGGATGACATAGATCCTGAATATTATTTATTTAGTTTTACAAACGAAGAGTTATATGACGTTTTATTAAAATATGATGAGTGGGGTGATTTAGATTATCAGTTGGCTCAAAAAATACTTAAAAATCGAGGGAAAACAATAGACAACGATGTATTAGAGGCTTTAAAACGCCAGCGTTTAAAAGATTTATCTCAACCAGAAAAAAATCAGACACCGTGGATTTTTTCCGGATATCTATTTGCACTATTGGGCGGCTTTATAGGAATTCTTATAGGCTACTCGTTGTTTGCTAATAAAAAGACATTACCTAACGGCACAAAAGTATATGCGCATACCGCTGCTACTCGTGCACATGGTCATTACATTTTTTATCTAGGTATTGGAATGTTTTTGGTGACCATGGTGCTGCGCCTAAGTGGCAAAGCGATTTAATTAAAAAGTAAACACGGATGGGTAACCATTACCTTTGTGGTACTATTACTTTTCTATAAAACTTTTGATAACCTGCTACACATTTTAGAAGTTACTAGTACATACTAAAAATAATTTTACGTACATTGTATACTACATTAGTGATTAACTCTCCTCAACAATTGAACTCATCTCATAATTTACTCAATAATTGAGATTAAATACTTGGAAGGCTTGCCCCAAAGTAATTTACTTACAAACTAGAATAAAACTGCAACACTTTTATAAATAACAGCTAAAAAAATAAATATTTAACACTTATAACATCAAATCATTAAAATAAATATCCTTATTTTTACAAATAGTTAACAAACACCACACAGATATACAAGACAGTAAACCAATTAATTAAAACTATTTATAGGGTGAAAATTGCTCGTATAATTATTTTTCTATTGTTAACCATACTAACCGGAGTATACTTTGGCTTGGGGTCTTTTACTCAGTTTGTATACTTTTTTGTAGTCATTTTATTTGGCACAGTTGTCTCTGGTATTTGGCTAACCTATTCAACATTAGATAAAGTAAAAAACCAATATTTAGTGCGCTTACTTGGTTTTTCTGTAGGCTCGTTAATGTTATGCGTAGCCACCTATCAAGTTAAAAACTACATTAACCAAAAACATGCCGAAAATCTTATTGCCTGCATAGATAAATACAAATTACATCACAGTAACTACCCAGAAAGCTTAGAACAGCTCGCAACTGAATCTGAAGAGGACTTACCTCAATATTTTTACAAATTAAGTTGTCATAATTTTGACTATGTAGTAAGTAATCATAACTATATTTTAGCATTTAATATAGATAACGCAACCTATAAGCTTTATAATAGCCGGAGTAAGGTTTGGTTTATACAAGATTAACTAAAAAAACCCGTAAACATACTATGCTTACGGGCTCTATATTTTATAAAAATACGTTCTTAATCAAACCATAATTGGTAAGGTATCATAAGCAAAAATAACAGCAATCCTACCATGTAAAAGAATGCTATTTTACCAAATTTTGCTTTAGCGGTAGTTTTCTTTTTATGAACAGACCACCCAATAGTAATTAAAGCTATAGCAATAACATTGGTTAAAGGGTGCTCTAAAAGTACTTTACGTAATAATGGGTTTTTCATTACCCCTGCACCTAGCTCAGACCATTGAGAAAAACGTGGTGAAACAAAGTACAAAACAATACCTATTAATAATTGTATATGAGAAACAATTAACCCAAATAGGCTAATACGTAAATCTTTATCGGTAAATGGTTTATTAGTAATAAACTTTACAATTGCATTAATGGTTGCTAAAAACAAAATTAACAGCACTAAATAAGCCCAATAAGAGTGAATGGTTAAAATCGCATTGTATACTTTAGACATAATTATAATTTTTATGGTTGCTAAAATACAATTTAAGATAATGCGATACTACCAATTTTTAAAAGTTATTATGTATACACAAATAAAAAACCACTATTGTTAAATAGTGGTTCTCTATATTATTGTGACCTTTATTCTTCCAGATTTCTTAAAAAAGCTTCTTTATGAGCCGCTTTTTGCTTGGCTTTTCTTCTGGCTACTGAAGGTTTTGTAAAGTGCTGCCTTTCTCTTAACTCATTTAACACCTTAGTGTTTCTAAACTTTCTTTTGTGTCTTTTTAAAGCACGCTCTATACTCTCGCCTTCTTTTACAATGGTTTTTAACATAAAAATCCTCCTTTTAATTTAATAATTCAGCCCCAATTATAAAAATAAAATTCATAAAAGCAAGCTACAAACCCTTTTTATGATAATTATAGCAAAATTCTCTTAATTCCTTCAATAATTTTGCATTATTATAAGCTAACGCAATTGCTTTTATACTTCAAATGTTACTTTATACGTAAAGACATGTGCAGGTATACTTTTAGTAACTCCCCTACCAACTGGCTCCAATGGCACAACCATCACTCATAGTAACAGGGCAACAATCGAGTCGTACAAAATTAAAGTTCATAAACACATTACTCCCCATTTTGGTATTTACCCCCATAGTCTGCACATAGCGGTTTTTCTATACGGATATTGGCTCCAACTTCTGCAAAGAGTTGGCACTGTATGTTGTCTTTTTCGGTAACCTCTCTAGGTGAGGTAGCATTAAATGTACTTCTAAACTTATTATCAAGCTACACTTAAAAGCATCATTACAAAAGTAACACCACCTAAAAGCACTAGTATGGGGGCTAAAATGCTAATTACCAGTCCGGCTATAGAGAGCCCCATACCATTCTCTAATTTGTCTGCTTTTACTATACCAATAATACTAAAAATGACTCCTAGTATCCATAATATAAAATCTAAAAAAGGAATCCAGAATAAGAAAATAGCTAACAGTGCTAACGTAAAACCAGCAATGCCAAAACTATTGGTTTCCTTTCTTTCAAATCCATGATCATATTGCCTATTCATTACAGTCAAGTTTTTACTACAAAAAACTAAGATACAAGATATTATACAATGTACTTGTAACATTTTACCAAAAATTGCGTTATATACAGTATCAATCATCAATCAAAAAACGATCTCTACAGTTATGATACAAAAGTTTTTTATCCTCTGTTCCGGAGCAGATAAAGCTATTCTGGAAACCTGCTCCAACGGAGAGCGCAACAAATATGCAGGCATGGGTGCCACCGTTTTCTTTACGGCACTTATGGCTTGGATTGCGGGTTCTTATGCACTATACACTATTTTTGATAACGTTTACACCGCTGTGTTTTTCGGACTCATTTGGGGGCTACTCATCTTTAATTTAGATAGGTACATTGTAGGTACCATGCGTAAAAAAGATTCTAAACTTAATGAGCTAGTACAGGCTACCCCTCGTATTATATTAGCCATTATTATTGCTATTGTAATTTCTAAACCTTTGGAATTAAAGATTTTTCAAAAAGAAATTGATGCCGTTTTACAAGAGGAACGCAATGCCAAATTACTAACCAATAAATCGCAAGTAACCGCCTACTACCAAAATGATATTAATCAATTAACGGGCGCTATTTCTATGCTAAAAAAAGAGGTTTCCGATAAAGAAACTGAAGTAAATGCATTGTATAAAACCTATATTGAAGAGGCCGAAGGTGTATCGGGTACCAAAAAATTAGGTAAAGGCCCTGTATATGAGGAAAAACGCCAAAAGCACGACACAGCTTTACAAGAATTGCAATTACTAAAAGAACAAAATAGCCTTAAAATAGCTGATAAAGAAAAAGAAATACAGGCGCTTAATACCCAACTACAGGAACAAATTACCACTACCAATCCGGTGATAGAAAACTTTGACGGACTCATGGCTCGTATTACCGCCTTGGGTAAACTCCCCTGGATACCGGTACTTTTTATTACACTGTTATTTCTAACCATAGAAACAGCCCCTGTAATTATAAAACTACTAGCTTCTAAAGGAGAGTACGATGCTAAGCTTGCCGATATAGAAGAAACTCAAACTGGATGGTTGGCTCAAAAGGCATATCAACGTAAGCAACAGCAAGAAACAGACAGAGATCTGAACGATCGTATTTATGAAGATCTGAAGACCGATGAAGCATTATACTGTGTGAAAAAAGAAAAAGCAGCAGAAATTGCCCGTTTGCAAGCAACTGCATTTTACGAGCAACAAAAATCTATTTTATAAGGCGAGGTAGCTACGTATCATAGCAGGAAAGCGTAGCTATTTAAACCGATGGTATATACCATCGGTTTTTTTATTACTTCTTTAATAGATATTCCATTATAGAAACGGTATCTTTCGATAAAAAGAAACGCTATGAAAAGTATTGGTAAGTTGGCTCTCATAGGAATGTTTTGTTTGGCTTCATGCAACAACGCGTCTCGGAAATCTGAAAAATCTATAGCTAAAGCAACTCCTAAGGAGGCTAATTCTGAAGTTGTAAATACTTCTGAAACCAAACAAACTACCGGTATTACAAAAGCATTTGTATTGGGTAAATTTGACTTTACCACCAACCCTTCTTTTACTAAAATAGGAGCTCCGTATGCTTCTAAAAACTTATACCTAAAGAAGGAAACTTTTAATGCTTTTAAAAAAATGTATGAGGCGGCTAAAAAAGATGGAGTTACGCTTACCATTATTTCCGGAACTCGTAACTTTAATTACCAAAAAGGTATTTGGGAGCGTAAGTGGGAAAAATATAAAGACCTTGAACCGCTAGAGCGCGCTAAAAAAATACTGGAGTATAGTTCTATGCCCTCTACATCCAGACACCATTGGGGAACCGATATGGATATAAACAATCTTAATAACTCCTATTTTGAGAGTGGAGCAGGGCGTAAAGTATACAACTGGTTGCAACAACATGCTCATAGCTATGGTTTCTATCAAGTATACACAGATAAGTCTACAGGTAGACCCGGATATAGTATGGAAAAATGGCATTGGAGCTATACCTCATTAGCTAAACAGTACCTTAACTTCTATAATGAAAATATTAATTACTCAGACATTAATGGTTTTAAAGGATCTGAGCTTGCCAAAGACTTGTATGTAATAAAGTTATATGTGAATGGGGTTAATAAAATGTAATTTTACAAACTACCCTCAAAGTAAACCGTTCAGGCATTCCTGAAAACTGATTTTTACTTTCGAGATAAACCTCGGTATTTAATCTTGATTACCGAGTAAAATTTCCTTTTTAAGAGCCACAAGTCCAGTAACCACTATACCTAACATTAAAGGCAAATATAACAACGCAATGTTGGTACCAATGTTTACCCCTAAATTAAAAAACACCAACCCTAAATAACCCAACACAAAATAATTAACCAATCCCTTATCTTTCGTGCGAACAGCAAACAAAATAAGGTTAGTCAAAATAATCAGCCCACTTAATAACACTAAAATGCTACTGTTTATAAAACCAAACTGCCAATGGGTAATTTTAAACAACACCCCTACACAAAAGACAGCAACCCCAAGAGCCGATACCACCCAAGCTCTAGCACTTTTTATAAAGTATGTTTCTACATAGATTAAAAAGAACAAAGAAATGAGGAGAAACTTATTTATTAAAGCAAGCAACAGAGTGTCTAAAAAAAGTAAAGAAACGGTATTAACTACCATTAAAGCAAAGTATATAACAAGAACTGCGTAATATATTTTTTTGGACATAAGAATTTGTTAGTTGTTAGTTGTTAGTTGTTAGTTGTTAGTTGTTAGTTGTTAGTTGTTAATTGTTAATTGTTAATTGTTAAGATACAACAAATACCACAAACAAAAAACAGCAGGTAAAAACCTACTGTTCGTTATATTTAAAAAAGAAATACTTCTTACTTATGCAACTTCTTTAGGGTTAGGCCCCCACTTGTTTTCTCCTGGTTCACCATCGGTTGCCATCAAAACAATAAGCCAAATTGCTCCTACTAATGGAATTAACCCAACAAGACACATCCATCCGCTTTTACCTACGTCGTGTAATCTACGTACAGCTACAGCAAAACCAGGTAAAAATACTACTAATGAGTACAAAGTTCTTATAACTCCTACATCATCAAGTCCAGTACCTAACAACATATCTAAAATCGCTGCTACAATACTAAAAATTATATTAAACAAAATGAACATCCAATACTCTTGTCTTCTTGCACGTCCTTTAAAATCGACATACTGCCTTAAAACCTTTAAATACCAATCCATAATAATAAAATAGTTAGTTAATTTGTTTAGATTATCAATTTACAATAGTTCGAATTTAGTAAATTTTTATAATAAACAGCAATATTTTTTACACCCAAAAACTCATACCAACTAACAAAAAAACCGGGAACACAAATGTGCTCCCGGTTTACTTGGTATAAATATAAGATGAATCACTAAGAGTAAAATTCTTTCCTTCTTAATTATGACTTAGCAAGGCTTGCAGCAAGGTACTCACGGTTCATACGAGCAATGTTCTCTAAAGAAATTCCTTTAGGACATTCAATCTCACAAGCTCCTGTATTGGTACAGTTACCAAAACCTTCTAAATCCATTTGTTTAACCATGTTCATTACACGCTCTGTAGCCTCTACTCTACCTTGCGGCAACAAAGCAAACTGAGATACTTTAGCAGACGTAAATAACATAGCACTGGCATTTTTACAAGCAGCCACACATGCACCACAACCAATACAAGTAGCAGCATCCATAGCCTTGTCTGCAGCTTCTTTACTAATTGGAATAGCGTTAGCATCTTGTGTATTACCAGAAGTATTTATAGAAATATACCCCCCAGCTTGTTGAATTCTTTCAAAAGCAGTACGGTCTACAATTAAGTCTTTTATTACTGGGAATGCAGCAGCTCTCCATGGCTCAATTACAATTGTATCACCATCGTTAAACATACGCATGTGTAACTGACACGTGGTAATACCACGATCTGGACCATGCGCCTCGCCGTTGATTTGTAATGAACACATACCGCAGATACCTTCTCTACAGTCGTGGTCAAAAGCAACAGGCTCTTCTCCTTTAGCCACTAAACCTTCATTCAAAACGTCCATCATTTCCAGAAAAGACATATGTTCCGAGATATCAGTAACTTTATATTCGACCATTTGACCCTTAGCCTTTGAGTCTTTCTGTCTCCAAATTTTAAGTGTTAAATTCATAATGTCTATCTTATTTGTATGAACGTTGTTTTAGTTCAATATCTTTAAATTCTAATTGTTCTTTGTGTAACACAGCATCACTTGGTTCTCCTTTAAATTCCCAAGCTGAAACGTATGCATACTCTGTATCGTTACGTTTTGCTTCTCCTTTTTGTTCACCGTCTAACTCAACAGACTCTTCACGGAAGTGACCTCCACAAGATTCGTTTCTGTTAAGTGCATCCATAGCAAACAATTCACCAAGTTCAAGGAAGTCGGCTACTCTACCTGCCTTCTCTAACTCTGGGTTCAACTCATCTGCACCACCCGGTACTTTAACTTCTTTCCAAAACTCGTCACGAAGGGCTTTAATTTCAGCAATCGCTTCTTTAAGACCTTTTTCGTTACGAGACATACCACATTTCTCCCACATGATTTTACCTAGTTTCTTATGGTAATAATCAACTGAGTTGGTACCCTCATTATTAACAAAGAAATCAATTCTGTCTTTAACCGATTTTTCAGCTTCGTCAAATTCAGGGGAATCTGTTGGTATTTTTCCGGTTCTAATCTCGTTAGAAAGGTAATCACCTATTGTATAAGGCAATACAAAGTAACCATCTGCCAAACCTTGCATTAATGCAGAAGCTCCTAAACGGTTAGCACCGTGATCAGAGAAGTTAGCCTCACCAATACAATATAAACCAGGTACCGTAGTCATTAAATTATAATCTACCCAAACACCACCCATGGTATAGTGTGTTGCCGGATAAATCATCATTGGTGTTTCGTATGGGTTCTCATCCACGATTTTTTCATACATCTGGAATAAGTTACCATATTTAGCTTCAACAATTGCTTTTCCTAATTCATAAACTTTTGCTGCACTAGGACTTTTAATATTATGAATTTTAGCCTGCTCTTTACCGTAACGCTCAATAGCCGAAGAAAAGTCTAAATAAACCGCTTCACCTGTAGCATTTACACCGTAACCAGCATCACAACGCTCTTTAGCCGCTCTAGATGCAACATCACGAGGTACTAAGTTACCAAATGCAGGATATCTTCTTTCTAAGTAATAATCTCTATCTTCTTCAGCAATTTGAGTAGGTTTCAATCTACCTTCTTGTAATGCCTTAGCATCATCAAGTTTTGCCGGTACCCAAATTCTACCATCATTCCGTAACGACTCAGACATCAATGTTAATTTAGACTGATAGTCACCAGTACGAGGTATACAAGTTGGGTGAATTTGTGTAAAACATGGGTTAGCAAAGAAAGCCCCTTTTTTATGAATTTTCCAAGCTGCAGTAGCATTAGATCCCATTGCATTCGTAGATAAGAAATAAACGTTACCATAACCACCGGTAGCAATTACTACTGCGTGAGCAGAGTGTCTTTCAATTTCTCCGGTAATAAGGTTACGCGCAATAATACCACGTGCACTACCATTTACAACAACCACGTCTAACATTTCGTGACGGTTGTACATATCTATTTTACCACGAGCAATCTGGCGGTTCATAGCCGAGTATGCTCCTAATAATAACTGTTGTCCTGTTTGTCCTTTAGCGTAAAACGTACGCGATACCAACACCCCACCAAACGAACGGTTATCTAACAGCCCGCCATAGTCACGTGCAAAAGGAACTCCTTGTGCCACACACTGGTCAATTATATTTCCAGAAACCTCAGCCAAACGATATACGTTAGCCTCACGAGAACGGTAATCACCACCTTTTACAGTATCGTAAAATAAACGATAGTTAGAATCACCATCACCCATGTAGTTTTTAGCTGCATTGATACCCCCTTGAGCTGCAATAGAGTGCGCTCTACGAGGAGAATCTTGGTAAGCAAATGCTTTTACATTGTAGCCCAACTCAGCTAACGTAGCTGCTGCCGAACCTCCTGCTAAACCTGTTCCCACAACAATGATATCGATATGACGCTTGTTAGCCGGGTTAACCAGGTTAATTTTATCTTTATAAGTAGTCCACTTATCTTTAATTGGACCCTCAGGTACTTTTGAATCTAAAATAGCCATACTGAATCTGTTTTATTGGGTAATGAAATGGAACAATGCAATGAAAATAAATCCTAACGGAATTACAATTGCATAAATGTTTCCTAGTTTAACAATTGCATTACGGAACTTACGAACACCAATCGACTGGAAAGCAGATTGAAAACCGTGTAATAAGTGCAATGATAATAACGCAAAACCTACACAATAAAAAATTACTCTCCATAGGTCTGCAAATTTAGCATGCATTTCCTCGTAATATCTAAGATGCTCAGTTCCAGGAATAACACCGCTCATATCGCCTTCAACGTATTTTACGGTCATCTCATGTACCCAGAAATCATAAAAGTGTAATCCTAAGAAAGCTAAAATTACAGCACCACTTACTAACATGTTTCTAGACATCCATGAAGCACTAGCTCCACCATTATATTTAGAATACTTTACAGGTCTTGAAGCTTTGTTTTTAGCTTCTAAAACAAACCCCATTACAAAGTGAAACACAACCCCTAAAATAAGAATTGGTTGCATTAAAAATTGTACCAAAGGATTTGTTCCCATAAAATGAGAAGCTTCATTAAAAGCATCTTCACTAAATATAGAAATAAAATTCACAGAAAAGTGTAGTAACAAGAAAATAATAAGAAAGAGAGCCGAAAGAGCCATTGCGACTTTCCTTGCTATTGATGATTTTATTAATCCGCTCATTGGTTTAAGAAATTTTGTTATACAAAAATAGAGTAAGAGGCTTTTATTAACAAAACTTTGATGCTCATTTAATGTCCATTTTATCTATTTAGAATGAATATAAAAAGGTGTTTTAACGGTACACTACATCGTTTGAGGCGTATTCCCACATGATTCCTTATAAATGTAGCGCACTAAAATGATATATGTTATTGTTATTTTTAAACAAGTGCTTGTAATTTGTAGAGTTTACCCCAAAACAAGCTCTAAAACTAGCTAACATTAACAGTTTTTAGCATCTCTATTTCTGCCATTCTTTAACAATTATATACCTTTGTGTGAATCATAATTAAATACAAAACGTATGAAATACTTCCCTATAAGCAGTACCCTTTTTGTGAAAAACAGAGCCAAATTTACAGCGGCTATGAAACCAAAAAGTATTGCTGTTTTTAACTCAAACGATATGTACCCTATTGGTGCCGATAGTACCTTACCTTTTGAACAAGCTCGCGATTTATTTTATTTGAGCGGCGCCGACCAAGAAGAAACGATTCTTGTACTGTTTCCTGATAGCATTAACCCTAAACATAAAGAAGTTCTTTTTGTTCGTGAAACCAATGAACACATTGCTATCTGGGAAGGGGAAAAATTAACGAAAGAAGCAGCTACCAAAACCAGTGGTATTAAAACTGTTTATTGGTTAACTGATTTTGAGCGTGTGTTCCATGAGTTAATGTGCGAAGCTGAAACCATATACTTTAATACCAATGAACATTACCGCCAATCGGTGCAAACACAAACCCGTGAAGACCGTTTTATTGAATGGTGCAAAAATAAGTACCCCGCTCATGCTATTGCCAAAAGCAACCAGATATTACAAAAAGCAAGAGGAGTAAAAGAGCCTGAGGAGATAGCGCTTATTAAAAACGCATGCGATATTACCGAAAAAGGGTTTAAACGAATTCTTCAGTTTGTTAAACCAGGGGTAATGGAATATGAGATTGAAGCTGAATTTATGCACGAGTTTTTAAGAAACCGTTCTAGAGGTTTTGCCTACACTCCTATTGTTGCTAGTGGTTATAATGCAAATGTATTACACTACATACAAAACAATCAAGAATGTAAAGATGGTGATATGTTATTACTGGATGTTGGTGCAGAATATGCAAACTATGCTAGTGATATGACACGTACCATTCCTGTAAACGGACGTTTTACCGACAGACAAAAACAGGTTTACAATGCAGTACTTAGAGTAAAGGAGGAAGCTACCAAAATGTTGGTTCCGGGTACTATGTGGGAAGCGTATCATGTAGAGGTTGGTAAACTAATGACTTCTGAATTACTTGGACTTGGATTGTTAGATAAAGCCGATGTACAAAATGAGAATCCGGATTGGCCTGCTTATAAAAAATACTTTATGCACGGTACCAGTCACCATATGGGATTAGACACGCACGATTATGGGGCTCTTAAAACACCTATGGAAGCAAATATGGTGTTTACGGTAGAACCTGGCATTTACATTCCTGCTGAAAACATGGGAATCCGTTTAGAAGATGATATGGTGATACAAGAAAACGGCGCACCTATCAACCTAATGGAAAACATTCCGTTAACGGTTGAGGAAATTGAAGACTGGATGAATAAATAGAATAATTCTGAATTTTGAATATATTAAAATGGGTAGTGAGCAATCGCTACCCATTTTTTATTGGGGTAATTGGGGAATAAGCTGAACCGTTCACCCTGAACTGGTTTCAGGGTCGCATCTGAGTGAGCCAAACAGTACGGGAGTTACTTGTGTGATGCTGAAACAAGTTCAGCATGACGGATACGATAATTTTTAATTCCCCCATTGGGGGTTAGGGGGCTTTAAAGTATCTTTACACTGGTAATAAAATAGATTCACGATGCCTTTACTCCCTCATAACAATGCACAGATACATTATACTAGTACTGGAAGCGGTACTGCCGTGGTGTTACTTCATGGCTTTTTAGAAAATAGCACTATCTACCAACCCTTTGTTAACGAACTAGCAAAAAACCATACGGTAGTAGTGATTGATTTACCCGGACACGGACAAACGGGTTGTTTTGCCGAAGTGCACACCATGGAATTGATGGCAGATATAGTACATCTTGTTTTAGAAAAAGAAGGGATTACCACTGCCGGACTTACAGGTCACTCTATGGGTGGCTATGTGGCGTTGGCGTTTTTGCACAAATACCCCGAAAAAGTTACGCATCTAATGTTACTAAATTCGGTAGCTTCTGAAGACACTCCTGAAAAGAAACTAAACAGAGACCGTGGTATTAAGGTGGCTAAAGAAATGCCTGAGAACTTTATTAGCATGGGGGTTATGAATTTGTTTTCGGAAGAACATAAGGTTAGTCTTGAGAAAGAAATAAAGGCCCTAAAACAAGAAGCTCTAAAAACACAAGTGGCTGGTATTACCGCTGCCTTAGCCGGAATGAAAATACGTCCTGATTTGGTTAACTTATTTAAAAATGCAAACATTAAAAAGCATTATATCATAGGTAACGAAGACCCTACTATTAATGTAGACGCTATTATTGAACAAGCGGATGCAGTAGGTGCCAATACCACCGTAGTACGTGGCGGACATATGAGTTACATTGAAAATAAAGAAGAGACGTTGCAGGCTCTTATTGAATTTTTTAAAAACTAATGCTACAACAACTTCACCATACACATCATAAAGAGGCTACTCTCTTATTTACAGCAGTAGTACAACACATGCAAGCTACAGGCTTAGACCAGTGGGATTCCATATACCCTGCAGCAACCCATATTACCGAAGACATTTCTTTGGGACACGCCTACGGTTATTTTGTAAACAACCTCTTAGCAGGCTATGTTGCTCTTAATGAAATATACAGTGATGAGTACAACAATATCCCATGGAAAACCCAAGCTCCTTTTCTTGTGGTGCATCGTTTGGCATTTGCACCGAAATTTCAAGGACAAGGTTTGGGTAAAAAATGCATGCTAGCCATTGAAACACTGGCTAAAACAAAAGACTATAAAGCCATAAGATTTGACACCTTTATACCTAACATAAGTGCCAACAACCTGTATATAAATCTCGGATACCAAAATAAAGGCACCGTTACCTTTAGAAAAGGCCAGTTCTATTGTTATGAAAAAATACTTGTATAAACAGTCTTAAAATCCAATGGAAAATTAGTACATTTATACTAAAATTAAGAATTATGAGCCCTACAAGACTAAAAATCACCTTCATTTCAGGTATCGCAATGCTTACCACTACCTACGCGTTAAAACACAAGGAGATTTTCGCAGATAGCATCGCAGGTTTTTTCTTTGGTTTTAGCTATGCATTGTTAGGTATTTGTATCTTTTATTTAGCTAAGCAAAATCTTACCCGTAAACAACCTCATAACTAACCACTCAGCACCTTAATCCCGTACAATTTCTATTGTTAGCATTCAGTGCTTTTACACCTGCTATAAGCTCCTCATTATTTATAAGAGCAACATAAATTTCGCTGTACTTATTATACACAAGTACCAAACCTCCTCTAGCCAAGGCTGACTTTACTCCAGACCATACGGTTTTCCCAACTATAATTTTCTGAATATCTCCAACAGGTATACTAACCACTATTTAACAACCTTTTACCCTTTTATTATTTACTAACTTGGCGGTAATAATATTCCATTACTGCTTCCTCAGTAGCGGTTTGCAACTGTACTTTATCTGTAAACAATTCCTGACGTAATTCTTTATATAGGGTTACAGTGCGCAACAAGGTGTCTAATAAATTATCTCTATCATACTGTGGTAAAGTCTGCTTTAATTTTTCATAATCAACACTACTCAAATTAGTTTCTACTTTACGTACTCCTTTAGGCAAATTTCCATTTTTAATCTGAATCATAGACCCAATAACTACCATTCTTAAAAAGCCAAAAAAATCAAAAGCTTCCATAAGCTCTCCCCTACCAATTTTTAGCAATGTGTAATGTACCCAAATCCAAAACCGATCTTCAATCCATTGATAGTCAGGATACGGAAATACCCCAGTCGTTTCATCTAAACGCTTTTGCAACATCCCCTCCGGGTCATGCAATAAAACGGGTGTTTCTATTCGGTCACCAAACTCCTCCAGTGTTACAAACTTAAAATCTACATGTAAAATAGGGTTACGGTACAAACAGATTAGCAAACGCGGTTCTCCCACATGTTCCCCTGTAAACCCAGATATATAATTAGGTATGCTATTGGCAATAGCCTTCATATTTTCCGGATTTTGAGTATTCTTGTTTTTGGTTACAATAACCAAATCAACATCCGAAAATTCATCCAGCTCACCAGTAATCCACGATCCTCCGGCAGCCACTCCAAGTACCTCTTTGTTTTTCTTAAGTACTTCTATAGCCTTTGTAGCAAATTGTTGTTGTATCATTTCTTATATCTTTCCCCAACCATCGAGAATTCATATTTTATGGACAATCCACAAAATGAAAAATTAAAGATATTAAAATAGAACTCTTCTATTATTACCTCAACTTTAATCCTTTTAAAAATAACCTTCCACATTTTTTTAGCACTAGTTCTTAATTATGGGTTACCATCCAATACGTATTTGTATTTTTTTCAAAGCTAAGAGAAATGTAAAAACACTTTTTATAATTTTATGCAATTCAACCTGATTAATTAAGTATAACTATTCTTATCTTAGCATATAGCCAACACTTTATCTTTAAATACAGATGAAATCAAACCTTAGCCCTATTATTACTGGTACGTCTTTACGTTCGGTTCTTAATTCCAGTTCAGTAATTATTATAGATGCTGGTAGTAGTCCTAAAGCTCAGGAAAACTATCAAAAAAACCATATTTCAGGTGCTTTTTATATAGACCTTAATACGCAATTATCTAACATAAAAGAAGATGCCGCTAAAGGAGGCCGACATCCATTACCTTCTCCTGAGGCTTTTGCTACTGTTTTAGAAACCTATGGAATTACACCCAATAGTCATATTGTTATTTACGATATGTTTTATGGAGCCAATGCGGCTGCCCGCTTGTGGTGGATGCTTACTGCCATAGGACACCAAAAAGTACAGGTATTGAGTGGCGGACTAGAAGCGGCTGAAAAAGCCGGAATTTCTATAGATGCTAACAACGTACCTACACCAGAAAAAGGGTATTACACAGCCACTACATGGGCTTTGCCTACCGCTACTATAGACGAAGTAGCTAGCACCGTTAATTTGGAAAATGGCTTGGTCATAGACGTACGTGATACTCCAAGATACAACGGAAAGACGGAACCTATAGATTTGATTGCCGGACATATTCCCGGAGCGGTTAATATTCCTTTTAAAGAAAATCTTACCGAAGAGTTTCTTTTTAAAAGTCCAGAAGAACTACACCAAAAATACACAACAGCTTTTGAAGGAAAGGCTACGGAACACATTATAATACATTGCGGATCGGGGGTTACGGCTTGTCATACCTTATTAGCAACTGCCTATGCAGGTTTGCCAATACCTAAGCTATATGTAGGTTCGTGGAGCGAGTGGAGCCGCAATAACCGCCCTATAGCAACACTACAAGTACCAAAATAATAACCAAAGGGCAAACTTTGTTAAGCTGCAACCAGTAACGGAAAGCGAAGTGGATACCCTACTAAAAAGTTGTATTCCGATAACTGGAGATAGTTTATTTATTATCTTGAATACGATTTTCTTCTTCCTGAGAAGAATTGGTTCTCTTTTTCTCTTTCTTAAAGCTATTTCCAAAGCTATAGGTTAGTTGCATATATACGTTACGTCTGTACCAGTCACTTACTACATTAGCATCTACATTACTATAGGTTACCGTACCCATAAATTTACGGTTAAGGATATCGCCTACACCCACATTTACTTTTAGCTTCTCATTCATAAATTTACGACTAAAAGCAGCGTTCATATTAGCAATCCAATCGTATTTAATTTGTCCTTCTAACCCTGAAGAATTGTAATACCCAAACACCTCTGCGTTAATCTTCCAAGGTAGCGTGTACTGCACATTAAAAAAGGCAGAAGTTCCCCAATTATCTAAATACAACCGTGGTGAAAGCTCATCCGAAGAGTACTTGTTGTAATTTACAATTACTCCAACATACCCGTCCATTCCTTTTAAGAAATTAAGAGGTGCATACAAACTAAAATTCCAGTACTCACGGTTCGCCAAATTAATCATACTACGTGACACTTCAGCAGTGGTATCATCCTGAGTAATAATCTCAAATAGGGCGTCGCTTGTTTTACCATAGGCAACACTAAAAAACGGCTGACTATCATAGAGCAAACTAAATTGCGTATTATGCGTAAACTCTGGTTTTAAATTGGCATTTCCTTTTTCATATGTATACGGATCGTAATAATACACAAACGAGTTTAAGGAGTTATAAGAAGGTCTGCTGATACGGTAACTATACGAAACATTAGCTCCAAAATGCTCAGAAAACTCTCGGCTTATACTAGCACTCGGAAAAATTTTAGAGATGTTCCGTTCATTAGTCTTCTGCGGATTGGTAGAAGTCCCTTTAGTATCGCTTTGCTCCCAGCGTACCCCACCTGAATACGACCACTTACCAACTTTACCACTCACCTTTGTATATAAGGCTAAGATATTTTCATCTACTAAAAATCGATTACTCTGGTTAGTTTGGTACTCAAAAGTTCCGGTACTATTTTCTGTATACGACTGTAAATCACTATCGGTATCAACCATTGAATACTTGGCACCCATCATATAACTAAAATTCTCAGAAAGCGTATGCTTGTAATCTCCTTTAAAAGTTAAAATTTGATAGGTACTGTTCTGAAAATAACGTTGGTTATCATAATCAATACTACTTTGCCCCACCTGATATAAATCGTTAACATTATCGTTAGTATAGTCAACAAAATTCACATCTACATTTACCTTATCTTTCTTATTATCGAACTCGTAATACGGATTCACATTAAATACATTCTGTTGTTTGTTAAACACACTATTGGTTAACAACTCCTCAGTACTGGTAGCAGTTATCACAGCCGTACCGTTATCGGTAGCTCTATCAGAATCGGTATACGAATATCTTGAGCTTACACCCAAACTGTTAAATTCATTAATGTAATAATCTAATCTTCCGTTAACTCTATACGTCTTCGGGTCGTACGGCGAAATGGTACTTTGTTTGTACACCGCATCTCCAACAGTTCTGGTAATAAATAAATCTTCTCTACTGGCATAATGACTTAATCCGCCTCCTAATTGCCAGTTTATTTTATTCTTATAACTTGCCACCGAAGCACTTGTAGCATACTCGTATTGATTATCGTACCCCTGATACGCCTTCACATTTCCATAAGTACCCAACTTTACATTCTTCTTTAAAATAATGTTTACAATGGGTCCCGATCCGGCAGCATCAAACTCGGCGCCTGGTTGCTTTATCAATTCTACCTTTGCTATATTATCGGCAGGCATGTCTCGTAGCAACGATGCCAAGTCCATATAATCAGTCGTCTTTCCGTTAATTAATATCCGTACTCCTTGTTGCCCCGCATAGGTAACCTTATCGTTACTCACAATAAGTCCGGGTACTTTTTTCATCACGTCAGAAAGATTGGTACTCACTGTTTCAGCATCTTCTAAATCAACAATTAACTTTTCGGCAGTTTGCTTAATAGTAGGTTTCTTTTTGGTAACTACTACCTCCTCTAGATTTTCGGTAGTTTCTTCCAAATCAAAATTCAAGACTTTAGTTTCATTACCCTGTACCGTAAAATTTTCAGATTTTTTTGTTTTAAAACCTAGTACCGAAACTATGATATGATAATCACCATCAGTAATACTTTCAAATATATAATTCCCGTTATTATCGGTAACTACCCCAGTAACTACCTCTTCCCCGGGTGCTTTATACAGTACCACATTCGCAAAAGGAAGCTGTTCCCCAGAAACTTCTTTTACAGATCCTTTAATGATATTTTGAGCTTGCATTGAAGCAATAAAAAGAAAGAACATGCAGCAAGAGAACAGTATCGTATGAATTCTCATAGTTGTTTTTTGATTGATGATGTTATTAGTATAAAAGACACAAAAAATTGAATTTTGTTACAATCTACACCACAAAAAAAATGTCATTTTTACAAAAGGCGAACTAGAAAGCTCGCCTTTTGAAACAAATAACACAAAAAGTAATTAACAAAAATTCTTAAACAATGCATATTTATAACCTATCCTCTACATATTCCTATTCAAATCTGTACTCTAATAGAAACATCAAATAGTATAAAAAACGCAGCAAAAGACAGATTATTACAAAATGGAGCCAACAAAAAATCCCCGGCACTAAAAGCACCGGGGATTTCTGTATGCATGAATAACTATTTTAGTCTGCTAAAACAATTATTTTATTGTCGTTCATTTCTATTGTTCCACTACTTATAGCCAAGGTAGTAGCACCATTATCGGCACCAAACTTTGCTTTAAACGCTTCATCAATAGTAATATTACCTTTAATTTTTATAGTTCCTTTACCTAATATAGACACAATAGCGGCGTGGTTGTTCAAAATTTGAAACTCACCATTTAAACCTGGTACGGTAACTGCCTCTACCTGACCTTCAAACAAGGTAGCTTCTGGTGTAACTATTTCTAAAATCATAATTCTACGTTATCAGTTATTTGGTTGCAATGAAACTGCTTCCGACCACTGTGTTTTTATTAAGCTTCAGCTAACATTTTCTCTCCGGCCTCAATAGCTTCTTCAATACTACCCTTAAGGTTAAAAGCAGCTTCCGGTAAATGATCTAACTCACCATCCATAATCATGTTAAAGCCTTTAATAGTTTCCTTAATGTCTACTAAAACACCAGGAATACCAGTAAACTGCTCTGCCACGTGGAACGGCTGAGATAAGAAACGTTGTACTCTACGAGCACGAGCTACAACAAGTTTATCTTCTTCACTCAATTCTTCCATACCTAAGATGGCAATAATATCCTGAAGTTCTTTATAGCGTTGTAAAATCTCTTTTACTTTTTGTGCACATCCGTAATGTTCTTTACCTAAAATTTCAGGAGTTAAGATACGAGAAGTAGAATCTAACGGATCCACTGCAGGATAAATACCTAACTCAGCAATTTTACGAGAAAGTACTGTAGTTGCATCTAAGTGAGCAAAGGTAGTTGCAGGAGCCGGGTCAGTTAAATCATCCGCAGGTACGTAAACCGCCTGTACCGATGTAATAGATCCTCTTTTAGTAGAAGCAATACGCTCTTGCATAGCTCCCATCTCAGTTGCTAATGTTGGTTGGTAACCTACCGCAGAAGGCATACGCCCTAATAACGCAGATACCTCAGAACCAGCCTGTGTAAAACGGAAGATGTTATCCACAAAGAAAAGTACGTCTTTTCCTTGGCTGTCACCAGCACCATCACGGAAATACTCAGCAATAGTTAACCCCGATAAAGCCACACGAGCACGTGCTCCAGGTGGTTCGTTCATCTGTCCGAATACGAAAGTTGCTTTAGAGTCTTTCATAGTTGTTTTATCAACTTTAGAAAGATCCCATCCGCCTTCTTCCATAGAGTGCATAAAGTCATCTCCGTATTTAATAATACCAGACTCTAACATCTCTCTTAAAAGGTCATTTCCTTCACGAGTTCTTTCACCTACACCAGCGAATACCGATAAACCTCCGTGACCTTTTGCTATATTGTTAATTAATTCCTGAATCAATACTGTTTTACCTACACCGGCACCACCTAATAAACCAATTTTTCCTCCTTTTGCATAAGGTTCAATAAGGTCAATTACTTTAATACCAGTAAAAAGTACTTCAGAAGAAGTTGACAAATCTTCAAATTTAGGAGCTTCACGGTGAATAGGAAGTCCGTCTTTTCCTTCTTTAGGAAGGTCTCCTAAACCGTCAATAGCATCACCAATTACGTTAAATAGACGACCATATATATTTGCCCCGATTGGCATTTGGATAGGGTTACCAGTAGCAACTACTGCAGTTCCTCTACTTAAACCATCTGTTGAATCCATAGATATTGTTCTAACGGTATCTTCACCAATGTGAGACTGTACCTCTAAAATTAATTTAGAACCGTCTGCTTTATCAATCTCTAGAGAATCATAAATTTTTGGAAGGGCCGATTCGGTTTCAAATACTACATCTACTACCGGGCCGATGATCTGTGCAACTTTACCTGTAACTTTTGACATTACTTTATAAATTGTTTTATTTATCTGCTTTTTCAGTGTGCAAAGATATACTTTAAACAATAACTATTAACAGTTTTTATCATTTTTTTGCTAAGTTCAAATACTTTTTGTGTTAAAGTAAAAAAATATAACAGCCTGATGTATAGCCTTATTAAAATCAAAAAACTTCGACAGAATACACTGCCGAAGTCTTTCATATGTGATGAATAACAATATTTAAGGCTTAATTGTCCACGACAAATAGTACATAGACCCAATACGCCCCGTACCTATTGCCTGATAGTACTCATTACCACCTATATTAGTGGCTCCCAGTTTAAACGATGAGTTTAAGAAATCTATCCCATAGTTAATCTGTGCATCTACTACATGAAATGCTGGTACATCTCCGTCGGCAAATGAAGCCTGCCAAAAGTAGGCATCACTCCATCTCCAGCTTACTTTAAACCCAACATTTTTAAATAAATTCTCGTTTCCAATACTCGCTTTCACCTTATGTTTTGGCGTATTAAAACTTGGTCTGAAATCAGGATCTTCACTTTCGTCAAAATCAAACTCAGAGTAGGTATAGTTAATATCAAAATCGTAATCTTTAAACAGTTTTGTTTCAATACCTGCATTCACCCCGTAAGAGTTAATATCTACAGCAGAATTAGTGTATCCCTGAAACGCCTGATAATCCCCGTTTTGTAAAGCCAACAACGAATATGTATTATCGCCAACTACCCCATATAATGGAACCAAAACGGTTTCGGTAGAAATGAAATCCTGATACTTATTATAGTATCCGCTAACATCTACCATTATCGATTTAATTTTACCACGGTACCCTAACTCTAAAGCGGTTACTTGCTCTGGTTTTACCAAATCAACATTGGCAGCTACTGGCATACCCTCAACTACCGAACGGTATGAAAACGCATTTTCATATACATCTCTACCACTTACTGTAGCTTCTGTTTGCCCTGTGATACCCTGACCACTAAAAGATAAGGTATTAGTTGTTGTATATCTATCTAAGTTATCTGGCGCAGAACCTACTAAGATAGCCGACCCAGCGTTAAGACCTATATATAAATCTTGTGTAGTTGGGTTTCTGAAACCTGTTTGTACAGAGGCTCTCAAATTATGGTTTCCTTCTTTCCCTAAAGTATACCCTAATGATAAACGCGGAGAGAAGAACCCATCAAACAACTCAGACTTATCAAAACGACCTGAAGCTGTAACTTTTAAACGATCTTCTAATAATTTTTTCTGAATTTGAGTGTATGCTCCGTACTCTTTATACGTAATTGCCCCATCATAATCTGTAAAGATAGTACCCATAGAGTTTAATTTATACTGACGGAAAGAACCTCCTATTTGTATCTCGGCAAATTTTTTAGTTAAATGTGTAAAGTTATAATTAGCATCTACATGATGTAATTTGGTTTTATCTTGAAACTTAGCACCTGTAGCCAAATCAGGATCGTTAATCACCTGATTAAATGCACCTTTAAATGCATCTGTTCCGGGTAGAAGCCTACCCGCATCAGCAGATTGACGTGCCATATCATGTGCTGCTTGGTAATCTAACAGCACTCCTGTACCTACCCCTAAACGACCTGCAATATAGGCTTCCGCATAATCGGTAAACCATTGCGTATCTCCTTTCCAAGAACGGTTAATATTAATAGCTGCAAAGCGGCTATCATAAGAGTCCCCAGCATCTTCGGTAGTCATATATCCACGTACAAAGAAATTATCATTTTTAATTTCCAATTTGTACTGTTCCATTAAAAAGTTATTTAAAGCATAACGGTTAGACCCTTGGTATATAGTATTACCACTACCAATTTTGTAAACTCCAATAATTTCCAAGTCATCTGCAAACGGACGGTAATGCACTGCAACATCGGCTTTCATGCTTTCTGCATTATAATTCATTAAATCCGTTTCATTATAACCTGTTCTAGAAACCACATCAGCACCAAGAGTACCAGTTGGCAAACCAGCAAGCTCATCAAAATTAAGCGTAGTTGACACCTCGTCACCATATACATTTAAACCATTATAAGCAGGATTACTACGATCTGCTCCAGGCATATCTAAATCCATTTCACTATTCGCATACCAATCGGTTCCGCTTAAATATGAAAAGTTTGCTTTTACAGCTATCTTATTATTAAAGGCTTTCGCTAAACGAATCCCCATATCGTAATACTCATTGGTACCAGCCGCCTTTTGAGAGGTTACCCCACCTTTTACATACGCACTAATTCCTTGATCATCAAACGGACTTTTAGAACGCATAAAAAGTATTCCGTTAAAGGCATTAGCTCCATAAAGCGCCGAAGAAGCCCCTGGTAACAACTCTACACTAGCAACATCTAGCTCGTTCATACCAAGTAAGTTACCCAACACAAAGTTTAGTGCTGGCGAAGCGTTATCCATTCCATCAATCAACTGCACAAAACGCGTATTGGCAAACGTGGCAAAACCCCTTGTGTTCACCGATTTAAACGTTAACGAGTTGGTATTTAAATCAACGCCTTTAAAGTTTTCAAGTCCATCATAAAAAGATACCGAAGCCGTGTTTTTAATCTGTTTGATTCCCATTCGTTCTACAGACACAGGAGATTCAAAAACACGTTCTGGTGTTCTGGAAGCAGAAAGCACAATTTCGTCTAACTGTGTATGCTCTTCTTCCAACTGTACCAAAATATTTTGGTTATTGGCTGTAATTTCAAACGTTTTAGAGGAAAAGCCGATACTAGTAACAACTATATTAAAAGGAGGCGTTTGTTGAGTAATTAAAGTGAAATTACCATCAAAATCGGCAACAACACCAGTACTCCCACCTTCAACTGTTACATTAGCAGGGATAGGGTCATTATTTAAATCTACTACCTTTCCCGTAACCTTGGTTTGAGAGAATAGGAAGGTAGTGCATAAAAATGCAATTATACTTACTAATTGTTTCATTTGGTATTTTATTAATTTTTCGATAGCAATATACGTTTTTTTTTAATTCAATAATAAAACTCCCGAAAAATTTATAATACAGTAACAAAACCTACTCCACAGTAACAGATTTTGCTAAGTTACGAGGTTTATCTACGTTACATCTTCGCATAAAAGCAATATGGTAAGACAACAACTGAAATGGAATGGTTGCCACTAACGGGGTAAATTGAGATTATTTTTTCAACCTCGTTTAATAACCATAATAGATATTTTTAAATTAATATTCAAAAAGGGGTAGTTTATTCTCCCTCAAAAAAGTCATTATCAAGTTCCTTAATTTCGTACATTATCTTTACTTGTACCCCAACATTATATTGATGCATTAAATCAACTAGTTTCAACCCGTCAATTAAAATTATGGTATGATGAGCTTCTCTTGCTTTTTTTATTGCAGCTTCATCAAAAGTTGAAGTAGTTATAAATACGCCTTTAGTGGTGTCTCCACTCATTGCCCCAATAAAATTTCTAATATCCTTTTCTCTAACTTTATTTTCTGTATATCTTTTTGCTTGAGTGTATATTTTTTCAAGACCAAGTTTATCTTCATTAATAATTCCGTCAATTCCTCCATCTCCCGATTTTGAAGTTTCTATAAAATCTCCATAACCCATTCTTTTAAGTAAAATTAAAATCACTTTTTCAAAAAAATAAGGGTCAATTTCTTTTAGTTTATCTAATAACTCAGTTTTAACTTCAGTTTCGATAGTAGAGAATCCATTATCAATTAAATCTTGTGGAGAAGCATTATCAATGTCGATTGTTACCAAATCTAACTTATTATTTTTTTTACTTTGCACCAAAGAACGATGGTTAATAAAATCTGGGTCATTTTGAAGGTCCGATAATAAAAGTTTACCATTATTAAAGGCTAGCATACCTTTATCGGTTATTTTAACTAACCCTCTTTTTGGGTAGGTAACAAATTTGCCCATTTTCAGATACGATTTACCCCAAAGTATTCTGTCGACTAATACATTTGCACCTGAACTTGTTTTTTTATCCAAAAGTTCTTTAGGGAGTTGAGAATAGTAACCATCTCTAACTTTTCTAGCTAATTCTCTACTATTTATAACTTCCACCGAATTCAAAACTTCTAGAATTGGTATAAAGGTTTGGTGATATTTTGGTAATTCCATTTATATTTAATCTTCAGTTGTATTGTCCAATACTCAATTATTTTTCATACTAACACAATCAGTATTAGGGATGTTTAAATACTTTTTCTCATTAATTCTTTTACCATATCAAAGACCATAGAGTTAAATTCCTCTTTGGCTTCTGGGTTATCGTTTATAACTTTATAGAAATCAAAGTTTGTTGTAACGTGCTTTAATAACTCGTCTTGAGCAATTTTATCACTTGTAATTCGCGCATTTTGTTCATCAGAATGTTGTATTGAATTTAGCATATCCTCATTTTTGGCTACTCCATTTACAATACTTTCTGCCATTTGCCTCACTTTATCAGCATCTTCAAATTCAGTTCCGTAGCGGGCGTTAAAAGTTTGAATAATATTTGATAATTGGTCAATCTCAGGGTCACTTGTTCCTCCTCTCATTTCTGTAGGAATAGGTTGTAAATCTTCTCCCTGTTCCATTGCTATATTTGTGGTGGCTTCCAACTGTAGGCGGTAACTATCCATATCTATATTATCTAAAACACCTTGTGAAAAATCAGGTTCAGTATCAGTTCCTAATTTGCTTTGTAAATGATTTAAGAAAATATACAGACGCTCTAAATATGCATTTTCAAAATCTACAATTTGAGATAAGAATATATACAAACGTACATAAGTCTTTACTTTTGCTCTAAAATCCGCTTGTTGTTGTTGTTCTAATTCTTCTCTAAAAATAGCACTAGATTGGTCTAAAATGTCGTGTAACTGGTCTACAGGTACATTTGCCAATATTTTATTCGAAAATTCTTCAACTTGCTCTCTAGAATACACTTCATAATTGTCTAAAGCATCTTTTAAATCAAATAATTTATTTGGGTCTGTACCTTCTCCTAAAATAGTATTCTCAAAATAAGGTTTAAAAGCTTTTTCTATATCTTCAGATGAATTAGCAAAATCTAACACAAAAGTATCTTGTTTTAATGGGTGACTTCTATTTAAACGAGATAAGGTTTGTACAGCATTTACACCACCTAATTTTTTGTCTACATACATAGTATGGAGTAGTGGTTGATCAAATCCTGTTTGGAATTTGTTTGCTACTAATAGAAACTTGTATTCGTCTTTTTCAAATTCCTCTGGAATGTTTCCGCTTGGAAAACCGTTTAAACTTGATTCTGTTTCTCCATTTATTTCACCAGAAAACCCGACAACTGCTTTATAAGGGCTATTAATAGATTTTAAATATGCATCAAAAGCTTGTTTGTATTGTACTGCTTTTGCCCTGCTACTTGTTATCATCATAGCCTTAGCTTTTCCTCCTATTTTTTTCTTTCTAACTACATTATCCATAAAATGGTCTATCATCAAAATAGATTTCTTTTTTACGGCGTGGTTGTGCCCTTCTACATAGGCTTTCAGTTTCTTTTGTGCCTTTTTCTTATCGTACTCTGGGTCGTCTTCTATCTTTTTCAGTAAAGCATAAAAGCTTTGGTATGTTGTATAATTGAGCAATACATCTTTGATAAAACCTTCCTCTATGGCTTGTTTCATTGAGTACAAATGAAATGCCTTGTATTTGGTTTTTCCATCCTGTTCAAAAGGTTCACCAAATAATTCTAAAGTTTTATTTTTCGGTGTTGCTGTAAAAGCAAAGTAGCTAGCATTTGGTAATAGTTTACGAGCTTTCACCATTGCTCTTATAAAATCTTCTCCTGTTACTTCATCATCTTCAGTGTCGTCATAATTTTCTAAATCACTTTGCAACTGTTCTTCATCTGAAACTTTAGCAAGTGTTTCGTTTAATTTACGAGCCATTTGTCCGCTTAAACTACTATGGGCTTCATCTATAATTATTCCAAAATTATTACTCGGTAAATCACCAATATCCTCGACAATATGGGGGAATTTTTGAATGGTAGTAATTATTATTTTTTTTCCTTCTTCTAATGCAGTTTTTAATTGTTTACTTCCATCTGTAATAGCTTGTACAACACCTTTGACTTGTTGGTATTGTTTTATGTTTTCTCGTATTTGCTTATCTAAAACTCTTCGGTCTGTGATGACAATAACGGTATCAAAAATTGTTTTAGAACCTGATTTATCATGTAAACCAACCAGTTGGTGAGCCAACCAAGAAATGGAGTTACTTTTACCTGAACCTGCCGAATGTTGTATCAAATATTTTTGACCTGCCCCTTTTTCTTGTGCATCTGCTAATAATTGGGAAACGGCGTTTAATTGATGAAAACGAGGAAATATAAGTTTTTTAGTTTTCTTTACTTTTTTCTTACCCTTAGCGTCTCTATACTCTTTGTCTTCTGTGATTAATTTAGCATAGTTTTGAAGGATATTGGTAAGCGAATCTTTGGTTAAAATCTCTTTCCAAAGGTAATCTGTTTTTATACCGCCATTGGGTTCGTTTCCTGCTCCGTTTTTATTGCCTTTGTTAAATGGTAAAAAATAAGATTTGTCTGCTTTTAGTTCAGTACACATCCAAACTTCTTCTGTGTCCACTGCAAAATTAACAACCATCCTACCCAAACGAAACAATTCTTCATTTGGGTTACGGTCTGTTTTATATTGCTTTATGGCATGTTTTACATTTTGATTGGTAAGCTCGTTTTTAAGCTCAAAACTTATTATTGGCAAACCATTTATAAAACTGACTACATCTAAAGAGTTTTTGTTTTTGGTAGAATAATATACCTGTCGTATAACCGAAAAGATATTGGCTTGGTACAAGTCATTTGCTTTTTGGTTGTATACAGAAACTGGTTTGTCATAAAACAAGCGTAGCTTGGTATCTGTAAAGCCATCTACAATACCTTTACGCAAAACTTCTATAACGCCCTTTTGTCTTATTTGGTCGTTTAAACGCTTTACTATTTTTTGTTTGTAAAGGTCTTTATGGTAACGTTTTAATTTGTCTAATGCTTTGGCTTGTGTTTTTTCTAAAAACTGAAACAGCAAATCTTCATCAATACAATTGATATTATTGTAATTGCTGTTTGCTCTTTCTACATAGTTGTTGCTATTAACTAAATAATCAACAATATGCTTTTCAAAGCCATTTTCTTTTGTATTGGTGTTTTTACTCATAGTTAATTCAAATTGTGGTCATGAAAGTAATCATTTAACAATACCATTATTTTTTCAAAATGTTCTTTTGCTTTTTCATCATTCCAAATATCTTCATTATATATTAAATCTGATTTTAAGCTATCTATACTTCCTTTTGCTTTTTTATTTTCAAACATACTGCGTTTAACACCATAAGCCTTGTCACTGTATTCTGAATTTATACTTCTAGTAACCAGCACTAAATTGCCCATTGTATCTAAGGATTCAGTACAAACCTTGTCTCTAGGGTCTCTTGGGTTTTGCGGGCCTATATGTTCAATTGAGTTTCTTGCCGTCATTTTATAATTACCCCAATCATCTTCTTTATCCAATTGACCTCTATAATACCAGAGTATAAATTCTATTTTATAAAACCAATAGTGTGGAAAGCTAACACCTGAATTATTTAAATTCTCCAGAGTTCCGAAAACTGTTTCTGCATCACATTCTATATCTAAAAAATCTTCCATAGAATTAATAGTTCTTTCTGGTAAAGAAATATGCTCGGTATTTGAACTAAATAAGGTATTGTCTAATTGTCTTAACCAGTAATAGGCATCATTAAATGATGGTTTTTCATCAATCATCCAATATAAAAAAGGTGTCAACCAGTATTGAGTCGTGTTTTGTTGAGAATGGTATAATATGCTTTGTAGCAATGCCATTCCGTTCAAACTGTCTTTATTCAATCTTCTTAAATAATAAGTCCAGCCTCCTTTTTTTTGGTTTTGTTTATAAATGTCCTTAATACCGTGTTCTTCTTTGTCTTCTGAAACAGTAATCCACTTTATTACATATCTGTCAAAGCTATATCTAACTTTAAACAAGGTTTCAAAGAATCTAACTACAAATTTTTCGTTGATAATTTCAGACTTCAATAAGTGCTTGTCAAAAGTTTCTAAAAGCTCTTTTTCATTAATGCGTAAAATATCGTCATCTTCATTTTCGAATAGAAAAATACGTAATGTATGTAGCAAAAGTTGAGGAAAAGAGAGAATACTCCTTACTGGTTCAAACTCATCTTCATTTGATTCTGGATGATGAGTAATGTTGTCTTTAATTGAAGTTGCAATATCCTCGTATTGTTCAGGATGTTCTAACACATCGCTTAGCACAAGAGTGGTTTGAGGATTTGAACTTTCGAATAAATTTAAAACATCATTAATGTGAAATCCATTATGATAAATATGAGCTACATCCTTTGAAGAGCCAATTTCTAAGGCAATAACACGTTCTAAATAATTATCCATTACAGAACATACTTGCCATAGTTTGGCATATTGATTCCTCTTTTCTACATTTTTAATGTAGTTAAGTAGCCTAGCTTTAAGTATCTCGTGATGTGCCAACTGCTCACCTCTGTTGTTTAAGGCTTCAAATAGTTTGTTAAGGTCTGTAGTTTTTGGCACATCGGTTAATACCATTTTTACTTTTTCAAAAATATAATTTGAGAATTTTATTTTTTCTTCCTCATCTTTTAAGTGTTGTAAAATCAATTGGTTAATTTGATTTCGAGCTTTCCCTATTTTTAATAAATCGGAATAGTCTTTTGAATCATTTGATGAAGAATGTTCTGCATTACCTATATTATTGAAATAGTCTGTTACATTTTGACGAATGGCAAACTTTAACCTAAGTTCTCCATTTTTATAGGTGAATGGCTCAAGATTACCTCCTAATTCATTGGATAATAACCATAGTGTGGTAAAACGCTGCTGCCCATCTACTAGGTCATACAACTTATCGCTGTTTTCATTATTTACGGTTATGACTCCACCTATGTAGTATATGTCCTTATCTGCTTTATAAGCTGTAAGTAAATCTTCAAATAAGGTTTTTACTTGCTCCTCTGTCCAAACATATAAGCGTTGATAAATAGGAATATTGAACTCATATTCTTGTGCTACAATAGACTTTATATCTGTTAAATTTGATGCTATGCTATCCATTGCTTTCTGCTCTTAACTTCTATTAATCTATTATCAATATCTTTATGATATAACTTGCACAACCTTTGTATATATCTGTCTATTACCTTGTTTTTTACTTCTTTTTTGCCATTTAAGAACCCATTATTGACATAGATGCTTTCAGTAGCTTTTGCTTTATTAATAAAGCTAAACACCTCATTTGGCAAATAGGCATTACATATGACATCCAATAAGCTATTAGACGCATTTTTTAAACTGTTTTTTATGGCTTCTTGACGCACATAATATTTCTCTAACCTAATGGCTCCTAAATAATAATCGAAATACTGTATGGCTTTAAAGAACAGTTCTTCCTTAAAATTGTCATAGTAGGCTACTAAACACATTTGCATATAATACCGTAAATACTCCGACATATCTTTAGTGTACAAAGCATTATAAAAATGCAATGCATTTTCTATTTCAAGAGACTTCTGTTCTTTGGTGTTAAAAAGAAAACGAAATATGGCGTGATATTTATCTGTATAATCAAAAAAGTTTTGTCCTTTATAGATGGGTTGCCTTATAGCAAAAGGATAGTCTTTTTTAGCTAAAGGTTTTTCTGCTGATACCAGTAGTACACCATTATCTGTATATTCTAATTGATGATAACGCATATTGTTATTATTAGGAAATAAACGAAAAGCGTTTTTAGTCTCTGTACTGTACGTGTTTTTTTGAAACTCTGTTAACACTTCCGTTTTATTGGGATACGGAAAATGCGATTGTCCTTTCCATTGTCTCACCTTAAACAATATTTCATTGAATAAATGTTTGAGGTCTAGCAAATGGTTATCTTCTTTTCTGGCTTTAAAGGTAATGTCTTCCCAAGATTTTGCTTTTTGCTCTTGTAGTTTTTCTGGTAATGCTCTAAGATGATATGCTTTTAGATAATCATCTACGCCAAGACTAACACCTCTATTGTTTTGTGAATCGAAAAACGCAAAAGCGTGGTCTTGATTATCACTTACAATTACCGTAAATTCTAGCTTGTGGAAAATTTCAGAATCCTTTA
The DNA here is from genome assembly GCF_027924145.1 of Neptunitalea chrysea. Classification (GTDB taxonomy): domain Bacteria; phylum Bacteroidota; class Bacteroidia; order Flavobacteriales; family Flavobacteriaceae; genus Neptunitalea; species Neptunitalea chrysea. The sequence continues at coordinate 56,416 of NZ_BRVP01000009.1, read as the reverse complement.
ATTTTTCTAATCTAGCTATGGATTGCTTTGCAAAGTTTAAGTTTTTGGCAATGTTAAAACCTGAAACACTTTGATTGTATTGTACATTTTGCCCTTTTAGCAACGAGCCAAATAGTTGGTAATAGATTAGTGTTAATGTTGTAAGTCTTTGTTGACCATCTATAATTTGAAAATTAGCATCTTTAGTGTTGGCAAACAACAATACAGAACCCATATAATAGGTTTGTTTAGGACTTGAAGCAATGTATTCTTCCCAATCTTGTAGCAACTCTTGTACTTTGGCAACATCCCAAGTATAAGCACGCTGGTAATCTGGTATAACCAAATTTGGAAATTTCTCATACAAGTCAAAAAAGCGGTATGTATTAACTTGTATCAAATTAGTTTGTTTCTTTATTATAATTAGCAGCTTCTTCAGCTACCATTGCCAAAGGTGTTTCTGCTGTTGGTATTTTAAAATCTCTTACATCTATTTTGCCTGTAACGGCTTCTGCTATTAATGCTTCTTTGTATTCTTCTACTAAAGTGATTTCTTTTTCTACTAAATCATTTAAAGCAATCTCACTTTTTATAATCTCGATAAGTGACTTTTGTTCCGATAGAGAAGGAACAGGAATCTTCTCTTTAATTAACTTCCTAGGGTTTAATGGACGATTTCTTCCTGCTGCACCTATAGAATTAGTTTCTAAAAGAAAATGCCCATCAGAAATAGTGAAAAAAGAAATTCAGGTAAAATAAATTTTTGATTACATTCTAAAATTGGATATCTATGTGAAGCAATACAACCCTCGTCTGATTGTTTTGCTAACGCAACTGAACCTTCCCAAGCGAATTGACCACTTAAAATCACATCTCCTTTGTTGATTTTAAAAAATGTAGAATCTCCTAAATCCTTTCCTAAAGTTTTTGGTTTATGAAAGATTCCTCTTCCTCTATTGTATAAACCTATCGGAATAAAACTACTATTATCCTTACGGTTAATAGGTCTTTCAATTAAATTTGTAATTACAGATAGCCTTAAATATTTAACAGTATTAGAATTTATTATTTGAGTAGTTATGGATTTTCTGCGTTCAATTTTATGCAAAAGAAGTTGCCTTTTATTTTTAATAAAACGGTCTATTTTTTCCGTTTTGTAGTCGAGAAAATTAGCTATAGCAATTTGTTCTGGTTTTGGTGGAATTGGAATAATCATATTCTTCATTTCAGAATACCTAGTAGTCCAAAGGTCTTCTACAATACCTCTACCATATCTATAATACTCTTCTTTAAAAAAGTATGATTTTAATAGATATTGAGAAAAAATAGGAACTATGTCTATCGGTTTTAAGACAATATTTATTAGCGAAACAGAGCCATCATATATAGATAAGCCACTAGAACCTTTTCTATCTGAACGACTATTAATTGCAAAATCTCCACTTAATACTAATTTTCTGTTATCGCCATCATTAGATTTAGCCGCATTATCTAATTGTGGAACAACTCCATTTTTAGTAACAGAAAGCGGTGAGAAATCTTTATCAGATACCTTCTCTTTTCTTTCATTAAAAACACTTCCAAGTCTAACTTCTTTCCAATGATTTGGAATTTTATTTAGCCAATCAATTTTTGATGTATTTATATAACTGTGGTTGTTTTTCATTAGTCAATAATTTCTTTTAACAAACCATCTGTTTCTTGTTCTAAAGAGAGTATTTCTTTTGTGATAACATCAAGATTTCTAAGTTCATCATACTTGTAAAAATGCTTAGTTAATGGAATATTATAACCTACTTTCATTTTCTTTTTATCGTACCAAGCGTCAGGTGCAAATGGTTTTACCTCTCGTTGAAAATATGTTTCAATATTTTCAGTCATTGGCACATTTTCAAAATCTTTTAAATCTTTATCAATTATATATTTTGTATTCTCTACTCTTTTTTCGGGTTGAGTTTTATGTTTCTTATAATCATTTATATTTTTAAAGACTGGTTTAGCATCACTATTTGTTTCTGCAAATACAGACAAAACATCCCTTATGGTTTTATTTATAAATCCTTCCTTTTTAACTCCCAAATGACTAGAAAAATCAATTATAGATTTATTGAAATCTAAATGGATATCATCTCCAAAAAAGTCTGCTATTACTTCAATGTTAAAACCTGCAACATTCAATAAATCTTCTAAATAAGCTCCTTTACCATTTCTAATTTTTTCTTTACAATTAGTAATAGCTAATTTTAATGGCTGTTGCGTTGTAATTTGGTAAAAGCCAAAATCCTCATTATCGAATATTTTAGAATATTCATTTTCTTCAAAGGCAAAATATAAATTTTGAATATCTAAAATATGGCTAGGATTTAATTCAACTCTTTTATCTCCTAAAGGCTTTCTCATTTTTTTAGAAAACTCACCTTTAGAAGAGGCATTTATCAACTGTACTTTTCCTTTTCGTTTGTCTTCTTTTACATTGCTTAAAATCCAGATATAGGTGGCAATACCTGTGTTGTAAAACATATCGTTGGGCAATTGTATAATACACTCTAGCAAGTCGTTTTCTAAAATGTATTGGCGTATACCACTTTCACCACTCCCTGCATCTCCTGTAAATAGGGCAGAACCATTGTGTACAGAAGCAATACGGCTACCACCATCTTTTGGGGCTTTCATTTTAGAAAGCATATGTAGCATAAACATTAACTGTCCGTCATTGCTACGTGAAGTCAAACATGTTTCTTCGAGTTCGCCTTTAAAGTTTTTAATAGGTAGGTTAAAACGTGTATCGTTTATTTCTATTTTTTTGGCTGTCCCTACGTTCAGTTCTTTTTGGTCTTCTTTCCAACTTGTACCGTATGGTGGGTTGGTAAGCATAAAGTTAAACTTTAGGTTTGGGTCAAATCCATACTCGCTTAGGGTAGAGCCAAATTTTATTTTATCTGGGTCTTCGCCTTTTAGTAGCATATCTGATTTACAAACCGCATACATTTCACCTGTGTTTTCTTGTCCGTATAAATGAAAGGTTGCTTTAGATTTTATTTCTCCATCAGGATTGGTTGCATATTTTTTGGATTGTGTTAGCATTGCTCCAGAACCCGCACAAGGGTCGTATACTAAAAACGTTCCGTTTTGTATTTGGTCTTTTACAGGCAAATACACCAAATGGGTCATTAATTCAATAATCTCTCTTGGTGTAAAGTGACGTCCAGCAGCAGCGTTTGTTTTTTCGTTAAATCTGCGAATTAAGTCCTCAAACATATAACCCATTGCCATAGGTGATATTTTTTCAGGGCGTAATTCTATTTTTGGATTACAGAATTTTTCGATAAGTGAAAAAGTAATACCACCATTTTCAAGTGTTTCTAATTGGTTTCTAAATTTGAATTTAGAAATGATGTCTTGTACGTTTTCTGAGAATCCGTTTAGATAGTCCTCAAAGTTACTGTCAATGTTTTTTGGGTCATCCAACAACTTTTTCATTGTGTATGGTGAAGTGTTGTAAAATGCCAATCCAGAACCGTGTTCTTTACTTGTTAGTAAACCTAGAAGATTATCTATTTTACTCTTAAATTCTTTATGCGTTTTAAGTACTTGGTCTTTGGTAGGCTCTAACGCCAAATCTAAACGTCTTAACACTGTCATCGGTAATATAACGTCTTGATATTGGTTTTCTAAATACTTATTGATTAAAACATCATCTGCTACTGTCCAGATGAAGTTTATAATAGGTTGTAGGCTTTGTGTATCTAAATTCATTTATTTTCTCTTAAAATCTCGTTTCTCAATTAGTTCTTTTGCCTCCATATTCAATATTTCAGCTATTTCAAACAGGACTTCAATACTCGGTTGTCTTTTGTTTCGAGCATACTCATTAATCGTGTTATAACTTTTACCCATTTTGTAGACAAGCCAAGTCTGACTAATTTACATAAATCCATCAGATTATAGTGTTTTTTATACTTGTATTTTATTGGATGATAAGTAGTGATACTAATTTAATGTGTTTTTATAGCAGTAGTATAGATTTATTATTATTTTCCAAATAGTTAAAATAGGGTATTAATGAAAGAGACATTACACATATTAGTTAGAGTTAGTACATTAATTCACGAGGAAGAAGGCACCTCTTTGAAAACTCAAACTGATATTTCTGAATACTGTAATAGATTCGATAATTGCAACCTATAACAAAGAGAACAAACTATCCCTTTTTGAATATTCATTTTAAAATACCCGTAGTACTAGATAAAAAAAGGGTTCCGAAAACGGAACCCAAATATCTATAAAGCCTGTTAAATAAGGCTATAAAAAGTCAAACCAACTCACCCACGCTTGTTACTACTCCACAGTAACAGACTTTGCTAAATTACGAGGTTGATCTACGTTACATCCTCTCATAACAGCAATATGGTAAGACAATAACTGAAGTGGAATGGTAGCCACTAACGGGGTTAAAAATTCGGATGTCTCCGGAATTTCAACAGCAAAATCAGCCATTTCTTTAATCATGGTATCCCCCTGAGTAACAATAGCAATAATGCGTCCGTTTCTAGATTTAATCTCTTGAATATTACTTACAATTTTTTCGTAATTACCTTTCTTTGTGGCAATTACAACCACCGGCATTTGTTCATCTATCAGCGCAATAGGCCCGTGTTTCATTTCTGCAGCAGGGTACCCCTCTGCATGTATATATGAAATTTCTTTAAGCTTTAAGGCTCCCTCAAGTGCTACCGGGAAATTGTATTTTCTTCCTAAATATAAACAGTTAGATACATTACTATAGTTATTAGCTATTTCAATAATCTGATTGTTTACCTCTAATACTTCATCTACTCTTTTAGGAATCGCTTCTAAATCGAACAAACACTTTTTATAATCACTGGTAGATAATGTACCCTTAGCATTTGCTAATCGTAACGCAATTAAGGTAAGCACCGTAATTTGTGTTGTAAATGCTTTGGTAGAAGCCACACCTATTTCAGGTCCGGCATGGGTATAAGCCCCAGCATTGGTTTCTCTTGCAATAGAAGAACCTACTACATTACAAACTCCAAATACAAAGGCTCCCATTGATTTTGCCAACTTAATAGCAGCAAGCGTATCGGCTGTCTCACCAGATTGTGAAATAGCTATTACCACATCATCTCTCTTAATTACCGGATTACGGTATCTAAACTCAGATGCATACTCTACCTCTACAGGTATTCTGGCAATATCCTCAAATAAATATTCGGCTACTAAACCTGCATGCCATGAAGTTCCGCAAGCAATGACAATAATACGGTTGGCACCGGTAAATTTAGAAAGGTTATCCTCTATACCCGACATTTTTATAATGCCTTCATTTGGCAATAACCTACCTCTAAACGTATCTAAAATAGCACTTGGCTGCTCATAGATCTCTTTAAGCATGAAATGATCATACCCTTTCTTCTCTATTTGCTCAAGGCTAATCTTTAAGTTTTGAATATTAATATCTATTTGCTCATCGTCATTAATACTTCTTACCCTTACCTCTCTACCAATTCTAATAATAGCCATTTCTTCATCTTCTAAATAAATAGCATTACTAGTATACTCGATAAACGGAGAAGCATCAGATCCAATAAAATATTCATCTTTACCAATACCAATAGCCAACGGGCTACCCAATCTGGCTACCACTATTTCGTCTGGTTTTTTCTTATCGAATACCGCAATTGCATAAGCTCCAACAACTTCCTTTAAAGCAATCTGAACAGCTTTACCTAATTTTACGCCCTCAATTTTCATTACCTCTTCTATAAGGTTAGCCAATACCTCGGTATCGGTATCCGAATGAAAAACGTATCCTCTTTTGGTAAGCTCTTGCTTTATAGATGCATAATTCTCAATAATTCCGTTATGGATAATAACAATATCTCCAGAATTAGATTGGTGTGGATGTGAATTTACATCGTTTGGCACCCCATGAGTAGCCCAACGCGTGTGCCCTAAACCTAGAGCTCCCGTGATTGCTACAGCCCCTTCAACCTTTTCTTTTAGGTCAGACACCTTTCCTTTGGTTTTACAAATATGAACTTCTTCTCCATCATAAAGCGCAACACCAGCACTATCATATCCGCGATATTCTAATCGCTCTAAACCTTTAATAACAATAGGATAAGCTTCTCTGTAGCCAATATATCCAACAATTCCACACATATTTTATAACTTTAATTAGAGGGTTTTGTATAAAATACCTCCAGTCGCAAACGCTTATCTTCCGGTACCGTTGCACTAGACCCGTATAAAATGGTTCCCGACGGATTTGTTGTTGATCCAGCAGGAATAATAACTTCTTCTTCAGATACGGTTCTAACAGTCGATGTTGTTACCGCATTAATATCGGATAACACTACCAACCCTAAAGAAACGTTTACAGAATCATTTCTAACAATATTATTTAAATGCTCAGTTAAACGAATTTTATATTTAACGGCATCATCATCGTCATCTTTTTCTATAATACCTCCATGAACATATCTTGATGAATATGCTACAGAGGTTGCTGTAGGATCGAACGCATAGTCCATTAAAGGAATCCCTTCTTCATCTAGGTTAAACAAAAAAATACGATTTGGCTCTATAACTCCATTACCATCCAAATCGTCTCTATCAACATAAAATGTTAGGTTCGCCTCATTAATCAACCAATTTTCGTCACGCATGGTTTCTAAATCAGTAGCGTCTAATAAATCTATTTGCGCCATACTACCTTGTACTCCCTTCAGATAGATAAGCTCCGTATCATCAGAGGTATCCATACTAGGGAAATCTGTTGTGGTAGTTTTCTGAATCATATTCCCATTAAGGTTGATATCAAAAGAAGATGTATTAGTCGTATCATACTCCACTACACCTTCATCATTTTCTGAAGCCGACGTATATGAATACTCGATAGTTATTTTTGCTTCAGACAAGTCTAAAAGCATCAATAAATTATCACTTATATCGTATGTATTAATAACAATACCTCTCATGTACTCTTTAAAATTCGAAACATTTTTAAATGCCGTATTATCTTCCTGATCAATTATGTACTGCTGAAAAAAAGCGGTATCTAAATCTAAACGTAAACGCGGCGTTAATACTTCCTCTATTTCTTCAGACTCATCTACATCTTCTGTATCAGGATCATCCTCTTTATAGATTTTAATCGTCTCATTACTAATTTTAAAATCGCCTTTATCTGCCAATACATCAGACGTATAGTTAGTTAAGAAATCAGGCGTTGGATTTGACGAGTAATATTTCTCATCATCTGTAAAATCAGGAGCTGCGTAATCTCCTAAATAATACGTTAATCGTTGTACCTTAATCCCAAACTCTTGATCGCTGTCTCCATAAATAGAATCCAACTCATACGTAGTTGTATCATCGTCATCTAATACTGCACTCCCCTCTTCATCTAAAACTACATTGGTAAAATACGGTATATCTAAATACACCCTTGTTACCAACTCTTCTTCATCAATGGTAGACACCAATGTATCGTCTGCCATTTCTCTTTCCTGAGAATACAACCCAAATCGTGGGCTTGTAGCGTTTAAGGTTAACTGAGAAACAATATACGACTCCTCTGTACCGTAAACACCACTAGTGTACTTTCCTAACTGATACAGACTCAACCCATCTGTTTGTACAGAGTTAAGTCTTACATTCTTGGCATACGTTTTAAAATATGCCACGTCAGTTTCAAAATCTGGACTTACCCCCGGTAAATCCAAATTACTAAAATCTTTCTTGCAAGATGACAGTACCATTAGCAATAATATTCCCCAAGCTAAGGTCTGCACGCAAGTCTTCGAGTTTTTAATCATGCAATTTTTAAGACGTTAAATTTAAAATTTCATTTTTATAAAATTCCATGTAAGCCTCTTCAAATTCAAATACAGGAACAAAAGGCAGTACCGGAACTTCTAATGATGAAAGGAATTCCTGTAAATCATCTGGCAAGGTTTCAGAGGCTATGATGACCCCATCTGAGTTTTTAGCTGCCAGTTTCATTATATTGGAGTAATCAGGTTCTTTGATTACAGAAATTTCAGATTCTACAAAACCATCAAACAAAACCTTATCCATCATCTTTTCATCTAACGTTCCGTCAAAGCCTTTGTTGTATACAGAGGTTACAATTTTACTTTCTGCAAAAAGTGGTTCGTCTCCATAGTACTTTTTCAAGTATAATGGGAGCAAAGAGGCCATCCATCCATGCACATGAATAATGTCTGGAGCCCAGTTTAATTTTTTCACTGTTTCTACTACCCCTTTAGCAAAAAAGATAGCGCGTTCGTCATTATCAGGAAACAAATTACCGTCTTCGTCTTTAAAAGTAGCTTTACGTTTAAAGTACTCTTCATTATCAATAAAATATACCTGAATACGCTCTTTAGGAATAGATGCCACTTTAATAATTAATGGCATATCCATGTCGTTCACCACCAAATTCATTCCAGATAAACGTATTACCTCATGTAATTGATGTCTTCTTTCATTGATATTTCCGAATCTCGGCATAAATATGCGTATTTGCCCCCCCCTGTCATTTACCATTCTTGGCGACTCGAACGACATTAATGAAGTTTCATTTTCAGGCAGGTAAGGCATCACTTCAGAGGACACAAATAACACTTTCTTATCAGTCATAAAATCTTTTCTTTGGTTAAGACTCACTTTTAAACATGCAAAATTACAAAAATTATGTGTATTTGACCTAAAATATATAATTTTGCACCGTCCAAAGACGAGAAAATGAACCTTTTTACAGAGAAAGAAAAACTAAAGAATTTCTTTTCAAACCAAAACCAGACAAATACCCTAGTGGGTTTGGTTCCTACTATGGGAGCCTTACACGAGGGGCATATATCACTTATTGACAGAGCTGTATCTGAAAATGATGTGGTGATTGTCAGTATTTTTGTGAATCCTACACAATTTAATAACCCGGAAGATTTGGAGAAATACCCGCGTACCTTAGAAGCTGATGTAGCTAAAATAAATGCCTTTAACGATACGGTACTTATCTACGCTCCTAACGCAAAAGATGTGTACGAAGATGAAGTTATGTCTGCTTATTTTGATTTTGACGGACTGGAAAACCAAATGGAAGGTAGTCACAGACCCGGACATTTTGACGGGGTTGGCACTGTGGTTAAAAAACTGTTTGAGATTACAAAACCCAACAATGCTTATTTTGGAGAGAAAGATTTTCAACAGTTACAGATTATAAAAAAGATGGTTCATAAAGAGCAAATGCCCGTTACTATTATTGGCTGCCCAATTTTAAGAGAAGCGAATGGTTTGGCAATGAGCTCTAGAAACGAACGTTTACTACCCGAAACCAGACAAAAAGCTGCCTTTATTTACAACACATTAACACATGTCAAAAACTGTTTTGGCACTAAAAATGTTGAAGAAATAAGTAGTTGGGTAAGCAATGAGTTTCAAAATTATGCCGGTTTTGATTTGGAATATATTGAAATTTGCGATGAGGAAACACTCATTCCCACAAAATCGATGTTAAACACTAAAAAATACAGAGCTTTTATTGCAGTCTATGCCGATGGTGTACGACTAATTGATAATATAGCTTTAAATTAATTACTTTTGTGCCATGCAAGTACATGTTGTAAAATCTAAAATACACAGAGTTAAAGTTACAGGAGCCGATTTAAATTATATTGGCAGTATTACTATTGACGAAGACCTGATGGAAGCCGCTAACATTATTCAAGGAGAGAAAGTACAGATTGTGAATAATAATAATGGCGAGCGATTAGAAACGTATGTAATTCCGGGACCACGAAACAGTGGCGAAATTACATTAAACGGAGCAGCAGCCCGTAAAGTAGCTGTAGGTGATGTGTTAATATTAATTGCCTATGCAGTTATGGACTTTGAAGAAGCCAAAACTTTTAAACCTGCTATTGTATTCCCTAACGAAGAAAACAATCTGTTGCAATAGCAGTGAAAATGAATATTAAAAAAATAGCTAGTTTTATACTCCCACTTTCGTTGGGAGTTTTTTTAATATGGTATTCGCTCAGTAAATTTACTCCGCAGCAGATTACCGAAATAAAACACTATTTTAAAAATGCCAATTATTGGTATGTTATTATTTCTATCTCCTTCGGTTTTTTAAGCCACCTCTCACGTGCTTACCGTTGGAATTTTATGTTGAGACCCATGGGGTATAACCCTAGTTTGGCTAACAATGCGATGGCTGTTTTTTCAGGATACATAATGAATATGTTTATCCCGCGCTCAGGTGAATTTTCCAGAGCTTTGGTGGTAAATAAGTACGAAGATGTACCTTATGACAAAGCTTTAGGAAGCATTATTGCAGAGCGTGTTGCCGATCTTATTGTATTAGGACTTATTGTAGCCACCGCATTTTTTATTCAGATAGATATTTTAAAAGAATATCTTTTAGAAACCGTTAACACTACCCTCTTATTAAGTCTTATGGCAGGAGCCACTGTACTAGGACTTACTTTTTTATGGTTCATCTACAAAACCAATACTAAAATCAGTCTTAAAATACGTGGTTTGGTATCGGGTATTATGACAGGTGTATTGTCTATAATTAAAATGGACAAAAAATGGGCATTTATTGCTCATACCATTTTTATTTGGATAATGTATTTAAGCATGTTTTACATTAATATTTACGCCTTACCACAAACCCAAAACATGGAATTTGGGGTTGTACTTTCGGCCTTTATTATTGGCAGTTTTACCATTGCTTTTACCAACGGTGGTTTTGGATCGTACCCTTTTGCTATTGCCGAAATTCTATCACTTTTTGGGGTTACTTTAACCGTAGGTACTGCCTTTGGCTGGATTATCTGGATAGCTCAATTTGTAATGTTGGTGTTTTTTGGAGGGCTTTCCTTAATTTTATTACCCATTTACAACAAAAACAAATAATTTACTAACTTGCACAGGCTCATTAACCAATGCATATTCTTAAGCTTATGAAAAAAATCTTACTCGGTTTGCTTTTCCTATTTACACTTATTGCAAACGCTCAGGTTATCAACGAAGAAATTGAATCTGGAATTCTTGAAGAGAAAAGATCGTTGAAAATTCATATTCCTGCCAATTATACCGAAACCAAAGTATACCCTTTAGTTATTGTTTTAGATGCCGATTATTTGTTTGATCCGGTAGTATCAAACATTAACTACTTAACTTACTTTGAAGAAATGCCCGAGGCTATTGTGGTTGGGGTTAATCAATTTGAGAGCCGTTACAGTGATATGGAGTTTGATGAAGAAAATGGACTCCCTAAAAACAAAGGAAGTTACTTTTTTGATTTTGTTGGTATAGAGCTTATTCCTTATATAGAAAGTAAATATACCATTGCTAACTTTCGTCTTGTTATTGGACACGATTTAAGTGCTGGTTTTATTAACTACTATTTACTTAGAGAAGATGTACTATTTAATGCATATATTTCATTAAGCCCTACTTTTGCTCCTAAGATGCAAGATCGTATAGCTACACGACTGCAAACTATTAACTCTCGTAAATTTTACTACCTAGCCACGGCAGATAATGATATTAGAGTTAACAAAACAGATGTTGCTAACCTAAATACACAATTAGAGCTTAACAATAATAAAAACCTTTATTACTACTACGATAAGTTTAAAAGTGCTAATCATAACACACTTGCTATTAATGCCATTCCTAAAGCATTAAGTGATATCTTCTCTATATTTAAACCTATTAGTACGCAAGAGTATAAAGAAAAAATTATGCCTATGGAAGATCATGTAGTTAACTATTTAAATGATAAATACAATACTATTGAGCAACTTTTTGGGTTTAAAAAAGAAATTCTTATCAATGATTTTATGGCTATCTATGTAGCTTCTAAGAAAAAAGAAGATTTTGAATCTCTTGAAAAATTAGCACAATTAGCTAAGAGAGATTATCCTAAAACCATGATGTCTGATTATTTTTTTGGTGAGTATTACGAATTGACAGGGAAGCCTAAGAAAGCGTTGAAATACTATCAGGATGCTTTTGCTAAAGAAGAAATTGACTTTATGACCAAAGATTTGGCTTACGAAAAAATGCAACAAATTAAAATAGATTTCGGGCTGTAATGGCAAAACTGAAAACTACCTTTTACTGCCAAAACTGCGGTGCTCAATACGCCAAATGGCAAGGACAGTGTACTTCTTGTAAAGAGTGGAATACCATTGCCGAAGAAATTATACAAAAAGAAGATCCTAAAAGTTGGAAAAATGCCGCTACAAGCACCAGTAAAAAACGTGCTACTAAGCCCATTGCCATTAAGGAAATTGAGAGTGAGCACGAGTTTAGAATGCGTACCCCTAATGGCGAATTTAATCGTGTATTGGGTGGTGGATTGGTGCCTGGTGCAGTAATTTTATTAGGGGGTGAACCGGGTATTGGTAAAAGTACCCTGCTTTTACAAATTGCTTTAAACTTACCGTTTAAGGTATTGTATGTATCTGGTGAGGAGAGTGAACGCCAAATTAAAATGCGAGCCGACAGGATACAGCAAACACCAAATGATTGCTACATACTTACCGAAACTAAAACGCAGGTAATTTTTAAACAAATTCAGGAATTAGATCCCGACGTATTGGTGATTGATTCTATACAGACCTTACATTCAGATTACATAGAGTCTTCTGCGGGTAGTATTAGTCAGATTAAAGAGTGTACTTCTGAACTAATAAAATTTGCGAAAGAAACCCATACACCCGTATTATTAATTGGTCATATTACCAAAGATGGTAACATAGCTGGTCCTAAAATACTAGAACACATGGTAGATACAGTACTTCAGTTTGAAGGCGACCGCAACCATGTATACCGCATTTTGCGGGCACACAAAAACCGGTTTGGATCTACCAATGAGTTAGGTATTTATGAAATGCAAGGTGCCGGACTAAGAGAGGTCTCTAACCCTTCAGAAATTTTACTTTCTAAAAATGCCGAAGAATTAAGTGGTACGGCCATTGCTGCTACCGTAGAAGGTTTGCGTCCGCTACTTATAGAAATACAGGCATTAGTTAGTACCGCTGTATACGGTACACCACAACGTAGTGCTACCGGGTTTAACGTAAAACGTTTAAATATGTTACTGGCAGTTTTAGAAAAACGTGCCGGATTTAGATTAGGTGCTAAAGATGTGTTTTTAAATATTACCGGAGGAATTACTGTAGATGACCCCGCTATAGATTTAGCAGTAGTAGCCGCTATTCTTTCTTCTAATGAAGATATTGCTATACAAAGCCATGTATGCCTTGCCGCGGAGGTAGGTTTAGCAGGAGAAATTCGCCCTGTTACCCGCGTAGAACAACGTATCACTGAGGCTGAAAAATTAGGCTTTAAAACTATTGTAATATCGGGCCAAAGTAAACTACCAGAACTTAACACAAACATTGAGGTTAAAAAGGTAAATAAAGTAGAAGAAGTAGTGAGCTTTTTGTTTGGGTAAAAGTGTATTTACTTATTACAACTATCTGTATATCTTTATTTAAATACACCACAGCAACCTAACTCCACACCTATAACTTGCTCTAACACACCATTTTTATTGTTTTTTACGCACGCAACCTTTTTAGTTTTCTGCATCTTATAAGCAATAAAACCATTATAACTTGAGAAATTTTACACTATTATTACTATTTATCGGATTCACTTTTTCTTGTAACGACACCAAAAATGACGATAGCATAAACGATAATGCTTTGGTGGGTGAATGGAAACTTACCGCTATGAAAGTTTCACCAGGTAGTGTAGTCCCCTTTGTAGAGGTAAACAGCAACAGAACACTTACATTTGATACCAATGGTACTTTTACTTGCAACGGAGAATTTTGTTCAAGTACTATAGATGCTACTATGACCACAGATGGCACCTACTCGTTAAACAATTATACACTTAGCTCTACTGCATGTACCGCCGTATGGGACTATACCTTTACCATATCTGCAGATACTTTAGTTATAGACTATCCTAGTATTGAAACGATACAAGCAAAGTATACAAGACAGTAATTTAGGCTAGCCAAGAGGAACATCCCTTTGTGCTATAAAAGCATATTTACGTAATAAAACACTACTTTTGTAAGATTATATGAAAACAGTTACCCTACATAGCATACAGCAACATAGTGTACAACTATGTTATTCTTGTTCATTATATAGTGAACAACACAGGATGCTGCGGGCTAATTTAAGGTGATTCATACGATAGAAAAACAACTAAAATCAGTTATACAAAGCGTCCAATATAAATTGGACGCTTTTTTTTTAATTTTTTTTGAGATGCAAAGTTACTGTAGTACAAAACATAACAAATAATTGAATTGAAAACAAAACAATTGGGAGACAGTCAGTTGTATACATTTCAAGAATCCGCATGATGCCGGACAGGAATTCAACACGCTAAAATCAACACACAAAACACTGATTATCAACATTTTAAATGTAAAAATAATTTGTGTAATTCAAAAAAGGTTTCCATCTTTGCCCTGTCGAAATAACAAACACCATACAAATGAAAACACATACACTACATACACAGCAGCAATCGCAACTTAGTTTGTGTTATTATATACATTATTGTGCCTGTAGTACAACACTATATAAAATACCTAAAAAGGAGATACGACTTATAATGCCCTAGCGGCTATTATATAACCAAGTAAAAAAGCATCTCCTTTTCCCGGAGATGCTTTTTTTTTAAACATGTGGGAAAAAAACTATTGAAAAAGAAAAAAGGAAGGAAGTGTTGAGCAATTGGTTGGCTCGCCAGACTGTAAATCTGGTCCTTATTAGGCGTGTAGGTTCAAATCCTACCACTTCCACAAAAATGATTTGATAAGGTGACTGAATGGTTAGGTAACAGACTGCAAATCTGTTTTATATGGGTTCGAATCCCATCCTTGTCTCAATTCCACTCATGGAATAAAGGGAATAACCTATGCTTACGGCTGTCTCCCGTAGGCATAGCGCTTATTTCCACTTACAAGAGTGGCGTACAGGCACACGCACCTGATTTAGAATCAGGGTTTTTAGAGCTGGAGTCTCTTCTCTTGTACTATTTTATGTTTAAACCTATAGTGTAACGTTAGCACGTCAGTTTTTGGCACTGGCAGTACAGGTTCAAATCCTGTTAGGTTTACTAAATAATTGAGGTTAACTACTTTGTGGGCTTGCTCCGAAGTAGTTTACTAGATAAACGAGATTCACTTTCTAAAAAGTAGTTAGTCAATACTGCAAACGGTAGCTCTAGTTTAACCGGTAAAACGCCTCACTGTGAATGAGGAGAACAGGGTTCGAGTCCCGGTGCTACCCTAAACTACTTCACCCTGTCTAACTGTTCGTCTACATTTTTGTTTTTAAAATTCTTTTTAACCAGCTTGCCAAAAGTATACGTAACCGATAAACCTACCCCATGATTATCGGTAAAATAAGTGGTCTTACTATCAATGCCATTGGTAGTATATGCTTGTGTAAATTTCAAGGTATTAAACACATCATTGGCATATAAAAAACACGTCCAATGCTTATTGAACTTTTTGCTGGCATTTATCCCTAACGAACTAAATCCGGCACTGGTACGTACGCCTTCTTCATGCTTCATCATGTAGAAATAATTCACCCCAATAGTAAAGTCTTTTTTAAACTTTAGCTCGTTATCGGTATAGTAATAAAAGTACGGAGTAGCCCCCATATGTTGCGCGTTTACATTGTTCACATCTACCAAACCACCATACAAGTAATTGGTAGAATTCCATATTTTATGACTAAAAGGAAGCATTAAAATTAACTGGTATCCGTTTTCCGAAGTTACATTGGTAGCTCCTATTTGTAGTTTCTCACTATCGGTATCATAATTGGTTAAATAGTATACTGTATTGGTTGCTCTATAGGCCACAAAATGGAGTCCTTTTTTACCACGTTTGTATTCTACACCCACTTCATCGCGTATAGAAGGTTGCAGGTTTACATTGTTTACAAAATCTAAATACTCATTTATATATACCTTAGCATTGTTAGCTTGTGAAAATGATGGACGCGAAATACTTTTATTATAACTTACACTTACGGAGTTTACACTGTCTATTTCCCAGGTTGTATGTACCCTTGGGAATAGGTACGTATTGGTATTATCTACCTCTGTTTCTCCGGTTTCTATATAACTTCCGTTACGGGTGTTATGCTCTAAACGCAAACCTGCGGTAAAGGATATTTTCTTCACTTCTCCTTTTAATTGCGAATAAGCCGCATACGTATGTTCTTTATAAAGATAATCTGGAGTCGTTTCATTACGATTACTCGATTGAGAGGTTGTTTCCGCTAAGTACAGATTTACGCCCGACTCCCACTGTGTTTTTTCGTTAAGTGCAACCTCAACATCGGCTTTGGCGGAAAATACCTCTATGTTCGATTTTTGAATGTTTTGTGCCGTTAAGCTTACAGTATTGGGTATTGTAACATCGTAAACATTACTGTTAGACTCTCTTTTTTTATACGTGTATTGTGCCCCTGTAAATAAGCCGGTTTTAGCGGTTAGCTTTTTATAATAATTAAGATTCGTGCTAATATAATCACGGTTACTTTTATTGCTGCTATAGTTGTCGTAAAAGGTAGTTACCCCATTATCGGTAATATTGGTCTGACTGTATATAGGACTTGGGTCTCTATGTATCATAAAACTGGTTTGAGTAGAAATATAGTCGGTCTCATTGAGGTTATACGATACCCCAACCGACCCCGGAACTTGGGCTCTATTTCCGTCTGATAATACCACATACTCATTGGTAAACCCTTCTGCTACATACCTAAGTTTAGAGGTATTGCTTTCCCAATGCTGCAACTGGTTATATCCTAACGATAATTGCATGCTCATCTTCCCCAGCCCTACATACGCATTACCACTTAAGTAATTATTAAAATTGTGTTGTTGAGAAGCATCTTCTTTTAGTTGTATTTGGTACCCTTTATCGTTGTTCTTTTTTAAGGTTATTACCAGCACTGCGTTTCCATCGGCCTCGTACTTAACAGACGGATTCTTAAGCAACTCTATTTTTTCTATAGCATTAACCGGAATACTATTTAATTGCTCTATAGTAATACGCTGGTGCCCCAAATACAAAATAGGACTCCCTTTACCCAATACATTAATAGACTCTTTATCGGCACTTACAATAACACCGGGTAACTTACCTATCACATCTGTAGTAGCCGACATGTTTGCCAATACACTATTTGCCACATTAACAGATAGGATTCCGTTTTTGTAGGTCATGCTTTTTTGTGCCGAGGTAACTGTAACACCCTCCAATTGGGTAACATCGATAGTTAATACAATACTCTTTTGAGTGGTTCTATTTAGGGTAATGGTTTCCGTATAATCCTTATACCCCAAAGTAGCAATAAACAATTGATACGTACCTAAAGGAAGTTCTTCGGTACTCACCTTGCCATCAATTATAGTAAAATAAACAGGGGATGTTGTACCTTCTTGGGTAAGTTGTAACGTACCATAAGGTAATGGTTCATTATCTTCTACCGTAACAGTACAAGAAAGGATTGCTTTTTGTTGTCCAAAACCAATGACAACCGATAAAAAACATAGCGTAGTAAACAGTAATTTCATGTTGGTTATTCTTTTGCTGCAAATAACCGATGCCTTACTGCATTTCTATACCTTATTCGGGTACCAAATAGGTACTAGTACCCGTTGTATTTTGGTATTGTTGTATGAGGTCTTTTCTATTACTCACCTGTAACTTACTGTATATATTGGTAATATGAGTTTTTACCGTACTTACACTAATAAACAGGGTGGCAGCAATCTCTTTATTGGTTTTACCCTCTAAAATAAGATTCTTTACCAAGGTTTCTTGTTTGCTAAGTGCTATAGCAGGTTCTTGCTTTTGCTGTTTTCTGGCTCTTAACCATTTCACAACTACCCATACTAACAACACCACTAATAGTAAATTTACAATAACACTGGTTTTAAAAAATGTATTGGCTTGCAGGTAATGGTATTGGTGTAGTTTGCTTTCTAAATACATATAGTACTCTGGTTTTACATCGCTCTCCTTTAGTTGTACTAACAATTGCTCGTAATAATCAGGATTCTCTTTAATATCGGTATCTAACAAGTGCTTAGCATCTAGCTCTTGTATGCTCATTAACTTCACCAATAAAATTTGTAGGGAGTCTTTAATGTATCCTTTTGTAGAAGTTAAGTAGCCTGCCACTTGCTGTGCATCAAACGCCTGTGCATGCCTTGCTTTCTCAAACTTTTTAAACTTGGCCCATTCCTTATCGGCTGCACTGGTGGTTTCATACTCGGTAGTAGTGCCGTTAAACACCATATAATCGTCTGCCGACAGTATAAACGTTTTCAGAGTTTTAATCATTTGCGGAAATCCGGTAGTACCATTATACTTCTCCCCCGCCAAAGCTAGCTGGTACACCTTTTCGGTAGGCTGAAACAATTCTTTTCCAAAACTAAACTCACCGTTTTTGCCAATAGCCGATGTAGCCAATACCTTGGTGCTATCCTTTACTGAGGGCGCAGATGGGTCTACCGATAATAGTACCACCTCTTTAGCCATGGCTAACTCAGCCGGATTCACATATCCGCTAATGGTATTTTGTGCCGTTACTACCGTAACCGCCAATACCGCACACAAAAACAGCAAACGTTTCATACTACAGAATTTAAAATTGATGCGTAACAAAGGTAGGAAAATGTTTGAGGGGATTGGCGAACGTGTTATGGATAGCTGTGTTAAAGGATGTGGTTTATGTTACCACAATTCCCCTTTCACCGCTAACCTTACCAGCCACACCAATAATAGCACCCCAATGTGAATACCTACCACAAAACCAGGTATCAGTAACATAACTAAACTACTACCGTATTTAAAGTTATCAGGATTGGTAAACTTCACAATAAACAACGCAGTATACAACAGATAAATAACAAGGTTAATTTTATAATACCCTTTCCGTTTAGACTTGTACGTCATAAACACCAAGTACCCTAAAAAAACGATAAACAAACTATATAAGGTAGTAAACTCGGAGTCTGTTGGAAACATGTTTTTTGCGGTTTTAGGAAATATAAGGATTTAGGGATATTTATAAACGATATTTTTTTAATACGCAAACTAAATGCTTTGTTCTCTAACATAATCTTCTGTTAACTTTATTAATTCACATACCAAATTATGTACCCTCGTAGATGGATTATGCCTAGCAAAATTTCTATCCAAATATTGCTTTTCTAACCTTTCTGCATTGGTAATTGCTTTTTTTTGATCCCCATACTTATTTAAAAGAGCAAACATATCTTTAGAATTTTTTAAATATCGATAATCTCTTCTATTACTCGCACTATTTATTTCCTTTTCTATAAGATTTTGATACTGCCTTCTTGAAATTCCTGTATTATAATAATTAAAATGCAATAAATACCATAACTCAAAAGCTTCATTCGTCCAAGCACAATTAATCTTTAGTTTTGAATTCTCTCCTTTGTTTATGGCATTATTAAAATTTTCATCAGGAAAACTATCTTTATCAAATACAGCCCAAACTTTGTCTATTGTTCGTAAATATTGACTATAATATTTATCCCTTAACTTTTTAGCTTCATCAATAATTGAAAGAGTATTCTTACCTGTTCCATCAATATCTATATTTGTTAATTCTAAAACTCCTTTAGGGAGAGACTTCTTAAGTGATTCAAAATAGTTAGGCTCCGTTTTTTCACCTTCACAAACAATTAGGTAAAACATTCTTTTAGATTTAAATTCAGTTTTACGCTTTTGTTCAGTCCTTCGCCTTCTTTTGAGAACAGCGTTATCAATTTTTATAATATTAGCCATTTCTTAAAATTTCTTCAAAGTTTCCAATAAAGGGTATGGCTCCATATCTACCTTTAATATAATCTTTTTCAAAGGATCTATCTTTTCTGATTTTTTTCTCAGAGCCTTCTTCTTTGTACTCTATTAGTGAATATAGATCACTAGCTTCAAATTTATCTTTTTCCAAAAAGTAGATTTGATCCCTTCTAAATTTACCGTATGATAGTAAGTTAGTATCATGAGTAGCAAAAATTAATTGAGCATTATTGTTATTAAAATCAGGAGAATTAAACAAGTTTGTAATAGCTGCGGTCATTAAAGGATGTAGTTTCGCATCTAATTCATCAATAACTAGAACCCCACCTGCTAGTAAAATATCGAAAATTGGACCAGAAATATCAATTATCTTATTTGTTCCTGACGATTCCTGCTCTCTTAATTCAAAATCTTCTAAACCAACTTGATTACCATTGTCATCAAATATTTTATGAACAGTATTAATTCTAGCTATAGTTTTCCCTTGTAAATCGTTTATGATATCATCGAGAAGATCTGATGGAATGTCACTTGGTAATATGCTTTCTTGAAATTTCTCTTTTCGGAATTTTAACTGCTCAAAACCTAAATCTAGGTCTTTGAAAAAATCTAAAAGCTTTTCTTTTGATGTTTTCTTATCTAATAAAGAAAATGTGACGCCTCTATAGTTTTCATGGCTTAAACCGGAAATTGTTCCTAAATTATCGAACCATTGAATAATTCTGGCTGAAATCTCACCATTAAATTGATCTACAACAGAAACAAAAAGGGCGTTTTCTCTAGTTTTAGATTCAAGCCCCCTTCCTTCTACAAATTCATCAGTTACTCCGATACCATTTTCTTCTCTTATGAAAAGAGGTACCTCGTCATGCTTTTCTAATTTAAAAAGCCATTCTCCTAAGATTGAATTGCTATCAATCTCAAAACCATATCTATATCTAGTTTTTTCAATTATAAAAACAACCTCAAAGAAAGTAGGTTCGTTTTTTGTCGTTGTATTAAGTAAAAAGGGAATAACTTCAAATTTTGATGCAGATGTTCTTTCAACAGATGTTAATACAATCTTTTTCATGGTGGAAATTGCTTTGATAAAATTAGATTTACCACTTGAATTAGCACCATAAAGAACAGCACTTTTTAAAAGTTTAAAATTGCCTATTTTAAAAGTAGAATTATTATGCTCTGTTATATTAGTTGCTTCCAAGGATAATGTTTTATTTTCCTTAAATGACAAAAAATTACCCACTGTAAATTCAATAATCATATTTTCTTTTTCTTTATAAGAAATCTTTCTATTTACAAATATAGATTATAAATGAGAAAAAATCTCACTAACTTTAGAATATGTTTTATTATATTTATTTTCACCACAAAAAAGAACCCCCGAACCTAGAAGAAAGATGGTCCGAGGGTTACAACCTAACCTAACTCGGGAAGCGGTTATTGCCAGCCGCCCCCCAAACTTCTATACAACTCTACATTGGCAATTAATATCTGTTTCTTAATTGCAATTAAATTCAGTTCGCTTTCCAATGCATCGGTTTGTGCGGCAATCACCTCTAAATAGTTGGCAAAACCACTTTTAAACAACAATCCGGCATCTTTAAGTCCCTGACGAGTCACCTGTATACGTTCTTGTGCTATGGCATATTCTTCCTCTAGCTTATCGAGTGTAGCTAAGGAGCCCGAAACATCACCAATGGCATCTATTAATGTATCTTTAAAATCTAATTGCGCTATTTCTTTTTCAGATAAGGCAACACGGTAGTTTGTTTTTAACTTACGGTTATTAAAAATGGGCTGAAAAATAGCACCGTTTAAAATGGCAAACCCTGAGCTTACCGGATTTAAAAATCCGTCTAAGGTTCTTGAATTTAATCCTAAACTAGCATCAATAGTAAGTTGCGGATACGTAAGTGCTTCGGCTACTCCGGCTTTAGCATTTCTCCTTATCAGTTCATACTCTGCCATAGCCACATCAGGTCTGTTTTTAATAAGATCTAACGGCACTCCTGTTTCATAAATATCCTGAAAACGTACCTCATCTAATTCAGATGTAATTACAATGGGTTGTGGGAACCTACCAAGCAATTGGTTTAATTTATTTTCTTCTAGTGCATAAGCACATTGCAACTCGGGTATCAACGTTTTAGATTTTAGCATACGCGATTGCGTTTGGCGTACCGCCAACGAGGTGGTTTCGCCTGCATCGTATTGCAACCTTACGATGTTAAGGGTACTATCGTTTAACTGAAAATTCTGTTTGGCAACTGCTATCTGTGCCTTTAGCATTAGTAGGTTATAATAGGTAGCTGCTACTTCTGAAATTATAGCGGTTTGCAGAGCCTTTTTAAACGCAACACTTTTCATGTATTGGGCACGAGCGGCTTCCTTCTTCCAACGTAGTTTACCCCATATATCGGCTTCCCAACTGGCTTGCAAAGCACTGCTATATTCTAAACGCTCGGTATAGAAACTGTTGGGTATAGCACCTTCTCCATGGTTCTTTCTTGCTCGGTTAGACCCATAATTGTTATAATTCTCAGAATAATAATCGCTTCTATAACCTCCCGGTGTACTGTTTACCGATGGAAGGAAATTGGCTTTCGACTGCTCTAGCGATTCCATCCCTATATGTAGGTTTTGCAATGCCTTTTGCATGTCGATATTATTTACCAACGCCTCCTCGATGAGTCCCACCAACACGGTGTCTTGCAGGTACTCCCCCCACGGAATTTCAGACAGTAACATACTATCTTTTACTTCCTGAGTAACTAACAATAACGTATCGGTGGGTACTCCACCGGGAGTATAGTATGTGGGGGTACCGGTATATAATACCGGTCTTTTATAAGGATTGCCTACCTTACAGCCTACTACAGCTGTCCCAACTAACAAGGTAAACACAATCCTTCTAAGCAGCAGCGCCCCACGGTACTGCTTATGTTGTAATGTTATATGTTTGAATTTGAATTGCATTCTTCCTTTTTCTATCTAAATTACTCTTCTGCTAGTTCTATTACTTCTTCTTTGGATCCAAAACGCTCCAGATTAAACTTGTCATGTAACAGTTGGAATATGTACGCCAATACAGGTATAATGAAAATACCTAGAATAATGCCGCTTAACATACCTCCGGCAGTGCCTATACTTACCGAATGATTCCCCTGAGCTGATGATTCGTGCGCAAACATTAGGGGTATTAACCCTACAGTAAATGCCAACGAGGTCATTATAATTGGGCGTAAACGCAACGAGCTAGCTTCTAAAACGGCTTCTAACGCCGGTAATCCTGATCTTCGTTTTTGTACCACAAATTCTACAATAAGTATGGCGTTTTTGGCCAACAACCCTATGAGCATTATAATACCAATTTGCACATATATGTTATTATCTATACCTGCTAGATTAATGGCTACAAATACCCCGAAGATACCCGCCGGCAACGATAGCATTACAGCTAATGGCAGCAAGAAACTCTCGTATTGCGCAGCTAGTATAAAGTATACCAACAGAATAATAATTACGAATACAATAATGGTATCGCCACCCGAGTTTTTCTCTTCCAAACTCATGCTTGTCCATTCATAGCTTAAACTGGCTGGTAATTTGTCTGCTGCTAGTTCTTCTATCTTACTCATTACATCCCCGGTACTATATCCTTTGGCTGGGGTTACGTTTACCTTTGCTGCATTATACAGGTTGTATCGGTTTACCACCTCTGGTCCGTAGGTTTGTTCCAATCGTACCAAGGTATTGATAGGCACCATTTTCCCTGCGGTGTTCTTTACAAATACGCCGTTAAATGATTCGGGCGATTCGCGGAATTGGATGTCTGACTGCATATACACTCCATACTGACGACTAAAGCGATTAAAGTCTCCTGGTTGCACACGTCCGAAATACGACTGTATAGTAAACATCATATCTTTTACACTAACCCCCATGTTTTTCGCCTTCTCGTAATCGATGTTAAGCTTATACTGCGGAAAATTAGGATTGAACGAGGTAAATGCTGTTTCTATTTCCGGTTGGCTATTCAGGTGATGAATAAACTCGTTAATCATTAATCCAAACTCTCCCAAGTCTCCATCGGCACGGTCTTGTAACATAAACTGCACACCATCAAAATTACCAAACCCTTGTACCGTTGGTCTCGGATACATATTAAACGAGGTTTCGTCTATAGTATCTAGCTTGGTTAACAAGCGTTTGATGACTTCTTGTATATCGTGTACTGCTCCACGTTCTGCTCCGCGTTTTAATTGTACATACCCCATTCCTGAAGACGGACTCTCGGCGTTTACTACAATATTAAAACCAGATACCGTGTTGACTCCTGCTACCGCTTCATCACTTCGTAAAATAGAATCGGCTTTACGCAATGCCATATTGGTACGGTGTAACGATGATCCTTCTGGCATCTTTAATGAAAAGATTAAAAAGTTATCGTCCTCCGTTGGAATAAATGCTTTTGGTGTACTAGTAGATAAAAATACGGTTAAACCAATAAGCACTACTAGCGCCCCTAAACCAACCCATTTTCTTACTAAGAACCATTTTACAATACGTACATACGATTGGGTAAATCGGTAGAAATAAAAATCGAACTTACGGAACCCTTTCTTTCCAGCGGTTTTTCCTTTTTGCCCTAGTTTAGTATTGCTAACCCAAGCAGTAAGTCTTCTTTTGCGCTTCGGATTTTTAGGTGACCCGAAGAACATTTTGGTTAATAGAGGAGTTAATGTAAGTGCATTAATTGCCGATAGTAATACCGCAAAAATAATTGTATAGGCAAACTCACTATAAAACACCCCAACGGGCCCGCTTAAAAACCCTACCGGAATAAACACTGCTGCAATTACAATGGTAATAGACATAATGGCCCCGGTGATCTCGTCCATAGCAACTGATACTGCTTTAGTAGCTACCATTTTATGGTGGGTCATTTTTTCGTGTATGGCCTCCATTACTACAATGGCATCATCTACTACAATACCAATGGCTAATACTAAAGAGAACATACTTAATACATTCATGGATACCCCAATAACCTTTAAGAAAAAGAACGTACCCAATAACGAAACCGGAATTGAGATAGCTGTAATAATGGTAGCTCTAAAATCTTGCAAAAAGATAAATACTACCAAGAATACCAATATAAAAGCCTCTACCAAGGTATGCTTTACCTGCTCCATACTTTCGTCTATCTGATGACGAACACTATAGGTAATTTGGTAATGTATGCCCTCTGGGAAACGTTTCTCCTGCTCTTCTAAAATTTCACGTATTTTTTTATCTATTTCAACCGCATTGGCTCCGTTTTGCTGAACAATATCTATGGTTACCGCAGGCTTTCCGTTCAAACGGTTTTCACTGGTATAGTTAGAGGCTCCAAACTCTATACGAGCCACATCTTTAAGGTGTAAAGTGGTTCCTTCTAAGTTTGATTTTATGACCAGATTTTCATAATCTTCAATCTGGTTTAAACGTCCGCCATGCTTTAGTACAATCTCAAACAACTCATCGGAATTCTCTCCAAACTTACCTGGTGCTGCCTCAAAGTTTTGATCTTTAATCTGATTGTATACATCTCTTGGCGTTAACCCATAGGCAGCCATTTTTTGTGGATTTAACCAGATGCGCATCGCATAATCTCGCTGACGTAAAATACTGGCTTCTGCCAAGCCTTCTACACGTTTCAGTTCACGACGAATGTTAATGCGGGTATAGGCATTTAAAAAGGTTTCATCGTAGGTAGTATCATCACTGTAAATATTTAATGTCATGATACTTCCTTTCATACGTTTGGTTACTGAGATACCCGCTTCCAGAACTTCCGGCGGAATTTTCTCAGTTACGGTAGACACACGGTTTTGAATGTTCACCGCTGCAATATCGGGATCTGTACCGGGCTTAAAGTATACCGTTACTCTACCAGCCCCAGAGTTACTGGCGGTAGAGTTGGCATACGTCATATTCTCGGTACCGTTAATAGCCTCTTCTATTGGTAATAAAACCGACTTAGCAACTGTTTCTGCATTACCTCCAGGATACTTTACTCCTACACTTACACTAGGTGGTGCAATTTCAGGGAAACGCTCTATAGGTAACGAGGTTATACTAGCCGCACCAGCCAACACCAATATTATGGTAATAACCAGTACTAAAACGGGCTTTTTAAGTATTTTCTTAAACATGCCTTTTTTCGGGTTAAGGGTGATTATTGGGCTTAATTAGCATTGGCTACTTTTGCTTGTACAAGTAGCTTTCCTCTATCTACAGGCTGCACTTTTATACCACTTGCCAGCTTATATAAACCAGCGGTAACAATACGTTCTTCAGGAGCTAAGCTTTCTGAACTTACTATGTAGCTATCACCCGAGCGGCCTTGTGTAATAATCTCTCTGCGCTGTGCACAACTATCTTTGTCTAGAACAAATACAAACTTTTTATCTTGTATAAAGGTGGTTGCACTTTGTGGTACCAAAATAGCTTTCGGATAAATTTCTTCCATTAGTATTTTACCGGTGTTTCCTGAACGTAATAACGTATCCGGATTTTGGAATCGGGCACGTAATGTGATCGATCCGGTTGACTTATCTATTTGTCCGGAATTGGCATCGATATGACCAATATGCTCATAGATAGATCCATCGGCTAATACCAATTTTACATCTCTGTTTACACGGCTACTCAGGGTATCGTTCTTAGCACGTTCAAAGGCAAGGTAATCGCCTTCGCTCATAGAAAAATACACATAAATATCGTTTACATTAGATAGTACTGTTAGTGGTTCCGAATCTGTTTTTTTAACCACGTTACCTATCGATTTTGGGATTCTTCCCATAAAACCACTAACAGGTGCTTTTATAGTAGCAAAATTTAAACTAATTCTCATATTAGCCGCCTCGGCTTGTGCTTTTTGCAATGAGCATAATGCTACCTTATAATCGGCCTGAGCAGTTTTAATACGTACCGGAGATAATACTTCATTATCTATTAGCGGCTGCAAGCGCTCTAAATCTGTTTTTGCTTTTTCTAATTTAGCCTTCTCTAAGTTTACATTCGCCATAGCATTTTTGTAATCTTCCATATAAGGCTGACTATTAATTTTAAATAAGGACTGACCTTTTTCTACAAAATCTCCTTCATCTACAAAAATCTCTTCAAGAATTCCATCTACCTGAGGACGAATCTCAACAGTCTCAACTCCTTCAATAGCCCCTAAGTACTGAAACCCTTTGGCTGCACTTTCTTGCTTTACAGTCATTACTGGTAACGGCACACCTTCATCTTTCTTTTCTTCTTCTTTACACCCTACAAAACTTACAGCAAATGCTCCGGCAATAACGAGCGCTCCAAGTTTTTTAAATTTATATAAGTAATTCTTCATCGTAAATTGTATAAAGGGTTACATAGTTATACTAAAGAGTATAGAAATAAGTGTGCCTAATTTTAAAAAGCACCCTTCAACACGCATTAATAACTGAAAAACAATCACTTACATAAAAATACATTTTATTACACACCTTTAAAACATGTGTAATACTTACACAGTGTTTCACAAAAAAGTTGCAGTGGGTAACAATGGCGTAATCGAAAAGATATAGAACAAGCAATATATTTCCTATTTTTGAAAGACAACCAATAGATAAGTCTATGACCAATATCTATTTATTTCTCATAGTAATTTAATAGGAGCTTTTTGCTTTCTACTATCAAGGAAAAGCCCGTAAAACAATAGCAACCAAAAAAGAAGAAGGCTTACCATTTGATGTTCATGTTATAGACCATATACCCATTAAAAACTTATATTTTGTACGTACTGCCACATGGAAATATACGGGAGACCAAATAACTATTGTTTCTGAAAACATGGAATACACCATGAACCATACGGAAGAATTACTTTTTTTAAATGCTACAAGTACTAGTACTTTAAAAGACTTTATAAAGCAACAACACCTTTCTAAAAAGAAAACTGAAATTGCCAAGCAGCTAACCGCCCTTAAAAACTTGAAAGCATATAATCTTATTTCCTATTCGGTACAACCGTTACAAATAGCCTCCAAATTTTTGCCTCCGGTCTCCTGATTGTAACTTCTTTTAAATACTATCTTTATAAAAAATAAAATTGATGTCTGTAACCGATGTATTATTAAACGACCCTGAGATTTCCTTTTTAACAGGAACCTGGGAATGGCGTGAAACTAAATTTGTAGATTCAGCGGCTCCGCTGTTGGTGCATTACAAACGTTTGGCTAACAGCAAACACACCTATCACATACATATTGCGGCCAACGGGGTTATTTTATATCTTAAAGATAACGAGATTTTTAATGAACAGGAAATTATAGAAATACGTAAAATACAAAACATCGAAGCCAACTCCTTATTACTACACGTACTTGAAGATAATGAACCGCGCATTATTGAAATGCAACGGTTGTATTTAGATGATGTAATGAATGTACCTTATGAATTTCCGTATACTAAAAAAGACAATGGTACGTATAATTGGTTTTATAAAGTGAAATGATTTTTTTATACCCCTTTAGAACTTCTATTAGTAGCATTACTTTCTACCCTCTTCTAGTTTGTTTCGTTTGGTATTATTTTTAGAAATGATGAGCTCTTTATAGAACTGTATAAATCTTATATTTTACGTGTTAAAAACTCAAATATTAGTTACTTGAAAAGTATAAATAGGTATATTTAAGGCAAATAAACTTACTAGCTAGAATGACCTCATTCCTATTCACCCCTAAAGAGCTGGAACTAATTAATGAATTACCCCAATCTACTCCATTAAAAATATGGCACGATTACCATAGATATGTTTTAGATTATGGTAGTTATTCCATTCAGCTTTCAAGTGAAGTAAACGAAGCCCCTTCACAAAACGATTTTGACGAAGCCATACGCACCATCATTATAAAGGTTAACGAACCCTTTACACCTACTAACCTCTCCTACCTTATTTCTGAAAACAGTACCATTACGGAAGTAGCCATTATGCAAACCAAATTGTTTTTTACCAATGCTTATAAATATAGCAATGCCCAACCTGAGTTTTCAGGTATTGGTAAAAAACTAACCGATACCCTAGGCGACCATGACGAAATTATTTGTCACCCCGACACAGTGCTATCCGACTACCTAAAAAAAGAACACATACACCTGATTGATGCTGGTTTGCTACTTACAATAAACAACACCTACCTTAAAACCTATACCCAAAACAACGCCTTTGGCTACCCCGATTATTTTTACAGGAAGTTCTTTTTTACCAAAGCCGAACTAACAGAAGAGTTCTCTCTTTATAAAACAATTGAAATGGGTTAGGTTTCTAATATCCCTTTTAACCATACCTTAGGTGTAACACCTTCTACCTTTTTAAAGTAAGTATTAAACACGCTTTTAGAGTTAAATCCGCTTTCATAGGCCAAACCTACTAAGGTTAACGACTTATTCTCTGGTAATGCAGCTATCGATTTAAAATGTTCTAATCTATATCTATTAATAAATTCATTAAAGTTAATCCCTAATACCTCATTAATCATATACGATAACTTATTGGACTGCATATTCAATTCGTTCCCCAATCCTGTTAACGATAGTTGAGTATCTAAATAAGGTTTTTCCTTTTCTATATAAGCAATGAGTACTTGCTTCATAACCGTCAACTCATTGCTATCCATTCTGTTTTTGACACTTACTTCTGGCTCTCCTCTATCCCCTGGTAACAAGTCGATACGTAGTAAATTAGAAACATGTAGCTCATGAAACCCCTCAACACCGTGCAAGTTCTCTAACAGCACTTCTTGGCGGTAATTAATAATTTGCCCCCTACGCTGATCTATATACTTTTTCAACAGTATAAACGCATGTTTTTTGTATCCGGCACTTGCCATAATATATAATTCATAAGGAGCTAATTGCACTTCAGATTTATCGGTATCCATCCATTGTGTTAAGGTATCATCTGTTAATTCCACAGTATCATTTACAGCATGGTATAGAAGCAATTGTAAATCGGCCAACGGATCGTTCATAATAGCACGTTCAAAAGCATCTTTGTCTTTTAACTGTATATAACATAGCACTAAAAGATGTTTGGAAAGCTCTAAATCGGGGCGTACTTCTAACGACTTCTGCACCCATTGCAACGCTTCCTTATAATTGCGTTGATAGTATAAAATATGAGCATAAGTATATAAGTTATTTGCCGATAACGGATCTACCCCCAGCAATTTCTTAGCATATACAGTAGCTTCTTCAAAAAAGCCCAGTGCAATAAACATTTCGGCCATGGCCTCTAACCCATCTATATGATTTTGGTTTACCCCAAGTGTTTGTTGTATATAACCATAAGCTGCCTTAAAATCCCATTCCCCCCAAAAGCTTCGCCCCACAAAAGCCAACGGATATTCAGGCAAACTCGCATCTATTTCTTTGGCAATCATTAAATTACCAATAGCTTTCTCCATCGCCGTTTCATGTTCCATATACCCCCAAATAGCCAATAACCCATAACATTGTAAATTACCATAATACGCTCTGGCAAAGTTCTTATCCTGAGCAATGGCCATATCAAAAAAAGCAATAGCCTTTTTCATAGAATCGGGAGTCCATTGTAACTGCTGATATCTTCCCTTTAAGAATAGCTCGTAAGCAGTAAAACTAGTAGTGGGCTGCTTTACCAAATGTTCCTGAATCTCTAAATGTCCAAAATTCTCACGTATTTGGTTTGCAATAAGCAAACTCACCTCATCTTGTAGCTTAAAAATATCATTTAATTCTCTATCAAAATTCTTAGACCAATAGTGCACCCCTGTTTCTGCATCTATAAGCTGAGCCGTAATACGCACATGGTTTTGTACCATACGTACACTTCCTTCCAAAATATTATGAACTTCTAATTGTTTGCCAATCTTACGAACATCAATATTCTTTCCTTTAAATGCAAAGCTAGACGTACGGGCAATAACCTTGAGTCCTTTTACAGAGTTTAAGGCATTAATAATCTCTTCAGTGATCCCATCACTAAAATAGTCATTATCTGAGCTATTGCTCATATTAACAAAAGGCAGTACTACAATAGACCTGTTGTTTGTATACACGAAAGTTGAGTTTTTGGGTGATGATAATTAAAAAAGTTCGGAATTATAATTCCGAACTTTTTCAAAGTAAATCAAAACTTTTGAGTTCTCAAAATAAATCAAATTTGCATCTATAAAATAAATAAAACTCATATGAAAAAATTAAAAACAATCGGAATAGCTCTTATAACCCTTACAGTATTCTCTTGTTCAAACAGTGATGACACTACCATTACTAACAATATGAATATAGAAACCTTATTGGAAGAAATAAACTTTAATGGGTACGCTATTATTACCAAAAATGGAACAGATGTAGTACGAAAGGGATACGGTTTGGCAAATACAGGTACCGGGCTAGCCCAAGCTGCTACCCTACAATACCGATTAGGATCGGTTAGTAAAACACTTACCGCCGCCGGAATTGTACAATTAAAAAGAGATGGTTTAATTACCGGATTTAACCAAACTATTGCCGACTTTGACCCAGAATTTCCAAATGGAAATCAGATTACCTTAGCGCAGTTGTTATCACATCAATCGGGCATCCCAGATTATCTAAGCTATGTAGAAGACGATGCCTTTAATGGTACCGAATTTACAGCAACTACTCTTTACGAAGTTATTGAAACCATTGTTGCTCAGGAAGGATTACTCTTTACACCAGGCATGCAAAAGCAATACTCCAACTCAAACTACGTGCTTTTAGCCTTGCTAATACAAGAAGTATCAGGCACCGATTATTACCAATACATTACCCAAAATGTATTAACTCCCTTAGGTATGACTTCTACAGAAAAAGGAGCTAATGCCATTAATACCTCGGTACATGCAGAGGGGTATAACCATAGTACCCCAGCAAGTGACTATCCTATAGAAATTACTTTTGGTGCCGGTGATTGGAGCAGTACGCCTAACGATATGGAGCTTTGGGCAGATGCCGCAAAAAACGCATGGTTTACCACTGAAGAAAAGGCACTCATTTTTGCTACCAATGTAGAAGATGGCTACACCGATTATGGCTTGGGGTGGTTTACATCACAAGAAAGTGATACAACCCTCTACTGGCATGGTGGCGATATTAACGGATACTGGAGCATGATTGGCTTTATGCCCAAGTATAACAGTACAATTGTACTATTAAGTAATAACCAAGGGGATGCTTATAGCTCACAACGTAACACAATTTTAGAAGCCTTAATGACTTCTTTTTAACACATATAAATCAAAAAACTTTTAAATCAATTGAAAAATGAAACAATTTATATTTTTTACCATATTGCTTTTATTAGCTATAACAGCTAAATTACATGCACAAGACACTACAGATCAAATGGAACGCAAAGGATTTGTTATTGGGTTAGGTATTAGTGGTGGTGCCATTAGTATTTCTGATACCGAAACAGGCCAAGATTTTGACAAAGGTCAAGGGAGTTTAAGCTTACCAAACATTAAATTGGGGTATATGGTAAACGAGCGTCTTGCGGTGTTGTTAAATACCTCGGGAATGATTTACAGTCAGAATGAGTACGACCGTAGTTTTGAAACTTTTTTACCATCGGTACAATACTGGGTAAAAAACAACCTTTGGATTAGTGGTGGTATTGGCTTAGCTATTGACATGCCTGCGCTTTATGATGTTGAAGACAACCTAAACGACGATTTTAACGCAGGATGCGCAGTAGGATTAAGCGTAGGACACGAAATCTATCAACAAAAAAACTTTGCAATAGATTTACAACTGCAAACTACTGCTGGAAGAACATTCTTTAAAGGAGACGGGCACAGAGATGCAGCAACCATTTCTGTTGGTGTTGGTTTTAACTGGTATTAATCTTTTATCTTAAACGGTAATTAAATTTCTGGTCTTAACTTAGGTTAGGAAGTTGAGATCAGAAATTAAAAAAGGAAGCACTTACCTAGCATTGGATATTTTAAAATGATGCATTAAACAAAATCAGTTTTGTATTATCATAAAACTTTAAAACACGTTGTTTAGTTATGAAGATTACGCTTTACATATATACTTTATTTTTTAGCCTTATGGTGGCGGCACAAACTTCTGCTAAAGCAGTAGACCATATAGAACAAATACGTATTGGAGGTATTTCTCAACAACTAACCGAAAAAGGAACCAATGCAGACTTACCCATACTATTGTATTTACATGGCGGCCCCGGAGCGGCTACCTCAGCGCATCAAGAGCATATTACTAAAGATTTAGAAAAACACTTTATAGTAGTTCATTGGGATCAGCGTGGCTCTAAAAATTCTAAAAACGATACCACTGCTATTTCTTTAAAGGTGATGAAAAAAGATACAGAAGGGGTATTGCACTACTTATTAAACAAGTATCAGCGAGACAAGCTTTATATATTAGGAAACTCATGGGGTACCGTACTTGGTTTTCACCTAAGCGCAACATACCCCGAAAAAATACATGCTTTTTTTGCAGTAAATCCTATTATAGACAACCTGAAAAGCCAACAATTGCTACAACAGAAACTCATAACTCATTATAAACAGCAAAAAAACGAGCAAGCCCTTACCAAACTCGCATCCGTTCACATTCCGTACCAAACCGTAACCGACTTATGTACACAGTACAAGTGGCAAGCCGACTTTGAAGGAAACCCTATACCCGATGAGCATTACAAAGGACTCTGTGCCTATTTTGAAAATTGGGGAAAACTTTACATGCCTTTATACAAAGAGCTGTATGCACATCCTATTAAAACTAAGGTAACGCATTTAGATTGTCCGCTCATTATAATGGCTGGAGAAACAGACAATACAGCTAATTATATGCTAACCAAAGCCTATTTTGACTCGATAGCTGTTTCTGAAAAACTATGGTATCCATTTCAAAAAACAGGCCATAACATACCACAAACACAGGCAGCTAAAATGCAACAAATAGTAATTGCCTATACCGATTCTATAAAAACATTAACCCATCAACATACCAATACAAATACCCAAACCAGAACCAGTGCCATTAGCATATACCTTGAAAATCAACAAACAGGTAACATCCATACTGCAATAAGTACAACAGAAGCAGCGGCTACTTACACTACCCAAACTCCGTTTAAAATTGCCAGTAGCACTAAACTATTTGTAGCAACCATAATACTGCAATTAGCAGAAGAACATAAACTAACGTTAACAGATTCCTTAGCAACCTATATGGCAACCGACTCGCTAATGCTGTTAGAGGGCAAAAACTTAGGGCATACCATTACTCTTAAACAATTACTTAGTCACAAATCGGGACTTGCAGATATTTTTACAGATAAACTAAACCCATTTTTAACCAGTGTGGTTACTAACACCACAAAACAATATAGCCCAGAAGCTATTTTAAAATTGTATTATACATATGGGCTACATAAACAACCCCATTTTACACCCGGTACCGGATTTTACTATTCAGACATCAACTACGTACTATTAGGAATGCTAATAGAACAGATAGAACAAAAGCCCTTAGCTGAATGTATACGCACTCGAATCCTGAGCCCCTTGCACATGCAAAATACGTATTTGCAACATTATGAACCCGCTACTACAACACTCCCATTATTAGACCAGTATATAGGTACTTATAATTTTAAAGATATAAACACCTCTTTTGACTGGGCTGGTGGCGGACTGGTGTCTACCCATCATGATTTAGCTATTTTTATAAAAGCCTTATTTAACGGTAAACTAATTTCACAACAGAGTCTTCAAAAAATGATGGCTACTCAAAAAACCGGAGAAAATAATAGTGAGTACGGACTAGGCATGTATAAAACTATCTATAACCAACATACATTTTATGGGCATTACGGATTTTATGGTAGTTATATTGCCTATGCCCCAGATACTCAAACTGTGGTATCGTATAATGTAAATCAGGCAGAGACTCCATTTAATAAGTTTGTCTTACTTAACCAGCTTATTTGTATTTTTGAAAATCACTCCTTCCATAAAAAAACCGATAACTAAATAACCATGACAGGACCTGATAAAAATACCCCATTTCCGTTAAACGGATATAACAACTTATGTTTTTTAAAAAACATTGTTACCAACCCTAACATTATAGTAGGCAACTATACCTACTATGATGACTTTGATGATGTTTACAATTTTGAGAAAAATGTAAAATACCATTTCGACTTTATAGGCGATAAATTGATTATAGGGAAATTTTGCCAAATTGCCTCAGGAGCCAAGTTTATTATGAACGGGGGTAATCACTTAACCGAGTCTTTTTCTGCCTTTCCGTTTGCTATTTTTGGTAACGGTTGGCAAAAAGCCATGGACGGTAAAACCTACCCTACTAAAGGAAATACTATTATTGGTAACGATGTATGGATTGGCCATAATGCCACTATAATGCCGGGTGTTACTATTGGTGATGGTGCCATTATTGCTACCAATGCCACGGTAACAAAAGATGTAGCACCCTATACCATTGTGGGTGGTAACCCTGCGAAAGAAGTTAAAAAACGCTTTAGCAACGAGGTAATAGAACTCTTATTACAAGTAGAATGGTGGAACTGGGATGTAGCAAAAATTACTAAAAATTTACACACGTTAACCTCGGCTAACTTTGATGAATTGAAAAAAATAGTGTAGTTGTTTTTTATAAGTACGTCAATAAAAGTAGCACTCCGAAAAAATAATCAATCGCGTATGAATATCATGGTAGACAAATCTGACGGGAAAGTAGTCTTTAGAACAATAGGACTCTATCTGGAGGTTAAAAAAGAAGTAGAATAGTCTAAAAAATAGAGGTGCTCTCTACTATAGAAAACACCTCTTCCATTTATAAAAAAATTAATAGCGATTGTTGGTTATTGAGGTAAAATTACGCGGTTTTTTAATAAAACAAATACCCTTTTGTTGGTATTTTTCCCTGTACCAGAACTGTACTTTTTAAACCTATCAACAAAATTTAACTTTTTTAAAGTAGTCCAATTACATATATTTTACGATATTCCCACTTTTAAAACAATTAATTTAGAACCAATGAGTATTAAAAAATACGTTTTTGCATTTTTATTTGTTGCCATCAGTTTTACTGGTAACGCACAAGAGTATAAAAAAGAAATTAAGACAGGATTCTCTGAATATCTTACAGCACTTACGAACAAAGATTTTAGAAAAGCGACCGACTATATGATGCCGGAGATTTTTACCCTTGTACCAAAAGAGCAATTAATTGCTTTAATGGAACAAATGCTTAACAACCCTACTATCACTATAGAGCAAAAAAACCCACAAATTAAAGATGTGGGCGATGCTAAGGAAATAGAGGGAAAATATTATTCTCATGTAACTTATAGTGTTACTATTAGAATTAAATTTAATGCGCAAGGTGAAGAAACACCTGAAGAAAAAGCGAATCGTATTGAAATGATGAAAACCAACTTATCGACTGCCATGGGTGCTGAAAATATAACCTACGATGAGGAAACAGAATTTTTTGAAGTTTTTGCTGAAAGAGATGGCTATGCAGTTTCTGCAGATGGTAAAACCAACTGGAAGTTTATTGCCATTGAAAAAGGACAAGAAGCAATATTAGCTCAAATTTTACCAGCTGAGTTATTGAATTAGTAAACCACTTCGAGGCAAATACACGGAGCATTTAATCTCAATTATTGAGTAAATAAAATTACTCACCAAAAATATACAAAACACCAGTGCCTTTAGGTACTGGTGTTTTATTTTTTATATACCTCAGAAAGTCATAACATTTAGTGCCATTTTGATACCTAAAACCAAAAAGAATGAAATGAAAAAACGTTCCTTATAGTAGCTAAAATGTTTACCGACACCACGCAAACCATTGTTTTTTCAGACTGTAATAATAGAAAACTTACTCGCGGAGAACTTGCCATTATTGTAGAGGGAATGCCCTATACACTACTTACAGGGGTTCAAAATTACACGCTGGATTTTTGTCCCATAATTCGACCTTAATAGAATATTATTTCCCGTGGATAGAAAAAGACGGGGTGCTGCATTTACAGAAGAGTATATTCAACGGTAAAAATTAATTATACCCCCACAATTTTCCTATCTTTATCGTACCCTATAAAACCAAATTGAATTAAGGTTCAGATTTTATTATTGTTTAAAAAACACATTATGGGTAAACGACTTCATGTAATTGATGCATTACGAGGTTTCGCTATTATTTCTATTATGCTACTGCATAACATTGAGCATTTTGACATGTATTATACCGCAGAAAATATTCCTGAATGGATGGTTCCGATTGATCAGGTGATATGGCATATTCTCTTTTTCATGTTTAGCGGTAAATCATTTGCTATTTTTGCTTTACTTTTTGGTCTCACCTTTTACATACAGTTTGAAAACCAACGGATAAAAGGAAACGATTTTCGTCTGCGTTTTGCCTGGCGAATGTTGCTACTTCTCTTGTTCGGAGTGATTAACTCCGCTTTCTTTCAGGGCGATATCCTTACTATTTATGCTGTTGTTGGGTTGTTTATGATTCCGCTTGCTAACCTAAAAAACAGTGTTTTATTAGTTATTGCTTCCCTATTACTGCTACAGCCTTTGCAACTTATACAAATATACCACGCTATACAGCATCCCAACATAATACTCCCCAACCCTACCTCATGGACCTACTTTGGTAACATGGGTACGTATATACAATCGGATTCGTTATTAGATACCCTATATGGTAACCTAACAAATGGACGCAAAGCAGTATTACTTTGGAACTATGAGAATGGTCGTTATTTTCAAATTCTAGCCTTATTCATACTAGGATATATATTAGGACGTAAAAAGCTTTTTGAATGGAATGAAACCACTAAAAAATTCTGGAGAAAAACGGCCTTCGCCTCTTTGGTACTGTATGTACTATTTTACGTACTAAATACCAATTTGGAAACACTTACCTCCTCTAAAGCTATTAGCGCAACGGTACTTGTTATTACCAGCTCGTTTATGAATCTATCATTTATGCTTTTATTGGTAGCTGGTTTTATTTTATTGTTTTATACCTCGTGGGCTCACAAAGCCTTACAAGCCATTGCACCTGTGGGTAAAATGAGCTTAAGCAATTATGTTTTTCAGTCTATAGTGGGGTCGGTAATCTACTACGGTTTTGGTATAGGGCTGTATAAATACACCGGAGCCACCTATAGTTTTATTATTGGCTTGTTGTTAGCTGCTATCTTTATTGTACTGTGTACATGGTGGAACAAATACCATAAACATGGTCCATTAGAAGGTATTTGGCATAAACTCACGTGGATAAAGTTCAAGAGTTAGAGATGCATTTTATATAGCCTAGCATTATTCAACCTTCAGGAGGGGGTTGTTTAGGTTGGACTCTAGCCGAAGCTAACGAAAGTGATACCAACTGGATAGCCATCGATAAAAGAATTGCCGTCTCTTGTAGGACTACCCAAGCGGAAATAGCAAGTAGCTACACCTATCAACTATTTTTATAGTAAATGGTAATGTATAGGCATTGCAACACAATAATAAACATGAGTACTTTACTTACGGGTGTTACTTAATAAAAGATATCAAGCAAAGGCATTTACCTTCATAAAGAACAATTGTAAAATAAATTGGTGTTACTATTAGATATTTTCCATACTTTCATACCTTATTTTAATAACCATGAAAACAATCCGTTACTTTGTTTATACCTTAGTAGGTTTACTACTAATTATTAGCTGCGCCAAAGCTACGCCTTCACTACTAAATAAAGTAACATGGCTTAAGGGCACATGGAAATATAACTATTTTGAAAGACCTGTTTTTGAAGAATGGAACCACACAAGTGATACGTTATTTACAGGAAAAAGTTATATGATTAACGAGCAGGAGGATACACTAGTATTGGAGAGTGTACAACTTATTGAAAAAAACGATCGGCTTAATTGTATTATTATTGTACCTACTCAAAATAACAACCTGCCTATTACATTTGTATCTACCACAATTACAGACACCAGTGTTATTTTTGAGAATCCAAAACACGATTTCCCTCAGGTAATCGCCTATAAAAAACTATCAGCCGATTCTTTACAAGCAACCATATCGGGAATAGCAAACAATGAAAAACGTGAAATAGAATTTTCGATGAAACGAGTTAAGTAATTCCTTTTTTGAATAGAAATGAACATCTTGTACTTTTACTAGTGTATATAAAAATACAACTACCAAACGAGTAGTATTTTTCAGTTTTGTATGGTTGACCATGGTTGTTTTTAACAACCTTAAGTACTACCACCTTTTTACTGAAAAGTTTGTTTAAGAACATTTATACCCCCATGTACTTCTTACTAACATGGGTTACCCTTACTGTTACAAGCATGCATATAAACTATCGGAAAATTAAAAATTAAACTACTTCGGGGTATTTAGTAAGCATTGCATTTCTATTTCAAGACAAGTCTCGGAGCATTTAATCTCAATTATTGAGTAACCGAAACCATAGATTACTCTCCATTTTAAAATTGGACGAAATACCTTGTCCTTTTCTATTGTGTTTCTATCGCCTTTATAATTCTTTACCATGCATCTAAAACTACCTCTGTTACCATTTTAAGGGTGATTAACAACCCCCACCTATTCTAAACTGCACAGAAAGGAATAGGTTAATTATTTAAAAATAATAGGTTTATCAGTTTATTAAAACTATATTTATCAAAATCCATTTCAGGTAGATTTATTTGTATTCATAGATTCGTATAAATTCAATACATCTACTCCTTTCATTTTCACTATTCCTTTAATTACCTCACAAGGAAGTTATCTCAATAGCGAATGTGTTATCTGAAACTCACATTCAACGTATTTACAGTCCAAAAAGGAGTTTATTAACCTTATTACAACAAATCAATGAGACAATTAACGATTACTAGACAGATAACGAACCGAAAAGATCATTGTTTAGATAAATACCTACAAGATATTAATAGGATACCTATGATATCTGCTGAAACAGAGGCCGAGCTAACTCAAAAAATAAAACAAGGAGATCAAAAAGCACTAAACTTACTTATAGAATCTAACCTACGGTTTGTAGTCTCTGTAGCTAAACAATACCAACATAAAGGACTAACACTATCCGATTTAATCAACGAAGGGAATTTGGGCTTAATGAAAGCCGCCATGCGCTTTGATGAAACAAGAGGGTTTAAATTTATCTCGTATGCCGTATGGTGGATACGACAAGGCATTGCTCAAGCCATTACAGACAACTCGCGTATTGTAAGATTGCCCCTTAATAAAATAAGTATTATTGGCAAAATAAATAGAGCATCGTTAAAGTTACAACAACAATTACAACGAAAACCCTCGGTAGAAGAACTCGCTCAGTTTTTAAATATCTCTGAAAAGGAGATAGAAAACTGTTTGCAAAATTCAGAACGAAATCTTTCATTAGACATGCCTTTTAATGATGGTGAACCCAGCACCCTTTATACAACAATTGCATGCAAAGACTCACCCAACCCCGAAGGTAATATGCTTAAAGCATCTCTTACAATAGATATAAATCGTATTCTGAAAATACTATCCGATCGCGAAAAACAAGTTATTGTCTTACTGTTTGGATTGCAACATACTGCCCCACAAAATCTAGAAGAAATAGGCGAAACATTACAACTTACTCGAGAACGAGTTAGACAAATAAAAGTACGTGCTATATCCAAATTACAAGGGTCTAATATATCGTTAGATCTTATAAAATACCTAGGATAAAATTAAATTACAACTATACAAAATACTATATAACAACCCCTTACAAATTTTTTTTAAAAAATAAATATAAAACTGTGTAGATATTTGGTTTATTTACAATACCTTTGCTTCATAATTGATTTACAGGCTTCTGCCTTGCTTTTTCTGACACAGTTTTATTTTACACCCTATTATATCACCTTCAGTTTTTGCTTTTCCAGTTGCCAAATTATAACCAATTAGTATATATATTGGCGATAGCTATGCTATAACACTTATGGTGTTTCGTTTTTTTATTAATAAAATTACTACCGGTTAAACGGTACTGCTTTCTCTTCAGAATATACATGAATTACAATTGAAAGAAGACCAATAAAGTGCTTCTATAAGTCCGGTTGTTCCGGTTAAAAAACATGTATGAATTTCAACGAATTAAAATTATCAGGATCTATTTTAAAAGCCATCTCTAAAGCGGGGTATACTACTGCAACCAGCATACAGAGTGAGGCTATTCCTAGAATTATAGAGGGGAGAGATGTACTAGCTTGTGCACAAACAGGTACAGGTAAAACCGCAGCTTTCGCCATACCTATTTTACAACAGCTACAACAAAACCCTTCTCGTAAAAAAGCAATTAGAGTTTTAGTAGTTACTCCTACCAGAGAACTAGCAGTACAAATACATAAAAATTTTAATGCCTATAGTGCATTTTTACCTATAACCTCACAAGTTATTGTTGGGGGAGTATCACAACAAAAGCAAATTATTGGCCTAAAGAAAAGAACAGATATTGTAATAGCTACCCCTGGACGGTTACTAGACTTGGTAAATACCAAACATATTAACCTATCGTACATAGAAACATTGGTACTAGATGAAGCAGATACGATGCTAGACATGGGCTTTATAAATGATATTAAAAAAATACTGTCGCTGTTACCTAAAAAGAAACAAATCTTATTCTTTTCGGCAACATTACCTAAAGCCATTCGTAAATTCGCGTTAAATATTTTATATCAACCTGAAGAAATAGTGGTAGCTCCTGTATCTTCTACCGCACATACTGTAGAACAATCAGTATGTTTTACACCAAAACAGGAAAAAAGAGAGGTGTTGGTTTCCTTATTAAAAAATAACAAATCATCACGTTCCCTTATTTTTACCAGAACCAAACGAGGTGCAGATAAATTGGTGAAGCATTTGGACAAAACCGGAATAAAAGCAGCAGCTATTCATGGTAACAAGTCTCAAAACGCACGCCAAAAAGCACTAAACGATTTTAAAGATAGTAGAATTGCCATTTTGGTAGCTACAGATATAGCCTCAAGAGGTATTGACATTGCTGGCTTGCCACAAGTAATTAATTACGAATTACCAAACGTACCCGAAACGTATGTACACCGAATTGGACGTACAGGGCGTGCAGGAAAACCAGGGCATGCAATATCATTATGCGATACCGATGAAAGGACCTACCTAAAAACCATTGAAAACCTCATTGGTTTTAGTATCCCCAGACATCAGGCAAAATAACATGAAACGGATTATTAACTAATTATAAAACATATGGCAGACTCTTTTTCTAAAAAAGAAAAGGCAAAAAAGAAAGCTCAAAAACTAAAAGAAAAATCTCAAAGAAGAGAGAATAGAAAGTCTAATAACAATAAAGGTAAAAGTATAGAAAGTATGTTTGCCTATGTAGATGAAAACGGGCACTTACACGACACTCCTCCAACAGAGGAAAGAAGTGAGATTAATCTAGAGGACATTCAGCTAGGAGCTGCTCCTATAATAGAAGAGTCTCCTATTAAGACCGGGACTGTAGAAAAATTCATTCTTGAAAAAGGATATGGATTTATAAGGGAAGATGGCGGAATGGGAGAAACTATATTTTTTCATACAAACGACTTACTTGATTTAGTAAAACAGCAGGATCGCGTTACATTTGAAAAAGAGAAATCACCAAAAGGCTATAAAGCCATAGAAATAAGAAAACAATAAAATTTATTTAATTATTATAGAAATGCAAAAAGGAACGGTAAAATTTTTCAACCAAAGTAAAGGATTTGGTTTTATTACAAACGAACAAGGAGAAGATATTTTTGTTCATATTTCAGGATTAACTGACGAAATCCAAGAACAAGATGAAGTAACTTTCGATGTTGAATCTGGTAAAAAAGGTTTA
The DNA here is from genome assembly GCF_027924145.1 of Neptunitalea chrysea. GTDB lineage: Bacteria > Bacteroidota > Bacteroidia > Flavobacteriales > Flavobacteriaceae > Neptunitalea > Neptunitalea chrysea. The sequence continues at coordinate 13,473 of NZ_BRVP01000009.1, read as the reverse complement.
AACGCGGTAAATGTACAAGTTACTAAATAAGACCAAACGTTAAAAATGACGTACAGAAGAGCCCCTTTTAAGGGGCTTTTTTTATGTCTTAATATTTAAAAAATTACCCCCTAAGTTAAATACTATCTGTTAAGAATAGAAATACCTGTTACTCCTTGTAATGAATAGCTATATATCGCAACACATATACAAACAGAACCAATGACCTAATTTTTCAGATCTCTTCTTAAAAGACGAGCCGACCAAAAATATGTATGAGTACTGAAAATCCGTCTTCATTTGAAGCTATTAATTGTATCAAAAAAGTTACAGACAACCTGTATATGGCTTTAATCGTATTTACTACAAAATCAATGCTATATAGTAGAAATCATTAATAACTAACGCCTAAGTAAATCACTATGAATTACTTATATATTCACCAGTCAAATTCCTTCCTACCCCTTCTCAAACAATAAATTCGTATTAGGATCTAATACTATAGTTGTTGGGGTTTCGGGCACCTCTACTTCAAAAACCTGTTCTTTTTTGGTTACCTGAACCTCTATTACCTCAGCATCTTTATTTGCATAGGTAATGCGTAGTTGTAATGGAAACTCAAAATTACTTTGCTGTAACTGGTGTATCGTAATCGTGGCCTTCTTATTTTTATAGGTATAGTCCAGTTTCAACTTAGGTTCCCCATATTGTGTTAACCATTGCTTAAAAAACAATTCTAAGTCGGTACCGGAAACCTCTTCAAATACTGCTTGTAAATCATGCGAAGTAGCATTGCTATACGCATAGGTTTGGTAATACTTTTTAATGGCTTTCCAGAAAATGGCATCCCCTACTTTTCTACGTAGCATGTGCAACACCCAACCACCCTTTTGGTAAGAGTTCGGGTTTAATAACTCTATAAGCTCCGTTCTACTGCTATCTATAATAGGCGTTTTGGCATACTTGCTAAATGCAATTACCTCGGCACGCTCCTTTTGCAAACGTTCGTCTAACTTTTCCTTGCCGTAGGCATATTCTGCATACAAATTGGTAAAATAGGTAGCAAACCCCTCACTTAACCAAAGCTGTGGCCAATCGATCTCTGAAGCCGAATCTCCAAACCATTGGTGTGCTATTTCATGGGCAATGATAAACTCATACGAACGTTTTCCATCAACAGACTTTTCTGAATAGAATATATTCCCTGCATTCTCCATACCTCCATAACGTGTAGTTGATTGTACGTTTGCTAACTTCGTAAACGGGAATTCTGATATATGTTGGGTAAAAAAGTTTAGAATGGGTTCGGCTATGGCATAATCATAAAATCCGGCTTTTTCATTTTCAGGATACACCCAACTGGTTAAAGGTACGTTGGCTACGGTACCTAAATCTTCTACCGCAAATTGTGCCACTCCAATAACCATTACCTTAGTAGACAATTCTACCGGCGATTTATATAGGTACTTTTTGGTAGAACCACTCTCAAAGATCTCTTGTAATGTACCGGTAGCAATTACCTCGTATTTTTTAGGTACGGTAACATAAAAAGACACCTTAGCCTTATCTGTAGGATGATCTATAACAGGCAACCAATGGTGTGCCCGGTTGGGCCAGTTGTCTCCAAAAAAAGTACGATTTCCATAAATGTTTTTGCTAATAATCAATCCGTCTTTAGGAATACCGTGATAGTAAACAGCCACTTGAGCATCAGATGAAGTATATATACTTAACGTCTCCTTGTCTTGCGCAAACTTTAGCTTGTTATGCTCTTGTACCACACTGTCTACCTTCATCCCCTTACCTTTAGCATCAACAGCCACAAAATCCAGTTGCAATACATCGGTAGTATTCACAAAGTCAAAATCAATCACTGCCTTTCCTTTAATCTCATTATTGGTATCGGTTACTGAAAGGTGAAATTCATATTGTTGTATATCTACATCTGGGTTTTGCGCCAATAGTACCGTGGGCAAAGCACATAACAACCATAAGAAAGAAAAGTGAAGCTTCATTACATATATTTTAAACTACTAAAATAAGTTTTTTGCTTTAGGTATAGCACTAAAATAAAGTTAAAGGGTAAAATGAATTACAGAACATTATTACAACTCATAAAATAGACATAAACGGGTATAGTGATGCCATAGACAAAACCTTTTGGGCATGAAAATATAAGGTTCTGACAGTACGAATAAGTGCCCTAAACCAAGAACGCATTGGCACCCCAGTGCATGGTGTTAAAGAAGCTATTCCTATAACTAAAGGAAGTCTTCTCCAAAATACATTTGAAAGAGCATAAGAGTATATTATTTCAGAAATACCAAAAGTTAGTTCAGCAGGCTAAAGAGTATTTAAAAACATATGTAAAAACACCTTATCTTTGAAAAAACCATACAACACGATACATGGTATACAAAGAGTTTGAACCCACTGCATTACTAACCGACTTTGTAAAGAGTTATTGGTGGTTTGACAATACTACAAACAAACCTCTGGATTATACCATTTTACCCGATGGCTGTTTTGATCTTATCATTTCATTTACGAAACAGCAACAGCAAGAAATTTCGCTTACCGGACTTTGGACAAAACAGGTAGCGGTTTCCATACCACCGAATACACAACTCTTTGGGATACGGTTTAAATTATTAGCAGTAGACTATATGTTGCAACAAAAGATTGCTCTGCTTCTTAATAGTGAACAATCTAAAGAACCTAGCTTTTGGCAATTAAACGAGTACACTTTTACTCATTTGGAAAGTGTTACCGAAAAGCTGAATAATACAATGCTTTCTCTCGTAACAAGTCATGAAAGTATAGACCATAGAAAACGGCAACTTTTTAACCTTCTGTACCAAACCAACGGTGAGCAAACCGTTACGCAATATGCAGAACAAGTATGCTGGTCAAGTCGACAAATCAATAGGTATTTTTCAGATCGGTTCGGACTTCCGCTAAAATCCTATTGCACCATTTTAAAATGTCATGCCTCTTACAAGCACCTCAAAAAAGGACAGCTCTACCCTGAACAAGATTATTTTGATCAGTCACACTTCATTAAAGACCTAAAAAAACATACAGGCAGTAGCCCTACCCAGCTCTTCGAGAATAAAAACGACCGATTTTTACAATTGACTACAATGACAAAAAAGTAATTTTACTTTATTATGAATACATAAATAATAGTGAAATGAAATTCAATAATATCAGACTTTTAGTAAACAACTTTGATACCTGTTTTACTTTTTACAAAGACACACTTGGTTTGGAATGTACCTGGGGGAAACTTGGGGAAGCCTATGCTAGCTTTAACGTAGGAGTGCCCTCTGGTCTTTGCTTATTTAAAGCCGAATTTATGAACATGGCTATTGATAATACCGATACACATACCCATGAACATATACAAGACAAAGTGGCCCTAATACTAGAAGTTGACAATGTAAACGAAACTTATACATTCTTACAAGCTAAAGGAATTGCATTTCTTACCGAGCCTAAAGACATGACTGACTGGGGTATTAGAGTTACCCATTTTAGAGATCCCGAAAATAATTTAATCGAACTATTTTCTGAATTATCAAAAAAACAATAGTACTAAGACAAAATTGAAAACAACAAATAATCATGTAACGAAGGTTCTTAACGATTGATTGATGAATTTCTCATGAAAAGTATCTTACCAAAATATAGTATCTATTGTACTATATTTTGGTAAGATACGTCATCATCAAAGTAAACTACTTCCGGGCAAGCCCACGAAGCATTTAGTAAGCATTGCATTTCTATTTAGAGACAAGTCTCGAAGCATCTAATCTCAATTATTGAGTAACAGCTCTTTGAAATTTTAGTATTGTTAACTGATCTCTAATCATTCAATACCGAAACAAACTCCGCATCGCTCAGTGTTTTCATAAAAGCTATTAAATCTTCTTTTTCCAATTCGGATAACGGAATACGATTGCTGTTGTTTTTAAAAATAGGATCTAAATTATCGGCATCCAAAACACCATCATCAAAATAATCGAGTACTGCTCTTAACGTTTCAAACTGACCAAAACTACCATAGGGTGCAGTATACTCAACATTGCGTAAAGACGGAACTCTAAAACTCATATAATCATCCATATCTCCTGTAACTCTGGCTCTACCAGCCTCGTCAACACTTGTATTTACCGGAAAACCTATATTTCTAAAACTTTGATCGGTAAACAATTCGGTACTATGACAACTCACGCATTTTTGCTGAAAGGTTTCGTAGCCTCTTGCTTCACTTTCTGTAAACGCAACCCCTTCATTTCTTATCACCTTATCATAGGTACTATTAGCTGAGATTAATGTATACTCATACTGGGCAATACTAGTGTAAATTCTTTCGGGAGTTATTTCTGCATCTCCAAAAGCATTCCGGAACATTTCGGTATAAGTATCATCCCCTTCAAGTTTACTCATTACCTCCAGTATAGAAGAGTCCATTTCTTCATGCGTAATAATAGGCACCAAAGACTGATTCTCTAATTGCAACCTGCTACCATCCCAGTTATAAAAATTCATAAATGCTAAATTTTGAATAGCAGGCACATTTCTTAATCCTATCCTACCTTCTACACCAACACCTTGCACGTTATGATCGGCATAGGCATTACCGGGCATATGGCAACTAGCACAGGCTATTGTATTATCGGTACTTAAGCGTACATCAAAAAACAATTCTTCACCCAATGCTACCCCGTATTGGGTAGGCCTATTGGCATAAACAGCCGCATTAAACTCCGGAAAATTAAGAGGTATATCAACACCAATCTGCGGATTAGCTATCACTATCGGCTCCTCATCAGTTGTACTGCAAGACAAAAACAAGAAAACCACAGCCAGCATTGTTATTTCTTTTAACATACAACTACAGTTTTATAGAGCCGTCTGTATTACAACAGACGGCTTTGAAAGGTTATTTTTAGTTTTCTACATTCTCAACAGAAAACATTCCGTTTACATCGTTGGTACCATCGCCCCCTAAATTATCTACAAACAATTCCATATTAGCAGCCGTATGAACGCTAGGTGTTGCATTATTATCGCCTAATGTAATGGTATTGGTTTGTCCGCTTAATAATTTATCAAAATCAGCTTTAATTGTAATGGTTGGTGCACTGCTACCCACCACTGCATTGGTAGTTAAGTCTAAGGTAATTCCTCTATAGGCATCTACCCCTTGTGTATAAGTAGACTCGTCTCCTTGTGTTCCTTCAACAGTACTACCTGTATGCACAGAAAGTGTTAAGTCATCGGCACTATAAAATCCTTCGATTTTGGTAAAACGGTATCCTGTTCCCCATTCCCAATGCATTTCGGTATCGTTTGCACCCGCCAATGCATAAAACTCAGGAAAACTAACCTCGTCTAAGGTGTTTAAATCGCTTCTAACTCCTAACCCAAATTTAATTTGTGTATACTCACCAGAAGGAATAGTTGTTAATACATAATTCAACGTTGATGCATCGGCTACATTTACCACCGTTGCACCATTGTCTAAATCGTTAATATAGTATGGAAACTCTGTACCATCTGCTTGTACCAAAACAATGTTACTAATTACATATTTCACCTCAGAAAAATGATGTACTTGTCCGGCCTCTGAAGTATTTACTGTTGCAGTTTCAGAAGTAGCATCTCCTAACACAATGGTTTCGTCTCCAAAGGTATTATGAAACGCTAAGGTAATGTTATTTGCTGCCGGTATATCATCATCGTTACCACATGAGATGAAGACTATTGAAGTAAGTGCTAAAAAAAGTATCTGTTTAATATTTTTCATTTTTATAAAATTTAAATTGTATTGGTTCTTATTAGAATTTGATTTGTAAAGAGGTGAAAATATTTCTCCCCATTCTTGGTATATTTCCCCAATCAGCATAGGTGCTATAATATTGGTTCAATACGTTTTCTGCTCCTACCTGAAGCACTGTTTTAAAATCTTTTATACGAAAGCTATAATCGGCCGAGAAATTTAGAATGGAATAGGCAGGTGTTAAATCTTCCCCATATAACGGACTGTAATGTTGTTGTTCCAAATCACCACTAAAAGCGGTTTGAAAACCAAACGCCTTGTATTTATAATGCAATGAAGTTTGGTAACTTAACGGACGAATAAACGGCAGGTTGCCTCCGTCATTATCTAGCCCTCTGGCATATGCTAGAGTACCTTTCCAATGCAAATTCTCTGTAATGGCGTAACTTGCATTCATAGAGAAATTGAACAAGGTTGCATAGTCTAAAGAAGTATATCCCTTTACCCCAACCGATTGATAGTTCATGGGGCTTCCTAAACTTAAAATTCTTCCTATAATATAATTCTGTATATAGAAATAATTTACTTTGGCCTGCACGGTTAGCTTTTTACTACTAAAGCTTGCCGCTGCATTACCTTCATAAGAAATTTCATTTTTTAAGTTTGGGTTTCCAACATAATCGTACCTGTCAAAACTATTATAGATATAATAGCCATATCCTTCCGAAACGGAAGGCGCTCGGTGTCCGTAACCTGCTCCCACAGCAAAATTAAATTGCTTTACCGTTACATTGTAACCAGCATGTAAACTAGGCAATAACCTTGTTTTTTCCTGCGGTGCTCCCGGATTAAAAATCCAGTTAAAATCTATATACTTAGAACGATTGTAATTAATCCCTAACGAACCTCCAAAGGTAAGCTCACTATACTCAGCAATGTCTAATGAATTATTCATAGAGAGTCCGGCATAACGGGTAGTTACCCAAGGCCAACTATAAGCAAACATGGTTCGCTCGCTTCTATCCTGCGGATACATACGCATTTCTGCTATCGATAAATTGTTGTATGCATTCAACTGAATTTCTGAAGCAACGTTATTTTTGCGTATGTTAATTTTAGACAACAACCCATAGGTAGTACTCCAACCAGGCATATCCATATGTACTAAATTCTCTGGGCGGGTGGTATCGTCCATATAATGCTCTATGGTATTAAAATAGACTTTGGTATCCCAAACTTTCACCAATCCTTTTTCAAACAACTGCTTATATGTAGCCGAAGTAATAAGCGCTCTGGAAAGCCATAAATCCATTGGTAATGCGGGGTATCCCACATTTTTAGCCTCATCAAAAATAGCATCTACACGTACCGATGCTAACGGGCTTGTTTTATATGCAAACCCTAATGAGGAATTGATTTTGGTATACTGAGAATGCGCTACCTCAGTATTGTTTCCATCGCTATAATCATCGGCTTTACGGTACGATATACTTCCTTCTGCCACCCATTTACTATTGGCGTACGATACATTTCCTAAGTTAAACAACTGTTGGTTGTTAAACTCAAACCCTGTTTGGTAGGCGCCCTTCCATTGCTCTTGCATGCTAAAGGTACTCGCCTTTCGTTTAAGGTCTATACTACCCGCAACCGTAGCACCATTCAGTCCGCCCTCCTGACCCGATTTTACATCTACCGCTGCTAGGTTATTACTTTCTACATACGCCGTAATAGGATCCATCTTATCGGTACATGCGCCAAACACATGCATCCCATCAATGGTAATGGTAGCACGTTCGGCACCCATATTGTTAAGTAAAGGCTCCCACGCATACGCCCCCCGCTTAATAAAGCTAATAGCAGTAGACGATGCTAAAAATTCATCTACTGAAACTGCCATTTTCAGATCCGTTTCAATTTTCTTCTTAACATGCTTTGATATCTGTACTTCCTCTAAAATTTCTATACTATCCTTTTCTTTGGTTGTATCCTGTGCTATTACGGGTATTACACACAGTAAAAAGAGAATCGTTATTACTAATTTCTTCATCTTAAAACAGTATATCTATATGGAGTTCGCTTTTCTCACCCGTTATACCCGGAGTAAAATCGGTTGGTACCTCAGTTCCTTTAATAACCGCTCCCCCTTCATTCTGAAAAATAAAATTGAGCGTCCAATTACCGGTCATAGTATAGTTCACAACCCCATAATACAGTCCGTCACTACCCTGCGTTAAATCCTCATTATTAGGTGACGAATGGTTGCCCATAGAAGGTTCAGGCATTCTGGGATCTAACAACAAGGTTGCCCCTTGTACCTCACTAAAAGAAAACTGTGTAGGATCGGGAAAATTACCTATAGGAACCTGAGGTTCGTTATACTGGTATATCCCTGCAATCAACTCATTTTCTGACACACCCGGACTCACAGGGGCTATTAAAGCAATGTAATACTGCACGCCATTGTTACCTGTAAACGAGGTCATATTTAAGTTGAGATTAGGTTGTGAAGCTACCGTAACTCCGTGTTGTAGGGTAAACGTTTCATTAGCTATCGTAACGGTTAAATAAAATTCCCACGTAGCATTGGTATTACTTACCTCATCAAATACAGCATACCCTAAATAGTATTGGTTATCTGCTTGATACCCCACCTCATAAGCATGCGGACACGAATAGGCATCCTCATTAGCATCTAACCGAATGGGTAAAAAAGTAACTGTAGCATTTTGTACAGTCTCATTGTTTTCATCGGTTATAAATAAGTGTATTTCATTATACCCTTTATAAAAAGTACCGTTTAGTACTTCCACACTTATTTGATACCCGTTGCTAGTTAATAAAAACGCTTGTTCAAAAACGTATTCATCTGTAGCAACCTCACTTAACTCAGCTTCATAATCGGTTTTCTCTAATGTACACGAGGTAACCACTGTAGCCAAAACTACACCAAGTAAAAGATTAAAAATCTTCATGAATAATTAATTTAAAACGTATTAAAAATTACTGCTTTAACTACATACAGTAAACTACTTAAGGGCTAGCCCACAAAGCATTTATTGAGAATTACATTTGCATTTCGAAACAAGTCTCTAAACATCTAATTTCGATTAACTAATAAATGTATTCATGTATTGTTACAACAGTTTTATACCTGTGAATTGCAATAAAACTTAAACAATTCACGCATTTAAAATTAACTAATGGGAGGACGCAATAAGGTTGATATTCTTAAATGCGTATATAACGAGTTATAATACTTGATAATCGTATTTCCTAAATCTGTACAACATAAATCAAGACCTATACCAGCAGGCAACTCCTGACAAAAAACAATACTGGTTTCTAACGAAAACTGCTTTTTATCTTTGGTTTCCTTTTCGGCATCTGATGCCTTGGCCAATTGCTTTGCCAAATGACATTTACCATTACAATGCATAGCTGGTTTATCCTTGTTCTCGCAGAGTTCATTTTTAATGTAATCATAAAACACTATGTATTCCAACACCGGAATAATAGGTTTACAAAGCATAAATAATGCAACTATGATTACAATTTTCTTCATAAAAGTTATACTGGCAAAAACAGCAATTCATCACTACAAGGTATAGCATACTGCCTTAGCCTACTCTTTTTAGTACTATTAGGATAACATATTGTATGAGCATCTACCATAACAACACGAAGGCATTATTAGATGCATTAAACGGATGTTTTACATAGCAATTTGAAAATCAAACAGCACATAATAAACGCTACACTCTACGTACCAAAGTGAAACCACCATTATAAACTGTTAGAAAAATTCGAATATCACCTATGAAAAAAAACCTGAAATAGGAGGTTTAAAAAGAAGATTTACAAAAGAGAACGTATAGTTGCTTTCTTTAAAAGAAACTGTATCCTCTTTTATAACTTTAATGGTATGTACCAGTGGCACACGTGTTATTTCTTGTAAAAAAAGTGTCATAAAGAGCACATTTAACTTGGCTTCCGGAAGGTTTTTTTCCTGATTGTCATCAGTGTTTTTGGCTACCATTTTTGCCAAATGACACTTCCCGTTACATTGCATTTTAGGCTTGTCTTTATTCACACACAACACTGTAGAAATATAGTTGTAATTAAGCGCATATTCCACAAAAGGAATGATTGGTTTAACCGTGTGAACTAAAAATAATATAGCCAACAATGTATGCTTCAATGCTTTACTAAATTTTGGTAGGCAAAAATAATGAAAATTATGATTATTATCATAAAATTAACAGTAAACTACCTCGGGGAAAGGTCAGGAAGTATCTAATAGAGTAATACTATTTTAAAAATAAAGTTATTAATACATATTGAGTTCAGAAACCTCATAAATCACTATTAATTACACAGCTAAAGTAGTTCTTATAGAAACAAAAGAAATAGGTATTGAGGAAACCAAGTACGATTTTATCCCTTTTGAAGGTTGATAGAAGTAAGGAATATAAATTTAACTGTTCTATTAAATGCGGGATTACTATTTTTGCTATACACTAAAAACCATCGAAAAATGATTGAAAAATTCTTAAAGGCAAAACATTGGCAGTTATTCTTACTAACATTTGGCATACCTTTTATCCTTCAAATTACTACAATAGTATCCCTATTTAGAAATTTAGTATATGATAGCAATGATGATACCATATATGAGCTATTTTTTCCAATTTTCATGGTAATAACAGTAATGTATGCAGCATCATTATTTGGTTGGTATTATTCGGTGGCAGTTGGGTTACAAACAAAAGTACCAGCAGTTACAATGAAAATAAAAAAGTTTAAACTATTTTTCTTTACTCCTCTAGTCTATTTTTTAATCATTATCACCTATATTTCTCTTATATCAACAGCAGACGATGCAATGCATGCTGTATTTATACTCATTATATTTCCGCTACATTTTTTCTCCTTATTTTGTATGTTCTATACTATTTATTTTGTTGCCAAAACTATTAAAACTGTAGAGCTGCAAAGAGAAGTGCGCTTTTCTGATTTTGCAGGAGAATTTTTTATGGTTTGGTTTTTTCCAATAGGGGTATGGATTTTACAACCTAAAATCAATAAATCAATGGAAAGAAAAGAAGGGAAAGAAGAAAAAAAATCGTTTATACAAAGGTATTAGAGGCTTAAAATTAGGCTAACATCAACACTAGTACTTTCTTTATATAAACTACTTCGGGGCAAACCCATGAAGTAGTTTATAGGAACAAAACTTTTATTTCGAAACATGTCTCGGAGCATTTAACCTCAATGATTGAATAAATATTTATGACCAAAAAAATAATTTGTGGTTGGCTGTGAGTTTCCTCTTTTTAGATCTGCTTATTTGTACATTTAATTTGTTAGAATGGATTTGCTATATTAGACTGGACATAAAGATGAGAGAATATGTTAGCTAGTTATTATCTTAGAGATTATAGAAATTAAACCATAACAAAGCTCACATAAAAGTAGATCGGTTTGTATCACAGAACAATGTAGGTGGCCTGCCGTTGGCAGTGACCACATTGGTTAGCAAGTGATCAAACTTATTATGACTTATAATCATACAGATGCTGGTGAACACCTGAAAAAGGGCGTATCAAATATAGGATGCGGGGCAAGTTATATCAAAAGAAAATATTGTTTAACTTTAGGGAACTGGACTAAGGCTTTTCATAGAACACATTGTTAGGCGCTAGACTTTTTTTAATTCAGATTTTTCCTAAATTCATTTGGGCTCATTGTTGTTTTCTTCTTGAAGATTTTACTGAAATACTGGGGGTATTCAAATCCTAAAGCATAAGCGATTTGACTCGCGCTTTCATTGGAATTTAGTAGTCTGTTTTTTGCTTTTTCAATAATGTATTGATGAATATGGTCTTGTGTGCTTTTTCCAGTTTCTTTTCGCAGTAAATCACTTAAATATTTGGGTGACATATTCATTGATTCTCCACAGTATTGAACTGTAGGAATCCCTAATTCCAATTGTTTATCTTGGTTATAGTAATCTTTTAAAAATTGTTCGAACTGACTTGCAATATCTTGATTTAGATTTGTTCTTGTATAAAATTGTCGGTCATAAAAACGAACACAATAATTCAATAGCAATTCTACATTTGAAATAATCAACGTTTGACTATGTGTGTCCATATTATTGCTGATCTCTTTCTCTATTTTCTCAACGATATCTGTGACAGTTTTTCTTTCCTCTTCGGATAGGTGCAAGGCTTCATTCGAAGCATAGGAAAAGAATGAATAGTCTTCTATGTTTTGTCCCAATGGTGATTTCCGAATCAAATCCGGGTGAAATGCTAAAATCCAACCTTTGTCAGTTTTGGTTGTTTCAGCCTTTTTATATTCCATTACTTGGTTTGGTGCCGTAAAAATCATTGTACCCTCTTGAAAGTCATATGAATTTCTACCGTAATTGACAATACTATAAGGACAATTATCCTTTAAGCTGATTTTGTATAAGCTTGGTAAATATTTTAGATTCTCAACTTCTAAATTTTTTCGAGCATCACCTAATCGTAATACCGATATTAGTGGATGTTTTGGCTTTTCTAAACCTAAAACCTGATGAAATTCCGATATGGTTTCTATTTTTATAAAATCTTTCAATGTGTGTGTTTTTGTATAAAAAAGCACACTTTATGGGTGAAAGTGTGCTTTTCTATTTCTTATTTAATGTTTAGGTTCGTTTTCATCATAGTAATGAATTCAGCATCATTCATCGTTTTTCTAGCTGCTAACAAATGTTCAGCATCCGCACCCGCTGCATATCTAAGCGTGTTCGTTCCGTCAGTTGCGGCATTGTAAATTACATCTGCTACTAGTTCTGGACTATTCCTGTTTTCAGAACTCATTAATTTTTCAAAAGTATTCATAACCCCCGATGCAAATTCGTTATATTCTGTTAACTCATCATTGTGCTGAAAATCCATCGAGCGACCTGAAAAATCTGTTTTTATGCTACCTGGTTCTACTATTTTTACTTTTACTCCAATGGGCTCTAATTCGTATTGTAAAGATTCTGAAAAACCTTCAACAGCAAATTTTGTAGAATGGTAAAGTTGCATCATTGGAAAGGTTGTTTTACCTCCAACCGATGATATATTGATGAACATTCCGTCTTTATTTTTTCTAAAATGTGGCAATACAGCTCTTGTTACATCAAAGAGACCAAGGACATTTACATCAAACTGTCTCGAAATATTTTCTCTAGCTACAGATTCAAAAGTACCTAATATACCGTATCCAGCATTATTTAGGACAACATCGATTTTCCCAAACTTATCAATTCCTTCTTCAATTGCACTTGCAATACTTGTTAAATCTTGAACATCTAGTTTGGTTACTAAAACATTTTCTAGAGAGTTTAGCTCCTTTTCTTTTTCAGGACTACGCATTGTAGCAATTACATTCCAACCTTCTGCTTGAAACTTTTTGGCTGTAGCTTTCCCTATTCCTGATGATGTTCCTGTGATTAAAATTGTTTTGTTCATTTTTCTTTTTTTAAAGATTCACAATTAATTCTGAAACAAAATTAGAGCAACTATAAAGTATGGATGTATTCAAATTGCTGGTTTTTGTATGCTTTTTGCGTATTCGTTGTTTTGTATGAATTACAGTTGCTACTTAGTGAGTATGTATCTAAAACAATTTGCATTGTAGGTTGAAAACCGATACTTCAACTGGTGTAG
>NZ_BRVP01000008.1 GCF_027924145.1 Neptunitalea chrysea | reverse complement strand
CATAGCTAAATGATCTTAAATCTTATAACGAATCGATAATAGTGTTAAACATGGTACTAGGGCGCATAGCAGCATAAGTTGCTTCTGCACTTGGTTTGTAATAACCTCCAATATCCATAGTAGTACCTTGAACAGCAACCAACTCCTCAGTAATAGTAGCTTCATTTGAACTCATTTGCTCAAAAACAGGCGTAAAGATGGCCTTAAGTTCTTCATCTTTTGTTTGAGAAGCTAATGCTTTTGCCCAATACATAGATAAATAGAAATGACTACCTCTGTTATCTAATTCGTTTACTTTTCTTGATGGCGACTTGTCGTTCTCTAAGAATTTTTCAGTAGCAATATCTAAAGCTTCTGCTAATACAAGAGCTTTAGCATTATTATAGGTTTCACCTAAATGCTCTAAAGAAACACCAAGAGCTAAAAATTCTCCTAAAGAATCCCAACGTAAGTGGTTTTCAGTTAAGAATTGGTCAACATGCTTAGGAGCAGATCCACCGGCACCGGTTTCAAATAAACCACCACCATTCATTAATGGCACAATAGAAAGCATTTTTGCAGAAGTACCAACTTCAAGAATTGGGAATAAATCTGTTAAATAATCTCTTAATACGTTACCTGTTACAGAAATAGTATCTAGTCCTTTTACAATTCTTTCAAGCGAATAGGTAGTAGCATCAATAGGTGCTAATATTTTAATTTCTAAACCTGTAGTATCGTAATCTTTTAGGTATGTATCTACTTTCTTGATAATCTCAGAGTCGTGAGCTCTTACTTCATCTAACCAAAAAATAGCTGGATTATCTGTAGCTTTAGCTCTGTTTACAGCAAGTTTAACCCAATCTTGAATAGGGGCGTCTTTAACCTGACACATTCTGAAAATATCACCAGCTTCAACAACTTGTTCCATTAAAACAGTTCCTTCTCCATTGGTAACCTTTACAGTTCCTTCAGCTTCTATTTGAAACGTTTTATCATGAGAACCGTACTCTTCAGCTTTTTTAGCCATTAAACCAACATTAGAAACGCTTCCCATTGTAGTTGGATCTAAGGCACCGTTAGTTTTACAAAAATCAATTGTAGCTTGATATACACCAGCATAACAACGATCTGGTATTACAGCTTTCGTATCTTGACTTTTACCTTCTTTGTTCCACATTTGACCAGAGTTTCTGATCATAGCAGGCATAGAAGCATCAATAATTACATCAGAAGGTACGTGTAGGTTGGTAATTCCTTTATCAGAGTTTACCATTGCTAAATCTGGTCCGGCAGTAATTGCAGCTTCTAATGCAGCTTCAATTTCAGCTTGTTTTTCGGTACCTTTTATTTTAGCATATACATCACCTAAGCCATTTTTGGTATCTACACCCAAGGCAGTAAAGGTATCGGCATACTTTTCAAATACATCTTTGAAGAATACTTCTACAAAAGCACCAAAAATTAAAGGATCAGAAATCTTCATCATGGTTGCTTTTAAGTGTACAGAAAATAATACACCAGTAGCTTTTGCATCAGCAATTTCTTTAGCGATGAAAGCTTTAAGTTGGCTCATGCTTATAACAGAGCTGTCTATAATTTCTCCAGCCTCTAACGGACTAGCATCTTTTAAAATTTTAGTACTACCATCGGCACCTTCAAAAGAAATAGAAAAGGTTGTAGGGGCAGCTATCGTAACAGATTTTTCACTACCATAAAAATCACCTTCAGTCATAGAAGCTACATGCGACTTAGAGTCGGCTGTCCATGCACCCATACTGTGAGGATGCGCTTTTGCATAATTTTTAACAGCTTTAGGAGCTCTACGGTCAGAGTTACCTTCTCTTAGAACCGGGTTTACTGCAGATCCTAGCACTTTAGCATATGTAGCCTTAATCGCTTTTTCTTCATCAGTTTTTGCATCAGCAGGATAATCTGGTAAGGCATAACCTTGTGCTTGTAATTCCTTAATAGCAGCAGTTAACTGAGGAACTGATGCAGAAATATTAGGTAATTTTATAATATTAGCTTCTGGAGTAGTAGCTAAAGTACCTAATTCTGCTAACGCATCAGGTACTTGTTGGTTTGCAGGTAACATATCTGCAAAATTGGCTAAAATTCTTGCGGCTAATGAAATGTCTTTGGTTTCAAAAGTGATGCCTGATGATTTAGTGAATGCCTGTACAATTGGCAGAAACGAATGAGTTGCCAGCATCGGAGCCTCATCCGTTATAGTATACATTATCTTTGAATTTGACATAGGGATTATTTAATCATATATTTATTTGAAATGGAAGCAAATATACAATTTTAAAGAGTTTTTTAAAATTTAGCTATATATACTTTTGGTAAGTACTATATAAAATTATCACTATGGTGTAAATTGTGTTAAGATACTGTCGAAACTGTAATTTTAAGGCGTTAAATTGTAGTTTGAGTGAGAGTCGTTAATTATGGTAGATTAAATAATTTATTGTTAAAAATAAGATTGATTAATCCCTATTCAAAAAGCTTCGTTTATTTCTGGTTTTGTTAATATTTGAAAAGGGTAATTTTTTGGGGTTTCCATGTTTTGTAAACATATAGCTTTCCATAGCCGCTATAGCATAGATGAGAATGCTCATAATAGTAAAGCTATTAAAATAGATGCTAGAAATTTGATTGTTATCTAAATAAAATAAGACTTTAAATAAAGATAATTCTTCTTGTTGTGCTGCATATCCAAATATACTAAAGAAGTGACCTGTTAAACAGCTAAATACGGTTATAATAGCTGCTGTATAGCAAAACTTTTCAGAATATCCTTTTCCAAAAGTTCTAACGGCCAAGGCAATACCGGCACCAATAAGAAACGCTATATACCCTATATGATGTAGCGTAGCTATGGTAATGTATGTCCATAAAGTAGCTCCGACTAAACCGGCAAAAATACCTGCGGTGAGACCAAAAGCGTATCTTTCATCTTTTTTGTTAGGTCTTACTATGCCATGGGTGTTTTTAAATAGAATGGTATCAGTATCAATAATTCCTACATCATTTACAAGCTCTTCTAACGTAGGGTCTAAAATAAATTGAGGACACGTATTTGCAAAATTAGGTTTCTCCTTGGTTAATCCGCATAAGGTACCTTGTGAAACATTAAAATCTCTATGAATACAATTTTTACAATAGATGTATTGGTTGTTTAAAGAAGTCATGGTGTATTAGTTGGTATGTCAAAAATATAAAAAACCCGTACCAAATCTTCATTAGTACGGGTTTTTCTGAAAATACTCCGGAACATATGTTTAAACCATGTGCTTAAACTGTAACCCTTGATTACTTCCGGTTCATTTTCAATAATAATGAACTTTGAATGTTCAACACTTTAGTGTAATAAATATACAAAATTATTTTAATATATTATTTAATTATTATTTTTTTAATTAACAATCAAATTTCTAGCATTCTATGTTGAGATGACTTCAATAGTTATTTTTAGACATTTTTTGCGCTTCCAGTGAGATAATCAGCCCTAATTAATATCAAATAGGCTATATGTATTATTCCATACAGGGTCATAGCTAAATTCATAATAAAAGTGGCTGCCATCCATAACAAAAGTTCCATTTTCATAGGTATAGTCCTGATATCCGAACTTGCTAAAGTTGTTTTCAGAGAAGGCTTTTAAAAAAGCCCCGTCAATAAAATATTTATCTTTTAATAAATTCTCGGTGTCATTATAATTCTCAAAAGTAAATTGACGTTTAGAAGAAATCTCATTTGTACTACTATCATAGATAAACAAATCAATTTTAGTTAGGTTGTCATTCTCTAAATAAAAAGTTCTTTTTAACATAGTTCCTTCATATTCGTTAATGGTGTTTCCTGAATATTCATAAGTATACGTAACTGGAGTTTGATAGCTACCTCCATAAAATGTACGGGATAATAATTGCCCATTACTTATTTCATAGTCTATATAATTTTCTTCTGAAGTAAAATACATGGTAAACTTAAATGGGTTTTTTACCGTTACAATGTTTCCATTGTATGTAATATTGTTCACAACGGATTCGTTAAATCGATAATTTTCGAAGGAGTCGAAATTGCCATAAACTTCCAAGCCACCCAACATAGCTGTTATTTGATTATTGCTGTTATATTCAAATTGCATCCTGTTGGTATCTGAAAAATTACTGAAACCTATATAGTTGTAGTCGTTTTTAAGAAAAATCAGGGTGCCTATATTTACGGCTGTAGGTAATGTAGGGGTGTTGGTAGAAGTATTATCATCAGAACTACATGATAGGAGTGTTGTAAGTGCTACAATGACTAAAATAACTCTTTTCATAATTTTATTTTCTTGGTAAGAAAACAAAATTAGTTATTTTATGTAAGAAATTTGCCTTTTAGATAGTAAAAAAGCACTGCTTTATGGCAGTGCTTTTTTATATTTTTTAGCGTAATTAAATTAGCGTCTAGCTTCTTTAATTCTTGCTTTTTTACCGGTAAGACCTCTAAAGTAGAAAATACGAGATCTTCTAACCTTACCTCTTTTGTTAATTTCAATTTTTTGTAAAGCAGGCATGTTTACTGGGAAAATACGCTCAACACCTACAGTACCAGACATTTTTCTAATAGTAAATGTTTCAGAAGCACCAGCACCTCTTTTTTGAATTACAACACCTCTAAAAAACTGAGTACGTGTTTTTTCACCTTCTTTAATTTCGTAATACACAGTAATTGTGTCTCCTGCAGAAAATTCAGGAAATTCATTTTTTGTTACAAACTCGTCTTGTACAAACTTAATTAACGATTCCATTCTTAAATCATTTGATAGTGTTATTTCAAAGCAACATTCACGTACCTCGCCAGAGGTTACTCCAAAAGTGGTTGCAAAATTAGTAAATAAATAATTCTATGCAACACCTAAGAGTCAATTTTTTATATAAAATATAAGTTTTTTTCTAGTTGTAAATCAAGAAGTTATCGTTTAATCCTCTAAAAGGTCTGGTCTTCTTGTTTTCGTACGTTCGTAGGCTTGCTGCTCTCTCCATTCTTCAATCTTAGGAAAATTACCACTTAATAGAATCTCTGGTACTTTCCATCCTTTATATTCTGAAGGTCTTGTGTATACCGGAGGAGCTAATAAATTATCTTGAAAAGAATCTGTTAGAGCAGAAGTTTCGTCATTCAATACGCCCGGTAAAAGTCGTATAACCGCATCACAAAAAACAGCGGCTCCCAGTTCTCCTCCAGATAACACATAATCTCCAATAGAAATTTCTTTGGTAATAAACTGGTCGCGAACACGTTGATCTACTCCTTTGTAATGCCCGCAAAGAATAATAATGTTTTCTTTTAGAGACATCGTATTTGCAATTCCCTGATCCAATGTTTCTCCATCAGGAGTCATATAGATAACTTCATCGTAAGTACGTTCCGATTTAAGTTGAGCGATGCACTTATCAATTGGCTCTATCATCATCACCATTCCTGCACCACCACCAAACTGATAATCATCTATTTGTTTGTAGTTATCGGTTACATAATCTCTCAGATTATGAAAATGAACTTCAACCAGTTCTTTTTCAATTGCTCTTTTTAAAATGGAGGCTTCAAACGGACTTTTTAAAAGTTCAGGTAATACCGTTATAATATCAATTCGCATGGTGCCGTATTTTTTGCAAAGGTGCGTATTTTTTATTTAAAAGTATATAGATGTACTTATAAACAATGATCTTCTTAATAATTATATGAATATCTTTTAAAAGATAATGTATGATATCAGAAATTAAAATATTTATGGTATTTTTCTTTTAGAGAATATCTCGTTTCTTTACTTTGTAGTCAAGTTAACAATAAGCCTGTTGAGCTATTAAAAAGTTCATAATTATGAGGCTAATTAATCTATGATAATTACTAACTACTAATTAAAATGAAAAAAATAGTTTTTTTAGTATCTCTAATGATGGGGTTACTGGTTTCAGCACAAAAAAAAGGAAATGAATATATGTTGTTCTTTTTAGGAGGACAATCTAACATGGATGGTTATGGATATGTAAAAGAACTTCCGGATTCATTAACTAAAAAAATGAAGGATGTATACATTTTTCATGGTAATACGGTGGTAGATGGCACTACTGAAGGTGGAGGATTGGGCATTTGGTCTAAATTACAACCTGGTCATGGTACTGGTTTTGTATCTAACGGAGAGAAAAATACCTATTCAGATAGATTTGGGGTAGAGTTAAGTTTTGCTTATATGTTAAAGCAAAAATATCCTGATAAGAAAATTGCCTTGATAAAGTATTCAAGAGGAGGTACATCTATAGATAGTATTGCTGCGCTTGATTGGGCGGGTTGTTGGGAGCCTGATTTTAATGGTAGAAAAGGATTAAATCAATATGATTATTTTTTAACTACTATGAAGAATGCATTGAAGGCTGGAGATATAGATGGAGATGGTAAAGCAAATACGTTAAAACCTTCTGGTATTTTATGGATGCAAGGTGAGCAAGATGCGTCTTATGATGAGGCAGTTGCTTTACGTTATTACGACAATTTAAAACGATTAATGGATTTAATACGTGCTAGTATGCTTACAGATGATTTACCTGTGGTGATTGGTAAAATTTCTGATTCATGGAATACTGATGAAGGGAAGGTATGGCCATACGGTGAATTGGTTCAGTATGCTCAGGAAAAATTTGCTAAAACAGATGGTAACGCTGCTATTGTTAGAACTACTAGGTATTATGGGTATTCTGATACTTGGCATTATAATTCTGAGGGATATATAGACTTTGGAAAGCAATTTGCACTAAAGATGATTCCGCTTTTAAAATAAATGAACTCTGAAAAATAATATCAAACTAAATGCCCGGCTACTATATTAGACCGGGCATTTATTTAGGAAAGGTTTGGGGAAAGTACTTCCGTTTTACGATTAGACCTTGATTTCTTATGCCTGAAATCGTTTTTATTTTCCGAGTATAATAGTATTCCACAAAACAGTAATAAGATTCCGTAAGTTTCTATTGATTTGTTAACTGTCATTATACCACAATTGTTTTTAATAATGTATAACCATCGGTAGTATTTCCGGTTAATGAATCGGCTATATTACCATCTAAACTATCTGAAAACACATTGTCGGTATCGTTTTCTGTATCTGCCGATCCATGGTAGTCACTAGTATCATATACCGTTTCGCATATGTCTTCAGGAAATGCTATTTGGCTCACTCTTAGAGAATTTTCATTGCTATCTAAAACTTCTAAATGTATGTGTGGAGCCCTACCGGAATACCATCCCGGGAAAATACTGATGAATGATACTTGTCCGTTGTCATCAGTGGTTTGTCGTCCCCTTAAGAAATGCTTATCAGTGTAATCGGTAGACTGCATTTGACTACCTCCGTATTCAGAATAGTTACCATCGGCATCACAATGCCATATATCTACATATACACCAGCAAGCGGATTACAGTCGTCACTTTGATCTTGTACTGTCAATGTAATAAGTAATGCAATACCCGCACGATCTGAAATAATATTAGCTCTTACTAGATCAGCCGGACTAAGGATAGGGAAGGGGCCTGCGGTTTCACTAGGTGATAATTCGCAATTAGCATCAGAATTACTTTCAGTATCGGTAGTGTCTGACGAAGTTTCGGTAATGGTATCGTCTTCTGCAGTACAACTTGAGATTACTCTTGGTAAGGCCACTATGGTACCCATACCAACTAAGCCTTTTTTTAAAAAATCTTTTCTTTTCATACCTCGTTACTTTTATTTTTTATTAAATCTACTTGCTAAGGCTGAGATTTTCAAATAAAAGAGGTGAATAAGGTTTTTTATGAGGTGAATACATTAAATATTAAAAATATCTGTCAGTGCTTTTTTATATGTTTCACTAACGGGTATTGTGAAATCACCTATTTTAATGGTTTGTTTGTAGTAGGAAGATAGTTTATCTATGGCTACAATATACGAACGGTGTACTCGCATAAATTGAGTTTCAGGAAGTTTCTCTAGCATACTTTTTAAGGTAGTGCGGGTAACTATATTGGTGTTATCTTTTAGATGAATACGAACATAATCGTCTAAGCTTTCAATAAATAAAATTTCATTTAAAGAAATCTGTTTAATTTTATAATCGACCTTTACATTCAAATATGTTATGGTTGCTTTCTCTTTACTATTAGAATGAATTGTTTGAGTTGCTTTTTGTAAGGCTACCATAAACCTATCCTTTGCAATAGGTTTAAGTAAATAATCTATTGCATTAACATTAAAGCCTTCAATAGCATACTCGCTATACGCAGTTGTAAAAATTACCTTAGTGTTACTTTTTAGTGATTTGTATAGCTCTATACCGTTAAAACCTGGCATTTCTATATCTAGAAACAATAAATCAATTGAGTTATTTTGCAAATAGTTAATTGCATCGTACTGATTGGTAAATGTTTCTTTCAGAGTAACCTCTTGTACATCTTTCAGATATGCTTTTATGATATCCAAAGCCAAAGGTTCATCGTCTAAAGCAATAGCTTTAATTTTCATCAAAGTTCTATTTTTAGGGTTAAATCATACGTTTCATTGGTATCATTGATAGCTAAGAATGCTTATTAGGATACACCATTTCTAACCTTTTTTGTGTGTTTGCTATACCTTCTTTTGTAGAGCTTACTTTAGAAATATATTTTTTTACAATTGTATTGTATACGTTAAGAATTATTTTTCTTTCCTCTATTGTAATATTTATTGAAATAGTAGATTCTTGATTGGAAGAAACACCGTATTTAAAGGCATTTTCTATAAAGTTTATGAGTATAAGTGGGGCAATTTCTTTATTGCTCGGAGATCCTTTTACAGAAAAATTCAAGGTTATTAGTTTGTTTAATCGTAGTTGTTGTAATGCTATGTAGTCGTTAATATATTCTATTTATTTTTCTAAAGGTACTTTTTGATGATTACTTTCTGTTACAACGTAGCGCATCATTCCAGATAGTTTTAAAACGGCATCTGCAGTAATATCAGATTTTTTTAAGGCTAATGAATAGATGTTATTAAGGGTATTAAATAAAAAGTGTGGATTTATTTTTGCTTTTAGGTATGAAAGTTCTGCAATTACTTTTTTGTGTTGAATTTCTTTTAGGTTATTATTTAATTTAAAAACTAGAGAGAGTGCAAAGACTCCTAAAAACGGAATGATAAAGTTATTGCCTAAGAAACCATTTTCTGGGGGCATAGTATTTTTTTGGGGGACGGGTCTATTAAAATCTGGTAGGGGGAAATTGTTAGAATTATTATTTTCGAAAGACGTCTGTGGAGGGAGTAGTCTGTCGTTATTAGATATGTTATTCACTTCATTTCCTAAAACAAATGAAGGTAGCAACGATATAATTAAATATGATATGACTAAGACAATAACTAATAATGTCCATCTTTTTTTAATATAAAAATTTGGGATTATCAGGTAATAATTTGAATATAGGAAAATAACTAGTAGAAAATATCTTAGAAAACTATGCTGAAAAGGGCGTATCTTTAAAAGAGCCCAACCCGAAGAAATATCAGGAGAAGTAATAAAGGGAAGGGTTAATAAAAATAATCCAAATAGTATATGGATATAATTCTCTTTTTTTGTTAGGGTCATGGTTTAGTGATGTAATAATAACAAGGGGAAGTTAAATGAAAATGTTATTAATAAAAAGTTGTTTTTTGAGAGGTTTTATTGATAAAAGTTGTTTTTTAACCTGTAAAATTATTGTAAATTTATATATAATTAAAAAAAAGAAGATATGAACAACATAGTATATGCCACAGATTACTCTAACAATTCTGTTTCTGCTTTAAAATATGCGTATTTTTTGAGTACGTTAACTGGAGCATCATTAACAGTATTGAATGTTTTGGAGTACCCTACTATATGGAATAGTGATGTGCCTAAACCGACTTTTGAAGATTTTGAAAACGGGGCAAAAGGTGCATACACTAAGTTAATGAAGGAGTTTTGCGCGAAGCATTTATCTGCCGATGCGTTAGCTGGAATTACATTTGATACTGAAAAAGGGGATAATGTAGAGGAAACACTTACAGCTTATGTTGCTGAAAATAGTACAGATTTAATTGTACTTGGTGTACACGGAATGAATCCGTTGCAAGAGTTTTTTATGGGTAGTACTACCCAGTCGTTAATCGCTAATTTGAGTATTCCTGTAGTGGCAGTACCAGAGTTGTCTGTATCCAATGTATTAACTACAGTAGTATTTGCTACTACACTTCAAAAAGAGGATATAGCTACACTAAAGAAAGTGTTACCTCTTTTTGAGAACACTAATACAACTATAAAAGTGGTGCATGTTGCAGAGCGTAAGTCTGACGAAAAAATAGTGGCTTTTACTGAATTTAAAGAATTCTTATATGATGCAGTACCTTATAGTAATAAGAGCTTAGATATTGTTTATAATGAAGATATTTTAAGAGGATTACTTAATTTTATAACAGCTCAAAAAGCCCAAATGATAGTTATGAAAGAGCGTAAAGAAACAAGTGCTCTTAGAAAGGTATTTCATAAAGATTTAGTGAAACGTATGGAGTCTCAAACGAAAATTCCATTAATGAGTATTAAATAAAAAAGCCATTATTTATAAAAAGCAAAAACCGCCTTTAGCATAGCTAAATGGCGGTTTTAAATATTTGAGGTTGGTTAGTTACGAATTTAACATTACAGGCATTACCAGCATGGTAATTGTTTCTCCTTCATCTAAACCATCAATAGGGTTTAAGATACCTGCTCTGTTTGGTAAAGACATTTCAAGGGTTACCTCGGCTGCACTTAAATTGTTAAGCATTTCTGTTAAGAAACGAGAGTTGAATCCAATTTGCATATCGTCTCCTCTGTAATCACAGGTAAGTCTTTCTTCAGCTTTGTTGCTGTAGTCAATATCTTCTGCAGAAATGTTTAATTCTGCTCCTGCAATTTTCAAACGAATTTGATGTGTAGTTTTGTTAGAGAAAATTGAAACCCTTTTCACAGAACTTAAAAACTGAGATCTGTCAATTGTTAATTTGTTTGGGTTTTCTTTTGGTATTACAGCTTCGTAATTAGGGTACTTACCATCGATAAGTCTACAAACTAGTTCTACATTATCAAAAGTAAATTTAGCATTACTTTCGTTATATTCAATAAGTACGTCACTTTCGCTGCCAGATAAAATACCTTTTAAAAGATTTAAAGGTTTTTTAGGCATAATAAATTCTGCTACCTGACTTGCAGTAACATCTGTACGCTGGTACTTTACAAGTTTGTGAGCATCTGTAGCAACAAACGTTAAGTTTTCAGGAGAAAACTGGAAAAACACCCCACTCATTACAGGTCTTAAATCATCGTTACCTGTTGCGAAAATAGTTTTGCTAATAGCAGTTGCTAAAATATCTCCCATTAATGTAGTAGAACTAGGATCAGTTAAACTAACAGTCTTAGGGAATTCTTCGCCATCTGCATATGCTAAAGCATATTTACCATGGTTAGAACTTATCTCAATAGTGTTATTACTTTCTACAACAAACGTTAGCGGTTGTTCAGGAAACGTTTTAAGGGTATCTAATAATAGCTTTGCAGGTACTGCAATACTTCCTTCAGATTCTGATTCTACATCTAACGTAGTAATCATGGTAGTTTCTAAATCAGAAGCTGAAACAGTTAATTTATTACTGGAAATTTCAAAAAGAAAGTTGTCCAGAATTGGTAATGTATTGCTATTATTAATTACACCTCCTAAAACTTGAAGTTGCTTTAATAAGTACGAACTCGATACTATAAATTTCATTAGTTGTTCGGTTTATATTCAGAATTACAAATATATTTTAATTGTAAGTTAATCAGAAACAAACTTATTAACACTTATTTTGTGTATTTTCTTTTTCTTACAAAAAGAAATATACCACCAAATATACTTAATAAAAGTATGGGAACCCCTATGTTTATTAATTTTATAGAAAATTCGTTCGTTTCTATTTTTTCATGATCTAAAAATGCCAGCTTAATTTCTTTTCCTCGAATGTTTATAAGTCCGTTGTCGTCTAAAAGGTAATTCATGCAGTTAACTAAGAAATCTTTGTTTCCATAGATCTGTTGAGTCCATGGGTCGATACCGTTCATCAAAGGTTTTTTATTGGCATAATTGTAATTGATGATATCGCCGTCGCTTATAATAATCATTTTGTTGTCTACACTTTGATCGAGCGATTTTGGTAGGTTAACCGGTTTTATACGGTTTTTAAAACCACTGGTAAAATTCCCCTCTAATAAAACCCCTAGTATTTGTGAACCCTGATTAAAATAATCGGGTTGCAGCGTACCTGAATATCTGTTTAGGTTAATTTCTATAGGAGTACCTATAACTTTAGATTGTGGAGAACTTTCTAATAGTACTGTTTTTTTAATACCGTTATTGAGTGTGTCTATCTGATTGGCAAACTCTAACTTAACAACGTTGATATTTTTGTTAATAGGGTGGTTTTCTGGTGATACAGTTATCGGACTCAATAACCAATCTAATGGCATGTTGCCATTAGTGGTTTGTACTGTAATAGGCGTAGAAATCATATCTTCTACTAAATTATAGTTAAGTCGAACTCCGTATTTAAAAAGTAAATCATCTAAGTTTAATTTTCTAGGAAAAGCAAAGGTAGCTTGTTGCTCATTTTGTAAGCTATCAAGGTCAATAGTAACCTGATCTAAACACCAAAGGGTTTTACCACCATTCATGATGTATTGATCTATAATTTGCTTTTCGGTATCTGTAAACTCTTCGGTAGGTTTGGCTATAATAGCTGCGTCAAACTTATTTAAGTTTTCAAGTACTTTCTCAGGTTTTGATGTCAAAGAATCTAAGTCGAATTTACCTAGACGATAGTATTCTTTAAGATTTACCAGAAAGTCAGCAAAGTATTTATCACTCAACTCTCCATTACCTTTTAAAATAGCAACCTTCTTTTTTTGAATAATGGTTAATTTAGTGATAGCATCGGTAAGGTTATATTCTAATTGTTGTACCGATTTGTTAATGTTTTCATCTGCATTGCTTCCCATGTTGTTTATAAGCAACGGAACTCTCACAGTTTTTTGGCCATAGTTGGCTACTGCCCATGGGAAAATTTGAGTAAGCGATTTTTTACCATTTTCAGTAATAGGAATGTTGGTAGGCATCATGCCTAAACTATTTAAATACTGAATGGTCTCATCCGGATTTTCTTCTCCTTCTAACGGATTGGTAAAAGTGAAGATGATATTATCGTTTTCGTTTTTATATTGTTCTAATAATTGTTGTAATTCGTATTGAAGTTTTTTAAACTGTGCAGGGAATTCGCCTTGTAATAGAACATCAACATATAAAGGTTGGTCTACATTGTCTAAAGCATTTAAGGTTGTTTCAGAAAGCGTGTAGCGTTTGTCTTTGGTAACATCAAAACGAAGATAATAATCTGAAAGTACCCAGTTAATAAGAACCAGTAAAAGGGCAACAACAAGTATTTGTACGGGTGTTTTTTTTATCATTACTGGTGTAGTTTTTTTAGTTTAACGGTAGTTAGGTATAGAAAGAAAAAAGTAAAAGATATAAAATAGATGATGTCTCTAGTGTCTATAACTCCACGACTAATATTGTTATAATGTGCTTTTAAACCAAAGCTACTTATAAGTAACGGATTGCTTTCATTTAATCCACTTAGTAGCTCAGGGCCATATAGCAGTAAAAAGCTACAACAAATGGCAATAATAAAAGCAACAATTTGATTTTCTGATAGGGTAGAAGCAAAAAGCCCTACTGCAGTATAAGTGCAAATTAAAAAGAAAAGTCCTAAGTAAGAACCTAATATACTACCTAAATCTATATTTCCAACAGGTTGTCCTAGAGTATATACCGTGTAAACATAAATTAAAGTAGGAACCAAAGCAATAAATGTAAGTAATAGGGCAGCAAAAAATTTAGCACTAACTAAAGCCGGTAGACTTATAGGTTTCGTAAATAAAATTTCGAGCATACCTTGTTTTTTCTCTTCTGAAAATCCTTTCATGGTGATTGCGGGAATTAAGAAAAGCATAAGCCACGGAGCTAGAAAGAAAAAACCGTTGATGTCGGCAAAGCCATTGTCTAAAATATTGTAGTCTCCTTTAAATACCCATAAGAATAAGCTACTAGCGGTTAGAAAAACCCCGATAACTAAATACCCTATAGGAGAAGCAAAAAAGGAATTGATTTCTTTTTTTAAGATTGCGTACATGAATGCTAATTTATGCTAATGATACAAGTTTGTCAACGCTCCATGCCTCGGCTTTATTGCCAAACCATGCTTTA
The DNA here is from genome assembly GCF_027924145.1 of Neptunitalea chrysea. Taxonomy (GTDB): domain Bacteria; phylum Bacteroidota; class Bacteroidia; order Flavobacteriales; family Flavobacteriaceae; genus Neptunitalea; species Neptunitalea chrysea. Next base: position 153,787 of record NZ_BRVP01000008.1, on the reverse strand, counting down.
GTTGTTTTCCATACCTCTTTAAACAAGTCGGAGTTACGATAGTTTTCAAGGTCGGCCTCGTCTTGCCAGTAGCTATAGGTGAAAAATATATGTGGTTCGTTTTTGTCTTGATAGAGTTCAAGAAATTCACAGCCTTCAAAGTTTCTAATAAGCTCTTTTTTAGCCTCAAACATAGCTTTGAATTCTTCTACTTTTTCAGGTTGAAAAGTTAATTTCACTATTCTAATAAACATATGTTTTAATCAATAAAATTAATAAAGACAGAATCGGGGTAGCGTAATCCTAACAAAGAAGAAGCTCCGCCAACGGTTTGTAAGTTGCTTTTGTAAATAGCAAGCTCTAAATATCCTGCTTCATTAAAAAGCGCTAATTTTTTTCCGTCTTCATTTCGTTTTTCATTAGCAATGTCAAAGTTAATACTTTCACTGTATTTGTTGTAAATTTTGGTAAACTTATAGTTAAGTACTGTAATTTCAAAGGCTCTCCCCTTACGTATTAAGTCAAACCAATTTTTGGTAATATTTGTAACTACGTTCCCGTAATTGTCTACATGAATAACGTTTCCAGTAATTAAATTTTCGTTATTATTGAGTGATGGGGTAAGGTTTTTAACCTCCTTAACAGTTTGTACTCGTCTCCCTAACAATTCCAGGCGTCCTCCACGTGCAATGTGGCATGCAGCTCTTGCAAAAATATGGGTTGGTGTTAAGGTTTTATCTGGCAAGTCTATGGTAATTAACATCTCAAAATTACCCTTTGGAGCAATCAGTAAAAAAATACCATTGTCGGCTCCTATAAAATAATGTCCATCATAAAGTGCTACCACATGGGGTTGCTCTGGTGTTTTTTCAGAATCAATACCAATAATATGAATACTACCTTTGGGGTAATGTTGATAAGCTGTTTTTAGGGTGTAAGCACCTTCGTGAATGTTAAACGGACTTATTAAGTGGCTAATGTCCACAATAGTAGCCTGTTCTAATTCTGCGTAAATAGCACCTTTTAGTACAGCTACATACGGGTCTTTTAAACCAAAATCAGATGTAAGAGTAATTATAGCCATACAGGTTAAGGGTCTGTAGTATTTAAAAAATACAGAAAATTAAATCGTTTAATTAGTCAACATAAAGTTGTTCATAAATCAAACACAAACGTACAAAAACTAGCTAAAATTTCAGTACTTTGTAGTATATTTATATTCATATCTTTTAAAAGATTTATAACTAAAATTAGAAGAGCTTTTGAACGAAATCGTTGTTGAACTTACCGAGGTGAATCCAAGAGATTTTTTTGGAGAAAGAAATCACAATATCGAAATTTTAAAGAAATATTTTCCGAAGCTACGTATTGTGGCTAGAGGAAATAAAATCAAAGCCTTTGGAGAAGAGGGTGTCCTAGAGGAGTTTGACAAGCGACTGGATATGCTGGTCACGCACTTTGGTAAGTATAATAAACTTGATGAAAACACTATTGAACGTATTCTTACGTACGACTCGAGAGAGGCGTATGAGGGTGCTAGTAGTGATATGGGTGAAGTGTTGCTTCATGGGGTTAGTGGAAAGATTATTAAAGCGCAAACGGTTAACCAAAAGAAAATAGTGAACCTGATGCAGAAAAACGACATGCTTTTTGCAATTGGCCCTGCTGGTACAGGTAAAACCTATACTGGGGTAGCATTGGCTGTAAAGGCATTAAAGGAGAAGCAGGTTCGTAGAATTATATTAACCAGGCCAGCAGTGGAGGCAGGTGAAAACCTTGGTTTCTTACCAGGAGATTTAAAAGAAAAGCTTGATCCATACATGCAACCGTTGTATGATGCCCTTAGAGATATGATACCTGCAGAAAAATTGTCTAGTTATATTGAAAAGGATATTATACAAATTGCACCTTTAGCATTTATGAGGGGTAGAACTTTAGATAATGCTTTTGTAATTTTAGATGAGGCACAGAATACCACTCATGCGCAGATGAAAATGTTTTTAACACGTATGGGGAAAAATGCCAAGTTTATGATTACTGGTGACCCAGGACAGATAGATTTGCCAAGACGTGTGATATCTGGACTTAAAGAGGCTCTGTTAGTATTGGCTAATGTACCCGGTATTGGCATTGTGTATTTAGATGATAAAGATGTAATACGTCACCGTTTGGTAAAAGAAATTGTAGATGCTTATAAAAAAATTGAGCATGATAATTAACAACCGATAAAGCTGTTGTATCTTTGCAACTTTTAAAATTAAGAACCTTATGAATACTATTACAAGCTCAAACTTTACATTTCCCGGACAGAAATCGGTGTACAAAGGAAAGGTGAGAGAAGTTTATAATATTAATGATGAGATTTTGGTAATGATTGCCACTGATCGTCTTTCTGCGTTTGATGTGGTAATGCCAAAAGGAATTCCTTTTAAAGGACAAATATTAAACCAGATTGCTACCAAGTTTATGGAGCAAACACAAGATATTGTACCTAATTGGTTACTAGCAACACCAGACCCTAATGTAGCGGTTGGTCATTTGTGTGAGCCGTTTAAAGTTGAAATGGTGATTCGTGGGTATTTAAGCGGACATGCAGCTAGAGAATACAAAGCTGGTAAACGTTTACTTTGTGGGGTAGCTATGGCAGAAGGAATGAAGGAGAACGATAAATTCCCTGAGCCAATTATTACACCATCTACCAAAGCGGATAATGGAGAACATGATGAAGATATTTCTCGTGAGGATATTTTAGCAAATGGGATTGTTAGTGAAGAGGATTATATTCAGTTAGAAAAATATACCCGTGCATTGTTTCAAAGAGGTACGGAAATAGCTGCCGAGCGTGGACTTATCTTAGTGGATACTAAATATGAGTTTGGTAAAACCAAAGATGGTAAGATTGTTTTAATTGATGAGATTCATACGCCCGATTCTTCTCGTTACTTCTACGCAGAAGGGTACGAAGAATTACAAGCGAAAGAAGAGCCTCAAAAACAATTGTCTAAAGAGTTTGTACGTCAGTGGTTAATTAGTAATGGTTTCCAGGGGAAAGAAGGGCAACAGATTCCTGAAATGACAGATGAATATATAGAAACCGTTTCTGCACGTTATATTGAGCTATACGAAAATATTATGGCCGAAAAATTTGTAAAAGCAGATATCACCAGTATTGAGGAGCGTATAGAAAAAAATGTTCTTGCATATTTAAGTAAATAAGAATTTCTTAAAATACATAAAAATCTCTCTGAGGAATCAGGGAGATTTTTTTTATGGAATACATTCCTATGGTTTAGTTGCTTTTAAGGCGTAAACCATTGGTATTTTGTCTTCTAGGTGTTGGATACGGAATTTTCCTGGGGATACTTCTACGGTATGATTAAAACAGTTGTAGGGAGAATAATCAAATTCTTCGAGTATATTTAATTGCAAACCGTTATTGATAAGACTGGTAATGACTTCACTCATCGCGTGGTTCCATGTAATGGTTTGTGTGGTAATGTTTGCTTCGGTATCGGCATAGGTACCGCTTTCGGTTTCAATAATAGTATCTGACTTAAAATAGTTGTAGGCTACACCTTTAAAGTCATAGTCGAACATCCATACTACGGGGTGAAACTCAGCAAATACAAATTGCCCGCCCGGTTTTAAGTAGGTAGAAATTAGTTTAGCCCATTGATCTAAATCGGGTAACCAGCCAATAGTTCCATAACTAGTAAATACCATATCAAATTGCTGGTTGAGGTGTTTTGGTAAATCGTAAATATTACAACAAATAAACTGAGTATCTGTATTTGTTTTATCTGCTAATTCTTTAGCAGCATCTATAGCTTTGTCTGATAGGTCTACTCCGGTAGCCTTAGCGCCAAGCCGACTTAACGAAATGGTATCTTGTCCAAAATGACATTGCAAGTGTAAAATGGTTTTACCTTTAAGATCACCTAACAGGTTTAGTTCAATATCGTTTAGAGAGCATTTGCCTTTAATAAATTCTGCTACATCATAAAACTCTGAAGCCAAATGGAAATCGGTTTTACGGTTCCAGGTAGTTCGGTTTACGTTTATATAATCTTCTTCCGGATTCATAGCTGCTAATTTTAAAGACTAAAGATAAAGGAAATATTCTGTAAGGCAATTAATAGAATAAAGGCATATGGTAAGTACAAGAGAAAGGTAGTTGTAGACTTTTTAAAAATTTTTCTCTAAATCTTGTGGAAATCTATCTAGGTTACGGGATGCCGTATGGTTTTAGAAAAGAACTTTTCGACTTTTGCTTTGTAACTAATAAAAAACAATTATGAAAAAAATTTTATTACTGGTACTGATTAGTATTGCTTTTTACTCATGTTCAGGTCCTCTGGGTAAAAATTATAGTGACGATACGTTTATAGAAGATGCAAAAGCGATTAAAGAGTCTGGAGACTTGGATGATGCAGAGAGTGAAATGCTTATGGGTTGGATTCTTAAAGCGAAATTGAAAGGAGATAGTTTGGAAGGAAAAACGTATAAAGAAATACTTAAAGAAGCAAAGGATTATAAACAAGAACAAGAGGCACTAGCAGAAAAAGCTAGAATAGAGGAAGAAGAAAAGCGTCAAAAATTGGGAGCGGCATTAACGGTAGCTATGTACAATAAAGGGTACGAGGAGTATGATTACGATAAGTATTTAACCTACAGTCTGGTTTTTGAGAACAAAACTGATAAAGAAATTCGTGCTTTTAAAGGTTCTTTAGCAATCAATGATCTTTTTGATGCTGAAATAAAAACAATTAATCTAACTATTGACGAACCAATAAAAGCAGGGGAGACGTATAAAGGAACGTATACTACCGATTACAATCAATTTAGGGATGAAGATAAGCGCCTTAAGAATAAGGATATGAAAGATTTAAACGTAGTTTGGACACCTGAAAAAATCATTTTTGCCGATGGTACTACACTAGAGTAAAAAGTATAACCAGTGTAGGTTAACTTTCTCTTTATAAAAATTAGCAGCGTAATTTTTATGATATCTTAAAAGCTACCGCCTGTATAAGGCGGTAGTTTTGTTATTGAAAATGATAAATTACTTTCATGTTTTAGTGTTTTTACATTAACACGAATGTTGAATTGATAAAGTAACGGTATTATGAATGGATTAGAATTAAGAGAAAAGTGGGAACAATCTATAAAAACGGTTGATATACGTTTTATAGAAATGGTAGACGCTTTATATGAAGGTTATTTTAAAAATGAAACTGTAGCATATCATCCTGATGGTAAGCCAATGTCTCGATATGAGTATAAAGCAGCTTTAGATAGGGCAGCTTCTCAAATAGAAAATGGGGACTATATATCTGCGGATGATTTTGAAAATGAGGATTAAATGTCTGAGACAGTTACGCAAGTAGTTTGGACACGTCAAGCGAGAGAATCTCTTAACGCAATTTTAGATTACCGCTATAAGGAAACTCCATCGGCAATAAGTATTGTGAAAAAAGATGTTATTAGGGCTTCTAAAGCATTAGTTTTTGCAAAGCAATATCAAGGAAGACGAAATATTTCCCGAGTATCGAAGAATTATAGTACGCGACTATAAAATATTATATAGGTACCTAGAGGGTGTAGTCTATATAATGAATGTTGTTTGCACGTTGGTTAAATAGGTTTTATTAGTACTTAGTTAATTAAGTTGATTATAATTAGTATTTCCAATATCATCATCAGATAGATTTGAGAAATCTCTTATCGCTAAAATATATTTTTTAGAATCACTTGAAAAGTTACCAAAGATAAATTGTCTGGTTATTGCTCTGATAAAAATTTCAATTTTTGAAATAATTAAACTATTTGATTTGGTGTAGATTAAATCTATGTTTGTCGGCCATTGGAACTAAGGCTATCGCTAGTAGCGTTCCTGTACCTAAAGATAAAAAAAACCGCCCCATAAGAGGCGGGGTTTTCATAGCAATTAATTCCCAATAAGTGTTCAATCTACCAATGCTTCCTGATTTCTAAAAACCAATTCGTCGTCAAAGGCATCGAGCAGAATAATACTTTCTGTGGTAATAGTACCTTTTAAAATATCTTTTGAAAGTGCGTTTAATACCTCTCTTTGTATCACTCTTTTTACAGGTCGGGCTCCAAATTGTGGGTCAAAACCTGCTTTGGCTAAATGAGCTATGGCTTCGTTGGTAGCATCTAGCGTAATATGTTGTTTAGCCAACATTTTGGCAACACCTTTTAATTGTAACCCTACAATTTCAGAGATGTTAGTCGCAGTAAGCGGTGTAAACATTACAATATCATCAATACGATTTAGAAATTCTGGTCGTACTGTTTGTTTTAGTAAGCCTAAAACTTCCACTTTGGCCATTTCAATAGCCGCTTCTACATCTTTGGTAGCCTCAAATTTCTCTTGAATAATATGGCTACCCATATTACTGGTCATAATAATAATGGTGTTTTTAAAGTCGGCAATTCTACCTTTATTATCCGTTAATCTACCTTCATCTAACACCTGTAATAAGATGTTAAATGTATCGGGGTGCGCTTTTTCAATTTCATCCAGTAACACCACAGAGTAGGGTTTTCTACGTACTGCTTCGGTTAATTGTCCGCCTTCATCATACCCAACATATCCCGGAGGCGCACCTACCAATCTACTTACACTATGGTGCTCTTGGTACTCACTCATATCAATACGTGTCATCGCGCTATCATCATCAAAAAGGTACTCAGCCAAGGCTTTTGCTAGCTCTGTTTTACCTACTCCGGTAGTCCCTAAAAACAGAAACGAACCTATAGGACGGTTGGCGTCTTGCAGTCCGGCACGACTTCTCCTTATCGCGTCAGATACCGCCTGAATAGCTTCTTCTTGTCCAACCACGCGTTTGTGTAATTCATCCTCAAGGCGCAATAATTTTTCGCGTTCGCTTTGTAACATTTTCGTAATAGGGATACCAGTCCATTTGGCCACTACCTCTGCTATGTCGTCGTTTGTTACCTCTTCTTTAATCAGTGAGTTATCATTGTTTTCTTCAAGTTCTTGTTGAAGCGTATTTAGCTCTTCTTGAGCCTCTTTTATTTTCCCGTAGCGCAACTCTGCTACCTTACCATAGTCACCATCCCTTTCGGCTTTTTCGGCTTCTAGTTTATAGTTTTCAATAGCTTCTTTAGCTGATTGTACACGGTCTACCACATCCTTTTCAGATTGCCATTTTGCATAGATAGTATTACGGTCTTCTTTCAGATTCGCAAGGTCGGCATTTAACGACTTCAACTTCAACTCATCGTTCTCACGTTTGATGGCTTCAATCTCAATTTCCAATTGCATAATCTTTCTATCCAACACATCTAACTCTTCCGGTTTCGAGTTGATTTCCATACGTAATTTAGAAGCAGCTTCATCCATTAAGTCAATAGCCTTATCCGGTAAAAAACGATTGGTAATATATCGTTGCGATAATTCTACTGCTGCTATAATAGCTTCGTCTTTAATACGCACCTTGTGGTGTGTTTCGTATTTTTCTTTAATACCTCTTAAGATAGAAATGGCACTTTCGGTATCTGGTTCATCAACGGTTACTTTTTGGAAACGACGTTCCAGTGCCTTGTCTTTCTCAAAGTATTTTTGATACTCATCTAACGTAGTTGCGCCAATAGCTCTTAGCTCACCACGAGCCAATGCAGGTTTTAAAATATTGGCGGCATCCATAGCTCCTTGTCCGCCACCGGCACCTACAAGGGTGTGAATTTCGTCAATAAATAGAACAATATCTCCTTCGGCTGAGGTTACTTCTTTAACCACTGCTTTCAAACGTTCCTCAAACTCACCTTTGTATTTGGCTCCGGCAATTAACGCTCCCATGTCTAACGAATAGATAATCTTATTCTTTAAGTTTTCAGGTATATCTCCTTGTACAATACGGTGGGCTAAGCCTTCTGCAATGGCTGTTTTACCAACACCGGGTTCCCCAATCAACATAGGGTTGTTTTTGGTTCTACGCGATAAGATTTGTAATATCCTACGAATCTCTTCGTCTCTACCAATAACAGGGTCTAACTTACCAGATTCTGCCAGCTCGTTTAGGTTCTTAGCGTATTTGTTTAAGGAGTTATAGGTTTCCTCTGCACTTTGTGAGGTTACTTTATCTCCGTTACGTAATTGTTTAATAGCTTCTGTAAGATCTTTTTCTGTAACGCCCTGATCTTTTAGAATGTGTGCTATTTTACTTTTTGATTTAAAAATGGCGATTAAAATATGTTCAATCGAAACATATTCGTCTCCCATTTTTTTAGCAACGCTTACCGCCTCGTTTAAAGCAGTGCCTGCCTCACGAGAAAGCATTACATCAGATCCAGACACTTTAGCGAAACTCTGTAGGGTACTTTCCAAAATTTGTGTTAGTAGCTGAACATTTACATTCAGTTTTTTTAACAAGAACGGAAGTACATTTTCATCAACTTCTGCAATGGCTTTAAATATGTGCTCATTTTCAATTTGTTGATGTCCATACCCGTGGGCAATTTGTTGTGCCTGCTGTATGGCCTCTTGCGATTTAATAGTGAAATTATTGAAATTCATAGCTTTTTATATTTTCCTTATTTATTTCTAATTTTGCTATGAGAACAGCAATTGTTGTTCCAAATGTAAAAACCGACATAAAGTCAGTGTTTATAGTGATTTGGTAAGACAATTTGTCTTTCGATATCTTTTATAAAGTTACGTAACAATCAAATAGTATGGGCATATTTAACAGCATTTTTGGAAAAAACTCCAATGAAGAAACCACCACATTTCCGTGGGTTCCTTTAGAAAGTATAGAGCAATTAGATACGATAGTAGATGAGAGCAAGGAACAGGTAGTAGCTATTTTTAAACACAGTGTACGTTGTGGTATTAGTGCTATGGTAAAACGTGGTTTTGAGAATCATGAAAATAGCAATTCAGGAGTAAAGCTATATTATTTAGATCTGATTACTTACCGACCTATCTCTAATGAAATTGCAGATCGCTTTGGTGTTGTGCATGAGAGTCCGCAATTAATTATTATTAAAAATGGGGAAGCTATAAAGGCTACTTCTCATGGTTCTATTAATGATATAGATTTGAGTCAGTTTTAATATAATAGAACTATATTTCAGTGTTTATTTTGTGTTTACACAAAACGAAGATTCGCAATTTTAAAAAATAAAATGAGGCTTCTTTATTTAATAAGAAGCCCCATTTTTGCCTAATTACATTTTTATTTACAAAGTATACTCCTTTAAAATACGTTTCATTTTATCTTTTAAGTTTTCGGCGGCATCGTATACCATTTGTTCATCGGTAGGGAAGTCTAGTGCAGCTACTTCTAATAAATCCAACTGACTAGTTCCTAATGCTCTTCTGTCGCCTTTATGTGTTCCGTAGCTGTTTTTAAATACAAACTGACTACTTAATGGATAGCTGTCTAAAACTTCGTTGGCTTTTACATCGTATAAAGCTACAGAGGCGGTTACTTTGGCCGTTTTGTTTTGAGTAAACTGATAAAAAGTACATACCACCGTTTTATATCTATCTGTCATAATGTAATTGCCTTCACTATCTTTTACTTTATTTCCGTCTTCATCATACACATAGGTTTTACCGTCTACTACTTGTTTTTCTGTTATATATTCTTTTTCTTTAACATACTCTGGACCCACTTCTATGGTTTCAAAATTCATTGTGATTTGGTAGTCATAAGTTATATCGTTCTGTGGATGGCTATCAAACACTGTCCAGTTAGAGCTTAAACCATAGCTGTTAAAGTCGAGTAACTCCTGTTCTAATTGATACGGAATCATCACATTAGTAGCGTTTGCAATCGTTACTGCAATATGTTCGGTTCCTTTGTCTAAAGCTTCTTGTAATAATGTTTCGGTATCTTTATAACTAGGATTTAATGAATTTAAGTACTGCAAATCTTCATATACATTTCTATACACATATTTTGGTTGTTCCTGAGCTAAAGTAGCTACAGCTGTTTGATATAAATACTCTGATAAAGCTGTTTTAGCAGTCGCTATATCTGTTGTGTAATCACTTATATGAAATGTGGCTATTCTGCTTTCAGAAGCCACCGAAAGGGGGAATAATGGCTTAATATAGTTTTGTCTATTAGCTAAAGCTATATACAAAGTATAGATTTCTTCTAAATACGCGGCGTTATCCGCTTGTTGTAAAGAAGCAATTTTTTCCAAGTCTTTTTCATTCGCCTTTGCATACGCATCTTCTAACAATACCACATACTCATCACTATTTTTACGGTTGATATTGTTTTGCAATTTATTTACTGCTTTTGTTATAGCAGTATCATAATTACCGGAATACAAAGCTTGTTCGGTTTGTTTTACGCCGCTACACGCTGTTAGCAACACAATAACTAAGATGAAAGTAATTTTTTTCATAAGCTATACTTTATGATTTGTATACTTATGGATATTCAAGTACTATGCCAAAAAGAAAATAAAAAAGCCTTGAAGAATTCAAGGCTTTGATTTTTAATGTTTTAAATAATATTATTTAATCGTAATAGCAGGAAGTAACTTATTAGAAACTTCTCCGAAACCAATACGTACTTTATCGTTTTTACAATACCCCTTTATGCTAATGGTATCGTTATCGTTCACAAATAAACGACTGCCACCATCTTCTAAAGTTACAGGCTCTTTACCGCATTTGGTAAGTTCAAGCAGTGAGCTGTACGAGTCTGGTGTGTCACCCGATAAGGCTCCACTAGCCATCATATCACCACTGTTTACTTTACAACCATTTATGGTATGGTGCGCCAATTGTTGCGCCATATTCCAATACATGTATTTGGCATTCGATTTAGAAAGTACGGTGCTACTTCCGTCAGGAGTTATTAAGGATGCTTCCAGGTGAATATCAAAATTCTTATGACCTTCCGATTGTAAATACTCAAATGGTGTAGGTTCTTGTACCGGGCCTTCAGTTCTAAAGGGTTCCAAAGCATCTATAATGACAATCCATGGAGAAATAGAGCATGCAAAGTTTTTAGCTAAAAACGCACCTAAAGGTTCTTGTTCCCATTTTTGAATATCACGTGCACTCCAATCATTTAGCAATACCATGCCAAAAATATAATCTTCGGCTTCTTTTACCGGTACCGGATCTCCTAAGACGTTGGCATCGGTTGTAATAAAAGCAACTTCCATTTCAAAGTCCACTTTTTGAGAAGTGCCAAAAACCGGATTGGCAGAATTTGCAGGAAACATTTGTCCGTGCGGTCTTCTAATCGGAATGTCTGAAGTTACAATAGAGGAACTTCTTCCGTGGTATCCTATTGGTATGTGTAGCCAGTTAGGTAGTAGGTCAGATTCTCCTTCGTTTAATAATTCTTCAATATTTTTTGCGTGCTGCTTGCTCGAGTAGAAATCTGTATAATCTCCAATCAATACAGGCATTTGCATTTCAATCTCATCAAGAGTAAATAAAATTACTTCTTTGTGAGCTTCATTGTCTCTTAACTCTGGATTTTCAACATCAAAAATCGAACTAATACGACCTCTAACTGCTCTCCAAGTTTGTTTTCCGTCCGATATAAAATCGTTCAGGGTATCTTGTAAAAAAATATCATCAGTTAATGGAATATCTTTAAAATACCCTAATTGATGCAGTGCACCAAGGTCTATAGCGGTATCTCCTATACGGGTTCCTATGGTAATTACATCGTCTCTAGTTAAAAACACTCCAAACGGAATATTCTGTATTGGAAAGTCAGAACCTTCCGGCACGGTTATCCATGAAGTTTTATTTGGGTCGTTAACTTTACTTGGCATTTTATCTAATTGTTAATTACTTTTTTAATAAATATTATTCAAATATATAAGAATATTACAATTAGCGAGCAGGATTTAGTATTTTTGCTTTTTATTTAACGAAATCAAATATAATGCAACGGGACGAAGAGATTTTTGAACTTATTGAGGCTGAAAAAGACAGACAAGTTAATGGTTTGGAATTAATAGCTTCTGAAAATTTTGTGAGCGAACAAGTAATGGAGGCTGCGGGTTCTATACTTACTAACAAATACGCTGAGGGTTATCCAGGAAAGCGCTATTATGGTGGATGTGAGGTAGTAGATGAAATAGAAACGATTGCTATAGAACGTGCTAAGGCACTTTTTGGTGCTGCTTATGCTAACGTACAACCACACAGTGGATCTCAGGCTAATACGGCTGTATTTGCTGCCTGTTTAAAGCCGGGTGATAAGATTTTAGGATTCGACCTATCGCATGGAGGACACCTTACGCATGGTTCACCTGTAAACTTTTCAGGTAAATTATACAACCCTGTATTCTACGGAGTAGAGCAGGAAACAGGAATGTTGAACTACGATAAAATTGAAGAAATTGCAAAAGCTGAGAAACCACAATTAATTATTGCCGGAGCTTCTGCGTATTCAAGAGATATCGATTTTAAACGTTTCAGAGCTATTGCAGATAGCGTTGGTGCTATTTTAATGGCAGATATTTCGCACCCTGCGGGATTAATAGCTAAAGGTGTTTTAAACGATCCGATTCCTCATTGTCATGTAGTAACTACTACTACACATAAAACATTGCGTGGACCACGTGGAGGTTTGATTTTAATGGGAGAAGATTTTGAAAACCCTTTCGGATTAAAAACGCCTAAAGGTATTGTACGTATGATGTCTTCTTTATTTGATAGTGCGGTTTTCCCTGGTAACCAAGGTGGTCCATTAGAGCATATTATTGCTGCTAAGGCCATTGCTTTTGGTGAGGCGTTAACCGATGAGTTTTTAACCTATATCTTACAAGTGAAGAAAAATGCAGCTGCTATGGCACAAGCATTAGTGACTAAAGGATATAACATTATTTCTGGTGGAACTGATAACCACATGATGTTAATTGATCTTAGAAACAAGGATATTACGGGTAAAGCTGCTGAAGAAGCATTAGGAAAAGCAGACATCACCGTTAACAAAAACATGGTGCCGTTTGATGATAAGAGTCCGTTTGTAACTAGCGGTATTCGTGTTGGTACAGCTGCTGTAACTAGTAGAGGTTTAAAAGCAGATGAAATGGCTACTATTGTAGCGTATATTGATGAGGCTATTACCAATGCTGATAATGAAGAGGTGTTAGAAGCAGTAGCTATTAAAGTAAATGCTTTAATGAGCGAAAAGCCTTTGTTTACTTTCTAAGAAATAGAAGTATTTTATATAAATGAAAAGTCCGGTTCAAAAGAGCCGGACTTTTTTATTATTGGACTTATAAAGTTATTGTTTTCGAAATTTTGATATTGTATATTTATGCTATAGAGTGATTTGTTTAGAGAGTTATCATCTAATATTTCATTTGACTATAGTGAATATATATGTACTTGCAAGAAATTTTTAAATACTAGTTTTAGTAAGTAAAAGAGTGAAAATTAAATTCATTACCTATGATATTTTTAAAGAAAATTCCATTAATATTTTACGCAGTAATAGCAATTGGATTAGCTATGATATTGACTCGTTATTTTGAAACTTTTTTAATTCAAATAGAATGGATTTTAATATTAGGTGGAAGTTCTAAAATTGCCTTATATACTGGAGTGCTTACGGTGTTAACACTACATTATGGAGTTTTTCAGCTACAGATACAAAGAAAAAATGATTTATTAGCAAATGAATATATTAATCAGCCAGAATTTAAGTTTTTAAAATTTTTATCAGGATCAAGGGATAAAACAAGTTTAATTGATAATTCTCCTTGCTGTTGTTTTGATAATAAAACATCGAGCTTTAATAATTGTAAAGATGAACATTGGTTCGATATTGAGCAAAATGGCAAATTACCAGCCTCTAATGTGATTGTAGTTTTTTTTCATTCTAAGGAAAATAATAATATAGAATATGATTCAAGAATAAAAAAAGCAAAAACATTGATTAAAGGTGATTGTCTTCAGTATAAGCTACCGCCATTTACATTTAAAAAAGAATTCCATTCTAAAGGGAAGAATGATTCCTTTTTTGCTTTAATATCTTATAGATCACTTTATTCAGGAATAAGGTATAAAAGGATTTATGAATTGGATTACTCGTCAGAGAAAGAACTTTTGGACAACGAATATTGGAAAGATTCTATTAAATTTTATTCAATAAAACTAATAGATATTTCAGATGAAAAAACAATACGTTTAAAAGATGTTATAATAGGTAACCTTGCATATCTTTTTTATAGATTAAAGTTTATTAATTCTTTAAGTAAAGAAAACTGGATTAAAAATATTAATTTTCATTATTGATGTTAGTTTATAAATACAGAGGAGGGAATGAAGAAGTCTTTGAAAGAGATTTAAAATCTTTAGAGAGAAATTTTTTTTGGGCAACTAAGTTCAATAATTTAAATGATCCATGCGAAACGCTAATTAATACAGAACCATTCAATATTCAAACTAAGGTTTTTTCTGAGTTTTTTAAAGCTGATAAATCAGAAACGTTTCATAATTTTGAAAAAGCCTTTAAAAATCTTTTCGATGTTCGAAAAAAGGCAATTGGAATTTATTCGCTTTCCAAAACATTTAAAGATGAACTTCTTTGGGCTCATTATGCGAATAGTCATAGAGGTTTTTGCATTGAATATGACTTAGAAAAACTAATTAATAGTTATGATAGATTCGAAGCTTATTCTTTTCCTGTAGTTTATAGTAAAAAACCTCCGGAATATCATCTTAAGGATATGTATAAAATGGATACCAAAAGTATTGTTAAAAAAATCGCTGGATATAAATCTGTAAGATGGAATTACGAGCAAGAACATAGAATAGTTACTGGGTATTGTGGTGAATTTCCATATGATCCTACTTGCTTAAAATCAATATATTTCGGACTAAATATGCCTGAATTTCAAAAGAGTGAAATGATGGATCGTTTAAAAGGTAGACAAATTCAATTTCTACAAATGCAACAAAAAATTAACTCTTATGAATTCGAAGCTATTAAAATCAATGACTTAAAGAATGAACAATACAATTACCTCAAACAAATTCCATCAGAGGTGACAGGCAGTTACCCTATTTCTTTCAAAATTACTTCAAAAGAGTATGTGCGGGGAATTAAGGCAGTTGTCGAAATAAAATTTGAGAAAACTACAAATAAAGAATCTTTGGAGTGGCTTGTTCACATTCTTAATAATGAGATTTTTAGAGAAGTAAAAAGAATCTTTCTTATTTGTTTTATAGAAACAGAAGAAAACGTGAAATTTATTTGGGCATCGTGTCAATGGGAAATACAAAATAATAAGTTAAGAATAAGTATTGATTAATAAATGTACGTTGGATTAAAACCAAAAAGCACGAATGTTTTTATATCTAGTTAACTCATTATTTAGCCAAATAACCACCATCTACTGGGTAATAAGCACCTGTTACAAAGGAAGCTTTATCACTGGCTAACCATAAAAATAGCTCGGCTACTTCTTCGGGTTCTCCTAAACGTCCGATAGGGTGTAAGGCGGTAAGTCTGTCAATAGGATATTTACTAATAAGGGCTTGAGTCCTTCCAATACCGCCATTGTTTACAGCAATGTCTAACTTTCCAAAAGCTTTGATAGCTTCGGCTAGGGTATGTTCAGAATCTTCCGCTTTAGAGGTGTCAGCTTTTACAAAAGGGCTTTAATATCTTGGTAATTGTTATGTTTTTTGTACTAATCTTCTTCGAACACCTGAGATTCATAAGCACCTGCATCTGGAGTGGTGGTAGATCTAGTTGTACCATTAATATCTGTAGCTACAGCACCTTCTGTTGGACTTGCTAATCCGTTGGCAGCAGAATCTTCTCCAATCGCGTATTTACTGTTAGAGGAATCTTCAAAATCAGGATCTTGATTGCGTACCACATTGTTATAAAGAGAAGCATTGGTAAAATCGTATAAATCTTCGTCAACACTTCCGGTAGGATTAAATTTAAGCAAGGTGTTACTTAAGTAATAGTTATAGGTTACGTCATCAATAAAGTTTACTATAAACTCTAAACTATTATTACCATAAATAATACAGTTGTAGAAGTTCGCTTCTTCCATATTGGCAGCGATGATACCATCATTGGTCTCTAAATAATTATCTAATAAAACGGTAGGGTAGCTGCGGTATCCGTTTCCCCAATAGTTGGCAAACGTACAATGTTTAAAATTGTATTTACCACCAAGGCTGCAGTAGATAGAAGATAACCCTGCATTTCCGTACACGCTATTTTCACTGACAACATTAGCTGTTTGTGCCCATAAACCGTAGTTAGAAGAGTTTGAAATTTTAGTGTTGTTAATAGTAAGGGTAGGGTTAGCTGTACCATCATTACTATCCATTATAATACCCACCATAGCATTTTTTATAGTGGCATAGTTTACAATATTTTCAGTACTTCCCTGTGTTAACCAAATAGTTCCCCATTGTCCGGGTACATCTGCAAAATCAGGTTCTAATCTGTCCCCTTCAAAAATCACTTCATTTTCAAGCAATTCGTCATCGGTGCTAAGCTCTCCGTTTACATGTAGGCTTCCGTTGCTGGCTACAATAATTCCTGAATCCGCATGAAAATAAATACGGGCTCCTGCATCTATAGTAAGCGTTTTACCACTACTAACGGCAGCGTAGCCGTAAATAACATACGGTTTTTCATTGGTAAGATTCAGCTCGTCATCATCTAAAAAGAAACCAGAGATTTCTGTAGCATCTTCTCCTTCGCCAAGGATAAGAGTTTCGGTAGTACCTTCATCATCGCGTTCCGGATATAGAAAAACGGCATCTTGAACCAAAGTAACCAATTCTATCTTTTGCAGGTTTTGATCAGTATCAAACTCAATCGCATCGGTATATAAATATTGTAGTTCGGTAGTTGTAAAATCTGTAATATCTACAGTAGTTTCTATAAATACATACATACTATCTTTAGCTAGTAACTCTACATTGTAAAATTCTTTACCCGCCATACCATCTACATTTAATCTAAACTTAGAGGAGCCGCCATTAGCTAGTCTTATTACCGGAATAGAAATATCTGTATTACTATGATTGTATACCTTTAAGTTGTAGGTGCTAGAACCTATATTGGTAAAAACGGTATCTAAATACACGGTATCTTTAGAAAACTCTAAAGAACCTGTACTTGGTGAAAACTCAAAATCTTCTCTACACGAAAAAAAACTGATAGATAAAGAAGCAATGAATAAAAATAGGAGATAACGTTTCATAAAAATAGGTTCTGAAAATATAAAACGTAAAAATAGCAATTATGGTGTATTGCTATGTGTTTTCAGAATAATTCTTTTTATGTTCTTATAAAAAGAGCTTGTCTATTTCCTCAGGAATTCGAGTTGGGCGCTTTGTTTTACTATTGATTAAGCACCATTCGGTAGTAGCGGTAAGTATAAGTTTGTCTTGTTTGTAGATTTCTACTTTTCGGTGTGATAGTACTCCCTGATTTTTTTCTATGAACGTTCTCAATACCAATTCGTCGCCTTCAAAACTCTCACCTTTATAATAGATGTGGTGCGCAGCAACTACCCAAATGTAGCTTTCTGAAAAGCTTTTAGGGGCTACTGCTTCCCAGTGCCCCTGAGCCATTTCTTGTATCCATTGTACATAACGTACATTGTTTGCATGGTTTAAATTGTCTGTATCTTCTTTCGAGACGATTTTTGTATGCTCAAAAACATTCATTTTATTTTTCTTCGAAAGTTACTTCAAAAAGCTTATCCCAGTTTTTACCGGTAATAAAGAAAGTGTTTGTTTTAGGGTTGTACGCAATACCGTTTAACACATCTAACTGTTTGTGTTGTGTAACCTTTTCTTTTAATCCTCTGCAATCAACTACACCCTTAATAACTCCAGTTTTGGCATCAACCATCATAATACCGTCTTTTAGGTAGGTGTTGGCATATATTAAACCGTCTAAATACTCTAACTCGTTTGCTTTATTCTGAACCGCTAAGTGCGATACCAATTGCACATAACCAGTTTCGCTTAAGTTGTCTTTATCTAAAGTCCAAAGTTTTTCACTTCCGTCGCTTTTGTAGATATTGTTGCCGTCGTTACATAGTCCCCAACCTTCTTTACTATCAACAAAGCTAAAGGTCTTTTCTTTTTCAAAAGTATGTACATCATATACAAAGCCTACCATGCTTTGCCAAGTAAGTTGATAAATTTTGTTGTTTAAAATGGTAATACCTTCTCCAAAATATTTTGGGTTTAAGTCTATTTTCTTTAAGACTTCTCCGGTTTTATAATCTACCTTACGTAAAGACGATTTACCTCTCAACCCTGTACTTTCGTATAGCGTATCATTGTAAAATTCTAATCCTTGGGTATAAGCTTCAATATCGTGCGGATATTCATTTAGAATAGTATACGAATATATTTTAGGTTTTGTTTCAGATAACACTTCAATTTTTGAAGTTACCGTCTCTGAATTGTCTTCGTATGATACAACTGCTTTAATAGTTTGATAGCCATAAGGAATATCTTTTAATGCTATACTACCCGATTCAACATTGACAGGTTTGTTTCCAATATAATACTTTGTGCTTGCTATTTGAATATTTTCAGGGTTTTTAATAGCTACTTTTACAGTTTCATTTCGTTGAAACCTGTTGGTTTTAGCATCTATTTTTAAAGAAAAATGATTTTTTTCTTCATTTTTTTTACCTCCGCAAGAAACAATTGTAGCGGCTAAGAATATGGCAGACAGAAATTTAAGAGATTTCATGATATTTACTAATGTTTTTGCCAATTTAGATAATTTAATTTAGACCCGAAAACGGTTGCTAAAAAATAAAAAGATTGTATATTTGCACCCGGCAAGTCCTACACGACCAGCTCCTGCAGAATCCCCCAGGGTGGGAACGCAGCAAGGGTATGTGGTTGTAGCGGTGCGATGTAGGTAGCTTGCCTTTTTTCTTTTCATTCTATTCCAATTTTCACATTACATTTTCCCTTTATTTTTGTTACTTTGTAGCAAGAAAAATTTGAACTTTATATGTCAAAAAAGGTAGTGTTTATTACCGGTGCTTCTTCCGGAATTGGAAAGGCTGTTGGGAGTTATCTAACAAATAATGGGTATACAGTATATGGTACCAGCAGAAATCCGGATAGAATAACAAATTCTCCATTTGAACTTGTGGCACTTGATGTAAGAAATAAAGAAAGTATTTCTACTGCTATAAGCGAGGTGCTTAATAAAGAAGGTCGTATAGATGTACTAATAAACAACGCCGGTGTTGGTATCACCGGACCTCTTGAAGAGATACCTGCCGAAGAAATTCAGAATAATTTTGAGACTAATCTTTTTGGTCCTATAGAGGTTATGAAAGTTGTTTTACCAGCAATGCGTCAGCAGAAATCTGGACTTATCATAAATGTTACGAGCATAGCGGGGTATATGGGCTTACCTTTTAGGAGCGTTTATTCAGCTTCAAAAGGAGCATTAGAGTTAATTACAGAGGCGTTGCGTATGGAAGTTAAGCCTTTTAACATACATATTACCAATGTAGCACCTGGTGATTTTGCTACCAATATAGCAGCTGGTAGATACCATGCGCCACTAAAAAAGGGGTCTGCCTACGAAAAAACATATGGTTTTTCTTTACAAACAATGGATTCTCATGTTGATGATGGGAGTGACCCTAATGAGATGGCTAAAGCTATAATAAAGGTGATAAATACTAATGAACCTAAGGTTCATTATAAAGTTGGAGCTCCATTACAAAAGTTTTCGATTGTACTAAAACGAATTTTACCAGATAATTTATACGAAAAAATGCTGATGAATCATTATAAGTTATAAATTTGTAAATGTATATTACACACTTATTAAATTTATGTATTATAAATAATTCTAGTGTTTTTTAATTAAGGATTTAAGAATAAATAGAACAAAAAATAAAACATATGAAATTTTTTATTGACACAGCTAATTTAGATCAGATTAAAGAAGCTCAAGACTTAGGGGTTTTAGATGGTGTAACTACTAATCCGTCTTTAATGGCTAAAGAAGGCATTACAGGAAAAGAAAATATTTTAAAACATTATGTAGATATCTGCAATATTGTAGATGGTGATGTATCTGCAGAGGTTATTGCTACCGATTTCGAAGGAATGGTAAAAGAAGGAGAAGAGTTAGCTGCTTTACACCCGCAAATTGTAGTAAAGTTACCTATGATTAAAGACGGGGTGAAAGCTTGTAAATATTTCTCTGATAATGGTGTTAAAACTAACGTTACATTGGTATTTAGTTCAGGGCAAGCGCTTTTAGCTGCTAAAGCTGGTGCTACGTATGTATCTCCGTTCTTGGGTCGTTTAGATGATATTTCTACAGACGGGTTAAACCTAATTGAAGAGATTAGATTAATTTATGATAACTACGGTTATGAAACAGAAATTTTAGCGGCTTCTATTCGTCACACAATGCA
The DNA here is from genome assembly GCF_027924145.1 of Neptunitalea chrysea. Classification (GTDB taxonomy): domain Bacteria; phylum Bacteroidota; class Bacteroidia; order Flavobacteriales; family Flavobacteriaceae; genus Neptunitalea; species Neptunitalea chrysea. Next base: position 133,369 of record NZ_BRVP01000008.1, on the reverse strand, counting down.
CGTTATTAACTGTGCTAAGATTGGTGCTGATGTTATGACCGGACCGTTATCTTCAATTGCAGGCTTATTAAGTCACCCATTAACTGATATAGGTTTAGAAAAATTCCTTTCTGATTATAAAAAAGGAAACTAAGGAATAAACTTTTTAGATGTAAGAAGTTTATATTTGGATAGATGAAAGCGCATTGATATAATCAATGCGCTTTTTTATGTCTATATAGATTGCTAATGCTGTTTAAGGGGAATAAGGTAACATCATCTGCCTTTATTTTAAAGACTGAGCAATGTATTCTTTATTTTTTGCAGCGGAAAGAATGCTTTCGAAATTGCCGTCGTAAATATTTGCAAAGGCGTCTATTATAACTCCGTTGCTATCAATAACAAGAACTTTATTCATTTTATTGATTATGAGTTTTTGATGGGTGTACTCAAAATCGGTAATTCTATATTGGCAGGTAGCATCTAAATGATATTTTTTTAAAGTTGCTACCCATGTTTTTTGATCTAAATCTCTGTTAATACCCACAAATTTTACTTTCGGGAACCTCTTATTTAATTGGTGAACTCTTTTAATAATATTGTGAAAATGGTTCTTTTGGTTTAAAGCCCAAAAGTAGTAAACGGTTAATTGCTTTTTGTTAATTTGTTTAATAGTAAGATGGTTACCTTGTTCACAAACAAAAGTGATACTATCTAACTTTTTACCAGATTTTAAACCTTGAATGTTTTTGTATAAATCTTTAACTTCGGGTAAATATTTATTCTCTTTATTGTAGGTTATAAATGAATTTATGTATACATCATCTTTAGATAAATCTCTTTTATCATTAAAGAAATATATATAAGCAGCATTTCTCATGGTGTTATCATGAGTGTTTATTTCTTGTATCTCATTTCCTAAGACCTTTAATTTTTCTATTTGATATTCAATTGTTGAAACAATGCTGTCATGTGAAAATTCAGGGTGATCTTTTACAACATTTTTATAGGCTTCCCCTGCAGAATAAAATCTTAAGTATCTAGTTAGTGGTGTAAAATCGTTTAAATCTTCCTGGTTAACATTTATTTCTTTTCTATAGCTATAAAAGTTATTATCTAAATCAGATAGATTTAATTTTTTATCATACATATTATTGTATAATAAAGGGTATATTTCCATGTATCGGTATAAATTAAAATCGATATTGGAGTGAAGTAATTTTTTTGAATATTCAGAGATATGATTGTGCTTCTCAAATTCGTTTAAATTTGCTACTCTTTGATTGTGCAGTGAGTCTATCTTTTCTTTAAAAATATGAGCAGGATACTTTAAAAAATCGCCTTTAATTAATTTTTCATCATCTTCTTCTTTAAGGAATTGATCAATAAAAAAATTGTTTTTTTTAGCTCCTTTACCTGAAAATACTAAGGATTCATCAAAGTCCATAGTATTTAATCGCAATAATAAGCTATCTCCTTTTTCTAGAATAAAATGTTGATATTCTGGTTCGCTTTCAAATTTATACAGACCACTTTTTAAGTCTTCAAATTCAAACATAAATTTATTATGATCATCTAAGAAAACCGTATCTACAGCTATGTCATTTTTATAAAGTACAACAATATCACTTTTCGGATTTACAATCTGCCCCCCAAAATAAGTTACCGCATCATTATCATCTCCACAGCTCACTATTGTAATTATGAAAATTATATAAATAATCTTCTTCATAAATTTACTTGGCTTTTTTGCAAAACGTAATTTTTAAATAAACAATTACAAAATTAAGAAAGACAGTCCTCCTAACATGTTAATGCGTAGTTAAATTACTTTATAAATAAGTATATTCTACTGTAATAATAGGCTTTGTAATTATATTTTTTAATTTTGCTGCTCAATATAAAAATATAATCATATAGTATATGTTATCAGTTTCAAATTTGTCTGTACAATTTGGTAAAAGAGTGCTTTTTGATGAAGTAAATGTTACTTTTACTCAAGGGAATTGTTATGGAATTATTGGTGCCAATGGTGCCGGAAAATCTACCTTTTTAAAAATACTTTCTAAAAAGATGGATCCAACTAGCGGGCATGTGCATTTGGAGCCAGGTAAGCGTATGTCTGTTTTAGAACAGGATCACTATGCTTATGATGAATATACTGTATTAGAAACTGTGATTAGAGGTAATAAAGATTTGTTTTCTATTAAAAAGGAAATGGATGATTTATATGCAAAACCTGATTTTAACGATGCTGATTCTGATAGAGTAGGAGAATTGCAAATTATTTTTGAAGAAATGAACGGGTGGAATGCTGATAGTGATGCTGCAGCATTGTTATCTAACTTGGGGATTCCTGAAGATTTTCACTATACTCAAATGGCTGATTTGGATGGTAAATTAAAAGTACGTGTGTTATTGGCACAGGCACTTTTTGGAAACCCTGATGTGTTAATCATGGATGAGCCTACCAATGATCTGGATTTTGAAACAATCAACTGGTTGGAGCACTTTTTAGCAAACTATGATAATACAGTAATTGTAGTATCTCACGACCGTCACTTTTTAGATGCAGTTTGTACACATATATCTGATATTGATTTTGGAAAAATTAATCATTACTCTGGTAACTATACATTCTGGTATGAGAGTAGTCAGTTAGCTGCTCGCCAAAGAGCACAACAGAATAAGAAGTCAGAAGAAAAGGCAAAAGAGTTACAAGAGTTTATTCAACGTTTTAGTGCGAACGTGGCAAAATCTAAGCAAGCTACTTCACGTAAGAAAATGTTAGATAAATTAAAAGTTGATGATATTAAGCCTTCTAGTAGAAGATATCCGGCTATTATTTTTGAACGTGAGCGCGAAGCAGGAGATCAAATTTTAAATGTTGAAAATTTATCAGCTTCTTTAGAAAGAGAAGCTTTATTTAAAGGCGTAGATATTAATCTTGCTAAAGGTGATAAAGTAGCTATAATTTCGAGAGATTCTAGAGCAACAATAGCATTTTACGAAATTATTAATGGTAAGATGGCGGCTGATTCTGGTGAATTTAATTGGGGAGTTACTACAAACCAATCGTACTTACCAGTAGATAACTCAGAATATTTTGATAACGACCTTAATTTAGTAGATTGGTTAAGACAATGGGCTAAAACAGAAGAAGAGCGCGAAGAAGTATTTGTACGTGGTTTTTTAGGGAAAATGTTATTTAGTGGAGAAGAGGCACTAAAAAAATGTAATGTATTGTCTGGGGGTGAAAAGGTAAGATGTATGTTAAGTAGAATGATGATGTTAAGAGCTAATGTAGTTATGTTAGATGAGCCTACTAACCACTTAGATCTTGAGAGTATTACTGCTTTTAATAACTCTTTAAAGAATTTTAAGGGTACTGTATTGTTTACAACCCATGACCACGAGTTTGCTCAAACCGTGGCTACCCGTATTATTGAACTAACTCCAAATGGAGTTATTGACAGATATTTATCATTTGATGATTATATGAGTGATAAGAATATTAGAGAACAACGAGAGAAAATGTATAGCTAATGATACTATAATAAAAAAGACTCTCAAATGAGAGTCTTTTTTATTTCATGATATCTACGTATGCTCTTCAACTACTTTTTGTACTGTTGCTAAATTTTTAGTATTTGCATAGATATTTGATTTTTAAGGGATTTTATTCCTGTTCTTCATTACATATCTACTAACATATTCTCTTCTTTTACTGAAGTGTTTATTCAGTCTTCGTGTAGTTGTTCTTTAATAATAGCTATAGCTTTAACGGTTATTGTTGTAAAACCTTTAAAACATTTTCTTTATGAATGCTCAATTAGTTTTGAGCACGGTAGATAATGTGTTGTATAGCTTTGGAACGCTTAATATTATTGAATACAAAGGTTCATGTATTTTAAACATTTTCTTGTTCAAAAGAGGTAACAATTGCTTTTCCTTTATCTAGTTCATTTTTATGTACAAATACTTGTACATTATTAATAATCTTAGGCGCAAAACCTGCTAGCCTTCCAGATTCTGTTTCGTCTTTAATTATAGGTTCTATATTATTTTCTTCAAGAATACTTACGATTTGTTGAGCTGCAATACTTGACCCCTCAAAAATTTTTTCAAAATCTTTCATAATTTCTACGCATTATAATAGTTACTATTCCAACTTAAACTACTAACATTTTTGCCTTTTACAAACCCAAAATATAAGGATAGTCCAATTACTCCTTTAACCATAAAAAGTAAAATAATCCAGAAGTGGGAAGGTTCAGGATTGTTAGTAAACATATATAAAGGTAGCGTTTTAGTTATTAAAAAACTTATAAAAACTAGGAATATTATAAGGTTTAAGAAATTTTTAAAAGGTAATATTAACAGCTTTCTAAACGGATTAAGGTCATTTCCCTATTTGTGTATTAAGTAGTAATAGCCATTTCCTATAGGGGCAAAAAGTAACAGGTCATCGACGTTTTCAAGTTTAAAATATTTTCGTGGAGCCATCAAAAACAAGTTTTGTAGTTGAATGTTATGAATACTTTCTAAATTAGTAATAGAGTCTAGAGCTTCTGATGGAAAGATACCTTTAAATAAAGAAGTGGTTAAAAAACGTAAACGGTAACTAATACATATATCCTTTATTTCGTTGATATGATAAATACGACTATTTAGGTAGGAGATATCAAGAGCAGAAAAAGCGTAAAAATGTTAAGGGATATATAAAATCACTTAATAACGTTAAAATTGATACTAAGAACTAAATAATGAAGTTAACTAATTGTTGTTTCCCATGTTTAAAAATTTCAGGTAGTTAACATGATAATTAATGAAGGAGATAACCTGAAATTAAAAAGCCTTTGTAATTATAATTACAAAGGCTTTTATATTTATGTTGTTTTTGTTAATTAACGTAAAGTAGCTGCAAATTGCTTTTCAAAATTAGTTTGTAATTTACTCATTACCTTATCAATTTGCTTGTCTGTTAATGTTTGCTTTTCATTTTGTAAAATAAAGCTGATAGCGTAACTTTTTTTGCCTTTAGGTAATTTGTCACCTTCATATACATCAAATAAGCTAACTTCTTTTAAAAGAGCCTTTTCACTTTGGGTAGCTACTTTATAAATATCGTCAAAACTTACATTATCGTCTAATAGCAACGCAAGATCTCTTCTAACTGCTGGATATTTAGGTATATCTGTAAACTTTATTTTTTGGTAGGCCGCAACCTCTAAAATGGCATCCCAGTTAAAATCTGCGTATAATACCTCTTGTTTAATATCAAATGCTTTTAAAACCTGTCTTTTAACTTTACCAAACTCAACAAGTTTTGTGTTTTTAGCAAATACAAAAGCAAGTCCTTCAGAGAAAATATCATTCTTTGCAGGAGTTGACTTTACCTTAGTAATACCTAGTCTACTTAATATAGTTTCAATAGTGCCTTTTAAGTAGAAGAATTCAGTTGGTTTTACTTCTGTATTCCAGTTTTCTTCATACCTGTTTCCGGTAACATATAGGCCTAGGTGTTTTTGCTCTTGGTAACTATCGTATTTATGGTAAGATTTACCAAATTCAAAGAATTTTAGATCGGTACGCTTTCTATTTATGTTGTAGGCAATTGATTCTAATCCTGAGAATAATAGTGATTGACGCATTACCAATAAATCACTACTTAATGGGTTTAGCATAGTTACATTATGTTCTTCGTTTAACTGATCACTTAATGCTATATAATTAGCCGTAGTTAAACTGTTAGACATAATTTCATTATACCCTTGAGCAATCAATTGACTTGAGATAATGTTTTGAATTTTATAATCGTCAAACTTTGAAGAGTTAGCCATAGAGGCGTTCAACTTATCTGAGAATTCAATGTTATTATAGCCGTAAACTCTTAGTATTTCCTCGATTACATCAGCTTCTCTTTGTACATCAACTCTGTAAGAAGGAATCGTTAAACCAATACCGGCTTCGGTAACGCTATTTACCTTAATTTCTAAAGAAGATAAAATAGATTTTATGGTTTCTGTATCTAAGTTTTGTCCAACTAATTTATTTACTTTTTCAAAGGTTAAGAATACCTGAAAATCTTCAAATTTCTTAGGGTACATGTCAATTACCTCAGAAGTAATTTGTCCGCCTGCTATCTGTTTTATTAATAACGCAGCACGTAGTAAAGCATATTTAGTAAAATTAATATCAATCCCGCGTTCAAAACGGAAAGATGCATCTGTATTTAATCCGTGTTTTTTAGCTGTTTTTCTAACTGAAACTGGATTAAAATAAGCACTTTCTAAAAATATAGCACTGGTATGTTCTGTAACTCCAGATTTTTTACCTCCAAAAACACCAGCAATACAAATTGGTTTTTCGTTGTCATAAATCATTAAATCTTTATCATCTAATGTTCTTTCAACATCATCTAGTGTTGTGAATTTAGTTTCGGGAGTGGCTTTCTTAACTATTATTTTATGCCCTGTAATTTTATTGGCATCAAAAGCATGTAGAGGCTGACCTAATTCGTGCATTACATAGTTTGTAATATCAACGATGTTATTTTTAGGAGTTAAACCAATCGCTTTTAATCTGTTTTTAATCCATGTAGGAGATTCTTTTACATCAATATCGCTAATAGTAACACCACAATATCTCGGACATAGTTCACCATTTTCAATTTCAACATCAATTTTAAGAGTCCTGTTATCTACATGAAAACTACTTACTGATGGAGAGATTAATTCGTTATGAATTTCTTTTTGTAAAAGGCCAGCTTTTAAATCACGTGCTACACCATAATGACTCATGGCATCTGCACGATTTGGAGTTAATCCAATTTCGAAAACTTCATCAGATTCTACTTCAAAAAGCTCGGCACACGGAGTACCAGGTACTAAAGTCTCATCTAAGATCATAATTCCATCATGACCTTTACCAAGACCTAATTCGTCTTCAGCGCAAATCATTCCAAAACTTTCCTCTCCTCTAATTTTCCCCTTTTTAATGGTCCAGGATTCTCCTTTTTCATCGTACAATACAGTACCAATAGTTGCTACCGGTACTTTTTGTCCTTTAGCTACATTAGGAGCTCCACAAACAATTTGTACAACGGTATCGTTTCCTATATTTACCTTAGTTACTTTTAATCGGTCTGCATTAGGGTGCTGTTCACATTCTAAAACGTGTCCAACAACTATACCTTTCAAGCCGCCTTTAACAGATTCAAAGGTATCTACACCTTCTACTTCTAATCCTAAATCTGTTAGTAATTCAGCAGTTTGTTCCGAATTCCAGTCTACCTTAATAAATTGTTTTAACCAGTTATATGAAATTTTCATCGTACAATTTTTGAGATGCCAAATATAGTAATAGTAATGCTATTTTAAAGCCATTTTTACGTAAAGATTACCACAGTGTTATATAATAAGTGACCATATAAATGTAGTAATAAGGGAAATAGGAATTCCTATTCCAAGTATCATATTTGCCAATTTTGGGTTTAAATTATAGTCTGCAGCAATAATGGCTCCGGTAACCATAGGAGCCATAGCAGCCTCTAAAATGGTTACTTGATGTGTTAACTTGCTGGTTTCTATAAAAATACTAATTCCTAAAATAAGTAGTGGAGCCAATAATAGCTTGTATAATAAGCTGTAACTTATGAGCCTTATGTCTGTTCTCCACTCTTTAATACTTAATTGTAGTCCTACTGAAAATAGGGCCAATGGTATTAAAGTAGCTCCTATAATATTTAAAAATGGATCTAGAAATGAGATATCAAAAGAAATTATAGAAATGAGTAATGCACATAAAGAAATCACAAAAGGAGGGAAGCTAAACACTTTTTTTAGTAAAAAAGAAGGTTTAATTTTTTTGTTTTGAGAAGCCTTTACGGCTACAATTATACCAAAAGTTGCGGTAATAATAAAGCAAGCCTGATCACATAGAACAGCAATTTTTAATCCTTCTTCATGATAATAAGCTTGGGTTAATGGAAATCCTAAAAAAGAAGTATTCCCTAAACCACTTACTAATAATAATACTGTTTTAGTAGCAGGAGACATAGCATATCTCTTGGCTACTAAATGAATAAAAAGAGCAGCTCCCAGCCATACAAATAAAGGCATTAGTAAGGGGAAAATAAGTTCAGTGCTCCATTCAATTTTTGGAATGTATTTTAGGGCAATTGCGGGTAGTGCAATATTCATTAACCAGGCATTAACTGATTTATGAGAGTCTTGAGGTAGTTTTTTATATTTTTTTAATACTACACCGGTTATGACGCAAAAAAATATAACTACAAAATTGATCATACGTTTAACTTATATAATTCCAAATAGTTTTATTTGCTTGTAATTTTTTATAAGTATTTAAAATTATAGCATTTTCCGGAAGTTGTAAATTAGGATCGTCTTTTAAAGTTCTCATAGCGTAATACCTTGCGGTTTTTAAAATATCATTGTCTTTCACAATATCTGCTATTTTTAAATTGAGTACCCCACTTTGTTGGGTTCCCATAATATCACCAGGACCTCTTAGTTTTAAGTCTACCTCTGCAATTTCAAAACCGTCATTGGTTTTTACCATAGTTTCTAAGCGAGTTTTAGAATCGTCAGATAACTTATGTCCGGTCATTAAAATGCAGAAACTCTGTTCTGCACCTCTACCAACTCTTCCTCGCAATTGATGTAATTGCGATAAACCAAAACGTTCGGCACTTTCAATAATCATTACTGAGGCGTTAGGAACATTAACACCCACTTCTATCACGGTTGTGGCAACCATTATCTGCGTTTCACCTTTTACAAAACGCTCCATCTCATAGTCTTTATCAGCCGGTTTCATTTGGCCATGTACTATAGATATTTGATATTTCGGAGAAGGAAAATCACGCGCAATACTTTCGTAACCATCCATTAAATCTTTATAATCTAAGGTTTCTGATTCTTGTATTAACGGGTATACTACATATATCTGTCTGCCTTTAGCAATTTCATCCCTTATAAATTGAAATACTTTTAATCGGTTACTGTCGTATCTGTGTACTGTTTTAATAGGTTTCCTTCCCGGAGGCAATTCATCGATAACAGAGATATCCAAATCGCCGTATAAACTCATAGCCAGTGTTCTTGGGATAGGGGTAGCTGTCATTACCAATATATGAGGCGGAATATCATTTTTGTGCCATAGCTTAGCTCGCTGTGCAACACCAAAGCGATGTTGCTCATCTATAATTGCCAACCCTAAATTTTTAAACTTTACTTTATCTTCTAAGATCGCATGAGTACCTATAAGTATATGGAGAGTACCTTCTTCTAAGGCTTTATGTATTTCTTTGCGGTTAGCCGTTTTGGTAGATCCTGTTAAAAGATTGATTTGTATTGGTAACTCAGTCACTAATTCAATTAGACCGTTATAATGCTGAGTCGCCAAAATTTCGGTAGGAGCCATAATACATGCCTGAAAACCATTGTCTATGGCTAGTAGGGCGGTTAATAAAGCGACAATTGTTTTACCACTACCTACATCTCCTTGTAATAATCGGTTCATTTGGGCATTGCTGCCTAAATCTTTACGTATTTCTTTTATAACTCTTTTCTGTGCATTGGTAAGGTCAAAGGGAAGATGATTGTTATAAAAATCGTTGAACAATTCCCCCACTTTATCAAAAGCAAACCCTTTTATCTTTTGTTTGCGTATTAAATTTTTTAAAATTAATTGCAACTGTATGTAAAACAGTTCTTCAAACTTTAAACGGTACTGGGCTTTAGCTAATGCTTCGCTGGTTTTTGGGAAATGAATATTAAACAAGGCTTCAGCCTTGTTTATAAGCTTTAATTCTTCTAATAAATATTTAGGAAGCGTATCGTAAAATTTACCACCAGATGCAAGAAATAATTCCTGAATAAGTTGATTCATTACCTTGTTAGTAATCCCTGTTTTTGTTAGCTTTTCGGTACTAGGGTATACGGGTTGCATAGCTGTTTTAAGACTTGCTTTGTGGTCTTCCAACAATTCCATTTCAGGGTGTGGAATACTAAACATACCATTAAACCAATTGCATTTGCCGTAAATTACATAAGGGGTATTAAGTTTTAGGCCTTCTTTTATCCATTTATGACCTTTAAACCAAACCAGTTCCATTTCTCCGGTATCATCAATAAATTTAGCAACCAGCCGCTTTCCTCGCTTTTGCTCAACCATCTTTAAGTGTACTACTTTGCCAACAATTTGTACTTCGGCAGTGTTACGTTGTAATTGGTTGATTTTATAATAGCTGGTTTTATCAATGTATTTATTTGGGAAAAAATTAATAATATCCTGATAGGTATGAATTCCCAATTCTTGTTTTAACAAGCTAGCACGTTGAGGACCAACTCGTTTTAAATAATCAATAGGTGTATTTAAAAAATTAGGATTCATGCAGCTAATTTAGCCAATTTACTCAATAATTGAGTTTATTCGATAATCGAGATTAAATTCACTGAGACTTTTTTCAAAATAGAAATGTAAATCTTATTAATTACTTTGTGTACTTACCTCGAGTATTTACTTATTTTAAGACTGATCTTCAATGAAAAGAATGTACTATAAAAATGTCTCTCATTCGAATTTCGAAAGAAATGAACAGCTTTTGCAAAGTTTGAAATTATTTTAATAAAACAGGCTATTTATCGTATTTTAGTGCAAATTTCAAATACTTAAAATGAATTACAAAGGTTTTATATTTTTTATAACTGTTTTTTTTGTTTCACTTTCTTTTGCTCAACAAACTTCTGTAGCCGACTTTAAAACCGCTAATGTAAAAGTTACTATTAATCCGTATACCCAAATGGTAAATGGTACTGTTGATTATACAGTAGATATAGTAAGTAAAACAGATACACTTTATTTAGACGCTCAACATACAGACTTTGTTGAGGTTACTTGGAATGGTAAAAAAATAAAATATGATGTTACTGATCATTATCTTATCTTAAGAAAGAAATTAAAACCTAAGAATAATAATGTATTACGTTTTACCTATTCGGTGAAGCCTAGAAAAACAATGTATTTTGTAGGGTGGGATTATGAAGGAGCAAGAAAACAGGTTTGGACACAAGGACAAGGAAAATATACGAGTAATTGGTTGCCAAGTTTTGATGATGTTAATGAGAAGGTGATTTTTAATATTTCTGTAATCTTTTCTTCAGATTATAGTGTAATTACTAATGGAGTACTTAAAGATAAGAAACAGGTATCTGATTCGTTAACCAAATGGAATTACCAAATGACACACCCAATGAGTAGTTATTTGGTTGCAATTGCTATTGGAGATTATGACTATCATAAATTAATAAGTAATAATGGTAAAGAAATGCTACTGTATTATTATCCTGATATGCCGTCGCATTATGAGCCAACCTATAGATATTCAAAGCAAATTTTTGACTTTTTGGAAAATGAAATAGGGGTGCCTTTTGTATGGGGAAACTATAAGCAGATTCCGGTGGCAGACTTTATGTATGGAGGTATGGAGAACACTACAGCGACTCTTTTTAATGATGGTTATTACATAGATTCTTTAGCCTTTGTAGATAAAAATTATGTGAATGTAAATGCACACGAATTAGCGCATCAATGGTTTGGTGATTTGATAACTGAAGCTACTCCTTCTGATCATTGGTTGCAAGAAGGTTTTGCTACCTACTATGCGTTATTGGCAGAGAAGGATGTTTTTGGGGATGATTATTTTAAGGCGGCTTTATTTGAAACAGCAATTCAATTGAAATACCAATCGGATAAAGGAGAAGGAGAAAATTTGTTAAATGCTAAAGCGAGTAGCTTAACGTTTTACCAAAAGGGAGCTTGGGCATTGGTTGCCTTGGAAAACGAATTAGGGCATACTAATTTTAAAAAGGGGATTACTGCGTATTTAGAAAAATACAAATTTAAGAATGTTACTACCAATCAGTTTTTAGCTGAAATGGAAAGTGCTTCTGGAAAAGATTTGGCAAACTTTAAAGAGCGTTGGTTGCTAAAAAAAGAATTTCTGTATGATGAAGCTATGGAGTTACTAGCTGATAAACCTTATTCGTTACCAGAATTAATAAATGAAAAGTTTAAAGATACTTTAGCAGACAAAGTTACCGAAACTAGTAAAAAGCTTTGGAACAGCTTATCGCCTGAGTATAAGGAAAAGGTTATTACTTATAGATATGATGCACTAGTAGATAGTTTCTATATTAAATCAATTCTTAATGATAAGAATGTTTTGGTAAGACAATCTTATTTGGTACAAACAACTAAGATTCCTAGTTATTTAGAACCCGAGTTTGAGAAATTTTTATTAGATAAAAGTTATAATACTATTGAGAATGTATTATATAAACTTTGGGTCAATTTTCCTGAAAAACGAAAAGAATATTTAGCTAAAACGGAAAATGTAAAAGGCACAAATGATTTAAATGTTAGGATATTATGGCTGGTATTGGCATTATCTACACCTGAATTTAAACAGTCGGAAACATTAGCGATGTTTCAGGAGTTGTCTGGCTTTACGTCTCCGGTATACGGATACAGTGTTAGAGAAAAAGCCTTTGGGTTTTTAGAGCAAATGGATACCTATACCAATGAAAACTTAAAAGATTTGGTGAATGGGTGTTTGTATTCTTCCTGGAGATTTGCTTCTAATTGTAGAACCATCTTAGATAGACTTTTAAAAGATCCGATATATAAAGAACGCATTGAGAAATTAATGCCTGATTTAACACAGAAAGAGCAAAAATTTTTAAAGAAGAAATTATGAAAGCACTAGTGATTTCCGGTGGAGGTAGTAAGGGCGCTTTTGCAGGTGGTGTTGCACAATATCTTATAGAGGAAATGAAAAAAGACTATGATATTTATATAGGAACCTCTACAGGGAGTTTGTTAGTAAGTCACTTGGCATTAAAAAAGGTTGATAAGATAAAAGATATCTATACGTCTGTAAATCAAAAAAGTATTTTTAGTCATACCCCTTTTACTATAAAGAAAAAACACGGAGTGGAAACAGTAGGGATTAATCACTTTAATGTATTGCTCAACTTTCTTAGAGGGAAAAAAACGTTTGGAGAGAGTTTAAATCTTAGAAAATTAATATTTAATTCTATTAATAAAGAGGAGTTTTTAGCATTAAAAAAGTCTCATAAAGATATTGTAGTTACGGTTTCTAATTTATCAATGAATTCGGTAGAGTATAAGTCTATTAATGATTTTGATTATGATGAATTTATGGAGTGGTTATGGATTTCTTGTAATTATACACCCTTTATGAGTTTGGTTAAAAAAAATGGCTGTGAGTATGCCGATGGCGGATTAGGAGTTATTGTACCTATTGAAGAAGCTGTTAGAAGAGGAGCCGATGTGGTAGATGTAATTGTGCTAGCAACAGAAGTAACACAGTTAAATAAATTACCATCTAAAAATGCTTTCTCTTTGCTAACTAGTATGTTTGGGTTTATGCTAGACAGGATATCTAAACAAAACATTAAGATAGGGAAGTTTGCAGCAAATAATAGCAATGCTATTTTAAATTTCTATTATACCCCTAGTGTATTAACCACCAATTCTTTAATATTTGATAAACATAAAATGCAAAATTGGTGGCATAGTGGGTATGAGTATGCTAAACTTAAAAATAAAGAAACAAGTCAGCTAGATATAAACAGTTAACCGTATAATTCCCTTAGTTCTTTTTTAACATACTGTAATGCCGTAGCAGATGGAGAACTTTTATCTAAAAACTCATTAAGAACAGCTTCTCTTAATTTATCTGCTGATTCTATTTTATTGCTCATGGCAATTTTACGAATCATCTGTATAGTAGCGTTTTTAGAAGCTCTAATAATATTCCAACACTCTTCGGTTAGATAGATTTGTTGTGATAAGTTATGCGTAAACTCATTCTCTATTTGCTGAACAAGTAAGCTTTCGTAGCCTTCTTTATTATCGGATTGTGGAATTACGTTTATAATTAGATTCGCAGGACGTATACGCTCTAAAAACAAAGTCATTCGTTCATAGGCCTGTAATCTAATTGGTAATATATCTTTTTGCGTGTCTTTATGTAATAAATATCTTCTTCTTCCTTCTTCATTTTTAGTGTGAGAATTAAAAAAATAAAAGGCAACCAAACCGGTTATAATTGCAGGTAAACAATAAAAAAGAAGTTGTATTATTTGATTTTCCATTCAATAAATTTTAGGGGATAAAAGTACTACATTTTTTGCACTAATAAAATCAATCCTGACCTCCAAGATACTTACAATCCTTTAAAGATTGCATACCTTTAAAGGTAACTTTTGTTTTATGATACTTATAGATAGCTGCTAATGTTTGTGTTAGGTTTTTATCGCCAAGATTCATTTCTACATCATCCATTGTAAATTGGCAAGGATGTTCGTAACCACATGCATGCGTTAATTCTAAGAACTCCTTTTTAAAATTATGGAAATACTGTGCTAATCGATCAGATTTAAGCGGTACATCTATACCACTTTGTAGCCATTTGTTTTGTGTAGCAACTCCGGCTGGACATCGGTTGGTATGGCATACTTGTGCTTGTATACAACCAATACTCATCATAGCCTCACGGGCAACATTGATGCAATCGGCTCCCATGGCAAAGGCTTTTGCTGCTTGTGCCGGAAAGCCTAGTTTACCACTGGCTATAAACACCACATGTTCGGTCATATCATGTTCTTTAAACAAACCGTAAACATCTGTAAAACCATAGATCCATGGTAATGAAACATGGTCTGCAAAACTTGGTGGTGCTGCACCGGTTCCGCCTTCACCTCCATCAATGGTAATAAAATCGGGTCCTTGATTGGTTTCTTGCATTACCTGTATGAGTTCTTTCCAATGGTTTAATTTACCAATGGCAGCTTTAATCCCAACGGGTAAACCAGTTTCTTTAGCAATTTTCTCAATGAATGCTACCATTTCTGGTACGGTAGAAAAAGCAGTATGGTATGGAGGAGAGATTACATCTTTACCTAAAGGTACATGGCGTATTTCAGATATTTCTTTAGTGATTTTTTTAGCAGGTAAAACACCTCCTTTTCCGGGTTTAGCTCCCTGCGATAATTTTATTTCAATGGCCTTTATTGAAGGATTGTCATTAACTAATTTCTTAAGTTTTTCCATCGAGAAATTCCCATGCTCATCACGAATACCAAAATAGGCAGTACCTATTTGCAACATGATATCTGAACCATGTTTGTGATAGGGAGATAAACCACCTTCACCAGTATTATGGTAGGCTCTTGCTTTTTTAGCTCCTACGTTTAACGATTCCACTGCTTTGGCAGATAAAGAACCAAAACTCATAGCAGAAATATTAATCACAGACGCAGGTCTGTAAGGTTTTTTTCTTTTATGATAAGTCCCTATTACTTTAGCACATGGTATAAAATCGTTTTGCTCGTTATTCGGGTGACCTTTAGGCAATTTATAAGGCAACATGCTGTTATTTATAAATACATAGTTTTGTGAGAAAATATCTCTGTCTGTTCCGAAACCTTTGTAATTATTAGCATTTTTTGAAGAAGCATATACCCAGCTTCTTTCTATTCTATTAAATGGTAATTCTTCTCTGTTATTAGCTACCAGATACTGTCTTAATTCCGGCCCTATGCTTTCTAACATATATCTAATATGACCGGCAATAGGGAAGTTATGACTAATGGTATGCTTGCGTTGTACAAAGATATCTCTGATAGCAACCATAGCAATTACTATTAAAATCCAGCCCCACCAAGGAATGGATGAAAGTATCTCATTCATAAGTTTAATTTGTTTGCAAACAAAATTAAGGATTCCATCTTATAAAAAGTGTTTATAAAAATATAAAAGTTCTTTATTTTGAAATTAATTAATAAGTAACTTGTACCGTTTTAATGATTGTTGCTTAATGGAAAAATATTTAGCAGAACTTAATGACGCTCAAAGAGCTCCTGTATTGCAGGTAGAAGGTCCGTTAATGGTTATAGCCGGTGCGGGATCTGGAAAAACCCGTGTATTAACGTATCGTATTGCCTATATTATGAGTAAGGGGGTAGATGCTTTTAATATTTTAGCGCTTACCTTTACTAATAAAGCTGCACGTGAAATGAAGGGTAGAATTGCTTCTATTGTTGGTAATAGTGAAGCAAAAAACCTTTGGATGGGAACATTTCACTCTGTGTTCGCCAAAATTTTACGGTTTGAAGCAGACAAGCTTGGATATCCTTCTAATTTTACAATTTACGATACGCAAGATTCTCAACGTTTAATTAATGCAATCATTAAAGAAAAAGGACTGGATAAGGATGTGTATAAATACAAACAAATTCAATCTAGAATATCTTCTTTTAAAAATAGCTTGATTACGGTTAGAGCCTATTTTAATAATCCGGAATTAATAGAGGCCGATGCCATGGCAAAACGACCAAGAATGGGGGATATTTATCAGGAATATTGTGATCGTTGTTTTAAGGCCGGAGCTATGGATTTTGATGATCTGCTTTTAAAAACAAATGAATTGTTAACTCGTTTTCCGGAGGTATTGCAGAAATATCAAAATCGATTTAGATATATTCTGGTAGATGAGTACCAAGATACCAACCACTCCCAGTATTTAATAGTAAGAGCATTATCAGATAAGTTTCAGAATATTTGTGTTGTAGGAGATGACGCCCAAAGTATTTATGCGTTTAGAGGGGCGAATATTAATAATATCATGAACTATCAAAAGGATTATGATAATGTACAAGTTTACCGTTTAGAGCAGAATTACAGATCTACCAAAAATATTGTTGAAGCAGCTAACTCGGTTATCGAAAAGAACAAGACGCGTTTAGATAAGGTTGTTTGGACGGCCAATGATGATGGAGGTAAAATAAAAGTACACCGTTCTTTAACAGACGCAGAAGAAGGACGATTTGTTGCGAGTAATATTTTTGAAACCGAAATGAATTTGCAGTTAGGGCATGGTAATTTTGCTGTGTTATATAGGACTAACTCGCAATCTAGAGCCATAGAAGATGCATTACGTAAAAGAGATATACCGTATAGAATTTATGGGGGACTTTCTTTTTATCAACGTAAAGAAATTAAAGATATCTTATCGTACCTACGTTTAGTGCTAAACCCTAAAGATGAGGAAGCATTGGTACGTATAATTAATTTTCCGGCTAGAGGAATAGGGCAAACTACGGTAGATAAATTAACGGTGGTAGCCAACCATTACAAGCGATCTATATTTGAAGTAATGGAGAATCTGGATAGAATTGACTTAAAAATTAATTCGGGTACCAGAAGAAAGCTAGATGATTTTGTAACTATGATTAAGAGTTTTCAGATTATGAATGAAAATTCAGATGCATTTACATTGTCTGAACATGTAGCTAAGAAATCTGGAATTCTTCAATTATTTAAAAAAGATGGAACTCCAGAAGGGATAGCTCGTATGGAGAACGTAGAAGAATTACTGAACGGTATTAAAGATTTTGTGGAAGGTCAGCAGGAGGTTGCAGATGCAACAGGGGCGTTAAGCGAGTTCTTAGAAGATATTGCATTGGCAACTGATTTAGATAAAGATACTGGTGATGATGACCGTGTTGCTATGATGACCATTCATTTGGCTAAAGGACTTGAGTTCCCATATGTATATATAGTAGGAATGGAAGAAGATTTATTCCCATCAGCTATGTCTATGAATACCAGAAGTGAACTGGAAGAGGAGCGTAGGTTGTTTTATGTAGCACTTACCAGAGCTGAAAAGCAAGCCTATTTAACTTTTGCTGAGAGTAGATATCGTTGGGGTAAATTAGTAGATAGTGAACCAAGTAGGTTTATAGAAGAGATAGAAGATAAATACGTAGAACACTTAACACCTCCAATGCGATCTGGATATAGGTATAAACCTATGTTAGATGCCGATATTTTTGGTGAAGTAGATAAAAGCAAGTTTAGGCAGAATAAACCCGTTGCTGGCACACCGCCTAGTCATCATAATCCGTCTG
Organism: Neptunitalea chrysea; assembly: GCF_027924145.1. Taxonomy (GTDB): domain Bacteria; phylum Bacteroidota; class Bacteroidia; order Flavobacteriales; family Flavobacteriaceae; genus Neptunitalea; species Neptunitalea chrysea. The sequence continues at coordinate 115,367 of NZ_BRVP01000008.1, read as the reverse complement.
AAGAAAAGCTTCGTAAATTAAGAAAGTTGAAGCCGGATATTGCTAATCCTGTGGGGAACAATGATACCAATATTGCTGATGAATTGGGTGTTGGTACTAAGGTAGAGCATACACGTTTTGGTAGAGGTGAAGTACTTAAATTAGAAGGTGTTGGGAATGACAGAAAAGCAGAGATACGATTCCAGAATGGAGAGGTTAAAAAACTACTTTTACGTTTTGCAAAATTAGATGTACTAAATTAAATAGAGTACCATGGCAGAGTTGATTAGAATTTATGAAGAGAATCCGAACCCTAGGGAGATAGCTAAAGTTGTTGAGGTTCTGAGAGACGGAGGATTGGTAATTTATCCTACTGATACGGTGTACGGGTTAGGGTGTGATATTACCAATTCAAAAGCGCTGCAAAAGATTGCTAGAATTAAAGGAATAAAACTAGAAAAGGCTCACTTTTCTTTTATATGTGCAGATTTAAGTAACTTATCTGATTATGTTAGGCAAATAGATACGCCTACTTTTAAAATCTTAAAGAAAGCCTTACCAGGGCCATATACGTTTATTTTACCAGGTAATAATAATTTACCAAAGGATTTTAAAAAAAAGAAAACGGTTGGTATTAGAGTGCCAAATAATAATATTGCGGTAGATATTGTAAAAAAGTTAGGGAACCCAATTGTATCAACTTCTATCCATGATGAAGACGAATTGTTAGAATATACTACAGACCCTGAATTGATTTATGAAAAATGGGATAATCTGGTGGATGTTGTAGTTGATGGTGGTTATGGTGACAATGTAGCTTCTACTATTATTGATTTATCAGAAGGTGAATTTACTGTTGTTAGGGAAGGTAAGGGAAGTGTTGATTTTTAAGATAAAACATCTGCAAAGTACACAGCCGATTAATTTAATGGTTAATAAAATTCAACTTAGACAAGAATTGGATTTATTATATATAAATCCTTATAATTATGATTTACTGAAATGGACTTGTAATAAAAGTTAGATAAGATTTCTTAAGTCAATTTATTTTTATATTTCATACCGAATTAAAATTCTTCAATAGATTTTATTACAAAAAGAAATTGTATTCTTTTTGTAATAAAAATGTTTCAATGCATTTAAATATCTAGATTTTTGCTTCATATTTACTATTGTACATGTGCTTATAACGGAATTCAACTTTAATAAATTTAAAGTTGAATTCCGTTACAGCATTATTCAACAATTCCCTTCGCTATGCATAACCTTGATGTACTTGTACTATACCTTTCTTAAAATGTTGCTAATGATGTAATTGTTAATTAAAATTTAAATTTTTTAAAAAATGAGAATCTTATTTGGAATAATCGTTCAAATATTAGTATTTTCGTATTTAGAACGAACGTTCTATTATTTATAAACATATATATAAAATAAAATGAATAAACTAAATGGAAAAATAGCCGTTGTTACGGGAGGTAATAGTGGTATTGGTTATGCGTCTGCCAAGGAATTCAAAAATCAGGGTGCAACTGTAGTGATAACCGGCAGAAACCTAGAAAGAGTTGAAAAAGCAGCTCAAGAGCTTGGTGTAAGTGGAATTGTTGCAGATGTTGCTAATATTTCAGCGATAGCAGATTTGGTAGACCAGGTTAAGAGCAATTTTGGTAAGATAGATATCTTATTTGTTAATGCGGGAATTTTTCAGACTTCGCCGGTTGGGCAAATAAGTGAAGAAATGTTTGATAATCAGGTAGGGATTAATTTTAAAGGGGCTGTGTTTACTACCGAAAAGTTTTTACCAATATTAAATGATGGTGCTTCCATAATTAATTTGTCTTCGATTAATGCCTACACAGGAATGCCAAATACAGCAGTATATGCTGCTACTAAAGCAGCACTAAATTCATATACAAGAACGGCTGCAACCGAATTGGCTCCAAGAAATATTAGGGTTAATTCAGTGAATCCCGGTCCTGTTGCTACACCTATATTTGAAAAAACGGGTATGAAGGAAGAACAGTTAAATGGTTTTGCAGAGGCAATACAAAATCGCGTTCCGTTAAAGCGTATCGGACAATCAGGGGAAATTGCAAAACTAGTTGCATTTTTGGCATCAGATGATGCTTCTTTTATTACTGGAGGCGAATACAATATTGATGGAGGGATAAATATTAATCCGCTTTTAAGCTAATTTTTTCAATATATTTGGAATGAAAGTTCCGATAAACTATTTTTGTGGAAGCGATATACGCTTCCACAATTTGTTTGTATATGCCTAGAGTAAAATTATTTGACGAAAAAGAAATTCTTAACAAAGCAATGCATTTGTTTTGGAAGAAGGGGTATACTGCTACGTCAATTCAAGACTTGGTTAGTTACTTAGGAATAAACAGAGCTAGTATATATGATACCTTTGGTGATAAAGAACAACTTTTTAAAAAATCTTTTGAGCTATACAGAAAAACGAGTATTGATAAGTTGGCTATTTTTTTTAGCAATTATCCGAATGTTAAAGAGGGATTTTCAACATTTTTTGACAATGCTATTAAGGAAGCTGTTAGTGATAAAGATAAAAAAGGATGTTTTGTAGTGAATGCAACCACAGAGCTTGTTCCTACGAATGACGAAGCCTTTATTGAAATTTTGGAGGCTAATAGGAGGGCGGTTGAAAAGTTGTTTTATGAATATCTACAAAAGGGGAAGGAATCTGGTCAATTAAGTTCGGTTAAAGACCTTACACATATTGCATCTCTTCTTTTTACTTTTTATAATGGGATGCGTGTTGTTTCTAAAGTTCGTCCTGATAAAAAGAAACTCAAGGCTTCTGTTGATGTTGTTTTATCTTTATTGGAGTAATGTATTTTTTCATTGGAACTAAAATTAGTTTTTTGAATTTTAGTTAGGTGCTGCTCTTATGTTTTCTAGGAGTTTCGTTTCCCAGCATTTTGCGAATATAATTGTTATTGCAAAAAGTATCACTCGGCTTATCTATAAAATTGTTTTTATTAATGTAACATAGTTGTAATAAGATTATTTAATAATGGGGTGTCAATAAATAAAATCAACGTTTAAACTTGAAAAGTGATATATAAATAAAGCCGTCTGAAATAATCCAGACGGCTTTTACTATTTAAATATGATATTATTCTGTCTTCTTAGTTGATTGAAGGATCTTTCATTCCTTCTTCAATCATACTGTAGAATTGATCAACTTTAGGTAAAACAACAATTCTTGTTCTTCTGTTTTTAGCTTTACCTTCTTTAGTTTCGTTATCAGCAACTGGTACGTATTGGCTACGTCCTGCAGCTGTCATTCTCTTAGGATCTACACCAAACTCATCTTGTAAAAGTCTTACAACGGCAGTAGCTCTTAAAACACTTAAATCCCAGTTATCTTTGAAGCTTGCACCAGCTTTAACACCGTCATCATCAGTGTGACCTTCTACCATAAACTCAAAGTCAGGTTTGTTTTTAACTACTGTAGCAACTTTTCCTAAAACTTCTTTAGCTTTTGAAGTAACTCTTGCGCTACCACTAGAGAATAATAATTTATCAGAAATGTTTACGTAAACAACACCTTTTTCAACACTAATGTTAATGTCTTCGTCGTTAAGATCTCCAAGAACTCCTTTTAAACTTTGAACTAACGCTAAGTTTACAGAGTCTCTTCTAGTAACGGCATCTTGTAATTTTCTAATAGTTAAATCTTTTTCACGTAAAGATTCTAAAGATTTCTCTAAGTTTTCAGCACCTTTTTTAGTTAAGGTTGTTAAATCACCCATATTGTTGATTAACTGCTGGTTGTTAGATTTTAATACGTCGTTCTGACTTTTAAGAGCGTTATTAGTAGCGCTCAAAGACGCTTTCTCTTCAAGACAACTATTTAGTTTAACAGTGGCTGAATCTAATTTCTCCTGTGTTTGTTTTTGTTTTTCTTCTAATTCAGCAATTTTTTTAGTACCACAAGAGGTGGTTAATAAAACTGCCAATAATGAAGCAATAAGACCAATTTTCTTCATGTTTATAAATTTAATTAATAGCATGTCAAAGGTAAAAAAACCTAAATTTTAACAGATGGATTTAACAGCTATTTTAGTTAATATTATATTAAATTTTTATAGTTTTTTTTTCGTGCAATGTAATAATAGTGTACAATTGACACTATTTGATAATAGTTTTTCTTTTTAACATTTTTACTCCTTGATTTAAGGACTTGATTTTTAAACTTATAGTAGCTATAATGCGCTTTTAGTATGGCTGTGGCATGTTTAAACTGAAGGTTAAGACAAAATTTAGCAAAAGCCAAACCATCTAAAAGCATTCTCTTGAAAACTATTGGCTTTATCTGATCTTCAGGAAGGTTTTTCAATAGTGTAAGTAAGGAATTTCTGAAATTGTAGAACGTTTTTATAGAATTTAGCTTATTAAGTGTTCCTCCTCCTACATGATAAACCGTACTTTCTGGGGTATAAAGTATTTTTTTGTTCGTATTTTGTATTCTCCAGCACAAATCAATTTCTTCCATATGTGCAAAGAAGAGCTCATCGAAACCTTTTTGCTCTCTAAAGATTTCTTTTCTTATAAAAAAACAAGCCCCGGAAGCCCAAAATATTTCTTCTTCGTATTCATATTGTCCTTCATCTTTTTCAAGGGTATCAAAAATTCGCCCTCTACAAAAAGGATATCCGTATTTATCTATAAAACCACCTGCGGCACCGGCATATTCAAAAAGCTCTTTTTGGTGATACGATTTTATTTTTGGTTGAATTACTGCAACAGAACTATCTTTTTCAAAAATTGCAGCAATAGGAGAAAGCCAATTTTCAGTAACTTCTATATCTGAGTTTAAAAGACAATAGATATCTTCTTTTACATGTTTTAAAGCATCGTTATACCCTTTTGCGTAACCGCCGTTTTCTTTATTTGATATAATTTGTACTTCAGGAAAGCTTTCAGTTACATGCTTTACAGAGTTATCAGTAGAGGCGTTATCAGCTACATAAATAGCAGCTTCCTTTGAATACTTAATAATGGTTGGCAAAAATTGCGCTAGTAATTTTTGCCCATTCCAATTAAGTATAATAACAGCTATTTTCATAGGGTGGTTGTGTATTTAGGGAGTTCTCTTAAAAAGTTGTAGCGTTCATTTTCGTAATCCATGTTACAAAAGTAATGAGACTTTCCGTTTGTAACCATTAAATAGGTAGCATTTAATGATAGATTGTATCTAGCAATCTGGTCAAATGTATCTTGTTTAATAGGTACTTCAGGAGCTTTGCATTCTACAATTAGAAATATAGAACCATCCGGATTAAAAATAACTACATCGTATCGTCTGGTCATATCGTTGATAACCAATTTCTTTTCTACGTTTATGAGTGATTTAGGGTATCCTTTAATTTGCAATAAATAGTGAACCACGTGCTGACGTACCCATTCCTCTGGTTGTAGCACCACAAACTTTTTACGAATTTCGTCAAAGATGTAGATTTTATTTTCGCTACTTTTGAATCGGAACTTAAATTCTGGAAAATTTAGTGGGTGTGTTTGCATGTAAAATACTCAATAATGTGTTTTGTTTTGCAAATATAAGAATGCATAAGATTTATGGATGAAGTAAAACAACTTGTTAGCGATATAAAAAAGAAACAATTGGCACCTATTTATTTTTTAATGGGGGAAGAGCCGTATTATATTGATAAGATCTCTAATTTTATTGCTGATAATGTATTGGATGAGGCAGAAAAGGACTTTAACCAAATGGTGTTATATGGTCGTGATATTTCTGTAGATGATATTGTTGCAAATGCAAAGAGGTATCCAATGATGGCCGATAGACAAGTGGTTATTATTAAGGAGGCGCAAGAATTATCTAGAACCATAGAGAATTTAACTGCTTATGCAGAAAATCCGTTGGCTTCTACAGTGTTGGTTATGTGTTATAAGTATAAGACCATTGATAAACGTAAAAAGCTTTATAAGGCGGTTAAAAAGAAGGGGATTATTTTTGAGAGTAAGAAGATGTATGAGGATAAAGTTGCCGAATGGATACGCAAGGTATTAGTTGGACAAAAATATTCTATTACACCAAAGGCTTCTCAAATGCTAGTAGAGTTTTTAGGTAATGACTTAGGAAGAATTGCAAAGGAACTAGAAAAATTACAGCTGATATTACCAAAAGAAAGTCAGGTTACTCCCGAAATTATAGAAGAGAATATTGGTATTAGTAAAGAATTTAACAACTTTGAGTTAAGAAAGGCAATAGGAGAGAGAGATGTTGTAAAAGCAACTAAGATTATAAATCACTTTGCACAAAACCCTAAAGATAATCCTATCATAGTAACGGTAACGATGTTATTTTTGTTCTTTTCACAACTTCTAAAGTATCATGGATTATCTAATCATACCCCTAAAAATGTAGCTTCAGCCTTAAAGATAAACCCTTATTTTGTGAGTGACTATCAAAGTGCTGCTCGCAACTATACAATGAAAAAGGTAAGTTATGCAGTATCTGTACTTCGCGATATTGATGTAAAAACCAAAGGAGTGGGCTCTAATGCAGATATGTCAGATTTACTTAAAGAGCTATTGGTTAAATTGATGCTATAATGCTGTTATAGCATTTTTAAGTAGTATGCTTGTTTTTGTTGTAGTCGGTAATTTTAAATAAAAATTATAGCCATGAAAGAAGTGAATGAGTAACAAGGGCAAATTATACATTTAAGAATAGTAATGACTATTTTAGCCATTACTATTCTTAATTTTAATTAGCGTTATATTGGTATTTTAACCATTGTTTGTTCTACAGTGTCCATCCTGCTTGTAATTTTTAGTGTTACAGGATATAAAAATTAGTTATTTTTTCTTAATACCATCTATACTGTATTTTCCCGCTCCTGTAAAAGCAATAGCTAAGAAAATAAAGAAGTATATTAAGGCTAACTCTTTTTTATCTAACGGATCGCTTGCGTGTACATAAAATGCAGCAACTGCCATGGTGAAAGATGCTGGAATAGCGGAAAGTTTAGTTTTAAACCCTATAATAATTAAAATAGGGGCAACAAACTCACCAATAATAGCTAATATTAGAGAAACTGGTTCGTTACCTATTAATGCTGGAAACTCCTTACCGCCACCGTCAAGAAGCATTTGTAGTTTTCCGTAGCCATGAACCATCATGAGTGCAGAAGCTGAAATTCTTAGAATTAATAACCCGAGGTCTGATAAATTTTTCATTTGTAATTTTTATGTTGGTTTATGATTTAAAAATACAATTTTTTAGTTAAAAACCTCATTATGTTGTTCTTGCACTCTTATAAAAGTGGTTCGTTTGGTTAATTCTTTTAGTCTTGCTGCACCTACATAAGTACATGTAGAGCGTAATCCGCCAAGGATATCTAATACCGTATGCGTAACATCACCTCTGTAGGGGATTTTTACTGTTTTACCTTCACTAGCTCTATATTCAGCAACACCACCAGCATGTTTTTCCATGGCTGTTTCAGAACTCATTCCGTAAAATTGTTTGTATTGTATACCGTTTATTTCAATAATTTCACCGCCACTTTCAGTATGTCCAGCAAGCATTCCGCCCAGCATTACAAAATCGGCTCCACCACCAAAGGCTTTTGCCACATCTCCTGGTATTTTACAACCTCCGTCAGAGATTATATGTCCACCTAATCCATGAGCGGCGTCAGCACATTCTATGATCGCAGATAGTTGAGGGTACCCAACACCAGTTTTAATTCGGGTAGTACAAACACTACCGGGGCCAATACCCACTTTTACAATATCTGCTCCAGATAAAATAAGTTCTTCTACCATTTCACCTGTGACAACATTACCAGCTAAGATAATTTTGTTTGGATATGCTTCTCTTGTTTTTTTTAGAAAATCTGTAAAATGTTCAGAGTACCCGTTGGCTACATCTATACAGATAAAAGATATTTGAGGGAACTTATTTAAGATTATTTGTAATTTTTCGGCATCAGTTTCACCAGTACCGGTGCTAACGGCAATATTGTTATGTTCTTCAGTTGTTGTAGACTCAATAAAGGATGTCCACTCATCAATAGTGTAATGCTTATGAAGTGCTGTTATTAATGAGTGTTTAGATAATTCTTTAGCGATATCAAAGGTTCCTACTGTATCCATGTTGGCCGCTATAATAGGTATACCTGTCCAAAGTTTTGGACTGTGAATAAATTTAAAATCACGTTCTAAATTAACCTGACTTCTCGATTTTAAAGTAGATCTTTTTGGTCGAATCATTACATCTTTAAAGCCTAGTTTTAACTCATTTTCTATTCTCATAATTTTACAATTTCATTGGGAATCAATCTAACACAAAAAAATCTCGTTAAAGACGAGATTTTTTAATTTATTATTTGAATACAATTTACAAAAGTTTCGGATATTTTTCAGGATTAGTTTCGAGCATTATTTCATAAATTTTATCAAATATGTCTTCCACATTTGGTTTTGAGAAATAATCACCATCAGTACCGTAAGCGGGGCGGTGTTCCTTAGCAGCTAAAGTTTGTGGTTTACTATCTAGATATTGATATGCATTTTGCTTTTCTACTATTTCTTGTAATAAGTATGCTGAAGCTCCTCCCGGCACATCTTCATCTACAACTAATAATCTGTTTGTTTTTTGAATACTTTTAACCACATCATGCTTCAAATCAAACGGAATTAAAGATTGACAATCAATAATCTCAGCATTAATGTTTACTGTTTGTAACTCTTTTACAGCTTGTTCTACTATGCGTAGTGTAGAACCATATGAAACAATAGTAATATCGGAACCTTCTTTAATGGTTTCTACTACACCAATAGGAGTTCTTATTTCGGCTAAATTATCGGGCATCTGTTCTTTTAGACGGTACCCATTTAAACATTCAATAATTAAGCCTGGTTGATCACCTTCTAATAAGGTATTATAAAATCCTGCAGCTTTTGTCATGTTCCTAGGAACCAGTGTATATATACCTCTTGTTAGATTGATAATACCACTCATTTGAGAACCTGCATGCCAAATACCTTCTAAACGATGTCCTCTAGTTCTAACAATTAATGGTGCTTTTTGTCTACCCAAAGTTCTGTAACTTAAAGTAGCTAAATCATCACTCATTATTTGAAGTGCGTACATCAGATAATCTAAATACTGAATTTCTGCAATAGGGCGTAACCCACGCATTGCTAAACCAATACCTTGTCCTAATATAGTAGCTTCTCTAATTCCGGTATCAGCTACCCTATGTATTCCATATTTTTCTTGTAGTCCCTCTAATCCTTGGTTTACATCACCAATGTTACCACTATCTTCACCAAAAATTAATGTTTCAGGGTAAGCTCCAAAAATATGATCGAAGTTTTCTCTTAAAATAATACGTGCATCTACCATTTCCGATGCTTCAGAGTAGGCAGGTACTACCTCTTTTACGTTTAAAGGAGAATTTTTACTTTCACTATATAATAAAGAACTATATTTTGGTTGAATCTCTTTAGTCATTTTAACAATCCATTGCTTTAATTTAGCAACTTCCGAATTGTTTTCATGAGTTACATATCTAAGTGTTTTTCTAGCCGCTGTAAAAATCTCTTTTCTGTTAGGCTCATCAATTGATATTAAATCATTTTTGAGCTTATTAATAAACACTTTGTTTTGGCTAACCCCGGCAACATCATTTAAAATAGCTACAAGCTCTTTTTTCTCATTTTTTATTGGAGTAATAAATGCAGACCATGCTTTTTTCTTGCCTTCACGAACCTCTCGCTTAATCTCTTTTTCTATAACTTCTAATTCTTCATCTGTGGCAATACCAAATTCAATCATCCATTGACGCATTTTGGCATTACAATCAAAATCTTTTTCCCATGCTAAGCGTTCCTTACTTTTATAACGTTCATGAGAACCAGATGTAGAGTGCCCTTGAGGTTGTGTTAACTCTTTTACATGTAATAGAACGGGTACATGCTCTTTTCTAGCTATTTCTGAAGCCTTCTCAAAATTTTCTATAAGCGTAGGATAATCCCATCCATTTACGGTTATAATTTCAAAGCCTGCTTCTGTTTCAGTTCTCTGAAATCCTTTTAAAATTTCAGAGATATTTTCTTTTGTAGTTTGATATTTTGCTGGTACCGAAATTCCGTAGTCATCATCCCATACACACATTACCATTGGAATTTGCATCACTCCAGCTGCATTTATTGCTTCAAAGAAAACACCCTCAGAAGTAGAGGCATTTCCAATAGTACCCCATGCCACTTCATTTCCATCATTAGAAAACTTTTCGGCATTAATTTCTTTAACATGTCTGTAAATTTTAGAAGCCTGTGCTAAACCAACTAGTCGTGGCATCTGTGCAGCAGTAGGAGAAATATCAGCACTAGAATTTTTCTGATTAATAAGAAATTTCCAGTCGTCGTTTTCGTCAAAACTATGAGTAGCAAAGTGTCCACCCATCTGGCGTCCGCCACTCATTGGGTCTGCCTCCAAATCTGTATGCGCATACAATCCTGCAAAAAAGTTTTCAATAGAGAAGAGACCTGATGCCATCATAAAAGTTTGGTCTCTATAGTATCCGCTTCTAAAGTCCCCATCTCTAAAGGCTTTTGCCATAGCTAGTTGCGGTACCTCTTTGCCATCACCAAAAATCCCAAACTTAGCCTTTCCTGTTAATACTTCACGTCTCCCTAATAAACTACATTCTCTGCTGGTTACAGCTACTTTATAATCATTTAAAACTTCACTTTTAAAATCTTGAAAAGTAATATTTTTAGTTTCAGGGTTTTCTTGCATTTTACTCAGATATATTGGTTGACAGCACAAATATACCTAATTTTAAGGGGATTTGCAATAATAGTTTTTAACGAAAATTATGTATTATGTAATTTTAATGTCTTGTTTTTAAATTATCATCAAAAAATAATCTAAAAACAAATGTTTTTTGAGGTTTTTAGAATAGAGTTTCCTTTAGAACCACTTACGAGTAAACAGCCCAGTAAGTGCTCTTGGAGAAATAGTAACTACAAATCGGATGTTATTAGCATATGAAGGATCTGAAATTTCCCAACCGTTGTTAGAGTAAACTGGTAAGTAGAGCTCAAAATAATCAGTAACAAGATTTAATCGAATACCAGAATCGTATACAAATTTAGTTGGCATGTGTTTATTTTTTACAAAACCTAAGTCGCCATAGGCTTCAATCCATCTATAGATACTGGTACTAAAGTTAGTTGTAAGCATCCAGTCGTTGCTATACTGCGGAATTAATTTAGATTTAAAACCACCTTCAGCCATTATTAATTGCTGACTAAACAACCCTGAATTTTCAGATCGCCCTAAATAGTTGTAATCAAACAAGTAATCAGTTGGTCTGTCTAAAGCAAAATCAAAGTAATTTGTGTTGGTGTTGTTATGAATGAATTTACCACCAAAAACTCTAATGTTCAACTGTCTGTTACTGTTGTATAGTTTGCGATACTCGTAGTTAAATGAAACTTTAGAAAATTTATTACCTACTTGAGCATCAATAAACCAAGATTTATAATTTAATATATCGTTATTGTAATTAAGATAACGCGCATTAAAAACAGTGTAACTTGGGTTTTCCAGTACTACTAATGTGTCTTCTTGGCGTTCAATATTAACTGCTCTTACATTAAGTCTTTGTCGTTTATTAGAACGAAGATCTTCTGGTCTGAATGTAAAGCTAACAGATGGAGTAAATGATTTATATACCAATCCTTCTGCATAGTGATAATAGGCACCCGATAATGCATAGTTAATTAAAAACAAATTTGAATTTTCTACAAATTGACGGTATTGTACAGAGGCACCACCAACAATATCTTTAGAACTAAAACCATATTGTGGTCGTATAGTATATAAAAATGGTTTTGTTAAAAGTGTTTTGTTGTACAATTTAGTACCTAAGATTAAACCATCGTAAAGGTTGAAACCAAACTCGGGCATAAAAAACACCTGATTGTAGTTAGGGTCTTCCGCATCCTGAAATAAACGCACTTGGAGTGGTTTATGATTAAGAAGAAAACCTTTGGTAGATTTATAATTGTTTCGTTGATTGTACTCAGGAATTATTTTTTCATAATTAAGAACAAACTTATCTTCACCATTATTTTTAATATTAATGGTTTTGGTATCATTAATATTCTCTAACCAATATTTGTTTACAAGCTGTTTGTTTTTAAAAGTATATAGAGATATAGGAACATTAGCAGTCATTTTATTTTTAACCCTAATGTTTAATGAGTCTTTATTTTCTTTAATGCAAGTAATCTTATAATCAATTTTTTTCGTACTGTTTACATAATCGTTAAAAAACCAATTAATATCTTTTTTGGAATTGGACACTAGTAAGTTTTCAAAATTTTCTTTAGTAGTGTTGCCTGAATTTAGAAATTCACTAATTACAGGGATGCCTATTTTATCTTCGTTATAATCATCTAAATATTTAAGACCAATACCTGCTTTGTATTTATTGGCAATATTATTATTAAACTTAATTAATGAATCTCTCTCCATAGACATAGGCTGGTCTATATGCTTACGAGCCATTAACATGTAGTACATTTGATATTGCTCGTTAAAATCCATCTGCGAGAAGTGAAAACTTTTAATTCCCCATATGTTAGCAAAATTTCCAGCCATTTTCATATCAGGATAGTAGTCTTCAATAAACTGCATCATTAAATAGGTTTCTATGGTATCAAAAACCCATTTATCTTTTCTAGGATCTGCATCAATAGCTTCTAATAGATAATTATTTAGTGATGTTTTAAGGAGTTTAAGCTCATATATAAACTGGTCTTGAAAAGGACGTAAAAAAGAAGGTAATTGACTTAATCCATAAATAGGATTTTTGCGATAGTCACTTTCTGAAATGAGTATTTTTATTTGTTCTTTATTATCTAAATAGGTATTAAGAAATCTACTAACCTTATCTAATGATAAAAATGAAACTGGTTCAGAAATATTAACAGGAACTATGTTTGTTTTAAATAGAACATGTTCTGTTTCAATGGTAGTAAAGGTTTTAGTAGGTTCTAAATAAAATTTTACAGATTTAGCGTTTTTGAAGTATAGCTTGGATTGTATGTAACTGTCAACCGGTTTTTCTGTTATAGAATCTGCATTGGTAGTTAAATGTAATGAAATGGGGTAATTGAAACCTATGGAATAATTACTAGGTTCCAAATACATATCGTTTAAGTTCATGTTACTATACAAATTCCAATCGGTAGTGTAAGGAATAGGAGATAAGTACCAGTACTCTAATTTTATGCGACCATTTTTATTGTATCCATATCCTGTAAATTCTGCAGAAGGTAGTTTAATAGTATAGGTAACATCTAATATATAATTTTCTCCGGGGTAAACAGGTGATTTAAGCTGTACCTTTATAATATCATCAGCTTCTAATCGTTTCCAATTTAGAGGATTAAAGTTTTTATCGATTAACGAAATTATTTTGGTGTTGCCTCGCTGTTCTTCGTTCGCAAAATGAAGACTTTTATCAAATTCTTCGGCAAAACGTTTTGCCAATGCAGTATTTTTATTTTGGTAAGCATTGTTCCAATCGTATAAGTAAATTTGGTTTAGTGTATCTTTACTATGATTGGTAAAGGTAATTTTCTGTTGTATATTAATAGATTTGGCATTTTCATGTAGGGTAGCTGTTATCTGCTGTTCATTTTGAGCAAATACGAAGTTGCAAGCCAAACATAAAAATGCCAGATATTTAATTCTATTTATTGAATTACTTTTAAGAGTGTACCACATGCTTTGGTTTGGGCTAAACAGTATTGGTTACACTAATTTATCTATACCTTGATCTACAATGCCATAAGCAATAGATTCTTCGGCAGACATCCAGTAGTCTCTATTAAAATCTTTCATTATTTTTTCTAAAGGCTGACCACAGTTTTCGGCTAATATCTCTGCACTTAACAGACGTGTTTTGATAATTTCCTCCATTTGAATTTCAATGTCAGAAGCCTGTCCTCTGGCACCACCACTTGGTTGGTGAATCATAACACGGGCGTTAGGCATTATAAAGCGTTTTCCCTTTTCTCCTGCAGAAAGCAAAATAGATCCCATAGAAGCTGCAAAACCAGTACAAATAGTAGCAACAGGGCTACTAATAGCTTTCATGGTGTCATATATAGCAAAGCCTGAAGTAACATAACCACCAGGACTATTAACAATTAACTGAATTTCTGTAGCAGGTTCAGAAAGTTCTAAATACATTAGACGGTCTATAACATGTTTTGCAGTATCATCATCTACTTGTCCCCAAAGAAATATTTTTCTTTGTTCTAGTAGTTTACCATCTATAGCTTCTTGTATTTTCTTTTGGCTCATACGTATTTAATATTTTGGCAATATAAACCTTTTCATAAAGAACAAGGTTTCAAAATGTTTTTAATAGTGTAAAGTAATAATAAAAATTGAAGTAGAAACTAAGTTTTATTTTTTAATTAAAAGTTAGGACTTAAATTATATTCTTTATAGAAATTGTCTAATATTTCTACAACTTCATCTTCATGATCTACAATTTTTACAAGGTCAAGATCTTTTTCACTAACGTTTCCATATTGATGAAATAAGGTCTCTTTAATCCAGTCGAAAAGTCCACTCCAGAATTTTGTGCCAACTAAAATAATTGGAAATTTATCTATTTTTCCGGTTTGTATTAAAGTAATAGCTTCAAAAAGCTCATCCATAGTACCAAAACCTCCGGGCATTACTACAAAACCTTGAGAGTATTTAACAAACATTACTTTTCTAACAAAGAAGTAATCAAAATCTAACATTTTATCACTATCAATGTATGGGTTGTAATGTTGTTCAAATGGTAATTCAATGTTAAGTCCTACAGAAGTTCCTCCTGCCAAGTGAGCCCCTTTATTACCAGCCTCCATTAATCCAGGACCGCCACCGGTAATAACTCCGTACCCAGATGCTACAATTTTTTTTGCAATACGTTCTGTTAGCTCATATGTAGGATGGTCTGGTTTAATACGTGCACTACCAAAAATAGATACACACGGACCAATCTGACTCATTTTTTCAAACCCAGAAACAAACTCGCTCATGATTTTAAACAATGCCCATGAATCGTTTGTCTTTATTTCGTTCCAGCTTTTGGAATGTTTTTTGTTTGGCATAAGTATATTATTGTAATTCTTTTTCTAAAAATTTTGCAGTATAACTTTCTTTATTTTTTATAATTTCTTCTGGAGTACCTGTAGCAAGAACCATACCACCACCTTTACCACCTTCTTTTCCTATATCTATAATATAATCAGCCATTTTAATTACATCTAGATTATGCTCTATAATAAGTACCGTATTTCCTTTGTCTACCAGCGAATTCAATACATCCATTAATATTCTAATATCTTCAAAATGCAATCCTGTAGTTGGTTCATCCAAAATATAAAAGGTGTTTCCGGTATCTTTTTTAGAGAGCTCGGTCGCTAATTTAATACGTTGTGCTTCTCCACCCGAAAGGGTAGTAGATTGTTGCCCAAGTGTAATATAGCCCAAACCAACATCTTGAATAGTTTTTAACTTACGATAAATTTTTGGAATATTTTCAAAGAAAGGCACTGCTTCGTCAATGGTCATATCTAACACGTCAGAAATAGATTTTCCTTTGTAGCGTATTTCAAGTGTTTCTCTATTGAAACGCTTCCCGTTACACGTTTCACATTCTACATAAACGTCGGGTAGAAAGTTCATTTCTATAACACGTAAACCACCACCTTTACAGGTTTCACAACGCCCTCCGGCTACATTAAAACTAAAACGCCCCGGTTTATAACCACGTATCATAGACTCAGGAGTTTTGGTGAATAACGTACGTATTTCACTAAAAACACCGGTGTAGGTTGCAGGGTTAGAACGTGGTGTTCTACCAATAGGAGATTGGTTAATATCGATCACTTTATCAATATGCTCTAAACCTTTTATTTTTTTATATGGCATTGGTTTTTTCAGAGCATTGAAAAAATGAGCATTTAAAATAGGGTATAGGGTTTCATTGATTAAGGTAGATTTACCACTACCAGACACTCCCGTAACCCCAATCATTTTGCCCAGTGGAAAACGAACATTAATATTCTTAAGATTGTTACCTGTACACCCAGTTAATACAATTTCATGACCATTGCCATCTCTGCGTTTTTCAGGAATTTTGATAGCCTTAGCACCACTAATATAATCGGCTGTCAGGGTGTGGTGCTTCATAATTTCTTTGGGAGATCCTTGCGAAATAATCTGTCCACCATGTTTACCTGCTTTTGGCCCAATATCAATCACATAATCGGCTTGCTCAATCATATCTTTATCATGCTCAACTACCAATATAGAGTTACCTATATCCCTTAGAGATTCTAAGGAATGTATTAATCGTTCGTTATCACGTTGGTGTAAACCAATACTTGGTTCATCCAGAATATATAAAACACCTACTAATTGAGATCCTATTTGAGTTGCTAAGCGTATACGCTGTGCTTCTCCGCCTGATAGCGATTTAGAACTTCTGTTTAAAGACAAATATTCTAACCCAACATCTAGTAAAAAGCGAATACGGGCGTTAATTTCTTTCAGTATTTCTTCGGCAATGGTAAACTGTTTTTTAGAAAGTTGATCAGGTAACTTTTTAAACCATTCAGATAGCTCAACAATATCTTTATTGGCTAGCTCAGAAATATTTAGGTTGTTAACCTTAAAGTATAGCGACTCTTTTCGTAAACGACTTCCATTACATTCAGGACACTCTATTCTATCCATAAAATCTTTTGCCCAACGTTTGATAGAAGAGGTGTTACTTTCTTCATACTGATTGGTAATAAAATTGATGATTCCTTCAAAATCAATCTTATAATCTCGGGTAATTCCCATTACCTTAGATTCTATAGAGAATTTTTCATTTCCTCCATTCAGAATCATCTCTATAGCCTCCTGTGGAATCTCGCTAATCGGATCTGATAATTTAAAATCAAAGCGTTGAGCAATCAGTTCTAATTGCTTAAAAATCCAGCTTTTTTTGTATTCTCCAACAGGTGCTATTCCACCGTTTTTAATGGATATTTTTTTATTAGGAATAATTTTATCAATATTCACATGTTGTACCACCCCAAGTCCTTTACAATGCGGACACATTCCTTTTGGGGAATTGAATGAGAATGTATTTGGTTCTGGAGAAGGATAGGAGATACCTGAAGACGGACACATAAGACTTCTACTAAAGTAACGACCTTCGTTAGCATTATGAGCTATTACCATTAATACATCTTCTCCATGATACATGGCTGTATTAATACTCTCTAATAGGCGTTTTTCAAACTCTACTCCTTCAGAAACCTGCAATCTGTCAATAACTATTTCTATATCATGTGTTTTGTAACGGTCTACTTTCATTCCGTGTTCCAAATCACGAATTTCTCCGTCAACACGTACCTTTAAAAATCCTTGCTTTGAAATTTGTTCAAACAATTCACGGTAGTGTCCTTTTCTAGATTTAATAACCGGTGCCAAAATGTTAATACGTTCCCCTTTAAAGTCCTCTATAATTAACTTTTTAATTTGGTCATCGGAGTAACTAACCATTTTTTCTCCGGTATTGTAACTATAGGCATCGCTTGCACGCGCATATAATAAACGCAGAAAGTCATAAATTTCGGTAATGGTACCTACCGTTGAGCGAGGAGATTTTGACGTAGTTTTTTGTTCAATGGCAATTACCGGTGAAAGTCCGTCAATTTTATCAACATCTGGTCGTTCCAGACCACCTAAAAATTGTCTGGCGTAGGCAGAAAAAGTTTCAATATATCTTCTTTGCCCTTCCGCATAAATAGTATCAAAAGCCAGTGAAGATTTTCCGCTTCCTGATAAGCCCGTAATCACTACCAGTTGTTCTCTAGGAATAGAAACATCAATGTTTTTTAAGTTGTGAACTCGCGCTCCTTGAACCTCTATATACTCGTCATTTTTTTTCATAATTTACTGCAAACCGCAAAAATACAAATTTTAGGCATAAACACGTTTGTATAAGAAGATAGAATACATAATAGTAACATGATGAAGATGATAATGTATTGTTGAGAGAAAGAAATATTTGCCACATTAAACTTAGTTTGAATGATGGTTTTGATTACTTAGTAAAACATCAAATCTATATTTACCTATTGGACTCGAAGTTGCCCAAAATGCTGTTAACAGATATTAGAGCAATACTACAAGAATGGATAGCTTTTATTGAATTCCATAAAGAAAAGGAAGCGTTAGAAAAGAAGAAAGTAATAGATGATAAGGTGAAAATTAGTTTTTTTAAAGATGGGCTAGTATGGTTTCGAAACTAAAAAAATGATATTGCAGTATAGGTATACCAGTTTAAATTAATAGTCTCTTTTTGTCTTATTTATATTACTTCTTTATACCTTTGAAAGGTATTATTTATATTTCATTTAGATGAAGCTATGAAGCGAATTGAAAAATGTAAGCAAGCGGTTTTTAATATCTATACAAGCCATTTCAGTAGTCATTTTGTATTTCACACCTATACTTTTTCAATGATTACAGCGGATGCCTTAGATACGTTGTTAAAAGAAGAAAAAGCTATGAATAAAGAAACCTTACGGAATTTACAAGTAGCTATATGGTTTTGTGCAACGGGTTATTATAAGGATTTGGCGTATGGAGGGGTAACTAGTCTTAATTTTGCAGAAAAGTATTTAAAACAAGAAGGATACTCTGAAGAAGAAATTTTATTGATTCAACAATATATAAAAGCAGCAAATAGTAAAGTAGTTCCCAAAACTAAAGAAGAGATGCTTGTACAAGATGCGGTTTATGCGTTTTTGGCAGACAAAAACTTTAATGAGCAACAAACACTTTGGAGAGCTGAAAACGATGCTATTAAAGAGAGTGAGTTAACTAATAAGGAATGGTTTACCTATCTAAAAGGTATTATTGATTCGAAGTTATTTTACACCAGTTATGCCATTAAAAATTGGGCATATAAGGTACAAGGTAATTATTTAAAATTAATTTCTAAAGAAACCAAACAACAGCAAAAACAAGTTGAAAAAGGAAGAGATACGGTGTTTAGAATTACGTTACGAAATCATATTTCATTAAGTGATAATGCCGATAGAAAAGCGCACATTTTGTTATCGGTTAATGCCATTATTATTTCTATTATTTTTTCAAGGATATTTCCTAAGTTAGATAATCCGTCTAATACATTTTTAATTGTACCTACCTTAGTGTTTGTTATATTCACGGTTATTTCGATTATATTATCGGTAATTGCTACCCGCCCCAGGATAACCAAAGGAAAATTTTCTTATGAAGATATAACACATAAGAAAACGAATATTTTATTTTTTGGGAACTTTCATAGAGTGCGTCTTGAAGAGTATGAAAGAGCTATGGATATGTTGCTTAGCAATAATGAGTATATCTATAATTCACTAACCAAAGATTTATATTATTTAGGTAAAGTGGTTGCTAAAAAATATAAGATACTACAATATACCTACGCTGTATTTATGGCAGGGATTGTAGTTTCAACCATTTTATACATTGTGTTTTTCAATATATATAATTAAATATCCAGAAATTTAGCCTTTAATTCAGGGGTAGGAATCATACATGACTCTTTTTTTCCATACCATTTATACCTGTTTTGTGCAATATAGTCATATACTTTATTGGTAATAGTAGAAGGAAGTATGTTTTTTAGAAATCCTAATAACGGATACCAACGTCTCATATTTTTAGCAATTTCTAGAGCGGCATCTCCTTTTAAGTAATAAGCAATTCCGGGTATAATTAAAATGATAGAGTCTATTTTAGAAGTATCAATTCCACGTTGTTCACAAAGAGTTTGCCCTAAAGTACTTTGTAATGAAGCAAAACGATATAAATCTTTCTTATCATTTTTTATAATACGTTGTACCGCTTCATCACAAAGGTTACATACTCCGTCAAATAAAACAATATGCTTATCTTTTGGTAGTTCCATTATTTTTTGGCTTCTACTAATTCTAGTTGGTCTATAGCTACATTAGTCGTAAAAAAACCATAATTAATGACCACTTTTTTTCGTTCAATAGTATCAATGGTTCCCACAGCTTTTCCATCAGGTAAGCGTACTCTATCACCAACTTTAAAGATGTGTTTAGGCTTTTTCTTTTCTATTTCAGCAACCTTTTTCTTTTCTTCTTTTTTCTGTTCCCTAATCACTTCTACTTTCTTCTCAACTTCTTTGGCTACTACCGTTGTAAGTTTTTTGGTCTCTTTTTTCTCTTCTTTGGTTTTTACTTTTCGTTTGCTGTTTTCTGTTTCAATAATGGCTAATAATTCACCAATTAAAGAGCGTTTCTTTTTACTGTAGAAATACCTTTCTGCTGCGTCATTTACCTTGTTGCCTAAGTAAATCATTCGTTGGTTATGGTCGTAAAGTTGTTGGTAGCTTTCTAACTTAGTTTGTATACGTTCATTTAAGTTTTCAAGCTTCTTAGCTTCTTCTCTTGCTTTTACTTCTTCTTCAGCTAACTGAGTAGATGTTTTTTCCATCTGATTACGTTGCTTTTGAAGTTTGGCAATAGTAGCATCAAAACGCACTTTTCCTTTTTCTATCTTCTTTTTAGCACGATTAATTAATCCATACGGAATTCCATTTTTCTGTGCTACTTCAAAGGTGAATGAACTACCTGCTTCTCCAATAATCAATTTAAAAGAAGGCTCTAATGAGCGTCTGTCAAAAAGCATATTAGCGTTACTAGCATTTGGTAATTCATTAGCCAACATTTTTAAATTAGCATAGTGCGTAGTAATAACTCCAAATGCGTTTCTATGATAAAATTCTTCTAAAAAGGTTTCTGCCAAAGCCCCCCCAAGCTCCGGATCCGATCCGGTACCAAACTCATCAATTAAGAATAGGGTTTTACTATTACATTTACGTAAAAAGAAATTCATGTTCTTTAAACGATAGCTATAGGTGCTTAAATGATTTTCTATAGATTGATTATCTCCGATATCGGTTAATACACGTTCAAATAAGCATATCTCACTACGCTCATGTACTGGTAATAACATACCGCTTTGTAACATAAGTTGTAACAAACCAATAGTTTTAAGGGTGATACTCTTACCACCTGCATTGGGTCCCGATATTACTATAATACGGTTGTTATCACTTAATGTAACTGTTTGTGGATAGGTTACTACTCTTTTTCTTTTATTAGATAAAAGCAATAACGGATGGTATGCATCTATAAGATTAAGTCTACGCTCTTTATTTATCTTAGGCAAAATAGCATCCATGCTTTGTGCATATTTTGCTTTTGCTGAAACAACATCGATGGTTGTTAAAAATGATTGATATGCAATTAACAAACCATAATACGGACGTAAAAAGTTAGTTAACTCTTTTAATATTTTGTTGATTTCTTCTCGCTCATCAAACTGAAGGTTTACCAATTGTCTGGTGAATTGCTCTGTAGCCTGTGGTTCTATATAAATAATACTTCCAGTTTTAGAAGTGCCCAAGGCAGTACCTTTCACACGCTTACGATACATTGCCTTTACGGCCAATACTCTTCGGTTTTCAACAACGGTTTCCCTTATATCATCCAGTAAACCCGAACTGTTATACATGCTTAAAGCGCTGCTAAAACTCTGATTTATTTTACCTTTCACTCCGTTCATTTCTCTTCTAATATTTAGAAGTGAAGGTGAAGCATCGTCTTTTATTTCACCAAAACGATCGATGACACCGTCTATTTTTTCAATAATAGCAGTGGTATATTCTATATCGTCCGACAGTTTAAATAAGGTAGGGTAGTACTCTTTAAATTTTTTAAAGAAGTTAATGTGTAAATTTACGGTGTTAGATAAAGCGTTGACTTTTCTAAACCCACTAATTTCTATTAATGAATTCTCAATACCCAATAATTGTAGTTCTTGACCAATACCTTCAAAATAATGATTAGGAATAGCATTGTTATTGTCAAAAGAGCCTACATACTCATGTGTTTTGTAAAGTCCTGAAAAAAGTTCTTCCTCAGTTTTATAAGGAACAATCTTTAAGGCAGTCTCTTTACCCAGTTCGGTAGAACAGTATTCTGATATTTGTTCAAGAACCTTTGCAAACTCAAGGTCTTGTAATGATTTATTATGAATTTTAAGCATTGTCTAATTTTATGCTAATTTTACAGCGTTACAAAAATAACTAAAATCTAATGAACGTAGATATGCATGATAGCTGGAAACCATTTTTACGAAATGAATTTGATAAACCCTACTTTGAAGAGTTGACCCATTTTGTAAAACAAGAATACCAACAACATACTTGTTATCCCAAAGGAAAGGAAATTTTTGCAGCTTTTGATCATTGTTCATTTGACGATTTAAAGGTAGTTATTATTGGCCAGGATCCGTATCATGGACCTAATCAGGCTAATGGTTTGTGTTTTTCGGTACAGGATGGTATTGCACATCCACCTTCATTAATTAATATTTTTAAAGAAATAGAAACCGATTTAGGGATTCCGTATCCGCAAAGTGGTAATCTAGAACGATGGGCAGACCAAGGAGTACTGTTATTAAATGCTACTTTAACGGTTAGAGCTCACCAAGCCGGAAGTCACCAAAACAAAGGCTGGGAAACCTTTACTGATGCCGTAATAAAAACCGTATCTGAATACAAACAAGATGTTGTCTTTTTACTTTGGGGCGGTTTTGCTAAAAAGAAAGTAAAATTAATTGATGGTAAAAAACACCATGTGCTAACCACGGGTCACCCATCACCTCTAAGTGCTAACCGAGGTTATTGGTTTGGTAATAAGCATTTTTCAAATTGCAATACTTTTTTAGCAAGTAAGGGAGTAGCACCTATACAGTGGTAGCAATATATTAGTTGAATTCTGATGTTTCTTCAAGCAAAGTAACATCAGAATTATGAATAGTATCCTTTTTAGGAGTTACTGAACTATGACGGTTTACACACCCTCTTCCACAATACGATTTACAGGAAAATGTAGTGAAAGATACTAGTGCTACAGCTACAATCATTAATCTTTTCATATAAAACAAGTTATAAGTATGTGCAAGAAACAATATTTTCTACCTATAAAGCAAATGTAATTCTGTTAAAATTATTCTACCACAAAATATCAGAACTACTAACCTTACTTTCAATCAACTCCAAGGCTGTTAATTGCTCTATTACTTTGGTAATAGTAGTATTACTTAGCTGCTGTTGTCCCCAACGGGTAATATGCAACCAATCTTTTACATCTTTCAATTGTATCCCATATCGGTTGGCAATGGTTCTGTCTATACTTGGAATAATTTTAAACTCTTCGGTATAGGTGTTTATCACCTCTAAGATGTGATTTAAAACAGCTGGGTTTTCTTTAAGAAATTTGTCTGTAGCAGCAATTACAAAACATGGCCACGGAGTAGGGCAGTCGGTAATACGTTTAAAAATACCTTTGTCTACAATCGGTTTGGTAGTAAAACGTTCCCACATAAAGTATTGAGCAGTATCTTCAGTTAGTGCTTCAATAGCCCCATCTAAGGTGTTTACTACTTCAAAATGTAAATCTTTTGTAATATCCCAATTTTGGTTAGCCGCATTTACATACGCCATTAAATGACTTCCGCTACCAAAACGAGAGATAGCTGCTTTGGTACCTTTTAAATCTTCAACAGAGTGGTATGGTGCATTGGTTGCTACGTGTATTCCCCATAGCAAAGGAGAATCTACATATCCCTGTACTATTTTCGAAGGATTGCCTGCTGCAATATCCTTCACAATTCCTTCTGTTAGAATAATGGCTAAATCGGTTTCTCCGTTGCGTAACATCTGACACATTTTACCAGTACCTTGCGGTACTTCTGTAAATTCTAATTCAATACCTCTTTCTTCAAAAGCTTCATCTTCTATGGCAAGGTGCCATGGTAGGTTAAAATGTTCAGGAACGCCAGCTATGGTAATATGCTTCATATGTGGTTGTCTATGTGTTGTTTTTAGAATGGATATCCGATGGCAAAATTAAAGATGAATTGTCCAAAATTGGTATACCTGTTATTCTAAGGAATCTGTATTTTTTTCTTTTAATGGGTGTTTAGTTATTTCTTGTTTTCAATGTAGCGAGTATCTCATAAAATTGCTCTTCAATGTTGGTATTGTAATGATCTCTATTAAATACAATCCATTTTCCGTTAACAATAGTACCAAAGATGTTAGACACATCTTGCGCATATACTATGGTATTGCATAGGTTTTTTGTTCCAGAAGTTCTTAACAGCGGATGCGAAGCATCTATGACTACAGCATCAAAAGAAGCTCCTATTTTGAAAAATTCATTGGCAGATTGTCCCATGGCTTTTCTACCTGATTGCCACATCATTTTAATAGCATTAAAACCACTATCACCCTGCTTAAGTTGATAGAAGGAAGTACGTTTATGTGTTATTAAACGTTGACCATAATCTAGTATGCGTAACTCCTCTAATGGATTTAAGCCAATATGACTATCGGTACCAATGCTCCAATTACCTCCAAATTCTTTAAAATCATGAAGTCTAAAAATACCATCTCCAAGGTTTCCTTCTGTAGAAGGACATAATACCACATGTGCACCTGATTTTGCTATTCCCTTTACTTCAGCATCATCTAAATGTGTAGCATGTACCAAGTGGTAGTTTTCGTTAAGGGCAACGTTGTCTAATAACCATTGAACCGGACGTTTGCCGTAATAGTTTATAGAATCCTCAATTTCTTTAAGTTGTTCTGAAACGTGTATATGAAAAGGGATACTTCCGTCATATTCCGAAGTTAATTTTAGAATATCTTCTTCCTGAACCGCTCTTAACGAATGAATTCCCATGCCGTAAGAGGCAAATTGATAAGTGGTACAAGCTTCTTTGGTTGCTTCAAGTAATTTGTAGTAATCTTCTATAGTAGGCGAAATAAATCTGCGCTGTTTCTTGGTAGGTTCTATACCAAAACCACCTTTTTGGTAGAACATAGGGACTAATGTAATATGAATTCCCGCTGTTTTAGCGGCATTGATTAAACGTTGTCCCATTTCAGCTACTTTAGCATAGGGAGTACCATCTGGTTGGTGATGTAAGTAATGGAACTCTGTTACAGCAGTATACCCATGCCTTGCCATTTCTGCGTATAGTTGGGTAGCTATAGCTTCCATCTGTTCAGGAGACAAGGTTAAGGCCAAATCGTACATAGCACTTCTCCAGCTCCAGAAATCATCAGGAATACCGTCTCCCTCATGTAATTCTGCTAAGCCGGCCATGGCATACTGAAAAGCATGTGAGTGTGCATTTTGAAAACCAGGTAAGGCGAAACCTTTGGTTATGTGTGTATCTGTAGTAGGATCTGTATTTGGTGAAATCTTGGTGGTTTTACCGTTTTCTGTACTTACCAATACGTTTGTTAACCATCCGTTTTCAGTAAGTAACCCTTTAAAATGAAATTCTTTTTTCATTAGAGTTTTGTAGCAATAAGGTTTGTAAATAACTGCTTTAGCACGATTCTTATTTCTGCTGCATTTTCCTCACTAAAAGCAGTTTCAGAAGCATTCATGTAATTGGTTTTAGCCATTTCTAATTGCAAGGCATGAATGTTTTCTTCTGGTTTTCCAAAGTAACGTGTAATATATCCCCCTTTAAAAGGATGATTATGGGTGGCTTCGTAATTAGATTGTGTAATAGCATCTAAGGCTGCTTTTATAATTTGAGGTGCAGCTGAGGTTTCATCATTATCTCCGAGGATAAGCTGTGGAAAGGGAGTTTTTCTAATTCCGGGAACCATACGCCTTATAGAATGTGCGTCAAACAAAATGGCATAGCCAAAAGTGTCTTTTAGTTCTTGGAGTAATTCTCCAACCTTTTTGTGGTAAGGCTTATAATAGTGTTCAATTCTTCTTTTAATTTCCTGTTCGTCAGGTGTTTTGTCTGAGTAGAGTGGATTACCGTTAAAATCGGTTTCAGGTACTAGGCCTGTAATAACACGACCATCGTTGTAGAGCGGTTTGCTATTAGGGTCTCTGTTAAGGTCTATTACCCAACGGTTGTAATTGGCTTTTATTATGGTAATTCCCATGTCTGAAGCAAAGTTATACAACGTATCTATAAACCAATCGGTGTCATCTGGATTGTTAACTGCTTCAGGTAATAATTGTTGTTTTATTTCTTCAGGAAAATCAGTTCCTGAGTGGGGTGAGCTTATTAAAATTGGCACTTTTGGTGCTGTTGGCTCTATAATAGAATAAATCATTGATTTAATTTTTCCGAAAGGTACTAAATAATGATGATTAGGAAAAAAGCATTAAACCTCAATGACTGAATTTGTGGACCTATTTTTTCTGATTTTGTAAATATTCTTTAATAACAGATTTACGTCCTACAGTTTGTGTAATAACATCGTTTTCAAGTTTCCAACCTCGAGCCTGACAGTATTCTCTTCCGTACCAAATAATTTGTAGATGCAGTTTATTCCATTTTTCTTTAGGGAATAAACGTTTAGCATCTTTTTCAGTTTGCTGAACCGTACTCCCATTAGAAAAGCCCCAACGATACATTAGCCTGTGTATATGGGTATCAACAGGGAAAGCTGGAATGTTAAAAGCCTGACTCATTACTACACTTGCCGTTTTATGTCCCACAGCAGGTAATTCCTCTAAATCTGGAAAACTAGCCGGTACTTCACCGTTATGTTTTTCGATAAGAATATGTGATAATTCATAAATACCTTTTGACTTCATTGGTGATAATCCACAGGGACGAATAATTTCTTTAATTTCTTCCTGTGTCATTTTAATCATGTCATACGGATTATCGGCCTTAGCAAAAAGTAACGGCGTTATTTGATTTACCCTAACATCGGTACACTGTGCCGATAGCAACACAGCTATCAGCAATGTATACGGATCTTTATGATCTAGAGGTATAGGAACCTCTGGATAAATATTTTCTAAGGTATCTATAACGAAGGCTACTTTTTCTGCTTTAGTCATGAATATTTTTTCAGAAATTAGTCAATGTATTTGTAGTAACGAGCCCCTAGTTTGTTTACTTCGGTTTCTTCAATACTATCTAAAACCCATTCTTTAGAAGGAGTAACTATACTTGTGCTAATCTCCTTTTTATGCAATCCATGGTACAAGTCAATGTTAATAGGCGTTGTAGCTTCTAAAACTTCAAATAGTTCAGTTTTTGCAACAGCTTCTTTCCATCCTGTCTCAACAGTACCTTCAAATACTTTTGATTTAGCACCACTACCGTATGCTAAGAATCCAAGCTTAGTATTAGTAAGGTCGGTTTCTGTTTTGGCGTAATAACATAGGGTAGATAATAATCCCATGAAAATAGACCCCGTATACATGTTACCAATTAAAGAGGAAGCTTTTTCAGCCGGGGCAAATCTTTCTGCAATAAAGGCCTTATAAGTATCAGATTTGCTAAATGCTTTTACTTTTGCGAAGTAATCTTCATCTGATTTGCTTATCTCTTTACTTAATTCAGGATGGTCTGAAATATAAATTTCAGGGAACATTCTTCGTGCCTGAAAACTATATGGAAGGTGCATTATAATTGCTTTCCAGTTTTCATATAAGGTAGCTTTAATTTCTGTTAATTCTTTAAATCTGTTGTAAGCTTCAACAGTACGTTCTACATAACAGTCGTTAGAGTATTGACCATCAAAAACGGGCTGTTCTTTAAAAATCTCTATTTCGGTTTCTAAAACACCTTGCCAAGCTTTGTTATTAGTAATACCAAGCGCCTCTTTCTTAACAATTCTGTGCGGCTTAAAGAAGTCAAAGACACCTTTAGCACTTGTAGCAATTTTAGAGTTAAAGCTAATAATCTTAGGGTCTTTTGCAACTAACATAGCCATTGCACCGGCACCTTGTGTATATTCTCCTGTAGAGTTTAAGTCGTATTTAGCAATATCTGTACAAACAACGATAGCCTTTTGATTTGGGTGTAAACGTACAAAGTCTATGCAATTTTGTAACGCATCTACGCCACCTATACAGGCAAACGTAAGATCTACAGCATCACAATGGGTCATGGTGTTTTCCCCAAAGAAATTTTCTAAAATAGCTAGTAAGTAAGAAGCAATAGGTTTAGAAGCGTCCATACCACTTTCGGTACCTACATAAATTCTATTGATGTCTGTTGGTAGTAAATTTTCTTGCTGAACAAGTTTTGTAATCGCGTTGGCGGCAAAGGTTATTGCATCTTGATGCACATCGGGCATCGCCATTCTTAATAAACCTAATCCTTTTTCCAGTTTTACTGGTTCTATATTTCTGGCAATTGCTAAATCTTTAATTGGCAATTGTAGTTTTGGTATATCAAAACTAATAGCGTCAATTCCTATTTTCATGATGGCGAAAGTAAAACCACCTCAGTTTTTTTCCAAATAAAACTGTTTTAAATTTCGGTTTTTGAGTTTAACTAACCACAATATGTTAATAATTTTGATAGCCCTATTTTAAAAATTTATGGGAGATGGTAAAAATTGAGTTATAAAACCAGTATATTAGAAAAAACTAAACAAATGAATACATTAAAAACAGGAAATAAAGTACCTCATTTTACAAGCATAGATGATGCAGGTAATAAAATTGATTGGAATGATTATTTAGGACAGAAAGTGATTGTTTTCTTTTATCCCAAAGCTAGTACTCCAGGTTGTACAGCAGAGGCATGTAATTTAAGTGATCATTATGAGCAATTAAAAGGAGCTGGATATACCCTTTTAGGAGTAAGTGCCGATTCAGTTAAAAGACAGGCAAATTTTAAAAATAAATATGATTTTCCATTTCCGTTATTGGCAGATGAAGATAAAACGGTGATTAACGCATTTGGTGTTTGGGGACCTAAAAAGTTTATGGGTAAAGAATACGATGGTATTCACCGCATGACTTTTATAATTAACGAAGAAGGAGTAGTAGAGCGTGTTATAGAAAAAGTAAAAACCAAAGATCACGCTGCTCAAATTTTGGAATAAGCGAGAGTTTAAAAAAGTATTTAAAACAAAAAAGCCTTAAAATTTTAAAGTTTAAGGCTTTTTTTGTAGAGCGGGAGACGAGGTTCGAACTCGCGACATTCAGCTTGGAAGGCTGACGCTCTACCAACTGAGCTACTCCCGCAATTTAATTTCAGTGGGGAGAGCAGGATTCGAACCTGCGAAGGTAAAAACCAACAGATTTACAGTCTGTCCTCGTTGGCCGCTTGAGTATCTCCCCGATATTTTAAAGAACTTCCTTTGTGAAAGCGGATGCAAATATAGTACTGTTTTTGGGTCTTACAAGCGATATTTAAAAATATTTTAAAAATAATTTGCAACTATTTGTTAATGAGTTTTTTAATTTTTTAAATATTTTTCACTGATTTATAATTTAACTTCAAGGAACAGGGTTTTTGATTTTTCGTTTACTGGATCATCACAAGTGTTATCTCGTCCATTATAGTTATCGCTAATCAGATATAATGAATTTCCATCTACAGCTAAACCTTCCATATTGCTATTATATCCTAGTTTGCTATAGGTATTTACACTTTTAGAAATATCAATAGTAGCTAAGTCTTTAAAATAGAAAGTAGACTTAAGATTGGTTATATCTATATGATCAATATAGTATCCCCCAATTTTAGATCTAAGTAAATAAAGTTTAGTTTCATCTTCGCTCAGAGCAAGGTCGGTATAACGGTGACTACGGTCTAATCTAATTACTATTTTTTTATCAAGTGCTAGAAAAAATAAATTGTTTTTAAAGGTTACATTAAAACAATAAATTTCACTTTCGTAATTTTTATTTAGCTCTTTAAGGACATATAAATAAGTTCCTTTCTTGTTCATTTTAATACCTTCTAACCCGAAGTCATGATTTGTGTTCTGATTCGAATCGATATCATGTATTTTTAGTTTTGTAATTGCCTTTGTAGTAATATTAATAAATTGAATATTATTATCTTCTTCATCGGCAACGAAAATGTAATTTTTAAATACAGTGATACCTTCAAGATCAGATTTTCCTAAAACTTCAAAGTAATCTTTACCAATTACTTTCTTAGTTATTTTATCTACATAAAAAATAGTTTTACAATTTTCTGTAGGCAAAAAAATGGTATCATTTCTAATAGCTAATGAAGAAAATTCAAAGGGTTTGTTTAGCTCGTTATCTAATATTTGCAGTTGAACATCTTGAGAAAAAGACATCTTAACTGTAACAATAAGAATGAAAAATAAGATAGGCCTCATTAAGTTATTTTTTGGAGTTATAAAAGCTGTTTTGGTTTTATGGAATTTACAAAAAATCAATTAACAAGTGGTTGAATTACAGTTTTTGAAATGCTTTTTTAAATAGTGTATTGGAAATAGAGAATGGATGATATATTGATAAATATTATCTGTTTTAATGTGTAAAAAAAAAGCTTCTTTTAATTTAATAATGATTAAAAGAAGCTATCTAAAGTAATGTTGTAATAACTTTTATTTTGATTCTAATCCTGTAATGACTCTTTTAATACTTTCCTTAGTTTCGGTGCTAACGTAAGGTAGCATCTTTTTGTAGTATTCAATTGCTTTTACATTGTTTTCCAAAAGCTGATAGCTGTAGGCAATATTGTTTAAAACAATAGCATCTTTAGGGTTAATTGTTTCAGCTTTCAGAAAGTAATTAAGAGCATTTTCATATTCTTTGTCTATCAGATAAGTAGTCCCTATATTAGAAAGACTTTCTACATGATTTGGATAGTATTTTAGTACTTCAAGAGAAATTGTACGCATGTTATCAATTACTTTATCATTTCCTGTATTAAACATTTCAGATATATAATCTTGTATAGCGGCAAGCATATTCTCTTTACCAGATTCTAATTTTTTGTTTTCTGTCCATAACCAGTCATTATTAATTTTATTCCCATAGGTAACTGTTTCAATGAACACATCGGTTAGTTCATCCCATCTCTTTAATTCTTTTAAGGCATATGTTTTACCAAATCGCATATCTAAACGATTTGGAAATAATTTAATTCCCTCATCAATTTTTTGGAATGCCTGAGTTGTATACCTTTCATCATAAGTTACCTGACCACTTAAATAACCTGCTATTTGATTCGTACTATCCGTAAGGGTTAATCCCATACCTTGAGGTTCATCTGTTGATAATGAAATAAATTCTTTTTGTGCTTTAGAAAAATAATAATTGAAATACGAGGTGTATAATTCTGGATCTTTTGGGGTTGCTTTTTCCCATGCTGTTAAAACTTTGATCTGATTAGTGGTGTCTTTAGCATTAAAATATTCCTGAAATTGAACAGAATATTCTTGTCCATAAAAGTTTTGGGATAGAAATGCGATGGTTAGAAAGAGTGTTGTTTTTATTATATTTTTCATACTTATTAAGTTGGAAGATAGCTTCGTATAAATCAATGTTATTGGAGTTTTCTAATTATAAATTCCTGAATACTTTCATCATTGGTAGTGTCAATTCCCATTTTAGGAATGTAAGTTATGCAATTTTTTTTTTTCATATGTGCCATATGAGAAATCACTGTAAAAAGTAGTATTGTAATATTTTAATTTTTTGAGTGAGCTCATTAGGTTCATTTATTTAGTATACTGTAAAAAGGTATCTTCTTTACCTTATAAAGGTAAAGATATTATAATACTAATTTTATAGTAAAACCTTGTTATAAGGATACCTGCTACTATCTTAACCTTACCTTAAAAATTCGGTTAGTTTCAGGATACATTAAAGGTGTTATTTTGAAAACGAAAAAGAAAGTATATGAAAAATTTACTGTTTGGATTAATAGGTATTATAACTTTACAGGTATCGGCTCAGCAGATAGCTAAAGGTACGGTATATGAAGATGTTAATGGTAATGGTAAAAAGGACCGTAAAGAAAAAGGAATATCAAATGTTTCGGTTACTAATGGGGTACAGGTTGTAAAAACTAATGAAGATGGTGAGTATCAGATAGAAGTAGAAACAGATAATATAATTGCTGTTATTAAACCTACAGGTTATGCATTGCCGGTAGATGAGAATAATATACCTCAGTTTTATTACATACATAAACCAAAGGGTTCTCCTAAATTAGAATATGAAGGGACAGCCCCGACTGGAAAACTACCTAAAAAGATAGATTTTGGTTTGTTACCAAGTATAGAAAAAGAGGAGTTTACCATTTTGGTTTTTGGCGATCCGCAACCGTATACCATGCAAGATATGGATTGGTTTGAAAAAGGAATTGTAAATGAGGTAAAAGGGATTAAGAACATTCCGTTTGGGATGAGTTTAGGAGATATTGTAGGAGATAATTTAGATTTACATACCCCTTATAAGAATATAATGAAACAAGTTGGTATTCCATGGTATAATGTAATGGGGAACCATGATATGAACTATGCTGCGGAAGAAGAACAGTACAGTGACGAAACCTTTGAAGCACATTTTGGACCAGCTAATTATTCTTTTAATTATGGTAAGGTTCACTTTATAGTGTTAGATGATATCTTATATCCTGATCCTAGAGATCATAAAGGGTATTATGGAGGATTTAGAAAGGATCAGTTAGATTTTGTGGAGAATGATCTAAAGTATGTCCCTAAAGATTATTTGGTAGTAGTATCGTTTCATATTCCTTTGAAAGATGATGGAGGAGATACTTTTAGAGATGAAGACAGAAACCGTTTATTTGAGTTGCTATTGCCTTTTAAGTATAATTTAAGTTTATCTGCGCATACACATATTCAACGTCAGGATTTTTTTGGTAAGGAAGAAGGTTGGAATGGCGAAAAACCGCATCATGAGTACAATGTAGGAACCACTAGTGGCGACTGGTACTCGGGGAAAATAGGAGCAGATGGTACCCCTATATCTGTTATGCGAGATGGAACCCCTAAAGGGTATGCTTTTATTCACTTTAATGGAAATATGTATGATACATCATACAAAGTGGCAGGTAAAGATGCGTCTTTTCAGATGCAAGTATATGCGCCAAAGGTAGTAGCGAAAGACAAATCTACTAGTGCAAGGATTTTTGTGAATTTCTTTATGGGAAGTGAAGGAGATACTGTAGAATTTAAAATAGATAATGGAGAATGGAAAACTATGTTTTATATTGAAAAGGAAGATCCTTCATATCAAGAACTGGTTCGTGAATGGGATACCATAACCACCTTAATGCCGGGTAGAAGAAGTAGTAATCCAATTCCTTGTGAGCATTTATGGGCAGCCAAAATGTTAACTAAATTAGAAAAGGGAGAGCATACCATTGAAATAAAAGCTACCGATATGTTCGGTAAAACCTATACCACTCAGACCACTTATAAAGTGGCTCCGTCTGTATTAGGTAACTAAAATAAGAATGTATATTTTAATATTAATAATAGCAGTTTAGTTTAAGTAGTTTATAGTGGTTCGGGTTTTTCCGGATCACTTTTTTTAGCGATTAAATGCTTCTACACTTGTCTCCTAATGAATACATCTAAATCGATGAGAATAGTCCGAATTGTTTTGTTTTAACCACTACATAATTTAGGCACGAGGTTAACACTTAAAAGTATAAGCATAAAAAAAACCTGCCGCAGCAGGTTTCTTTATTGTTGGATGGATGTTAATGAATTACTTCACTATTATATCTTAGTAAGATTTATGTATGAGGGGGTAAAGTCCTCTTTGTTTTTAATTGTTAAACCAAATGTAGTAACACACACCAAAAAGACCTATTTTTTGTATACACAATACCTTATTTCTACAAAGAAAAGTATATACTCATTAGGTACTCTTTGTTGTTTTTTTAATATAAATCAGATAATTTGAATAATTATTATTTCAAATTGTATATAATAATTATTATTCAATCGCTATGAACTATTGATTTTTGAAGAAGATTTATTCTAAATACTATTAAACCAGTTATAAGTGTCTATTTCTTTAGGAATACTTAATTTTTTCCGAATACGGTGTTTTTTGTTTTGCACCGTTCTGGTTTCTATAAAAGTTAATTGTGCGATTTTTTTAGTAGACAAATTTAGTTTTAATAATGCACAAAAAGTGATTTCCGAGATATTAAGTTCTGTATTTATAGCTAAAAGATTATTTCTAAAATCTGGAAAAATTTCTTCAAAATTTGATAAAAAGGCAGGGTCATCTTTTTTGATTAGCTCTAGAAGTTTGTCGTAATTTTTGGCTAATTTTTCTTGCTCTGTTTCTATGGGGGTTATAGCCTGAAGTTTTCTTTTTCTTAGGAAATAAATAAGTAAAATAGATATAATTAAAATAACAATTACTGCAACACCAATAATTAATAATAAAGTAGCTTCTGATTCTTTTGTGGAGTCGTCAGTTTCTTTAATTATAGTCTTTAAGGATTTATATTTGTTCTGTAGATTTAAAAGTTCATATTCTTTAAGTTTATCTCCATAAATTTTTGCAGAATCTGCTTTTCCTAATTCGGTATATACTTCTTGAAGACTTCTATATAAATCGGATCTTATTAAACCATCTCCATACTCTTCAATAATGTGGTAAGATTTCTTATAGTTCCTTAATGCATCAGGTATATTATTTTCATGTTGATTTACTTTACCTAAGACATAAAAGTTTGAACCGGTAATATTTAATTGGCTATATTTTTGGCTTTCTAGAGCTATAGATTTGTGCACATAATACTTAGCAGAGTCAATATTAATTTTTAGGTATATATTAGCTAGATTAGAATAATTAACAAACTGAAACTGATTGTACATGATTGAGTCTGTTAGTAATTTACCCGATTTTATAACGGTTTTAATTTTGGCTATTGCTTTATTATATTCTTTTTTGTCATAGTATATATTTCCCTGACTTAAGAGTATGTTTGATTTGATATAGAAAACATTAGTTGTTATTTCAGGAGCTTTTTCAATTAATTTTTCTGCAATATTTAAACATTCCAAAGCTTTTTCTTGCATATCATTCATGGAATAGCTTTCAGATAAATAAAGATTGGCAGCAGCCTGATAAACCGGTTTTTTATATTTTATTGCCTTTTTTTCTAACTCTTGAGAAGTGGTAAGAAGATTGTTTAAGTCAGTTATGTTATATAAATAATGACATTTTCTATCTAATAATATAAGTTCTTCATTGTGTTTATTAGTCTCAACAGCCTCATTAATCAATTCATTTAATTGAATATAAGCACTATCCATACCCTTTTGAAAGAGCAATCGATTTTCTTGTATTCTTTGATTGAGCGATTGTCCAAAATTAAAGAAAGGAAAACAACATAAAATGAGTACTATTAGATACTGTTTTTTCATTAGGTGAATATAATTTCTTGTATTATTTATTGGGGTATAGGTATAAGAAATGTCTTTTTTGTAACGTTTTTGGTTGTATTTAAGTGAAATTATAATTAAAATACCATAAAATTATTATTTTTTATAAAAATACATGAAAAAAAAACAGGAATCTGTAAGAACTTCCTGTTTTTAAGCTAGTTTATAGATATAAATTTATTCTTCCTGCATAGTATGAAATACATTCTGAACGTCGTCATCTTCTTCAATTTTCTCAAGAAGTTTTTCAACATCAGCTACTTCATCTGCATTTAGTTTCTTAGTTACTTGTGGGATTCTGTCAAAACCAGAAGAAAGAATTTCAATTCCTCGCTCTTCTAATTCTTTTTGAATACCTCCGAAGCTCCCAAAAGGGGCATAGATATGAATACCGTCTTCATCTGCAAAAACTTCTTCGGCTCCAAAATCTATCATTTCAAGCTCTAGTTCCTCAGGGTCTAAACCTTCGCTATTAATTCTAAAGTTACAAGTATGATCAAACATAAATTCAACCGATCCGCTTGTTCCTAGGTTTCCATTACATTTATTGAAGTAACTTCTAATGTTAGCAACTGTTCTATTATTATTATCTGTAGCAGTTTCAATTAAAATAGCAATTCCATGAGGTGCATATCCTTCAAATAGAACTTCCTTATAATCGCCTTGGTTTTTATCAGAAGCTCTTTTTATCGCACGTTCAATATTGTCTTTAGGCATATTAGCTGCCTTTGCATTTTGTATAACTGCTCTTAAACGCGAATTAGCATCTGGGTCAGCTCCTCCTTCTTTAACAGCCATTACGATATCTTTACCTAATCTAGTAAAGGTTTTGGCCATTGCAGACCATCTTTTCATCTTTCTAGCTTTTCTAAATTCAAAAGCTCTTCCCATATTATTGGTTTTTAACTGTTCTTAATTATTTGCAAATATAAAGGTTGTTTTAATTTTTTGGAATATGCTTGCTTAAAAAGTTATGATTTGTGGTTTCCCATTCGTTTAATAATTTCGCTCTTTTGTTATTTAACTCATCGTTTAGCTGATTATATTCAGTTATTTTTATATTCATTTTTTTAACCATTTCATTAAATTCATCTATTTCTTCTTTTGTTCTATCCTTTTCCTTTTTGTTTTCTATGGCTTGTTTCATTTTTTCAACCTTGTCATTTAATAAATAGAACTCTATTATTTTTGGCATTTGAACTTCTGCTTCGTTTTTATAAAAAAGCAACATTTTTTCTGTAGCCAAGATTAATGCCCCGTCATTTTTATAGGGTTTTAGTTTAGTAATTGAATCTAAACCTTCTTCAGTAAATGTAAGAAGTGAGGTTGCTTTTTGCTGAATTTCTCCAACATTACCTGAGCTTAAAGAAACAATTAACTCACTCTCTTGAAAATTGGCCTTAAAAAAAGGTAAATAAGCATCATTTTTATGATGAAAAACTTCATTGGAAACCTTCATTTTTTTTGAAATAGAGCTTTCTTCTCCATTAACTAACTCTATATCATATTTTGTAGCAAACTCTTTTTGACTTGCATTAATACTGTCTAAAGCCGTTTCCATTTTAGTGTCTACTTGTTGTTGCATTAAAATATAAGCTTCCATAAAATCGTAAGACTGTTCTGCAATCTCTTTCATGTCTACAATTTTTGCATAATCGTTATTGATTACATTTTCATAAACATTTAAAAAGTTGATAAATTGATTTTTATAGGTGTCATCGTTGTTATAAGAAGGTTTTTTCTGCACTTTTGCTCTAGATTGTTGAATTTGTACAACGAGGGATTTTCTTATTTTTTCAATTTTTCGAGGATTTTTATCATGAGCAACCGCTTTAGTATATTCCCAAATTTGTTTGTTTAAATCATGATTTTGATTGCTAATAAATTCAAGATATTCTAGCGGGGTTTTTGTAGTTTGCGCTGTTGACTTTAAAAAAGATCCAGCAACAATAAATAGAATTATGACAAGCTGTTTCATTTGTTTTCGTTAGTTATTAGGTCGTTTATTATTTGATAGCTTTCTAATATTTCATAGTCTTTTAAAACATTATCTTTTTTCTTTTTATTAATAGCTTCTACGTCTTTGTTTTTAGCCAAAATTTCATTAGTTGTATCGGTGTTATTAACAGCATAAATAGTTTGGTCGTGTTTTAATTTATCCAATTTCTTCCAAATGATATCAAAGTCTTTTTTTCTTGACTCTATTCCTTTTATATTTAGAGCTAAAGGAGTTCTGTTATCAAAATAGTGAATTAGGTCTTCATTTATCTCTTTTACCAATTTAATATCTTCGGAAGAATCTAAACGATTGTTACTTTTTTCAAGAATACCGCTAATTTCTTTTTTAGGAGGTATTTTAAAATAAATATTTCTAGTAATAGAGTCGTTTTTTAATACATTGTCATAATAGCGTTCTTTAAATCCGAAACGTTCTAACGGATTAGGGATTTTGAAATCTGGTGTAACTCCATCTTTTTGCCAAGATGAACCTGTAATTCTATATAATCGTTCTATAGTTACTTTTACGTATCCCGATTTAGGGTTGTTATTATTTGCTATAAATATATTCTGACCGCTTGCTTTTCCAAAAGTATTACTACCCACAACTAAAGCTCTTTTGTGGTCTTGAAGAGAAGCTGTTACGTACTCTGAGGCCGATGCAGAGCTCTCGTTTACCAATACAATAAGTGGTTTATTAAACACGGCGCCTCGGTTATAATCTTTTACGATTTTTTTATCATTTTCGTTTGTATTCAGAATGGCTACAGGTCCACGATCTATAAAAAGCCCCACTAAATCTGTGGCTTCTTGCAGAGAGCCACCTCCGTTATCTCTTAAATCAAGGATGAGACCTTCGATAGGTACTTTATTTAATCTTAGTAATTCTTTAGCAATGTCATTTGCACAGCCCATTCCAAAATCGTCACTAGTATAAAATCCGGGTAATTTTATATATCCTATTTTTCTTTTTCCTTCTAAAATAAAGCTATCAACTGCATTATCTTGAATACGAATGTTCTCCTTTTCTAAGGATACTGTGTTTATAGTGTTTGAGTTTTTCTTTTTAATTCTAAATTCCAAGTTTGTATTAGAAGGGTCGTATATAAATTTGTATAAAGTTTCTGTGCTAATACAACTCATATTTAAATTAGTACCATTAGAAGAGACTTTTAATACCTGATCTCCAACATCTATAATTCCATCTTTCCAGGCGGTGCTTCCTAGTTGAATTTCGTCTACCAGAATGAGTCCTTCGTCTGTCTTAGAAAAATACACTCCAATTGATTTATAATCATCATGTAATGATTCGTCGAAGTAACTTTTATCACTTGGGTTAAAGTAGTTGGTGTGTGGGTCGAAATATAAACAGAATGTGTTTAAAAATAAGTCTTCTAAAGTAGCAAGAAGTTCACTGTCTTTTTGGATTTTATCATTAATAATACATAGCTCATTAGCTATTACCTGATTGGCAAAATAGGGCATTTTATCATTAAAACTAACCCCTGTATCAGTCATATCTAAAAACCGATAGATAGTTTCTTTTTTTATCTTTCTATTCCAGTATTTTGCTAATTGTTTTTCGTTTTCAGCAAAATCAAAATCAGATGAAGTAGAATAGTATAAAGAATCTTTTTTTTCAAAGTTTAAAGAGTCACTGGTGATGTTGGTTAGAATGGCTTTAGTGCGAAGCAGACTATTTTTATAGATAGTAAAAAAATGGGTTATGAAATCACATTTTTCTTCTAAAATAGCATCATCTAAACGGTATTTATATTTTTTTAATTGATCAAAATCACTTGCTATAAAGTACATTTCGTCTTCATCAAGATTTTCAATAAAGGAATTAAAAACATACGAAGAGAGACTATCATTTACTGCTTTAGGAGCATAGTGATTTTTTTGAATAATATTGTTTACAGAGCTCAATGTTTCGCAAAAAATGTTGTTTTGTGAAAAAGAAAAGTAAAAACAAAAGAAAATTATAATGGAATAGTAAGATTTGTATTTCATATTAATACATTGATTTATGTAAAAATAGAAAATCATCTTAAAAAAAGGATATTAAGATTTATTTATTTAGCACAATTCTCTATTACCATTTCATTGGTTATGTGTAAGTGTTTTGGTAGCCTTTTATCTTTAGGAATAACAGCCAGAAACCTGTCGAAGTTAGTTGTATATACGTTTTTATATATAATATTTTTAATATTTAACCCTTTGCATATTTCTTTTATAAATTCGTCATGATGTATAAGGTCTGAGCTTCCTAGGTGGTATATGCCCTGTTTGTTTCTGTTTATTAGATAGTGAATTTGTTGTGCCATTTTATCGGCAAAGGTAGTATTTATTACAAGGTCAGGGAAAATCTCAAAAGGAGTATTTGTTTTTTGAGCCTCGATGAGTTCTTTTACTCTTGGAGATTTAGCACCAAAAACCATTGGTAATCTTACTATTATATAATTTTTCTCGGGGAGCCTTAAGAGTTTGTTTTCTATGCGGATTTTTAGCTTTCCCCAAATGCTTTGTGATAGTGTTTTATCATACTCATATGAAGGATAATTACTAAAGGCATCAAAAACATTAGCAGACGATAAAAAAATAATTTTTCTGTTACTGTTTTTTACATAATCAACAAGTGTATCATGAACTTCAATTTGATGCTCAAAATTACCTCTTAAAGCAGATATGATTATATGTGGCTTAACTTGTTTTAGTACCAAGTCAATGCCTTCAATATCCATATCAAAACGGTAAAAATGTTGATTTGTATTATAAGATTTTTGTGAGTAGTATGTACCGTAAACATCAAAATAGGAGCATAGCTCTTTGTAGAGAGTATTCCCTATAAAGCCACTTGCTCCTAATATTAATATTCGATTCAAATTGTATTATTTTTTTACTACTCATAGTGCTTGGTTGTCAGTTGATTAATTAAGGTAGCTAAAGCTATATCTTTTTCAGTGATCCCGTTAGCATCATGAGTTGTTAATTGAATTTTTAAAATATTGTAACTATTAGTCCAGTTAGGGTGGTGGTTTAGTTTTTCAGCTTCAAACGCCACCATAGTCATAAAAGCAAAAGCTTTTTTAAAGCTTTTAAACGTAAAGGTCTTTTCAAGATGATTATTTTTAATCTGCCACCCATTAAGTAGCTGTACTTCCTGTTCTAATATGTTAGCTTCAAGTTTTGTCATTATTTTTTGTAGAAAGGTAACTTAACAATAGTAGCCGGAACAACTTTCTTTCTAATCTGAATATAGATTTCATTCGCTAAATTCCAATTGTCTTTGTTAACATAGCCTAATCCAATACCTTTACCTATAGATGGAGACATAGTACCGCTGGTAACATTACCAATCACATTTCCTTTTGCATCAACAATATCGTATCCGTTTCTAGGAATAGCTTTCTCATTCATTTCAAAGGCTACTAACTTTTTAGTAACACCTTCTTCTTTTTGCTTTAATAGGTTTTCTGAATTTATAAAGTCTTTGGTGAATTTAGTAATCCAACCAAGCCCGGCTTCTAAAGGAGATGTTTCATCATTAATATCATTTCCGTAAAGGCAGTATCCCATTTCTAAACGTAATGTATCTCTAGCGGCAAGGCCAATAGGTTTTATATTATAAGCTTCGCCTGCTTCCATTACCTTGTCCCAAACTTGTTGAACTTCCGAATTTTTACAATAAATTTCGAATCCGCCACTTCCTGTATAACCAGTAGCTGAAATAATCACATGCTCTATTCCTGCAAAGTCTGCTACTTTAAAATGGTAATAACTTATTTCAGATAAGTTTACAGACGTAAGACTTTGCATAGCCTCTACTGCTTTAGGTCCTTGTATAGCCAGTAAAGAGTACTCATCTGATAGGTCTTTTAGTTCAGCTTCAAACTCATTATTTTCTGTAATCCAATTCCAATCTTTTTCAATATTGGCAGCATTCACAACTAAAAGATATTGTTCCTCTTTAATTTTATAAATAATTAAATCGTCTACAATACCTCCCGTTTTATTTGGCATACATGAGTACTGAGCTCTTCCTATGGTTAATTTAGAAGCGTCGTTAGACGAGATTTTTTGGATAAGATTCAATGCATTTGGTCCAGATACCAAAAATTCTCCCATGTGAGATACATCAAATACTCCAATACTATCTCTTACGGTATGATGTTCAGCGGTAACTCCTTCATACTGAACAGGCATTTCATAACCTGCAAAAGGAACCATTTTTGCATTTGACGCTACATGTGTATTATATAAAGCTGTTGATTTCATAATTATAAAAATAACGATTCTTAAATTAGTGCAAATGTATTGATTTTTCTGTGCTTTTTTAGATTTACTTTTGGTTTACAATATTTAAAATAAGTAAAGTTATAAGATGGTTTTGAGAGTATTTATGTTGAACAATTATAAAAAGGTTATTGTTTTATGTATTTAGTTTTAACTTTTTATAGAAAGGAAAAAATACTTACAGTTGGGTATGTGTAAGTGCTGATACATAGTTATCTTGGCAAAAAAAAAGTTACGTTTGGAAAGTTTTCAGTCCTAAATTGTTAATTTTTTTTCTGATACTGTTTTTTTTTACACCGTTCATTATCTTTTTTCTAATTACATTTGTTAGAAAATTATAAGTTTTAAAAATTAATAGGTATAAATTATACACAAATGGGTGTGTTTAGTAGAAAAAGTAAAATTATGAGTCGTATATCACTCAAATATGTTTTATATATTTTGATACTGTTATCCAGTACTCAAATTTTTGCGCAGAAAATTGTTCATCATACGGTTAAATATGGTGAAACAAAATACAGATTGTCTAAAGTATATGAGATATCTATTGAAGAACTAGAAAGACAAAATCCAGAAATTGCAAAAGGGTTATATGCAGGTCAAGAGCTTACGATTGATACTTCCTACTCTGTTCCTAAAAGAGACCCGGAAGGAAACTATATTAAGTATCTTGTTAAAAAAGGAGAGTCTAAATCTCTGATCGCTAAAAGATATAATATTAGTATAGCTGAATTAGATAAGGCAAATCCAGATATTCAAGAAGAATTGTTCGCTTTTGAGTATATTTTTATACCTGTATCAAATGAAGTGAAAAAAGCAGAAATGAATAATTATTCAGACACTTCTACTGATCACACTGCTTCTGTTGAAAAAAACTTAGATAATAGTTCTACTACTTTTGATTCTGAAGAGGGTAGGAATAGCTATGTAAATATGGTGAGTTCTATAAAAGTAAATAAAGAAATAGCATTGGCTATTTTATTTCCTGATACTATTACTAGTAATACTTCTTATGGTGATTTTGAGAAAGGAGCTCAAATGGCAATAGATTCTGTTAAAAGCTTGGGGCTTCATGTAACTGCAGATTATTTCAATTTAAAAGATGTGGTTAAGAGTGGTGATTATAGTTCTGTTGTAAATTACGAGAATGTAATTTCTCTATGTAATGTTAAAGCAACTAGTAGTATAATTAATAAGAGTTCTAAAAAATCTAACTTAGTTTATGGAAGTGCTGTGAATGGCGTTTTAGAAGCTTCTGATTATAATGTTTTGTTTGCTCTTTCATCTGATTTTTATCGCCAAAATAAGTTGTTAGGCTATTTAACTTCTCAAAATGGAAATATTATTATCATAAATGATGAAGAGTCTACATTAAATGAGCATATTTTAAAAATGTACCCCCAAATAAAAATACTTACTTCTGATAATGGAATTGTAGATGAGAGTGAGTTTAGTTCATCTCTTGCTTCAGGGGTTAAGAATTTTGTAATCTTAAATACTACAAATGTAAATTCTATTATTAACACTACTAATTTTTTACTTCCCAAATCTGGTTCATATTCGATTCAGTTAGCGTCATTTAGACCGCTTTCAGAAATGGTTT
The DNA here is from genome assembly GCF_027924145.1 of Neptunitalea chrysea. Lineage (GTDB taxonomy): Bacteria > Bacteroidota > Bacteroidia > Flavobacteriales > Flavobacteriaceae > Neptunitalea > Neptunitalea chrysea. The sequence continues at coordinate 72,068 of NZ_BRVP01000008.1, read as the reverse complement.
CTAGTAAAATATCAATTAAACGTTATTTAGTCTTAAAACTAATTTACACTGAATTTGAAGGTTGTAACCAAAAAGATACCTCTTATAGACAATCTTTTACAAATGTTTATAAGAAAAAATATAGCGCCAAACCTACAGACGCATCTGTTTTTGGTTTTGATATTACGTTTGACTTTTTAGTTAGACTTGCTCAAGGTGAGGATATAAAGAGTCAATTAGGTAAAAAGACTAAATATGTTAGTGTGCCATTTGAATACACAAATGTGGGGGACAATGTGTTTACAAATAGTGCACTAAAGGTTTATGAACTTATAGATTATAACAACAGTAAAGAGTTGAAGTAATGAAATATCCCGATACACCCCTTTCTAGTAGTTTTAGTCGGTTTTTAATACGTATTTAAATATGGGAAAGAATACCTTAAGAGGATTATATATTTTGTTGTTAGTTTCATTACTTAGCATTGAGAATGGTTTTGCTCAATGCCCTACAGTAAATGAAACTACGCAATCTTTTTGTGATACTGAGGAAGCTACAATAGCCGACTTAGTAGCTATAGATAATGGAGGAGGGCTTAATTGGTACGGAAGCTCAACTAGCACTGCACCGTTGGTTAGTACTTCACCTTTACAAAATGGAGTAACTTATTATGCTGACAATAGTAGTGGAAACTGTGGAACGCGTACGGCTGTTAATGTTATTGTATATACAACACCAACAGGAATTAACTTTCAAGGTTTTTGTATTACAAATAGTTTAGCTCCTTTACCAACTTTAGATGACCTTTTTGTTGTTGGAACCAATATTCAGTGGTATGATGCTGCTGTAGACGGAACATTATTACCATCAACTACAACCTTGGTAAATAACACAGTGTATTATGCAAGTCAAACTCCAACTGGTTTGGGGTGTGAAACCACTAGATTTGCTATTTTAGTAAGTTTAGTAGATGTGAGTACTGCGCCTAGTGGTAGTACAGAGCAATACTTCTGTGATGATTCAAGTAATCCTCCAACGATTGGTGACTTAGTAGCTTCTGGTAATAATAACTGGTATGCAACTTTAACTTCTACTGTACCTTTAAGTTCTACACAAGTTCTAGTTGATGGAGAAACTTATTATTCTACTTATGTGGCTCCTCCTTGTGAGAGTGAAACAAGATTACCAGTAACGGTTACAATATACCCTGAAAATTTTGCAGGAGACGATAATACGATTATTATATGTTCAAACGATATAATGTCAACTGGGTCTGTTGACTTATTTGCTTCTTTAGCTGGTACCCCAGATATAGGAGGTTCTTGGTCTGGACCATTACCAGTTTCTGGTGGAGTAGTAGATATTACTAGTATGACCATGGGCGATAGTTTTGATTTTACTTATACGGCTTCTAATTCAGTTAACTGTCCTTCTGATACAGCTGTTGTAACGTTATATGTTCCAGATGACCCTGATTCAGGTACGGCAGGTAGTATTACATTATGTAGTTATGATCCTACAGTTGACTTATTTACGTTATTGGGAGGAACACCTGAAACAGGTGGAGTTTGGACTCCGGCACTAAATAGTGGAACTAATGTTTTTGATCCTTCAATAGATCCTTCAGCTACTTATACTTATACAGTAACTAGTCCAGGGAATTGTTCTCAAAGTAGTACAAATGTTATTGTAGAAGTAATTTATGATGTAAACTCGGGTCTTTACACAGGAACTCAAGATATTTGTAATACGGACGGAACATTTGATTTATTTACCCTTTTAGATGGTAGTGAAGATACCGGAGGTACATGGTCTGTAATTGGGGGAGCTACGGTTTCTAATCCTATTAATATAGCTAGTTTTACAGAAGGTAATTATTCATATACGTACGAAGTAACTAATAGCTGCTTTTCTTCTTCAACCGATGTAACTTTTCATATTTCTAATCCTTTATCATCAGGTACATTTACGGGAACACAAGATGTTTGTGTAACGGATGGTACTTTTGATTTATTTAATTTGTTAGATGGTTCTGAGGATTCAGGTGGGGTTTGGACAGATAGTGCAAGTAATGTAATATCTAATATTGTAGATATTTCAGCTTACACTGCTGGTATTTATAATTTTGAGTATAGCATAACCAATGTATGTGGAACTTTTTCAACAGCTGTAATTTTACAGGTTTCAACACCATTAAGTGCAGGTAATTTTACAGGTACAATGGTTAATTGCAGTAGTACAGGAATGTTTGATTTATCTGACTTATTGGATGGAACTCAAGATGCTGGTGGAATTTGGTTAGATAGCAGTAATAATACCATTTCTAACCCGATAGATGTAGCTACTTATGTAGCAGGCTCTTATTCATATACCTATAGTGTCACGAATGTTTGTGGTACTGATACCGAAGATGTAACAATTGTATTTCCTGATACACCTGATGCGGGTATTGATGGTAGTATCGAATTATGTATTACAGATGCACCGATAGATTTATTTAATATTTTAACAGGTACTCCTGATTCAGGAGGAGTTTGGACACCTACTCTAAATAGCGGGACTGGTTTGTTTGATCCATCTGTTGATAGTACGGGTGCTTATATTTATACGGTAACTTCTTCGGGAGACTGTTTGCAAGATGCAGCTACTGTTAACGTAGTTGTTCATCCATTGCCGGTTTCTGGTACTTTTACAGGAGTTCAGGAAATTTGTAATGCATCGGGTAATTTTAACCTTGTTTCTTTACTAGATGGTTCTCAGGATGCTGGAGGGACTTGGACAGATAGTAGCAATACTACCGTATCTAATATTTTAGATTTAAATCTTCTTAGTACAGGAACATATACGTATACCTATACGGTAACCAATTTTTGTACAACAGTTAGTACCGATGTAACTTTTGTATTGGTAGATACTTTATCAGCCGGAAATTTTACAGGATTACAGGATGTTTGTATTACCGATGGAACATTTGATTTATCAAGTTTATTAGATGGCTCTCAGGATTTAGGTGGAGTTTGGGAAGATGCTAGTAGTACCATTGTAACAAACCCTTTAGATATTTCAATATTAATATTAGGGAATCATACCTATACTTATGCCGTTACAAATTCTTGTGGTACATTTTCTACAGATGTAACGTTTTCATTGTTTGATCAGCCATCTTCAGGAGTCTTTACTGGAGTTCAGGAAAATTGTACGTCTGCAGGAGTATATGATTTATTTACGTTACTTGATGGAACTGAAGATGCAGGAGGACAATGGTTTGATAGTAGTAATAATGCTGTAACAAGCACCATTGATGTAAGCGGATTCAGTGCTGGAACTTATAATTATTATTATGAAGTTACCAATGTTTGCGGTACTACTTCAACAACAGTAACTTTATCTTTTGCAAATCAACCGGATGCTGGTACTAATGCTAGTATTGGTTTTTGTCCGGCAGATGCAGCATCTGATTTATTTAATGCTTTAGGAGGTACGCCCGAAGCAGGTGGTACTTGGTCTCCGGCTTTAGCTAGTGGAACTGGTTTCTTTGATCCGGGCTTAGATGCAGCAGGCACATATACCTATACAGTTACAACAACTGCAGGATGTTTGCAAAGTAGTGCTAATGTTACAGTATCTATTTTGCCATTACCAAACGCTGGTGTGTTTACAGGAATACAACAGGCTTGTTCAAATACTGGAACATTTGACCTATTTACATTATTAGATGGTAGTCAAGATGCAGGTGGAGTTTGGGAAGATTCAGGAAGTAGTTCTGTAACAAGCTTATTAGATATTTCATCTTATTCAAATGGAGTTTATACGTTTACTTATACAGTTACTAATACATGTGACGTTGCAACTACCGATGTAACATTAGAGATTATAACAAATCCAGAATCGGGTGTTTTTGTTGGTTCAACAGCGGTTTGCCCTTCTGCAGGTACCTTCGATTTAACAACGTTATTAGATGGTAGTCAGAATTTAGGAGGCACTTGGAGTGATACAAATGGTACAGTAATCAACCCTATAGATGTTAGTACATTTATAGGTGGTTCTTATGATTATACCTATGAAGTTACAAATCTTTGTGGAACGGCTAGTACTACAGTTACCTTTACGGTACCTGATATGGTTGATGCAGGGGTAGATGCTACTTTTGATATTTGTGCTACGGGCATAGCAACAGATTTATTTAGTGAATTGGGAGGTACTCCTGAAACTGGAGGTATTTGGTCACCTGCTTTATCAAGTGGAACTGGTGTTTTTGATCCAGCGTTAGATGCAGCCGGTGTTTATACCTATACAGTAACTTCTGCAGGAGCATGTTATCAAGCTAGTGCAAGTGTTACTGTAACCATTAGTGGAGCACCATCTTCTGGTGTATTTACAGGAAGTCAGGAAGTTTGTCCATCGATAGGAACTTTTGATTTAAATTTATTACTAGATGGTTCTCAGGATACTAGTGGAGACTGGTATGAAGCAGGAACAACTACTATTATAGTAAATCCATTAGATGTTAGTGCATTTACAACAGGTACATATTCATATGATTATAGCGTATCTAATGGTTGTGGAGCATCAACTACATCGGTTAGCTTTGTGGTACCATCTGTTCCTGATGCAGGTTCTGATGGTGGAGCTGATTTTTGTTTAAATGGAACAGGGGATGACTTATTTAACTATTTGGCAGGTACTCCAGAAACGGGAGGTACTTGGTCCCCAGCATTAGCTAGTGGTACAGGTGTTTTTGATCCTACTGTAGATACGGCTGGAGTATATACATATACTGTTGCCTCTTCATCGGGATGTTTCCAAAGTAGTGCTAATGTTACTGTAACGATGTCAAATACGGCGCCGCATTCAGGTGTATTTTTAGGGGTAGAAGATGTATGTACTTCAGTAGGAACCTTCGATTTAATAACGTTGTTGTCTGGCTATTCTTCAACTACAGGTACCTGGACAGATGGTAGTGGAAATATTATAACTAACCCTATAGATGTTAGTACTTATGCAACTGGGGTTTATGACTTTACTTATGAAATAACAAATTCATGTGGTACGTCTTCTGTAGATGCTCAAATAAATGTTTTTGGAGATGTAAACTTATCTTCTAGTGATCTAATGGTTCAGTCTCCTGTTTGTTACGGAGATTATGCTACGGTAACTATAACTAATGGTACTATGCTAGACGGAGATTATAATATATCTTATAGCTTATCTGGAGCAAATACCGTGGCAACTCAAGTTACTTTAGTAACTATGGCGTCGGGAACAGGGCAATTTACAATATCGGGTGCTACATATTTAACAACAAGTGGAACCACAACCGTTACAATTGAAAACATTGAATATGTTAGTGTTGCTGGTTGTGCGTTTAACAGTGTAGGGGTGTCTATAGATATGGAAGTAAGTGATTTACTTGATATAGATGATAGCCAAATTAGTATTGATAGTATTTGTTTTGGCGAAGATGGAATTGTGGAATTAACCGGTTTGTCAATACCTGATGGCAACTATGAGTTAACATATCTTTTAGAATCTTCCTCAAGTTTAGGAATATATACAGGATCAGTTACGGTAACATCGGGTATTGGGACATTGATTATTCCTGCTGCTAATATTTTAGATAATGATGATGTTTACTCATTTGAGATTAACGTAATATTTAATGTAGATACGGGATGTAGTAACATAAATGAAGACGCTGCAGCATTATTTAATGTATACCCAGTTATAGATATAAATGTTAATTTAACCAAGTTAACAGCAGATGAGACTTGTTTAAATTCAGATAATGTGGTAACCATTATTAATACATCTGTTCCTGATAATGATTATTCAATTTCGTATGAATTATCGGGTGCGGTTTCTTATACTGAAACAGGTATAGATGTAACTTTTGTAAATGGTGAAACTACGTTTGTTATTGATGGTTCAGTTTTAAATACCGGAGGTACGGTATCTGTATTGTTAACTACCTTAGAATATGTAGGAGGGCAATGTCCTGTTACGTTTACCAATATAGCAACAACCACTTTTGATGTTTTAGATGCAGAACTACCTGAATTAATTTATGAGGGAAATGTGTTCTGTATTCAGGATTATCCGGTTATAACAGTTGCAGATTTATCTAATAATGTAGATACTCCTTTAGATAATGTTATTTGGTATGAAACAGAAACAGGAACAACTATATTAGATCCTAGCACTGTTCTTGCTGATGGTCAAATTGTTTATGGAGTTTATGAAATGTATGCAGCCTGTACAGATGTAGGTAGATTAGAAGTGACGATTGAAGAAGATTTTTGTGATATTATAATACCAGATGGATTTTCGGCTAATAATGATGGAATAAATGAAACTTTTGAAATAAAAGAGATTAGAACCTATTATCCTGATTTTCAAATAGAAATATTTAACCGTTATGGTACTATTGTATATCGAGGAAATTATGATACTCCAGATTGGGATGGAACAGCAACTGAAGGAGGAATTGTTATAGGAAGCAATAAGCTTCCGGCAGGAGTATATTTCTATATACTTAAATTACATGATGAAGAGAATCGTGTAATTCAAGGAAGATTATTTTTAAACAGATAAAAAATCAACTTTACATTATAAATGATGAAGAATACGATATTATTGGTTTTGGTATGTGTTTTGTTCGCCATTTCTGGTAGAGCACAACAAGACCCTCAATATACTCAGTACATGTATAATATGAGTGTAATAAATCCGGCGTATGCTACAGATGATCCAGAAATGTTAAACATAGGAGGGATTTATAGAGCACAATGGATGAGTATTGATGGGGCACCGAGAACTGCAAGTTTTTTTGTACATACTCCTCTTTCTAAAAAAGTTGAGATGGGTTTATCTGTTGTAAACGATGAAATAGGAAATATTGTTAACGAAACAAATGCGTATGTTGATTTTGCATATGTATTATCTATATCTAGCAAGTCTAGATTATCATTCGGTTTAAAAGCAGGAGCTACTTTTTATGATACCGATTTTAGTGATTTTACTTTAATAGATGATTTACCTGATCCGTCATTTGCTGAAAATATAAGTAGGGTGTTACCAAATGTTGGCGCCGGAGTATATTATTTTTCAGATAATTATTATGTAGGTTTGTCAGTTCCTAACTTTTTAAAATCAAAACATATAGAAAATCAAGACGGAGTATCTTATCAAGCAGTAGAAGACTACCATTTCTTTCTTACAGGAGGTTATGTGTTTGATTTAAATGAAAATGTAAAATTTAAGCCTGCTTTTATGACTAAAGCTGTTTTTGATGTACCTATGAGTTTTGATCTTACGGCAAACTTTTTATTTAATAACAGAGTAGAAATGGGGGCAGCATATAGATGGGATGATGCTGTTAGCGGACTTATAAATTTTAGAATAACTCCAAGTTTAAAAATGGGATATGCTTATGACTATACCATTTCTAATTTAGGAAATTATAATTCAGGGTCGCATGAGTTTATGATTTTATTTGATATTAATAAATTAGGGAAGAATAAAGGATTTGATGTTTCACCCCGCTTTTTCTAAAACAATACATTTAATATGAAGCAAAACTTTTCATTTATAGTGTTTTTTACGGTTTTTTCGATTTTTGGTGCGTTTGCACAAGAAGTATCGGAAAAAAAAGCCGATCAATTGTTTAAGGATAGAGCTTTTATTGAAGCATCTGCGATGTATGAGTCTCTTCCTCCAACTCAGAATGTTTTACAGAATTTAGCAGATAGTTATTTTTATAATGCTGTGATGGATAAAGCTTCTGATACGTATGAAAAATTATTTTCTGAATTCTCAAAAGATAGTATTTCTGAAGAGTATTTATTTAAATATTCCCATAGTTTAATGGGGGTTGAAAAGTATAAAAAGGCAGATTCTATTCTTCATTTATATAACCCATCTGAAACCTACAATACATTAGAATTAATTGACAGTTTAAAAAATGTAGTTCCGTTTGAATATACACCTACTATTATGCATGAAGGTTCAGGAGGTGATTTTGGTATTGGATATTTTGGGGAAAAAGTGGTTTTTGCATCCTCACGAAATACAAAAAGACCCATCTATTCATGGAATGGAAGACCATATTTAGATTTATATGAAGGAACGATAGGCGATAATGGTAGATTGGATAACGTACAATTGTTTTCAGAAGAAATAAATACAGATTCACACGAGAGTTCTCCTACGTTTACGGAGGATGGGAAGACAATGTATTTTAATAGAACAGCTGAAAAACGTGTTAAGGTTGGAGATCATAAATTTGCTAGTGTTCGCTTATTTAAGGCTGAATATGTTGATGGAGAATGGAGCAATGTTACAGAGTTACCTTTTTCGTCATCTGATTACAATACAGAACATCCATCGCTTAGTGCAGATGGTAAACGTTTGTATTTTTCAAGTGATATGCCAGGCGGATTTGGATCGTTAGATTTATATTATGTAGATGTTAATGAAGATGGATCTTATGGATATCCTACAAACTTGGGAAGTAAAATTAATACGAGTAGAAGGGAACAATTTCCTTTTATGACCAAGGACTCTGTGCTTTACTTTGCTTCAGACGGTCTTAAAGGTCTTGGAGGGTTAGATATATTTAGTACAAAATTTGAAGAGTCTGAATTTTCTGACCCTTTAAATTTAGGGGCTACTTTAAATAGTGGTATGGACGATTTTGCATATTCTTTAAATCCTGAAAAGGAAATGGGGTATTTTAGCTCTAATAGAGAAGGATCTGATTTCTTATATACGTTCGTTCGTGAAGATAACTCTAACCAATATGTGGTTGAAGGAGATGTGATAGATAAGGTCTCTAGAGATTTTCTTCCGGGGACGAAAGTAGTGTTATATGATATGGAAGATAATTTGGTAGGGGAAGTGACTGTTGAAGAGGATGGTCATTATAAATTTAGAACGAAACCAAATACGACATATAGAATAAGAGCTGAAAAAGATTTTTATGTTCCGTATGAGGATGAGTTTACAACAGGGGAAGATGGTGTTTTCTACTATGCGATAGAGCTTATTATGGAGTCTTTTGTTGATAGAATTCCTGAAGTTAAACGAAGAAGTGATGGGGTTATTTATATAGAACTTGAAAATATTTACTTTGATTTTGACCGATGGAATATAAAACCTCAGGCTGCTAATACACTTAATTTTGTTGTAGATTTATTAAAAGAGTACCCTACAATGGAAATTGAAATTAATGCGCATACCGATTCACAAGGTACTGAGCCTTATAACATCCATTTATCTTCTAACAGGGCTAAAGCAGCTGTTGATTATTTGATTAAAAATGGAATATCTAGAAAGCGTTTAAAGTTTAATGGTTATGGCGAAAGTAGACCTTTAGTGCCATGCGGAGACCATTGTTCTGAAATAGAGCATTCTATAAACAGAAGATGTGAATTTATCTTAACGAAATAAAATATATTCAGATAGTAAAAAAGCCGCTTTTATAGCGGCTTTTTTATTTTAGGACGACTCAAGTTGTTAATTTTTACATTTTAGGAGGAATATGTTTTGAAATTTCACTTATAGGAGCTCTTTGTTTATAATCAGGATTTGTAAAACTATAAACTATTTTACCTTCTTGATTTATTACATAGGTTGCTGGTATAGGTAAAATGGCTTCCTTTGAAGAATTTACATCTCTTAAATCTAATGATGCTCCATTTTTAAGCTTTTCTTGATAATCATTGGTAACATCAAAGTTTACTTTAAAAGCGTTCATGATATCTCCTGAGGTATCAGAAACGATATCGAAAGTGGCTTGCGAATTCAGTTTGGTCTTATTTACATTTCCGTAAGTCTCAGGGGTAACTGCAATTAATTTAGCTCCTAGCATTTCTAAATCTTGTGCTTCTGTAGCCATTTCAGATAAGTACTTACTGCAATACGGACACCAATATCCACGATAGAAGAATACCACTAATGGTTGCTCTTTATATAATTCAGAAAGTGATTTTGTATTACCATCCTGAAAAGTTAAGGTTACATCAGGAGCTATGGAGTTTACTGGTAGCCCTAATGGATTTCCCCCTTGTTCAATTCCGTAAGCTGTTAAATCAGGGGTAGATGTTTCAGGTTCTTTAGTACTTTCGCGAGCAGGTTCTTCCGCTTTTTTGGTAGTGTTGTTACATGCAATTATAAGTGATATTGCAAACATTCCACTTAGAAGTTTTTTCATAGAATATTAGTTTTAATTTCTATGATGTAGTGGAAATTTGTTTAGAAGCCTTACAAAGATGTAAATATTTAACACTTTATGAGTAAGCATAAAACCATGACTTCTATATAAATAGAAAATCATGGTTTATATGATTTTGTTATCTGTTTAATAAAAACGTTTTTAGTTCTTCATAGGTAGAGATAGTGGTACTTTTTTTCTCACCTCCCATAACTGCTTGAATTTGTGGAGGGATGGGTACATCAATGGCTAAGGTGTCTGTTACTACATCTAAAAATTTTACAGGATGCGCTGTCTCTAGGAAAACACATAAATCATCATGAGTTGTTAAGTAATTTTTAGCACCTAAATACCCTACTGCTCCATGCGGATCTGCTACATAACCTGAATGATTATAAATATCTTTCATGGCTTTTTTGGTATCTTCATCGGTATAACTGAAAGATGAGAAATGAGCCTTTAGTTCTTCTAAACTTTGGTTGTAGATTTCTTGTATTCTAACAAAGTTACTTGGATTCCCTACATCCATTGCATTCGAAATAGTTTGTTTAGAAGGTTTAGGATGATAACTACCTGTTTCTAAAAATCTTGGTACGGTATCGTTTACATTAGTAGCGGCAACAAATTGTTTTACTGGTAAACCTAGTTTAGAAGCCATCATACCAGCACAGATATTACCGAAATTTCCACTAGGAACTACAAAAACAAATTCTTTGTTTAGCTGTTTTAGTTGTTTGTATGCAAAGAAAAAGTAAAACATTTGTGGTAACCAACGTGCTACATTGATGGAGTTGGCAGAGGTTAGATTCTGACTCTTTAAAGTGTCGTCTAAGAAAGCAGATTTTACCATATCCTGGCAGTCATCAAAAACACCATTCACTTCAAGTGCAGTAATGTTTTGTCCTAAGGTAGTTAATTGCTTTTCTTGAATATCACTAACCTTGCCACTAGGGTATAGTATAACCACATTAACACCTTCTACCCCCAAGAAACCACTGGCAACTGCTCCTCCTGTATCACCAGATGTAGCTACTAATACACTTACTTGTTCTTGTTTTGTATCTTTATCTTTATTAAAATAACCAAGGCAACGCGCCATAAATCTACCACCAACATCTTTAAATGCCATGGTAGGACCATGAAATAACTCAAGTGAATAGATGTTATCTTCTATTTTAACTGTAGGGAAGTCAAACACTAAGGTGTCTTTTATAATTTCTTTTAAAGATTCAGTGTCAATTTCATCTCCAACAAATTGAGAAATCACTTTAAAGGCTATTTCTTCGTTTGTATAGTTTTCAATGGAGGTTATAAAATCGTTTTCTAAAGGAGTTATCAACTCTGGGAAGTACAATCCTCTATCTGGTGCTATGCCATTTATTACTGCTTCTTTAAAGCTTACTTTATGTGTTTTTGTATTTAGACTATAGTATTTCATAATGGTAAAATTTTACATCCTGTAGGGTTTACTTTTGAGGTATGGATGTCAAATGGTATTTCTGTATGTTCATAAATTTTGCGTATAGCATCGGCAACTTCATTAGCAGTTTCTGCTCCTTTGCTTAGTGCAAATATAGAAGGTCCCGATCCTGAGATGCCGCTACCCAATGCTCCTGCATCTTTACTAGCAGTTTTAACTGCTTTAAAGTAGGGTATAAGCACCGATCTAATAGGTTCTACTATAACATCTTCTAAAGATCTTGAAATTAGTTCATAATCGTTTAAAAACAGTCCACTCACAAAACCACCAACATTTCCCCATTGCTGTATTGCTTTTTTAAGAGTAACATTATGTTTTAATATTGCTCTTGAATCTGCTGTTTTTACTTCAATCTGTGGATGTACTACTGTAGCATATAACTCTGATGGTGTAGGTAGCCCTATTACATCTAATGGGGTGTAACTTCTTACCAATGTAGCACCTCCCATAAGGGCGGGGGCTACATTATCGGCGTGTGGTGCACCACTTGCTAACGCTTCGCCTTGCATAGCAAACTCAACAAGTTTGGCATTGGTAAAAGGGTTCCCAAGTAATTCATTAATACCAAATACTGCTCCTGCAGCACTGGCTGCACTGCTACCAATACCACTTCCTGCTTTTATTTTTTTGTATATCTCTATTTCAAATCCACCTTCATAGGTAATTTCTTTTAGCATCGCTAATGCAGCTACGCCGGCTACATTTTTTTGGGTAGCTAATGGTAAATCGGCGCCTACTATTTTAGTAATATGTATTCCGGGTATTTCAGACTTCCTAATAATCATTTCATCACCTACGGAATCTAGACATAAACCTAAAACATCAAAACCACATGAAACGTTCGCAATGGTACCTGGACAAAATATTTTTACTGCTTTCATAATTTTTAATTACTTCCTACACGTATGATATCAGCAAAAATACCTGATGCAGTTACATCGGCACCAGCTCCTGCACCTTTAATAAGTAATGGTTGTTCCTGATAGCGGTCTGTATAGAATAATACAATATTATCTTTCCCTTCTAAATTATAAAACGGATGATCAGATGGAATTTCTTCTAACCCAACTTTTGCTTTTCCGTTTTCAAAAGTGGCAACATATTTTAATCTTGCACCGTTAGCTTTTGCTTTTTCATAAAGTGCATTAAAATGTGCATCATGTGTTTTTAACGTTTCAAAAAACTCTGGTACCGTTGGCGTATCAAGACTTTCTTGTGGTAAGAACGGAAGGTTTTCAATATTTTCCATATCTATTTGATAGCCGCTTTCTCTTGCCAGAATTAATATTTTTCTAGCAACATCTACACCGCTTAAATCAATTTTTGGATCTGGTTCTGTATAACCTTCTTTTTTAGCTTGTTGTACCACATCATGGAAAGTGCTGGATTCTTTAAAATTGTTGAAAACAAAATTTAAACTACCCGAAAGCACTGCTTTTATGGTATGTATACTATCACCCGATGCAATTAAGTTTTTAAGGGTATCAATTATAGGTAGCCCTGCACCTACATTGGTTTCAAATAAAAATGGAGCATTGTAATTAAACGATAGCTTTTTAAGTAGCTGATAATTTTTATAATCGGATGCAGCAGCAATTTTATTACAGGTAACCACAGCAATACTATTTCTTAAATAGGGGGCATAGGTGGCGGCAACTACATCATTTGCAGTATTATCAACAAAAATGCTGTTACGTAAGTTTAGGCCTTTTACCTTTTCAAAGAAACCGTTTAAAGAAGCAACTTCCCCTGCGGCGAGCTCTTCTTTCCAATTACTTAATGAGATACCATTTTCATTAAATACCATTTTTTTAGAGTTAGATAAAGCAATCACTCTAACATTTAATTTCAGACGTTCTTTTAAGAATTTTTTCTGTTGGTGAATTTGAGCTAAGAACTTTTCACCTACATTACCAACACCGGTAACAAAAAGATTAAGTTGTTTCGTTTGTTCTTCAAAGAAACGTTCATGTAAAGCATTTAACGCCTTGTTTACATCTTTCTCGTCAATTACCGCAGAAATATTTCTTTCCGATGCACCTTGAGCTATAGCTCTTATATTTACATTGTTTTTACCAAGGGTACTAAACATTTTACCGCTAAGCCCCTGATGGCTCTTCATTTGATCACCAACTAACGCAATAATAGATAAACCACTTTCTATATTGGCTGGTTCAATTTTTTTTAGAGAAATTTCATAAGCAAAGGCTTCGTTAACAGCAACCTTAGCTCTAGTGGTATCGGCAGCACTAATACCTAAACATATAGAATGCTCAGAAGATGCTTGGGTAATTAAAATTACACTGATACTTTCTTGAGATAACACTTCAAATAAGCGTTTAGAAATGCCAGGTATACCAACCATACCTACACCTTCTAAAGTAAGTAAGGCTACTTTGTCTACATTAGAAATTCCTTTTACAGGAAGTTCTGTACTCTTTTCATCTTTAACTATGAGTGTGCCAATTTCTTCTGGTTTAAATGTATTCTTTATAAGAATCGGAATTTGTTTTTGTAACACCGGCTGTACTGTTGGCGGGTATAAAACCTTGGCACCAAAATGTGAAAGCTCCATTGCTTCCTCGTAAGATATTTTTTCTATAGCCTTAGCTTGTTTAACCACTTTAGGGTTAGCAGTATACATACCACTAACATCTGTCCATATTTCTAATAGATTAGCATCGGTAGCTCCTGCAATGATAGCTGCTGTATAATCAGAACCTCCCCGTCCTAAGGTAGTAGTTTCACCTTCTAACGTGCTCGAAACAAACCCTGGTACAACAGTAATTAATTGTTTAGCACTTTTAAAATAAAAGTAACAATTGGTATTCGTTAATTTAAAATCAACTAGTGCTTTCCCAAATTGATTATTAGTTTTTATTAGGTCTCTTGAATCTTTTAAAGCTGCGTCTAGCTGTGATGCTTTAAAATATTCTGAAATGATATAAGAAGACAATAACTCACCATAACTTACAATTTTATCAGAAGTTCTTGGTGTCATTTCACCTAATAAGAATAATCCCTCAAACAAAGTTTCTAACTGATTTAAATCTTGCTTGACCTTACTTATAATAGGGCTTTGAGACGTTATTGGAATTAAGTTTTGAATGGTTTCTAAATGACGATCTTCAATGTATTGAAGTGTTTCTTTATACGTTTCGTCATGGTTAACAGCTAAACTAGCTGTCTTTAAAAGTAAATCTGTAACGCCACCTAGCGCAGATACTACTATAACCATATTTTTTTCTACCTTTTCTGAAGCAACTATTGCTTTCACTTTCTGAATATTCTCGGCATTAGCAACAGAAGTACCGCCAAATTTTAAAACTTTCATGAGTTTCTTTTTTTCTGATAACAGAGATCAATAAATGTATGAATTAATTATAGTTAATCTTATTTTTTATATGAATAAAAAATACGAGCCGACCGAATGATATGTAATAAATTAGACCCCAAAAGGGGTAATAATAATGGTTGTAGTGGTAATACCAAAAACTAAAGCACTACGCCAAGAAGAAAGCGTGGTGTTAAAAACATTATATGTGTTAGTTTTTGTGTACATTTAAGTTTAAATAACTTGTTTTTTCAAATGTAGCATAATTAAATAAAAGGACAAGCTTTATATATGTTTTTATTAAATTAACAAATAATTTAAGTAATCATTAATAAATGAAAATTTTAAATGCTAAACAGTTAAAAGAAGCTGATGATTTTACAATAAAAAAACAGAATATTACCAGTGTTGAATTAATGGAGCGTGCGGCTAGTCAAATTTTTGAATGGATTCATTCGAGGCTTCAGAATGCACCAGTTACGATTCATATATTTTGTGGGGTAGGAAATAATGGTGGGGATGGTTTGGCTTTAGCCCGTTTGTTGCTGAAGGAAAATTATTCGGTTCATGTTTATATTATAAATTTTAGTACTAAAAGATCCACTGATTTTCTGGTTAACTATGACCGATTAAAGAAGATGAATGTGTGGCCGCAAGTCTTAAATAAAGAAGATGAGCTTCCTGCCATTTTAAAAGAGGATATTGTTATTGATGCCATTTTTGGACAAGGTCTTAATAGACCTCCTGTAAATTGGGTAGCTACTATAATTAAAGGTATTAATAATAGTAATGCTTTTGTAGTTGCTGTAGATATACCTTCTGGTTTATATATGGAAGCAGTTCCTGAAGATAAAAATGCTGTTATAAATACAAATTATACACTAAGTCTACAACTCCCCAAATTACCCTTTTTTTTACCAGATACGGGAGTATTTACTAATGATTGGGAAATTTTAGATATTGGTTTAGACGAAACATTTATACAAGAGATTAGTTCTGATATTTATTTAATAGGGAAGGCAGAAGTTATTAATATGTATAAACCTAGAGAGAAGTTTTCTCATAAAAATACGTACGGGCATGTTTTGGTTGTAGGTGGTAGTTACGGTAAAATAGGAGCAGCAATGTTGTCATCGGAAGCAGCATTAAACTCAGGTGCAGGGCTTGTTACTTCTTATGTACCCAAGTGTGGGTATCAAATATTTCAAACTGCTTTACCTGAAATTATGGTGCTTACCTGTATGCACGAAGAATATATATCTGAAATAAAATACGATATAAAACCTTCTGTGGTAGCATTAGGCATGGGGCTAAATATAAAACCGGTAACGGTAAAGGCGTTTAGAAGTTTTTTAGAAAACATTGAAACACCTTTAGTTATTGATGCAGACGGACTTAATATTTTAGCAAAGGAAAAGGATTTGATTGGAAAACTAGCACCTAAAACCATTTTAACGCCACATCCGGGTGAGTTAAAACGTTTAATAGGAGAGTGGAAAGATGATTTTGAAAAAATAGATAAGGTTAAAGCGTTTTCTAAAGCTAATGATCTGATAGTGGTTGTAAAAGGAGCGTATACCATAACGGTTTATCATAACGAAATGTATATAAATACTACCGGAAATCCAGGTATGGCTACCGCGGGTAGTGGAGATGTATTAACGGGTATAATTGCAGGTTTAGTGGCTCAGGGGTATCCACCTTTAAATGCTACTATTTTTGGTGTCTATTTACATGGAAAGGCAGGTGATTTGTCTGTAGAGAAAAATAGTTATCAGGCTTTAACCGCTACCGAAATTATTGATTATATAGGGGATGCCTATTTAAATTTATTCGAGAGAACTTAAAAATAAAAAAGGTGGAATAATGAAATTATTCCACCTTTTTTAAAATATCACTTATACCATTAGATATTTATACTTTCTAATGAGTTTAATAGGTCTGTTAATTCTTCAGTTTGAGATGGTCTCAATGCATCTGCACTTAAAATTTTTCCTTCTGTATCTAATAAAATAAATCTTGGAATAGAATTCACCCCATAAGCTTTCATAAACTCAGAATTCCAATCCTTGTCAGCAAATAATTGCGTACCTACAAGTTGATTCTCTTCTATAAAAGTTATCCATTTTTGTTTATCCGCTTTAACATCTACAGATATACCAATGAATTCGATATTCTTATCTTTAAATTCTTCCTCCACCTTTTTTAGGAAAGGAATTTCTCTTTTACATGGTCCACACCATGTAGCCCAAATATCAATATAAACATATTTTCCTTTATATTCATCAAGGCTATGTTCTTTACCATCAATCCCTTCATAGATAAAATTAGAAGACGGAGCTCCTTTTACAAGAGTCTTTACAAGTGTATATTTTTTTAATATAGCTTCTTTGAACTCGTCATCATTTGAAATTTTATTGAATTCATGAAAATAGTATCTTGCTGTTTCTTCATTTCCTGGTCTAATTTCATAAGCAAGGTTACTCATAATACTTTCTTGAATAGTAGGACTCTTCTTTTCTTCTATTAAGGCAACAGCTTTATACATTGTTGAGTCTTTACTAACTTCTTTTAATTTAGTTCCGAAATCTGATAGCACCAAGCTTATATAGTTATTGTAGTTTTTAGCATCTGCTTCGTTGTCGTAATCTAATTTTGATTTAAATTCCATGATCGCATCAGAAGGCTCATAGTTGGGCGCTTTGCCGTAATATGCATGATAACTTGGATATCTGTTTAAAGCAACATATGATTCATACATTAAGTTTTTATCTTCTAAATCTTCAAATTCATCAGATACGCCTGCTTTACTTAGCGCATCTTTGTGTGCTGCTTCAAGACTATCTATTTTAGCTATATATTGATCTTCAGGTAATGAGTAGAAGCTAACAGCATCTGCAGTAATCGCTTCATCACTTAAATATTTTTGTGCTAAATAATTATTTTCAGGAGCACCTTCACCTGTGTAAGCGATACTTTCGTCAAATAATTTGGTATCTATGGTAAGGTTAATGTCTTCACCATTAGCTAAATAGAAGGTAGAGGTCTCATTCCCTATTTTAAAAGTATAGTAACCCGGTTCTTCAATTTTTAAAGTATCAGAAAAATTTCCGTTGTTATCTATTGGAAGTTCTTCTTTAAGTCCGTGCCCAGAAACACGTACTGTTTCAGAGTTCATATTCGTTACTTTGCCACTAAAAATCATATAAGTTTTAGGTGCTTTGGTACAGCTAAATATAACTAATGCAGCTAGTAATAAAGAAAGTCTTTTCATATTAGTATTTTAAAACAAAAAAATTAAATAATTATTAAGTAGTAATCCCTTTCATTTGGAATTTATAATGTTTATACGGATTTTTGATGCCTTATTAGAAATCAACTAAATGACGAATACACATTATATAAGCAGCAATATACTTGATTTATCGGAAATAAATAAAATTATTTCTGAAAATAAAAAAATCAAGTTATCAGACGAATCTAAATATTTGATTGAGAAAAGCAGAACCTATTTAGATGAGAAATTACAGGCACATAAAGAACCTATTTATGGTATAAATACTGGGTTTGGGGCTTTATATAATGTAAAAATTTCTACTAATAACCTTACCAAACTACAAGAGAATTTAGTGAAATCTCATGCCTGTGGAATAGGAGAGAGAGTACCTAAAGAAATTGTAAAATTGATGTTGTTATTAAAGGTTCAGTCACTTAGTTATGGTCATAGTGGGGTGCAACTAGCTACAGTAAAAAGACTGATTGATTTTTTTAATAACGATGTTATTCCGGTTGTATATACACAGGGTTCACTTGGAGCATCAGGTGATTTAGCTCCGTTGGCTCATTTGTCTTTACCACTATTAGGAATCGGGGATGTGTATTTAAATAACGACATTGTAGATGCTTCAGTTTTAAAAGAAAAATTTGGTTGGGAACCAATAGTGTTAAAATCAAAAGAGGGACTGGCGCTTTTAAACGGAACTCAATTTATGAGTGCTTATGGTGTTCATTGTTTGCTTAAATCGTATAAACTTTCGTATTTAGCCGACTTAATTGGGGCTATATCTTTAGAGGCTTTTGATGGAAGAATTGAACCTTTCTCTGAGCTTATTCATTTGATAAGACCACATAGAGGACAAATAAAGACTGCCGAACGTATGTTAAGTTTCTTAGAGGGCAGTGAGCTTATTTCAAGAGAAAAGAAACATGTACAAGATCCGTATTCTTTTAGATGCATACCACAGGTTCATGGGGCTACAAAAGACACGCTTACCTTTGTTAGAAAAACTTTTAAGACAGAAATAAATTCCGTTACTGATAATCCAAATATTTTTGTAAAAGAAGATAGAATTATTTCTGGAGGTAATTTCCACGGACAACCACTTGCACTTGGTTTAGATTATTTAGGGATAGCCCTAGCGGAGTTAGGAAATATATCAGAACGTAGAATATTTCAATTAGTTTCAGGTTTACGTGAATTACCTGTTTTTCTGGTAAATGATCCCGGTATTAATTCTGGTTTTATGATTCCTCAATATACCGCGGCGAGTATTGTTAGTCAGAATAAACAATTGGCTTCTCCTAGTAGCATAGATAGTATTGTTTCTTCAAACGGACAAGAAGATCATGTAAGTATGGGGGCAAATGCCGCTACTAAATGTTTACGTATTTTAGATAACGTAGAACGTATTTTAGCAATAGAATTGCTAAATGCCTCGCAAGCGATTGAATTTAGAAGACCTTTAAAAAGTTCTGGAATCATTGAAGAATTTTTAGCGGCCTATATAAAAGAGATCCCGTTTGTTGAACAGGACCGTATTTTACATATAGACATTGAAAAATCAATTGATTTTATCGAGGCTTATTTGGTAGATATTTCAGAAGTCTATCTGAACTAATGGAGACTACATTTCTATTCTCATTATTTTATTTACCCATTTAAGAGCACTCTTTGTCTCGTAAAAGATTTTCATATTACCTTGTTTAAAAAAGGATTTCTCAATTTTATAATTGTAGAAATCTATTTCTTTTTTAGAAACAATCGCAAAGGCTTTTAAGTTTTTTGCTTTTCTTAATGTGAAATAAGCAGTAGGGTCTACAGAGTAAGAGTTTTTTCGTATAGTGATGTAAGCAAATGGAATATCATCTCCAAAATGTTTTTTAAAATGTAGCATTTCTTTTAAGCATACATCTTTATTTAGCATTATACCTTCATTTAGTATAGCTACTACAAAATAGTCGTAAATGTATAGAGTACCAAACTCTAAGGTATACTTTGCTTTTACCTGTAGGTTAGATATAGTTGATAACATATGTGATTAATTAGTAAAACTTGGGCGTCTAAACTTACAAAAAAATCTTATAAATCCTTATACCAATTGAAATTTTTCTTATAAATTTTTAAGCCTATTCAATAGCTTCTAATCGGGGAGATGAATTCACCTAAAGTAACAGTGATCCTTTTTACAATCTGGTAATGTCAACACCTGTCAATTTTAATCCCATTGCTTTAGCAGCTTTAATAGCTATCTTTTTTAGTCTAAAGTAGCCTTACAGAAGTAGAGTTTCCTAGTTGTATGTTTTTTCTAAATTCATTCGGTAATGTTTCTCTTTTAATAGGGCACATCAATTTTTGGTAATTTCTCCCATTCTTAATTTCTTACAATTATTTTTCTGGACATGGTAATAAATGAGGTAAACGAGAGTACATAAAAATCAAATCAGGTCTGTTGTATAGGTTATAAATATTATATAAAAAAACCCGAGTGTATACACTCGGGTTTTTACAAACGATACTAACAATATAAATACTTAATAATAAGTAAATCTTCTTACCTGAGCTATGTATTTAGCCAAGCGTATAACTTGATGAGAGTAGCCATATTCGTTATCATACCATATGTATAGTATAACATTTTTACCTTCTTTATCAACTATTGTGGCTTTACTATCATAAATAGAAGGAGCTGAACTTCCAATAATATCAGAAGAAACTAGCTCATTACTTAACGAATATTGAATTTGCTCTACAAGACTACCTTCTAAAGCGGACTTTTTAAGAATGTTTTGTACATCTTCAACAGATGTTGTTTTTTCTACCTCTAAGTTTAATACAGCTAAGGAACCATTTGGTACAGGAACCCTTATTGCATTTGAAGTTAGTTTGCCACTTAATTCGGGTAACGCTTTAGCAACAGCTTTTCCTGCACCGGTTTCTGTAATAACCATATTAAGTGCCGCGGCTCTACCACGTCTGTATTTTTTGTGCATGTTATCTACCAAATTCTGGTCGTTGGTATATGCATGTATAGTTTCTAGATGTCCTTTTACAACACCCAAAGAATCTTCAATAACTTTTAAAATAGGGGTAATAGCATTTGTGGTACATGATGCTGCAGAAAATATAGAATGTTCTTTAGGGCTGTAATGTAAATGATTTACACCGTGTACAACATTGGGTATTTCTTTACCAGGAGCAGTTAGTAAAACGTGACTTGTTCCCTTTGCCATAAGGTGTCTCCCTAAAGCGTCCTTATCTCTAAATGCACCTGTGTTGTCTATAATAAGAGCGTTGTCTATGCCATATTCGGTATAATCTATATTTTCGGGTGCATGAGCAGATATCATGTGAACTGTTGTACCATTAATGGTAAGAGCTTCATTATCTAAATCTACGGTAACTACCCCCGGAAAATGTCCGTGTACCGAATCACTCCTTAACAAAGCAGCTCTTTTTTCTAATGATTCTGCCGTATTTGCATCACGAGTAACAATTGCTCTTAAACGTAATTGACCTCCTTTACCCACTTTGGTCATAAGTTCTCTTGCTAGCAATCTACCAATTCTACCAAACCCATACAATACTACATCTCTAGGTTTTATTTTGTTGGTTTTACTGGCGGCTTTTAACTTATTTAGTACAAAGGCACGTGCATTACCATGTTTATCATCTTCCAATTGGTATTCATAAGTAAGTTTGCCTATATCTAATTTGGCAGGAGGAAGGCCCGATGAATATATGGCTTTCGCAATTTCGGTAGTATCAAATACAGAAATGGGTTTCCCCACAAATTCGGCAGCATATTCGTGTAAGTTTAAAATTTGACTAACATTGTTATCAATAAGCTGGTTTCTAAAAAATACAAGTTCAATTGATTTCTCATACCATAGATCACTAATAACTTTTATGAATTCTACTGTAGCCCGCCTTCTATCAGCCTGAAAGGCAAGTTCTTTTTCGTAAGTGGAGTTACTTGTCATTTTTAGTTTATTTGTGTATAATAAATACTAATTTAATACAAAACTACATATTTCAAACGTTTTCGTAAAAGTTTTGGGGTATAAAAAAAGCCCCTTAAGGAGCTTTCTTGCTAATTTTTTATAGCTACATTTTAAAAGAAGTATCTTTCTTTTTCACCATTCTTGTTAATAACAACAAGTACATTACGGTTGTTATAACCGTTCGATACACTACTCATTACCTCTTTTACATCGTCTATAGAAGAAATTGGCTCATTATTAATACTAATAAGAACTTTACCTTCAAGTTCTAAGTTTCGGTTGCTATAGAAGGTAGCTTCTTTGGTAATTTTAACACCATTGCTCACTCCAAAGCTCTTTTTGTCTTTTGTAGATAGATTTTTAACCGTTAATCCTAATCCAGTAATAGAATAGGTCTCTTTTTTAGTAAGAGTAACTTTAACGCTTTTATAATCTCCATCTCTTTCGAATGATACCTGTACATTATCTCCAGGTCTTTTGGAAGTTAAATAACCCGTTAGATCAGAAAATTGTTTAATCTTAATATTATCTATTTTTTTAATAATATCTCCTTCCTGAAGCCCCGCTTTGTCTGCACCAGAATCTCCTTCAACACCTGCTACATAAAAACCTTCTGTGTATTTAACACCTATTTCATTTGCAATAGTTGAATTTAAACTTCTACCAGAAACACCTAGAATACCTTTTTGTACATTTCCATATTCTAATAAGTCATCTACTACTTTCTTAGCAATATTGCTTGGCACTGCAAATGAATATCCTACATAATTACCTGTTTGCGATGTAATAGCTGTGTTAATGCCAATAAGGTCTCCGGCAGTATTCACTAATGCACCACCACTATTACCCGGATTTACAGCAGCATCTGTTTGAATAAAAGACTGAATCTTATCGTCATACGGATTTAAATCTCTTGCTTTGGCACTAATAATACCTGCAGTTACCGTAGAGGTTAAGTTAAACGGATTACCTACTGCCAATACCCACTCACCAATTTTGGTGTTATCAGAATTTCCAAACGCTAGATAAGGTAATCTTTCGTCGGCATCAATTTTTAATAAAGCGATATCAGTAGAAGGATCGGTGCCCACTAAAGTTGCTTCATATATTTTATTATTATTTAAGGTAATTTCTAGCTTAGTAGCGTTTTCAATAACATGGTTGTTTGTAACTATATATCCGTCAGGAGAAATAATAACACCAGAACCAGTACCTACCTGAGCACGTTGTTGTCCTCCAGATCCAAACATAAAACTATAAACAGATTGATCTGTGGCAATAGAAGTGTTCTTAACGTGTACTACGGCATGAACTGTTTTATCGGCCGCATTGGTAAATCCTTCTTCATCTAATGCCGGGGTCGGGGCATGGTTAAAATTGGTTGTAAAGGTCTGTGCTGCATTTTCGTTTGCACCTTCGGTTACGTAATAAGGTTTCTCTAAAAATAATTTATAAGAGGCTAAAGTAATTACACCTCCTAAGATAGCAACAAACAACAAACTAAAGTACTTTTTCATTTTGCTTTTCTTTTGGTTTATACAATTCTTAAAATTTTAATATTTTCTTTTTAATACTCTAAAATTATTCCATAAATATTTATTCTGTTTAACTTTAACCACATTTTAACAAAGGAAAAACCTGTCTAAATAATGTATATTTGCAGAATTAATAAGAGGTAATGAGGCTTAATTTTTATAAATATCAAGGTGCTGGAAACGATTTTATAATGGTTGATAACAGAGAAGATACCTTTCCTAAACACGATATTACGTTAATTAATAAGTTGTGCGACAGGAAATTTGGTGTTGGTGCCGATGGGTTGATTCTTTTAGAGAATGATGAAGAACATGATTTTAAAATGGTGTATTATAATGCAGATGGAAATGAGAGTACCATGTGCGGTAATGGGGGTAGATGTTTAGTAGCTTTTGCAAAACAACTTGGAGTTATTAAAGACGAGGCTACTTTTAACGCCATTGATGGGAAGCACTATGCAGAGATAGATGGAGATGTTGTAAGCTTACAAATGATAGATGTTGATACCCTTGAAATTTTTGATGTTTATAGTTTTTTAAACACTGGATCTCCGCATCACGTACAAGAAGTAGAAGATATAAAGAACTATGATGTATTTTCGAATGGAAAAGCAATACGTTATGGTACACCTTATAATGAAGCTGGTAGTAATGTCAATTTCGTTGAAAAAATGTCAGCTGACACTTTTGCAGTTCGTACATATGAGCGCGGTGTAGAAGATGAAACACTTTCTTGTGGTACAGGAGTTACTGCTGTAGCATTAGCTATGTATGCTAATGGTAAAACAGAAAGTACACAGATTACCTTAGAAACGCTTGGAGGGACCCTTCAGGTAAGTTTTACGGAGGAGAGTGATAAATTGTTTAAAAACATATTCTTAAAAGGAAAAGCCACCTTTGTATTCGAAGGTACAATTATATGTTAACACTTAAAGGTACATATTGTTATTTAAGAGCCTTAGAGCCAGAAGATCTTGATTTTCTATATCAAATAGAAAATGATGAGAATGTTTGGGAGGTAAGCGAAACAATTACACCTTACTCCAAATTTATTTTAAAGCAATATTTAGAAAATAGTCACAGAGATATTTTTGATGTAAAACAACTTCGATTGTCAATTGTAACAACAGAAGAAAATCTATTATGTGGTTTTATTGATATTTTTGATTTTGATGCAAAAAATAAGCGAGCAGGAGTGGGGATTATTGTAGTAGACACCTATAGAAAAAAAGGAATCGGGGCAGAGTCTCTTTCCTTGGTGTTAAAGTATTGTTTTAAAAAATTGAATTTGCATCAGGTTTATGCCAATATATCAGAGGATAATGAAGCCAGTATTCGTCTGTTTGAAAAGCTAGGCTTTAAACTAACCGGACTTAAAGCGGATTGGGTTTTAGTTGATGGTGCCTATAAAAATGAACTTCTTTTTCAGAAAATAAAAGCATGAATATAAAAAAGTTAGTAGTTATTATTGCGCTACTTGGAGTAGTAGCAGGTGGTATTTTTGTATATCGTATTTATAATATATTGTTTGAACCCAATACAAGTTTCAATAATGAAGAGGCACATCTTTACATAGGTAGTATTGATACATTTGATGATGTAAAAGAACAATTGACACCTCTTTTGAAGGATATTGATGCATTTGTACAATTAGCTGAAAAAAAAGGGTATGCATCCAATGTAAAGCCTGGATATTACATTATTAAAAAGGGTATGAATAATAATGATATTGTAAATACACTTAGAGTTAATAATATTCCTATTCAAATAACTTTTAATAATCAGGATACATTAGAGAAATTGGCTGGTAGAATTAGTACTCAGATAGAAGCTGATAGTACAGAGTTATTAGAAGCAATGTATGATGCTGAATTTTTAAAAGAAAATGGTTTTACAAAAGCTACTGCTTTGGCTATTTATATCCCTAATACCTATGAGTTTTTTTGGAATACTTCCGGTAGTGAGTTTAGGAATAGAATGCTTAAGGAGTACAATTTATTTTGGAATGAAGACCGATTAAACAAGGCAAAGGCATTAAACTTAACACCAGTTCAGGTGGTAACCGTTGCATCTATTGTTCAAAAAGAAACAGCGAAGGTAAGTGAACGCAAACGTGTAGCAGGGGTATATATTAACCGTATAAAATCGAATTGGTTATTAGGAGCAGACCCTACAGTTATATTTGCTTATAGAAAGAAAATAGGGGACGATGATTTTGTTATTAAGCGTGTTTTAAATAAGCATAAAGATGCCACATCAACTTCACCATATAATACTTATTATGCGTCTGGTGTACCTCCAGGGCCTATAGCAATGCCCGATATATCATCTATAGATGCCGTGTTAAATTACGAACATCATGACTATTATTTCTTTGTAGCCGATGTTACAAATTTTGGTTATCATAAGTTTTCAAAAACTCTTTCTCAGCATCTTAGAAACGCATCTCAATATCATAAATGGGTTAGTAAACAGTCTTATTAAGCTGTTTTATTTGTAACAAAAATTGATAAATCTATAAGTCTAAATGTTAATGAAGGTTAAACTTTTAGGCTAATTTTGAAAAAAAACGGTGTTTTAGAGCTTTAAAAAGTGATATGTATTATGAATATGTTAATCTTGTAAGCTTTTTTTTGGAAATTTTTTACTGATTTTATAAATAAAACGAACTATTTGTTTAAGTTTTGATTCTTTTTTAATATTAATATAATTTTAACTATTTGTTTTTTAGGTAGATAAAAAGTTTGTACATTTGTCGCCCTAATTTCTGAGAGGAAGAATAACAGTTTATATTGTTCTTTTTCAGTTGTTTAACAACACTTTTAGAGAAAATAAAATAAATGAAAAAGAATGCAGTTAAAATTGTTCTATCATTATTATGTTTAGGTTTTATTTATTTCGGATATAGTAAAAACAAAACTAAAACCGAATATAAGAAACCTTTAGAAAAAGAAAAAATAAAAAAAACAATTCCAGATTCTTTAATTGCTAAATTTTCTATTACTGAACCATCTTTTAAAACCATTAGTAAGGCAGAGTTAATAACTCCTCCTTTTACAGGGAAATCGTTTACAGGTTTTAAAGAGGCGTTAGGTTATAAAGAGTCAAGAGGGAATTACTTTGTTACCAATCAATTAGGGTATTTAGGAAAATACCAGTTTGGTAAAAAAACGTTAAGAGCTTTTGGTATTCATGATACCAAGAAGTTTTTAAATGATCCTGAACTTCAGGAAAAAGTCTTAATAGCGTATATGGCAAGAAATAAAGCCATTTTACGAAAGGAGATAAAAAAATATGTCGGTAAAAGGATTAATGGTGTTTATGTAACAGAATCTGGCATTCTGGCAGCGGCTCATTTAGGTGGTGCCGGTAACGTGAAAAAGTTTTTGCGTACCTCAGGAAGTCATGTTTTTAGAGATGCTAATGGTACTTCTATAAAGTTTTACATGAAGAAGTTTGCCGGATATGATCTTTCTTTTATTAAAGCCGATAGAAAGGCGAAAGTTATTTAGAGCAATAGTAAAGTAGTAATTGAAAATCCGAAGTGTTTTAAACACTTCGGATTTTTTATTTTAATGTATATCAATGTAAAAAGAAACATCAAACTGAGCACTTGATGCGAGTTGTAAATTACCTTCTTTTTTGGTGAAATCTCCATTGGTATCAGCATTATCGGTTACTCCTAACCATGGCTCAATACATACAAAATCCCCTGATGGTTTTGCCCAAATACCCAAATAATTGAACTCAGGAAAAGATACTGATAATATTTCGCCCTTTGTTTCATGACAAAGACTCACTTTACGAGAGGTTAAATCTTTTAGAATAAGTGCATCATCTTTAAAAAGTTCATGTTGCAGACGCAAAATTTTATCACCTTTTAATAGAGGTGCAGTGGTACCCGATTGTAAACCTTGGCTATCTAATAGGTGGGTTTCACAGGTTTCCTCTGTTTCAAATACCAGTAGGTAGTCATCATAGTTTTCACCATCTTTTAAAGGGCATTTAAAAGCCGGATGCCCTCCAATGGAGAAAAACATTGTTTCGTCTCCTAAATTTTTTATTGAATGCTGTACTTTCAATTGTTTTCCTTCAAGGGAAAAGGTAATTGAAAAATCGAATTTAAACGGATAGATTACCAGAGAGTCCTCTGTATACGTATAGTTTAGTGTAATTGAACTGGTGGTTTGATTAGCTACTTTTAAATTTTCATTGTAACGTATAAACCCGTGTTTTGGAGTACAATATCTTTTGCCATTGTAAGTGAAATGACTCTCCTTTAAACTCCCTATAATAGGGAAGAGTACAGGGGCGTGACTACCCCAAATTTCAGGATTTGCATCCCAGATATATTCAGTTCCACTAGTGTCTTTAATGCTGCAAATTTCGGCACCTTCTTTTTTAATAGTTACCTCTAACTGATCGTTAGAAATAGAAAGCTTCTTAGGAATTTTCATATAATATTGATGTATAAAACCGGTAATTTACTATAGTTATTGCAATTACAAGCTATTAATGCTATATCTTTAAATAAAATTAGTAAAAAATGGAAAAAATAATTGCTTTTGCAGGAAGTAATTCTTCAAAATCTATCAATTTTCAATTAGTAAAGTATACTGTAAGTTTAATAGAGGGGCTAAGTGTTGATACACTTGATATGAGCGAAATGCCATTTCCTATTTACAGTGAGGATGAAGAACGCAAGGAAGGTTTTAAAAATGCCTTGGTTGAATTGGTAAATGATATACAAGATTCAGACGGACTTGTTATTTCTGTAAATGAACATAATGGAAATATGTCTGCTTATTTTAAAAACTTGATTGATTGGATGTCTCGTTTTAACCGTAATTTTCTTGAAGGAAAGAAAATCTTTTTAATGAGCACCTCTGAAGGTAAGTTTGGAGCTTCAAAATCGTTAGAAGCGACTTCGTTATTATTACCACGTTTTGGAGGGGAAGTTATTACAACGTTTTCTTTGCCTTCATACAGTAAACATTTTTCTGCATCCGATTTAAAAATTACAGATGAAGCTCTTTCAAAAGAGCATCAGGATAAGCTCAACCAATTTTTAGAAGCATAGTTCAGGGGAGATGATGTTTCATCTCCTTTTTTTCTTGTTAGCATTTTTATCACCACGTGTTTTAGGCTTTTTATATTTTTTAGCAAGTTCTCTACGATAAGAACCTCCCATATTAATCTTTCTGTTTTTCTCCTTTTTATCATGGAAGGCAGCTCCACGTTCATCTTCTACTACTTTAGTAGGGTTATTGCGCTCTCTTACCTTATCACGTTCTTCAGGTAGCAACTGCTCATTAAATTCTAAATCATCTGGATTTTCTAATAAAGTAATTTGCTTTTGCATTAATTCTTGTATAGCAATAAGGTATTCTGCTTCTTTAGGCGTAGAAAATAAAATTGATTTTCCTTCTTTTTCAGCCCTACCTGTTCTACCAATACGGTGAATATAGTTTTCTGGATACTCCGGTACATCAATACTGATAACATGCGATAGTTGATCAAAATCTAATCCACGAGCAATAATATCACTGGCTACCAATACGCGTTTCTTACCATTATCAAAATTTTCGATAGCTCGTAAACGATAATTCTGTGTTTTATTGGAGTGGATAATAGCACATTGTCCCAAAAACATTTCTTCTAAATTTTCAAATAGAATATCTGCTTTCTTTTTATCAGGAGAGAATATAACTACCTTTTTAAAGGTCTCTTTATCTTTTAACAAACTACTTACCAAATTAATTTTGGTATAGAAGTTAGGTACTTCATAACGAGTTTGCTGAATATTGTCTAAAGGTGTACCTGATTCGGCTACTGAGATTTTTTCAGGAAATAAGAAAAAGTCTGTAATAAGGTCATCTACTTCTGTGGTCATAGTAGCAGAGAACATAATATTCTGACGTTTTTCGGGTAGCAGGTCAAAAATGTTCATTAACTGAAATCTAAACCCAAGGTCTAGCATTACATCTACTTCATCAATAACCAACTTTTGAATCGCTTTAAGGCTTAGCATACGGCTAATAGCCAAGTCGTACAATCTACCAGGGGTAGCTACAATAATATCTTGCCCTTCTTGCACTAGTGCAATATGAGTATTCATATTAACTCCACCATAAACACCTGCAACGCGTACATTCATGTAGGCGGTTAACTGTTCTACAGCTTCAACAACTTGTACTACTAACTCTCTTGTAGGTACTAATATTAAAACACGAGGAGTTTGCTGCTTAGAGAATTTTAATTCTCTTAAAATAGGTAATAGGTATGCAAATGTTTTTCCGGTACCGGTTTGGGCAATACCTACAACATCTTTACCTGAAAGAATTACAGGAAATGCCTGCTCCTGAATTGGAGTAGGAGTAGTATACCCTAAATCTTCTATAACATTATCTAAAAACTTGGTAAGTTTTAAATCTTCAAAAGTACCCATTACATATAAATTTATGCAAAGGTAGCTTTTTTTAAATTAGATATTTAACACTTTGCGTTCTTCAGAGGTTAATAATCTTGAATGAATAATAAATCGGACGCCCATTGGTATTTCCAAAGAGAAACTTGATCCTCTACCTGGCACCACATCTAAGGTTAGGTGTGTATGTTTCCAATATTCGTATTGGTCTTTACTCATCCAAAAATCGGCACCGTATATAGTTCCCAATTTAATATCAGATTCTCCTATTTTAAAATCATCTGTGGTAAAGCACATAGGTTGCGACCCATCGCAGCATCCGCCACTTTGGTGAAACATAATAGCTCCGTTTCTATCCTGCAGCTTGGCTATTAGTTCTCTTGCTTTATCTGTGGCACTAATCTTTTCTATATTCGTAATCATAACTTTTTCTCGATGATCGATATTTAATGCTACGAGACTTGTCTCGTAATTAAACCCCATATTCAATTATACTGTTTCGCGGGCTTTCCATGAAATAGGTTACTTGGTAATTAAGGTTAAATGTTATTTTTGGTATACCCTTAAGTAATTGGCTTTGAACAAACAAGGGCAGTACAAAACTGCCCTTATTATTTGCCCAATACATAATTTAAAAGAAACCAAGTTTTTGCTTACTATAAGAAATAAGCATGTTTTTGGTTTGTCTGTAGTGTTCTAACATCATTTTATGGTTCTCACGCCCAAATCCAGATTTTTTGTAACCACCAAATGGGGCATGAGCGGGGTATGCATGATAATTATTTACCCAAACTCTACCAGCTAAAATTTGTCGGGGTACTTGATACATTTCATGTGCATCACGCGTCCATACACCGGCACCTAGTCCGTATAAGGTATCGTTTGCAATTTCTAAGGCTTCTTCTGTTGTTTTAAAAGTAGTAACAGCTACAACAGGACCAAAGATTTCTTCTTGGAATACTCTCATTTTATTGTGTCCTTTAAAGATGGTAGGCTGAATGTAGTGTCCGTTTTCAAATTCTCCACCTAAATGGTTTTCGTCACCACCACATAATACTTCAGCACCTTCTTCTTTACCTATTTTCAGGTACGACATAATTTTCTCTTTCTGATCATTACTAGCCTGAGCTCCCATCATAGTTGCTGGGTCTAACGGATTACCACATACAATAGCTTTTGTTCTGGCTACTACACGCTCCATAAATTTGTCGTAAATGTCTTCGTGTACCAACATTCTTGAAGGACAAGTACAAACTTCGCCTTGATTTAAGGCAAACATAACAGCACCTTCTATGGCTTTATCAAAGAAATCATCATCGGCATCTCCAACAGATTTAAAGAAGATGTTAGGTGATTTACCACCTAATTCCATTGTAGTACGAATAATGTTTTCAGAAGCATATTGTAAAATTAATCTACCAGTGGTAGTTTCACCTGTAAAGGCAACTTTAGAAATTCTTGGAGATTGTGCTAATGGTTTACCAGCTTCAACACCAAAGCCGTTTACTATATTAATAACACCAGCCGGAATGATATCCTGAATAAGTTCCATTAAAACTAAAATAGAAGTGGGGGTTTGTTCAGCTGCTTTTACAACTGTAGTATTACCAGCAGCAATTGCCGGTGCTATTTTCCAAACCGCCATTAATAATGGGAAATTCCATGGGATAATTTGCCCAACAACCCCAAGTGGTTCATGCAGAGCAATACTCACGGTGTTCTCGTCTAATTCGGCTATAGTACTTTCTTCTCCTCTAATAACACCTGCAAAATATCTAAAATGGTCAATACATAAAGGAAGGTCGGCATTTAAAGTTTCTCTAATAGCTTTACCATTGTCAATGGTTTCAACAGTTGCTAAGTACTCTAAATTTTGTTCCATGACGTCTGCTATTTTTAATAAAACAGCACTTCTCTCAGTTGGAGAGGTACGACTCCAAGTTTTATAAGCTTCATGAGCTGCATCTAAAGCTAGTTCAATATCTTCTTTAGTAGATCTAGCTGCTTTAGCAATTAACTGTCCGTTTATAGGGGAAGTATTATCAAAATATTCACCTTTTACAGGGGCAACCCACTGGCCTCCAATGAAATTATCGTAGTGTTCCTTAAAGGAAACTTCTTTACCTACAAATGGGAAAGATTGTGTCATAGTATCCATAAAAATTATTTGATTTTGATTACTGATGTTAAAATTGATCAAAATTTTATTTAAATAATTGAACATTTGTATTTTTTTGTAGTACATTAGTATGATATCAATAAATATTGAGGTTTTGAATGCTAATTTGATAAATTATAAAAGTCTGAGAAAGATTGACACGCTGGTGGAAAACCGCACTGTTTATACGGCCGATTTTGCTGAATTGAATATCTACGAAACAAGACTAAAAGCCGAGAATGTTTATTTAGAATTTAGTTATCCTGTTATAGCTAGTATGATATCTGGAAAGAAGGTGATGCACCTTAACCAAATGAAGAATTTTGAGTTTTTACCAGGAGAGTCTGTGGTGTTACCTGCTAACGAAAAAATGATTATTGACTTTCCTACGGCAACGTTGGAGAAGCCAACAGAATGTTTAGCCTTAGGGATTGCATCGGACAAAATAAAAGAAACTGTTGCCTTTTTTAATGATCAAACTCGAATTGAATTTGAGAATGATAGTTACAACTTAGATGACTTAGCTATTCATTTAAATAATAACACAAATCTACAGGCATTGGTAGACCGTTTAATTATAACTTTTGTAGAAGGTAGTAAAGCGAAAGATGTATTGTTAGATTTAATGATAAAGGAGTTAATTGTTAGGTTATTACAAACCAAAGCTAGGGTGCTACTTTTAAATGATACAACACCACTCTTAGATGATAACAGAATAGCCTTTGTGGTAAAATATATACGAGAGCATTTAACAGAGGAAATAAATGTGGATAAACTGGCCGATAAGGCCTGTATGAGTAAATCTAGTTTCTTTAAGACCTTTAAGAATACGCTAGGAGAAACACCGATTGATTATTTAAATGCAGAACGTATTAAGTTTGCTAAGAAATTAATTAAGAATTCTAAATTCAAACTTAGGGATGTAGCTTTTCAATCAGGTTTTAACAATGTAAGCTATTTTAACAGACAGTTTAAAAAAATAGAAAAAATTACCCCTAAGCAATACCGTTCTATGTTATCATGAGTTTCGGTAACCAGAAAGCATAGCTACTATTTTATTCTTAATACGTATTGCTGTATTTATAATAATATAATATGCTTCTATAGTTAACAGCATAACTTCTTGCTTGACTAAAGCTGTTTTCTTGTCTATTTCTGGTTTGTATAGGTTGTATTTAAATGAAATAAATACATTAGTAAGTACAAAAATAATAGCTCCTGGTACAATGACATACGGAGATAACGAATGATTAAAGAATTTATACAACCCTAAGCCTGTAAAGCTACCATATAATAACATGAAGTGTATTATATATATTGATAAGGTATTTTGTCCTATTTCTATAAACTTGCGGTAGGTAAGTACATTTTGTAGTAACATGAAAAATGCAAATGAAAACATAACATTTCCTAGTCTAGCGTATAGGTAGTTGTTATCAAATATCATGTTAAATATTTCAATTCCGGTTACTTCATACATTTTATAAAAGAAAGGAGAACTACCAAATAATAATGCTACACCCAAAATTAGCGCTGTACTTATAGCGTATATATAAATATGTTTATGTCCTTTATAATGATTAAAAACATATGCTAAAAACGAACCGAATGCGGTATAACCAAACCATGGAAAAATAGTGAAAACAGATCCGTTTGCTTTGGTAAAGTAATTAGCAAACATTTTAGGCATATAATCAAACGTTAGTTGCGAATATACGGGTTCAAAAGTAAATAAGAATAGTGTAGCTGAAAGCAATAATAATGGCATCAACCACTTAGGTGTATTTTGCGTTAATAAGTAAATAGTAACTATTAATATTAGAGATAAACCTATACATTGTAATACATCTATCATATAAAACCCATCGTAGATTTGTCCTATTAATAGTCCGGCAATATTGGTACGTAATGCATACCCAATACCAATTAAATAAAAACCACGTCTGATTCCTTTTCTAACACGAATATTATCCCAACCGGTATGTACAGAATCTTTAATTAAAAGATACGTGAAAATAAAACCGGAAACAGTAAAAAAAGTAGGAGCTGTAATACCTCTAAAATACAACCAAACCGAATAGAAAATATTATTAGGATCTCTATATTCATGTCCTAAAAGACTATCGGTAAAATGCCCTTGAAGCATCATACAAATAGCAAAAGCACGAATAAGATCTATAAAATATAATCTAAAAGAAGATTGTTTCATACGGACTCCAGTTTTGCACAAAACTATATAAAAAAATAATAGCTTTATAAAGCAACCACCCTAATTTTATAGAATTTAATTATAAATATGATTCTAGTAAAATAGGGTTATTAAAATTTTGAAAATCATAATTTTAGAGCCAATTCCATTTTGTGTTGAATATCTTCTAAACAAAGATTTCCAATACTACCTTCGTGGGTATGATGTACATTTTTATCAGGAACAAAATGTCCTTTTTGAATTTCCATACCTATTTTTTTATAGGCATCTCTAAACGGCATACCGTCTTGAACCAACTTGTTTAAGGTATCTACGCTAAATAAATAATTGTATTTAGAATCGTTTAAGATATTGGTATTTATTTTAATATCCCGAAGTGTAAATACCGCCATTTCTAAACACGATTTTAACTCTTGTAAAGCTGGTACCAATAGCTCTTTAGATAGCTGTAAATCTCTATGATAGCCACTTGGTAAATTGGTTGTTAATAAGGCTAGTTGTTGAGGTAGTCCTTGTAATACATTGCATTTCCCTCTAATCAATTCAAATACATCTGGATTTTTCTTATGAGGCATAATACTACTTCCGGTGGTAAGCTCATCTGGGAAGCTTATAAAGTTAAAGTTCTGACTCATATACAAACAAATGTCCATACTCATTTTAGCCAGGGTAGCAGCAATACTACTCACCGCAAAGGCTGTGCTTTTCTCAGATTTACCTCTACTCATTTGTGCAGCCACTACATTGTATTTCATCGTCGTAAAGTCAAGTTCTTTAGTAGTGAAGGTTCTGTTGATATTGAAAGAACTACCATACCCGGCTGCACTTCCTAAAGGGTTTTGATCTACAACTTTAAAGGCTGCATTTAAAAAGTATACATCGTCTATTAAGCTTTCTGCATACGCCGAAAACCATAACCCAAACGAAGAAGGCATAGCTACCTGTAAATGGGTATAGCCAGGTATAAGAATGTCTTTATAGGCTTCAGCATTACTCATAAGTAGATTAAATAGCTCTTTAACTTGCACCTTTATTTCGTTTATTTCCTCTTTTAGGTACAAATGAACCGCCACTAAAACCTGATCGTTTCTTGAGCGAGCTGTATGTATTTTTTTTCCGGTATCTCCTAATTTTTGAACTAATAGAAATTCTATCTTAGAATGCATATCTTCAAACGTATCCTCAATAGTAAACTCATCATTGTCAATAGTAATAGCTATTTCATCTAAGGCTAAAATAACATCCAGTGTTTCCTTAGTGGTTAAAATGCCAATGTTGCCTAACATCTTAGCATGTGCTTTAGATGCTTGCACATCGTATTTGCCTAGTAATAAGTCTAGTTGTCTGTCATTACCAACGGTAAAATGGTCTATTTTTTTATCGGTACTAAAACCTTTATCCCAAAGTTTCATAATAATTATTGTAAAAAGGTGCTTAAAATTTTAATGTAAAGATCAATTCCTTCTTCAATTTCATGAAGATAGATGAATTCATCTGCTGAGTGCGATCGGGTAGAATCTCCAGGGCCTAACTTTAAAGACTGGCATGATAATACCGATTGATCTGAAAGGGTAGGAGAGCCATAGGTTACTCTACCTAAAGCAATACCAGCTTTTACCAAATCGTGCTTTTTATTTATAGAAGACGAGTTTAAGCGTAACGATCGTGCTTTTACTTCACATGGTGCTTCTCTAGCTAAAATTTCTGCTATTTCTGCATTGGTATATTTATCGTTTACTCTTACATCTATTACCAATTCTACTTCTGCCGGTACTACATTATGTTGTTTACCTGCTTTAATTTGAGTAACAGTGAGTTTTACTTCTCCTAATACCTCAGATACGTTCTCAAATTTCTTCTGTTCAAACCATTTTAAAACGTCTATACAATTGTAGATAGCATTATTGTTGTTAGGATGTGCCGCATGACTAGGAGTTCCTTTTACCACGGCATCAAATACCAACAATCCTTTTTCAGCTATTGCTAGATTCATTAGGGTAGGTTCTCCAACAATGGCTACATCAATTTTTGGTAAATGTGTTAACATACTGTTTAAACCATTAGGACCAGAACTTTCTTCTTCAGCGGACGCTACAATTACGATGTTATGCGATAGATTTTCTTTTTCATAGAAATGAACAAAGGTTGCAAGCAAGCTTACTAAACATCCTCCAGCATCGTTACTTCCCAAACCGTATAATTTACCGTCTTCTTCAATAACTTTAAACGGATCTTTGGTATAGCCCGTATTTGGCTTTACGGTATCATGGTGGGAGTTTAATAATAATAAAGGTTTACCCTCTTTATAATGTTTATTAAATGCATAAATATTATGTTGCTTGCGTTGAAAAGGAATATCGAATTTGGTAAGCCATTTTTCAATAAGAGCAGCAGTACCTTCCTCTTCAGATGAAAATGAAGGAGTCTCTATTAGTTGTCTCAGTAGCTCGGTGGCTTGTTCGGTTAAATGTTCCTGAATAATCATAACGTAATTGTTGTGTGTTTTTGTTGGCTGTTTTCTACAATCATTTTTGTATTGCCAATACAAACCTTTTTTACATTTTGTTTTAAGGCTTCAAAAGCATTGTACAATTTAGGAATCATTCCTTCAGTAACAATCTTTTCCGCTAATAGTGTTGGGTAATTTTCAGTGTTAATATGTTCAATAACTGAATCTTCATTATTAATATCTTTCATCACCCCATTTTTCTCAAAACAATAGTAAAGAGCAGTGTTATAAATATTGCTCATCCCTACCGCAATGGTAGCAGCTATGGTATCGGCATTGGTATTAAAAAGCTGACCGTTACCATCATGGGTGATAGCACAGAATACAGGTGTTAATCCACTTTTTAATAAGGCATCAATGGTTTGTTCGCTAATCCCTGTAACATCGCCTACATAACCGTAATCAATAGTTTTAACAGGGCGTTTTATAGCCTGTATGGCATTACCATCTGCACCTGACAAACCAATAGCGTTACAGCCATTCCCTTGTAATTTGGCAACAATGTTTTTATTAGCAAAACCACCATATACCATGGTAATAACCTTTAGAGTTTCAGCATCTGTAATACGGCGACCTTCTACCATAGTAGTTTCAATTCCTATTTTTTCAGCTAATTGTGTGGCTAATTTACCACCACCATGAACCAAAATTTTGGGTCCTTTAACAGCTGCAAAATCGGTAATGAAGGCTTCTAGAGCCGTTTCATTTT
Organism: Neptunitalea chrysea; assembly: GCF_027924145.1. GTDB lineage: Bacteria > Bacteroidota > Bacteroidia > Flavobacteriales > Flavobacteriaceae > Neptunitalea > Neptunitalea chrysea. Next base: position 34,237 of record NZ_BRVP01000008.1, on the reverse strand, counting down.
CTATTACGTTTCCACCTATTTTAATGATTTTTAGTTCCATGGGTTTATTTTAAATGCTCTAAAATTCTTTTTAAAACTACTTGCGCTGAATAAGTACGGTTGTTAGCTTGTTCAATAACTACAGAAGCATCACTGTCTATCACTTCATCGGCTACAATTACATTTCTACGTACCGGAAGACAGTGCATAAACTTAGCGTTATTGGTAACAGCCATTTGTTTGTTAGAGATGGTCCAGCTTGGATCGTTATTTACTACTTTACCATACTCCTTGTAATTACTCCAGTTTTTCACATAGATAAAATCGGCATCTTTAAAAGCTTCTTCCTGATCGTACACAATAGGCGTATCCTTGGTCACTTCCGGATTTAATTCATATCCTTCAGGGTGGGTAATCACAAAATCAACATCCATACGTTGCATCATTTTTGTAAACGAATTAGCTACGGCATGGGGTAGTGCTTTAGGATGCGGAGCCCAACTTAAAACCACCTTAGGTTTAGCTGTTTTTTTAAGTTCGGTTATGGTAATAGCATCTGCTAAAGCCTGTAAAGGATGTGCCGTAGCACTTTCCATATTCACAATAGGTACACTACCGTATTTCTTAAAGTTGTTTAGCACATGCTCCGATAAATCTTTTTCCTTATCAGTTAATGTAGGGAAGGCTCTAATAGCTATAATATCACAATATTGAGATATAACGGCAGCGGCTTCTTTGATGTGTTCAGTGGTGCTACCATTCATAACAGTACCATCTTCAAATTCTAATCCCCAGGCATCTGCACCAAAATTTATTACAATACAATGCATCCCCAATTGTTGGGCTGCTTTTTGTGTGCTTAGTCTGGTACGTAGACTAGAGTTAAAAAACAATAGTCCAATAGTTTTATGTTTGCCCAATTCCTCAAAAGAATACGGGGCTTTTTTTAATGAAATAGCTTCATCTATTATTTCGTGGAGGTTGTTAATATCTGATATATCTAAATATTCTTTCATTTTTACGTTGTCAATTTCATATTATACGGGCTGCAAAATCGATTTTAAGGCAGTTAAAAAAGTATCAATATGTTCTTTCTGAACAGTTAACGGAGGTAGAATACGTAATAACTTTTTGTTTTTAGCACTACCAGTGAAAATATGATAATCGTAGATAAGCTTTTTACGTAGTTCAGCTACTTCAAAATCAAATTCTAAACCAAGCATCAATCCACGTCCTTTGATGGTTTTAACCCCTGGAATTTCAGTTGCTTTTTTCTTAAAATATTCAGAAAGCACTTTTACATGTTCCATAAGGCTTTCATCCTTCATTACATCTAATACAGCAATTCCGGCAGCGCAGGCCAGGTGGTTACCACCAAAAGTAGTACCTAACATTCCAAACCATGCCTCAATAGAAGGATGTAATAAAATCCCACCAATAGGGAATCCGTTCCCCATTCCTTTTGCCATGGAGATCACATCAGGCGTTACATTGTATGCCTGAAAGGCGAAAAAGTTTCCGGTTCTACCGTATCCTGCTTGTACTTCGTCTGCTATTAAAAAGGTGTTGTTTGCTTTACAAAGCGTATCTACGTTTTCATAAAATTCAGCAGTGGTTTCATCTAAACCACCAACCCCTTGAATAAACTCTAAAATAACAGCACAAACATCTCCTTTTTCAAGTTCTGTTTTAACACTGTCAATATCTCCAAGTTCTAAAAAGGTAACTTTTTGTTGGGCATTGATTGGGGCAACAATTTTTGGATTATCAGTTGCGGCAACGGTTGCTGAGGTTCTTCCGTGAAAAGAATTTCTAAACGAAATCACTCTAGATTTACCGGTAACAAACGAGGCTACTTTGAGCGCATTCTCATTTGCTTCTGCACCTGAATTACATAAGAATAGGTTATACGAATCACAACCAGACAATTCTCCGAGTTTTTCCGCTAATTCCTTCTGTAACGGATTGTGTATAGCGTTAGAGTAAAACCCTAGTTTAGCAACTTGTTCCTGAATATTAGAAACATATTTAGGATGCGCATGCCCAATAGAAATTACAGCATGCCCTCCGTACAGGTCTAAATATTCAACACCTTTGTTGTCATAAACAAATACATCGTTACCTTTTACAGGGGTGATATCATATAATGGGTAAACATTAAATAGTTTCATACTTACGATTTAGAAATTTGATTGATTTTATCAAAAGAAGCAATTAGACCTTTAATTAACGAGGAGCTTAACCCTTCGTGTTCCATTTCGTTAAGGCCTTCTATGGTACAACCTCCTGGAGTGGTTACACGGTCAATTTCTTGTTCGGGATGATGTCCTGACTCTACCAATAAGCTAGCTGCACCTAAACAGGTGTGCATAGACATTTCCAGCGCTTCATTAGATTCAAATCCTAACTGAATAGCCCCTTGTGTCGTAGCTCGTATCAAACGCATCCAAAAAGCAATACCGCTGGCGCATATTACCGTTGCTGCCTGCATTTGCTCTTCGGGAATCTCTATTGCATTTCCTAGACGTTTAAAAATAGCCATAGCAACATTTACACGTTTTTTACCTTTTTCATTAGAGCAAATACATGTCATAGACTTACCTACTGAAATAGCGGTATTTGGCATGGCTCTTACAATAAATTGATCGCTACCAACAATAGCTTCAATTTTCGGTATTTTAAATCCGGTTACAGTTGAGATCAGTACATGCTTTTCAGTAAGTATGTCTTTAATTTCATGTAAGACACCTTCTAAATGTCTTGGCTGAACAGCTAATAAAATAATATCAGATTTTTCAACCGCCTCTTTGTTGCTTGTAGTAGTGAAAACATTGCCATAGTCGGCATAATTTTCTATAGAAGAAACAGACCGTTTGGTAAGGTATAGCGAAGTAATGGCATTATTAACAATGAGTCCTTTGGCAATCGCCAATCCTAAATTTCCGGCTCCTAATATGGCTATTTTCATGGTAGTAAAAGTTTAGCTTCCTTTAATTAGAAATCAATGATTAAAAATAACTTGCTTTTAAATGCAATCCTGTAGTTTCTTCTAGTCCAAACATTAGATTCATGTTATGAACTGCTTGTCCGCTAGCACCTTTTAATAAGTTATCTATACAACTGGTAATTAAAATTTTATTCTCGTGTTTGTGTACATGTAGCAAACATTTATTGGTGTTCACTACTTGTTTTAAATGTAATGGCGTATCTGAAACCGTAGTGAATACAGCATCTTTATAGAAAGTTTTAAACAGCTCTTTAGCTTCTTCCAAACTTCCTTCATATTTTGTATATGCCGTAACAAAAATACCTCTAGTAAAATCGCCTCTGTAAGGCATAAAGTTTAATTCCTCAGAAAAGGCTCCTTGTAATGAGACCAACGTTTCTGAAATTTCACCTAAATGCTGATGTGTAAAAGGCTTGTAATACGAGAAATTATTGTTACGCCATGTAAAATGACTCGTTTCTGATAACGATTGTCCGGCACCAGTACTACCAGTTACCGCATGTATATGTACATCATTCTGCAATAACTTCTCATTAGCTAATGGTAATAGCGCTAACTGAATAGCGGTAGCAAAACACCCCGGATTGGCAATGTTATGAGCATTTATAATTTCTTGTTTCTGAAACTCAGGGAGCCCGTATACAAAATCTCTTCCGTTAAACGAAGCATCTTTTTCTAAACGGAAATCGTTACTTAAATCAAGTACTTTAGTATGCGCTGCAAAGGTATTCGCCTCTAAGAATTTCTTAGAATTTCCATGACCTAAGCATAAGAAAACTATATTCACGTTCGGGTTTACTTTGTCTGTAAATGTAAGGTTTGTTTCACCTTCTAAATCTTGATGAATACTGCTTACCAAATTACCAGCGTTAGAAGTACTATAAGCAAAATTAATTTCCGCTTTAGGATGATTTAAAAGTATTCTTATAAGTTCTCCTGCGGTGTATCCCGCACTTCCTGCAATACCAACTTGTATCATAACTCTCCGTTTACGTGATAATAAATTTTGTTCTGATTTGAAGTAAGCTTAATAAAGCCTTTAGCATCTTCAGCTGTCCATCCTTTATTCATTTCACCATAACTTCCAAAGGATGCATTCATTAAGTCGTGCTCAGAAGCAATACCGTCTAATTGGAATCTGTATGGTAATAAGGTTGCAAATACATCACCTGATACATTTTTCTGAGAGTCGGCTAAAAAAGACTCAATATTTCTCATTACTTCATCAAGGTATTGACCTTCATGTAATAACATACCGTACCAGTTAGCTAAATACTCTTTATGGTGTTGTTGCCATTTAGTAAGTACATGTTTTTCTAACAAATGGTGTGCTTTAATAATAATGATAGGAGCAGCGGCTTCAAAACCAACTCTACCTTTAATACCAATAATAGTATCACCTACATGTATATCTCTTCCAATAGCATATTTAGATGCCATTTCACTTAACAACTGAATGTTTATCTGAGGTGCATTTTTATTTCCATCAATAGCCGTAAGTTCTCCTTTTGTAAAGGTTAATACAACTTTCTTAGGAGTAGTTTCCTCTAATTGACTAGGGTAGGCTTCTTCTGGTAAAGTACCGTGAGAAGTTAATGTTTCACTACCTCCAACACTGGTACCCCACAATCCTTTGTTAATAGAATATTTTGCTTTTTCCCAGCTGTATTCAATTCCGTTTTCTTCTAGGTACGCTATTTCAGACTCTCTAGATAATTGTAAATCTCTAATTGGAGTAATGATTTCAATTTCAGGAGCTAATATTTGAAAAATCATATCAAATCTTACTTGGTCATTACCGGCACCGGTACTACCGTGAGCAATATATTGAGCCCCAATTTTTTTAGCGTGGTTAATAATTTCAATTGCTTGCACTATACGTTCTGCACTAACAGAAAGTGGATATGTGTTATTTTTAAGAATGTTTCCGTAAATTAAATATCTTACTACTTTTTGGTAAAAAGAGGTTAAAGCATTAATACTTACATAAGAAGCAACACCAATGGCATATGCTTTTTCTTCCATTATTTTAATTTCAGTTTCAGAAAAACCACCAGTATTTACGCTAACTGCATGTACTTCAAAACCCTTTTCTTTAGATAAATATTTTGCGCAATATGAGGTGTCTAAACCACCACTGTAGGCTAAAATTAGTTTTTTCATTTTTTGTGTTCTTTTTCTTTAGGTAAGAATAAATGTTGTTTGATATTTTTTAATCGTTGTAATACTTTTTTGTCGTAGCTATGATCGTGTGATGCTTGCTTATTTTTTTTTGTTTTTTTTATCTCAGAATCATAAAGCATACCAGTACACAAACACATTTTTTGTTCTGTACGCTGTAAAATATCGTAGTTTTTACATGTTTGGCAACCTTTCCAGAAGGTAGGATCATCGGTTAACTCTGAAAAGGTTACAGGTTTATAACCTAATTCGTAGTTAATTTTCATAACAGCCAATCCGGTGGTAATACCAAATATTTTGGCCTTGGGAAATTTTTCCCTTGATAAATTAAAAATCTCTTTTTTTATGCGTTTTGCCAGTCCCATATTTCTGTAATCGGGGTGCACAATTAATCCAGAGTTGGCCACAAATTTTTCATGACTCCACACTTCGATATAGCAAAACCCAGCGAATTTATCGCCCTCTAACGCTATAACAGCATTGCTATTTTCCATTTTTGTGATAACATATTCTGGAGTTCTTTTGGCAATACCAGTTCCACGAACCTTGGCTGATTCTGCCATAGTTTCGCAAATGATAGTAGCATATTTACTATGAGATTTATTGGCAACAACAATCTTCATTTCAACAATTTAAGAATTAATTATAATAAAAAGGATATTCTTTCTGGAGAAAAGAACCGGACTCACCTAAGTTCTATAAAAAAGTATCACCCTTACGGGCGGCGACGTACAGTACGGGGTAAGTGAAAGCTAATTTCAGTATGCTGAAATTGATTTCTAAGATATATGTAAAATGAGTTTAAAAACATGGAATAAAAATGAAAAATAAATCAATAACTTCTTTAACCAACTACTAATTAGTTATTACAGCGGCGGCGTTCGGGAGAACTATAAGGGAATCTAGGTGTTATGTTTAAAAAACTATTTTTCATATAACAATGTTACAAATATATTTTTAAATAAAAACAATCTTTTTTTTAATAGTTTGTTAAATTTGCCACACTTTTTTATATCAATGAAGAGAAAGACCCAAATTTTTTCGATCCCCACAAATAGCTTACTTAAAGAAAAGTTACTACAATGGTCTTCTGGTTTTGAGGAAGTTATTTGGTTAGATTCCAATGAATATTTTGATCAATACAGTGAATTTGATGCTGTTTTAGCAGTAGATGCGCTTACCGTTTTAAAAAAGAAAGACACCAACGATGGCTTTGAAGCATTGAAAGAGTATCAAAAAACGACCAACGATTACATTTTTGGATATTTAAGTTATGATTTAAAAAATGAAACTGAAGCTTTAATATCTAATAATATCGATGCGTTAGCATTTGATTTGCTTTATTTTTTTCAACCTAAAAAAATTATTTACTTAAAGGGGAATGAGTTAATTTTTTCTTATTTGGGAATGGTTGATGAAGAAATAGAAAGTGACTTACAAGAAATTCAAGACACAATGATTTTTGAGGAGCATATGAATGATGTTCTACAAGTTTGCGATAGAATTTCAAGGCCTGATTATTTAAAAAAGGTGGAAACAATGCAAGAATATATGCATAGAGGAGATATTTATGAGGCTAATTTATGTATGGAGTTTTATGCTGAAAATGCAACGATTAATCCGTTAAGTATTTATAAAAAACTCAATGCAATATCTACACCACCATTTGCTACTTTTTTAAAATTAGAAGGAAATTATTTACTTTCAGCTTCACCAGAGCGATACATAAAAAGAAAAGAGACAGAGGTTATTTCACAACCCATTAAAGGTACAGCAAAACGATCTACCGATGAAGGGGAAGATAAGGCTTTGATTCATACCCTAAAAAATGACACCAAAGAGCGGGCAGAGAATATTATGATCGTTGATTTAGTAAGAAATGATCTATCGCATTTTGCAACCAAAGGAAGTGTTAAGGTAGCGGAGTTATGTGAAGTCTATACTTTTGAACAAGTACATCAGTTAATTTCAACCGTTGTTGCAGAGGTGCCGATGGATGTAAATTCTGTAGACTTAATAAAAAGTACATTTCCGATGGGGAGTATGACTGGAGCACCAAAGATTTCAGCTATGAATATTATAGAGGAATTGGAAGAAACCAAAAGAGGTTTGTATAGTGGCTCTGTAGGATATTTTGAACCCAATGGAGATTTTGATTTTAATGTGGTAATCAGAAGTATTCTTTACAATTCAACCAAACAATATGCTTCATTTTCGGTTGGAAGTGCTATAACCTCCTTATCAGACCCCGAAAAGGAATATGAAGAATGCCTTCTCAAGGCAAATGCCATGAAACGAGTGCTTTGTGAAAAGGTTAATTAGAACTTAAGAATTTCTAACAAAGAACTTAGTATCTTTGACGTATGTTCAGCGAATTTAAACATCACATTTTAAAAACGTTTCCTGATGTATTTCAGAAAAAACTACTGCTTGCGGTAAGTGGAGGAGTAGATAGTATGGTGTTGTTACATCTTTTCAAGCAACTTCATGTAAAAGTTTATGTGGCTCATTGTAATTTTCAACTACGTGGAGAGGAGAGTGATGGGGATGAAAAACAGGTAAAAGAAGTAGCTGAATTTTATGACTTCCCATTTTTTACAGTTCGTTTTGATACGCTACAATATGCGAATGAAAAAGGACTGAATACGCAATTAGCTGCTAGAGAATTACGATATAATTGGTTTTATGAATTATGCGAAGCACATTACTTAGATACTATTGTAATTGCCCATCATGCTAATGATAGGTTAGAAACTTTTTTAATAAATCTTTCAAGGGGTACGGGTATTGAAGGACTTTCGGGAATACCTGAAGTGAATAATAAAGTGATTCGTCCATTATTGCCATTTTCAAGAGAGACCATTTTAACTTATGCAAAAGAGCAGAGTATAAAATGGAGAGATGATAGTAGTAATGCATCTGATAAGTACTTAAGGAATAACATACGACATCATATAGTGCCGCTTTTAGAAGAGTTACATCCTAACTTTTTGAACAATTTTATAAAAACACAAACGTTTTTAACAGGAACCAAAGAAATTTTAGAAACACAGATAGCGGAGGTGAAGGCTAGATTATTTGTGAAAGAAGAGGAGGATGTGTTTAAAATATCAATTGCTTTTTTACAAGATTTGACACCATTATCAGCTTATTTGTACGAGCTGTTTAAAGGGTATGGATTTACAGCTTGGAAAGATTTAGAAAATTTACTGAAGGGTGAAACGGGTAAAAAGATTGTATCGGATTCACACGAATTAAGCAAACATCAAAACAATTTGTTATTACGACCTTTAAGTTATGAATCGGAAGTCGTATATAGCTTCAATAAATTACCATCTATAATTAATGAACCCTTAAATTTAACTATAGAAATGGTAAATGAAATGCAAGAAAGAGGGGAATCTATTATATATGTTGATAGAGAAAAGTTAAATTTGCCGCTTATTGTAAGGAAACGAGAAAACGGAGACTATTTTTATCCATTTGGAATGCGTGGAAAGAAGAAGGTGAGCAAGTTTTACAAAGACGAAAAATATTCTGTAATCGACAAAGATACTCAATGGCTTTTATGTTCAGGAACAGATATCATTTGGATTATAGGAAAGCGAGCCGATCAGCGTTTTAGTGTAACCAACATAACAACATCAATTTTAAAAATACAACTGCAATCGTAATGAGAAAATTATTAGTAGTACTACTTCTATTAACCGGAATATCCGGATTTGCACAGCTAGGGAACCAGGAAATGAACGAACCGGTAAAGTGGTTCTATAAGGTAGAAAAGATTTCAGATACCGATTTCAATTTAATTTTTAAAGCAACCATAGAGCGTGATTGGCACGTATATTCTCAGTTTACAAAAGAGGGTGGGTCGCTTCCAATGACTATTAAATTTGAAAATTTAGGAACGGATTATGAGTTGGTAGGTATTGCAGAAGAAGGAGATACGTATACGGAATACAACGATATTTTTGAGGTTGATGAAACCTTTTTTAAAGATGAACTATTCGTTAAACAACGCGTACATTTATTAAAGGGAGATATTAAAGCTATTTACGGTAAGCTTGATTACCAAGTATGTAAATTGGTATGTATTAATGGGTCTGAGGATTTTGCTTTTTCACTAACAGGACAAAAGGCTGAGGTAAAGAAAAAGGAATTGACACAACATGATATAGAGGAAGCGGATAAACTTGAGTTTGTGGCTAAAAATACACATTATTTAGAAGGAGCACAAAAAGAAAAAAGTTATTGGGAAGTTTTTGTATTGGGCTTCATAGGTGGATTTATAGCTTTATTAACCCCATGTGTTTTTCCTATTATACCTTTAACAGTATCATTTTTTACAAAGCGTAACGAGAAATCGAGTAAGGGAAAAGCTAATGCTTTTCTATATGGCTTTTTTATTGTATTAATCTATTTATTGTTAAGTGTTCCTTTTCATGTTATAGATAGTATGAATCCGGATGTGCTTGGGAATATCTCTACGAATGCAATTTTGAATACGGCATTTTTTGTCATCTTCTTATTTTTTGCATTTTCATTTTTCGGGTATTATGAAATTACGTTGCCAACATCATGGTCTAATAAAATGGACAATGCCTCAAGTGTCGGAGGAATAGTTGGTATTTTCTTTATGGCAGTAACTTTAGCCATTGTTTCTTTTTCGTGTACTGGACCTATTTTAGGATCATTGCTAGCAGGTTCTTTAGCATCTGACGGAGGTGCTATGTTGCTAACAGTTGGTATGGGAGCCTTTGGTTTAGCCTTGGCGTTACCGTTTGCATTTTTCGCATTGTTCCCTAATATGCTAAAATCGTTACCAAAATCGGGTGGTTGGATGACCACAACGAAGGTGGTATTAGGATTCTTAGAATTGGCGTTTGCACTTAAGTTTTTATCTAATGCAGATTTAGTAATGCACTGGGGTATTTTAAAACGTGAAATATTTGTAGGTATCTGGGTAGTGATATTTGTACTGCTAACACTTTATATATTTGGTGTATATAGATTTCCGCATGATGGAAAAGGAAAGATTTCTAAAGGAAGAATAGGGTTGGGGATTGTTACAGGAGTTTTTGCTGTTTATTTGGCATTAGGTTTATTTGGAGTTAATAAATTACAGATGTTAAGTGGTTTTCCACCACCATCGTTCTATTCAATTTTTAAAGATAAAGGCGAAGAAAGTGATTTAACTGTTTTCCAAGATTTAGATGAAGGTTTAGCATATGCTAAAGAACATGATAAATTAGTAATGCTTGACTTTACAGGATGGGCTTGTGTAAACTGTAGAAAGGTAGAAGAGTTAATTTGGACAGACCCAGAGGTAAATAAAATATTAAAAGATAGAATTGTAATTATCTCTTTGTATACCGACGATAGAATGAAATTACCAGAGAACGAACAATTTAAGTATGAGTATGATAATGGTAGTGTAAAGGAAATAGAAACGGTAGGAGATAAATGGTCTACAATGCGTTATATTAACTTTAAAACTACGTCTCAACCATATTATATGTTAATGACTACTGATTTTGAGTATCTAAACAAGCCAATGCAATATGAGCCTTTAGAAGCTTATTTGGAATGGTTAAAAGAAGGGGTAACGAACTCTGAAAGATAAAGAATAACAATAGCTTATATATTGAAAACGTCCTATTCTGGGTTTGGAATAGGACGTTTTTTGATTGATGAATGAACTGAATATAACGATTAATCGGTTTCTTCTAGTTGAAAAATAGTCTCTACAGATACTTCAAAAAACTGAGCTAGTTTTAAAGCTAACACCGTAGAGGGTACATACTTACCTTTTTCCATGGCATTAATGGTTTGACGACTAACATTAATAATTTCAGCTAACTGCGCCTGAGTAACATCCTTTATGGCTCTTTGTACTTTTATATTATTCTTCATAACTCATTTCTTTATTGGATTTGTACAGTACATAATGGAATCTTATGATAAAGAAGATTAATTGAAAGAATAAATTGTATACCAGAAAGGTAAGGTAGATACCTCCGTAAATAAATAACGAAATTAATACATTAAGAATAGAGGTAACGTAAAATGCCCATATAAGTGATTCGGAACGTAATTTACTGGTAAATTCATCTTCAATCTTAAGTTTAGAAAAGCCTACCAAAACCCCTCCAAAAATAATTCCGGTAATTAATAGCTCATCAAAAATACCAGTTTTAATAATTTGAAAGAATTGTCCTCCGTCACTTCCTAAAAACGGATCATTGTAAATAGCTAAAAAAGGAACGATTAAAGAATCTCCGTCAAATAAATCATTTGTAATGTGCATCATGATGCCTAGCACAATAGATACCCCAAACAAAATCCAACCGAAGTTTTTGTATCGGTGTGGAAATAAATAACGTGTTTTCATAAATATGATGTTTTTTAATTAATGATGTTCAAAAGTAATGTATTTTTATCTAAAAGTAAAGTTTATTTTACTTTTTATATAGTTTTTTTGTCTTTTTGAATATGGTAAATGTTAATTTTAGTTTAAGTGAAGGTGTTTTTGATAATTAGAAATATATTTAGGCTAGCAAACAAACAAATATGATGAAGCTAAGATACTTGGTTTTACTGCTTTTTTGTGTCTATGTATCTCAGGCACAAGAGTATGTGGTAAAAGAACATTACACAAAGCAGGAGGTCTCTATTAAAATGAGAGATGGTATACACTTACATACCACAATTTACAGTCCAAAAGATACCAGCAAAAAATATCCGATAATAATGCAGCGTACTCCGTACAGTTGCAGGCCTTATGGACCAGATAAATTTAAAAAATCAATTGGTCCGGATGAAGGAATGATGAAAGAGGGGTATATTGTAGTATATCAGGATGTACGTGGGCGTTGGAATAGTGAAGGCGTTTATGATAACATGCGAGCTTATATCCCTAACAAGAAAGGGAAAGAAGTAGATGAAGCTTCCGATACGTATGATACCATAGACTGGCTGGTAAAAAATGTTGCTAACAATAATGGCAATGTAGGTACATGGGGAATTTCTTATCCCGGATTTTATGCTTCTTATTCCTTGCTATCGGGGCATCCGGCTTTAAAAGCAGTTTCTCCACAAGCATGTATTGGCGATTTCTTTTTTGATGATTTTCACCATAATGGAGCTTTCTTATTGAGTTATTGGAGAATTACCGGATTGTTTGGGTATATGAAAGACCAACCTACAACAAAATCTTGGTATAAATTTCCTGATGTAAAGGCAAAGGATCAATATCAGTTTTTTTTAGATCATATGCCACTATCAACCTTAGATGCGTATGATTCTAAAGAGAATGTATTTTATGAGCAAATAAAAGATCATCCTAATTACGATACCTTTTGGAAATCGAGAGGATTGGTACAGTATTTAGATAAACTACCTGAAAAGCCCGCAGTAATGTTTGTAGGAGGGTGGTTTGATGCAGAAGATTTATACGGACCATTGAACTCCTATGCTCAGGTTGAAAAAAATAAGAAGATATACAATACGATAGTATTGGGACCATGGAGCCATGGTGACTGGGCAAGAAAACATGGAAGGCAGGCTATTGGTAATGTATACTTTGGAGATAGTATTTCGGCATTTTTTCAAGGAAATATCCAGAGTAAGTTTTTCCGCCATTTTTTAAAAGATAATGGTAAAGGAAAGTCAGAGTTACCAGAAGCGTATATGTATGATACAGGATTAAATGAATGGAAACAATTTGATACATGGCCACCTGTAAATACGAATAAAGAAGTTTTAGGTTTAGAGGCTAATGAGCGTTTGTCAAAAGTAATGACACGCGAATTTTCGTTTGCTGAGTTTGTGAGCGATCCTAAAAAGCCGGTACCCTATTCTGAAGATATTAAGTTTGTGTTTACCCCAAGAAAATATATGACCGATGATCAGCGCTTTGCTGCAAGAAGACCAGATGTGTTGGTTTTTGAAACAGAAGTATTGGGGGAAGATGTTACCCTAGCCGGAGATATTATGGCAAAATTAAAAGTGTCTACCACCGGAACCGATGCTGATTGGATTGTGAAGGTTATTGATGTATTTCCGGAATATGCAGAAGACTTCGAAGAAACACAAGATTATTTAAAAATGAGTAATTATCATATGATGGTGAGAAGTGAGGTAATGAGAGGTCGTTTTAGAAATAGTTTTGAAACTCCTGAGCCCTTTCAACCAAACAAGGTAGAGGAGGTTAACATAAAACTACAAGATGTACTACATACTTTTAAAAAAGGACATAAGATTCAAGTACAAATACAAAGTTCATGGTTTCCGTTAATTGATATGAATCCGCAAACTTTTGTTAAGAATATCTACAAGGCAAAACCAGAAGATTTTAAAAAGCAGACACATAGAGTCTATAATATGTCAACAATTGAATTTAATATTCTAAAAATGTAATCAACCTATTGAAATTTAAGTCATTATACACATGCTTAATAAGTGTTTGTTTTAAGTTCGTTAATTTTTCAGTATTCAGTTTCAGAATATGACAAATTTAGAGGGTTAATTTTGTCAAAATAATTACATTTACAATTCAAATAAATTATCTAACTATACTAACTAAATTATATTTATGAGTTCATCTTTTGATTTTTGGGATTATGTTGTGTTTATAGGATACGCAATATTAATTCTTGGAGTTGGTTTGTTTGTATCTAGAGGAAAGAAAGATAAGGAGCGTAATGCCGAAGATTATTTCTTAGCAAGTAAATCATTACCATGGTGGGCAATTGGAGCTTCACTAATCGCGGCGAATATTTCTGCAGAACAATTTATTGGAATGTCGGGATCTGGTTTTGCAACCGGATTAGCCATAGCCTCTTATGAGTGGATGGCAGCCCTAACGTTAATTATTGTTGGGAAATACTTTTTGCCAATTTTCATTCAGAAAGGATTATATACCATTCCTGAGTTTATAGAGAAAAGATATTCTACAAACTTAAAAACCATTTTGGCCGTTTTCTGGATTGGGTTATATGTGTTTGTAAACCTTGCTTCTGTATTATACTTAGGAGCATTAGCTATACAAACAATTATGGGAGTTCCTTTAATGTATGGAGTAATAGGTTTGGCATTATTTGCTGCTGCTTACTCTTTATACGGAGGTTTATCTGCTGTAGCATGGACAGATGTTATACAGGTAGTATTCTTAGTCTTAGGGGGTATTATAACCACTTATTTGGCGTTAAATACGGTTGCTGATGGTGAAGGAATAGTAAAAGGATTTGAGATTATTACCGAAAGGGCTCCAGATCATTTTGCCATGATACTTGATGAAACCCATAAAGGATACAGTGATTTACCGGGTATTTGGGTATTAGTAGGAGGTATGTGGGTTGCCAACTTATACTATTGGGGCTTTAACCAATATATTATTCAAAGAACTTTAGCGGCTAAATCATTACAAGAATCTCAAAGAGGTATTTTAATGGCGGCGTTCTTAAAGTTATTAATTCCTTTTGTAGTAGTTATTCCTGGTATTGCTGCTTATGTAATTGCCAACGACCCAGAAATGTTAGCAAAACTAGGGCATTTAGGAACGAGTAATTTGCCTGATATGCAACATGCTGATAAAGCATACCCATGGTTACTACAGTTTTTACCAGTAGGACTTAAAGGGGTGGCTTTTGCTGCATTAGCTGCTGCGGTTGTATCTTCTTTAGCATCTATGCTTAACTCTACATCTACCATATTTACAATGGATATTTATAAGCAATATATTAACCCAAATGCAAATGACAGAACTACCGTAAATGTGGGTAGAATTTCTGCTGCTGCTGCTTTGGTTATTGGTTGTTTTATGGCTCCGTTATTAGGGGGTATCGATCAGGCATTCCAGTTTATACAAGAGTATACGGGTATTGTAAGCCCAGGTATTTTAGCGGTATTCTTATTAGGATTATTCTGGAAGAAAGCAACTAACAAAGGTGCTATTGTTGGGGTATTAGCTTCTATTCCGATTGCGTTTTACTTTAAAATACCAAATATGGCCAATATTTCTAATCCGTTATTATTAGACTTGCCATTTATGAACCAAATGGGATTAACGGCAGTTTTAACGATGTTAATTATTGTTATAGTAAGTTTATCTGAAGGTAAAGGAGAAGATAGTCCTAAAGGAATTAGTTTAGGTGGCGGACTGTTTAAAACAGGAAGCGTATTTAATATTGGAGCATTTGCTGTAATGATTATTTTAGCTTTCTTATACGCTATGTTCTGGAGCGCTAAATAAGCTTACCTATAAAATATATTGAAAAGCCGAATTATTGATTCGGCTTTTTTTGTATAAGCACTTTTAAAGCTCCTGTAGACCAAAGTGCCCAAAGTATTAAAACTGGTTGAAAGAATAATCGAATTAGCCGAGCCTTGTCTGTATTTAACCCAAAGGCATTGGTATGTTTTAGATACTGAGCAATATTACCAGGAAAAATGAGTACATAGAAGATAGCCAGTGCTAAGCCTACGTATACTTTGTATTGATATAAGAATACCATTACTAATCCTAATAGAAGTTCAATAACTCCTGAGGCTATTACAACAAAATCTTTAGAAAGCGGTACCCAATTAGGTACCTGCGCCTGAAATTCTTCCCGTTGTACCGTCATATGTCCTATGGCGGCTAATATCATAAAAGCACCTAATAGTATACGCAAGATGTTTTGCCAAATGTTTGTTTCTGTATATTTTTTCATATTTAAATATATATACGTTTTTTTATTCTTTTACGTTGTAATTAAAGAGTTTTCTAAAGGTATCATATTACAGAGTAAGGGTAGGTTTCAAATTATTAAAAATGAAAAAACATTAACGTATTCTTACCATTTTAGAGTTGTGGTACGTACATATAGCTGCTATTTTTGTAAAAAATGCTGCTATGAATACCAAATCGAATACCACTAGAAAAAGCCGATTAAGGCTTTTACATCAATATTACTCCTATACAGGCTTTTACTCTTTTGTTGGTAAAAGTATCTACAAGGCAATTATACCTATAGTTATTTTTATTATTGCATTAGTGTGTGTGCATTTTTTTGTGATAGACATTAACGATGCCCTGGCCTATGCCACAGAGCATTTTCCACCATTAGGGGTGTTGGGTATGTTTTTTGCTTCAGAGAGTATCTTAGGACTTATTCCTCCTGAAATATTTATTGCATGGTCTAGTAAGTTAGCGCACCCATATTTGTACTTAGCAGCTTTAGCTACCTTATCCTATACAGGAGGTATTATCTCGTATGCTATGGGACGTAGTATTGCTAATATTCCAAGCGTATTTAATTATCTGGAAGGTTCTATGTCAAAACACATTAAAAATATGCGTAAATGGGGAGGTCTCTTGATTATAGTAGGAGCAACGCTACCATTGCCTTTTGCCTTGTCTAGTATGGCAGCGGGTATAATTAAGTTTCCTTTTAAAAGTTACTTGGCTTTTGGATTGTTACGTTTTGTACGTTTTTTAGTGTACGGAGTGGCCATTTTTGGGGTTATGTAACGATACTTTATAACATAAAGCTAATATGTGATAGTGTTTAAAATTGATATAAGTACTATTTATAAAAATGGTATCATGGCTATTTATTTCTTCAGATGTAATACAAATTCATTGTTTGTTTAAACCACTACAACTGCTTTTACCCGATGGAGAGGCTAATGATTGTGTAATGAATGCTTTGTAAGAAAGGTTGAATTGTTTTCGAGAGTATTTTTATGGGTATTGTGAAATATTAGGTTGTGAGGAGAAAGATTAATGATGCTGTATGAAATCATTGTAACACCCCATCTTATTTATATTACTCATAATTGAGTAGTTCTTTTTTAACATGAAATTGTTATTTTTATAGTTAATATTTATAGGTATAAAAAAACATAATTCTTAAAGCTACTGTGTTAGTTGAGCTTAAAAATATTGAACACTATAGTGATTGGTCTACTTTAATTTGTTGAGGCGGAGGCTACAATGGAGAATTTAACAGAAAATAAAAAGCCCCGAAGATAGTCGAGGCGCTAAATGTTTTCACAACGGAATAATCCTTATTGTGAATTGCTTTCAAAATTGTATAGTAAAGATATAAAAAATTAGTTAACTATCATTACGGTTTCCCATAAATATGAATATATATTAATTATTATATTTAAAATCGTTAGATAAATTTGATTAAAAAATGGAGGTAAAAAAGATATTAGGTTTAGACCTTGGTACTAATTCTATAGGTTGGTCTTTGATTGAACAAGATTTTGAAAATAAGCAAGGAAATATTTTGGGTATGGGAAGTAGAATTATCCCAATGAGTCAAGATATTTTAGGAGACTTTGGGAAAGGAAATTCCATTTCTCAAACTGCTGAAAGAACGGGTTATAGAGGCGTAAGGAGGTTACGAGAAAGGCAACTTCTTCGTAGAGAACGATTGCACCGAGTTCTTAATAGTCTAGACTTTCTTCCTAAACATTATGCTACACAAATTGATTTTGAAAAACGTTTCGGACAATTTTTAAAAGGAACTGAGCCTAAATTAGCATGGAAAGAAAATGATGAAGGTAAGCTTGTATTTTTGTTTCGGAATTCTTTTGCCGAAATGGTAGCCGATTTTAAGGCAAACGGACATGGTGTTAAAATTCCTTACGACTGGACTATTTACTATTTACGTAAAAAAGCATTGTCGCATAAAATTGATAAAGAAGAATTAGCTTGGATTATCCTTAATTTTAATCAGAAGCGAGGGTATTATCAATTACGTGGCGAAGAGGAAGAAGAGAATCCTAATAAACTAGTAGAATTTTATTCTCTAAAAGTTATTGATGTAAGAGCAGATGAAGAACCAAATAGAAAAGGAGAAATATGGTATTCATTAACTTTAGAAAATGGTTGGGTCTATAGAAGATCTAGTAAAACCGATTTATCTGATTGGAAAGATAAGATTAAAGATTTTATTGTAACAACTGATATAAATGATGATGGATCTGTAAAAATTAATAAAGAAGGTGAAGAAAAAAGAAGTTTTAGAGCACCAAAAGAAGATGATTGGACTTTAATTAAAAAGAAAACTGAACAGGATATACATCAATCTGATACCACTGTTGGAGTATATATTTACAAGAATTTATTAAACAACCCTAAACAAAAAATAAAGGGACAGTTAGTAAGAACTATTGAGCGTAAGTTTTATAAATATGAATTAAATCGAATTCTACAAAAGCAAATAGAACTACAACCCGAATTATTTACTAATGACTTATACAGTGATTGTATACGTGAATTGTATAGAAGCAATGAAGCACATCAATTACAATTAAGTAAACGCGATTTTATTCATTTGTTTTTAAATGATATTATCTTCTATCAACGCCCATTAAAAAGTCAAAAATCATCTATTGGAAACTGTTCATTAGAATTTAGAACTTATACAGATAAAGATGGAAGCGAACAAGTATTATACCTAAAAGCTATTCCAAAATCGAATCCTTATTATCAGGAATTTAGGGTTTGGCAGTGGTTGTATAACTTGAAAATTTATGCCAAAGAAGACGATAAAGATGTAACAATTCAATTTATTAAAGGGGCTGAAGATTTAGAAAATGTTTTTGAGTTTTTGATGAACCAAAAAGAGGTTGGTCATATAGATGTTCTTACTTATTTTATTGAACCAATAGTAAGAGAAAAGTTTCCTAATGCAAAAGCCAGAGCTTTAAAAACAGAAATACTAAAAGAAATAGGAAAATATCGTTGGAACTACATATATGATGCTGAAAAAGATGAATCTAAAAAATACCCGATGAATGAGACTGGGTATGAGATTAGGAGAAGATTAAGTAAAGTAGAAAATGTTTCAGAACATTTCCTTATACGTGAAGTAGAACAGCATTTATGGCATATCATTTATTCGGTTACCGATAAAATTGAATTTGAAAAAGCATTGAAATCTTTTGCTAATAAATATAATTTAGACGAAGTTTCCTTTACAGAAAATTTTATAAAGTTTAAACCTTTTGATAGTGATTATGGTAGGTATTCTGAGAAAGCAATAAAAAAACTATTGCCGTTAATGAGAATTGGGAAATACTGGAATTGGGATATTATTGACAAGGAAACAAAAAAGCGGATTGATAAAATTATTAGTGGAGAGTTTGATGAAGAAATTAAAAATAGAGTAAGAGAAAAGGCAATTGGTTTAACAAAAGAAAATCATTTTCAGGGATTACAATTATGGCTAGCTCAATACATTGTTTATGACCGCCATTCAGAAGCCAATCTAGCAGAAAAATGGAATTCTGTTGCAGATTTGGAGAACTACTTAGCATATTTTAAACAGCACTCTTTAAGAAATCCTATTGTAGAGCAAGTTGTAACGGAAACACTTAGAGTTGTAAAAGATATATGGAAGCAATACGGTAACGGTGTAAAGGATTATTTTGATGAAATTCATATTGAACTAGGCAGAGATATGAAAAATCCGGCAGATAAACGTAAAAGTTTATCTAGTAAAATTACAGAAAATGAGAATACTAATTTGCGCATTAAAACGATGCTTGCCGAATTGATAAATGACAAATCAGTAGAAAGTGTAAGGCCATATTCGCCCATGCAGCAAGAGGCATTAAAGATATATGAAGACGGAGTGCTTAATTCTGGTATAGAAATTCCTGCTGAAATTGAAAAGATTAGTAGAAGTCCACAACCTACAAAGTCAGAAATTCAACGCTATAAACTTTGGTTAGAGCAGAAATATAGATCACCCTATACAGGAGAGATTATTCCATTGGGTAAATTATTTACTGCTGCTTATCAAATAGAACATATCATTCCTCAAAGTAGGTATTTTGATGATAGTTTTAGTAACAAAGTGATATGTGAAGCAGAGGTGAATAGTTTGAAAGATAAACAACTTGGTTTAGAGTTTATTAAAAACCATTACGGGCAAAAAGTTACTACGAGTTTGGGTGAAAGAGAAATTTTATTGGAAGAAGCATATATAACATTTGTTAAAGAAAATTATTCTAAAAATAGAGCTAAGAAAAATAAGCTGTTGCTAGAAGAAATTCCTGAAAAGATGATTGAACGGCAATTGAATGACACTCGTTACATTAGCAAATTTATATCTGGCTTATTGTCTAATATTGTTAGAACTGAAAAAGATGACGAAGGCATAAACTCTAAAAAAGTTGTTCCGGTTAACGGTAAAATAACAACTAGATTAAAACAAGATTGGGGATTAAATGATAAATGGAATGAATTGATTTTACCTCGGTTTGAGAGAATGAATGAATTAACAAATAGTAATGATTTTACTTCTTGGAATAAAAATCATCAGAAATTTTTACCTACTGTGCCTTTAGAGCTATCAAAAGGTTTTAATAAAAAACGAATAGACCACCGTCACCATGCTTTAGATGCCTTGGTTATTGCCTGTGCTACCAAAGACCATGTTAATTTATTAAACAATGAATATGCAAAATCAACCAATCAAAGGTATGATTTAAAACACAAGCTAATGAACAAAGAAAAATGGCAGGATAATACAGGGAACTTTAGAGATAGGTTTAAAACTTTTAAAAAGCCTTGGAGTCATTTTACTGTTGATGCAAAAAATGAGCTAGAGGAAATTGTAGTAAGTTTTAAGCAGAATCTTCGGGTAATTAATAAGGCTACCAATTATTATGAAAAAATTGAAAACGGAAAAAAAATAATGGTTAAGCAGAAAGGTACTAACTGGGCTATAAGAAAACCAATGCACAAAGAAACAGTATCAGGGTTGGTTAATTTACCGAGAATAAAAGTACCTAAAGGAAAAATTCTTACTGCTACCAGGAAAAATATAGACGCTACTTTTACCACTAATAGTATAGGAAATATAACTGATACAGGGATACAAAAAATATTAATTAATCATCTGAAAAATTATGATGAACCTAGTATTGAACTAAAAGAAGATAGTATTTCTGAAGTAATTTCAAAAAGAAAAGAACTGATTAAAAAGAAGGTACTGGCAGAACATCCAGAATTGGCATTCTCAGCAGAGGGTATTGAAGATATGAATAAAAATATTATTCAGTATAATGATGGAAAATTACACGAACCAATACTAAAAGTTAGAGTTTTTGAGGCAGGTAGCAAATTCAAGGTTGGCTATAAGGGTAATAAAAAAGATAAATATGTTGAAGCTGCTAAAGGAACTAACTTATTTTTTGGATTGTATTGGGATGAAAAAAAACAAAAACGAGTTTACAATACAATACCTTTAAACATAGTTATAGAAAGACAGAAACAAGGGCTAAGCTCAGTACCAGAAATAGATGAAAAAGGTAGCAAATTATTATTTCACCTTTCACCTAATGATTTGGTATATGTACCTACAAAAGATGAACAGATAAATAATATCGAGATTGATTTTAATGACTTAAAAAAAAAACAAATAAAAGAGATTTTTAAGGTAGTAAGTTTTACAGGTAGTAGGCTATATTGTATTCCTTATTATGTTTCAGATGTAATTGTAAATAAGATTGAATTTACTCAGTTAAATAAAATTGAGCTTACAAAAGAAAAAGAGTTTGTAGTCAAACTTAGTGTCGATAGATTGGGTAACACTTCAAAAACCTGATTATGATAAAACGAACTCTCTTTTTTGGTAATCCTGCCTACCTAAGTACTAAAAACGAACAACTGGTAGTCAATTTTCCAGAGGAAGAAAAGCTTCCCGCTACTGTTCCTATAGAAGATTTAGGATTTGTTGTATTAGAACACCCGCAAATTACCATTACTAATGGTTTAATGGCTAAGTTGGTTCAAAATAAAACAGCGGTAATAGGTTGCGATAGACAACATTTGCCTTGCAGTTTCTTACAACCATTAACAGGCCATAGTGAGCAAACCGAGCGGTTTCGGTACCAATTAAACGCAAGTATACCATTAAAAAAGAATTTATGGCAACAAACCATAGCGGCTAAAATAAGTAATCAGGCGGCTCATTTAATTGAGCGTGGTTATAACGCTAAAAAATTGCAGCGTTGGGCAAACGAAGTAAGAAGTGGTGATGCTGAAAACCATGAGGCAATAGCAGCTGCTTATTATTTTCAGCACTTATTTTCACATTTACCGGAGTTTAGTAGAAACCAAAAAGGAGTAGCTCCTAATAATTTATTAAATTACGGATATGCCATTTTGCGAGCTGTTACTGCAAGAGCTTTAGTAAGTACCGGCTTATTACCCTCGGTGGGTATTTTTCATAAAAACAAATACAATGCGTTTGCTTTAGCAGACGATATTATGGAACCTTATAGAATTTATGTAGATGCGTTGGTATATGAAATAGAAAAGAGTGGAGAAGAGGTTGAAGAATTATCTAAAACAATAAAAACAGATTTATTAAGTATACCAGCTATAGATGTAGTAATTGACGGTAAAAAAAGCCCCTTAATGGTAGCTATGAGCAGAACTACCAATTCGTTATACGAATGCTTTTTAGGAAGTAGTAGGAAAATTTTATATCCTACTTATTCAGAATATTCTTAAACATAAGGCATGCTGTTTTAAATTAGATTAACAAAGTAAGCATGGTTTAATTTAATTATGAATGAAAGTTTTTTATCAAGGTTAAACCAATACCGGTGTATGTGGGTACTTGTATTTTTTGATTTACCAACGGAAACAAGCACAGATAGAAAGCGTGCTACCCGATTTAGAAAAGACTTATTAGACGATGGTTTTAATATGTTTCAGTTTTCTATTTATATACGTTTTTGTGCCAGTAGAGCAAATGCAGAGGTACATACAAAACGTGTAAAAAGGGCATTGCCAAAACATGGTAAAGTAGGAGTAATGCAAATAACCGATAAACAATTTGGAATGATGGAGTTATTTCATTGTCAAAAAGAAGTAGAAAAGGAAACTCCTAATCAACAATTAGAACTTTTTTAAGGGCAATAGGAATTGAAAAATCTTTAATTTGTAAGTAGAGATTGCTAAAAAGTACTTCATTTTTCAATCCTAATTATCAGGGTATTCATCAGAATACCAGTGTGTTATGGGTGGTATCCTGTGAATCCTGATATAAAAGTACAATTTTGAAAGCAATTCACAACAATTTAGCTTGTTGCAATAAGCTAGCGTTGCCTGTGAATCCTGATATAAAAGTACAATTTTGAAAGCAATTCACAACACGCCCATGCAATTGTACAATAATATTGTTCCTGTGAATCCTGATATAAAAGTACAATTTTGAAAGCAATTCACAACCTTTATTTGGTACTCTTTTTTTATTTTTTTCCTGTGAATCCTGATATAAAAGTACAATTTTGAAAGCAATTCACAACATCCTTTATCTCTTCTTCATAAGCTATGTCCCTGTGAATCCTGATATAAAAGTACAATTTTGAAAGCAATTCACAACCAACCCCACTAATGGCGATGCGGTGAAACCTGTGAATCCTGATATAAAAGTACAATTTTGAAAGCAATTCACAACCGAGTACTTATATAAGTACTCTTTATAAACCTGTTAATCCTGATATAAAAGTACAATTTTGAAAGCAATTCACAACCTCAATCTCGTCTAGCAGACTGTCTAACGACCTGTGAATCCTGATATAAAAGTACAATTTTGAAAGCAATTCACAACCCAATGTAGAGGCAGAATATTCCGGTGGGGCCTGTGAATCCTGATATAAAAGTACAATTTTGAAAGCAATTCACAACAAAACCGTAAAGTAGAACTTCTCATTGAGCCCTGTGAATCCTGATATAAAAGTACAATTTTGAAAGCAATTCACAACTCTGTATTTCATCAAGCTCATCATTAGCCTCCTGTGAATCCTGATATAAAAGTACAATTTTGAAAGCAATTCACAACTGTGCTGCATTTACCTACATTTAAAAGTAACCTGTGAATCCTGATATAAAAGTACAATTTTGAAAGCAATTCACAACAATCTCTTATGGGATTTAAATGAGTCAGACCCTGTGAATCCTGATATAAAAGTACAATTTTGAAAGCAATTCACAACTACACTTATAAACTTGCGTAACTGCAAGTTCCTGTGAATCCTGATATAAAAGTACAATTTTGAAAGCAATTCACAACTGGTATGTTATGCCATTTATCATCATCAAGCCTGTGAATCCTGATATAAAAGTACAATAAAGTTGAATCCTTTTTTTAAATTTCATTCTTAATAAGAATTAATTTACTGTAAACTAATTTAATGACTCTTCAAATACAGATTATTACTTGTAAATACGTAATTTATAATAATACAAACAACTACTATGAATATTAATATAAATACGTTTTTGTTTTTGGGCCTTTGTAATAATCAGGGCAACCATCACAATCTTTTGTAAGGTTAAACATGTAAATTAACGATAATTCATGAATGCCACCACTTTGTCCCATACCGTTTACAATAACATCGTAGCTATAGCCTACCTTAAAATGGTCATATTCAAACCCTAAATAAGGATTTAAAGAGGTGACAATAGGAGCATTTTCTGTATTGCTATTAGGGTTTGTAGCCAGCACCAAACCGGCATAAACGGGGTCAAATCTCAAACCCATTCCCAAATCTAATCGGTTATATTCTCCTTGTTGCATAAAATTAGCCGAGAGTAATAGTTTTGTATCGTAGGGAATAAATCGAGGTTGGTCCTGAAATTCAAAGGTGTAACTTGCCATTACCGAAAAGAACATATCTAAATAGGTATTTCCGTAATTTGTAAAAGAAATTTGAGGTCGGTTGAGGTGCTTTACAGAAAGTCCAAACCAAAATTGTTCATTATTGATAATGGCTCCTGCGCTAATATCAAAATACCCAACATTTTCATTTAGTAGCAAAGGATCAATAGAAAAATCATTTATTGTACCCGTATCAATATTAAATTGATCTCCTAAAACATGATTTTGAAAACCATAGTTTTTAGTGCCATATCCTACCTCTAAACCAGGATGAAAGTACCAATTTCTTGATAATTGTACTCTATACGAATAGGCAAGATTTACTTGTAATAAACGATAATGTGAGAATGATTCTATTTGGCTTAAAACATTTACTCCAATTCCGCTATTCATAGCTTCAGAAAAGGTATTGTAAAAGGCATAGTCACTATTAATAGGTATTTTTGAGTTTGGCCATTGATACCTGTGTAAAAGTCCTACACTAGAAGACTCTTGTAATGCGGTAGCTCCAGGGTTTAGTGTTTGAGGTACCATATAATATTCTGTGAATATGGGGTCTTGTGCGTAGGTTATGAGACAGGTAAAAAGGGTTATAATGAGACTATAATTTTTCATAAATACGAGGTTGAGGTTGTTTATTTAAATAAGGTAAAGGCTCCTTCATAGTTAATAGACTTACCAGTAAAGGTTTCTCCGGTAATATGATAGTAGTAGTTACCGTTTTCAGCATTGGTATTGGTTAAAGTGCCATCCCATCCTTTAATAGTTTCTCCTTTTTCATAGTAAATGAGGCTTCCCCAAGTATCAAATATTTTTAATTCAAGATAAGTTACTCCCATATAAGCAGGAACAAAGTAATCATTCACTCCATCTCCATTTGGGGTAAAACCGGTTGGAATCATCACTCGGTAACCTTCTGTAACAACAATGGTGTACGTATAAATAGATTGACAACCATAGTTATAATTAATAGTAAGTGTAACTACATAGGTGCCAGGAGTACTATATGTGTGTTGCCCAGTGATGGAAGTAGCGTAGGTTCCATCTCCGTAGTTCCATGCAACACTTACAAAATCTCCAGTCGAATAATTTTCAAAAGTTATTGGATCTTCAATACTAAAAACTTCATTTGTTAGGTATGTATATGATGTTGGAAAAAAATATGCCTCGCCAATATCATAAGTAGTAGTGGTAAAAGTGTTTGTTACACTACATCCGTATCCGTCGGTAACAGTAACCAATACGGTACCATTGTTTAAAGAAGTACTCATATATTCGTTGTTAGCGCCTGACACTTGTCCGCTGCTCCATGAGAATGTATAAGGAGGAACGCCGCCTACGGCACTTGCCGTATATTGATGATATACGTGCTTTGTATCACAATCTACAATTTCATCATCGGTTATATCTATTACTAATGGAGAAGGCCTGCTAACAGTGTAAGCTCCATTGGCAGAACAACCATTTGCATCGGTAACCACTACACTATAGTTTCCGTTGGTAATATTTATTAAATCTTCATTTGTTGTACCGTTTGACCAGTCATAAGTATAAGGAGGCATACCACCACTAACAATTAAATCTACCATACCACTAAATGAATTTGTACAATCTAAAGCATCTGTAACATTAGCGGTAATTACTAATGGATCAGGTTCGGTTATGGTAAAAGTTTGGTTAATTACACAAGGTTTAGCATCTGTAATGGTTACGGTATAGGTTCCTGGAGGAAGGTTATTTCTGGTAGTACCAGAGGTAGAACCATCACTCCAAACCAAGGTTACAGGAGCTTGCCCGCCTACTAGATTTAAGGCAATACTTCCATCATTAGCCCCATAACAAGAAATTTGTTCTACTACCGGAGTAATATCAAAAATAGGTGCTTGCGGTATGGTAACTGTAATGGTTTGCACACAATTGCTGGCGTCTGTAACAGTAATAAGGTAATCGTCTGCGCCCAGATTATCTTGGTAGGTACCTGAAGCAAAGTTGGCCCAAGTAACCACATAAGGAGGGTTACCTCCTGTAATATCTAAAGATATGGTGGCATCATCTGCTCCGTAGCAGCTAATAGGCGTTGTGCTAGGAGTTATAATAATTTCCGGTTGTTGCGTAAGAGTAACACTTAAATTTATCTGACAACCATTGGCGTCATAGCCAATTAAATCATACGTTCCTGCTACAATATTTGTTAAATCCTCATTAGAGGAAGTAAATCCATTAGGGCCAGTCCAGTTGTAAGTATATAATCCATTTGTATCAGGAGTACCCCCAATAAGCGTTACATCTATAGAGCCTGTAGCATCTCCGTAGCAAATAACATCTATATGGCTTTCTGTAATGCTTAGAGGAGTAGGCTCAGTGAGTACAAAATTTTGTGATGCTGTAGCACATCCGTTGCTATCTGTAATAAATACTTCGTAAGTTCCAACAGGAAGATTAGTTAAGTCTTCAGTAGTAGCTGTAAAACCACCAGATCCTGTCCAAGTGTACGTGTAAACTCCGGTACCTCCGGTTGGAGTAATATCAATGGTTCCACTAGTACCATCATTACAAGCAACTTCATATCCATTATAATTTGAAACAATGCCTGTAAAAGTTACTACATCAGGTTCTGTAATTGTATAGGTAGCGCTTATAGTACAATCCCCTGTACTATCAATCACGTCAATAGTGTAAGAACCAGGGGAAAGGTTGGTAATATCTTCCTGTGTAGAAGTAAAACCATTTGGTCCTGACCATGTATAATTGTATCCTGAATATCCTCCTGTAACGGTAATATCAATAGCAGCATCTTGTGCTCCGTTACAACTGGTACTAAATCCGTTAAAGTCTGTAATGGTTTCAGTTATAGCCAAAGGAGCCGACGGCTGTGTAACATCAATTGCAGTAATATATTTTATGGTACCGTTAGCATCTGTTACGCTTACTGAATAGGTGTTTGCAAATAAATTGTCAAAAACATAATTTTCTACCATGGTATCGGTTACGCTTTCTACAATATTTCCATTTGAGTCATAAAGTGCATAATCAAATGGGCCAATTGAAACTTGGGTAATAGTAACTTCAATACTTCCGGTATTAGCACCATAGCAATTAACATTTATATGATTTGCTATAATTTCTTCAATAACTAAAGGTAATGGTTCTGTAAGTGTAAATGTAAGTACAATATCTGTACACAATCCATCACTTATAGTAACTGTATAATCCCCAGGACCTAAATTACTAATGTTTTGTGCTGTAGCAGTATATCCTCCGGGTCCCGTCCAGGAGAATGTATAGTTACCTGTACCTCCTGTAGGTGTAAGGGTAATAGTCCCGTCATTTGCGCCGGAAGAACTTATAGCAAAACCATTGTAATCTGAAACTACAGATGAAACATCAAATACGGGATTTACATTTACTGAGAGTTCAAAGGTATCACCCTCACAATTTCCATCAGGAGAAATAGGAGTAATAATGTATGTTGCTGTTTGTTGCGTACTTAAAGAGTTTGATAAAGTTCCTGTAATGATAGTAGCATTCGTTCCTGAGGTTCCTCCTGAAACAAATCCAGTAGGAGCATCCCAACTATAAACAGTACCTGTTGGTAAGATGGTAGCTACTGTAGCAGGATCGAAAGAAAAGCTCTCCCCACTACATAGGTCTATTGTTGTATTTGGGATTTCGGCTTCAGGATAAATGGTTACTGTAACATCAAAAGGAACTCCTGTACATCCGCCATATTCAGGAGTAATTGTATACGTTGCAGTTACTGTACTATTGGTTGTGTTAATAAGCGTTTCGTTTAATGATGTTTGTGGGCTAGTAGTAGCAGTTCCTCCTGTAAAACCAATTCCTGTGGGAGCACTCCATGTAAAAGTTGTTCCTGTAGGGATATTGTTATTTCCTCCATTTGCAGGTATAAAATCTAAAGGAGAAGCACTACAGGTTGTTATGGTTTGCGGATCGTTTACATAAGGAACCGGCGTTACAATAATTGAATAGGTTGATGAAGCCCCGGGACAAGCTGTTGCATCATTGGTGATGGCAGTTGCTATATAAGTAACGGTAATTGGAGCATTTGTACTATTTACTAAAGTTTGAGTGGGGATTGTAGTAGTTCCACTTGTGGTTGCACCGGTAATACCTAATGGTATTGTTGCTGTCCAGCTAATCGTTGTATTTGGCGTGGTGCTTGATAAGGTTACGGAATTACTGGTAGTACCTGAACATATGGTTTGATCTGGAATTGAAAATTCTGCCAAAGGAGCCGGATTGATGGTGATAGTGAAGGATATTGGAGAGCCTATACATCCATTTAATTCTGGTGTTACGGTAATAGTTGCCGTGGCTGCTGTTGTGCCATTATTAGTTGCTGTAAAATCGGGTGTCATGTTTGTGCCACTATCTGATAAACCAATAGAAGGCATATTATTAGTCCAGTTATACGTTGTTCCGGGAACAGTACCAGTAAATGTGGTTGCGGAAATCAAATCTCCATTACATACCGTTATATCCGTAATAGGATCAACAGTTGGCATTGGACTTACTACAACATCTAATGTAAAATCATTTCCTATACAGTTGTTATACATAGGAGTAACGGTATATGTAATAGTAATAGAGTTTGAGGTAGTATTTGATAAGGTGCCTGTAATAGTGTCTCCTGATCCATCACTTAATCCTGAAATACCTGTAATAGGAGTAGGGGCAGTCCAACTATACGTTGTATTTACGGGAACACTACCATCTATTACATCTACTGGTTGAACTATAAATGTATCTCCACTACAAATACCTGTACTTAAGTTAGAAATTTCTGGAACCGGAGTTATGGTTACTTCAAAATTAAAAGGAGTTCCTGTACAGGTTTCTGTTCCATTTGTCAATGTAGGAGTAACTAAATAAGTCGCCGTTTGTTCAGTATTCGTAGGGTTTTCTAAGGTACCGTTTATAGAGGTAGCATTTGTGCCTGTGGTACCTCCCGTAATGCCTCCGGTAACGGTAGGCGCATCCCAAGTATAGGTAGTTCCTGTTGGTATACTATTTCCACCACCCGATACCGGATTATAATCAAATGCAATTTCAGAGCATTCAGTGATTTGAATATTATTAAGTTGAGGTTTGGGATTGACAGTTATTGAAACCGTAAATGTAGCTCCTGTACATCCGTTATTCACAGGAGTAACGGTGTATGTAGAAACTACTGGAGCATCTGTTGTGTTAACAAGTTGTTGACTAATTACATCAACAGGAGTATTTTGTTGGCTACCTCCTGTAAATCCAGTACCACTTGGAGTGGTCCAAGTGTATTGTGTGTCGGTAGGAATGGTATTTCCACTACCATTTTGAGGAGAAATTGAAAAGGTATCTTCACTACAAATGGTTTGTACTTCACTTGATATAATTACTGGAGTTTGATAAATAGTAATTTCAGCTACATCTGAAACTAAAGTATTACATCCACCTGAAGGGAAGGTGAGAATTACATAATAATATAACGTACCAAGTGTGGCAGGAGGAGTATAAGAACTTGCTGTTGCACCATTAACTGCTGTACCTCCGCTGGTAGCATTAGAAGTGTTGCTATACCATTGATAGGTAGGGGTACCTGTTCCGTTTTGGTAGTTTACCGAAAAAGTATTTGGAGTATCTCCTTCACAAATAACTTGTGATGTAGGTTGTTGAATAATTGTTGGTGCTGCAATTATTTCAATTACAGCAATATCACTTACATCATAACATCCTGCACCATTTGCCGATACAATACAATAATAATATAACGTTCCCACTGCATTAGTTTCTGGAGTGTAAGTAGCTAATGTTGCTCCAGAAATAGCGGTTCCACTTGTGGTGTTATTTGAAGAATTGCTGTACCATTGGTATGTATAGGTACTACCATCAGTGGTAATACTAAGATCTATTGGAGTACCCCCTTCACACAATGTTTGTGAAAGTTCTGGTTGTGCAGTAATAGATGGAGGCGTAGTTAATGAAACAGATACTACATTTGTTATATCACTACAGGTAACACCATTTAGTGTACTAGTGTCGATTCGTTGATACCATGTGTTTTGAGTAAGAGCAGGGGGGGAGTACGTTTCAGAGGTAGCCCCTATAATATCTGTAAAGTTCACATTATCATAAGAGCTTTGCCATTGATAACTTACAGTACCTGTGGCTATAGCTGAAGTAATTGTTTGTAGTGTATTTGGTGTACCGCCGCTACAAATGGTTTGATCTGCTTCTATTTGTCCGGGTTGAACACTGTTTACATATATGGTAATAACACTATTTTCTTCGGTACAATCTACACCATTTAAACTGCTGGTTACAATTCTTTTATAATAGGTTGTTTCTGTTAGGGAAGGTGGAGCATACGTTGCTGATGTAGCCCCAGAAATGTTTGTAAAATTACTATTATCGGCAGAATTTAGCCATTGGTATGTTAATGTACCTTCTCCTGTAGCTGATAGGGTTTCTACTAGGGTACTTGGAGTTTCTCCACTACAAATTGTCTGATCTGAACTCAGATTTCCTGCGTCCAGACCATTACGATAAATAGTAACATCACTAGAGCCAGAGCAGTTTCCGTTAGAAACCATGAGGTTATAGGTAGTGGTAGTACTTGGGTTTGCAATAGGTGTAGCTGTATTAGGATTTGATAGTCCGGTTGTAGGAGACCATGAATAAGAAAAATTGGAATCAGTACCCCCTGATCCTGATCCGGTAAGTTGTACAGTTTCTGAGTTACATAAAGTAACATCACTACCTGCATCTGCTAGAACTTCTGGAGTTACTGTAAAATCTTTGGTTGCTGTTGTGGTACCACATTCATTAGTAACTTCAAGTGTTACGGTATAATTCCCGGGCGTACTATAAAGTATATTGGTCGGAGTTTCATCTGTTGAAGTACTTGGAGAGCCTCCGGGGAAACTCCATAAATAGGTAGGTGTTTGTAATCCGCAATTGGTAACGGTAGCGGCAGGGTCTAATGTAGCGGATGATCCCCCACAAACATCCGGAATATTATTTATAACCACTTCGGGTGTAGTACTTACCGTTACGATTTCGGTATATGATGCATTTCCGCAAGAGCTAGAAGCTGTTAATGTAACCTCGTATTCTCCTGGGTTTGGAAAATGAAATGATGGATTTTCGTCTGTATGGGTGCTTCCGTTAGAAAAATAGTTATAACTACTTCCTGGTGAATTACCACAAGCTGTGTTATTAAAGGAAACCGACCAATTATAAGATACGCTACACGAGTTTGCACTTGAGGTGGTATTACTTACTTGGGTATCTAGAGAATTACATCCTTCAGTAGAACTTAATGTGAAAGAGGTGGTTGGGGCACTGTCTTCAATACAAATGTCTTTGGTAAAAGTACTTGTGCCACAGGAATTAGTAGTACTTAATGATACTGTATAGGTGCCGGGAGACGAAAAAACGTGAGTTGCATTGGTGGCAGAGGTACCAGAGGAACTAAAGGTATTATTACTCCCTGATGAGGGATCACCAAAATCCCATTCGGCACTCATATGGGTAGAACAAGTACTTCCCACAAAGCCCTGTTCTGTAGTATTCGTAAATGTAACTGTTGTACCTACACATGCGGAGGCAGGAGCTGTAAACTCTGCTTCTGGCTGAATTCTAATTTGAATATTACCCGCGGTGTAAGGCGTTCCGTCACAGGCATTAGTTACTGTTAAAGTAGCTGTAAACGTTGGATCAGGACAAGAGGAGGTAGTGTAAAGGTGATTAATGGTTTCTACATCTCCTGTAGTATTTAAGGGATGTTGTAGCGTTATAGACTCACCATCACCAAAATCGATAGTATATTCTGTTCCAGGTGAGTTGTATTCCCAATTACTTATGGTAAACGGAACTGTTTCGGGAGCACACAGCCCTGTGGTATTTCCTAAAGTTCCTAAACTTCCTGCTGGGTTTGTTTGGTTAGCAACTACATAGGTTTTAGAACTATTACATCCATTACTTCCATAAGCTGTAATGGTAAGATCAAAGGCTCCAAGTTGCGTATAGGTATGTGTTAATGGAAAATCTGTATAGGATAAATTGGTTACGCTAGAAGTGCCATCTCCCCAATTTAAAGTGTAGCTGCTAGTACAACTACTACTATTAGATATATTATTAACATTTATGGTATAGTTAGGGTTACTAGGTGTTGGATTGTTATCACAATTTCTAAAAGGATCCCAAGGCACATCGGCGTCTTCAATATCTACATGAGGTCTTTTTAGTACTGATATAGTAGTAGTACCAGATCCAACAGTACCAATACCGTCCGTAACCGTAAGTTGAACCGTATATGTTTGACTTCCACATCCGTTAGTTGGAGAAAAAGAATGTGCGGGACTTGTTTGGGTAGAAGTATCTCCGTCTCCAAAATCCCAAAGATATGAGTAGGTTCCAGTTCCCCCAGTAACTGTTGCATTAAAACTAATACTTGTACCTGAACATTGATCCTGAATTGGAGAGTTTACAGAAACAACAACAAGTGAATCAAATAAAATGGTTTTAAGCTCGTATTCAGTTAAAAGTAGTTTTTCTTTAATATTATAGTTATTATTTGCAGTTATAGGGGGGGTATCTGTTATTTTAATAAAATTGTAGCACCAACTAATAACAATACAACATAGAATAGCAGCTGATAAGACTATCAGGTTATGGGGTTTTCTCATACTTTTTTAGTTTTATTTATAAACGTACACTTAGTTTATTATAAAGGGGCTTAAAAATATGTTAAGTATATGGAAGCTAAAATACTTATTTATAAGTATATTTTACGGTTTATAATAATGAAAGTTAGATTTTTATCTCGTTATTTATTAATTTTTTTAAGTATGAAATTATTGTTTTTTTATTATTAAAGGTTTATTAACGTTTAAATAATAAAAAAGAACTTTTTTATATATAGATTTAAAATTAAGCTTGAAGCAGACTTTTTATTTTGAATCTAGTTAATTTCTAATTTTCTTTCTTTTGTGAAGTAGGTTATGTAATGTTTTCTAGATTGTTTAAATAGCCAATTTATACTGTTGAAATGCAAAAAGAGTATAAAAAATAATTAAGACGTATTGGAAACTTTTGAATTATAAAAGAATGTAGCCTAATGCTATAATTACATTTTCATTTGTATATGTTTATCGGAAAAACTATTTCTTTTTAGTTAGCACATTTTATAGTCATCAAAAATCATAGAGAAACCATAGATAACCGAATCATGTACAAGTTAGAAGATTGGCGTAAAGACCTGTGAATCCTGATATAAAAGTACAATTCTTAAGGTTACAATTTAAAAGCTGTCAAGAATCTTGGAGTTTAATATGATAATATATGTATAATAACCCTTTCCTTTGTATCAAAACAAACCATTCTATAG
>NZ_BRVP01000007.1 GCF_027924145.1 Neptunitalea chrysea | reverse complement strand
AATTGGTTAAATGAATTATACATGGCCATTCAAAAACAATTGGTTTTGGTACTTACCTATCAATCTTTTAAAGCAAAAAGAGCTAATGACATAGTATTTCACCCGTATCTATTGAAGGAATTTAATAACCGCTGGTTTTTAGTGGGCTATAAAAATAAAAGAAAGAAACTAGGTACTTTAGCTTTAGACCGAATTATTAAAATTGACTACGATTTTACAATCCCTTATCACCTAGTTGACTTTAATACAGAGCAGTATTATAAAAACGTTATAGGTATTACCGTAAATGAAGGAGAACCACCTCAACAAATTACACTCTGGATAGACAAGTCTAACGCTCCTTATGTGATTACAAAACCATTGCATAGCTCACAAGTCTTAAAAGAACAATTGGCAGATGGTAGTATCTATATTACTATTACGGTACAATTTAATTATGAATTAGAGCGACTTATTTTAGGTTTTGGAGAGGCTATTAAAGTGATAAGTCCTAACAGATTTAGAAATCGAATTGCTAAAAAAATTGAAACCGCAAATAGCTATTACCAGAAAACTTTAGGTAAAGATTCTTAATCATCAGAAAGTACCCCCAATATTTTTAATTTAGGGTTGGCTGCCATACCATTCGGATTACAGCCGGGTTTTCCTTCAGGAATATCCATACCCAATTTCTTATAAAAATCAATCCATCCCTGATGAAATTCTCCTGTTTTAGTATTCTTAAACGTCATTGGATTTAATTTAAAAATGGAATCCTTTTCAAAAGATCTATACACAAAATCTGAGCAATAGTAACTACTATCGTTCATTACATAACTGTAGTTATAAGGTTTCCCTGTCATGAGCTTTGCTTTTTCAAGGGCTTCAGTAATATATTTTCGATATGCTTTTTTCAATCGATACGCAGTGACTCTGCGGTAGACTTTTACTGTATCATCTTTAGGGTGCGTAAATGCTTCTAACGAAACTCTAGCCGAACCACATTCGGGAGCAGCATGTAATACAAAAATACTGTCGCCTTCTACCTCAACCATCCCCATATGCGAATAATGAGTTGCTTCTTTGGTTTGTGTTACATTATCTATGGCTTCCGACAGTGCATTGGTTGAACGCTCTCTAAAAAGGATATCACCTGTTTTCAAAGTAATTTTTTGCCCCATAAGTAACATAGAACTGCAAACACCTATCATAAATAAAACTGTCTTCTTCATAATACTAATTGTATAGAACAAATGTACTAAACAACTTTAAGACACGTATGGAAGCTTTTCGTTTTGATTATCTAGTAAACTACTTCGGAGCAACTCTACATACATTTACTAAAAATTACATTTCTATTTCGAAACAAGTCTCCAAGCCATTTAATCTCGATTATCGAGAAAAAAGAAAATCCTCCCTAAAGGCATTCAGGAGGATTTCTAAGTTAGTTAGTAATCAATACTAATCTAAAAACAAATATTAAACTATATGATATTGTTAGTTAGTTTCTTATAGTGTACTTCTGGCAATTCTCTTAACATAGCAGCACTCTTTTCAGGTGAAATATCACGTTGTGCTTCTGCCATCATCTCGTACCCTACCATAAATTTCTTAACGGTAGCCGAACGTAACAACGGCGGATAGAAATGCATATGGAAATGCCACTCAGGATGTTCCTCACCATCGGTTGGTGTTTGATGAATTCCGGAAGAATACGGGAACGATGTTTTAAACAAATTATCGTATCGTACGGTATTTGCCTTAATAATAGCCGCAAATGCTTTCCGTTCTTCTTTGGTCATTTCGGTAATATTACCAAAATGTCTTTTACTTATAATTAAGGTCTCAAATGGCCAAATAGCCCAAAAAGGTACTACTACAGCAAAGTGCTCATTCTCTACTACAATACGTTCTTTACGCTCTAATTCAGCCTTCAAATAATCAGCTAATAAACTAGTACCGTTTGCTTCGTAATGTTTTTTTAAATTGGCCTGAGTTTTCGCTACTAAAGTAGGTATAGAAGACTGTGACCATATTTGTCCGTGTGGGTGCGGATTACTACATCCCATTACGGCTCCTTTATTTTCAAAAATCTGAACGTGGTTGATAAACTCTTTACCACCCAAATCAAGGTATTGCGCTTTCCAAGCTTCTACTACTTTTTCAATAGCTTCTACCTCCATTTCAGGTAATGTCAAATCGTGTCTAGGGGAAAAGCAAATTACTCTATTGATTCCTTTCTGAGGTTCTATTCTAAATAACGGATTCGTTTCTTCAGGCATTTCAACATCTACCTGTAATAAAGAAGGAAAATCGTTATCAAACACATACACATCGGTATATTGTTTATTCACTACTCCGTTAGAACGCGTATTCCCCGGACATAAGTAACAAGAAGGATCATATTGAAGTTTTTCTTCTTCTAAATCGTTCTCCTCCT
This sequence comes from Neptunitalea chrysea, assembly GCF_027924145.1. GTDB lineage: Bacteria > Bacteroidota > Bacteroidia > Flavobacteriales > Flavobacteriaceae > Neptunitalea > Neptunitalea chrysea. Next base: position 184,306 of record NZ_BRVP01000007.1, on the reverse strand, counting down.
GTCCTTGCCAAGGACGTTTTGCTCTATGCGGTGATACCAATACCCACTCCCCGATTAACGGATTATATCTACGGTGTGGATGTTCGTTATAATCAAATTTTTGCGTGCTCATCTTTGTAAATACTTGTACCCTCAGAAATAGCTATCTTATAAGCTTCTAAGGCGATATTAAATTTTTCTTTATATAATGTACTTGCCTTTTTTATAATTACATCAACTGCCTCTTTCTTTACAAGGTTAATAGAGCAACCTCCAAAACCTCCACCCATCATACGAGATCCAATTACATTTCCATCATTTTCTACTAAGCTTACTAAAAAGTCAATCTCTTCACAACTTACTTCATAATCTTCAGATAAACCATGGTGTGTTTCAAACATCAAAGCACCTAATTTTTCAAAATCATTAGCTTCAATAGCATCTACAGCATCTTTTACACGTTTTATTTCTTTTACCACAAACAAACAACGCTTAAAACTTAGCGGCCCTAACTTGTCTTCTATAGCAGTAACCATATACTCAGATACATCTCTAAACGAAGTAATCATAGGATACTGCTTTTTTAAAATAGCAAAACCTTCTTCTACTTCTCTTCTTCTATCATTATAACCAGATGTTAAATGGGTATGTTTTACTTTACTATCTAATAACAAAATAGTATAATCTTTAAAGTCTGCCTTATAATATTCATAATCCATTGTATTACAATCTAGTAATACAACGTGATTTTCTTTTCCAAATACGCTGGCAAACTGATCCATAATACCACAGTTTACCCCTACAAATGTATGTTCAGCTTTTTGTCCTATTAAGGCAATATCTTTTTTGGTTAGTTCTAGGTTATAAAGCTCATTTAATGCAAAAGCAAATCCACATTCAAGTGCTGCCGAAGATGACAACCCTGCCCCTATAGGTATATTACTGCTAAATACAATATTAAAACCAGATAACGGATTTTTCTCTTTTAACTGCGCTAATACTCCGTAGAAAAAGTTTACCCACATTCTATCTGTTGGTACCGTCTCATCCGAAATATTAAACTTTACTTCATCTTCTAAATCTTTTGCAACTATGGTACATATTTTTGATGTATTTGTGGTAATAGCAAAACAGATATACTTATCTATGGCTGCGGGTAATACAAATCCATCATTATAATCTACATGCTCCCCGATTATATTAATTCTACCCGGAGATAAAAAAATATGAGCAGGATCCTCTTCAAAATAAGCTTTAAACGCATTACTCACGGATTGAACTAAACTATCATTCTTCATTCTCTATATAGTATTACTTATTTTCACTGCTTTTAAAGCAACTACTTATAAAAGTCTTAATAATTATTTTATTACATCAATAAAAACAAAGATTAAATAAACATCAAATAACACATTTAGTCTTCTATTTCTATTGATTCATTAGCAAATTTACAATATTAACATTCTAAACCACACCAGTACCAACCAGTTTTATTAAATTAGCCACCAGTTATAAATTACAATTCTTATGAAGCTTATTAATGTTGTAGAAAACACTAGCGTTCCCAAATACAAACAAATTATTTATTCGGTTGAAACAGCTATTGCTGAAAAGAGATTGAGACGAAAAGATAAACTGCCTTCTATTAATAAAATTGCTTTAGAATTTGGACTTTCACGTGATACGGTGTTACAGGCTTATAACGATCTTAAAAAAAGAGGTATTATCTCTGCTATGCCAGGAAAAGGTTACTATATTAAAAGTGAAGAGTTTACTACCGAGCAGCGAATCTTCTTATTGTTCGATGAGTTAAACTCATTTAAAGAGGATTTATATAATTCTTTTAAAGAGACCATGGGGACTTTTGCTAGTATTGATATCTTTTTTCACTATTTTAATATGGATGTATTTAAAAAGCTTATTGATGAAAATAGTGGCGATTATAATAACTATATCATTATGCCCACTATCCTAAAAGATGCGCATATACATATTAAAAAGCTTCCTAAAAATAACGTCTATATTTTAGACCAGACCAATGAAAACCTAGAAGAATATCCTTCTGTACACCAAAATTTTGTATCCGATATATATAATGCATTAGAAACGGGGTTAGATCCGTTAAAAAAATATCACAAGCTAGTACTTATATTCCCCGATTTTAAACAACCTATTGGTATGCAAAATGGGTTCATAAAATTCTGTAAGGATCACGACTTTAATTACAACATCATTTCAGATATTAAAACATATGATTTAAAAAAAGGTGATGCCTTTGTTATCCCCGATGACCGTGATTTGGTAAAAGTAATTGAATTAGCAAATGAGAAACAGTTGGAAATAGGAAAAGACCTAGGTATTATATCTTATAATGACACTCCCCTTAAAAAAGTAGTTGCTAATGGTATAACCACCATTTCAACCGACTTCACTGCAATGGGAAGTATTATGGCTGAAATGGTTGTAGGGCAACATAAAAATAAGATTGAAAATAAAAGTAGTCTTATTCTTAGAGGATCTTTATAGGTTTATCAAGTACTCGCAGAATAGCACACTCTAACCCACGTAATTCTGCTAATCCACGCAAACGACCAATCGCTGAATATCCTGAATTGGTAGTTTTATGTAAATCATCTAACATCTGGTGTCCATGATCTGGCCTCATGGGCAATCTGAAATCTTCTCTACCTGATGCTATTCGCTTTTGCTGCTCTTCTAGCAACGCTTTCATAACAGCATACATATCTACATCACCATCTAAATGATCTGCTTCAAAAAAGTTTCCCTGTATATCTCTTTTAGTGGCTCTTAAATGCACAAAATTAATTCGGTCTCCCATACGTTGTACCATCCCCACCAAATCGTTATCAGCTCGTACACCATATGAGCCTGTACAAAAGCAAAGCCCATTACTTTTACTATCCACTACCTGTATTAATTCAGTTGCATCTGCTTCGGTACTCATTACTCGTGGCAGCCCTAAAATAGGAAATGGCGGATCATCAGGGTGTATCGCCATTAAAACACCAACCGATTCTGCTACTGGAATAATTTCCTTTAGAAAGGCATAGAGATTTTCTTTTAGCGCTATTTCATTTATTCCTTTATAGGAATCTAATACTTCTTGAAACTGTTCCAATGTGTATCCTTCTTCTGCCCCTGGTAAACCTGCTATAATATTTTTAACTAGTTGCTCTTTTTTATCGGAAGACATTTCATCAAAACAATCCAATGCTTTGGTTAATTCCTCTTTGGTATAATCATGAGCTGCACCTGATCTGTTTAATAAAAAAACATCAAATACCACAAACTCGATTTTATCAAAACGCAAGGCTTTTGACCCGTCTGGAAGTTCATAAGCAAGATTGGTTCTTGTCCAATCTAAAACTGGCATAAAATTATAGCATACTGTATCTATACCACACAAAGCTAAATTGCGTATGCTTTGCTTATAATTTTCAATATAATGAACATAGTTTCCGGTTCGTTTCTTAATATCCTCATGAACAGGAATACTTTCTACCACTGACCAACTTAATCCAGCAGCTTCAATAGTTTGTTTACGTTCTTCTATTTCATCTACCAACCATACCTCTCCATTGGGTATCTGATGCAAAGCCGAAACAACTCCTGTTGCTCCAGCCATTTTAATATAAGATAACGGTACGGTATCATTAGGTCCATACCATCTCCATGTTTGTTCTAATGCCATATTATACTCCGTTAAAAGCCATAAACCCACCATCCACAGGTACTGTAATACCGGTAACAAAACGCGACGCAGGGTTACACAACCATAACACTGTACTTACCAAATCCTCCGGATCTCCAAACCGATTCATAGGAGTTTGCGATAAAATCTTTTCTCCCCTCGAAGTTAGACTACCATCTTCATTGGTCAGTAACGTTCTATTTTGTTCTGTTAAGAAAAAACCTGGTACCAAAGCATTTGCTCTAACCCCTTCTTTGGCAAAATACACTGCTAACCAATGCGTAAAATTACTAATAGCCGCTTTTGCAGCACTATATGCAGGAACCTTGGTTAAGGGTAATCCCGCACTTACCGATGATATATTCAGAATACTACAATCTGGTCTGCCAATCATATCTTTCGCAAATACTTGAATGGGAATAAACGTTCCCATAAAATTTAATCTAAAGACATAATCTACACCTTCTAAACCTAGTTTAAAAAAATCCTGAAAATCATGGTTGGTATTCGTTTCTTCATAAAACTCATCTGTAGTTACTCCTGAAGGATGATTACCTCCGGCTCCATTTAGTAAAATATCTACCAATCCAAGTTGCTCATTAATTATTGTATGGGCTTCAACCAAACTTTCTTTATTACAAACATCTACACTTACAGCCAGTGCTACCCCACCATCTTTGGTTATTTCTTTGGCTAATTTCTCTCCTTTTTCCAGACTTCTTCCTAAAATAGCCACTTTTGCCCCCTGCTTTGCCAATCCCTTGGTTAGTACACTACCTAAAACTCCGGTACCTCCGGTAATTACCACTACTTTATTCTTTAGAAACATCTTACTTATTTATTATTATAGTTAATGGATTTTTAAGCATTGCTGCCTTTTCTTCCAACATCTTATCCCAATCTTCTACAGAAGTAACTTGATTACTTTTTACCCAAGCAAACCCAGCGTAATAGGTTAACTTATCTGTTGGTTTTGCAAGTATCAATAAATTGCTTTGATCTTTTACTTCTGAAACGCGTGAAGAAGCAGAAATCACCTCATCGACATCTATAACAATACCTTCTCCAATATAGGCATCATCTATCTTCTCCCAATAACGATAACATCCTTTTTTAGGCTGAATTTTAACTGCCCCCCCATTCTCATGTAATGTAATACCAATAGCATAGTTAGGAACAGTATCTCTCGCTTTTAACGCAATTTCAAATTTGGAGAAATTAGTCCCCAAATCCAAAGTAATACGTTTGGTTTCCCGAACTTCATACGGACTCCATGGTGCATAGTTAAGTTCAAAAACCGTACGTAATGGCCCGTCTGCAATGGTTTTATACGAAATAAAATTCTTAGATACATAAATGCTATCGTTTTCCCAAATACCAATTCCTCCGGTACCACGGCTTCCTCCAACATGATACGGATCGTAGCCTTCTCCTTTATCATGATGATAAAACATAGGATCCGTTTGATACCCCTTATACCATTCATTGATAATTGATTTATCAGTTCGTTTTAACCAAAGATCAATACCACTTGAAAGAGTCCCATTTTCCCTGCCTTCCTCTGCTCGTTGTTGCGCATCGGGTCCATAGGTTCTAAAGGCTACCTTATCATTTTCCCAGGTATAATCATCGGTACGCTCCGGTACAAATCTTGAATAGGCTACCACATCTGTCTCGGGTATAGCTACAGTGCTATCGGCCAAAATAGTATAGCTTGCACTTTGAGATGCGCCTACCGATGCCTGAAATAAAAGTTCATCATTTTTACCATCGCTATCATTATCTATCCATTGTGTATAAAGATATTTTTCAGCCCCTATATCCTTAACCACAATACTACTTTCATCATACGTATTAAGTAATACAGAGAGATCTGTTACAGGAATAGCCACAATTTCTGTCCTATTAAAATTCAATGGATTGCTAACTTCTACGGTAACTTTTATCCCTTCTTTATCAGTGCAACCGATTACACCAAGAAGCACAAAAGACAACATCTGAATGATATATTTTTTGAAAATCATATGTGAAAATGGATTATTTTTTGATTCCCTCTAAGGTAGGAATAACTTCTATGATATGCCCATTCTCGTCAAATTTTAACGTATCTATACAGACCTCTCTATGGAAACCTGCTCTTCCCCCCATTTCTACACCTTTAGGATACGTAAAACGATGGTAGACTAAAAACCATTCATCTGTACCTGGTTTTTGTATAACAGAATTATGACCTGTAGCGAAAATATGAGCTGTTTCATTTTTCTGAATTACTATATTGTCATCAGGTTTTACCAACGTGCCTAATGGCTTATCTGCAATGGCGTAACGTACTTTATAATTAGGACTACGGGTGTCATCTTCAGACCACATGAAATAGTACTTACCATCTCTATAAATAACATAGGTTCCTTCTCTAAACGTGTTATCGGGAGTCATTATTTTTAGTGTATTTTTCTTGATAGATACCATATCATCATTCAATTCTACACCAGCTAAATAACCGTTCCCCCAGTACAAATATGTTTTTCCTGTTTTCGGATCCATAAATACATCAGGATCTATTTCTTGTCCGCCCTTACTACCTTTTGGTTTGAAATCAATTACGGGTTTACCGCTATCTACAAAGGGCCCTGTAGGATCATCTGCCACCGCTACACCTATTTTCTGAGCTGCTGTGAAGTAATAGAAATACTTATAAACTCCATCCACCTTTTTCTCTATAATACAAGGAGCCCAAGCGTTTCTATCGGCCCAACTTACATCTTTTTTAAGGTCTAAAATCACGCCTTCATCTTTCCAGCTAACTAAGTCATCTGATGAGAAGGTCTTAAAATAATAACCTGACCAACCGTGAAAACCGTCAGAAGTTGGGTAGATATAATATTTACCTGTTTTTTCTGCATATAAAACATCAGGGTCTGCATAATATCCTTCCAATACCGGATTATGGTCTTCATTAGCAATAACCTTATATACCTGATCACCTTTACCTTCTATGGAAATCGTATAATCTATTGCTCCCTTTGTAAAATCTTGTGGCCCTTTCGGACTTACCATAACTCCTTTAAAGGTGCTGAACTCAGGATCGAAACTCGTAAGATCAGTGCCTATTTTAACGGGTAAACGCATCTTATGTTCTTTACCGTAAATGGCTACATTTAATTTTTTTAAGTCATCTGAATTCGCTTCTATTAATGGGTCTTCAAAAGAAGCATAGTTTTCCATTAATCTTTTTAACTCGGTATCTGTAATTGGCATTACAGTACCATGACGAGGGTGAAAATTCATACTTATAGACTCATCAATTACAGTAAAATTATTTAAGTCTTTACTTTTTGTAAACTGATACCCTCCTTGTGTATACAAGTCGTACATTAAAATATACTCACCACTATCATTTAACTGAAAAATACCACTTCCCTCAACCGGGTGTGTTTCTGCATCAACTCTCTCATTACTTACCAGTTCGTATCCTTCTGTCAACTTATCTGATATTGCCAACTTAATACCCGGCTTTCCGTCTTCCGCTTTGTGGAACAAATAAAATTTCCCATCTTTTTTAATAATATCACCGTCAATACAAGCTCTGTTATTACTGCTTGCCGGCGGAAAATATAATTGCTTTGGAGCTGCCTCTAAGGCTGTAAAATCTTCATTTGCATACGCATAATAAATCTTATCAGGATGATCTCCTTGTTTCATAGAAAAATAGACCATATACTTTCCTGTAGCATCATCGTAAATAGTTTGCGGTGCCCATACTCTATACACATCTCCAAATTCGTCAGGATAAGTTTCAGGAATATTAATAACAGAAGACGTCCAGTTTATTAAATCATCCGACTTCATTAAAATCATAGCATAATTGCTCCATCCCATTTCAGGGACAAATAAATCGGTTGCTACCATATAGAAAGTTTTTCCATCTGCACCTCTTAAAATATGCGGATCTCTAACCCCTCCTGTAGTACTAATTTTAGTATTATCTAAAACAGGTTCATTATTGTTTAATGCTTTGTAATTATATCCGTCTGTACTTACCGCATAACGTATTGCCTCCTCTCCCGTAGCATTTCCGGTAAAATAAGTAAACAAATATGCTGTATATTTTTCATCTTTTTGCGTTCCTGAACATGCTGTAAATACACTTACTATCAGTACCAACAAAATCAATGATTTACTTTTAAATGTGTTTTTAATCATTGTTTCAATTTAAAATTTAGTTCGTATTTTTTATTCTAATCACCTTAAACAAGTAAGGTAACACTGTATCATTCTGATACTAACATGATTTTATTTTCTATCCCCTTGTTTTTCTTGTTCTTCTATCTCTTTATAATATTGCTGCAATACGTAAAAAGCCAGCTTTTTGTGCCCCTTATCATCTATCAAGCCTTTACGGTTCCATCCTTCCTGATATTCCGGGTTATTTCTTCTAGGCGACCTAAAATCCATCAAAATCCAAGGAGATAAACCTGTATAATTATCAGGGAAATTATTTTTAACCATGGCTATCTGTTCTTGGTAATACCACTGTTGAAACTCTTCGCTAAAACGCATTTCTTTAACATCGTGAAAACCACCTTTTGCTCCTGCTCCTGTTTCACTTATAAAAAAGGGTTTATTATATTTTGTTTCCCATTTTGCGGTTTTACAAGCATCGGGTAATGCGCCATACCATCCTAAATATTCATTTAAAGACACAATATCTGTATAAGCCCCCAGCGGGTCATCTACATAATTTACCCCATCTATGTAATGCACTTCTAAAGCTGCCGAAACCAAACGAGTATCATCTAATTGTTTTGCTTCTTTAACTAAGCTACTCATAAAAGTTGTACGGGTATCACTCACTGGAGTTTCGTTTCCAACAGACCAAATAATTACAGAAGCTCTGTTACAATCTCTGGTTATCATTTCTTTTAGCTGTGTCTCAGCTTTTTTATAGACCTCTTGATTTCCAAAGTCGATAGTCCAATACACAGGTATTTCCGTCCATACCAAAATCCCTAATGAATCTGCCATTCTTGGCATATACTCATTATGTGGGTAGTGCGCCAAGCGAACCATGTTGGCATGTAATTCTTTTACATACCCAAACAATTTGACCGCATCTTGTTTACTATGTGCTCTGCGTACCTCTTGAGCTATTTCTTCATGAATACTAATACCCCTAAGAAAAATTTGTCTCCCATTTAATAGTATCTTATCTCCGTAAACCTCTATCTTTCTAAATCCTATCTTATCTTTTACAACATCCGTATTATAGCTAATAATTACCTCATAAAGCTTCGGGTTGTTTGTATCCCACAATTCAATTTTCTTCGCCTGTAATGCTATTTTAACCGAATCTCCCGAGGCTTCATAGTCCTCATAGATATTTAATTCCGGAATCTGCACAGATACTTTACCTCCTGTAACCAATTGGTTAAGTTTTACCCAACCCGAAATAGTAAAGCGTTTCTTTTTTTGTGCCGTAAGAATATCTTGTTTTTGGTCTAATTGAAGGTGATATTGTTGAACAAAAGTTTCTGGTAGTATAACCAACTTAACATCACGGGTTATCCCTCCGTAGTTCCACCAATCGGTATTTACGGTTGGAATTTCATCAGGATAACGATTATTATTAACCCTTACCACCAAATTGTTATTGGTTTTCTGAAGTAACTCTTTTGGTATCTTAAAATTGAAAGGCGTAAATCCTCCTTTATGCATCCCTAGTTTTTTACCATTCAGATAAACATGTGTCTCATAATTTACTGCACCAAAATAGAGGTATACATCTTCGGCTTTTTTAACCTTAGGAGCATCAAAAGAACGTTGATACCAAACGGTTCCTTCATAATAGGTAAATATTCTATCTTGTGAATTCCAGTCACCCGGAACCTGAATTGGATACGGATCTTTAAAACCGTGTTCTGTCCAATCGGTTTTCTCTTTTAAAACAGGAGCATTCCAATACGCTCCTGCATCGTTTTCTCTACGTTCTTTAAAACGATAATCATAAAAGCCTGTTTCATACGGATCAATAATATAATGCCAGATTCCATTTAAAGAAACTGTATTTCGTCCTTCAGTATTTATGATGATGTTATCTTGAGCGGTTACCAAAAGGTAACCACCAAGAAAACATATAAATGAGATAACTAAATTTTTCATATTTTATTTTATTTTATTTTGTAAGTAAACTACTTCGGACCAAGGCCACGAATCATTTAGCAAGCATTGCATTTCTATACAAGTCTCGGGTTTAATCTTGATTATCGAGTAAACTAATGGTATAAGAATACTCATAAGTATCATCCAATAATAAATACTCCTTATGCGGATAAGCTCCCCAACTATTATCTCCACCTACACCACGTTGTTTATAATCGATATGTAGATATACTTTATCTTCTGGGTATACATCACTGGTATGGCGTTGATCTTTAGTTACTCCCGGGTCTAACGACTCTGTAGATACATTTAAAGCACTAAATCCTAACGCTTGCAATCCGGTTACTTTAATTCCGTTACCGGAATCATCAGTTAATGTTAACCATCTTACATCTGTTTTATATCCATTCTCTTGCGGACGGATATACCCCCAAGTAAACTCATCTGCAACAGTACTAGTGTAAGTTCCTATAAACGAAGCCCATTTTCTATCAGAATAATTTTCCCATGGTCCTCTTCCGTAATAGGTAAGATTATCATAATCTCCCTTCAGTTGCATACGCATACCAAAACGAGGCAACTCAGGAAGTTCTAACCCTTTTTTATCTAAAGTAGCTGTTACTTTAATGGTTCCGTCATTTTGAATCATATAGGCTACTACATACGGAACCTTCTTATCGGTTAGCAACATGGATACAGTAACAGGCAACCCCGCGGTTGTTTGTTTGCCAACAACTACCTTTTCTACCGTAGGGTTGATATGTGCTGTTTTCCAAGCTTTTAATTCTTTAAGCATTCCGTTACCAAAATCGTTATCTGTTGGAGCTCTCCAGAAATAAGGAGTTGGATATACCAAAGCAAACGGTGCTTCTCCTTTTACATGATATGACTTTAAGACTCCTTTGGTAAGATCAAATGTACCTGCTACAGTGGCAGTCTCAAAAGTTAGCGTGCTATTCTTCTTTTTATATTTCAATGATTTTTTACTTGCTGAAACATTAGCTAGATTTGTAAAGAAACTTCCTTTACCTACTGCAAACTGCGCTCTTGCCTGCTCATGATTGGCAGGCACTAAATCGGTTGCTTTTTTAGTATAGGCATATACATTTAAAAAGTACTCCTCTGTATCTGTAATTTTGGTATCAATATTGAGTATAAATGTTTCAGAAGATGCAGGAGCTACATTGGCATCTAATTCTTTTGACACGATTACTTCCCCATTTTTCACTAATTCATAAACGAAAGTAAATTCATTTAAATTAGTGTAATAATACTTGTTTTGAATAGTAAGCTTATTGGTATTTTCTATGCTAAACTTAATGTTTTGGTAGACTCTTTTTACCTCGTAAATTGCAGGATGTACAGATCTGTTTGCACTTACCAATCCGTTGGCACAAAAGTTTTCGTCGTTCTGTAAATCAGCCCCTCCTAGATCTCCTCCATAGGCATAAAACGGAATCCCATTTTCTTCTGTCAATAACCCTTGATCTACCCAATCCCAAATAAAGCCACCTTGCATATTTGGGTGCGAATCTATAATATCAAAATACTCCTGAAAGTTCCCATTACTATTCCCCATAGCATGACTAAACTCACACATAATAAACGGACGTTTTTTACTTGCATCCTCTCCATATGATTTCATATATTCCATACTTGGGTACATTGGACAAACCACATCGGTATCTTCTTTTTCGCCTGCTTGTTCAAACTGTACATATCGTGTAGTATCATATTTCTTTAACCACTCATAAGCATCAAAAAACACCTGCCCATTACCGCACTCATTGCCCATAGACCACAAAATAATAGATGGGTGGTTTTTATCTCTTTCCGCCATTCTTTTAATTCTGTCTAAATGTGCAGGAGCCCATTCTGGCAGGTAAGCAGGGTGTTTATCTTTATCAAAAGGAGATTGTAATTCTGCTCCCATTGCATGCGTTTCTATGTTGGCCTCATCCACTACATATAAACCATACTCATCACATAACTCATATAAACGTTGTGCATGTGGGTAATGACTCATACGTATGGCATTTATATTATACTGCTTCATTAACTCTAAATCTTTACGCATGGTAGCCTCATCTGGCGTATGCCCCTTAGTCTCATGATGCTCGTGCAAATCTACCCCATGTACATTTACAGGGTTTCCATTTACCAATAACTGATCATTTTTAATTTCTACAGTTCTAAAACCTGTCTTACCAGTAATAACACCTTCCGAACCCTTATTTCCTTTCCATGCTATACTATAAGTATATAAATAAGGTACCTCATCACTCCATGTATTTACAGCAGAGATTGTTTTTACAAAACTTACAGTGGTAGTACTTTTATCAAATGCTTTGGCTTCTGTATACACTGCTTTACCTTTAGCATCTAAAAGTGTAAAGCTTACTTCTCCCTTAGTATCTTCCCCATTTTCAAATTTTCTTAAATCGATAGCAACATCTAGTAGCCCATCTGAATAGGTTTCATCTAAACCAGTTTTTATAAAATAATCCCATACTGTTACTTTAGGTAACGCTTGCAAGTATACATCTCTCTCGATTCCGCTTAATCTCCAGAAATCTTGATCTTCTAAATAACTACCATCATGCCATCTAAATACCTGAACCGCTAATAAATTTTCTCCATCATTTAAATACTTGGTAATATCAAATTCTGCTGGTGTTTTAGAAGCCTTGGTCATACCAACCTCTTCACCATTTACAAAAACACGTGCATAACCCGAGATAGAACCAAAATGCAAGATTACCTCTTTATCTTTCCAATCAGAAGGTACTGTAAAGGTTCTTCTATAACTCCCTACCGGATTGTAATCACCATCAATAAAAGGAGGATTTTTAGAGAACGGATAAACAATATTGGTATAGATAGGAGTATCAAACCCTTGCAACTCCCAGTTAGAAGGAACCTCTATGGTTTTCCAATTAGTATCGTTTAAATCTGTCTTGTAAAAGTCTTGTGGTCGTTTTTCTGGATTCTTAACAAGATTGAACTTCCAGATACCATTTAACCTTTTATAATACGAGGACTCATTATATCTTTTAGTAGCCTCTTCTGCAGTTCTATATACCACAAATTCGGCATGTCCTTCTTCCTTATTCCTATCTATTATAGTAGGATTCTCCCATTCATTAGTAGTTTGTTGTGCCATAGCAGTTCCTATCATTAATACTAAAAGAGGAATAAAAAATTTATTTTTCATAATCATTAATATGGTTAATCTTTTATTTATAAAGGCGTACTACACACCTCTTATTCTAATTTTTCTACTTCAATAATATGTATCTCCTGTGCTTCTAAAGAAGCTATACCTTCACCATCTACCTGTTCTACCTTTTGAGAAAACACATGTAACACTCCATCCTTTTTCCACAAATTCTCATCATAATTAGGCTCCCATTGACCTACTCCGTAAGAAGTAAGTGGCAATTGCTTCCATTCACTTTTATTCTTTCCACGATAAGCCAACATAATTTTATTATCCTTTTCTTCGTCTCTATACAAAAGGTACACATTTAGGTTGTTTACAAAAACCTTCGGACGCGAAATAGGAATACTTTTAGTACCTCCACCCCCTAAATCAAAAGGTGTTTTACGAAAATTAGTTTCCATTAATTTCCAAATATTATTAGCACGGTATATAATTTTATACTGTGGCACTTTGTTCGTTTTCCAATAGGTTGCTATATATGGTATACCATTAGCATCGACCGTCATAGAAGTTTGATTAATTAAACTTCTATTTTGAGGTATCGTCCACGCTATTTCTGCATTCTCTATTGTTATAGGAAGCTTATACTTTTCTCCTGTAGATTTTCTCCAAGTAATTCCTCCATCATAAGATACAGCATAACACATATCATGATTCGTACTTACATCCCATGTTTCTCTCCATACCCAAGACACATATATAGCTCCATTTTCACCAACGGTCATCTGCCAGTAAGCACTTCGTGTATTCTCTCCATCTAACAAATTACTTTGTAATTGTGTCCACTTTTGGGTTTTAACATCATAGGAATTAATAACCATATTCCCTCTACCCGATTCACCCGATCGGTAACAAAACAATAATTTCCCATTAGGCAAATTATGAAACTCAGGATACGTAACACTAGTTTCTTGCAATCCCGTCATAGGTAGTTCTTTTGTTAGCTGTAAACTCATGGGTTTTAAACTCTTGGCATAACGCAATTTGGTATTATGATGATCCCAGCTCACATGTAGATATCCTTTTGCATCTACGGCAATACTAATATCGTTATGAGCATCTTTAATATTTCCGTAATAAGGAGTTTGCAAAAAAGTCCATTTGGAAGAACCTAATTTCCGTTTTGCAAGTATCATAGCGCCTTTCGGATTATAATAAGCAGTAAACTGTACATCTTTAAAGGTAGTCACTGCGCTATTTCTGAATACAACTGTATTTACAGAATTTCCACTCCACCCTAAGCTAACTCTAGTTTCTTTAATAGTTTGAGCATTTGTTATTAAAAAACAAAAAAGACTTAACATCAAAAGTGCTCGTATTTTATTTCTAAACTTCACTACTCTACGCATGACATTACAATTAATCAGATTTTCTACAATCTGTTTTACCTCTTTTTATAATGGTTCAAACCTGATACAAAACAGTAATGTTATGCAATCAGGTTTGAATAAAAAACAAATTTAAAAGCTAATCCTTTTCAGAAACACGAAATCGTTTTCGTGTTTTTAATTCAATTAAAATTTGATATTAGATCCACAACAAATAATTATACTTATCAAATTTTAACATCCTATAAATTAAGAATTATCCTTTTACAATGAATTATATTATTAATTTCATATCAAATATAACACACAAAAGCATACAAACATACTAGTAGCTACCAGTTTATATTATTTACATACCAGTTTGTATCAAAGTACTGTTATTAAAGGTAAACGCTTTTAAATTATAGAGTTGTTGTTTAAATTACCTACAACACAAACACTACCTTATATCCTACAAAGCACATTTTACTGTTTACATAGACACCCAAGCCAAAAAATCTCTTCTTTTTTTATGTATCTTAGAAAAACAAAATTAAACTTATGAACTACCAGCAGAAAATGCTACCTGAAAATGCATTAGAAAACAAAACCATTATTGTTACTGGTGGAGGAAGCGGATTAGGAAAGGCCATGACTTCTTATTTTCTTGAGCTAGGCGCAAACGTTGTCATTACCTCTAGAAATATTGATAAGCTATCCGCTACTGCAGAAGAACTTTCAGCAAACAGTAAAGGAAACTGTTTTCCTATTGCTTGCGATGTAAGATATTACGACCAAGTTGAAGCTATGATGCAAAAAGCTATGGAAATATTCGGAAATATCCACATACTTATTAACAATGCTGCTGGAAATTTTATATCTCCAACCGAGCGTTTATCTTCAAATGCATTTGATACTATAATAGATATTGTATTAAAAGGAAGTAAAAACTGCACACTAGCTTTAGGTAAACAATGGATACAAGACAAAACACAAGGTGTGGTTTTAAATATTGTTACTACCTACGCATGGACAGGTTCTGCCTATGTAGTACCGAGCGCTACAGCAAAAGCAGGTGTATTGGCTATGACCAGAAGTTTAGCTGTAGAATGGGCTAAATACGGTATACGAACCAATGCTATTGCTCCAGGCCCCTTTCCTACCAAAGGCGCGTGGGATCGTTTACTTCCCGGAGATTTAAAAGAAAAGTTCGATCTTGCAAAAAAAGTACCTTTAAAAAGGGTTGGAGAACATCAAGAACTGGCCAATCTTGCAGCCTATTTAGTTTCAGATTTTTCAGCTTATATTAATGGAGAAGTGATTACTATTGACGGAGGAGAATGGCTTCAAGGAGCAGGTCAATTTAATTTATTAGAAGCGATTCCCGAAGAAATGTGGGACATGCTAGAATCCATGATTAGAGCAAAAAAGAACAATTCTTAACAATATTTTTCAAAAAGTATCAATAAATTAAATCCTTGTTAATAATTTTCGTTTTATTAGAACACAAATAATTGTATTTTTACCTTTTAAAACCTCTTGACCAAAATGGGTAAAATAATTGCAATTGCCAATCAAAAAGGAGGAGTAGGAAAAACTACTACCTCTGTAAATTTAGCTGCCTCTCTGGGAGTACTTGAAAAAAAAGTATTACTTATTGATGCCGATCCACAGGCGAACGCCACTTCAGGGCTTGGTATTGATGTAGAATCTATTGAATTAGGTACGTATCAGCTTTTAGAACATACACACAGAGCTGAAGAGTTGATTATTCAAACAGATTCTCCTAATCTAGACTTAATTCCGGCTCACATTGACTTAGTAGCTATTGAAATTGAATTGGTTGATAAGGACCAAAGAGAATACATGTTAAAGCAGAATCTCGATACAATAGCTGATCGCTACGATTATATTTTAATTGACTGCGCTCCATCTTTAGGGTTATTAACCTTAAATGCTTTAACAGCTTCTAATTCTGTTATCATTCCTATTCAATGTGAATATTTTGCACTAGAAGGTTTAGGAAAGCTTTTAAACACCATTAAAAGTGTTCAAAAAATTCACAACCCTGATTTAGACATCGAAGGTTTACTACTTACCATGTATGATGCTCGTCTGCGTTTATCTAACCAGGTAGTAGAAGAGGTTCAGAAACACTTTAGTGAAATGGTTTTTGATACCATTATTCAACGAAATGTAAGGCTAAGCGAGGCACCAAGTTTTGGTGAAACTATTATTAATTATGATGCTACCAGTAAAGGAGCTACTAATTACTTAAATTTAGCCCACGAAATAATTAAAAAAAATAAAGAAAAGGTATAATACATGGCAAAAGCAGTTAAGAAACAAGCTTTAGGAAGAGGATTATCGGCATTATTAAAAGATCCAGAAAATGATATCTCATCTGCTTCTGACAAAAATGCTGATAAAGTTTTAGGTAATATTATAGAGCTTGAGATTGAATCGATAGAAATTAACCCTTTTCAGCCAAGAACAAATTTTAACGAAGAAACCTTAAACGAATTATCTATCTCTATTAAGGAGCTAGGGGTTATTCAACCTATTACGGTTCGTAAGATGGACTTTAACAAGTACCAACTGATTTCTGGTGAACGTCGTTTAAGAGCTTCTAAATTAGCTGGTTTAACTAGCGTACCTGCCTATATACGAATTGCAAACGATCAGGAGTCGCTAGAAATGGCTTTAGTTGAAAATATTCAACGCCATGACTTAGACCCTATAGAAATAGCGCTTTCTTACCAACGTTTAATTGACGAAATTAATTTAACGCAAGAGCAAATGAGCGAGCGTGTTGGTAAAAAAAGATCTACTATTACCAATTACCTTAGGTTATTAAAACTAGACCCTATTATTCAGACCGGCATGAGAGACGGATTTGTAAGTATGGGACACGGAAGAGCTATTATTAACATTGAAGATAAAAAAGTGCAGTTAGAGATTTATGAAAAAATCATTACAAACGCACTATCTGTAAGAGCTACTGAGTTATTAGTTAAAAACTATCAGTACAACAAATCAAACCCTGCTGCGGCACCTAAAAGTATTTCAGCACCAGTTCCCGACTTTGCAGAAAAAAACATTCCTAAATTCAGTGAATACTTTTCTGCGAAAGTAGACGTTAAAGTTGATAAGAAAGGAAAAGGAAAGCTTATTATTCCTTTTCACTCAGATGAGGATTTTGAACGTATTAAAAAGTTAATTTCTGGTGAATTATAAAATATTAGGTTTTATATTCTTTGTTTTAATTGCATTTAATGGCTACGGCCAGAAGAAAGATAAAGATAAAAAAGAGAAAGCTAAGGATTCTATTGTTACGGATTTAAACACTGGGTCTTTTATTAAAAGTAAGAGACCTTACAATCCTTTAGCACCTTCAAAAGCTGCTTTTTATTCGGCTATTGTACCTGGTTTAGGTCAAATTTATAACCATAGCTACTGGAAACTTCCTATAATTTATGGGGGTATGGGTGCTGCCGGATATTTTTATGTAACCAACAACAAATACTATCACAACTATAGAGATGCTTTTAAAAGAAGACAAGCGGGATATACAGATGACCCCTATTACGACCTAAATGGTGATGGTGAGGGACCAGATGTAACGGATAGCAGTTTAGAAAACGGGCAAGATTATTACCAAAGTAACCGAGATCTTTCGCTTTTAATTTTTATTGGTATCTATGCTCTTAATATTATAGACGCGAATGTTGATGCGCATTTAAAGCAGTTTAATATAAACAAAGACTTAACTTTGCAGCCCTATTTAGAGGAAACTGATTTTTACAGTACTCCTGATATGGGGGTATCGTTAACCTTTCATTTTTAACTATGAGAATAGCTTTACTTGGATATGGTAGAATGGGAAAAGCAATTGAACAAATTGCTATTAACAGAGGCCATGAAATTGTTTTAAAAGTAGACAGAAAAACTAAAGATTATACCTTTTCTAATGTTGATGTAGCCATCGACTTTAGCATTCCTACTACTGCTTACCAAAACATTACAGACTGTATAAATAACAATATTCCTGTAGTTAGCGGAACCACCGGATGGTTAGAAGACTACGACAAAGTAGTTGCCCTTTGTAATGAAAAGAAAGGAGCCTTCATATATGGTTCTAACTTTAGTATTGGTGTAAACATCTTCTTTGAATTGAATGCTTATTTAGCCAAACTTATGAATGGTTTAAGCAGCTACAATGTTTCTATGGAAGAAATTCACCATACTAAAAAATTAGATGCTCCTAGTGGAACGGCTATTTCATTAGCTGACGGAATCATTAAAAATTACGATAGCAAAAAAAGCTGGGTACTAGAATCTCCTGCTGAAGAAGATATTGAAATTACAGCCAAGAGAATAGAAGATGTTCCGGGTACGCATACTATTTTTTATAAATCGGAAGTTGACACCTTAACCATTAGTCATGAAGCACACAACCGCCAAGGTTTTGCTTTGGGAGCCGTATTAGCTTCTGAGTGGCTAGTTGGTAAAACAGGTGTATATACAATGAAAGATGTTTTAAACATTAAATAATAAAGCACTATCTAAAAATAGAAAACAATGACACTTTATCAATGGTTTGTAACGTTTTTAGTAATTCAGGTAATTCATTTCTTAGCTACTTGGAAATTATATATAAAAGCTGGTAGAAAATCTTGGGAAGCAGCTGTTCCTGTTTACAATGCTGTTATTCTTATGAAAATCATCAATAGACCGTGGTGGTGGGTTTTATTGTTATTCATTCCTATTATTCAAATTATTATTATCCCAGTAATATGGGTAGAAACCATACGTAGTTTTGGTAGAAACAATACACAAGACACTACATTGGTGTTGGTTAGCCTTGGATGCTACATTTTCTATATAAACTACACTCAAGACGTCACCTATATTGAAGATAGAAGCTTAAAACCAAGAACCGTTGCAGGTGAATGGGTTAGCTCAATTGTTTTTGCTGTTATTGCAGCTACTTTTGTACATACCTATATTATGCAACCTTTTGTAATACCAACTTCTTCTTTAGAAAAAACATTACTGGTAGGCGATTTTCTTTTTGTGAGTAAGTTCCATTACGGAGCCCGAGTACCTATGACAGCAATTGCGGCACCTATGGTTCACGATACCATTCCTGTAGCAGGTATTAGATCGTACCTAAAAAAACCACAATACCCTTACTATAGATTACCTGGATTACAAGATATTAAACGTAATGAAATTGTTGTTTTCAACTGGCCAGTAGATACAGTCCGTTTTTTTCGTGACCCATCAACTATTCACGTAGATAAGCCATTAGACAAAAAATCTAATTACGTTAAAAGATGTGTCGCCATACCAGGTGATGAGTTAGAAATTAAGGATGGCTTTATTTACATTAACGGAAAACGCACCCAACTTGGAGAACGTGCAAAACCACAATATTCCTATTATGTATACACTAAACCAGGTATTCAACTATCAAATGAACTTTTATATAATAGATATGGTGTAACCGATGGTATTATTGGTGTAAACCCATACAGAATAGCCTCACTTACCGAAGAAGTTGCCAATACCTTACGCCGTAACCAGAGTATTGATAGTGTTGTAAAAGTTATAGAACCTAAAGGGATGTATGATCATGCTATTTTTCCACATACCCCATCAATGCCATGGAATAAAGATAATTTCGGCCCTATTACCATGCCTAAAAAAGGAACTACTATAACACTAACTAAAGATAACTTACCGCTATACCAACGTATTATTGAAGAATATGAAGGTCATACGCTAAAAGTAAAAGAAAATCAAATAGTTATAGATGGCACCCCTACCAATTCATATGAGTTTAAACAAAACTACTACTGGATGATGGGTGACAACCGTCACAACTCTGAAGATAGTAGATTTTGGGGATTTGTACCTTTTGACCATGTTTTGGGAAAACCAGTATTTGTATGGTTTAGCTGGGATAGTTTTGCTAGCGGCATCCAAAATAAAATTCGTTGGGATAGATTATTCACCACTGTTGACGGAGGCGGCAATAGCAAGCCAACTTCCTACTTTAGATATTTCTTAATAGCGTTAGCAGGTTGGTTTATCTTTGATTTTTTCAGAAAAAAAAGAAAAAAAGCATAATATAAATTAATGAAAGTTCTTTTACATCCTTCCTATTTCCCTTCTATTTCTCAATTAGTTGTTATCACTAACGGAGACGAAGTAGTGTTTGAGAAATTTGATAATTACCAAAAACAAACCTACAGAAACAGAATGTATATTTATGGTGCTAACGGCAAACAGCTTTTAAGTATCCCTATTAAACACATTAGCAATAACGGAAGGCTATTATATAAGGATGTACGGTTGGAAAACGATTTTCCATGGCAGAAACAACATTGGAAAAGTATAGAAACAGCCTATAGGACTTCTCCTTTCTTTGAATATTATGAAGATGAGTTTGCTCCTTTATTCGAAAATAAGCATGAGTTTTTACTAGACTTTAATTTAAAAACTATGGAGGTTATTTTTGATAGCTTACAACTAGAAACTAATTTTAGTTTTACTACAAAATATGAAACAGCCCCCATTGAAATTAAAGACCATAGATTTCTTATCAACGCTAAAAAGGAAGAAAATCATCCGTTAGAACGCTATACTCAAGTTTTTGAATCTAAACATGGCTTTATACCCAATTTAAGCACCCTAGATCTTTTATTTAACGAAGGACCTAATAGCTTAAATTATCTTGAAAGTCAAAATATCCTACTGCAATAAAATGCTTCGCGGATTTATCCATTACGGATTTCATTTTCTAATTCCCATATTAGTTGCCTATCTTTTCTATAAAAAGGATTTTAAACGCGCAGTAATTATATTAATAGGTGCTATTATTATTGATGTAGATCATTTACTAGCTAGCCCTATTTTTGATCCTAACCGGTGTAGCATTGGCTTTCACCCACTTCATTCTTATATGGCGATAGGATGTTATGTTGCCTTACTTTTTTTTAGAGAAACTAGAATCTTTGGAGTTGCACTATTATTACATATGACAGCTGATACCCTAGATTGTTTAATGAAATAAACTACCTCTAGACAAATCTCGAAGTATTTACTATCAATTATCGAGCAACCAGTCTTTACCAAACACTACTTTTACCGGAAAATGATCTGAATAGTAATTATTATAATTCCTATGAGATTTAATATGAAAACCTGCATCTGCTAATACAAAATCAATTCGCAACGGATAGTATTTAAATTCATAGGTTTTACCAAAACCACTTCCCGCCTCTTCAAAACTATCTTGTAAATCTGCCGACCTTCTTAGTTCATTATAGATGTACGAATACGCTGTATTATTAAAATCTCCCGCTAAAATATACCTACCCTTATAACTTTGTAACTGTGCTATTAAGGCATCTATTTGCGTTTGCTGCCTAACAAAAGATCTAGATATAGTACTGGCCATTTTTTCTTTATCTGCATCAGCTAGTCCTCTTTCTACATCTACTGTTACGTTATTAGATTCTAAATGAATATTATACACTCTCACGTTTTTACCCTCAATTAACATATCAGCATAAATGATATTATTTCCCGTACCATCAAAATTAAAAGCCCCACTATCTACAATTTCATACTTAGAAAAAATTGTTTGACCATAGCTAAACGACCTATAAAATACAGCCTTATAAGGATACATTTTATTATACTTTGAAAATTCATACTTATGAAACTCCTGAAATAATAAAATATCAGGCGACTCCTTTACTACAAAGACCTGTATACTATCTTTTAATGTAGTATCCTTACTCCATTCATTATAATTAAACCCTCTTACATTATACGTTAACAAAGAAAAATCATTTTTTCCTTCAGGTTCAGGTGTATGTCCGAATTCTACTGTAGATTTTACATAGGTAAATCCTAAAAACAATGTAATAAGTGATAAAAACAATTGCTTTTTAAATCGAAATAACCAATACAGTACAAATAAGAAATTTGTAATTAAAAACACAGGAAGCCCCAGACTCAATACCGATATCAATCTAAAACCTTTAGGCGGCAGATATGGAAGAAAATAGGCTAATAATGTTACCGTAGCCAGTAAACTATTAATTATAAATAGAAACTTATCAAATAAAGAAAGCTTTTTCAAGGGGAATGTTGTGTTTAATTATTTTTACCAGCTCTAAACAAAAAGTCCTTTTCTTCTTTGGTAAGACTTTCGTATCCGCTTTTACTAATTTTATCTAAAATAGCATCTATTTTCTTCTGATGTAAATTTTTATCGTTATCAAACACTTTTGTTCCTTGCGATGCTTTTTTACCTCCTTTATTTCTATACACTTTTTTAAACTTAGCCTTACCTGCTGTTTTACTATCACCTTTAAACAGGTTAACAACACCATCCATTAAACTAGAAAACCAAGCTCCTATATCATTTCCCTTTTGTAATTGTTTTGCATACACAAACCCTAATAACGCCCCACCTAAGTGAGATATATGTCCACCAGGATTACCTGATTGAATAGAAGCCAAATCCATTAACACCAAAAATACTCCTATATACCATAACTTAACAGTAAACAACATAAATAAGCGCACTTCCAAATTAGGTGTATAGGTACACACAAATATTAAGATAGCCATAACGGCTGCAGAAGCGCCTACTATACCAGCATAAACATTACTAAACACCGGAAATATACTGTAACTAAACACATACAACAATCCGCCTGCTATAGCACCTAAAAAGTAAACATTATAAAACTGTTTACCATTAAACAAGTTTAAAAAAATGTTTCCGGTGAAATAAAGTATCAGCATATTAGAAAAAATATGCATGATTCCTCTATGAAAAAAAGCGTATGTAATTAGCGTCCATGGTTTTGTAAGTACCTCCATGGGTACAGAACTTAACCCGAACCAAGTATCAAAAAAATTGGAAGTCCCTTGCAATTGAAATAGAAACAACACTAATGAAGATAGTATAAAAACCGCTACGTTAATAACAATCATTTTCACCGATGGTGAAAGCATACTGTACTGATATCTAAAATTGTTCTGCATAACTTAATTCCACCTATTATTATCAAACTCATTTCGTTTCCAATACCACATCATGATAAAGCCAACTAAAGCACCTCCTACATGAGCAAAATGCGCCGTTGGACCTATAGAATAACTGGTTAACCCAAAGAATAAATCTATTGCTATCATTCCGGGCACAAAAAACTTAGCCTTTATAGGTATAGGCAGCGGAAATATCATTAATTGTGCATTTGGAAAACTCATGGCATAAGCTACTAAAATTCCATAAATTGCGCCCGAAGCACCTAATGCCGGCCCTGCTGTTGATATAAAATTAGAATATATCCATTCGGGCATATAATTGGCCCATGTTTGGTAATATGCCCCTTGAGACAACGTATTCAACACATCTACTTTATCAGCTCCATTAGCGATTAGGGCATTCATACCTTCATTATAAAAATAATAATTAACACCCGTATACACCAACGCAGCACCTAACCCAGCAGATATATAGAAAAACAAAAACTTGTTTTTCCCCCACATAGCTTCTAAGGAAGATCCAAAAGCAAACAACGCATACATATTAAATAAAATATGTGTAAACCCACCATGCATAAACATATGCGTTACCAATTGCCATACTCTAAAATTTGAAGTTTCAGGAAACCATAGCGCTAACCAATTTTCTAGGTGTAGATTTGGCAACATATATGTTGCTGCAAAAAATATAACATTTATTATTATCAGGTGTTTCACCACCTCTGTCATTCTTCCCATGTACCTAAATTTACATAAATTTCTTTTCTATATCGCCTGCACTCATGGTAATAAAAGCAGGCTTGTTAAAAGGAGACATCGTAGGCTCTGTACATGCAAACAAATTATTTACTAAATTCTCTTGCTCTGCAACACTAAGTACTTCTCCTCCTCTAACGGCTAACGTTTTACACAATGTTTTTGCCAACATATCTGTTTGTGTAAAACCGCTATCCGGTATATCATCACCAAAATCTGTGATTAATTGTTCTAATATAATAGCTACTTCGCTTTCGGTAACGTGCATTGGTATGCCATTAATAACCACAGTATCCTCTTCCATTGTTTCAAAAGCAAAACCAGTTCCTTCTAAACGCTCTTTTAAGGTTTGTAATAAAGACATTTCTACCTTACCAAAGTGCAACTCTAGCGGAAACAACAACTGCTGGCTCACTCCTTCATTGATGGTAATATCCTTAAGATACTGCTCATACAATACACGTTGGTGCGCGCGGGTTTGATCTATAATAACCATCCCCGATTTAATAGTGGTAACCACATATTTCTTTTGCAATTGAAACGTAGTAGCTTTTGATAATTGAATATCCTCGTCCTCAAATAACTTTCCCGTGACTTCTTCAGATTCAAACTCAACCGATGAAAAGCCCTCCGTTGTCACTACCTCATCATCATTCGTATTTAACCCCACATATAAACTTTCCCAACTTGGTTGTTTTTCTTTTTTAAAACCATACGAACCACTACCACCTTTAAAGGATTCTTTTTTTGGAGCTTTCTCTTCTGTCTCTTCTTTAAACGGGTTAAAATTGGCATCTACCTCAATAGTAGGCATAGCTACCTTTTTATTTTTATAATCGTACGGAGTATCTAGATTCGTATCACTATCAAAATCTAATACAGGCGCCACATTAAATTGACCTAAGCTATGTTTTACCGCCGATCTCAGAATGGCGTACAACGTATGTTCATCGTCAAACTTAATCTCTGTTTTAGTTGGGTGTATATTAATATCAATGGTAGCCGAATCTACATCCAAAAACAGAAAATACCCTGGTTGCATTCCATCTTTCAACAACCCTTCAAATGCCGCCATAATGGCATGATGCAAATACGGACTCTTAATAAATCTATTATTAACAAAGAAAAACTGTTCTCCTCTGCTCTTTTTAGCAAATTCAGGTTTCCCTACAAATCCCGACACATTTACCACCTCGGTTTCTTCATTTACCGGCACCAGTTTTTCATTGGTTTTACCACCAAAAATACTAACAATACGTTGTCTTATATTTGCCACAGGTAAATTAAACAACTCGGTTCCGTTACTATAAAAATCGAAATGAACATTGGGGTGCGCTAAGGCTACCCTATGAAACTCATCTATGATATGTCTAAGCTCAACGGCATCAGATTTCAAAAAATTACGCCTTGCAGGAATATTAAAAAACAAGTTTTTAACCAATAAACTTGTCCCTTTTGGAGCTACTGAAGGTTCTTGGCATGTAACTTTACCGCCTTCAATTTTAATCTGCACCCCCACCTCTGCTTCCTGTTGTCTGGTATTTAATTCTACATGGGCAATAGCAGCAATAGAAGCAAGCGCCTCTCCTCTAAACCCTTTTGTGTTCAATAGAAAAAGATCCTCTGCCTTCTTAATTTTAGAGGTAGCATGTCGTTCAAAACACAAACGAGCATCAGTGTCGGTCATCCCTACACCGTTATCTACAACTTGTACAAGGGTTTTCCCAGCATCTTTTATAACTAATTTTATTTCTGTTGCACCGGCATCAATAGCATTTTCAATAAGCTCTTTAACAACAGAAGCCGGTCTTTGCACCACTTCTCCCGCTGCAATCTGATTTGCTACATGATCCGGCAATAACTGGATGATATCAGCCATTAAGTAATTTTTCGAAATTAAAAAATCGTAACACAACATAGGCAGCCATTAGAAGAAATACCAGTATTACAATTAATCTAACTCGTGAGTTTTTATCATTTAAGTCTTTCCGTTGCGTTTTCCAATCTTCTCTAAAAGAAGTTCTTCTCTTAGGTACATAATCTACATCAGAAACTTTGTTATACTGTCTCTTAAGGCTATCGAGTCGTTCCTTACGCTCATTATAATAGCGAGGCTTATAGTTGAACGACTTGTTTCTATGTTGTTTAAATAATACTCGAAGTTTCATACCCCATTCTATTCTTTCAAAATTAATTAAAATACATAGTATTGTTTCTATACACTATGCTAAAAAATGTTAACAAATAAGATGCCGAACTAACTTTACCTAGCAACAAAAAAAAACTGATTGACTTTTTTTACAAAACCAATCAGTACTTTTATATGTATCTTATGATTATAACGTACGTAAATGCGCCATTTTAATGGCAGCTATAGCAGCCTCTGTGCCTTTGTTTCCGTGTTTACCACCACTTCTATCAATAGATTGCTGCATGTTATCATCGGTAAGCACACAAAAGATTACAGGTGTATCATATAACACATTTAAATCTTTTACCCCCTGTGTGACACCTTGACATACAAAATCAAAATGCATTGTTTCGCCTTTTATTACGCTACCAATAACAATAACGCAATCTACATCTTTCACTTCTAACATTCTTTTGGCTCCAAACGTAAGCTCAAAGCTTCCCGGAACATTCCATCTAATAATGTTTTCCGTTTCAGTTCCGCAATCTAATAAAGCTGCTTCTGCACCTTTATACAATCCTTCGGTTATGGTATCATTCCACTCAGAAACAACAATCCCAAATCGAAAGTCTTTCGCATTTGGGATTGTTGTTTTATCGTATTCTGATAAATTTTTATTTTCTGTTGCCATTATTTTTCACTTTCTACTATTGCCACATAAGCGTCAATAGTTTTTGCTTGTTCAGAATCTGGAAACTCTTCTTTAATTCTTTTAAAATAAGATAATGCTTTATCGTACTCTTTTTGCTCTTTAGCTAACATACCAGCTTTAAACAAATACAATGGAGTTGTAAATCCGTTTGTGTTATCGTTAATCGCTTTTTCGTAATAATCTAAAGCATTTTTATAATCCTCCATCTGAGAAAAAGCATCACCAATGTTTCCTTTAGCAAAAGGAGATAAAATTACATCGTCAGACTTAAACTCATCTAAGTATTCAACCGCTTTCTTGTAATTTTTAAGTTCTAAATATGCCATACCTGCACTATATGTAGCAATATTGGCAGCTTTAGTACCACTATACTTATCAATAATTTGCAAGAAACCATAGTTCCCTTCAGCGCCTTTAAGAGAAAGATTTAATAATGAATCCTTTGCTTCTGCCCCGTTGAATGCTTCTTTAAAGTATTCTTGAGCAAAGAACATATCGTTAGATGCTTTTGTTTCATTAGGTTCTTGAATAAATTTAGTGTATCCAAAAAATGCAAGACCAGCCACTACTAACACTCCAATAAAACCTAAAATTACTTTCTGGTTTTTCTCAACCCATTCTTCAGTTTTATTAGCTTTCTCATCTAAGGTGTTAAAAACATCTTCTGTAGTACTGTGTTCATCTGCATGTATTACTTCAGGCTCATCGAATGCTTCGTTTTCCTTTTTAGCCTTATTTTTATACCCTCTTTTATTATATGTAGCCATAGCCTAAATTGTATTTGTGGCGCAAAAATATAATTTTTATTAAAATATAAAAGCTGTTTTTCTTGATATTTTCTATTATTTTATATTTGATTTGCAAAAGAATAAAGTTTACTACATTAGCTTGGTATGATATTAAGTAAAATATCCTTAATTAATTATAAAAATATTGTCTCTAAAGATTTCACTTTAGACAGCAACATTAACTGTTTTACCGGTAATAATGGTGTGGGCAAAACCACCATTTTAGATGCCGTACACTACCTTGCTTTTGGCAAAAGCTATTTCAATCCTATTGCTTCTCAAAATATTAAACACGGAGAAGACTTTTTTGTAGTAGATGGTACCTTTGAAAAAAAAGGCAATGAAGAACGCATTGTTTGTAGTTTAAAAAAAGGACAAAAAAAGAGTATTAAAAGAAATGGTAAGGTGTACGATAAGCTATCAAATCATTTAGGACTTATTCCACTTGTTATGATATCACCATCAGATAGAGATTTGATTATTGAAGGTAGTGAAACCAGACGCAAGTTTATGGATAACGTAATTTCGCAATCCAATAAAAAATACCTGCAAAATCTTATTAGCTACAACAAGGTACTTACCCAAAGAAACGCCTTACTAAAATATTTTGCTCTTAATAATACTTTTGATGGTACTACTTTAGAGGTATACAACGAACAATTATGTGCATTTGGAAATGACATTTACCAAGAAAGAGTTGCCTTTTTAGATGCGTTTATTCCTATTTTTAAAAATAGATATGCACTTATATCTGGCAACAGCGAACAAATAGATCTTTCATACGACAGCCAATTAAACGAGCAGACACTCTCCGAATTATTAGTAGCGAATTTAGCAAAAGACAGGGTACTGCAATACACGAGTGTTGGACTTCATAAAGATGATTTAAAATTTGAAATTGATGGCTACCCTATTAAAAAGTTTGGAAGTCAGGGACAGCAAAAATCTTTTTTAATCGCATTAAAATTAGCCCAATTTGATTTTATAAAAAACATATCACATGTAAAGCCTATTTTACTACTTGATGATATTTTTGACAAACTTGATGAGAGCAGAGTTACCCATTTAGTTCAGTTGGTTAACGACGATACCTTCGGACAAATTTTTATAAGTGACACACATTCAGAACGTACCGAAGAAGTTGTTAAAAAAACCAATCAATCCTATAAAATTTTTAAATTATAATTACCTCTTTTTTAAAATCTAACAGGTAACTTTACCCTTTTAAAAAAGGTAAGGTTATGAAATTTGTGAAAATATTATTTTTTATCACACTGTCATTTAGTATATTAGGATGTTCCAAACAAATAACTGAGATAGACCTATCAAATTTAAACGGTTATTGGGAAATAGATAAAGTAGTTACTTCCGACGGAGCAACCAAACAATACCAAGTAAACACAACAGTAGATTATCTGGAGTTGAAAGATAGCCTTTCAGGGTTCAGAAAAAAAATGTATCCTACGCTAAACGGAACTTATAAAACAAATAGCGATGCCGAATTTTTTACTATCATTAAAGAAAATAAGGATTACTATTTTGATTATAAAACCTCTATGGACGAGTGGAAGGAAAAACTATTAAAGGTAGATAAAGATCATTTTAGTATTTCGAACGATTCAGGAAACACCTATTATTATAAACGATTCGAGCCAATTAATATAGAATAATGACCAAAAGATATAACGAACACATAAGCCTTAGCGAAGCATTAAAATCTTTTATTAAAGAAAATCACCTTGAGGGTGGTATAGACAAAATAGACGTTAGAGACGCATGGATTCAACTAATGGGTAATGGAGTAGCCAATTATACTCAAGACATCATATTAAAAAACGAAACATTACATGTATCTCTTACTTCTTCTGTTTTAAGAGAAGAGTTAAGCTATGGGAAACAAAAAATTATTGAAATGATTAATGAGCAACTCGGTAAAGAACTGGTAAAAGAACTCATTTTAAGATAAAAAAAAGGCATTAAAAATGCCTTTTTTATTTTCTAAGATCTACTATAAAACTATCTGGATAATCTTTTCTAACTCGCTCTTTAAAGTTTTCTGCCTTATCTCTGGTTAAAAACTTACCAATGATTAACGCATACACTTTTAAACCATTCCTATTTTTAACCTGTACCACAACCTTTTTCTTATATTTAGACTTAAGGCCATCTACCAACCGTATTAAATTGGTTAACTCCTGAAAGCTACCAATTTGCACCCCCATCCAATCAGGAGAAACTTGTTCAACTCCTAATTCATAGTATTCATTACCTGGAACCGTAGGTGCCGTTGTTGTTGCAACAGTTGTAATCACTACTTCTGAAACAGTATTCGTAGAAACTGGAACCGTTTCCACCTTAGTGGTTGTAGTAGTAGTTTTCACATCATCATTAGAAAGTACCGTTTCTGCAACTTCTACATCTTCTTCACCTATTACTTCTATTTTTACTTTAGTAATGCCGGCATTTATAAAATCTAACTTCTCGGCAACCGAGCGCGATACATCTATAATTCTTCCCTTAACAAAAGGGCCTCTATCATTAATTTTAACTATAGCCCAACGATTATTAGCCAAATTTGTAACCTTTACTTTAGTACCAAAAGGCAACGTACGATGTGCAGCTGTAGGTAATATATGGTGATAGATTTCTCCACTGGCAGTTGTACGTCCGTTAAATTTCTTCGCATAGAAAGAAGCTTCTCCTGTTTCTACTTGAGCACTTACACCTAATGTAATAAACAGAAAAAGTAAAAAATAAATATTTCGCATAGAAAAGTATTTGGGGTTTAAGAATAAGCTTAGCTCTAATATAAAACAATTATTACAATAGGTTTTATGCCGAAATTACATTTTTTTCAACAAACTCAAAGCGTACTATTCCGTCTTCATCTATTTTGGTGAGTTTTACAACCTGTAAGGTATTTACCAACTCAGGATTCCACGGAGCTTTCACCTTTACATAATTCTCTGTAAAACCGTGAATATATCCTTCTTTGTTTTCTCCTTCAAACAATACAGTACGGATACTTCCTATCTGACTTTCATAAAAAGCTCTTCGCTTTTTAACAGACAATCCTCTCAACATTTTACTCCTTTTAGCACGTACCTTTTTAGGTACTACACCATCCATTTCAACTGCTTCGGTGTTATCTCTTTCAGAATACGTAAATACATGTAAATACGAAATCGGAAGGTCGGTAAGAAAATTATACGTTTCTAAAAAGTGTTCATCGGTTTCTCCCGGAAAACCAACAATAACATCCACACCAATACAGGCATGCGGCATTACCTCACGTACCTTCGTAATTCTATCAACATAAAGTTCACGCAGATATCTACGTTTCATTTTCTTTAAAATCTCATTGCTTCCACTTTGCAACGGAATATGGAAATGCGGAACAAAAGCTCTCGAAACCGAAACTAAGTCGATAGTTTCATTCTTTAATAAGTTAGGTTCTATGGAAGAAATTCTAAGACGCTCAATCCCTTCTACCTTATCCAATTCTGTTACCAAATCTAAAAAGGTATGTTCATGGCGTTTGTTACCAAACTCTCCCTTCCCGTAATCTCCAATATTTACTCCTGTAAGTACAATTTCCTTAATTCCCTTAGCTGCAATTTCAGCCGCATTTTTCAAAACATTCTCCATAGTATCACTTCTAGAAATACCACGTGCTAACGGAATAGTACAATACGTACATTTATAATCGCACCCATCTTGCACTTTTAAAAATGCACGAGTACGATCCCCTATAGAATAACTTCCTACATAAAAATCGGCTTCTTCTATCTCACAACTATGAACTTCTCCAAAATCATTTTTAGACAAGTCGTTTATATAATCGGTAATTTTAAATTTCTCGGTAGCTCCTAACACCAAATCAACCCCATCAACCGCTGCTAATTCTTTAGGCTTTAACTGAGCATAACATCCTACGGCCGCCACAAAAGCATTCTCATTCTTCTTCTGGGCTTTCTTTACCACCTGCTTAAATTGCTTATCAGCATTCTCGGTTACCGAACAAGTATTTATCACATAAATATCGGCTATTTCTTCAAATTCAACACGGTCAAACCCTTCCTCCTGAAAATTTCTTGCAATAGTAGAAGTTTCAGAAAAGTTCAACTTACATCCTAAGGTATAAAACGCTACTTTTTTTCTCTGCTCCATCAAATAATCCCGCTTTAATCTCGTTATTTTAGTGTAACTTTATTTTCAATAATTTGCAAAGGTAAGCAATTAACAGAAAGAACCTAAATTTAAAGTTAACTACAAAACACTCATTAACTGACACTTAACAAGATACATTAATTAACTTACAGCATTCTATTTAAAGTTGCGGCAATTTACTAGTTTATACATTAACAAATCTAATCACCAAAAACTCTGATGAATTTAACAAGTTCCAAAAAAAATATAAAAGCATACCTCCTTTTTCCTTTGTTAACACTCGTCTTAGTTGCATGCACCAATAAAAAAGACATCCTATATAATACTTCTCAGGTTTTTAGATACAACGAACATAGTAACATCACTTCTTTAGACCCTGCTTTTAGTAGAGTTCAAGCCAACATATGGGCAGTAAATCAACTTTTTAACGGATTGGTACAATTAGACGACTCCTTAAACATACAGCCTGATATTGCAAAAAGTTGGACCATTTCTGAAAATGCCCTTCAATATACATTCACCTTAAGAAACGACGTGTATTTTCACAAACACCAGTTATTCAACCCCCCTCTACAAACAAGAACCGTTACAGCTTCAGATTTCGAGTACTCCTTTAATCGGTTATTAGATGAAAAGGTAGCCTCCCCAGGAAGATGGGTATTAAACTATGTTGACAACTACCAAGCAGTTAACGACACCATTTTTACAGTTCTACTAAAACAACCTTTTCCGGCATTTTTAGGATTACTTAGCACCAAATATTGCTCAGTAATTCCTAAAGAAGCTATTGCTTTTTTTGGGAACGACTTTAGAGCTCACCCTATTGGTACAGGTCCTTTTCAGTTTAAACGCTGGGAAGAAAATGTAAAACTAGTACTCCGCAGAAATCCTTTGTATTTTGAAAAAGACACACAAGGCAATCAATTACCGTATTTAGAAGCAATAGCCGTTACATTTTTACCTGATAAGCAGAGCGAGTTTTTGCAATTTACACAAGGAAACATCGATTTTTTAAATGCACTTGATGCTTCTTATAAAGATGAATTGTTAACCACCTCTGGCAAGTTACAATCAAAATACCAAGATGCCATTCAAATGATTTCGGCTCCGTATCTAAATACAGAATACTTAGGTATTTATTTAGATAATGACATTCCTGAAAATCAATCTTTAAAGCTACGAAAAGCTATCAACTACGGATTTGATAGACAAAAAATGATTACCTATTTACGTAACAATATAGGCACCCCTGCAGAAAAAGGATTCATCCCTAACGGCTTGCCTGGGTTCGGAACATCTAATGGATACTCCTATCAACCAGAAAAAGCTAAACAACTCATTACTGAATTTAAAAAAGAAACCGGAATTGCAAGTCCAACAATCACCATATCTACCGATGCCAATTACCTAGACCTTTGTGAGTACATACAACGAGAATTACAAAAAATAGGCATTAGCACTACTATTGATTTACTCACCTCACCTACATTAAGACAAAGTAAATCTACCGGAAAGCTTGCTATTTTTAGAGCCAGCTGGATTGCCGATTATCCTGATGCGGAAAATTACCTATCTCTCTTCTACAGTAAAAACTTTACCCCTGAAGGTCCCAATTACACGCATTTCAAAAACAATCTTTTTGACCAATGGTATGAGCAGGCTGTAAAAACCACCAACACAGAAGAACGTATAGCACTCTACCAAAAAATGGATAGCCTTATTATAGAAGAAGCCCCGGTTGTACCCCTATATTATGATCAAAGCATTCGTTTTATTCAAAAAAACATTAAAGGATTAACAGGAAATGGAATTAATTTCTTAACCTTAAAGAAGGTTAAGAAAATTGATTAATTAAACGCTCACTGTCATAAGAGATAGATTTCAAAAAAAAACAACAAGCTATCCGTAAAAGAAAGCTTATTGTTAGCCTTGTAATTTCAGGCACTATATAGCTACCCTTATTTATTTCTTATTCTTTTATGAAGTAGACTGTTTTAAGTGTTACTTGGATTAGTAAGCTCAAATAAATACTGCATAATATCTTTATCAAAATCAGTTAGAGAAATATTTCTTCTACTCATTACGCGTTCTGCCGTTTCCAATGCTTTGTCTAATCTATAGGTCGCATAACCATGCGCTCCACCCCATGAAAAACTAGGTATAAAATTTCTAGGAAACTCACTTCCGTACACATTTACACTTACCCCAACTACAGTACCAGTATTAAACATGGTATTAATACCACTCTTACTATGGTCACCCATCATTAAACCACAAAACTGTAATCCTGTTTTTTCAAAATGCTCAGTTTCGTAACTCCATAAACGTACCTGATCGTAGTTATTTTTTAAATTAGAATTATTGGTATCAGCACCTAAGTTACACCACTCTCCTATAACCGAATTACCTAAGAAACCATCATGTCCCTTATTCGAGTAACCAAAAATAACCGAATTATTTACCTCTCCTCCAACTTTACTATAAGGTCCAACCGTAGTAGGTCCATAAATCTTGGCACCCATTTTAATTTGAGACCCTTCACACAAGGCTAAACCACCTCTAATTATACTGCCTTCCATAACCTCGGCATTGACACCAATATAAATAGGGCCGTTAGTAGCATTCAGTGTACAAAATTCAAGTTTTGCACCCTCTTCTAAAAATATATTCTCCGGACAAATAACATTATTGCTACTTGGTATAGACACACTTTTTCTACCCTCAGTAAGTAACTCAAAGTCTTGCTCCATGGCTTGCCCATTCTTTTTAAAAATATCCCATGTATGCTGTATCTGCAAAACCTCTCCTTCGTACTCTATTGCATCAAAACTATCAAAATCTATATCTTCCTGCGCTTCCAAAGCATAAAAGGCTACCACATCATCTTCATAAAACACCGCTTGGTTTTTCTCTAAACTTTTAATTACAGCCACTAATTCTGCGTTAGGTAAAAAAGAAGCATTGATTAAAATATTAGCTTCTAGCTCTACCATCGGGAATTTATCAGACAAATATTCTTCGGTAATGGTAGTTGTTGTAGAATCAAGATACTTTTCCCATTTTTCTCTAATGGTTAAAATACCTACTCTAATATCTGCTACAGGTCTCGTAAATGTAAACGGCAATAAAGCATTACGGTACGGACCGTCAAAAAGGATGTAGTTCATAGTACAGAAGCATTTTTTAAAAGCCTAAAGATACAATTTAGATTGTGTTTCTGTAACAGGAGGTAGTTAAAAATAAAAAAGCCCTGCAAGTAGCAGAGCTTTAAATATTTTGACTAATTCTAAAAAGTAATTACTTTTTGAATTTAGCATATTTGTTTTTGAATTTATCAATTCTACCAGCAGTATCAATAAGTTTAGATTTACCTGTATAGAAAGGATGCGATGTTCTAGAAATCTCCATTTTAAAAACTGGATACTCAACACCGTCAACTTCAATAGTCTCTTTAGTTTCTACAGTAGACTTAGTGATAAAAACGTCATCGTTAGACATGTCTTTAAAAGCCACTAATCTATAATTTTCTGGATGTATATCTTTTTTCATCGCTTATGCCTGATTTTTAATTCTTTTACCAAATTTTGAGGTGCAAATGTAAGCATTAAAAACAATCTGACAAGATTATTTTTATTTTTTTTCTACTAAAACAAAATCAAACCCTAAAACTGTAACATTTTTAGCTTACTTTGCACTAAAGTAATAAATAAAAAACTAATCATATTATGGAATCTAAACCAATTATGGAATCTAAACCAAATTCAATTGAGATAATGCTTTCCAATGGTATTGTCATTGGATTAATTACGGTTGTTGCATCTGTTGTTCTTTACACAATCGGAGAAATAAAAACTTTAGGATGGGTTGCTAACATCCTATGGTTCATAGCCATGATCACATTCATTATATTAGGAATTCTTAAATTTAAAAAGAAAAACGAAGGATATCTATCTCTTGGTGATGCACTTAAAATTGGCGTAGGTGCGGCAGCTATTGCAGCCGTTATCTCATCAATATATCAAGTCCTATTTATGCTAGTTATAGACCCGGCATTATATCAACAATTGATAGATGATCAAGTGCTAAAAACAATGAATGGTAACCCTAGTATGACCAAAGAGCAAATAAAAACTACTCGATCTGCAATCGAATTTATGTCATCACCTCTTATGATTGCAGCAATGGGTATACTTTGGTATTGTTTTATGGGATTTATTATTTCCCTTATATCAGGTTTAGCTATGAAAAAGACAGAAGACTCATTCTAATTCCCTATTTTTGACTTCTATTTTTTTGAAGTATGAATATATCGGTAGTAATACCATTACTGAACGAACAAGAATCTTTACAAGAATTACACGATTGGATTGTACGCGTAATGCAATCCAATCAATATTCTTACGAAATACTTTTTATTGACGACGGTAGTACTGATGCTAGCTGGGAGCTTATTGAACACTTAAGCAACAGCAACCCAAACGTCAAAGGCATTCGCTTTTTAAGAAACTATGGAAAATCGCAGGCACTTAATGCCGGGTTTTTGGAAGTTGAGGGTGATGTAGTAATTACCATGGATGGCGACCTACAAGATAGCCCAGACGAAATACCTGAACTTTACGACCTGATTATTAACGAAGGTTACGACCTCATTTCGGGGTGGAAAAAAGTTAGATACGACTCCATTATTGCTAAAAACCTTCCTTCTAAATTATTTAACTGGGCTGCCAGAAAAATATCAGGGTTACATCTTCACGATTTTAATTGTGGATTAAAAGCTTATAAAAAGGTAGTAATTAAAAACGTAGATGTTAGTGGCGAAATGCATCGCTACATTCCGGTACTTGCTAAAAACGCAGGTTTCTACAAAATAGATGAGAAACCGGTACAACATCAGGCACGTAAATACGGTAAAACAAAATTTGGAGCAGAACGCTTTATTCATGGTCTTTTAGATTTGCTTACCATTTGGTTTATTTCTAAATTTGGAAAACGACCAATGCACTTATTTGGAGCTATGGGAATTCTAATGTTTTTTATCGGATTTTGTTTTGCGGGATACCTTGGTATTGATAAACTATTTATTAATCCTGAAGGTAGATTGCTTACGGAACGCCCTCAGTTTTATTTAGCAATGGTAACAATGATTATTGGAACACAGTTTTTTTTGGCTGGCTTTATTACTGAAATGATTTTAAGAAGTAAACAGGATCATAAAAATTATAAAATAGCTCACAAACTAAACCTATCTTCAATTCAAAATTCAAATAATATTAATTTAACTTAACTATTTTAAGACTCTATTATGGAAACATCTTTTGAAAAAAGCTTAGAAATAGCAAAGCAATGGCTTACCGATACTTTTGACAAGGAAACGCAGTCAAAAATTGAAGATTTAATTGCTAACAACAAAGAAGAATTAAATGAAAGTTTCTTCAAAAATCTTGAATTTGGTACCGGTGGTATGAGAGGTGTTATGGGTGTTGGTACTAATCGTATTAACAAATATACATTAGGTAAAAACACACAAGGGTTAAGTAATTACTTAAAGGAGGTATACCCAGACGAAGAGTTAAAAGTAGTTATTGCTTATGACTGCCGTCATAACTCTAAGACGTTAGCTAAAGTAGTTGCAGACGTGTTTTCTGCTAACGGAATTAAAGTATTCTTATTCTCTGATTTAAGAACTACTCCTGAGCTTTCGTTCTCTGTAAGACATTTAGAATGCCACTGTGGTATTGTATTAACGGCATCGCACAACCCACCAGAATATAACGGATACAAAGTATACTGGACAGATGGTGGTCAGTTAGTTCCGCCTCAAGATGCCGAACTAATTAAAGAAATTGATTCGCTAGATTTTTCTGCTATTAAATTTGATAGTAACGAAGATTTAATAGAATACATAGACAAAGACGTTGATGAAGCTTTTATTAATGCTTCTATTGAAAACGGAAGTTTTGATATTGCTGGTAAAGAAGATTTCAAAATTGTATTTACTTCATTACACGGCACCTCTATTACTACTTTACCGGAAGTATTAAACAGAGCAGGTTTTAATGTAACTATTGTAGAAGAGCAAGCTGTACCAGATGGGGATTTCCCTACAGTAAAATCTCCTAACCCTGAAGAGCCTGAAGCGTTAACCATGGCGTTGGCTAAAGCGGAAGAAATTGGAGCTGATATGGTTGTTGGTACAGATCCTGATAGTGACCGTTTAGGGATTGCTGTTAGAGACGAAGAAGGTAAAATGATTCTTTTAAACGGTAACCAAACGATGGTTATGATGACCAAGTTTTTATTAGACCGTTGGAAAGAAAAAGGATTTAAAGGAGATGAGTTTATAGCATCTACTATTGTTTCTACCCCTATGATGTCTGCTCTAGGAGATGCCTATGGTGTAGAATGTAAGTTAGGACTTACCGGATTCAAATGGATTGCTAAAATGATTCTAGACTTCCCTGAACAAACATTTGTGGGTGGTGGTGAAGAAAGTTTTGGTTTTATGGTAGGTGACTTTGTACGTGATAAAGATGCTGTTACCTCTACCCTTTTAGCTTGCCAAATTGCTGCTAATGCAAAAGCCAAAGGAAGTTCTTTTTACCAAGATCTTATTGTTACTTATACTGAATTTGGTTTCTACAAAGAGCGTTTAATTTCTTTGGTTAAAAAAGGAATTAGTGGTATGCAGGAAATCAACCAAATGATGATTGACCTTAGAGAGAATCCGTTTGAAACTATCAACGGTACTAAAGTAATACGTATAGAAGATTATAAGGCATCTATAGCAACAAACCCTGTTACTGGTGAAAAAGAAGAAATAGATATTCCTAAATCAAACGTATTGATTTATTATACTGAAGATGGTAGTAAAATTGCTGCAAGACCAAGTGGTACCGAGCCTAAAATTAAATTCTATTTTAGTGTAAATACCACATTAGAAAGTACAGGGGCATTTAAATCTACCGAAAAAGTATTAAATGATAGAATAGATGCTATGATTACAGAACTGAAATTAAGTTAATGAATCCATATTTTAAAAAAATCCTTCGCTTTGCGAAACCTTATAAAAAATACGCTTACTTAAACATATTTTTTAACATCTTATATGCGCTATTCGGGACCATGTCCTTTGTAGCGCTTATTCCTGTTTTAAAGGTTATCTTTAAAGCAGATGAGGCCCCGACTACAATCGTTCAAAAACCAATATTTACTGGTATCTTAGACATTAAAGATTATCTGGAAGATTCTTTGAACTATTATATTGCAGACTATATTGATGAATATGGTAATTTCAAGGTTCTTATGATTACTGTATCTGCAATAATTATATTGTTTTTGTTAAAAAACTTAACCAATTATCTTGCAATGTATTTTATAACTTTTTTGAGAAATGGAATTCTTCAAGATATTAGAAATGCCATGTATGAAAAGCTTATAAAGTTTCCACTTTCTTTCTACTCAGAAAAAACCAAAGGAGATACTATAGCCAGAGTTACCAGTGATGTACAGGAAGTAAGAAATTCAGTACTATCAATCTTAGAAATGATTGTTAGAGAACCTCTAAACATCATCTTCTCATTAGCACTGATGATTGCCTTTAGTGTCAAACTTACCATTTTCGTTTTCTTATTTTTACCAATTTCAGGATATCTTATATCTGTTGTAGGAAAATCTTTAAAGAAAGGTTCTTTAAGAGTTCAAAACGAACAGGGTATTTTTCTTTCTGTTTTAGAAGAAACTATGGGGGGACTTCGCATTATCAAAGCTTTTAATGCTGAAGGAATTTTTAAAACTAAATTTGAAGAATCTACAGAACGTTACACATACTATTCTAACAAGGTTTTAAACCGTCAAAATGTAGCATCTCCACTAAGTGAGTTGTTAGGGATTATTACTATTGGCATTTTACTTCTTTATGGAGGGTATTTAGTGTTTATAGACAACTCTATGGATCCAGCTTTTTTCTTGGGGTACATCTTATTGGCATACAATATTCTTACTCCAGCAAAAGCGATCTCTAAAGCTAGCTATTCATTAAAAAGAGGTGATGGAGCAGCACAACGTATCCTTGAATTTTTAGAAACAGATAATATACTTACTAATGCCCCTAATGCAATTGACAAGCAAGGGTTTGAAAGTAATATTACTATTAACAACATCTCTTTTAAATACAAGGAAGATAGCAACTATGTACTTAAAAACTTTAACCTTACTGTTCCAAAAGGCAAAACTGTTGCCTTAGTGGGCCAATCTGGTAGTGGTAAAAGTACTATAGCAAACTTAGTTACTCGTTTTTATGATGTAAATGAAGGTACCATTACTATTGATGGAGTAGACATTAAAGACATGTCTTTATATTCCTTAAGAAATCTTTTTGGCATGGTTTCTCAAAAATCAATTCTGTTTAATGACAGTATTGAAAACAACCTTAGAATTGGTAAAATTGATGCTACAGAAACTGAGATTGCTAACGCTACTCAGGTGGCTAACGCATATGATTTTATTCAAGAAAAAGGAGGTCTTGATTTTAATATAGGAGACAGTGGAAATAATTTAAGTGGCGGACAACAACAACGTTTGTCTATTGCCAGAGCGGTTCTTAAGAACCCTCCCATTATGATATTAGACGAAGCTACGTCATCGTTAGACACCGAAAGTGAACGACTAGTACAAGATGCTTTGGAAAAAATGATGCAAAACCGTACTTCTATTGTTATTGCTCACCGTTTGTCTACTATTCAAAACGCAGACCTTATTGTAGTAATGCAAAAAGGTGAAATTATTGAGCAAGGATCTCACAAAGAGTTAATGGCTTTAAACGGACATTATAAGAAACTTGTAGAAATGCAGTCTTTCGACTAGAAGAAATTTAAAAAATAAAGACGACTTAATCTTCATCCCAAATAAAGGCGCGTTCGGCTTACCGAAACGCGCCCTTTTGTTTATATAAAAATTAATAGCGATAAAAATTTGGGACTACTCTACGGTTCAAATATAAAAAAGTTTTCATGAAAAATCCATAAAGTGTTCGTTTTTTTCGACGAAATACATGTTTTATATTAAATCCTTCTTAAATCCAACCAGTTGATTAAACTATTGGTTACATTAAAGGTCTATATATACAAACAAATTAAATTTAAGCTTGGTTCAGGAAGATCTATTTATAGCAGCGTTGCAAAACAAGGAAACCCAAAACAGGGCCTTTCAGCAATTGGTGTCTCAATACAAAGAACGATTGTATTGGCATATCAGGAGGATTGTA
This sequence comes from Neptunitalea chrysea, assembly GCF_027924145.1. GTDB lineage: Bacteria > Bacteroidota > Bacteroidia > Flavobacteriales > Flavobacteriaceae > Neptunitalea > Neptunitalea chrysea. The sequence continues at coordinate 143,032 of NZ_BRVP01000007.1, read as the reverse complement.
TTAGATCATGATGACGCCGATGATGTGTTGCAAAACACCTTTTTAAAAATCTATAGAAATATAGACTCATTTAAAGGTGAAAGCGCCTTATTCTCCTGGATGTACCGTATTGCAACCAACGAGTCTCTTTCGTTTTTAAAACAAAAAGCTCGTAAAGCCAATATTACAGATAAGGAGATGCAAGAGAGTAAAATACAAAATCTGCAAGCAGATGTGTATTTTGAAGGAAGCGATATTCAGTTAAAACTTCAAGCGGCAATTGCCAAATTACCGGAAAAACAGCGCTTGGTTTTTAATATGAAATATTTCGAAGAATTGAAATACGAAGAAATGTCTCAAATTTTAGATACTTCGGTTGGAGCATTAAAGTCATCCTATCATCATGCAGTTAAGAAACTAGAAGAATATCTTACTAAGGATTAAACCTTTTGGGATTTTAACAATCAAAACAATGTAATGGAAAATAAAAATTCACATATTAAAAAAGAAGGATTTAAAATTCCCGAAAATTATTTCGAGAATTTTGAAGAACGACTTATGCATACCATTGCAAATGAAAAAGTACCCGATTTTCCGAAAGAAACTGGTTTCAAAATTCCTGATACTTATTTTGAAGATGTAGAAATTGACATTTTGGCTAAAATAAGTTCGGAAAATGTAAAACCTATCAGAAAAATAAGTTGGGTTAAAAGGTTCAATTACATAGCAGGTAGCGTGGCCGCCATAATTATAGTGGCTCTTGGTATTAACAGTATATTTAATGGCAACAACGAGATTAACACACTAACAGCTACTGACATTGAAAACTCTATAGAAGCAGGTTACTTACCAATAAGCTCTTACGATGTGGGAGAAGCATTTAGTGATGATATAGCAACTATTACTATGACAAACTCCAACGAACTATCTGAAGATGATATTATTAATTATTTATCTGTATACAACATAACTCAAGAAGAAGAATAACAGGAAAAACTCATGAAATTAAAAACATTCATACTACTAGCACTAGGCGTACTCTCTACTACATGGGCACAAAATCCCAAGTGGAAAGATAAGATAAAGACGATGAAAATAGCCTATATAACGGAACACTTGGAGTTAACACCTCAGCAAGCTGAAAAGTTTTGGCCTATTTACAACAAACACGATGAACGTATTTTTGAGTTACGCCACAAAGAAATGCGTGGTATTAAAATGAAATTCAATAAGCCAATAGACGAAATTTCAGAATCGGAGGCTCAAGCAATGTTAGATGAGTTTATTGACTTAGAAAATGAACTATTAAACGAACACAAGCAAATGAATGCCGATTTAAAGAAAATACTATCGGCCAAAAAAATTCTGTTGCTTAAAAAGGTGGAAGACGATTTTAACAGAGAATTGCTTAGAAAAATAGGTAAACGGCGCGGCGGCCCACATTAATATAACAGCCAGTGCTTAAGAAGTACATTTTTCATAATGACACATACTGATAACAAAAAAGATGAAGTTGCCGCTTCATCTTTTTCTTATTTTATTCAATACTTGCAACTTATTTAAACTCTAACTTAGCTACTTTATTATTCCCTGCTGCATACGCTACACTATCATTTAAAAACCGAAACGTGTAGAAACTCTCATCAGAAAGTTTCTTCCAGGTTTTACCTGCATCATGTGTATAGCTAATTCCGGTTCTACCAAGCGCCACTATCTCATTGGCATTTCTGTTAGGTACATACTGTACACAACTCTTATACCCTACACCTCCATTGTCTGCAACAATGGTCCATGTTTTACCCCCATCAGAAGTAATAGCTTTATTGTTTACATCATCTTCTATCTTAAGAAAATCCCCTCCAACGGCAAAACCGTTGAATCTATCATAAAAGTCAATAGAAAAAATACCGGCACTCTCTCCAGTTATGAAAGGTGTATTAAATAGCTGCCAAGAAACTCCTTTATCTGGCGAATATAAGATTGCACATCTGCTACCCCCACTAGCAATCCATGTTTCGTCTCCTAAAACTACTATATTCGTATTACTAGCCGCAAAAAACGCTTCTCCATCCTTCAATTCAGGTAACTTATCACAAGTAACTTTCGTCCAGTTAGATCCCCCGTCACGGGTTATAATAATACTAGCACATCCGTCTGTAGCATCACCAACAGCAATCCCTTCCTCATTATTCCAAAACTTCATACTATCATAAAACACTTTCTCATTTTCCTCCTTATACACAACATTCATTTCACCTGGATTTCCAGTTTTATACAACAACGCAGGATTTGCTACCGTAATCATAAAAAAGTCATTAATGGTGTGTGCTATCGCTCTAAATTCCGGTGTAATAGAATCGTATGTAATCTGTTTGGTACGCCATGTATCTTTCTTTATATCATACAATCCGTACATCCCTCTATCGCCTGCAAAAGCCACATTATTACCATTGTTCATTATTTCAAGAGTTCGAATACTCACTGTATCAGTAAATATAGGAGTAATAACCACCTCTTTAAATTTATGCACAGGTGATTCTTTTTTATTGCAGCCAGCTAAAACAGTAAAAATAACCGCAATACACAGTAGATTTTTCATAAAATTAATTCCTAATCGCTTTAAAGATAAAAATACTATTTTACTAAATATTATGAATACCCATTATTAGGTATTTTTTAAGGCAAACCTGTTAATGCAGAAATCCTTAATTCCAAATTATACATTTAAAATAAAGAAAATCATTCATAAGTCACTTGTGCAATGCTAAAACAGGTTCAGTGCAACAATAACCTATAACTTTAACAACAAGTATACTACATTGCACGAAAAGCAATACCTTTGCAATTCAATTATTTGAATAGATGAGATTACACAGAAATTTAGTGTTTGCGGTAATAGATGGTTTGAACCTGATTTTTAACGAAGGAGAGTACGCAGACAAAGTAGTAGAAAAATTATTAAAAAGAGATAAGCGCTGGGGTGCTCGTGACCGTGCTTTTGTTGCCGAAACCACTTATGATATTGTAAGGTGGAAGCGTTTATATGCAGAAATTGCAGAAGTAAAAGAACCATTCACTCGCGATAACAATTGGCGTATTTTTGCCGTATGGGCTACCTTAAAAGGGATTACCCTACCAGACTGGAAACAACTGGAAGGAACCCCTACACGCCGTATTAAAGGTAGATTTGATGAACTTTCTAAAATTAGAAAATTCAAAGAATCAATCCCTGATTGGATGGACAAGGTTGGTGAAAAAGAATTGGGTACTGGTGTTTGGACAAAAGAATTACATGCGTTAAACCAGCAAGCTTCAGTTATTCTACGTATAAACTCGTTAAAATCTAATAAAAAAGAAGTACAACGTATTTTAGCTGAAAACGAAATTGAGGCATTACCGGTAAAAGGATACCCTGATGCACTGCAATTAACTGAAAGAGCTAATGTATTTACCAATGACGCTTTTAAAAACGGAATGTTTGAGGTACAAGATGCTTCTTCTCAAAAGGTAGCGGCATTTTTAGATGTAGCTCCAGGTTTAAGAGTTGTAGATACTTGTGCAGGAGCCGGAGGTAAAACATTGCATTTAGCCGCTCTTATGGAAAACAAAGGGCAAATTATTGCTATGGATATTTATGGTAATAAGCTTAAAGAGTTAAAGAGAAGAGCCAAACGTAATGGGGCACATAATGTTGAAACCCGTTGGATTGAGAATAACAAAGTGATTAAAAAACTCCATAATGCGATGGATAGGGTTTTAATTGATGCACCTTGTAGTGGTTTAGGAGTATTAAGGAGAAATCCGGATGCGAAGTGGAAGTTACAACCTGAATTTTTAGACGATATTAAAAAAACACAACAGCAAATTCTGCAAGATTATTCTAAAATGGTAAAAGCTGGAGGTAAAATGGTATACGCTACCTGCTCTATACTTCCGTCTGAAAATCAGGAACAAGTTAAAGTATTTTTAACATCGGAAGCCGGAAAAGAATTTACCTTTGTGAAAGATGAAAAAGTACTGTCACATGAGTCTGGTTTTGACGGATTTTATATGGCATTACTAGAAAGAAAGAAATAATACATTACACTTAGGCTTATGAATAAAAAGCTACTTTTAGTACCTGCATTGTTATTAACGGCAAGCATTGTATTTGCGCAAATTCCAACCGGATATTATGATTCAGCTAATGGTTTAACTGGATATGCGTTAAAAACACAACTTAAAAAAATTATAGATGCTGTAGATGATACAGATATTGCCTCTGAATATTTACACAACGATCAAGGGTATAATGCTATGGATACCTTTATTAGTTCCTATGATGTTGATATTTATTATGAAAATGATAATACCATCTTAGATCCATATTCTGAAAATCCGAGTGGTGCAGACCCCTATAATTTTACTGCTATTACTGATGAATGCGGAAACTACTCTGCAGAAGGTGATTGCTATAATAAAGAACACGTTATTCCACAATCGGTATTTAGTCAGAACGACCCGATGCGAGGAGACGCTCATCATTTATTACCTACCGATGGTAGAGTTAATGGTTTTAGAAGCAACTACCCTTTTGGTATAGTAGATGATAACAATCTGGTTTCTCAAAGTGGAATTAGTAACCCTACCATGAATGGTTCTAAGTTAGGAGCTAACCTTAACAGTGGTACTTCTGCCGGATACTCAGGTACAGTATTTGAACCTATTGATGAATTTAAAGGAGATATTGCACGTATTTATTTCTACTTTGTAACTCGTTATGAAGATCAAATTAGTAATTGGTCATCATATGCTATGTTTAATGATACTACAAATCAGGTAATCGACGAACCTTTCTTAAGCATTTTATTGGAATGGAATACACTAGATCCTGTTTCTCAAAAAGAAATAGATCGTAACAATAATATATTTACCTACCAGAACAATAGAAATCCATTTATAGACCATCCTGAGTATATAACGGAAATCTGGGGAGGTTCTAGCACTACAGATACCCAAGCCCCTACCACCCCGTTGAACGTAACAACAAATCTTGTTTCTAGTTTTATTGCTCAGGTAGATTGGGATGCTTCTACAGATAATGTTGCAGTTACCGAATATGATGTGTACATGAACAACACCTATTATACCTCTACATCTACAACCAGTATTACTACAGGCACGTTAAGTCCTGAGACTACATATTGTTTTTATGTAATTGCTAAGGATGCTGCAAGCAACAATTCTGCTGAAAGTACACAATCTTGTGAAATGACTCCTGCTAGTAGCGGAGATTATGCAACAGATTTATTCTTTTCTGAATATGTAGAAGGTAGCGGCAATAACAAAGCTCTAGAAATTGCCAATTTTACAGGTGCTACTATCAACCTATCAACCTATAGTTTAAAACTAAGTGCTAATGGAAATAGCGGATGGACACAGACCTATAGTTTCCCTACAAGTGCTACCGTTAGTGATTCTGATGTGTATGTAATAGGAAACGGGAGTTTAACCGTTTGTACCTCTGAGGTAGATGATCAGAACAATGCCATTACAGGTTTTAACGGTAATGATGCTATCGGGTTATTTAAAGATGGCGTGCTTATTGATATTATAGGCGAGTTAGGAAATAGTAGTGATTTTGCGCAAAACACTACTTTGGTACGTATCGCATCTGTTCATGGTTCTAACACTACTTTCAATCTTTCAGAATGGGACAACTATAGCTCTAATACATGTTATTTAGGGTTTCATACAATTGCATTTTTAGATACTAATGAGTTTAATTCTAAGGATACTGATATCTCCATTCATCCGAATCCGGTAACTAATGGTGTCGTTAGTTTTGAGATTCCTCAAAACGTAAGTATTGAAGGGATTGAATTATATTCTATGTTAGGCAATAAAGTATTAAGTATTAAAAGCCTTACCAATAATCAGTTAAAAGTATCGCAACTTGCAAAAGGGATTTATTTGTTGAACATTCAAACAAATTCGCAAACAGTTACTAAAAAGCTAGTCATAAAATAGAAGCACTTTTAGTACGTCATTATATAGAAAGGGCTTTCAGATGTTGAAAGCCCTTTCTATATAATGGTATCAATACAACCTACTTCTTTGGCATGCCCCACAATAGTTTACTCATCGCACCCTTGTCTTCTACGGGTATCTATTAAGTAAATTATTTTCCAACCTTCTTTGGTTCGTATAAATTGAAAAGAGTTTACCCCACAATGGCTTCGTTCTCCATTCACATAAAATTCATAGGGCGTCCAGGCATTTGCCATATCTCCATCTACCTTAATATCATATCCTAAAATACGTTCTTCAAAAGCTACGTTCTCAGGTATCGTACTTATTGATTTTACAAAAGCTTCATACGTTTCGTTATGTAATTGCACCTCTCCTGTTTTGTCTTTAGCAATGGATTGTAGCTCTACATAACCATAAGCAAATGAACGTAACGCCGTACTATCCTTAGCATGAAATGCTTTAAAAAAATCTTTTACTGTTTGGTTTACAGCAGCTTCATCTGTATTTTGTGCATTAACAGCAACGCTCAGGAACAAAGAAAAACAAAGAAAAAATAGGTATTTCATAATTTAACTGATTTAAAATTACAATTTAGTACTTTTACGGTAATTTTTAAGAAAAATACAAAATGTCTGTAGCAAAAAAAGAATATAAAAGAATTACCGTAAAATCATTAGGTGAAATGAAAGTACTCGGAGAAAAAATTTCGATGCTTACTGCCTACGATTTTACTATGGCTAAAATATTAGATAATGCTGGTTTAGACGTAATGTTAGTAGGAGACTCTGCAAGTAATGTAATGGCAGGACACGAAACTACTTTACCTATTACATTAGACCAAATGATTTACCATGCGTCTTCTGTGGTACGTGCTGCAACAAGAGCTTTAGTGGTAGTAGACTTACCATTTGGTAGCTACCAGAGTGACCCTAAAGAGGCTTTACGCTCTGCCATTAGAATTATGAAAGAAAGTGGTGCCCATGCCATTAAATTAGAAGGCGGTAAAGAAATTAAAGAATCTATTAAGCGTATCTTAAACGCTGGTATTCCTGTTATGGGACACTTAGGTTTAACACCTCAATCTATTTATAAATTTGGTAGCTATACCGTTAGAGCCAAAGAAGAAGAAGAAGCTGAAAAACTTAAAAGTGATGCCAAATTATTAGACAAAATGGGATGCTTTGCCTTGGTATTAGAAAAAGTACCTGCAAAATTGGCCAAAGAAATAGCCGAAAGTATTTCTATTCCTGTAATTGGTATTGGTGCCGGTAACGGTTGCGATGGTCAGGTATTGGTAGTGCATGACATGTTAGGAATGACGCATGAGTTTAATCCTCGTTTTTTAAGACGTTACTTAAACTTATTTGAGGATATGACTAATGCCGTTGCTCAGTATGTAGATGATGTAAAATCTAAAGATTTCCCAACCGATCAAGAACAATATTAATGAGTTTAATTACTACAATTATTAAACAACTTCAACTGGAAGCACATCCTGAAGGTGGTTACTATAGAGAAACCTATAGAAGTGAAGAAACCATTTTAGAAGGAAACCTGCAGGATGTGTATTCTGGAGACCGTAATGTATCTACATGCATCTACTTCTTACTTCCTTCAAATGAGTTTTCTGCTTTTCATAAAATTAATCAAGATGAAATTTGGCATTTTTATGAAGGTAGTACCATTCGCTTAGTCATGATTTCAGAAGCAGGAGAACTTTCTGAAGTACGCATTGGAAGAAACATTACCCAAGGTGAAGTTCCACAATTTGTAGTTCCTAAAAATTATTGGTTTGCAGCCAAAGTAATCGCAAAAGATTCATTTGCCTTAGCAGGTTGTACCGTTGCTCCGGGTTTTGATTTTAGAGATTTTACAATGCCTACGAGAGAAGAACTTCTAAAATTCTTTCCACAGCACACAGAAACAATTACCGAATTTACCCGATAACATATGGCTAACAATACAGTGTCTACCAAACACAATCTACAAGTTTTATACGAAGACAATCACATTATTGTGATTAACAAACGTTCTGGTGATATTGTACAAGGTGATAAAACCGGAGACAAGCCATTGTCTGAAGTAGTTAAAGAATATATTAAAGACAAATACAACAAACCAGGGAATGTATATTTGGGTGTAGTACACCGTTTAGATCGCCCAACTACAGGGATTGTGCTGTTTGCCAAAACTTCTAAAGCTTTACCTAGATTAAACAAAATGTTTGCCGGTAAAGAGGCAAAAAAAACGTATTGGGCTTTGGTTAAAAACCAACCACCTAAAACTGCCGATAAATTAGTGCATTACCTTAAGCGTAACCCTAAACAAAACAAATCATACGCCCGTAGTAAAGAAGTTCCAGATAGTAAAAAAGCAATACTATCTTATAGTCTACTAAAAAAACTGACTTCTTATTACTTACTCGAAATTGCACTTGAAACCGGGCGTCATCACCAAATACGTTCACAGCTAACCGCTATTGGGTGCCCTATTAAAGGAGATTTAAAATACGGCTTTGACCGTAGTAATCCTGATGGTAGCATAAGCCTACACTCCCGCCGTTTACAGCTCATCCATCCGGTTAGTAAAATAGAACTGGATATTGTTGCTCCTGTACCTGAAGAGAAATTATGGCAGGTGGCTGAGCAAGGGTAACCCAAAATCATTATCTGGAATATTAACGCATATATACTTTAGCCTTTTCTCTAATAATTTCAGCTACAGGTCGGTTTTGAATTTTACTTTGTAACCATGAGATAATATCCAAATATAAGAAAGCGCGCTTTTCATATGGGTGATCTTCATATAACTGTAAGCGATCATGAAGCTTTATAAACTCACGTTTTAATTCATGCGGATAGATATTCCCCAGATTTTTTAAGAACTTGATCATTTCTCGTTGTACCTCATGTAAATCGTTCATCTTAATTAAAAACTTATAAGTACTCCGTAATTGTACTTCTAAGTGATAATCCATTCCGGCCTCGTAATGCGCTACCAAACTTAATACTCTTGCAAAGCACATTAAGTCTTCTCGCATGGTAAGATTTTTATTATCAATAATTAACCTCAAGTATTTAATACAGGTTTTGTTATCACCCATTCCAAAATACAAACACGCTATTTTGTAATAGAAAATCATTACGTGGTGCTCATCTATAGAATTCTCATGTAATTTTAATTGTTCTAAAACCTCAGCTACCAAGTACTCTCCGTCTGCAAATTTTCCTTCTAAAAAATGAAAATTAAAGCGGTTGTTATATAAATAAATAAAACATAACGACTGTACATTTTCGTTTCTAGGAAACTCAGCACGCGTTATAGTTTCCTCTAATCGAGTAAGGGTAGTTTTAAAATTAGAACGATACTTAACCAATTGTAAGCATTCCATTAAATAATTATTCCCTTTTAAAAACCAAACCGGATTCAAATAAATCATCGGAGGATTCTCATAAAACATATCAACCCACTTAGTTGCATATTTATAACAACTTAAAAAATCTTGTATGAGAAATGAATACCAAAGATGTGCCTTATACACCCACAACTTTTCTCTAAAATCTAAGGTTTCAATATCGTACTCAGGTAATCTTGCATTAAAGTATGCGGTGATTTCTGTAATTTCCTCATCACTTTTAGCATAGCCCGTTTTTAACATTAAACCATATAGCTGTAATGATAAATTAGAGAGCTTACTTGTCAATACATTTTTCTGGCTTAGTTCTTTAGCTTGTATTACAAGTTCATCAGCACGCCCACTAATACTTCTAGTGATATACTGCGATTCAATTATTTTTTCAAGTTCAATAACCTCATACGCTAGGTTTTTCTCCTGATTTTCCAACGCCATATTTTTGGCTTTGTCTAAAATCTTAAGACTTTGCTTATAAAGTCCTTTTTGATATAAAATAGTAGCAAAATCTAATTGTTCTCGAAGCTGAATACGTATATCCTGATTTACAGGATTCAATCTTAAACTCACCAATATTTGTTTATATAAATGGGCTTTTAGGTTAGAAAGTTGTTGCTTTTTAACGATATCGCTCTTTAAAATGGTATTCTCGTCATACGTTTTAAGTTTATCTAATAAATTAAACAATGCCAAAAACTTTGCATTAGCATTAACTCCTAGCCTATTTACGTACAACTTAAATTGTCTTTTCTCTGACTTAGAAAGTGATTTAATAAGTATGAACAAATTGTCTTTTGAACCGTTAGTCATCGTATGAATTTAATTATCAAAATACTAAAAACCAGCAATATATAGCTTAAAAATCGTACTTTAGCATTGTAACCCATTTAAGGTACCCTAAACGCTTTTCGGTAACAACATTTATTTTCGTAACTATATTATAAAATTAATGTTAAATAATTGACATGAGCATTGAAAAAGTACAAATCTTCGACACGACCTTACGAGATGGCGAGCAAGTACCTGGTTGTAAATTAAATACTAGACAAAAACTTGTAATCGCCGAACGTCTCGATGAATTAGGAGTAGATGTCATTGAAGCAGGTTTTCCTATCTCAAGTCCAGGCGACTTCAATTCTGTCAACGAGATTGCTAAGATAGTAAAAAATGCAACGGTTTGCGGGTTAACCAGAGCGGTAAAAAAAGACATTGAAGTTGCAGCCGAAGCCCTGAAAAATGCAAGAAAACCAAGAATTCATACCGGTATTGGCACTTCTGATTCACATATAACTCATAAATTCAAAGCATCAAAAGACGAAATCTTAGAACGCGCTGTAAATGCAGTTGCGTATGCTAAAACTTTTGTAGATGATGTGGAATTTTATGCAGAAGATGCAGGACGTACTGACAACGAATTTTTAGCACTTGTTTGTAGCGAAGTTATTAAAGCTGGTGCAACTGTACTTAATATTCCTGATACTACAGGATATTGTCTTCCTGAAGAATACGGAAATAAAATTAAGTACCTAAGAGATCATGTACAAGATATTGATAAGGCTATTTTAAGTTGCCACTGTCATAACGACCTTGGTTTGGCTACGGCAAATTCTATATCTGGTGTAATTAATGGTGCCAGACAAATTGAGTGTACCATTAACGGTATTGGTGAACGTGCCGGAAATACTTCGTTAGAAGAAGTTGTTATGATTTTACAGCAGCACCCATACCTAAACCTTAATACTAACATTAATACAAAATTATTGTATAGTACCAGTAGAATGGTTTCTGAAGGAATGGGTATGCCAGTACAACCAAATAAAGCCATTGTAGGTAGTAATGCATTTGCGCATAGTTCGGGTATCCATCAAGATGGAGTAATTAAAAATCGTGAAACCTATGAGATTATTGATCCCGAAGAAGTTGGAGTAACTGAGTCGGCTATTGTATTAACGGCAAGAAGTGGTAGAGCAGCCTTAGCATACCGTGCTAAGAAAATTGGATATGAGCTTACTAAAAATCAATTAGACAAAGTATATGACGAATTCTTAAACTTTGCCGATAAAAAGAAGGAAATAGTTGATGAAGATATTCATCAGATTATGGAAATGCACAAAATAGAACACAAAGCGATAGCTGAATAAGAAATGAAAAAAACACTTTTTGATAAGGTTTGGGATAGCCATGTGGTTGATAAAGTACCTAATGGTCCTCAGGTTTTGTATATAGATAAACATTTAATACATGAGGTTACTAGTCCTCAAGCATTTAATGAATTAGAACAACGTAATATTCCGTTATTCAGACCAGAACAAATTGTTGCAACAGCAGATCATAATGTTCCTACCGAGAATCAGCACCTTCCGATAAAAGATGCGCTTTCTAAAAATCAGGTAGAACAACTTACTAAGAACTGTGAAAAACACGGAGTAACGTTATATGGATTAGGTCATAAATACCAAGGTATTGTACACGTTATGGCTCCAGAACTTGGTATTACTCAACCGGGTATGACTATGGTTTGTGGAGATAGCCATACCTCTACCCACGGTGCATTTGGTACTATTGCTTTTGGTATTGGTACTAGTCAGGTAGCACAGGTATTTGCTAGTCAGTGTTTGTTATTGCAAAAACCTAAAAGTTTACGTGTTAATGTAAATGGAAAACTGGCCAAAGGTGTATTACCTAAAGATGTTATTCTTTATATTATTTCTAAAATAGGTACCAATGCAGGTACAGGATATTTTTGCGAATATGCTGGTAATGTATTTAAAGAAATGAGCATGGAAGGCCGTATGACGGTTTGTAATATGAGTATTGAAATGGGTGCTCGAGGAGGAATGATTGCTCCTGACGAAACCACTTTTGAATATGTGAAGGGAAAAGAATTTGCACCGCAAGGTGAAGAATTTGACAAGAAAGTAGCCTACTGGAAAACCCTACCTACGGATGAAGGCGCTGTGTTTGACAAAGAGTATAGTTTTGACGCTGAAGACATTGCACCAATGGTAACGTATGGAACCAATCCGGGAATGGGTATTAAGATAAGTGCTAACATCCCTGCTGATATCACAGACGCTTCTTTTGAAAAGTCATTAAAGTATATGGGGTTTGAAAAAGGAGAATCATTACTAGATAAAGCTGTAAACTATGTATTTATAGGAAGTTGTACCAATTCTCGTATAGAAGACTTTAGAATTGTTGCCGATTATATTAAAGGAAAACAAAAAGCAGATAATGTTAATGCCCTTATAGTTCCGGGATCTCAACAGGTTGCGAAACAAATTAAGAAAGAAGGATTAACCGAAGTTTTTGAAGCAGCCGGATTTAAGATTAGGCAACCTGGGTGTTCTGCCTGTTTAGGTATGAATGAAGATAAGGTACCTTCGGGTGAATACTGCGTATCTACCTCTAACAGAAACTTTGAAGGTAGACAAGGACCAGGTGCTCGTACTATTTTAGCAAGTCCGTTAATGGCTGCGGCTACTGCAGTAAACGGAAAAATTACTGATATTACTAAACAATTGAATTAACATGGAAAAGTTTGTAAAATTACATACAACCGCCATTCCATTACCTATAGAAAATATAGATACGGATCAGATTATTCCGGCTCGTTTTTTAAAAGCCACCAACAAAATAGGATTTGGTAACAATTTATTTAGAGACTGGAGATATGACAAAGAAGACAACCCTAAAGAAGATTTTGTACTAAATAGCACTACCTATACAGGTAGCATTTTAGTTGCCGGAGATAACTTTGGTTGTGGTAGTAGTAGAGAACATGCTGCCTGGGCATTAACCGATTATGGCTTTAAAGTAATTGTATCGAGTTATTTTGCCGATATTTTTAAAGGAAATGCCTTAAATAATGGGTTATTACCTGTACAAGTTTCTCCCGATTTCTTACATTTGATATTAGAAGCAATACAAAATAACCCCGCTACACAGGTTACGGTTGACCTTGAAAACCAAACCATTAGCTTTAACGAAACTTCTGAAAGTTTCGAGATTGATGCATACAAAAAAATGTGCATGGTAAACGGGTATGATGATATTGATTTCTTGATAAGTAAAAAAGAACAAATAGAGGCTTTTGAGGCTCAAAAAGCGTAATGTAACTATATGAAGTTTAAAATTGCATTATTGTCCGGAGACGGCATCGGACCAGAAGTAACAGAGCAGGCTGTAAAAGCATTGCATGCCATAGGAGATTTACACGGACACACTTTTGAATTTGAGGAAGCTCCGGTAGGAGCCCTTGCTATTGAACAAACAGGAAATCCATTACCGGATGCTACTTTAGAGGTTTGTAAAAACAGCGATGCGGTACTTTTTGGTGCTATTGGTGATCCTAAATATGATAATAATCCGGATGCGAAAGTAAGACCGGAACAAGGGTTACTTAAGCTACGAAAAGAGTTAGGTTTGTATACCAACATACGCCCGGTAAAGGCATACCCTACTCTTATTGATAAATCGCCACTTAAAAAAGATATTATTGAAGGTACCGATATGGTAATTTATCGTGAGCTTACCGGAGGTATTTATTTTGGTGAAAAGAAATTGAGTGAAGATGGTACGGTAGCCTCTGACCTTTGTGAGTATAGCGAAGCTGAAATTGAGCGTATTGCACATTTAGCCTTTAAGGCTGCCAGAGCCAGAAAGAAGAAAGTAACATTAGTTGATAAAGCTAATGTATTAGAATCTTCTCGTTTATGGAGACGTGTAGTGACCACTATTTCTAAAAGTTATGAAGACATTGATTTAGATTTTCTATTTGTAGACAACGCGGCTATGCAGATGATTTTAAATCCAAGTCAGTTTGATGTAATTCTTACGGAGAATATGTTTGGCGACATTATTTCTGACGAAGGTAGTGTTATTGGTGGTTCTATTGGTTTATTGGCTTCTGCTTCTGTAGGAGACAAGAGCGCTATGTTTGAGCCTATTCACGGATCGTACCCACAAGCTACCGGAAAAGATATAGCCAACCCTATTGCTTCTATTTTAAGTGCTGCTATGCTATTAACCCATTTAGGGTTACACGAAGAAGCTGGTGTAGTAAACAAAGCTGTAGAACGTGCATTGGAAAAACAAATTGTAACGTCTGATTTATACAAAGAAAGTACCTATGGTACCAAAAGCGTTGGAGATTACATTGCCCACGCTATTGTAAACATTGACGAAGAAACGGCACGTATCAATCAGGAAAATATAGATTTTGGAAGATCTACTATTATTTAGTTTTCCAAAAAAATAAATATATCGAAACCGATTCTGAAAAGAGTCGGTTTTTTTGTGATTAAATTAGTGGGTGGTGGAAGTATTGAAATTTACAGATTGAACTTATAGCTCAGCTGGTCTGTCCAGCTGCCTTCTAAGCAGATGGTTACAGGTTTGAATCCTGTCGAGAATATAGGAATAACAAGGCTTCCCTTTCGGGAAGCCTTTCTTGTTTAATCATGACTCCCATCAAGGAGTTGTGTTGCGGTTACTGTTGTTAGCTACTGACTTTTCTATCCACTTTTAGGTGGTGTTGGTGGTTTCGGTGGATTAGGTTTCGGATTCGATGGTGGTGAACCTTTAACTCTTCTTGGCGGTGGCGGTGGCGGTGGTGGCGGTTTTTGTGACATAATGTTTATTTTAAATATCCTATTACTCCAAGTACAATTAGTAAAATCAAATTCACAAATAAAAAAGTTCGAGTCAGATAATATGAGTCAGCTCTTTTATCATTTATTTTTTGATTCACTTCTGTTATTGTTATGTAATATTTTTTTAAGTTTTCAATGAATTTTTCGCAAGTTTTATTTTTAGCATCCTCGCGTTTCTCTTTGTATTTATTCTTTTCACTGTATTTGTAATAATACTTGTATAGTCCTAATTCATGTTTTTTTAAATCTCCAGAGAGTGGAAGGTATTGATAACTTCGAGTAAAACCGTGAAACATAATTCCCAAGAACCAAATTGTAATAATGGTTGTTATTCCAAAAAGTCCAAAGACACAAATAAATAACCAATCCGATTTCCAACAAAATTCATTTATTCCATTTGGAAAATATTTGTTAAAAGAATACAAAGAAGCTCCGATAAAAATAACTAGTAGAGTCGTCGGATATTGAATAAGTCTGTCATAGAATATTCTCCTTTCGTGTTCAAAAAGGTATTGTTCTTTGTAAAGTTCAATATTCTTGAATTCTAATTCAGTCATCGATTTTTTTTTTAGCTTGCAGGTGACTATCTTGTATAACAATCAGTTGCGGATTGATTGAAAACTAAGATAGCTAAAATTACCCACTTTTATGCTTGTTCGGTTGCATCCTCATGAAACAAAGCCGCAATTGTTGTGATGCGCTATTAGTTGTAAGCTATTTTTCCTGATTATTTTGAGCTTAAAATTTTATCAATATCTTTTAAGTAGCTAATTGTTTCTTCTTGATTATCTTTTATATCCAAATTTTTTCGATAATCTTGAATTATTTTATATTCTAATAAATCGATTAACGCGGGTACTGAACCTGTATTGATTCCTCTAATATAATTTAGTTCTTTATCGGTCAGAGTTATTAAAATAATTATCTATTATGGATGAATAAGTGCTTTGTTGTTTTGATAATTCCCCCTTAAGATTCTCTATTTTTTTATTAAGATTATGTTGTTCTCTTTGTCTGAATTTTGTTAAAAAGTAATTTGAAAAGAATGTAAGAATTGCAGTTAAAACAACAGCTACTCCACCAAGAATTTTGACGATAGTCCAATTATCTATTTTGTAAATTATATCTTCCATTATGAAATTTTATAATTACACTTAACGGTCTCCTATAACCGTCAGTTACGGGTTTTAAGTTACTGTTTTACGGTTAAGAACTGACGTTAGCAATTGCGAGTGTATTCGAACGTAGTCGAATCCGCCGTAATTGCGGTTATACATTTTTGGCATTAGTTTTTTAGGCTTTATAAATATGTTCTTCTATTTTAGAAATAATACTCATTGTTTCTTGTATGTTTTCCATTTCAATAACCTCGACAATATTCCCTCTAGTAATTTCATCTGCTGTTTCCAGTCGGTTAATAAGCTTTTGAATCGAATTTGTTAAATCAAAAATGAGTGATTTTAGGGTATATTTTTATCATCAATTCCAATTGATGAAATCTTATTTAAGTCTAAAATAAAACCTTGAAGTGACTTAGAAGTTTGTTTAGTCTTATCTGATAATTTTAGATTCTTATTCTCTAAGAATGATTTTAGTTCAGATTGATTGGCTTTAAGTTCATCAAGGTTTTTCTTTTTTTCTTTTAGAGAAGACGTTAATATTTTTTGCCCTTTTTTAGCAGACTTTAATAGTTCCTTTAATATAATTTTATGTTCTTCCTCATTGTATCCTTCTTTTTCGATGTTTTCTAATATTTCAGTAGTAGTATCCAATTCTTGAGCATAGTCTAATTCAAGTCCTGTTGATTTAGTTTCTTTTTCTTCTAAGTCTATTATTTCGTTGGAATAGTTGATTTTTTTCTCCAATAACAAGGTAGTTTGTGATATAGTTGCGAAAAATTTCCAATACTCATTTTTAATATCATTTATAATTATATCGACTTCTCTAAAGTAAGAACGTTTTTCTTCCCTTTTTAAATCAGATTTAATATAAAACCTCTTTTGATAAAATTGTATGATTCCCCAGATTAGCCCTAATAATCCAAGTAACGGTAAGTATTTTAAAATTTGTTCAATCATTTGTTTAATTAATGCCAACTCGTTATATCCGTATAAAAATACACAATATTGTGTATTTTTATACGGATAAGAGAAATTTTTGTTTCTTGTTTGAAGTTTAGATAGAATCATTCTTTAAATAACAAAAAGAGGTATAAATATTCTATAAGTCAATTGCGTAAATCGTTCCTGCCTCTCTTTTTATAAATCCTTATCAATACGTAAAGGTTAAAAATCTAGGGCAATCAAAAAAGGCCGTCTTTACAGACAGCCTCTTTAATATATACTACGGTTTTTGTTTTCTAGTGCTCAACTTCCTCTAAAAACAGGAAGTATTTAAAATTCAGCATTATTTATGTGTTTTTCTGGAATCGGAGATCAATCTATTCAACTCTTTAAATTCTTTTTCTGTTAGGTTTCTATATTTCCCCACTGGTACATCTAAATGTACATTCATAATCCGAATGCGTTTTAGTTGCTTCACATTATAATTTAAGTACTCACACATACGTCTAATTTGGCGGTTGAGTCCTTGTGTTAGTACAATTCTAAACTGATAATTGCTAATTTTCTCTACGGTACATTTACGGGTTACCCTTCCTAAAATAGGGATACCTCCGCCCATACGTCTAATAAAATCATCGGTAACAGGTTTATCTACCGTTACTAAATATTCCTTTTCGTGATTGTTTCTGGCACGTAAAATCTTATTTACGATATCTCCATCATCCGTTAAAAAAATAAGTCCCTCACTAGGCTTATCCAAACGCCCAATTGGGAATATACGTTTCGGATAATTGATATAATCAATAATATTATCTTTCTCTACGCGGGTATCGGTAGTACAAACAATCCCAACCGGCTTATTAAAAGCTAAGTATACAAACTCCTCTTTGGTATTTTGTACTTTTTTACCATCTACACTCACAATATCGGTAGGTAACACTTTGGTTCCCATCTCGGGTACCTTACCATTGATGGTCACACGCCCCTGCTCTATCAACTTATCGGCAGCTCTTCTCGAACAGTAACCAATCTCACTTAAATATTTATTTATTCTTTTCGGTTCAGACACAACAATACTTTTTTCTAATAATTCTCAATAGCTTCCAACGCCTTCGTAAAATCAATAACCTCTATCTCCTTAAAAAAGTCGATTGGTTTTAAATGCGGTAAAAAGTCAGATACAATCCGGATAATAAAATCCTGCTCCTCTTTTAAATGCATAAAGGTATAATCTTCCATATTTACCATGGTACCAATGGTAATATCGGTAGTTTTAACAAATTTATCAGATGTTAATGAAAGTAAGCAAGGTAAATTGGTTTTAGATCTCTCTACTTTTATACTACCATTCTCAAAAAGTTGACCTTCATAACCATAAAGTAACGAAGCCGTAATTTCCACAGGCATTCCTAACTGTAAGCTTTCTGGTAGCACTTGAGCTTGTCCCACTACAGCGGTAAATCCCATAAGAACCGTTACATCTCTTTCCATAAGATTCATCATTGCTTTGGCCATATGCTCTCTTCCAATACCTGTAACAACAATAGTATATTCATGCTTTGTTGGCTTCAAAACTTCAAGAGCCGTGAGTACCTTTTCCTTTTCTACCTCCATAGGAGTAAGAATTGTAACCTTCATAAAACATATTTTTTGCTAAAATAAAACAAAATTAGCAGTCACCTGCAGCATCGCTTTCTATATTTAATTTACAACATTTTCATCACCTTTACATTCCATTAAAAAACACCTATTTTTACCACCCTAAAAACTCGACATATCGAGTATATAATATACATACAAAACACTTATGAGAAGATTTTTTAGTATTGGTACAGTGTTACTTACCTTTTTTTGTATTGGAACTATTTTCTATCCTCAGGGTAACTTATCTCTAATAATTTCTGTTGTAGCCCTCCTATTTTCTTTTGTTTTATTAAAACTATCTAAGACAACGTTTAAGAAAAACCTGCCTAAGGTATTAATTGTACTAAACATTTTACTTTTAGGATTCTTTATTATAAAACAAGTTGCATTTAAAGAAGAAACTACTAAAAAACCTACGGTAGAAAAAGAACAAACAGATGCACGTGAACTCAAATTGAAAAAAGAGTTAAACCAAATTGAAAAAGAAGAATTGCAACAACAAGAAAAAGCTAAGGTAGATGATGACAGACAACACACTATAGATTCTGGAGAGCGTAAAGAGCGCTTGGTAGACCCTTCTAGTTATAAAAAGAAACCGTTATTCAATTAATTTCGGTTCTGTTAATATCTTACTTATATTTGCAGTCTCAAAAAAATTAAACAAAACAATGGCAAAAAAACCAGGCATAGCAAGAGGAACCAGAGATTTTTCTCCAGTAGAACTAGCAAAAAGGAATTATATTTTTGATACAGTCAAAAAACATTTCCAAACTTTTGGTTTTCAACCTATTGAAACACCTTCTTTTGAGAACTCTGAAACTCTAATGGGAAAATATGGAGATGAAGGAGACCGTTTAATTTTTAAAATTTTAAACTCAGGAGATTTTCTTAACAAAACAAATGAAGAAGATTTACAGGCTAAAAATTCACTAAAAATAGCTACTCAAATCTCTGAGAAAGCGTTACGTTACGATCTTACTGTTCCTTTTGCACGTTATGTGGTAATGAACCAGAACGATATTACCTTTCCGTTTAAACGTTACCAAATACAACCTGTATGGAGAGCAGATAAGCCTCAAAATGGTCGTTATAGAGAGTTTTACCAATGCGATGCCGATGTGGTTGGTTCTACCTCATTATGGCAAGAAGTTGAATTTGTTCAACTATACGATGCTGTGTTTACAGACTTAGATGTAGCGGTGACCATTAAAATGAATAACCGAAAAATACTTTCGGGGATTGCGGAAGTAATTGGTGCTCAAGATAAACTAATTGACTTTACCGTAGCTCTTGACAAACTAGATAAAATTGGTGAGGAAGGAGTTAAAAAAGAAATGCTAAGTAAAGGTATTACCGAGGAAGCCATTACCAAAGTGCAACCTTTATTCAGTTTTACCGGAAGTAATACCGAAAAACTGTCTCAATTAAAAGATATGCTGGCTACTTCCGAAACCGGATTAAAAGGAGTTGAAGAATTGGCTTTTATTATAAATACTATTGAAACCTTAGGCTTACAAAAAGCCACGCTTACTATAGATGTTACCTTAGCCCGTGGACTTAACTACTACACAGGTGCTATTTTTGAAGTGGCTGCTCCTAAAGAAATTGATTTAGGCTCTATTGGTGGTGGTGGCCGTTATGATGACCTTACTGGTATTTTTGGTCTTAAGGATAAAAGTGGTGTTGGTATTTCGTTTGGTTTAGACCGCATTGCTATTGTATTAGAACAATTAAACCTATTCCCTGAAGCTGTTAATGATACTATTGATGTATTATTCATAAACTTTGGAGAAAAAGAGGCGTTAGCTTCGTTTAAACTTGTACAACAATTGCGTACAGCAGGATACAAAGTAGATATGTATCCGGAGGCTGCCAAGCCGGCAAAACAATTTAAGTATGCCAATAAACGAAATGTACCGTTTGTGATTACTATTGGTTCTCAAGAGTTAACAGACGACACATTTATTTGTAAAAATATGCAAACAGGAGAACAAAAAACATACAACACCAAAGACATCTTAACCATTTTTTAAATGAAAAATGCTTTGAATGCTGTAAAATATTTTACGTCATAACCTTTTATAAATTTGTGTAAATAGCTTTTGTCTGTAAAGCTTACCTCCTCTTTAGGTACCCGTCAAAACAAGAGAATTTGGGCTATTTTTGCTACGAGTACTTTAAACAAGTAACCTCAGGAAGTACGAAAGTTATTCTGCACAAAGAATTGCTAAACGCGATAAATAATCGTTTCTTAAAATATGCTGTAGGGAAAGAATTTTAAACAGATGTAGCCCACTGGAGAAGGCTTGGATACAATATTTTATGGCTCTCTTACCTTTATTGTGATCGCAAGAGATAAAAGTAAGGATCCTAGTTGCTTAAACTGCGGTATCATACTGCAAAAATATTTTGCTAAGTTCTCATGCTTTAAGATTAGGCAAATACCCAATTGAACTTGGTTCTGGTTCTTAATTTACCAGAAAATAAAGTTATCTTAGACTTTCTGAACATCTCTGAAGGATATGTAGCTATTAATATCAAACAACTAAAGACAACCTAAGCAGTACCCCAAACACATAAAAATGATTGAATAAAAAAATGGGGAAAATCTTTATCTTGAGTAAAAAATACTGTAAATTAACATAACCCCACTAAAAATTACCCGTAAATTAAACCAAAATTCAAAAGATGGAATTAGGAATTGGAATGTTTGGAGATCTTACCTATAACAATGCTGAAGGAAAATTTCAGTCGGCAAAGGAAAGATTAAGCCAAATGATAGAACAAGTAAAACTAGCCGATGAGTTAGGTATTGATAGCTTTGTATTAGGTGAGCATCACAGACCAGATTATTCGGTTTCTACTCCCGAGATTGTATTATCTGCTTTGTCAACTGTTACTAAAAACATTAAGTTAGCCAGTGGTGTAACCGTGTTAAGCTCTGCAGATCCGGTAAAAGCATTTCAAGATTATACTACGTTAGACTTATTATCAAACGGACGAGCTGAACTTATTGCTGGCCGTGGAAGTTTTACAGAGTCGTTCCCTATATTCGGTCAAAATCTTAATGATTATAATGAGCTTTTTGAAGAAAAGCTTAACTTATTGCTACAATTAAGAGATAAAGAAGTGATAAGTTGGCGCGGTAAATTCCGTACGGCATTAAATGCACAAACCATTTATCCAAGACCCGAGCAACCTCTAAATGTATGGATCGCTGTTGGAGGCACACCAGAGTCTGTATACCGTGCTGCACGTTTAGGTGTACCAATCATTTTTGCTATTATTGGTGGATCACCAAAACAGTTTACTCCACTTATAGAGTTCTACAAAGAACAGTATGAAAAGTATGGGCATGATATAAGTAAAATGCAAATTGGAGTACACTCACATGCTTTTGTAGTAGAAAACAAGGATAATTTAACAGAAAACTATTTCCCTTATTATGCTGCCCAAATGAACCGTATTGGAAGACAACGTGGTTGGTCTCCGTATTCGCAAATGCAGTTTTTAGGAGGCATGAGTCCGGAAGGTGCTTTGTACATGGGTGAGTCTGATATGGTAGCCGATAAAATTATAAATACCATTGAAATGTTCGGACTTACGCGTTGGGTAGCTCATATAGATGTAGGAGGACCTAATCATAAAGACCTTATGAAGGCTATTGAATTATATGGTACTAAAGTAGTACCACAGGTAAAAAAAGCATTGAAAAAAGATTAAATAAAACACTAAAAAAATGGATACAGTTAAAGCGTATGGTGCGCAAAGCTCCACATCTGAATTAGATTTATTAAGTATTGACAGAAGAGATGTTTTAGGTACCGATGTAAAGATTGATATTTTATACTGTGGTGTTTGTCATAGCGACATCCATACCGCTAGAAGTGAATGGGGTCCTGCTAAATACCCTGTAGTTCCCGGACATGAAATTATAGGTAAGGTGCTGGAAACTGGAAAAGAGGTAACTAAATTTAAAGTAGGTGACCTTGTAGGTGTTGGTTGTATGGTTGACTCTTGTAGAGAATGTACCTCTTGTAAGGAAGGACTAGAACAGTATTGTGAGAATGGTGCTACCTATACCTATGGTAGTATAGACAAGCATTTGGGCGGACATACTTTTGGAGGGTATTCTGAAAGCATTATAGTAGACGAGGCCTTTGTATTAACTATTCCTGAAAATTTAGATGCTGCTAAGGTAGCTCCATTACTTTGTGCAGGTATTACTACTTGGTCACCTCTGCGTCACTGGAATATCCAAAGAGGAGATAAAGTAGGAGTTATTGGCTTGGGCGGTTTAGGACATATGGGCATTAAATTTGCTCATGCAATGGGCTGCCACGTGGTCATGATTACCAGATCAGCTAGTAAAGCTGCCGATGCTAAAGCGTTGGGTGCCGATGAAATTTTATTATCGACCGACCCTAAGGCTATGAAAAAACATGCAGATAGTTTTGACTTTTTATTAAACACCGTTCCGGTAAGTCATGATGTGAATCCTTATGTAAATTTATTGAAGCGTGATAAAACCATGGTATTGGTTGGTGCCATAGAACCCCTACCTAATGTACATGGTGGAGGATTGGTAAGAAAACGTAAAAACATTGCAGGTTCGTTAATTGGTGGTATCCCTGAAACACAAGAAATGTTAGATTTCTGTGGAGAACACAATGTGGTTTCCGATGTTGAAATGATTACCATTCAAAACATCAATGAAGCATGGGATCGTGTGGTAAAAGCCGATGTAAAATACCGCTTTGTAATTGATATGAAATCGTTAAAAGAAGTATCTTAAACCCAGCTAAAAATAAAGATTAAAATAAACCGTACCTTAACAGTTACTGAAATTAGTTATTAAAAATAACCAATAGATGTAATGGTAAGATACGGTTTATACTGTTATTAACCCCAACTATTTTTATTTCACCCCTACAAAAATTTCAGCTTCGCCATCGTATGGATTTTGTGCTTTTTCACCGTACACTTCAAAATCTGCTAGATAGCTTCTCTCAAGAGGTGTTTTCCAAATCTGCATCCAGGTATTTATTACAGCATCTTTGGTTAAATCTCCTTTGGCTGTAAATTTGGTAAAATTACCCGCATCAAAAGACCGCCCCACCATTCCTTCAGGAATAGTGTCCAACATTCCTACTCTGCAACCAATAATCATATCATACGGTTTTGTATAATCACTTTCATAATTGGTATATACTGCCACTATTTCGTCATCAATTCTATTAGGTATTCTCTCCGCTATACTTTTCCCCATAAATTTATTCCAAAGAGCAGGAATATCGATATCGGCTTTACCAGAGTCGTTAGACGTTCTTATTTTTAACCCTATAATTTTTACTGGTTGCATGGCTACATTTTCCATAAAATTTTGATTTTAAGTTATTAGTAATGCAAAAGTAAAACAGGGTTATGACAAGGGTATGTCATGGGTTTTCATATATTTTTCTTTACAAATGTTAAAATATTCTTGCATAGTCATTTTATGCGGTTCAAATCTATCATTCAAAACCGATAGTTGCTGAATTAAATCTATTCGAAAAGTTCTGAATTCATTACGTAACCTGCAAAAAGCAATAAGTAGCCAATTCCCCTGAGTGCTATAAATAGCAAAAGGTTCCACTATACGGTGCGTAAAATTGTTTTCTAAAGAGTTATAGGCAATATCTAATAACTGAAAGTTAGTTAATGCCGCTTGTATGGTAATTAGGTACTTTGCTGGGTTATTAGCTGATGCATTATTCCTAACCCAAATTCTATCCGACAGTAAATCTGTTTTCTCTTTTTGTGAATACTGTAATACCGATTTTATTTTTGTAATCGCATTATTATAGTTTTCAATCAACGACACATCACTATTGTGTTCTATCATTTGTGCAACGGTTATAAGCGCATTTGCCTCATCTTCAGTAAACATTACCGGTGGTAATTTATAGCCTTCCATTAAACTATATCCTTTCCCTTCTTCGGTAATTATAGGAATACCCGAATTTTCCAAAGTACGTATATCCCTATATATAGTTCGAACACTAACCCCATATTTAATAGCCAAGCTTTTAGCAGTAGTAATACACTGTGATTGTAAATCGGTAACAATAGCAGTTAACCTTGTAATTCTGGGCTTTTCATCCATAGCAGTATAGTATCATATAAAACGATAAGTATACTAAAATTTCTTTTACATAGACAAATAAAATACACTTTTAAGAAACAGAATAAGTATATTTATGATCAAGTGAATTTATAAAAAGCATACGAAAATAACCTATAATAAAATTGGCGCTAATTACAACGAAACACGAAAAGCCGTCCCATTTTTAGTTCACTTACTAAAACCTAAAAAAGAAGGCACGTATCTTGACATTGGTTGCGGAACAGTGAATTATACTATTGCACTTTATAAAAAAGTCTTCAGTTGATTGGTGTTGATCCCTCTTTCTTGATGATTGAGAAAGCGAAGCAGAAAACACCAATATTATATGGCAGTTAGGAACTGCAGAAAAAACAAACTTACCCGAAAATAGTGTAGACGGAATTATTGCAATACGAATCATTCATCCCTGGAATGATTCACAAAAAGCGTGTACCAAATTATCTCTTATTATAAAGCCAAAAGGAAAGATGGTAATTTTTACCGCTACTCCCGAACTATATTTTGATACATATATCAGGCACAGTATTTCTTCTTTCTCTTCGCTTGCCAATCGTGAAGAAGTTAACAAAGAATTACTCATGCTAGAACTATACATAGAAACAGGAACTATCAATGAGGTACTAAAAAGACACCGAAACAACTTAGGTGATTATATATATCGTTGTAGAAAAACAAATACCACAGTATTAAAACTACCATCATTTAAAACAACTCAAATACTATTTAAACATTTTAGGTATAAATATTTACCATAATTTTTTCATTAAGTTAGTGTAGTCTCAATCAGTTTTCTATTTTTGTAAGTAACGTTTATAAAAAATAATCTTATAATACAATACTTTTAAAATAGCTTCAGATGAATTTACATGAGTATCAAGGTAAAGAAATACTAGCTTCTTACGGGGTACGCGTTCAGCGTGGTATCGTAGCTAATAATGCTACAGAAGCCGTTGCAGCAGCAAAAGAATTAACAGCCGAAACCGGAACGGGATGGCACGTAATTAAAGCTCAGGTACATGCCGGAGGACGTGGAAAAGGTGGAGGAGTTAAGCTTGCTAAAAATCTTCAGGAAGTTGAAGAAATAGCAGGTCAAATTATTGGAATGGACTTAGTTACACCACAGACTCCGCCAGAAGGAAAGCACGTGAGAAAGGTATTGGTAGCAGAAGATGTATATTATCCTGGTGATAGCGAAACTTCTGAGTTCTATATGTCTGTTTTATTAAATAGAGGTGCCGGAAGAAATATGATTATGTATTCTACCGAAGGTGGTATGGATATTGAAGAAGTGGCTGAGAAAACTCCACATTTAATCTTTACAGAAGAAATTGATCCTGCTGTTGGATTACAAGGTTTTCAGGCGCGTAGAATTGCTTTTAACTTAGGTTTAAGCGGTACTTCATTTAAAGAAATGGTGAAATTCGTAAGTGCTTTATATACTGCTTATGTGAAGTCTGACTCTTCTTTATTTGAAATTAACCCGGTATTAAAAACTTCTGACGATAAAATTTTAGCTGTAGATGCTAAAGTGGTTATTGATGATAACGCACTTTACCGTCATAAAGACATTGCTGAAATGCGTGATGTTACTGAGGAAAATCCTATTGAAGTAGAAGCAAAAGCAGTTGGACTTAACTATGTGGATCTTGACGGTAACGTTGGGTGTATGGTAAATGGTGCCGGACTTGCAATGGCGACTATGGATTTAATTAAACAAGCAGGTGGTGAACCAGCTAACTTCTTAGACGTAGGAGGTACAGCAGATGCTAAACGTGTTGAAGAAGCGTTTAGAATTATCTTAAAAGACGAAAACGTTAAGGCTATCCTTATCAATATTTTTGGTGGTATTGTACGTTGTGACCGTGTTGCTCAAGGGGTTGTAGATGCTTACAAAAACATGGGAGACGCTATTAAAGTGCCTATTATTGTACGTTTACAAGGTACCAACGCAGAAATCGCTAAAGAATTGATTGACAATTCTGGTTTAGCAGTACACTCTGCTGTAATGTTCCAGGAAGCTGCTGATAAAGTAAAAGAGGTTTTAGCATAAGCTAAACACTTACATATAAAATAGAAAAGGAAGTCGATTGGCTTCCTTTTTTTGTTTGGTATGTCTCGTATTGAAATAAGATAATGGTCAAAAATTAGAGAATTCAAGCTATTTTTATTAATAAAAGAAAATAACTGTATTTATCACCACTGTGTTCGCAAACTCATTGAGACTAATACTATACAAATCATTTGAAACTTTTTGAGCCCCTTTAGAAGTATATCTTCCTCCAATAATATAGAGCCTATCTTTGTAACAAAACATTCTACTCCCATAAAGCTCTAAGTTTATCCTATACTTTTTTAATTCTTTTACATGAACATCAAAAGAATACATCAATCCATTTTCAAAAAAATAAATAATATCCTCGTTAACCGCTATTGCTGGTAATTCTAAAAAATCTAAAAATTCACCTTCCTTTTTCCACTCCTTTGTTGCTAAATCAAAACTACGGATTTCACTCCGTTGTCTATCTTTTATTTTGCTAATGGTATATACCTTACCATCAATTAGAACACCTCGTATATTCTCAGCTTCAGGCATATCTTCAGACTCGTACCAATATCCATTAATTAAGTCGAAGAGATGAACCGCATTTGTATAATGAATACCTAATTTATCCTTTTTCACTTCTCCTCCCATACAAACAAAGGTTTCCTTGTATGGTACAACAATAAAATTAACAGCCTGATGAGGATTGGTATAATCTAAGTAAACTGTATCTTTTTTACGATTATAGACCTCTATCACATTATCTAAATATTCCTTTTTACCATTATACGACAAACTTTTTCCCCCAAGAATATAAATATTGTCTTTATAGTTAACCATTTCATGATATGCCCTTTCTCTAAAATCAAGATCAATCGTTTGCCAAGTATTTAGGTATATATCATAAACATACATTTTAGAGTTATATCCTTTATAATTAATTTCATCTTTCAAACGATCCGAAATCATTCCCGCAACTGTATTATAAGAAGCACCTCCATCCGATATATCAAGACTGGTCAAATCTACATATTGATCTATAGGTATATCCTCATTGTATACAGACAAATCTCCACCTTCAATATAAATTTTATCTCCCACCAAGACAGCACCAAAACCGTACACCCCCGACTTTAGTGGCTTTAACTTCTCAAATTTTATGCGACTATGACGTTTTTTCTTATCATATAATACTACTTTATCTAATTCTTCAGGTTTCTTTACCATATAAATTTCCTGATGTGCTACTAAATGTTCATAAGATAGTACTCCCATATTATATTCCGAATGTGTAAATCGGATTGCTACAGTATCTGTGACCATAGACCTAGCTAATATAGCTA
The DNA here is from genome assembly GCF_027924145.1 of Neptunitalea chrysea. Lineage (GTDB taxonomy): Bacteria > Bacteroidota > Bacteroidia > Flavobacteriales > Flavobacteriaceae > Neptunitalea > Neptunitalea chrysea. Next base: position 114,718 of record NZ_BRVP01000007.1, on the reverse strand, counting down.
CCCCCCTTTTATTGGTCTGACCGATTATTTTAGAATCACTAGCACTAATAACCACGTGTTGAAGCGGCATTTTTGTTTCTGAATCGTATACAGAAACAGCTAATTCCTGTCCTATCCCAAATTGGAAAAGGGAAAATACAAAAACATATAAAACACTGACTTTCACGTCATGTAAGATACATTTTATTCTAAAGATTAAAACACTTTCACTCTCTATTTAACTTTATAAATTTTGTAGGATCAACATAACCTTCGGTATTCACCGCATAGCCACCTCCTATATCCATCCCCACTTTATCTCTAATTTCAAAATGTAAATGTGCAGGGTACATTCCGTTATTAGAGCCTATGGTTCCAATCTGAGTTCCTTTACCAACATACATTCCTCTTTTCACTAAAATAGTATCGCAATGAGCATACAATGACTCTACCTGATATATTGAATCTATATAATGCGTTACGCGAATTACATTACCCCAACCACCACCAATATTTTCAGCAAAGGTTACATACCCATTAGTTATAACGTATACAGGATCCCCTAAATCAGAGTTACCACCACGCACCCCATTCCAGTCGTCTCCCAAATGATTGTTTTCTCCAAACTTTTGTGCATTGTAATATCCCTTAGCATTGGGCTTGCCTACAGGATAATCAAAACCATTCGTAAACTTTAGGGTATCATAATGGTCTTGTATAGGTGTAAACTTTTCTACCACTTGCTGTTTTGGTTTTTCACTAGTACAAGAGAAACTACCAAAAACTAAAATCAATAATGCAATTACAAACATTGAGTATCTCATACTATAAACTAATGCTTCAATATAAATAAAATTTCTTTTTATTTTATGACAAAATTCTGCCTGCCCTAACCTTTTTATAACCTTGTTAGTTGCAAACAAAATGTATCTTTACAGCCAAATTAAGTTAGCGTAACTTGTATGGAGTGTATTAGTGTTTTCGACATGCTTAAGATAGGAATTGGTCCTTCCAGTTCTCATACTTTAGGTCCATGGCGCGCCGCCGAACGTTGGTTAGAAGAATTGAAACAACAAAATTGTTTTCAAAATGTTACCAGCATACAAGTACATTTATACGGTTCTCTCTCATTAACGGGAAAAGGACACGCAACGGACACTGCTGTACTCTTAGGGTTATCGGGGCAAGATCCGGAAACCATGCCAATCTCCGATATTGAATTAATTGTACAAAGCATACAAACATTCAGAACATTATCATTAGGAAGTACACATGCTATTCCATTTCAGCCAGAATCTGACATTCTATTTCACCGAGAATTTTTACCCTTTCACTCAAATGGTATTAGATTTCAGGCAATACTAAATGATGGTAGTATCAATGAAGAAACATACTATTCTATAGGTGGTGGTTTTGTGGTAAAAGAAGAACGCGTACACGCTAAAGAAAACAAAGCTATTTTTAAAACATTTCCCTATCCTGTTCATAATGGTAATGAACTTTTAAAGGCGTGCGCAGAAAACGGGTTGAATATCTCGTCATTAGTTTGGGAAAATGAATGTTCTTTAAGAACCCCGGAAGAAATAGATGAAGGATTACAACGTATTTGGAATGTAATGTTAGAATGTATGTATACCGGGTGCCATACCGAGGGCAGATTACCAGGCGGACTTAACGTGAGAAGGCGTGCGTATGATACTCATAAAAACCTTATTGGTGATACACCATACAGTACTCCACAAGAATGGTTAGCTGCCATTCGTAAAACCGAAGTTAAATTCAGACAAATTTTAAAATGGGTAAGCTGTTTTGCGTTATCTGTTAATGAAGTAAATGCCTCGTTGGGTAGAGTAGTGACAGCTCCTACCAATGGTAGTGCGGGAGTAATACCAGCAGTACTTATGTATTACCTAACCATTGAAGACCATAAGGCAGACTTTTCTCAGATAAAACGATTTTTAATGGTAGCTGCTGAAATTGGAAGTATCTTTAAAAAAGGGGCTACCATTAGTGCTGCTATGGGCGGTTGCCAGGCAGAGATTGGAGTTTCCTCAGCCATGGCTGCAGGAGCACTTACCGAATTATTAGGCGGTTCTCATGAACAAGTACTCATTGCCGCAGAGATTGCTATGGAACATCATTTAGGCCTAACCTGCGACCCTATTGGTGGATTGGTACAAGTGCCTTGTATAGAACGAAATGCCATGGGAGCTATTAAAGCTATTAATGCAGCAGAAATGGCGGTAGACACCAATCCTGAAAATGTAAAAGTTCCATTAGACAAAGTAGTAAACACCATGTGGGAAACTGCTAAAGACATGAATACCAAATACAAAGAAACCTCTGAAGGTGGCCTCGCGGTTGCGGTACTCCTATCCGATTGTTAATTTGTAAATTTTACATTAAGTAATTATCATATAAGCAAATAAACTAGCACTTTCTTAACATTAGCATAAAACTATGCTAATTTTCAGCATATATCCGAATACTACTTTCGTAAAAATTAATCTAAATTTTTATGAAAAAAATACTACTTTCTATTTTAACATGTTTATCTACGGTAGTTGCCTTTGCGCAATTATCTCCGGGAGACATGTCTTTTGTTGGTTTTAATGCCGACGCTGACGATGATTTTGCGATAGTTACTTTTGTAGACATCCCTGCAAATACACTAATTTTCTTCTGTGATTCTGAATGGAATGGAAGTAATTTTGGTACCGATGAAAATGATTTTTATTGGGATTCAGGAAATGCTGTAATTCCTGCCGGAACTGTAATTACATTTACTGAGTTAACAGGCTCAAATACGGCTTCTAGTTATGGTACCATTAATGGTTCTCCTGGAGGAATTTCTGGTTCTTCTGAGGCTATTTTTGCATACCATGCTACCGTGGCACAACCACGTGTACCAACCGGATTTATTTGTGCGGTTGCAAACTCTTCTGCCGGATATGGAGATTTAAGTAATACTGGTTTAACAGAAGGTACTAACGCCTTAACCTTAACTAGTGGTACTGATATTGCAGAATACAACGGTCCAAGAACTGGTTTAGATGTTAGTGGTTACCAATTAGCTATTAACAACCTTATCAATATGGATATGCAAGATGATAGCGGAGACCAAAGCAACGATGGTACAACGCCAGATCTTCCTTTTAACACTACTGCTTTTGTGATTTCTTCTACAGACACTACAACTCCGCAAGTTGCCAGTGTAATGGTTACTAGCCAAACAACGATTACGGTTTCTTTTTCTGAAGATGTTACAACTGCTACTGCTGAGACTATAGCCAACTACGCTATTAATAATAGTGTTACCGTTACAGGAGTTACCTATGATGCTGGTACTTATACTGCTACTATTACTCATAGTGGATTAACTAGCGGAACTGCTTACACACTTACTGTAAGTAACGTAGAAGATGCTGTTCCTAACGTAATGACCACCTATACTAGTGATGATTTATTTTATAATACCACAACTACAGGTCTTATTATTACCGAGATTATGTACAATGCACCTTCTGACGATTCTGATGCATTAGAGTTTCTTGAAATCTACAACAACTCTGGTAGTACTATTGCTTTAGGAGGTATTATGGTTAAAGACGAGTCTAACTTTGTGTTTACCTTCCCTCAAATGGATTTAGCCGCAGACGCTATTGTTTTATTAGCTACAGACAAAGCTACTGCCGATGCTTTTTACGGTGTTACATTTTTAGACATGCCACAAGGTATTTCTAATGCACTTGGTAATGGTGGTGAAGTATTAGAAATTTTAAACTCTGATAGTACTATAATTTTCACTGTTGAGTATTCTGACGATTCTCCATGGCCTACTACTGCAGATGGTGATGGTCCTTCTTTAGAATTATTAAATCCTGCAGGTACTATAAATGATGGTACTAACTGGTCTCCAGCTACTAATTTAGTTGGGCAATCTTTAGGAGAAGATGTATTCGCTTCTCCTGGATCGTTTACGGCAGTTACAAACGTAGTTCCACAAATTGCATTTGACGAATTAACATACCCGATTAATGAAGATGGTGGAACAGCACAATTAACTATTGCGCTTTCTAGTACTGCTTCTTCAGATGTTACTGTTAACGTAAGCTTTTTAGGGGGTTCTGATTCTGCAGTTCCAGGAACAGATTATGCCTTTACAGATCAAATCGTAACAATTTTAGCTGGTAATACTACTGCTACTGTAGATGTTACTATTACAGATGATACAGATGTAGAAGCAGATGAGGCTATTATGTTTGGTTTAAGCAACCCGGTAAATGCTACTTTAGGAGATGATAAGTATGCTGGTGTTTATATTTTAGATAATGACACTTCTTTATATTACCCTACTACGCCTAGCTTAACTATTAACTATGCTACAAGTTATACGGTAGATGCAAACGGATCTGCTGAAATTTCTTCATACGACCCTACTACTCAACGTTTGTTTGTTATGAACTCTACACAAACTAAAGTAGAGATTTTAGATTTTTCTGACATCAATAACATTTCAACTATTAGCTCTATTGATCTTTCTTCATATGGTACCGATGGCGCTACAAGTTTAGCTGTACACAATGGTATTGTTGCTGCTGCTATTTCTAACGGTGCTACTGCTGACGGAGTGCTAGTATTTATGGATACAAACGGAGCTAACATTTCTACTGTAACCGTTGGTAATTTACCTGATAATGTATCTTTTACACCTGATGGCACAAAGGTACTTACTGCTAACGAAGGACAACCTAATGATGATTACACTATTGATCCAGAAGGTAGTATTTCTGTAATTGATGTAACCGGTGGTTTAGGAAACATTACACAAAGTGATGTTACCAACATCAACTTTAATAACTTCGATTCTATGCAGGCAGCTTTAACAACATCAGGGATTCGTATTTTTGGTCCTAACGCTTCGGTTTCTGAAGATTTAGAACCTGAATACATTGCATATTCTAGCGATAGCCAAACAGCTTATGTTACCTTACAAGAAAACAATGCTGCTGCAGTAGTTGACTTAACTACTAATAGTATTACGTATTTAGTACCCCTAGGATATAAAGATTATACTTTACCTGAAAATACCATGGACGTATCTAACGATACCGATTTTATTTATATGGGGAACTGGAACGTAAAAGGTATGTATATGCCAGACGCTATTGCAAGTTACGAAGTAAACGGAGTTACCTACCTTATTACAGCTAACGAAGGAGATTCGCGTGAATACAATGGTTATGAGGAAGAAACTCGTATTGGGGATAGTGATTATATGCTTGACCCTACTACTTTCCCTGAAGCTGAATTGTTAAAAATGGACACCAACTTAGGTAGATTAAAAACAACCCTTGCTAACGGAGATACCGATGGTGATGGTGATTATGATGAAATCTATGTATTTGGTGGTCGTTCGTTTAGTATTTGGAATGGTGATACAGGTACTATGGAGTTTGACTCTGGTGACGATTTTGAACGTTATACTGCTGATGACCCAACTTACGGTGTTTTATTTAATGCTAGTAATAGCAATAACAACTTCAAAAACCGTTCTGATGATAAAGGGCCAGAACCTGAAGGGGTTACTACTGCAGAGATTAACGGACAAATTTATGCGTTTATTACCTTAGAACGTGTAGGGGGCATTATGACATACAATGTAACCAATCCTGCTGCTCCTGAATTTGTTTCTTATAAAAACCATAGAGATCTTGGACCTGACGAAGGTGGTGATTTAGCCCCAGAAGGAATCGTTTATATTGCTGCACAAGACAGCCCTACTGGTACTGGTTTAATTGTTATTTCTAATGAAGTAAGTGCTACTGTAAGTGTATATACTATTGACAACGATACTTATAGTACAGATAACTTTACAAACAATAATTTCTTTATGTATCCTAACCCTTCTAACGGAAATGAAATACTTCATTTTACTCAAGAAGTTTCAGGAAGCATTTATGATATGACAGGTAGAATGGTACTAAGTTTTGAAAACAGCAAAACTGTAGAATTACCAAACCTTTCTACCGGAACATACATTGTAAAAATGACAAATGGAGAAAGTAAAAAATTAGCCATTAAATAAGGTTATTTACATCCTGTGATAGAGAATAAAACTATATCAGGTATCTAAATAAAAACTCCGGCTTATTTGCCGGAGTTTTTCTTTTTATGCCTTCTCCTAAAACTATTTTGAGATAAATTTCAAAATATCTTACTCTTGATTATCACATAAAAAAGCCGCCATTTACAATGTGTAATAAGTTAAAATTGCCTAACTAAAACCTCTTACAAAATGCATAATGACGGCACTCAACAATCATAAATAATAGTGGTAGCTATTGTTTCTTCTTCTTAGTTATCTCTATAATGACATCTCCCATATCTCCAATCTTTACAAACAACAGTAAAGCACCAACAAATATGAGAATAGAAAAGGTTAACACACCCCAAAAAAAAGTATCATCTTTAGTAACCGGCTTATGATCTCCGGGTACATCTAAATACACAATTTTGTGCCAAGCACTACTTTCTCCTTTATAGGGCTCATAATTTTCTACTATTTTAAGCTCTTTTTTTGCACCAACTTTAGTACTTTCCTCTTTAATAAAAGTCAATACATTTTTTATATCAGTAGCAGTTAAATCAGGATGATCAGGCATTACTACCTGATTGTTTTCTTTAAATAAACGTACAGCTTCTACATCTCCCAATTTAATAACTGTTTGCGAACTGTGTACAAAGTTTATAATCCACTCTTCTGTATGTCGCTCATCTACATTTTTTAATGCTGGTCCCACCATTTTTTTAGCTACACTGTGGCAAGCTGCACATCGAGTATTAAACGTTTTTTTACCTGCCACAGCATCATCCTGAGCGGATATAGAGTGAGTAGCTAAAATGAAAAGCGTAATAAAAATTAATTGTGTAAGGGATTTATATATTTTCATTAGTTTTTAATTTTTAAGCAATCGTTTTATGTCGTCTATTAAAAATGCAATATCCGTTTCACTGGTTCCGTCATAATACCCTCGTATGTGATTGTTCCTGTCAATTAATACTAGTTTTTCGCTATGTATAAAATCTTCAACCCCCCCATTACCGCTAGTCGCTACTATATACAATCCTTTTCTAGCAAAACGATATAACTCTTTTTTACCGCCGGTTACCAACTGCCATTGATGGGTATCTATCCCTCTTACCTCTGCATAATCTTTTAAAACATGTGGTTTGTCATAATCAGGATCAACGGTAAACGACACCAAGTGTACATCATCATTCTCCTCAAAGGCTTTTTGCACATCGTAAATACCCGACATCATTCTAGGACATATACTAGGACAACTTGTATAGAAATAATTAGCAACCCATATTTTTCCATTAGTAAAACTGTTAGAAACAGGCAAGCTATCCTGATTTATAAACGTAAAGTCAGGTACTTTATAATCGGTATCTTCCGAAACAATGGTATAATTCTCTCCAAAATAAGGTAGAGGTGCCATAAAACGTTTGTACCCAAAATAAATAGCAAATAATACTATTGGTAGTCCTATGGACAACCCTATAAACAACCCTGTTTTTTTAGTTAACTTTTTCATCTTCCACATTCATTATAGTTGTAGCTGCATTTTTTGTTGTAGCATCTTTCATTTCATTTACAGGGCTCGTAGCATCAAACTTATTTTCAACTGGCTTACTATACTTAAACACATTTATTAAAGAAGGTACATAAGTTATCATGGTAAGCATAATACTTACAGCAATCCAAGGCCTCATATTATGAAGAATCCCTATGCGTTTTTCTTCATGTAATTCTTCAGATTCTGGTAACACAATTTCAGAAGCTTCCGTTTGTTTGCTTAGTGCAGTGCTAAAGAAGGCTATAAAATAAAGTAATGCGGCCGTACCCATTAATATTCCACCAATCATTGTTACCGTTGTGGTAGGCACCCAATGCTTATTAAACATATCGCTTGACGGGTCTGTATAGGACAACCCTAAATTGGTACGTCTTGGCTCCCCCATCAATCCACCGGCCATTAATCCGTGAGATAATAAAGCTACCCCTACCATCCATACATAAGGTACAATAGTAACCACGCTCAACATTTTAATAGGCTTACCAGCCACTTTGCTGTACATATAAATACTCATTCCTAAAATGACTAATAGTACGGGTCCGGCAACTGTCATATGAAAATGCCCTGGTACCCAACCAGTATTGTGTACCATTTGGTTTAGTGAATACGAAGCATTCACAATACCTGATAACCCTCCAAAAATGAATAATAACAACCCACAGATAAAATATCCGAACAAATAATTTTTAGAAAGAAACCATGGCAACCTTCCCATCCATCCAAGCAAACCTCTAGCACCATTCTTTCGTCCGGCGTATTCTAAAGAAGCCCCTACTGTAAAGGCTGTCATAAAACTGGGTATAGAAACTCCAAAGGTTAACACCGTAACCCATAGTTTAGTGTCTTGCCCTAAAACAGGCTCACTAAACTGGTGGTGAACTCCTACCGGAGTAGATAAAATAAGGAATAATAAGAAAGCTAAACGCGCTGCATTACCCGAATACAATTTACCTCCACTCACTTTTGGTAATACAGTATAAAATGCTATATAAGCAGGTAATAACCAAAAATAAACCAACGGATGCCCAAACATCCAGAACAACATTCTAGTTAATGGCACATTTATATCAGAGATCCATCCGGCAGACCACGGCATTAAGATTACAAGTGACTCATATGCTACGGGTAAACTTGCTACAAACCACATGGTAAAGTTTACAAACGTACCTAAAACGGCAATCGGCATTTTCTTATCCGGGTTTTCTTGTCTCCATTCACGGTAAATGACAATCCAACCAAAAAAAGCCAACCAGCTCCCTACAATTAACAAAGAAGTCCCTAAATAAAAGAAAGGTGAATTTTTTAACGGTGCATAAAAGGTATATAAAGCCTGTGCTCTCCCCATAGCCATTAACACCACATCTAACAAGCTACCAAAGACCATTAAAATAATAGACCCAAGGTACGACCATTTTGGCGGTTGCTTTTTTAAGTAATGCCCCATGGTTACATGTCCAAATATCACGGCAAAAAAAGTAGTTAAAATAATGGCATTAATTACCCCGTGCATGGTTAATCCCTGATAATAATTGATTCCTCCAAAAGAATCTTCATGCAGCACCCCTGCTCTGTAGAGCGTTTGCATTACTCCGTTGTAAGCCCCTAAAATGAATAACACCATAGGCACAAACAACCCTATTAATATTGTATATTTAAATGTTTTATTACTTTCCATTTTATAATTTAATTTTAAAGAGCACTATTAGTTACCAATACCTTACCCATCATATTTTGGTGCCCTACACCACAATACTCATGACATACAATTCGGTATTCTCCGTACTCATCAAACTTCACTGTAGTTTTATTTACCGCACCCGGTACCGCCATAAGATTCACCCCTTTTCTTTCAATATTAAACCCATGCACCACATCGGCAGAGGTTAAATAAAAATCAACGGTACTCCCTGGTGGCACCACAATTTCTCCCGGATCATAATTCCACATACGTGCTGTTACATACACTTCATAATAATCGTCATCAACCTTGCGTACCTCTGCTTTTTGAAAAGAAGCATCATATGGTATACAAGTGGGTACGTCTATTTTTCTGCTAAAAACATTAAACAACAGGGCAAAGAAAAACACCCCAAGTATAGTACTGCTCAGTACTATAACCCGAATCTCATATTTATTCATACCTCCTTATTATAAATGACGTTCTATCTGAAGATTATAGACGCTGAACCATACCATGATGGCAAAAAAAACAAGAATCACAATAAAGGCAATTGTGCCATAGGGTTTAAAACTCGTATCGAGCTCATGTAGTTCATCTTCCTTACTTTTCTCCATATTCTCAGTTATTTGGTTTTATAGTAACACAAATGTACTGTTGATAAATACGGTGATTGTTTACCTTTTTAGGGGTATAATGTACCTTTTTACTTAATAATTGAGATTAAATGCTCCGAAACTTGTCTCGAAATAGAAATGTAATGCTTACTAAATGCTTCCTGAACTTGCCCTGAAGTAGTTTACTTATGAAGAAAGTTTAACTCTTTACGCTTCTGAAATTCGACAGGTGTTAATCCTTCATACTTTTTAAAGAATCTAGAAAAATATGAATTATCTTTAAAATCAAGCTGATAAGCAATCTCTGATATCGATAACTCTGAATTAATTAAGAGTCTTTTACTCTCTAACAACAGCCTGTTTCTAATAAGTGTACCTGCGGAGACACCTTTTATTTTCTGACAAAGTGCATTTAAATAATTAGGCGTTACACATAAAATCTCTGCATACTCTTTAGGTAGTCTCTTTTGAATGTAATGCTCCTCTATAAGACGCTCAAAATTTTTAAGTAGATAAAATTGTGGTTTAGAGTCATAGTGTTCATGTTCTTTTTGCGACATCTCTTTATCACAAATCATAAAAAGCTCTAGCAGATACGTTCGTAGTAAATCCCAACTAATATTAGTAGCAAGATGACTATATTCTTCATAAATTTTATCGAAAATTGCAGTTACCTTCTTAGCAACTGCCTTGGTCTTAAAGAGCGAATAGTTGGCATTTCCTATAAAAAAAAGAAAGTCTTTTATATAATCTCTTTTTGCCAAGAACGAACTAAAGAAGATCTCGTCAAAATTAATAATTATACCTTCGGTAGCTTTATCAAAATCCCACTTATGAATTTGCCCGGGAGACAAAAAGTACAAATCTCCTTTTGCTATAGGAAACGATTGAAAATCGATGACATGTTCTCCGCTCCCTTCTTTAATAAGTAACACTTGAAAAAAGGAATGGCGATGAGGTGAGGCAGATTTCTCTTGACGCTCTAAAAAATCATGCAAATCTAACACTACACAATCCTGCGGTAAATTTTCAGTATTCATTAAATTACAAATACTATAAATAGGTATTTCGCTGCTCATAACCACCTGAAAAATCTTTAGGTTAGCAAATTTACTAACTATCACCATATAATTCTGTAACAATCATTACAACCAATAGTAAACTATGATAAAAAACAGAGAACCTTTGTTACAACCCCAAAAAAGTTGAGTTAGAAGCTATTATTAACAGAATACCGTTAAAAAATAATAGCTTCTATATTCATAAAAAAGAGTATTTTTGCATTTTGGTAAAAACAACAACACAAACTGTTTTTTTATGATAGTTTTCTTCGGGAACCCTGCGCAAAAAATATTTGCTGTTCAAACGAACAAAGAATTTTCACAGATTGAAATTGATAAACTTACATGGTTATTTGGGAATCAACCAATGTTAAAGACAGCGTCTGTTGACGCTTTTTTTGTTGGGCCTCGTGCTGCTATGATTACTCCTTGGAGTACCAATGCAGTAGAGATTACTCAAAACATGGCCATTGAAGGAATTGTTAGAATTGAAGAATTTGAAGCAATTGCTGAAGATTTTAAAGACTACGACCCAATGCTTTCTCAAAAGTATAAGCAACTGGATCAGGATATTTACGATATTCATATCAATCCGGAAGACATTATTAAAATTGAAGATATTGCTGCTTATAATGAAGCCGAAGGACTAGCGCTTAGTGATGAAGAAATTGAATATCTTAATGAGTTAGCTACAAAACTAGGAAGAACTTTAACCGACTCTGAGGTGTATGGTTTTGCACAAATAAACTCCGAGCACTGCCGTCATAAAATATTCAACGGTACGTTTGTGATAGATGGAGAAGAAAAACCTACTTCATTATTCAAACTAATAAAAAAGACATCGGAATTAAATTCGAACAATATAGTATCTGCCTACAAAGACAATGTAGCCTTTGTAAAAGGACCAAAAGCAGTTCAGTTTGCTCCTAAAACAGCAGATAAACCAGACTTTTATGACGAAAAGGAATTTGATTCTGTTCTTTCATTAAAAGCTGAAACACATAACTTCCCTACTACTGTAGAGCCTTTTAACGGTGCTGCTACAGGATCGGGAGGTGAAATACGTGACCGCCTTGCAGGTGGACAAGGATCGTTACCATTAGCAGGTACAGCAGTTTACATGACATCATATTCTCGTTTAAACGAAAATCGTCCATGGGAAAATGCAATGCCAGCTCGTAAATGGTTATACCAAACACCTCTTGACATTTTAATTAAAGCCTCTAACGGGGCGTCTGATTTTGGAAACAAATTTGGACAGCCTTTAATTACCGGATCACTATTAACTTTTGAACACGAAGAAGATACCAGAAAATTAGGGTTTGACAAAGTTATTATGTTAGCCGGAGGTATTGGTTACGGAAAAGAAGATCAGGCCATTAAAAAAACACCTCAAGTAGAAGATGATATTGTAATTCTTGGTGGTGAAAACTATAGAATTGGAATGGGTGGTGCTGCTGTATCTTCTGCCGACACTGGAGAATTTAGCAGTGGTATTGAGTTAAACGCTGTTCAACGTTCGAACCCTGAAATGCAAAAACGTGCTGCTAATGCGGTACGTGGTATGGTAGAAAGCGATCATAACTCTATTGTTTCTATTCATGATCATGGTGCCGGTGGTCACTTAAACTGTTTATCTGAATTAGTTGAAGATACCGGAGGACACATTAACCTTGATAAATTACCTGTTGGAGATCCAACTCTTTCTGCTAAAGAAATCATAGGAAATGAGTCTCAGGAACGTATGGGATTGGTGATTGGTAAAAAAGATACTGAAACACTAAAACGTATTGCCGACAGAGAGCGCTCCCCTATGTATGTAGTAGGAGAAGTTACCGGAGACGATCGCTTTACTTTTGAATCTAAAGAAACCGGTATTAAACCCATGGATCTTGCTTTAGAAGATATGTTTGGCAGCTCTCCTAAAACCATCATGAACGATACCAAAGTAAATCGTACTTATAAAGAACTTAGTTATACTACCAACGAAATACCCACTTACTTAAACCAATTATTACGTATAGAGGCTGTTGCTTGTAAAGATTGGTTAACAAACAAAGTAGACCGTTGCGTAGGTGGACGTGTAGCTAAACAACAATGCGCCGGCCCATTACAATTACCTTTAAACAATGTTGGGGTAATGGCGTTAGACTTTAAAGGAAAAGAAGGTATTGCTACCTCTATAGGACATTCACCTGTATCGGCTATTATTGATCCGATTGCTGGTAGTAGAAATAGTATTGCTGAAGCATTGACCAACTTGGTTTGGGCGCCTGTTAAAGATAAAATGGCAGGAATTTCTTTAAGTGCTAACTGGATGTGGCCATGTAAAAATGAAGGTGAAGATGCTCGTTTATACGACGCTGTTGAAGCATGTTCAAGCTTTGCTATAGAACTAGGAATTAACATTCCTACCGGAAAAGATTCACTTTCCATGAAGCAAAAATATCCAGATCAGGAAGTAATTGCTCCGGGTACTGTGATTATTTCATCGGTTGGGAACTGTATTGATATTACCAAGGTTGTAGAACCTGTTCTTAAAAAAGATGGCGGAAACATTTACTACATTAACTTATCTGGTGATACTTTTAAATTAGGCGGTAGTTCATTTGCACAAGTTGTAAATGCAATTGGTACCGAAACACCAACTATAAAAGACGCTGCTAGTTTTAAAAACATATTTAATACTATTCAAGAATTAATTTTGGAAGGTAAAATAGCAGCCGGGCACGATGTAGCTTCAGGTGGTTTAATTACTACCCTGCTAGAAATGTGTTTTGCCAATGTAAATATGGGTGCTAACCTAGATCTAACTTCTTTAGGTGAAGCTGATACCGTAAAAGCATTCTTTAATGAAAACTCAGGAATTGTATTCCAGGCTTCGGAAGAAATAGAAGCAATTCTTACAACACAAAATATTGAATTCTTCAACATAGGAACTCCGACTGAAGGTACTACTATCTCCATTAAAAACGGAACTGACAATTTTGATTTCAACGTAAATGAATTAAGAGATACTTGGTTTGAGACTTCGTATTTATTTGACATGAAGCAAACAGCTAACAATACAGCTAATGCTCGTTTTAACAACTACAAGCATCAACCATTAACCTATACATTCCCTGAACATTTTACAGGAAAATTAACGGTTATAGACACAGGTGCACCGAAACCAAAAGCAGCTATTATACGTGAAAAAGGTAGTAACTCTGAACGTGAAATGGCTCATGCTATGTATTTAGCCGGTTTTGATGTAAAGGATGTTCATATGACGGATCTTATTACAGGAAGAGAAACCTTAGAAGACATTCAGTTTATTGGAGCTGTTGGTGGTTTTAGTAACTCAGATGTTTTAGGTTCTGCTAAAGGTTGGGCAGGAGCATTTATGTATAACGAAAAAGCAAAAACAGCTTTAGAAAATTTCTTTAAAAGAGAAGATACACTTTCGGTTGGTATCTGTAACGGTTGCCAGTTGTTTATGGAGTTAGAGTTAATTAACCCTGAGCATAAAGAACATGGTAAAATGATTCATAACGATAGCCACAAGCACGAAAGTAACTTTACTTCTGTTGCGGTTCAGGAAAACAACTCGGTTATGCTTTCTACCTTGGCAGGGACTACTTTGGGTGTATGGATTAGTCACGGTGAAGGTAAATTTAACTTACCTGAAGGTGAAAATCAATACAATATTGTTGCTAAATATGGCTATGAAGGCTATCCTGCAAATCCTAACGGATCTGATTACAACACTGCTATGATGTGTGACAAAACAGGCAGACACTTAGTAACTATGCCACACATTGAGCGTTCTATTTTCCAATGGAACTGGGCATACTACCCTGAAAGAAAAAATGAGGTTTCACCATGGTTAGAAGCATTTACAAATGCTAGAAAATGGTTAGAGAACAAATAATAAATACACAACACACTTCAAAAAAGCTGCTTATTTGGAATAAGCAGCTTTTTTTTTCATTTTTATTAAATTTTAAATTATATTTAACACCGTTATTTCCTGTCACTACTAAAATAACAACTTCCCCTAATTGATATATTGTTTTAATGAACCCCAAATTTCTATTATTAAAACCTACTGAAAGCTGCCAGTGCTTTTTACTTTTTAACCCATAATAGCGATGAAAACCACAATGAAACTTTTGTATGTATTGTTACTATTAGTAACACTTACAACCAGTGCCCAATCCACAACCTTCGGGATAAAGGCCGCCATTAATCTTGCTCAATTTGAAGGGATTGAGCTAATAGGTGATTATAAAAATACACCAAGAATATCTTACGGAGGAGGTTTATTTCTAAACCAGAAGCTTACCGGACATTCAAATCTTCAGGTAGAGGTATTGTATAGTGAGCAAGGAACTGACTTAGATAGTTATGATTTTCCGGGAATGACCTATCAGCTAAATTATGTAGCTACTCCTTTATACTATCGTTTTACATTTAAAAACGAAGGTCAATTTCATATTCTGTTAGGAGCAAGACCTGCAATTTTAGTAAACTCCAAACTAAAAATCACAGAAGATGATGATGAAATGAACATAAGTACTGAAAGTTATTTCTCTGATAACGGATTAGATATTAAGGTAAACGAGTTTGATTTTGCCCTTTCAGGTGGTATTGGAATAGGTAAACCAGATGCTGCTATGTTAAACATCACCTATTCACAGGGAATCATTAACGTATTTGAAGGTGCAGATGCTACAGACAATGTTAAAAACATATTATTGCAAGTAGGCTTTTGCTTTGCCTTTAACTAAAATACATAAGGGAGATTTTTTCTCCCTTTTACTAAATAATCGGGATAAACACGCTGAGACTTGTCTCTTAATAAAAACGAAATTCTTGTAAATACTTCGTGAACGTTCTACTGAGTTTACTTTTTTATCATTTCATAACGTTGCATTACATCCTCAATACTTCGTATGGATTTTTGAGCCCAATCTATTTGCTTGTCTAGTAATTCCTCTGGCAACAATTGCCAAGCTACATCAGAAGCTCGTAAACGTTGTGTAATAGATTGAAGAATAATGGCTACACTTACCGATATATTTAAGCTTTCAGTAAACCCTACCATAGGTATTTTTAAATACCCGTCTGCCTGCTCCATTACTGTATCAGACAATCCATGTCGTTCTGTCCCAAAGAAAAAAGCACTTTTCTGAGCAACATCAAACGCTTCTAAAAGACATGAATCATCGTGTGGCGTAGTGGCTATTATTTTATACCCCTTATTCTTAAGTGATTCAATACACGCATTCGAATTTTGGTATCTATAGGAATCAACCCATTTTTGAGCTCCCATAGCTATATTTTCATCCAATGGCTTTCCAAATTTTTCTTCTACCAAATACGCTTCCTGAATACCAAACACATCACAACTACGTATTACCGCACTGGTATTATGCATTTGATAAATATCCTCCACAGCTACAGTAAAATGCTTTGTTCTATTGGCTAGTATCTCCTGAAACTTTTGGTATCTTTCAGTAGTTATAAAATCTATTAAATAATTTAGTAAATGGGCTTTATCCATTCTAACTGTACTTTAAACTAACAAAAATAAGAGTTTATTTAGTAGAAAATAAATTTATCCTATTTGCTCTAAAAAGCAAAGAGACCGGTACAACCGGCCTCTTTCTTACAATACTATTTATTTTATAAACTATAAGTAGCTTCTAAAAATGTTGATAAGCTAATTAGTTCTCTACCTAATAAATCTTTAAGTTCAGTGGTAGAACCATCAAACTCATTAGCTGCAATACCTAAGCTAAAACCTACAATTACATCAATAGCTCCTTGCGGAACACCAAATCCGGCTAATGTTGCTTTGTATTCTTCTACCTCAGGACTTACATAGGCTATTTCTTTACCAGACAACTTAGATAGCCCCTCAGCAACCTCAGCCATTCCCACTGAAACGTCGCCTCCAAACTCATACACTTTCCCCTCATGTCCATCAGTAGTTAATATTATAGCCCCTGCTTCTGCCATATCAGCTCTAGATGCAAAAGACACTTTACCATCTTGAGCCGGTAGATATACCGCTCCGTTATCAATTACATTTTCTCCTAAAAACAATGGTAATACCTCTAAGTATAACGCATGCTTTAAAATGGTATAATTTAAACCAGATGCTTTTAATAATTCTTCTGTTGTAATATGAGACTCTCCCACAAACCCAATAATAGAATCTTTCTTATCTGTAGCTCTTTGAAAACTTGTATAAACTACATGTCCTACTCCTGCTTCTTTAGCAGCATTCACCACATTTTCATGTTGTTTCATACGGCTTGCAATATCAGAACCAGAAACAAAATACAATTTATCTATACCTTTAAAAGCTGCAACTAATGAAGCATAGTCGTCATAATCTCCCTGAACTACAGTCATTCCCTTTTCTTTAAGATCTTCAACTTTGTTCACATCCCTAGATAATACAGCTATTTCAGAAGCTTCAACTCTGTTTAATAATTCGTTTGCTACGGCTTTTCCTAAGTTACCACTAGCCCCTGTTACTAATATCATAATACAATTTTTTAATTAATAAAATATAGTTACTTACTTTTGGTAAGTCAAAGATAAATGGTAAGTTAACGAAAAACAAGAACATACCTATTAGTAAAACACTTACTAAAAAGTTAGTAATATTGATTTTAAAGATATTAGTTATGGAAAAAAGTATAAATTTTTATAATGTAGCAGAATGCCCGGTACGAAATGTATTAGATAAGATAGGAGACAAATGGTCTTTACTAATTCTTTTGGTTCTAAAAGAGAACGAAGTTTTACGTTTTAATGAAATACACAAAAGTATTGGAGACATTTCTCAGAAAATGCTTTCGGTAACCTTGAAATCGTTAGAAGCAGACGGATTTGTACATAGAAAAGTATATGCAGAAATACCTCCAAAAGTTGAATATACTATTACCCCTTTAGGCACTAGTTTACTACCGCATATAGATGCTCTAGCTAAATGGTCTAAAGAACATATAAACACTATTATGCAAAACAGAGCAGCATACAATAACGAGCTGTAATCGATAATTAAGTTAAACGGTTTTAGAAAATTTATAACGAATTACTATTAATAAACTCCATAAACTTCGGTTTGTATTGTTCTGAAACCGTAATTCGTTGGTCATTAATAATAATCTGACTACGTTCTATCACATCTATATTTTTTAGTGATACAATAAAAGACCTGTGTACCCTCATAAAATCAGATTCAGGTAACTCCTCCTCTAACGACTTTAAACTCATAAGCGTTAAAATAGGCTTTGACTCATTTTTAAGCCAAATTTTAATATAGTCTTTAAGCCCCTCAAAATACAACACCTCATTAAGCTTAATCTTTAATTGCTTATACTCAGATTTCACAAATAAGAATTCTTTTCCTGAGCTAACGGGATTTGTATTTTCTGTTTTTCTTAATAAAGCAAACCATTCTTTGGCTTTGCTAGCGGCATTCAGAAACTCGGCATAATCAAACGGTTTTAACAGATAATCTAAGGCATCCACTTTAAATCCTTCTAAAGCATACTGGTCAAATGCTGTAGTAAAAATAACCCGAGTACTTTTGGGTAACATTTTAGAAAAAGCAATCCCCGTTAAATCGGGCATCTGAATATCTAGGAACAATACATCTATAGGCGTATTGTTTACATACTCCATAGCATCTATAGCATTGCTAAACTTTTGCTTTAAAATAAGAAAAGGAGTTTTCTCTACATAACTCTCTACCAAATTTAGTGCCATAGGCTCATCATCTACAACTATACAGGTAATTTGCATCTTATCCATAAACCTTAATACTTTATATTCAACTTAGCCACATATTTATTATCAATCACCTGATGCATATACTCATGACTATTTGGATATAGTAAGTTAAGTCGTTTTTTTAGGTTATCCAATCCTATTCCTGAGCCACTTTTATCGGCCATGTTTTTAGGGTAATTGTAATTACTAGACGTAAAACTTATTTCTTCTGCATTGATTTTCATTTCAAATTCAATAGTACAATCATTATTTGAAGAAACCCCGTGTTTAAATGCATTTTCCATTAAAGATATATAAAGCAATGGCGCTACGGTAACATCTGGCGATGCAATTGGAAAGCCATAGACCACCTTGGTATTTTCTGAAAGTCGTAACTTCATCAATTCAATATACTTCTCCATAAAATCCAATTCTTTTTGTAAAGGCACTTTCTCTGTATTTGTTTCATATAACAAATAGCGCATCAGTTTACTTAAACTATGAATGGTAGATTTTGCCTTATCAGGAGAGATGTCTACCAGCGAATAAATATTATTTAATGAATTGAAAAAGAAATGTGGTTGCAGCTGATATTTTAAATGTTGCAACTCAGACGCCAACTTAATATTAGCAGCCTCTTTACGTTCTGCTTCGGTTTTAATCCATCGTTCGGTAATTTTTAAGGCTACCGCAAAAATTAAAGGAATTAGAAACGATATAATCTGAACATAAATAAACAGTTTTATTGGTGGCCCTCCGTCTCCATCAGGTGATTTTGGAAAGATATTCTGGAAAAAGGTTTCATTTAGTAAATCTCTAAACCAGATACATAACACAATAATACCAGTATTTAAAGTAATAAATACCGCAAGTCTTTTTTTATCGAATACGAAGGCATTTATTAAGTACAAGTAATTCAAATAGAATATCACAGCATACATGGTTAAAGGAACCCATGAATGACCAATTACTCTAATCATCACCTGTTCAGTACCAGACGAAAGAAGGTATGGAAAGCTAAATAATACAATCCATACCAACACATGAAACAATACAGTTATTCTTTTACTTTTATAGGTAAACATATTATTCGTATCTCAAAGCATTTATTGGGTCTAGTGCTGCTGCTTTTCTAGCAGGATACCATCCAAAGAAAATTCCGGTAACAGCACACACTGCAAATGAAATTATAATGGAGTAACTGGTAACACTAGTAGGCCAATTTAGTATATTTTCTATAAATACCGTAGATGCTAACCCTAAAAGTACACCTAACAATCCTCCTGTTATACTAATGAGTATAGCTTCTATCAAAAATTGCAGTAAAATATCGCGTCCCATACCACCAACAGCCATACGTAAACCAATCTCACGCGTTCTTTCTTTTACCGAAACGTACATAATATTCATAATACCAATACCACCAATAAATAACGAAATACTCGCTATAGCTACCAACAATACCGTTAACATTTCATTGGTTGAACTAAACATAGAAATTAACTCTTCCATTGAAAACACATTGAAATCATCGCTCTGATCTCCTGAAATACCGTGTTGTTTTCTTAAAATATTACTTACTTGTTCTACCGCATCATCGGCTTTTTCTTCACTTATTGCTGAAGCCACAATTGATTGTAAGTAATTAATTGCTAAAATACGTTTTTGAACTGCTGTGTAAGGAGCTAAAATAACATCATCCTGATCTTGACCAAAGGTATTTTCTCCTTTCTCTCCTAATACCCCAATAATTTTAAAAGGTGTATTATCAAAACGTATCATTTTACCAACTGGATCCTCATTTGGAAATAAATTCTCGACAATGGTCTGACCAATTACAGCTACTTTAGCATACGACTTTACCTCATCATTGGTAAACATACTTCCATTTACAATACTAAACTTCTTAATATCTACAAATTCAGGAGAAACCCCATAAATAGAAGTAGGCCAGTTATTAGCCCCATAAATTACTTGTCCGCTTCCTGAAACCTGTGGCGATACTCCCGAAATTAAAGAGGCATCATTTTTAATAGCTTCATAATCGGCCAATTTTAATGACTGCATTTCACCCGCATCAAGTCTAACTCCTCCTCTCATATCTGCTCCAGGTCTTATATTAATCATGTTAGACCCCATACTAGAAATTTGCGTTCTGATACTTTGTTTAGATCCCTCTCCAATAGCAAGCATTGCAATTACCGAGGCAACCCCTATTATAATTCCCAACATGGTAAGCAAGGTTCTCACCTTATTCAACAAAATAGCTTTCCATGCGGTTTTTAATAAATTTAAAATTCTCATCTTAGTCTCCTTTTGGTAGTTCTGCTAATGCTTTGGCAGCATCCTGAACATTCTGGTTAGATTCATCCTTAATAATATTACCATCTTTTAATACAATGGTACGAGAACTAAACGCTGCAATATCTGGTTCATGAGTTACAAATACGATAGTTTTACCGTTTCTGTTAAGCTTCTGAAACAAAGACATTATCTCATAAGAGGTACGAGTATCTAGGTTACCAGTAGCCTCATCAGCCAAAATAACCACTGGGTCGTTTACTAAAGAACGTGCAATAGCTACACGCTGTTGTTGCCCTCCTGATAATTGTGCAGGGGTATGATCTAAACGCTCTCCAAGCCCAACTAATTTCAAAGCTTCTACTGCTCTTTTGTGACGTTCCTCTGTACTTACCGTATTATTGTATATTAGCGGTAGCTCTGCATTTTCAATAGATGTGGTTCTTGGTAATAAATTGTAGGACTGAAAAATGAATCCTATTTTTTTATTTCTGATTCTAGCCAAATCATTACGAGATAACTCTTTTACATCAATCTCATCTATTTCATAAGTCCCTGACGAAGGCTGATCTAAACAACCTAAGATATTTAACATAGTACTTTTTCCTGATCCACTAGATCCCATGATGGTTACAAATTCACCTTCATGAATGGTAAATGAAATTCCTTTTAGCGCATGCACTATTTCATCTCCCATTTTAAAGTTTCTTTTGAGATCCTGAATTTTGATAATTTCTTTTTTCATGATCTAAACTTTATTTTTTACTCTTATTTTTTCCCGGTGGTTTAGGCATAAACGGACTTTCTGCACTTCCTCCCGAAACAGTTTCTTTAGAAGCTTCTATACTATACACCAATTTATCTCCTTCATTTAAACCGCTTTTTACCTGAACATTTACACCATCACTTTCTCCTAATATAACTTTTTGAGGTCTCATTTTCTTACCATCTAATTTCCAAACTACTTTTTCATCACCCGATGTTTCAGGTGTTCTAACTGGCTGTGGGTTTTCAATACCTTCTTGCACTTCATAAGCTTGAACTAAATTTACATCTGGTTGAAAATTAACAGCCTTAGCCTGAATCGTTAATTGATCTTGTAATTCAAGAGTGTAAATGTATACGGTGGCTGTTAAACCCGGCTTTAGTTTTAGGTCAGGGTTCTCTGCTTCAATTACCACCGTATACGTAATTACATTAGAATCTTCAGTATACGCTAAACGTACCTGCGTAACTTTTCCTTCAAACACCGTTCCTTGGTACGCATCTACCGTAAAAGTTACTCGCTGCCCTTCTTCCACTTCTCCTATATCTGCTTCATCTACATCGGCCTCTACCTGCATTTGTTTTAAATCCTTAGCAATAGTGAACAACGTGGGTGTTTCGTAACTTGCCGCTACCGTCTGTCCTTCATCAACCTCTCTAGAAAGTACTACTCCGTCAATAGGGGAATAAATTTCTGCGTAACTTAAATTAGTTTGCGCTTCCTGAAGATCCGAATATCTTTGATCTACTGTATTCTTTGCTGTTTTTAAATTATACAAAGCCTCATCGTAATCTGCTTTACTAATTACGCTGTTCTCATATAAAGACTTTTGTCTATCGAAAATAGTTTGCAAATAATCTCTTTCAGTTACTGCACTATTATAACTTGCTTTAGCTTGTGATAAAGACGTTAATAAGTTAGTCTTATCAATCTCTGCTAGTAAATCTCCTTTTTTCACAACGCTATTATAATCTGCATATAGTTTTGAAATTTTACCTGAAACCTGAGTCCCAACTTCAACTTCTGTAAGTGGCTCTACCGTACCTGTTGCAGTAACCATTTTAGTTACTTCTCCTTTTTCAACTGTTAGCGCTTGAACCGAAATTACAGTCTGCTTTGTGCCTCCAAACATAAAATATGCTCCTCCCGCAATAACAAGTATCACTATAATTATGATTCCTATTTTCTTATTATTCTTTTTCATTTGATTAAAGTTTAATTTGGTCTCCTTGATAAAAATTTAGTAACTGTGTATAAAGTATGTTTAAGTATTTTGCCTGAATATAATTTTGTTGTGCATTTGTAAAAGTGTTTTGACTAACCACTAAATCGGTTGTACTCAATGCTCCCAAATCGTATTTCTTTTGCGCCAACTTATACGATTCTTCTGCTGCATTACTGGCAACTTGGGCTGCTACTAATTGTTCTTGAGAAGACAATGCATTTTGATAAGCTGTTTCTATTTTTTGAAATATTTCCTTTTGAACTGTTTTTTCCTGAATCTCTGATTGTTCTATAGCTAACTTTGCTTTTTGTATGGCAGCCTTTGTTTGACCTCTATTAAAGATTGGAACGCTCAACGACAATCCTACTCGTTGGTTTAAGTTTACATCCATTTGATCTTTAAATCCTAAACTCTGTGTACTCGTATATCCAGATCCTACACTTCCTGTTAATGATAAAGTTGGTAAGTAATCTCCTTTAGCTATATCTAAATCTTTCTCAGAAACCTCAACTCCTAATTTAGCCGCCTGGTACTCAGGCAAAATCCCTAAAGCAGTTTTATAAACAGATACTTTATTTGGTAGTATCGGAGCCGCATAATCTTCAGTATCAGGAGTTACAATATCAAAATCATCAAATGGCGTTAACTCTAATAATTGTTTTAGCGTTAAAATATAAGTAGCATAACTATTCTTAGCATCAATTACATTGTATCTATTGGTAGCTGATTGTGACAAGGCATCTGTATAATCTTGCATAGCAATACTTCCTGCCTCTAAACGAGCCTTAGCTGTTTCCGCTTCTTTTTCTGAAGCCTCTAAGTTTTTCTCTGCTACTAATATTCCTTCTTTAGCATACAAAGCTTGCAAATAAGCCTCTGTTACACTTAAAACAATATTATTTTTTGCCTGCTCTACATAAAATGAATTCTGATTTACAAGTAATTTATTCTGCTTAACGGTATTATTTAACTGATTACCTTGAAATAGTGTAACAGAAGTACTTACCCCTATACTTGTAGCGTGTATTTGTTCGTTTACATAATCACTGGTAATGGGGTCAATAGACTGACCATTGGTCATACTCTGTGAGGCACTACCTGTTAAGTTTGGTAGTTTATTAAATTTAGATGCACTATACGTTACACCTGACGTCTCTTTTGTTAGTTCTGCAGTTTTTACCGTAATATTATTATCAACAGCATACGCCAAACATTCTTCCAAGGTCCAAACTTTAGTGGAACTATTTGGAGTACTATTGGTGTCCTGCGCCTTTACCCAAAAGAACGTAAACATTAATAGTATCGAAAAATATTGCTTCATCTTTGAAATGTGTTTTAGTTTCACAAGTCAAAGGTGCACTACCTTTCCTTATAGATAAAAAAGAATAGAAGTTTAGGGCTTTTGTCTCTACGAAAACTACTTTATTCTCGATGGCAATTTTAGAGCAAGTACCTGTTTCATGGTATTTGTTTTATGAACAGTCTCTTGCCATTCAGCCTCAGGATCCGAATCTTTTACAATTCCGCCACCAACAAACAAATGTAATTCATCTTCTACCATCTCCATACTTCTAAGGTTTACAAAAAGGTGACTACTCACCACAGTTGCTTTATATGCAGAATTCTCTACATTTCTCCTATTTGTATTTCTTTCTACTGTAGTTTTGTTATTCAATTCTCCTAAAAAGCCGCTATAGTAAGTTCTTCTATAGTTTTCATTGTTAAAAATAAATGCTTTAGCCTTTTCTTTTGGTAAACCACATACCGCAGGTGTCGGATGAAGTGCCTCTATAACCTCTTTTAAACCATGATTATTAGATAACCTTCCGCTTATATCTGTTTTTAAATGTAATAAGGTACCAGCTTTATGGGTATGCACATTAGAAACCTCTAAATTACTCAATACCGGTGTAAGTGCATTAACAATAGTATCTGTTACTATTTGTTGCTCCATCTTTTCTTTATCACCCCAGTATACATTTTCTGTATCTACATATTTTTGGGTTCCGGCTAATGCCATAGTGGCTAATTTATTTCTATATATTTTTAGTAATGTTTCAGGAGTTGCCCCTAACCACAATCCCACCTTCGGATGATACCAGCAATAACAAAATGCATTAGGGTACGTATGCAAAATACGCTGAAAGAGCAATAAAGGGTCTTTTTTCTCAGTTTTCAAGACTTCCTTACGAGAAAGTACTACCTTTTTAAAACCTGAATTGGCTGTTAAAGCTTCTACCCCTTTAGCTACCAAGTTTACATGCGCTAAATGTTCTTCTTCAGTAAGTACGGTGTAGGCATTAATAACATCTGTTTCATTATAATTAAAAGTTTCTAATTGTAATTTTTCAGATACTTCTGAAGAAAACAAAACAACTCTTTCACTTAAATTAAAAGGTGCAAAAACAAATCCGCCTTCTGTAAAATCTTTAGTATATTGTAATTCATCATTCAATTGTAAGTATGAATAAACTGCAGATTCCCCTGGTTTTCTGTAAACAACAAATGGTAAGTTAGCTGTATAATGCTCTTTAATTTTATCAAAAAATAATTCCTGCTGCATTACTTCTTTTTTGGTAGTGTTATAGTAGACAATTTACATTGAGAAATAAGTTTCCCTTCCTCATCTACTACTTTAATATCCCATAATTGTGTGGTACGCCCTTTATGAATAAATGATGCAGTTGCATACACCATTCCTTCAACTTTACTTTTTAAATGATTCGCAGAAATCTCAATCCCTCTTATCATATAATTTTTTGCATCAAGAAAAACATAGCACGCTGCACTCCCTACACTTTCTGCTAAGGCAGCTGTAGCGCCACCATGTAAAACACCATCGGGTTGGTGTACCTTAGGTGTTACAGGCATAGATGCTGTTAGTGTTTCTTTTTTTAGGTCAACCGAAACAAATTCAATTTCTAAGGTTTCCATGAGTGTGTTTTCACACATTTTTTTACAAATCAATAAAATAGCTTCCTGAGTCATAATATGTAACTATGGTCTACAAATTTACAAAACCCTTTATTCATTTGTAAATTTGTTTGCAGAATGTTGGTATTCCTTACGTTTTCCCATTATCAAGTTTCAAATCATATAAATAATTTTATTCACAATTATTTTCTATTAATTATTTGAGCCTTTACTTTGCAACATATGGTAAAAAACGAGCAATTATACAGTACTTTAAAAACGTACTTTGGATACGATAGGTTTAGACCTCTACAGGAAGAAATAATTACAAATGTACTAGATGGCCATGACTCTTTGGTAATTATGCCTACTGGAGGCGGTAAATCTATTTGTTACCAATTACCTGCACTGATGCTTACAGGTATTACATTAGTTATATCTCCACTTATAGCTCTAATGAAAGATCAGGTAGATGGATTAAACACAAATGGTATTAATGCAGCCTTCATTAATAGTAGTCAAAGTGAAGCAGAACACCATACTATTTTTGACAAAGTAAAGTCGAATGAAATAAAGCTTCTATATGTTGCTCCTGAAAGTTTATCTTATTTAGAACCTGTATTTAGCACTACCAAGGTAGGATTAATAGCCATTGATGAGGCACACTGCATCTCTAGCTGGGGGCACGACTTTAGACCAGCCTATCAACAACTTGGTTTTTTAAAAAATCGATTCCCTGAAATACCCATAATTGCACTTACCGCTACAGCTGACAAAGCGACCAGAGATGACATTGTTAATCAGCTTAGCATACCTAATGCTAAAAAATACATCTCTTCTTTTGACCGAAGCAACTTAAACCTTACGGTTAAACCAGGGGTTGACAGAATGCAGCAGATAACTAGTTTCTTAGCTGGTCATGAATCGGAAAGCGGTATTATATACTGCTTAAGTAGAAAGGGAACCGAAATGGTAGCTAACAAACTTATTAAAGAAGGTTTTAATGCTATAGCCTACCATGCCGGACTGGGTCATGAAGAACGCGCTACAATACAAGATCAGTTTATTAATGACGAAATAGAGATTATTTGCGCTACCATAGCTTTTGGAATGGGTATAGACAAAAGCAATATTAGATGGGTTATACATTACAACCTACCTAAAAACATGGAAGGATATTACCAGGAGATTGGTCGTGCCGGCCGAGATGGACTACCTTCTGAAACGCTCTTATTTCATAGCTATGCCGATGTTGTACAACTTCGTCAATTTGCAGAAAAGAACTCTAATAGCGAAGTACAGTTAGCAAAGCTAGAACGTATGAAACAATATGCAGATGCTTTAAGCTGTCGTAGAAAAATACTCTTAAGCTATTTTGGCGAATATCTTGAAAAGGATTGTGGCAATTGTGATGTTTGCAAAAATCCACCTACGTTTTTTAACGGCACTATTATTGCCCAAAAAGCACTCTCCTGTATTACCCGTTTAAAAGAACAGGAACCAATAGGTACGGTAATAGATGTTTTAAGAGGCTCTAAAAACAATACGATCCTTAGCAAAGGATACGAACATGTTAAAACCTACGGAATAGCACCCGAAATCTCTTGGACACACTGGCAACAATATCTTATTCAATTAATAAATATGGGGTACGTAGAAATTGCCTTTCATGAGAAGAACAATTTAAAAGTAACCAATCTGGCAAAAGAAGTCTTGTTTAAGGGTACTCACGTAAGACTAACACAACCTACAGATGTTAAACCTACAGAAAGCACCAAGCAACCTTCTAAAAAAACAACTACGCAAAACAATTTATTTGAAAGGTTACGTCAACTACGGCTAAAAATTGCACGAGAAGAAGATGTACCCGCTTATCATATTTTTAGTGATGCCGCATTAAAAGAAATGGAAGCGGAACGCCCAATGAGTGATGATGAATTTATAGAAATTGGAGGTGTTGGAAAACGTAAACTAGAAGCCTACGGGTATCAATTTATAAGTGAAATAATTGCCTTTACTAAAGAGAAAAAAACAAAAGGAAAAGGAAAGAAAAACACCTATAACGAAACACTAAAGTGGTATGAAAAAGGGCTATCTATTGAAGAAATTGCAGAAGAAAGACAATTAAATATTGCTACTATTTACTCACACATTGCTAAGTTATATGAAGAAGATAAACCTGTAGATATTTACAGATTTATTACAAAAAAAGAAGTTTTAAAAGTAAAAGAAGCTAAAGAAATACTTGAAGAACCAACACAACTAAAATCCTATTTTGAGCACTTCCAAGAGTCTATGGATTACTTTACCATTCGCTTAGCACTATCCGTTTTAAAAAAAGAGCAGAACACTTAGTATAAATAAAAAAGCCGGTAACTATACCGGCTTTCTATCTATAATAAATTTTACTAATCTTCTTCTACAAAATAATTAGGATCTAAATAATCTGGCAAGTCATCATCATTATAATCCAGAAAATCTATTTCATCTATACTTATTCTACCATTTTCATCTAAGTCAGTGTACTCTATTTCATCAATAGTTAGCGCACTATCACCATCATCATCAACATCATAAATATCGGCTATCCCGTCTCCATCTGTATCTACATTATACATAAAGAAATCACCATCCTGATCTTCATAATAAGATGGTATTTTATCCCCATCATGGTCAGACTCTATATTAGCCAACATATCTATTCTAAACACAAGTGGTGAATATGCAGACACACCAGTAATTGTAGTATTAAAATAGCCTAAACCAGAAGGCATAAATACGGCTCCTACACCATAATTTTCATATACTGCTACTCCTGCATCTAAACCTGTAAACGTTCCGGTTTTAAGCTCTGGAGTAAAGAACTTCCATCCCGTAACAACCCCTGTGCTACTAGTGTAATAAGGGTTTCCTATTTGATCAAACCAAACAGGCACATTCGTAAAATCAAAAACATCTCCACTTAAATTGCTTCCGGTATATTTTACATACACAGAATCTGCTACATGAGGATGCACTCCTTCCCCTTCTCTTGCAATTAAATAATACAAATTATGCGCTACCTCTTCTTCATCTGCATCTAAAATAATCACAGGCTTTGTTTGCACCTGATCTATTAAAGGTATTTTATTTGCATTTGTTCCTTCTATAGTATCAAAAACTATTTTATAATCAAAACTGGCGGGAGGATTAGCAAAATCTTCGTAGTTGTAAAAGTGAGTTGATAAGTACTCTTGTAATGCTTCGTCGTCCTCAAGCATTACCTCCGTTATATCCCTAGGAGGAGTTACGCTAGCCGTATCATCCTTTTTGCACGATATTATTCCCAATATCGTCAAGCAAGATAAAACAGCATACGTTAGTATTCTGTTTAACTTCATTATAATAGAGTTTTTAATAAAACGCGCAAGATACAATTTTATGCACATTTACAAATGTTAAAATTAACTATTAAACCTTGTACACTAATATGTACTTTTGTAATATAGATACAAAAAGTATAAACAAGTTGCGTAAATAACAAGATAATGAGAATTGACAAGTATTTGTGGTGTATACGTTATTGTAAAACTAGAAACATAGGAACAGAAGCCTGCAAAAAAGGACATGTTAAAATAAATGATCAAGTAGTTAAACCTTCACGTGAGGTTTATCCGGGTGATAAAATAATCTATAGGAAAAACCAAGTAGATTATCAGCTAAATGTATTAGATATTCCGCCAAATAGAGTTGGTGCAAAACTAGTAGATATTTACAGGGTAGATACCACACCAAAAGAAGCATTTGAACATGCCAACCTAGTTAAACTATCGCAAGACTATTACAGAAAGAAAGGCGCAGGTAGACCCACCAAAAAAGACAGAAGATCTATTGAGGATTATTTAGATCCAGATGACGAGTCTTTCACCTCAGAATCTAAAGATGAATAAAGAATACTGGTCAGACAGATATATACGTCACAATACAAAATGGGATGTAGGCTATGCCATTCCTGCCCTAACAGATTACATAGACCAATTAGAAAATAAAGAACTAAAAATTTTAATTCCGGGTTGTGGTCATGCATATGAGGCATCGTATTTGTTTTCCAAAGGTTTTACCAACGTATATATTGCCGATATTACAGAAGAACCTTTGAATAACTTTAGAGAACGGGTGCCTGAATTTCCAAAATCACACATACTAATCACTGATTTTTTTAGTATTAATGATACATTTGATCTAATCTTTGAACACACCTTCTTTTGTGCATTAGACATTAAGATGAGAACGTCTTATATTAAGAAAATGCATGAGCTATTAAATCTAAACGGAAAGCTAACCGGAGTTCTATTTTCATTTCCATTAACTGAAAACGGACCTCCCTTTGGCGGAGACATTAATGAATATAAGAAACTGTTTTTAAAACATTTTCAACTCATTAAAATCGAAAACTGTAAAAACTCCATAAAGCCCAGAATGAGTAATGAGTTATTTTTTATAGCGAAACCTATATAAATAACTCTATTATATTTTAATTTAATTTATAGATTATAGTTATTTTTGACATTAAATTTAGAATTATCAATTGAATAATATGCAAAATAAAATTCTTTCGCACGACGAAATACAACATAAAATTAAGCGTATAGCTTATCAAATTTATGAGACCAATATTAATGAGGAGGAGATTGTAATTGCCGGAATAAATGGGAATGGATTTATTTTTGCTCAAAAAATTGGTACTACACTTTCTGAAATTTCAGATTTAGAAGTGAAAGTAGCCGAAGTACATATAAACAAACCTGCCCCTCTAGAAAAAGAGATAACTACCTCTTTTCCTAAAGAGTACTATACTAACAAAGCTTTGGTATTGGTAGACGACGTACTAAATTCTGGCACTACTTTAATGTATGGTGTAAAATATTTTTTAGATGTACCTCTTAAAAAATTTAAAACCGCTGTATTAGTAAACAGAAATCATAAAAAATATCCGGTAAAAGCAGATTTTAAAGGGATCTCATTATCTACATCTTTGCAAGAGCATGTACATGTTGTATTTGAAGACAAAAATGATTTTGTATATTTAGATTAAAGCACCTATTTCATTTACCAACTCCTCAATAGTTTTTTTATTAGCATTAACGTGGTGGTGAGCCTGCTGATAAAATGAATTTCTTTCAAAAAGATGCTTTCCTATAAACTCAGGAAGGTTTTCTTCTGTAAGATGGGCTATTACAGGTCTGTGACTTTTCTCTTTTAGTAAGCGCTCAACAAGTGTTCCTATTCCTACGTTTAAATAAAACACATGGGGTGTTGCCTTAAGTAATAATGCTATGTTATTTGAATAACAGGGAGTACCCCCTCCTAATGAAAGAACCATATTTCTATTCTCATCAAGGAGCTCTTTAAGATAAAGATGTTCTATTTTTCTAAAGTATATCTCCCCTTTTTCTTGAAAAATTGTAGTTACAGAGATTCCTTCTTTCTGCTCTATGTATTCATCAAAATCTAAAAAAGGTTGATTCAATTTAACTGCCAAAGATTTTCCTACAGCCGATTTACCACTCCCCATGTATCCTAATAAAATAATCATATATATGTAATTTACTTTAAAAGAGCATTTTACACTCTCACTTTAAAAAAAAGACAAATTTATATTAAAAATCTCTTGAAAAATAAAATAATGATATTATATTTGCACCCGCATTCAGCGAAAGAATAACAAGACTCGGTAGCTCAGCTGGTAGAGCACAACACTTTTAATGTTGGGGTCCTGGGTTCGAACCCCAGCCGGGTCACTTTTTTTCTTTAACTGATATGCAAATATGGCCAGACTCGGTAGCTCAGCTGGTAGAGCACAACACTTTTAATGTTGGGGTCCTGGGTTCGAACCCCAGCCGGGTCACAAAAAGTTGAGTTTTATAACTCAACTTTTTTTATTTTTACCCAATCTTATGCCTACGTGGAGAAATTGGTAGACTCGCCATCTTGAGGGGGTGGTGTTCGAAAGGACGTGCTGGTTCGAATCCAGTCGTAGGCACTTTTTAAAAAATAATCAACATTTTCTTTTATAATTAGTTTTATTTAATTTTGTTTAACAAAAAGCTATTTTTGATGAACAATATTAAGAGGGTTTTTAGCATAAAGGATCTTGAGAACTTAAGCGGCATTAAAGCGCACACCATTCGTATTTGGGAAAAAAGATACAACCTTCTTTCTCCACACCGTACAGATACCAATATTAGAACCTACTCTATTAAGAGCCTTCAAAAACTACTTAACATCACTTTACTTTATAACAACGGATATAAAATATCTAAGATAGCTGGTTTTACCGATGCTCAAATCATTAAGTTAGTAAAAGATCTCATATCTGAAAATGCAATTAAGAGTCAAGCCATTAATGATCTTAAGCTATCAATGGTTAATTTCAACCCTACGCTTTTTACAAAAACATATAAAAACCTTATTGCACATAAAACATTTTCAGAGATTTTTTACGATGTGTTTGTACCACTATTATATGAACTGGGGCTTTTATGGCAAACAGAAACCATTACCCCCGCTCATGAGCATTTTATTTCTAACCTTATTAAACAAAAGATTTTAATAAATACCGAAACCCTTCAAGAGACAGTATCTACAGATAAGAATACCACCTTTGTACTATTCCTGCCTGAACATGAAATTCATGAGATAGGACTCCTATTTCTAAACCATGAAATTGTTAAGAATGGCTACCACACCATATATTTAGGACCAAGTATGCCGTTAGAAGATCTAGCTGACTTAAACTCTTATTACCCCGAAATAACTTTTATCACATATTTTACAGTAACCCCGTCGTTTGAGAATATTCCTGATTATCTAGTTAGATTCAATAACCTAGTTAATTATAAGAAAAAAAATAAGTTGTGGCTATTAGGAAACAAGATAAGCGAACTTGATTTAGACCAACTTCCTGAAAATATGTGCACATTCACAGGAGTTTCGGATTTAGTTAAAAAGTTGTAAATTTTTTTATCTACCTCATTTTTGTTTAATCTTTCTTTATATTTGTTAAACAATGAAACAAAAAGTATCAATTATAGGTTCAGGGTTTTCTTCTTTAGCAGCAGCTTGCTATCTAGCAAAGGCTAATTATGAAGTTACCGTTTATGAAAAAAACATATGTATTGGCGGTAGAGCCCAACAATTAACCAAGGGAGGTTTTACATTTGACATGGGACCTACATGGTACTGGATGCCCGACGTATTTGAGCGCTTTTTTGCTGACTTTAACACTTCCCCCGACCAATTTTACCAATTAACAAAGTTAAACCCCGCATACAGCGTTTATTTCGGTGAAAACGACTATATCTCTATTGAAGACTCTTTAGAAAAAATATATGAAACTTTTGAATCTGTTGAAAAAGGAAGCAGTAAGAAATTACAAAAGTTCATAAAGAAGGCTGAAGATAATTACAATATTGCTATTAAAGACTTAGTTTACAAACCTGGTGTATCACCATTAGAATTGGTTACACTACCAACTATTAAACGATTAACTCAATTTGTTTCTACCATAAAATCAGATGTTCGCAAAGAATTTAAAAACGAACGCCTAGTTCAAATTCTTGAATTTCCTGTTTTGTTTTTAGGAGCCAAACCGGCTGACACTCCTTCTTTTTATAATTTTATGAATTATGCTGATTTCGGACTGGGTACATGGCATCCCAAAAATGGAATGCACAGCGTAATTAAGGGAATAGAAAAATTAGCCTTAGAATTAGGCGTTACTATTCAGTTAAACGCATCCGCTGAAAAGATTATTGTAGAAAATAATACTGTTAAGGGGTTACAGATTAACGGCACAACCATCGCTACAGATATTATTGTTAGCGGAGCTGACTATCATCATACCGAAACACTTTTAGACAAAAAGTTTAGACAGTACTCCGAAAAGTATTGGGAAAAAAGAACTTTTGCCCCATCGTCTTTACTTTTTTATGTAGGGTTTGACAAAAAAATAGAAAATGTAGATCATCATACTTTGTTTTTTGACGTAGACTTTGATACGCATGCAAAAGATATTTATGATACTCCGAAATGGCCAGACACCCCATTATTCTATGCTAGCTTTCCTTCTAAAACTGATAGCAATATTTCACCTGAAAATAAAGAAGCGGGTATTTTCTTAATTCCCATCGCACCCGGATTGGAAGATACTAAAGAAATGAGAACGCTTTATTTTGAAAAAATCATAACACGTCTTGAATATCTTACCAATCAAAAGTTAAAAAATAGTATTATATTTAAAGAAAGCTTCTGTGTAAACGATTTCAAAGAAGCATACAATTCGTATAAAGGAAATGCATATGGATTAGCCAACACCTTATTACAAACCGCATTTTTAAGACCTAAGCTTAAAAGTAAAAAAGTTTCAAATTTATTCTTTACTGGACAGCTAACAGTACCCGGCCCCGGAGTTCCTCCGGCATTAATATCCGGAAAACTGGTTTCAGAACTCGTTATCCAAAACCCAAAAAGTTAGTATGAAAAGTATTTTTGACTCCGTTTCCTTTCAAAGCAGCAAGCTTGTTACAGAAGCATACAGCACTTCTTTCTCATTAGCTGTAAAAATGCTTTCACCAGCAACAAGACAAGACATCTACAATATTTATGGATTTGTTAGGTTTGCCGATGAAATAGTAGACACATTTCATGAGTATCCTAAAAACGAACTATTTGATGAATTTGAAAAAGAGCTTTACAAATCCATTGAAAATAAAATAAGTTTAAACCCAATTTTAAACTCATTTCAGCATACCGTTCATAAATATACTCTAGACACAACACTTATAGAAGCCTTTATGAATAGTATGCGTCAAGACCTTACCAAAAAAGAATACAATACCATTAATGAGTACAAACAATACATATACGGATCTGCAGATGTGGTAGGTCTTATGTGCTTAACCGTATTTGTAAAAGGTAATAAAGAAAAATATAATGAATTAAAAGATGCTGCGATGTCTCTTGGTTCAGCTTTTCAAAAAGTAAACTTTTTAAGAGACCTTAAAGATGATTTTGAAACATTGCAAAGAACGTATTTTCCGGGCACCAATTTAAACATGCTTGATGAAGCATCTAAAGCTCGTATTATTCAGGAAATTGAGAACGATTTCAGTAAAGGTTTTGAAGGCATTCAGAGATTACCCATCGAAGCTAAATTTGGAGTATATACCGCATATAAGTATTACCATAAACTACTTCAAAAACTTAAAAAAACACCTTCTTTAGAAATTAAAAACACGAGGATTAGAGTTCCAAATTATCAAAAATTTGGAGTGTTAGCCAAATGTTACTTAAATTATAGATTCAACTTATTATAAAAATATTGATATGAATATTTTTGGTTTTATAATTGTTTTCACGGCTACTTTTTTGTTTATGGAATTTATGGCTTGGTTTAGTCATAAATATATTATGCATGGCTTTTTATGGGTACTTCATAAAGATCATCATTTAAAAGATCATGACTCATGGTTTGAAAGAAACGATGCGTTCTTTATCTTTTATGCCGTTATAAGTATGAGTTTTTTGCTAGCAGGTGTTAACACCACCTTTTGGTACGGATACCCAATTGGTATTGGTATTATGGCTTATGGAGCTACCTATTTTATGGTACACGACATCTTTATTCATCAACGATTTAAGCTATTCAGAAACACCAATAATTGGTACGCCAGAGCTTTAAGAAGAGCTCATAAAATGCATCATAAACATATAGGTAAGGAACATGGAGAATGTTTCGGAATGCTTATTGTTCCCTTTAAATACTACCGAAACGAATTAAATAAATAACATACTCCTACATTGTTGCTCAATAATTGAGATTAAAATGCTTCGCGGGCTTGCCCCGAAGTAGTTTACTAGAGCCAATCTCATAATATTTGATATCTTTACAGTATTAGAAAATATACCAATGCGTTCTAAAATTTCATTTTTCGCAACACTATTTTTGTTGCTTGGATTTCTACATACAAATGCGCAACAAGGCAGCATTATTAATGATTCTATACAAAGTACAGTTCTAAATAAAACCAAAAACTATTGTGTTTACCTACCTGCCAAATACGGTATTGATACCACCAAAACTTATCCGGTAATATACTTACTACATGGGTTAGGTGCCAAACCAATAGATTGGGAAACAAACGGACATTTAAACAAAGTAATGTCTGAAGCCATTACTGCCGGAGAAATGCCGGAAACCATTGTAATAATACCCGATGGAGAAGCTACCTATTATATGAATAGCTACAATAATCAATATAATTACGAAGATTTCTTTTTTAAAGAACTATTACCTTATGTAGAAGCTAAATATCACTGTGGCGGAGCTAAAACAAAACGTGGTGTTGCCGGACTTTCTATGGGAGGTTTTGGTACGTTAAATTACAGTTTTCATCATCCGGAATTATTTATTGCAGGAAGTGCTCTAAGTCCTGCTATACGTACAGATGAAGAAATGATGGCACTTAGCAATAAACAATTCGCTATACGCTATAAAACTGCTTACGGATCTCCTAAAACACCTGAAGATCGGATCAACTCGTTTTCTAATTACAATAGTCCAATATATTTAGCACAGCACCTTAAAGAATCTGACAAGGCATCGGTTAAGCTTTATATAGATATAGGAGACGACGATTATTTATATAAAGGAAACGCTACACTTCATATGGTTATGAAAGATTTAAAAATACCACATGAATATCGAGTTAGAAATGGCGGTCATACATGGGATTATTGGAGAACAGGGTTAAAAGACGCATTGCTATTTATTACCAATAATTTTGAGTAAACTACTTTATGGAAAGTCTACAAAGCATTTAGTAAGCATTGCATTTCTATTTTGAAACAAGTCTCGTAGCATTTAATATCAATTATTGAGTAAAGTATCTATAGTTTCATGAACACTATCTGAATTCCAAGCAGCTGCCCCTGTTTTTTCAATCACTACATATCCGTTTTTATTAATTAAGAAAGTAGTAGGAATACTTCCATGGTCAAGTGTTTCTGGCAAAGAAGTAAGATACTGATAAACCGGAAAATCATACTCGTACTTACCCTTAAACGACACTATTGTACTTATCTCTTCTTGAGACACAAATAGAAAAACTACATTTCCCTTATAGCTATTGTACAATTCTTGTAATTCAGGCATTTCTGCAATACACGGAGGACACCATGTAGCCCAAAAATTTATAAGTACAACTTTACCTTTAAAACTACTAAAATCAACTACATTTCCATTTTCATCTTGTAGCTTCCACTGGTAATCTTTAGCAGATAGCATGGCTCTATCTTCCACACTTTCAACAGACGGACTAAAGGCAATCCAGCGATTTAGATAAATCTTTACCTGTTTCCCTAGAGGCGTAAATACAATAAGTACTAAAACCGCTAGAAAAGCAAGATTACTAATTTGCTTTTTTGTTAATCTCTTCAACCTATTCAGCTAATAACTTATCGAGTAATGTTCTGACTTTTTTGCTATTCCAATCAGTTCCTTTTTGTGAAGAAGCCGCTAGGTTACCATTCTTATCTATAATATACCCTGAAGGTATCTTTTCAGAATCAAAAGGCATTTTTTCACCTATAATTAAATAAGTTTCTTTAAAGGTATAACCTCTCGCCTGTTTTAGTGAATCAACCGGTTCTGGTAGCTCATTTGTTATAATATAGAAATCTACTTTATCTTTATAATCATCATATAGTGCCTGTACACTTTTTAATTCTGCCACACTAGTAAGCCTCCAAGAAGACCAAAAATTAACAAAGACTACCTTTCCTTTGGACTTCTTAAAATTAAATTGTGTATTATCCTTTTCCTTTAACTTCCAATCAAAATCAATATTTTGAGTTGACGGATTCATAATATCGGGGGAAGTTGCAAACGTTCTAATTAAAAATATTTTAGATTCTCTACCTAAAGGAGTTACAAAAAAAGAAAGTATAAATAAGATAAGTACTAAATTGAAAAAAGTCTTTTTTTTCATTTTTGGTTAAAGTTTGAATAATATAATGAAGTACGCTACGCTTCTTCGATTAGGTAAAAATACTAACTAAATAAAAAACTCCCGACAAAATCGGGAGTTTTCTATAAAATATTTCACAAATGAAAATCATGCATTTTCAGCAGCAATTAAGTTAAGGGCAGAACCTGCTTCATACCACTTAATCTGATTTTCATTATATGTATGATTTGCTTTAATAACATCTTTAGATCCATCTGCATGAACAACCTCAATAGTTAAAGGTTTCTCTGGTGCAAACTCATTAAGATCTAAGAAGTTGAAAGTATCATCTTCCTGAATTAAATCATAATCGCTTTCGTTCGCAAAAGTTAACGCTAACATACCTTGTTTTTTAAGGTTTGTTTCATGAATACGAGCAAAAGATTTTACTAATACAGCAGCAACTCCTAAATGACGAGGTTCCATTGCAGCATGTTCTCTAGAAGATCCTTCTCCATAGTTATGATCTCCTACTACAATCGTTTTGACTCCAGCTTCTTTATAGGCTCTTTGAGTAGCTGGCACTGCATCATACGCACCTGTAAGCTGAGATTTAACTTTATTTGTTTCTTGGTTATATGCATTAACCGCACCAATTAAACAGTTATCAGAAATGTTATCGAGATGACCACGGAAACGTAACCAAGGACCCGCCATAGAAATGTGGTCTGTAGTACATTTACCAAATGCTTTAATTAATAATTTAGCCCCTGTAATAGTATCTCCAAGTGGAGTAAATGGAGTTAATAATTGTAAACGATTAGAATCTGATTTTACAACCACTTCTATTCCATTACCATCTTCCACAGGCGCTTGATAACCAGGATCCTCAACATC
The DNA here is from genome assembly GCF_027924145.1 of Neptunitalea chrysea. GTDB lineage: Bacteria > Bacteroidota > Bacteroidia > Flavobacteriales > Flavobacteriaceae > Neptunitalea > Neptunitalea chrysea. The sequence goes on along the minus strand of NZ_BRVP01000007.1, from coordinate 75,878 downwards.
AAATCCTTTTGGCGGTAATTCAAAACCAGTTGGTTCATCTAATTTTACCTCTTCCCCATCTTTATTGATTATTGTATCTGTAAGCGGATTAAAATCTAATTTTCCTGAAATTGCAATAGCAGCAACTAATTCAGGAGATGCAACAAATGCATGTGTATTAGGGTTACCATCTGCACGTTTAGCAAAGTTTCTATTGAACGAGTGCACAATAGTGTTCTTTTTCTGCTCATCGGCTCCCTTTCTATCCCACTGACCAATACACGGTCCACAAGCATTAGTAAAAATCGTAGCGTCTAAATCTTCAAAAATTTGCAATAATCCGTCACGATCAGCGGTATAACGTACTTGCTCAGACCCCGGATTAATACCAAATTCAGCTTTTGTAACCAATCCTTTATCTAAAGCTTGTTTGGCAACAGATGCAGCTCTTGATAAATCTTCATAAGAAGAATTGGTACAAGAACCTATTAATCCCCATTCTACTTCTAAAGGCCAACCATTTTTAGTAGCCTTCTCAGTCATTTCTCCAACAGGCGTACCTAAATCTGGCGTAAACGGACCATTTAAGTGAGGTAATAATTCGTCCAAATTAATTTCAATTAACTCATCAAAGTATTTTTCCGGATCAGCATATACTTCTGCATCAGCAGTTAAATACTCTTTATACTTTTTAGCCTCATCGGCTATATCATCTCTATCAGTAGCTCTTAAATAACGCTCCATAGACTCGTCATAACCAAATGTAGAAGTAGTAGCCCCTATTTCTGCACCCATGTTACAAATAGTACCTTTACCAGTACAAGACATAGAAGTTGCACCTTCGCCAAAGTATTCAACAATAGCACCAGTACCACCTTTTACAGTTAATATATCGGCTACTTTAAGAATAACATCTTTAGGAGCAGTCCAACCAGATAATTTTCCAGTTAGTTTAACCCCAATCAATTTAGGGAATTTTAATTCCCAAGCCGTTCCTGCCATTACGTCAACGGCATCGGCACCACCAACACCAATAGCAACCATACCTAAACCACCAGCATTCACTGTGTGAGAATCGGTACCAATCATCATCCCTCCAGGGAATGCATAATTTTCTAATACTACTTGGTGAATAATCCCAGCTCCTGGTTTCCAGAAACCAATCCCATATTTATTAGAAACAGATTCTAAAAATTTGAATACTTCAGAACTTTGGTTAAGAGCTTCCTGTAAATCTTTGTCAGCTCCAATTTTAGCCTGAATTAGGTGATCGCAGTGTACTGTTGTAGGAACAGCCACTTTATTTTTACCCGCTTGCATAAACTGCAATAATGCCATTTGTGCTGTAGCATCCTGACATGCTATACGATCTGGAGCAAAATCTACATATGATTTCCCTCTTTCGTAAGCCTCAGTGGCTACACCATCCCATAAGTGATTATACAGAATTTTTTCAGCATGCGTTAAAGGTCGACCAACAATCTCTCGTGCCGCATCAATACGGTCTTTCATACGAGCATAGGTGGCCTTTATCATTTCAATATCAAATGCCATACATTTTTTCTTTTTAACTTAGACTCTAAATTATTAAAAAAAACGGACACAACTCGCTAAATTATTATATGTTATCTTAATTTAGATTCAGTTTAATTAAGTGATTATCAAAAGAAAAAAACAAATTAAATAAGGGGTTCCCCTATGTTTAATAGCAAATAATTAACAGCTTTTTATAGCTGTTTTTAACACAAAAAAAAGCGAGTTAGTTTATAGTAAACCAACTCGCTCTTATTTCTTATGAACCTTCGCTATTTATTAAAATGTAATTCTGTGAGCAGGCCCCTGAGAAGTTAACTGTTTTAATGGTGGAGCAAATTTAGTAAGCTTAATACCTTTTACAGCTGCCTTATATTCATCGGCTGTTGGTACTCTACCTAGTATTGCAGAAAGAACCACTACTGGTGTTGATGCCAACAAAGATTCTCCTTTTTTACGATCAGAATCGGCAACTACACGTCCTTGGAATAAACGAGTAGAGGTAGCCATAACCGTATCTCCTTTAGCTGCTTTCTCCTGGTTACCCATACATAAATTACATCCAGGACGCTCTAAATACATCATATTTTCATATTCAGTACGAGCCGCATTCTTAGGAGCTGCATCATCAAACTCAAACCCTGAGTACTTTTGCAACACATCCCAGTCTCCTTCTTCTTTTAATTCGTCAATAATATTATATGTAGGCGCTGCCACAACAAGCGGCGCATTAAATTCTACCTTACCATAAAGATCTTCTAAATTTCTCAACATTTGAGAAACAATTTTTAAATCTCCCTTATGAACCATACACGACCCAACAAATCCTAAATCAACATGTTTATCTCCCTTATAGTACGATAAATCTCTAATCGTATCGTGCGTATATCGTTTAGACACATCATCATTATGTACATCTGGATCTGCAATCATTGGCTCATCAATGATATCTAAGTCTACCACAAACTCAGCATAGTACTTTGCATTATCATCAGGCGTTAAAGCTGGTTTTTCTCCAGATTTAATCTCAGCAATTCTCTTATCTGCTTTATCAATTAAACCTTGAAGCACTTGCTTCTCATTATCCATCCCCTTCTTGATCATAATCTCTATTCTGCTCTTAGCAATTTCTAAAGATTCGATAAGTGTATCATCCTGAGAAATACAAATAGATGCCTTAGCCTTCATCTCTGCAGTCCAATCGGTAAACGTAAATGCCTGATCAGAAGGAAGTGTACCAATATGTACTTCTATCACTCTACCTTGGAAAACATTTTCTCCTCCAAATTCCTGAAGCATTTGAGATTGAGTAGCATGCACCACATCTCTAAAGTCCATGTGGTCTTTCATTTCCCCTCTAAAGGTAACTTTTACAGACTCTGGAATAGGCATAGTAGCTTCTCCTGTAGCCAAAGCAAGTGCTACCGTACCTGAATCTGCTCCAAAGGCAACCCCTTTAGACATTCTTGTATGTGAATCACCACCAATAATAATGGCCCAATCATCTACTGTAATATCGTTTAAAACTTTATGAATAACATCGGTCATTGCATGATATTGTCCCTTTGGATCACGCGCTGTAATTAAACCAAAATCATTCATAAACCTCATTAACCTAGGAATATTTCTCTGAGCCTTCAGATCCCATACAGAAGCCGTGTGACACCCTGACTGATACGCTCCATCAACAATAGGAGATATCACCGTTGCAGCCATCATCTCTAACTCTTGTGAAGTCATTAATCCTGTAGTATCCTGAGAACCTACAATATTTACTTCAACACGTACATCTGAACCTGCATGTAAAACTTTACCCGGTGTAGTACCTACCGCATTTTTATTAAATATCTTTTCTACAGCAGTTAATCCTTGTCCTTCATGAGAAATCTCTTTAGAACTAGCGTATACTTCAGGTGCCTCTATACCAAGTACCTTAGCCGCCAACGTTTGCAATTTCTTACCAAACACTACAGCATACGAACCTCCTGCTTTAATAAACTCTACTTTTTGAGGAGTTAATGAAGCAGAAATATCAATTAATTCCTGATCTCCGTTATATAATTTTTTCTCTTTTGTATTAATAGTAAGAACTGTACCTGTTTCTACTGAATAAGTTTGCTCTAAAATTGGTTCTCCTTCCTCATCTAACACTACGTTTCCATCTGCATCTTTTTTCTTAACCCAGTTCTTTAAGTCGATACCAATACCGCCAGTTACTCCAACGGTTGTTAAGAAAATCGGAGAAATCCCATTAGTTCCTGCAATAATAGGAGCTATGTTAATAAAAGGAACATATTCACTAGCCTGAACCCCTGTCCATAAGGCCACATTGTTTACCCCAGACATTCTAGAAGAACCTACTCCCATAGTTCCTTTTTCTGCAATTAGCATAACTCTTTTATCCGGATGCTGTTTCTGCAATTCTAATAATGCATTTTGCTGCTCTTTCTTATGCTCAAAAATACATTGTCCGTGTAATTCTCTATCCGATCTTGAATGCGCATCACTACCAGGAGATAATAGGTCAGTAGAAATATCACCAACCCCCGCTATAAACGTAACTACTTTAATTTCTTCTTCAACCTCTGGCAATTCAGTAAAAAACTCAGCCTTTGCATAACTTTCAAGTAGCTCTTTTGCTATAGCATTACCATTTTTGTATGCATTTTCTAAACGCTCAGCATCCGCCTCATATAAGAAAACCTGAGTTTTTAAAACTTTTGCTGCCATATTAGCAATCGTACTATCCTCCCCTAAAGCAAGATCAAGTAATACCTCAATAGACGATCCACCTTTCATATGAGACAGTTGCTCAAAAGCAAAATCCATTGAAATTTCCGCCACAACAGATTCCCCTAAAATAATTTCTTTTAAAAATTTAGCCTTCACCGAAGCAGCACTAGTAGTACCCGGCAACGCATTATAAATAAAGAACTTAAGAGAATCTTCACGATATTGATTCTCAGCATCTTTAATCTGATCAATGATCTCGCTTAACAATTCAGCTTCATCAATTGGTTTAGGACTAAGCCCTTGGGCTTTACGTTCCTCTATTTCCTTTAAATAGTCTTGGTAAGTCTGCATAAAAGTCGTTTAAAATAAAAAGACGTTAATTGAATTATGTTCAAATATTTTCTCAATTAACAAAGCAATATTACAAATTTTAATGGCTATTTTAAAATTAGTAACAAAAATCATTTTTTTTACAAAATAACAAACATTCTAATGAAGAGTCAACAAAGTTAAGCTATATTTTTCGCTAAAAAACTATAGCTAACCATACAGTACTTTACTAAACCATAAAGCACTGATATAGCTACTACTACGATTGAGCAACATTAAATAAAGTAAAACATTGCTTACCCAATAGCTATATCACTTAAATCTATAAAGGCATAAGCTTTAAATTTCTTTAAACAGGAAGAATAATTCTATACGAAAACTATAGAATCGAATTAATGATATATTCTTCTGAAATTCCTTCAGCCTCTGCTTTATAATTTTTAAGTACTCTGTGTCTAAGTATTCCTAAAGCTACAGCTTTTACATCCTCAATATCAGGAGAAAATTTACCATTAACAGCAGCATGTGCTTTTGCCGCTAAAATCAGGTTTTGTGAAGCTCTAGGACCTGCCCCCCAATCTACATATTTACTAACCACATCTGCTGTAGCATCTGTATTAGGCCTCGTTTTGCTAACTACTGTAACAGCATATTCAATAACATTATCTGCCACAGGCATTCTTCTTATTAAATGCTGATAATCTATAATTTCCTGAGCCGTAAATAATGGCGTAATTGACACACTTTTATCTGCTGTGGTAGCTTTTACTACATTAACTTCTTCTGCAAACGAAGGATATTTTAACTCTATAGAAAACATAAAACGGTCTAACTGAGCTTCTGGTAACGGATATGTACCTTCCTGTTCAATAGGGTTTTGTGTAGCTAAAACAAAATAAGGCAACGATAACTGATATTGCGTACCAGCAACGGTAACAGCCTTTTCCTGCATTGCTTCTAAAAGAGCAGATTGTGTTTTTGGCGGTGTACGGTTAATCTCATCTGCTAAAACTATATTAGAGAAAACAGGTCCTTTTAAAAATTTAAAGTTTCTGCTTTCATCTAAAATTTCACTCCCAACAATGTCACTTGGCATTAAATCGGGAGTAAACTGAATACGTTTAAAATTTAAGCCTAAAGCCTTTGCTATTGTATTTACCATTAAAGTTTTTGCCAAACCAGGCACCCCAACAAGTAGTGAGTGACCTCCCGAAAAAATAGCAATCAAAACTTGATCTACCACCTCTTCCTGACCTATAATTACTTTCGCAATTTCTTCCTTTAATAGTTTGTGTTTTTGTACTAGCTGTTCAATAGCAGTTACGTCAGACATATATAATTACTTTTTTAACCAGTTACTAGAAAACTCACAATCTCTATTATCTCTACTCACATTAATAAAAGTATCTTTTATCTTATCTTCCGTCCACTTCTTAATCTCTTTTATTCTTTTATCTGTAAGGGCTAGTTCCTTTATTCGTGTAAAATCTTGAGCATAGTCGGCCTTATGGTCTGGCACCTTCTTTGTTACCTTAATAATTTTAAAGTATTCCATACCAGTAGATCTATCTTTTTCCTTAATAGGCTGAGAAATATCTCCTTCTTCTAGGTTATAAATATTACTATAAATATCCTGATCTAATTTAGACATTTCAAAACGCTTATCATAAGTCTGAGGGTTAATTAGCTCTCCACCTGAATTTGCTGTTTCTTTCTCGTTCGAAAATTTCTTAGCTGCGTCTTTAAAAGAAATTTCATTATTTAACAATGCTCCTCTAATAGAATCTATTTTTTCCTGAGCAGCTCTAATTGACGAAGTTGGTACATCTGGTCTTAATAAAATATGACGCACATCTCTCTGCTCTCCTCTAATTTTATCTACTGTAATAATATGCCATCCAAAATCTGTTTTAAAAGGCTCAGACACTTCTCCCTCTTGTAAACTAAAAGAAACATCTACAAATTCTTTAGCAAATTGTGTTTTACGAGTTATCCCAACGTACAATCCACCTCTAGATTTAGATCCAGGGTCTTGAGAATATAAAAGTGCTTTTGAAGAAAAACGAACTCCGTTATCCTCAATATCCTCTTTCATTTTTCTTAACTTATCAACTACTTTTTTGGTTTCCTCCTTTGGTATCTCTGGCTTTATTACAATTTGAGCCAACTCTACAGACTCTCCAAAATTAGGACGCTCCTCTTCAGGTATACTATAAAAGAAGGCACGCACCTCTTCAGGTGTAACATCTATATCTTCAATAATTTTATCTCTCATGCGCTCTGTCAACAATTGCTCTTGAATAATTGTTGTAAGCTCTTCTCTTAATTCTCCTTCAGTTTCCATTTCATACAGATCAAGTAACTTAGTCATATCACCATCTACCTGTTGCAAAAAGTAATCTATCCTACGGTCAACCCCACTTCTAATTTCAGTTGGGCTTACATCTAAACTATCCTGAACAGCCTGATGCATATAAAGCTTATCCTCCATTAATTTACCAAGCAAATTACAATGTGATAATTCTGACTTCGATACACCCTGTGCTTTTAATCCTTGATACGTTTTTTGAATATCAGAATCTAAAATAATGTAATCACCAACAACCGCTGCTACTCCGTCTACTTTAACTCTTTGTCTTTTAACCGTATCTGTTTTCACTTCGCTATTAACAGCTAGATCATCTCCCTGACTGTAACCTGCAAATGTTCCCAAACATAAGATCAGCGCTATTACTTTATTCAGCATCTTCATAAATTTCAAATTGTTTATCTTTAATCGCATCGTTTATGATATCTTTTTTAAGCTCTTTTATAAACTTAATTTTTCTTTGATTTAATATTATCTGACGTATTGTTGGCCTGATAAAACTTAACGGAGCCGCCTCTCCTCTCTTCTTAAAATCTTTAACGGTCATCAAATATACTCCTAAAGAATCTTGTAATTCAAAAAATTGTGATTTTTTTAAATAAGTATCCAGATTCTCATCTGTTAAAGGAGGTATTTCTTTAATAATTTCAGAAGATTTAATCCATAAGCTGTCGTTAAACATATAATTGGTATATAAATACGATAACGAATCAAGGTAATAATGATCTTCCTCTTTATATCTTTTAAACTTATCTCTAAACTTATTAATCTTATTATTCTCCTTAGGAATCCCTAAAAACCTAATTTTAACAACATCTTCATTAAGCTTGAAGTTCTCTTTGTTATCATCGTAATAACTTCTAAGCTCATCATTTTTAACTACCGTATCTAACGATCGAAGTACCAAAGCCTCTAAGTAAGCCTTTGTATATAAATCAGTTTTATAATCAGAAACTAAAACCTCGAACTCCTGAACCTTCTTCTCATCTAAGTTTTGTTCAGCATTCTTAATTAGCAGCTCCTTTGTTGCCCAAGAATTAATATAATTCTGAACAATCAGCATACTATCTTCCTTGCTTACTCCTTTTGGCACTAAAGATGCCACTTCATCTTTATACAAATAATCTTCTCCAACTCTGGCTACAATTTCCTTTTCACTTTCGGTTTTTATTAAATCACACGAAATAAAAAAGAAACATACCAACACACACTTTAAAAATTTCACTTAACTTCTTTTTTTACTTTTTTAAGTACTTTTTTATTTACTATTATCGTATGTCCTTTTCTTAAACCATTTAACCACTGTGCTTCTAACGATTGTTGATAGTCACTAATTACTTTACCTTTAGCCTCATCAAGTTTTTTAGGTTCTGATTTTTTAATTTCACCAGCCACAATAATTGTAAATTCACCAGGACGTGTTTCATAAATATCAGACACCCCTTCTTTTAATTTATATCCAGAAGGAATCGCATCATCGCCTACCTCCAAAGTCTTAGAAGTAATTACCGCATTAATTCTATCTTTAGTATTTATCTTTTCTTTAATATCTTCTAGGCTCGCTCCTTCTTTCAATAATTTCTGAACCTGATTTGCAGCGTCTTTACTTGTACACACCGCTATCACTGCATCGGTTCTTTCCTTCCACATATACTCTCCTTTATGTTTTTCGTAGAACATATCTAAACCTAAAGTATCTTCTTTAGCCTTATTCCAAATTTTCATTTGCATTAAATCGAATAACAAAAGTCCGTCTCTATATTCCTTTAATGTATTTGCATACTCTTTATTTTCAATCGCCAAACGATCTTCTTTATACTGTAGTATTTGTTGTTGAATAAACAGCTCGTAGTTTTGTTTTATAAATTGATCTACATTCTGAACATTTGCTCTACGTTGTCTCATTTCCAACAACTGTAAAAAATCTTTCACAAAAACTTTCTTCTCATCGTTTACAGTAAACAGTATCTTTTCTACATTTGGATTCTCACTATCAAAAGTCCATTTTCTTGTTTTAATACTATCAGCAACTACACTTGTTACATACTCATAAGCCTCTTTGTTCTCCTTAAAATTGTACTGCTTTTTTAGCATATTCACAAATGACTCCGTAATGTATTGTGATCTTGAATCTTGTTTAATTTTCATTTCAAGATCCCCCTTTTCATCTTCATAAGAACCTATAGGATATTTACGAATTAACTTAATAATATGCCATCCGAACTCAGATTTAATTGGTTCAGAAACATCCCCATCTTTTTTTAAACTAAAAGCAGCATCTTCAAAAGCAGCAGAACTTAAACTTCCAGCAGCAAATTTACCTAGTCTACCGCCGGCAGTTGCAGAAGCTTTATCATCAGAATATGTTTTGGCTATATCCTCAAAAGAACCTCCTTTTTTAAGTTCCTCATAAAGTTCAAATACTTTTTGTTTTGCATGCTGTTTCGCATCATCCGTATCAGAATCCTTAGAAGCTACCATAATATGAGCTACTTCTAACTCTCCTTTATTATCTCTAACATCATATACCTTAATAATATGATACCCAAACTTTGTTCTTACAGGATCAGATACTGTACCAACAGGCGTATTATAGGCAGCAGATTCGAAAGGATAAACCATTCTAAAAACTGAAAAATACCCTAAGTCTTCTCCAAAAATGGTTTTCCCATTATGAACCTTCTTCATAACATTTTCAAAACCTTCTTTTGCTACTTGCTCTTTTAATTCTAAAATTTTATTGAAAGCCTCTAAAGTATCTGAAGGTTTTGCTGCTTCATTAGCCAATACTAAAATGTGCTTTGCCTTTACCTCTTTTAGATATCTTTCATAAGCCTCATTTAAAAGAGCATCGGTTGCCTTGGTATCGGTTAAGTAATTTTTAGCTAATTGTTTTTTATAGCCTTCAAACTCTTTAATAAAAGAATTCTTCTCATCTAAACCAAGCTCCTCTGATTGTAAAACCTTCAGCTTATAATCTATATATAATTCTAAATACTCATCTATATCTTTCTGTGATTCATCTTTTACTAAATCTATATTCTTCTTGTATATCCTCAGAAATTCATCTTTATAAACAGGTTCATTATCTACCGTAAAAATAATTTCTTTGTTTTGTGCAGATACAAGGCTAACAAGTAGTACAAACACTAAGAAAATTGTGTTTTTCATTGAATTCATTATTTTTTAGTTGCAACAAAAATAAACATTAGAAGCAATTAATCAATATCAACAACGACAGTAATGTAAAATATTGTTTAATTTTAAAAATTTAACTACTATATTTGGCACAAAAATTGTATTTTTATTTTCAAACATTTAGAAACCTATGAAAAAATTTTACGTATCAATACTTTTATTAGTCTTGTTTACATCTGCTAAGCTTTCAGCGGCATCGGTTTCTATGGCACCATCTCCCTTCAAATTAACATCCCTAATTGAAGAGCAAATAAAAGTTTTTTATAGCAACAACTCATTACATATTAGTGGACTAAATGATAATGCTACAATTGAAATCTACAATATGTTAGGTAAAAGAGTAGCGAGCTATCAAAACATTAGAGTAACCGATAACTTTAGCAAAAACATTACGTTACCTTCTAATAACATTTTTATAGTTTCTGTTCAAACAGAAAACTTTAAGAAAACTTTTAAAATTGTTACCAAATAGAACCATAATCTAATACTTAGTAAGCGTAGGTTATAAGCCTGCACCTAAACTCAATCAGGGAATGAAATACACGCTAGAAATTGCTATTCAAAAACCAATTGAAGCAGTGGCAGAAAGTTTTGATTCTTTAGAGAATTTAAAACACTGGCAAAGAGGCTTTCAAAAACTAGAACCATTATCCGGCACTCCAGGAGAAGAAGGATCCAAAAGTAAACTCATATTTAAAACGGGTAAAAGAGATATTGAGATGATCGAGACTATTGTTAAAAAAAACATGCCTCATGAATTTCATTGTACTTATGAAACTAAAGGTGTATACAACATTCAGGAAAATTATTTTGAAATTTTAGACGCTAATGCCACTAAATGGATTTCTAAAAGTGAATTTAGGTTTACAAATTTCATTTTTAAAGTCTATAGTTTTTTAATGCCCGGAAGTTTTAAAAAACAAAGCTATATTTTTATGAAAGACTTTAAAAACTACCTTGAGAAAGGAACTTCGGTAGCTTAACTAACATGACGTTACTAAAAATTATTTGGGACTTTAAAGGCTCTACCGGCTATAAAACCGCAGAACATCATGCTATTCATTTAAAAGAATATGCTGGTATAAATAGTCTATATTATCATGAAATAAGCGCTACTAAAATTAGTGATTTTCATGCTATTGCCTACATTATAATTAACGATAAAGATAAAATAACGGTAAGAGATAACTTAAAACCACATAGAGCTGAGTTATATACAAAAGAAGAGGCTTAATTAGCCTCTTCTTCTTTTTTAGAAGTATTGTCTTTTTTCTTCTTCTTTTTCTTTTTTTCACCTTCAGGCTTTCCTAAAACAATTTTAATTTTTTGCTTAATTCGCTTCTCGGTATCCTCTATCATAGTATTCCAATCAGAACTAAATGCAAACAAACGCAATTGTTTTGCTAATAATAAAGCGGTTCCAAGATCATTCTTCATCTCACATAATAATACTTCGCGTAGTCTAATCTCAATCTTATTCACTCCTTTTACAGAAAGGGCAAACTCAATTAATCTTTCCGCCTCTTCAAAATCTTCATTATAAAGCAACGCATCTAAATAATACGGATACACTTCTAAAGCATTTATATCTATACTTAATGCTTTTTCAAAATATTTTTTTGCTTCTTCATATTTCTGAAGTTGCTCTGCATATAATCTGCCATAAAGGCATAACGCCATGGTATTATTCGCATCATATGACAAAGCATAATCAAGCGACTCCAATGTTTCTTCTAAACTATATGGATAATTATCCATTGCCTGAAACAAATATTTATCTATCGATGTCATTTTTCAACTTAGTTTTTAAGGCTAACCTTTGTTTCTTAAATCTTTTATCTACATTTTTCTTTTTAAAATCAGAACCGCTAAATACTCTAACCGGATTTCCTCTTTGCACTTGTAGCTGATTATGCCATTGTTGCAAAAACCGTTCCTCATATTGTTTTAATTGCTCTTCTTTTAATTTTTCTAACAAACGTTCTTTAGCAATCACTTTATTTTTATGCTGCGAACGTGTATCCATCACCTGTACATTTAAGCCCGTAGGAACATGAGTAGCTCTTACCGCCGAGCTAACTTTGTTTACATGTTGACCTCCTGCTCCGCTACTTCGAGTTGCCTGATACTTTATATCATTATCAGAAAACGTACCCAGTTTCGCTTTTTCGTGCTCAAATATACCTATAAACCAGTTCTTACGTTTGTGAAATTTTCTAAAATTGCTTTTCCCTATCCATTGTATAGTTCCAAGCCAGGTATTTACAAACTTGCGTACAGATGCCCCTTTCAAATGTATTATAACCGATGCTATGGTTCCATTTTCAATCCCCTTATCTTTTGCCAATACATTCGCATCAATACCATTATCTTTAGCTTCTTGTAAAAACTTTTTTAATACCTGAGCTACTACCCAGGTACACTCTGTAGGTCCTCTGCCTGCTGTAATTTGAATAATAGTCTCCATCATTTTTCCATTCTTACAATTTTTGGGGTAAATGTACCTAATACCGACACGAGCTCTTCCTGCAAGCCCATTACTGTATTAATATCTTTGTACGCCATCGGCGCCTCATCTACACCACCCCCAATTAAGGTTACATCATTATCTTTAAGCGTTTTCCGAATATCACTATGCGTAAATCTGGTTTTACATTTTGTTCTAGAAAACAACCTTCCCGCTCCATGAGAAGCAGATTGAAGGGAATCTAAATTCCCCTTACCCATTACAATATAGCCTGGTGCAGTCATAGACCCCGGAATAATTCCCAATTGGCCTTCTCCTGCAGGCGTTGCTCCTTTTCTATGTACTATACACTCCATACCATTCACCAATTCCTTCCATGCAAAATTGTGGTGGTTCTCTATATTTAGCACCACTTGTTCCCCCAACGCTTTGGCTATTCTAGCATGTATATTATCATGACAAGCTTTGGCATAATCACCCGCTAAATTCATAGCCCGCCAATACTCCTGACCATCATGACCACTCATACCTAACCAAGCTAGGTGTTGTACATTCTTAGGCAGCGGACATTGTTTAGTAGCCAAATAGGTATAGTGTTTTGCAATACTTGAACCTAAACCCCTAGATCCACTATGAGACAATACACCTAGATACGAACCCTTCTCTAGTTTATTTCCAGGAATATCCTCTAGAATATCCACGATACCGAGTTCCACAAAATGATTCCCTCCACCAGAGGTACCCAATTGTTTATAAGCCTTATCAAGTAAACTCTTTACGAACGGGATCTCCCTAAATTCATCTCTTGAAAAAATCGCATGATCTGCCTTAATTTTATGAACTCCATTTTTACCAAATTTAGTATGCTCCAATAAAATTTTCTTTAACATATCGTTTTTCCCATTCATATAAGACGCTGATAAATTAAAAACCGAAAGGCTCATTCTACACCCAATATCAACGCCAACACCATACGGAATAACCGCATCATCAGTTGCCAATACACCTCCTATCGGCAACCCATAACCGCAATGTGCATCAGGCATTAACGCTCCTTGCACGGCAACTGGTAATTTAAGTGCATCATACAACTGTCTTTTTGCTTGTTCATCAATCTCATTTTCTCCGAAAACGCTAAACGGAACTCCACAGTTCAACAATTGATGCATTTTAACCTCTACCTGATTTAGCAATCCTTCGGCTAGTTTCCCCCAAGTTCTATGATTTGTAAATTTTTCAGGAGTCACTAGCACCTCTTTGGCTTCAGCTAAAACAACTTCTTTCTTTTCTCCTTTTCTATATCTATATATTTGCCCTAAGGCTATGTTTATTGAATTATCTTTTGGAAAACCTAACTTTATCAAGTCCCTTCCGTTTAATTTCTTTCCCATTATTATTTCGTTTCATTTTCTCTTGCTGGATGTAAACCAACTACTCCAATTCACCCAATTAAAAAACTACTTTAAGGCAAGCCAAAAGCATTCAGTAAGAATTAAATTTCTATTTCGAGACAAGCTCAAAAAGCATTTAATGCTCTATTATCGAGTAAATAACAATCTAGTTCGGGCTAATTAAAAAAGTACATATAAAATTTCCCGAAAAATTCATCTTCGGGTTTCGCATTTAAGTACTATCAAGAAATTAAACTATGAAAAACGGAAACCGCGAAGAACATTAGCACTAGCTAATGGCAACTGGAAGTATGTAGTATAAATGTGCATTTCTTCGCTTTTTAAAAGGTTAATACTTATTTTCAAAGGTCAAATTTATAAAAAAATAAAATACCTCCAAATTTAGATATAAAAAAACCTTCCACACATGGGAAGGTTTTCATATTTTATGTGCTTAAAAAAAAATTTTATTTTTTTCCTTTTTGCTGAGCCTCAGCCTGTTCCATCATTTTCTTTAAACGCTGCTGAAACTTCCCTTCTTTTTTAGGTTTTTTCTTATTTTCCTGAATTTTAGCATGAATTTTATCTTCATCAATGATAAACTTCTTAATTGCCAACATAATAAAAATAGTAATGGTATTAGATACAAAATAATACAAACTTAAACCACTCGCATATTGATTAAAGAATACCAACATCATTACAGGAGACAAATACAATAGAAATTTCATATTAGGCATTCCAGGTTGCTGTTGTTGAGCCATGCTCTGAGCAGAAGTCATTTGCATATAAATAAATATAGCAATAGACGCTAAGATTGGAAACAAACTCACGTGACTTCCATAGAAAGGCACATCAAAAGGTAATTTAATAACAGAATCGTATGAAGAAAGGTCATCTGCCCATAAGAAGCTCTTCTGTCTTAATATAAAGGCTGTTGGGAAAAATGTAAACAACGCATAGAAAACAGGCATCTGTAATACAGCCGGCAAACAACCACTCATGGGGTTTACACCAGCTTTTTTGTACAATGACATTGTTTCTTGTTGTTTTTTCATTGGCTGATCTTCATACTTTTTATTGATTTCATCCATTTCAGGACGTAATACCTTCATTTTAGCCTGAGATACAAATTGCTTATACTGCACCGGAGACAATACCAATTTCACTAAAATAGTTAACGCAATAATAGCAAATCCTGCTGGTAAAAAGCTAACTAAAAAGTCGAATACTGGCATAATAATCCAACGGTTAATTATACCAAAAATACCCCAACCTGTTGGCATAGACTCATCTATACCATACTCTTTATATTGTTTAAGTACTTTATAATCAGTAGGACCATAGTACATATGCATTTCATAATTAAACTCACCATTAGATAATTCTAAAGGTAAACTTGCAGCATATGCTTTTGTAAATTCAACATCAGCATCATTAACATCTTTACCAATAAGGTTTTTAGATTTTAAATCTGCTGTTTTAAACGCTTTATCAGAAATTAAAATAGAACTAAAGAAATGCTGTCTAAAAGAAAGCCATGTTGTATTTTCAACTACTTCTTCATCATCACCAGACTGACTAAGTTTATCTACTTTCTCGTCTTCGTGATTATACGTTAAACGGGTGTATCTATTTTCGTAAGAAGCACTTTTAGCATGTCTTATCCCATTTAAAGACCAATCTAATGTAATAGGCTTAGAGGTATTAACCGCACCATTTAATCCTTTAGATTGAATCGCAAAATCTATTAGATAATCATCTTTCTTAAGAGTATATCTATACTCAAGGTATGTATCTGCAGAGGTCTTTAAACGCATAGTAACTATTTCCTGATCTCCAGAAACAGTTTCTGTAGGTTCAAAATATAAATCCTTTGTATTAAAAGTTCTATTATCGTTTGTGGTAAGCTCTATACCAAAAGAAGCATTTTTGTCCTTAACCAAATAAACAGGAACAGAATCGTAAGTAGTAAATTCTTTTAATCTAGCCTCAATAATCTGTCCTCCCTTATTACTTATCTTAAGATACAATTTTTCGTTTTCTACTTCTGTAAATTCACTCTTTGCATTTGACTCTAAAGTTGCTGAATAAGCAAAAGGACCTAAGCTATTTTTATATTTAGCTAATTCTGTAGAATCTGCTAAATTAAGTGTAAACTCCTTTTCTGGTTCTGGCGCTATTACTTCTGCTGCTGTAGTTTTTGCGCTGTCTACTTGCTCAGTTTTAGTCGCTTCTGCTGTCTGATTTTCGGCATTTTTTTGATTATCATAAAGCATCCAAATCAAAATTGCTGTAATCAAAACAAAACCGATAATTGTTGTAGTGTCTAACTTTTTTTCTTCCATTAGATTATTCAATTATACCACTTCATGTGGTTACTGTATTTATATATTTAAAAAAAGCACTTATTTAAAGTGCTTTTTCTTTAACAAAAACGTATCCAATAAGTTAAATTATGCCAAACTGGCATCTTTTTTATGTTCTTTATTATCCAGAGCCGCTTTTACAAAAGCCACAAACAAAGGATGAGGATTTGCTACGGTACTCTTATACTCAGGGTGATATTGAACCCCAACAAACCATGGATGGGCAGGATTTTCAATAATCTCTACCAAACCAGTATCAGGGTTTACTCCTGTTGCCAATAGACCTGAATTCTCTAATTCCTCTTTATAATCTCCATTAAACTCATAACGGTGTCTGTGACGTTCAGAAATAACATCTTGCTTATACACTTCTTTAACAATACTACCCTCTTTAAGCTCACAGTTCCATGCTCCTAATCTCATAGTTCCTCCCATATGCTCTATATCTTTTTGCTCCTCCATAATACTAATCACAGGAAACTCTGAGTTAGGATTCATTTCAGTTGAACTTGCCTCTTTTAATCCAAGTACATTTCTAGAATACTCAATAACCGCCATTTGCATCCCTAAACAAATTCCGAAAAACGGAATATTATTTTCTCTTGCATATTGTACAGCAGCTATCTTACCCTCAATACCTCTTTCCCCAAAACCTGGTGCTACTAATACACCATCTAACGAAGACATTTTTTCGGCAATCGTATCTACTGTTAAAAACTCTGAATGAATTGATTTCACCTCAACCTTTACTTCATTTGCAGCACCCGAATGTATAAAAGCTTCAAGTATAGACTTATAAGAATCTTGTAATTCTACATACTTTCCTATTAAACCTATAGTAACTTTATTTTTAGGGTTTTTGTGTCTGTCTAAAAATTGATTCCACTGAGTAAGATCAGGCTCAACATCATTTGTTAAGTCTAATTTTTGAAGTACTACCGTATCTAAGCCTTCCTCTAACATTAAATTAGGAACATCATAAATAGTAGAAGCATCTATAGACTGTATAACCGCTTCTCTTTTTACGTTACAGAACAATGCTAATTTATCTCTTAAATCACTAGATAAATCATGTTCGGTTCTACATACTAAAACATCTGCCTTAATACCACTCTCCATTAATGTTTTTACACTATGTTGTGTTGGTTTTGTTTTTAACTCACCCGCAGCGGCTAAGAAAGGAACTAATGTTAAATGAATTACAATAGCATTATACTCTCCTAATTCCCATAATAATTGACGAACAGATTCTATATACGGTAACGATTCTATATCACCTACAGTACCACCTATCTCAGTAATTACAATATCGTACTCACCACTTTTACCAAGTATTTGAATGCGCTCTTTAATTTCATTTGTAATATGAGGTACAACCTGTACCGTTTTACCCAGAAACTCTCCTCTACGCTCTTTCTCAATAACACTTTGATAAATACGACCAGTAGTTACATTATTGGCCTGAGAAGTGCGCTCGTTTAAAAAACGCTCGTAATGACCTAAATCCAAATCGGTTTCTGCACCATCATCGGTCACATAACATTCACCATGTTCGTATGGGTTTAAAGTTCCAGGATCCACATTAATATATGGATCTAATTTCTGAATAGTAGTTTTATAACCTCTCGCTTGCAGTAATTTAGCCAACGAAGCTGCAATAATTCCTTTACCTAATGAAGAACTCACACCTCCTGTGACAAATATATATTTGGTTGCTGCCATATACCAATAATGATTTTGTTGTATTGTTGAAAAAGACGCGCCAAAAGTACAATTCTATATATCAAAAAACAATAATAGATTTTGAATTTGTACCCGTTCTAAAATTATTTTCAACTTATTGGTTCATGGAGGTAAAAAATTAACCCCTACTGTAGAGCTCCCTTACTTTTCTAATCAAAGGTTCAAGACTGTTAATTTTTATTTCGTACATACTTTGCATCTGAAGCCCCAGCTTATTGTCTGGAAATCCTTTTTGCTTAAACCAAACATAATAAGGCTCAGGAATATCAACTAAGTAATATCCCTTATATTTTCCAAAAGGCATTTTAGCAAACGCTAACTCAACCAGTTTTTCTTTATCGTAATTCACCTGTAAAAATTGATAATCGATATATAATTTATCGACGTATTTTGAAGAGTTTACTGATAATTTTTCGTAGCTTCTAATTCTAGTGCAATTTTATGATGCCAATATGCTTGTTTCTCATCATTCATACTAAAATTAGTTTCTTTATCGTATAATTTCTGAAGCAAATCTAAAGAGTCTGAAACTTCAAAATAAATTTCTTTCACCTCTTGCTTCACGTTTTTAGTAAACTTTTTATTTGCTATTCGTTTTCTAAATTCACGTGCCATTAACTCAGATATATCGAAATGTAATTGCTCATGCCCCAAAGTACTCTTATCTGTCAAATGAAGCTTGCACCAAGATTCATAAGGATAAAAGTAAGCACCTACCTCACAATCCACTTCTACTACTGCATTCTCTTTTAATTCCGCAGATAATTGGTAACTTATTCCTGATGCAGTGATGGCAACAGCCCTAGAACCATCATCTGGAGCAGCTCTAAAATCATCCCAAGACAATCTATGCTCCTTATTCCATAAAATAGGTTTATCCTCTGAGTGAACCGTAAAAGCTAAACAAAAAAAGCTAAACGCAATCCAAAAATACTTCAAAATAAATCTCATTTAAGGAGCTTCAACAATCTCCATATCTTTATACATAACCACATAAACGGCATTGTTGGTAAAATAACCAAGTGGAGACGTAAGATAATAAAATTTATTCTCAACATAAGCAGTTTCACCCGAAAAAATTAGCATTTTATCGTCAATCGGGTCAGAAGAAGCTAAACGAAGTAATACATCCATAGCTACATCGTACCCTCTAGTTACTATCTTATCTGGGAACTTTTTATATTCTTTATAATACTTTTTAGCAAATGATGTATTAGAAGCAGCTGGTTTTTCTACCGTTGCATACAAAAAGTTTAACCTGTTAAGGTATTCATTTCTTATAGCATCTGCAGAAAAAGCATCTGATCTTAAACTTGTAGTCAACTGAATATTCATTTCTTCAGAAACCAAAGCACTTAACATATTAGTTATGTTCGTTAAAAACGGAACATTTGTGGTCTCCGCAAACACAAGATTTTTAGTTGTTGTAGAAAGTAATGGTGTTATACCCTTAATAGTTACCAACTCCTTATTAACCACTTTCGCATTCGGAAAGATTTGAGTAATTCTGTTTTGAGAATCTACATGCTCGTCATCAGCAAAAATTAAGATATTATAATCTAGTTCATGAACCTTTATATACGATAAAAGCGCATTACTTAATTCATTATTATTAGGCACAGTAGAGTAAACATTCGGGAATTGCTTCAAGTTTTTATTAGACAAAGGAGAAAACAAAGGTATTCCCTTTACATATAAGTCATTTGCTAACCTATTAAAAACAGCATTATACAAAGGACCTATAACCGCTTCTACACCATCAAATTCCCCTTCCATAACCATCTTCTCTACAACAGTTTCATCGCCTTGACTATCAAAAACTTTTAAATGTACCTCAACACCACGTTTCTGAAGAGTATCTACTGCCTGCAACACACCACTATAAAAATCTAACGACACATTTAATAGCTTATTGGTTTTTAGCTCACTAACCATATACGGAACAGAATCTATAGACATTCCTTCAGTCTTAAATGGTAATACTAAAGCTACATCAACCCTATTTCTTTTTATACTATCCATTAAATTAATAGAAGGAACCCCTAAAACTTTGTGCAAAACCGTCTTCTGAGATCTTTTAGGCAGTTTAAGAATCATCCCAGGTTTTAAACCATTCAACACCACTTCAGGGTTTAAACTCTCTATAACCTCTTTGGTATATCCCGTATTCTCCTTAATTCTAAAAAAACCTTCGCTCTGCTTTACGGTATAGTAATCGTATCTATCTTCTACAGTAGTATTTTCCGAACTAGTTTTAGTTGGCACCCAAAGCACATCTCCTTCTACCAAAGAATCTCCAATACCAGGGTTCAACTTTTTTAGCTCTTCCATAGTAATACCATGATTGGTAGCAATTCTAAAAATCCCTTCAGACTTTTGAACCGTATACTGCTCTAATTTCTGTTCCCCGTTAGTAGCTGCCGGAACAATTGTTTGCTGAACAAGTGTTTTACTGTATATAGGAATACGAACCTTCTCGCCTTTTCGTAGCTCACGGCTATACAACTCACTATTATACTTTTTGATATCTTCTATAGAGACGCCATACGCTCTGGAAAGTGAAGAAAGTGTTTCTCTCTTTCTCACCTTATGCTCTTTAAAAGTAACGCTTAACTCTCCGTTGCTAACAAGCTCTGTATTACTATTTACAGGGTTTTTAATCGGAATTATCAGAATGGCATCTTCACGCACTCCTCCTTGCACTTCAGGATTAAATTTATAAATATCTTCAGGTTGAATACCGTATTTCCGAGCTATACTTTTAACCGTTTCTCCACGTTCAACCTTATGACTTTTATATCCCTGAGCACTAATTACGTTAACAATTAAAAATAAGGCTCCAAAGAAATATACAAACTTCTTATTCATTCAAAAAAAATTTATTCCCACTCAATTGTGGCTGGCGGTTTAGAACTAATATCATATACTACTCTATTAACGCCTTTTACTTTATTTATTATTTCGTTAGAAGTTTTTTGCAAAAACTCATAAGGTAAATTAACCCAGTCTGCTGTCATACCATCTGTACTTTCAACCGCTCTTAGAGCCACGCATTTTTCATAAGTACGCTCATCTCCCATTACCCCAACACTATTTACCGGCAACAACATTGCTCCTGCTTGCCATACTTTATCATAAAGCCCCCAATTTCTTAGGTTCGTAATAAAGATATAATCCACCTCTTGTAGAATAGCTACTTTTTCAGGAGTAATATCCCCTAAAATACGGATTGCTAAACCAGGTCCAGGAAACGGGTGTCTTCCTAATAGTTCAGGATTCATCCCTAAACTAGCACCTACACGTCTTACCTCATCTTTAAACAGCATACGCAATGGCTCCACAATTTTCAGCTTCATAAAATCAGGTAAACCACCTACATTATGATGACTCTTAATAGTTGCAGAAGGCCCATTAACAGAAATGGACTCAATAACATCAGGATAAATAGTACCCTGACCAAGCCATTTCGCGTCCATAATTTTATGCGCTTCATCATCAAAAACTTCTATAAATACTCTACCGATGATCTTTCTTTTTTCTTCCGGATCATCAACTCCTTTAAGAGCATCCAAAAAGCGTGCCGAAGCATCTACACCTTTAACATTTAGCCCCATACCTTCGTATTGATGTAAAACACTTTCGAATTCGTACTTACGTAACAATCCGTTATTTACAAAAATACAATGTAGGTTTTCTCCAATAGCCTTATTAAGCAAAACAGCAGCAACAGATGAATCTACACCTCCAGATAAACCTAATACAACTTTATCTTCCCCTACTTGCTCTTTTAATTCATTCACAGTCATTTCCACAAAATTGAAAGGTGTCCAATTTTGTTTAACTCCAGCTATGTGTACTAAAAAGTTCTCAAGTAATAATTTCCCATCAGTTGAGTGGTATACTTCTGGGTGAAACTGTATTGCATACGTGTCTTCTCCATCAATTCTGTAAGCTGCATTTTCTACATCCTCTGTACTAGCAAGCTTAACCCCATTATCAGGTAACTGCTTAATAGTATCACTATGACTCATCCAAACTTGACTACCTTCTTCTATACCTTCAAAAAATGGCTCTCCTGATTTTACATAAGAAAGATTTGCTCTACCATACTCTCTAGTATTTGAAGGAGATACATTACCTCCATTAAAATGCGCCAAATATTGAGCACCATAACAAACTGCAAGCATTGGAATTTTTCCTTTTATTTCAGAAAGATCTGGATGCGGTGCTTCCTCAGAACGCACAGAAAATGGCGAACCTGAAAGTATTACGGCCTTAAATGAAGACACATTATCTGGTAAATTGTTGTAAGGATGTATTTCGCAATAAATATTCAGCTCTCTAACGCGACGAGCTATTAACTGGGTGTACTGCGAACCGAAGTCTAAGATTAAAACATTGTTTTGCATGCGCAAAAATACTATTAAATGTAGAAACTGAAAATCTACCTACGTTTTTTTTACACATATCTTTATTATAAAGAAAAAGGTCGTACTAAAAAAGCACGACCTTTAAAACAATTCTTACATTTATTATAAAGAACAAACTATTCTTTTATAAGTTTTCTATAAAGCGTTCCTAAATCCGATGCCAACTCTAAAAAGTACACTCCTCTATCTAAACTAGAAATATCTACATTAGATAACACATCAGATTTTTTAACCATTACAAGTTTACCATTCACATCATACATTTTCACTTCGTTAATAGGTATTGCAGATTCTACAGAAAAACTTTTTGCTGCCGGGTTAGGGTATACTTTAATTGAAGCAGCTTGAAATTCTTCTAAACCTAAAGTAAAAGAAGCATTTAAACTATACCCTCTTGAACCATGATAGGCCAGTGAATATGAAGAAGAACCTCCATAAGCATATGCAAAATCTAAAGAAGAATCTGAATAACTAAACGTAAAGTCATTTGCATCTCCTGTATTAAAACTTCTCGTTGCAACAATTGTTCTAACGCTACTGGATACCGTATTACTAGTAACCGTCCAATTATTTGTATCTGTAGTAGGAGTAGATCCTATACCATTCATTCTTGCATCTACCAAAGTAGATCCGTTATAATATACAACATCTTGCCCTGATGCCATTCCTTGACCAGACGAAAATGATCCAAATTGTAAAGCTATCCATCTATCAGATGGCCCTGTTAATGTTAATGTAGCAGTAGAAGTTCCATTATCAAGTTCAATTTCTGCTGACATAGAACTCCCCAAAGCAACCGTTCCGGTAGACTTAGATTGAGCATTCACTGCCCAAGTAAAACAACCAATAAATAATAATAGTAGAGTTTTTTTCATAAATCAATTTTTTAATAAGTTAATAATTTCTTGGTTCTTAGAAAAAACAGCATATTCAAAAGGACTCTTCCCCGTAGCATCCTTTTGAGATTTGTCTGCTCCTTTTTCTAGCAACAACTCAACCATTGGTAAATTTTTGAATTGAATTGCATATATCAGTGGAGTAACTCCATTTTTATCGGCCATATTAGGATCAGCTCCATAATCAAGCAGCTTTTTACTTAATTCTAAATTTTGCTTAAACACCAAAGCCATTAAAGCTGTTCCGTTATCACTTGAATAATTTATATTTTTTGTATGTTCTGCAACAAACACAGCCACCTCATCACTACCTCTATAACATGATAAAATCAAAGGCGTAAAACCACGCATATCAATACTATCTATTTTATAAGGCGTTTTTGTGTAAAGACTATCCATTTGCTGCAATGTCCCGTTCCTTGCTAAATCAAAAACGTTTACCCCATTTTCACTTGGCATAGCATCTTGCGCACTAACAGTATATTGAAAACTAAAAAAAATAAGACTTACCAAATAAAATAGTTTCATGTGTATATTATTGTTTCAGTTCAAAATCTAAACTCACAGATATGGTATCAGCTATTTTTTTACTTACCAAACTTGGTATCTTTATATCAAAATCTGCAGGTGCCACTTCAAAATTTCCTTTCACATACACCACATTATTTTTTAAATAAACTGTTGCATCTTTAATTTCTATTTTTTTTGTTTTACCATGTAAGGTTAAATCACCCAAAATATTCCAATGCAAGCTTTGATCTGTAAGTTTACTTTTATCGTACCCTTGAATTTCCCCTTTAAAAGTAGCTTTTGGATAGGTATCTGATGCTACGTAATTCTCATTAAAATGCTCTTCCATTAACGCTACTTTAAACCTAAAGCCCTTCATTAATGTCAACGCTGCCAACTTACCTGCGTGTGTATCTAATATAACAGACACTACCTTATTAGTAGCCGCTACTTCTTCAAAAGAAGGAACAGATGCTTCAAAAGAAACTTTACCCGATCGCGTACTATATTTTTGAGCATAACCAACGCCCGAAAACACAATTAAACAAATAAGTATAAGAAGTAATTTTTTCATAGCTATGATATTTATTATTGTAACCCGTCTTCATTCCATTGCAAAATAATATCTATATTATTTTGAGACATTCGTCCGTTAGCAGGCATCAAACCACTCTCTCCATTCTGTCGTTGAATCCTATCTAACATATTTGTATTTTGCATAGCTGACACTACTTCTGTATAATTAGTTAACAACCTAAAAGAAGCCGTTTGACCAGGTGCATGACAATTAACACAATTAGCATCTATTATAGATTTTACATTAGCCGTATAAGTTACATCATCCTCGATCACAACAGGATCTCCTGTAATATCTTCATAAGTATGCGTAGTACAACTAACAAAAAACCCTGTAAACAATACTATATATAGAACTGATTTTTTCATATAAAAAACATATTAAAACACTCTGTACAGATTAAACCCAAAGAAAAAATCTCCTTGCCCCCAATCTCCCGTTGCATTAGTTAAATATCCACTATCCGTCATGGCTTGCGAGTTGGTAAACAACAACTGAAAAACATGTCCTCCTGTTTCTATATCAACCCCTAATGACAAAGGCTGAGAATAGAATTCAGGTTGATTAAAATTATAGCCATACTCTAAATTCAACGATACCCTATTACTAAGTTTATACCTACTTCCGGCAGCTAAAACAAATTGTTTATCGTTCTCTAAATCTTTGTTATATAAATTTTTCTGCACATAAGAAGGAGCCAATTCCAATGACAAAGCAGCAGAAATTTTACGTGATATAAGTAACTGATTCACATACGCCAAACGATCTGTAAACGCTAAATTTTCATAATCATCTTTATCTATATAGCTATTTGCTCCCATAGAATGATACCCTACAATTGTAAACGGAAAGTTATCGCTCTGGTTAACCAACCTATACTTAATAGATAACTCATAGGTCTTTAATAACGTATGCCTAGAAAGTCCAACTGACATCCAATCGGTCACCCCATATATCCCTCCAAGTTTTGTAGTGGCGTTATCTAACCCGAAGAATTCAGAAAAACCATTTTTAACGGTTCCAAACCTATGAGAAACCACAAAATAGAAATCACCAGGAGCAGCTATTTTGGTCGATTGTAATGTAACTATTTGTAACGCCTTAAATGTAGAAGACACCGTTCCTTCATCAACAACCTCTTCATCTAATTCATCCAATAAATCATCCTGAGCGTACGAAAACAAGCCCACAAACAAAAACATAAAAAAACAGAAAGATAAAACTCTATTCATACAACTTATTTTAATATACACTGATCAAATTTCACTTGCTCAAAAAGCTCATCATACCCTAAACACCTACCTTTCAAAACAATAGAATCTTGCAACCCTACATTTATTTTAGCAGAAAAACTACAATATACAACATTATTTAGCACTACTGTAGAATCATTAAACTCACTTACACGCCCATTAATTTCAATTACTTTGTTTAAATAATCGGCTTGAGAAGTTTCGTAATCAGTTTTAAAGTTTTCTTGGATTTGAATTGCACTTAATGTTGCGTCGGGTGTTTCTGACGCTACATCTCTATGTCCTTTGTACATGTATAGATAAAAGCCAATACCAAGTATCAACACTACTAAAAGTGCTCCTAAAATTATTTTTCTCATAATTAACCTAAACCACAATTAAACACAAATTCTCAATTATCAAACTTTTTATCAAAAATCCACATTAATTAAGAATAATCAAAAATATTAACATTTACTATGATAACAATTGATCTAGATTAAGAAATCTACTTTTTGTTTTTAGGTAAGTCTTGAGCCATTTTAGATTTCATTCGACTAAAAAACTCAGGAGTAACACCAAGATATGACGCTATTAAATACTGAGGTATTCTGGAATCAAGATTAGGGTAGCATTGTAAAAATTGAAGAAAACGCTCATCTGCTCTCGAACACAACATACTTAAAATACGCTCATCCTTAGCAGACACTACTCTTTCATATATCATTCTAAAATAAATATTAAGCTTAGGGATTAATTCAAAAAGTTCTGCCTGATTATCATTACTTAGTAAAATAACTTCCGAATCTTCTACTGTTTCAATATAAAACTTAGCCTCGCATTTATTTAAAAAACTATTAATATCCGTTAACCAATAGCCTCTAACACCAAAAACCGTAGTATGCTCCACCCCTTCAACATTAATAAAGTACTGCCTTAAGCAACCATTATTTACAAAAATCGTATAATTAGCAACATTACCTGGCTTTAACAGAATCTCTCGTTTGCTAATATGTTTATATATCAATTTAGAAACAATCAATTTTTTTTCGTAGGCAGTAAGCGGCATATGCTTTTCCAAACTAGACAATAAATACTCAAATTCTTTCATTAGTTATAATGTTACTGCGTATAATCACTTAAAATAATTTTCAATTACCACATAAAAACACTATTAAACCCTACTACTTTTTAAAAGAGTAATTATCCCTATTTGCATGCTCAGCATATTAGGAAGAATATCAAGAATACTATTATACTTTATATATACAAAAACCTTTATAAAGGTCGCTACTTTGCTTATAATTTCAGCAGCAACAAGGCTTCGTATAGAAAACAAACTCTCCTACACCATATACAAAGTTTTCAATTATATAATAGACCTTTACAATCTTAAGACTTTACATTCTAAGCTTTGCGTAAAGTTATTATACGCATCTAAAGTTTTAGGTAAAAATTCTTCAACTATTGATTTCCAAAAGCTAAATTCTTTTATACTGCAGCTACTTTATAAAAAGCAAGCCACAGTTTGTAACAAATCCTTAATCTATAGCTTCCAACAGATGGTACACCGAAACACAAGAAACCTTCCCCACAATCTCATGCTTAAAAAAATCTATAGGATTCATCTTTTTTTATTCGTTTTAATTTAGGGCATTCTAAATAATCTTTTAGCTAAACACTACTAAAAAAGTATTTTTTAAAAAAAAATTAGAGTTTTTATGATGGCTCAATAATATGAAAAAAATTACACTTATTCTTTCACTAAGCTTATTTGTCTTATAAAAACGAGACAACAACACCTAGTATTCTTAATTTTGTAGGAACATGCTACAACACGTATTACAAAACCAGAGACAATAGTTTCTTTCAATCTTCATTACTAATGACAGAACTGTTAAGAACTCTTACACACTCCTATAAATTTAAGCTCTCTTAAGGCAACTATTAATGGCACTATAGAAACAAATGTTTATTATGGAATTACAATTCGGCAAGCGCAGATGTAGACTACTGAATACCAACAAGCAAGCTTAAACCACCTAAATAGGTAGTATCTTTTTTAAAAAATAATTGACCAAAAACTGAATAACTATTATATTTGCACCACTTTTTGCGGGAGTAGCTCAGTTGGTAGAGCGTCAGCCTTCCAAGCTGAATGTCGCGAGTTCGAACCTCGTCTCCCGCTCTTTTTTCCAAACAATACCCTTTTACATCATTTTTTAAAAAATCGAAAAACCAGTTTTTGTAGTCAATCGCTCTAAGGCTTCTATCCCTAAATAAGAATTCCCTTTTTTATTTAATTTCGGACTCCAAACAGCAACACTGTAATACCCAGGATGTACTGCCACAATTCCGCCACCAACACCACTTTTACCAGGTAATCCTACTCTAAATGAGAACTCCCCTGATTCATCATAAAAACCACATGTCTGCATTATAGCATTGATACGTTTCGCTTGTTGAGGCTCAATTAAAACTTCATCAGAGTCTAGTAGCATACCTTTATTAGCAAAAATCATGAATGATTTAGCTAAATCCTGACAAGACATCTCTAAACTACATTGATAAAAATAAAAATCTAAGATAGCGTCTACATCATTGTGTATGTTTCCGAAAGACTTTATTAAATTAGCTAAAGATGCATTTCTGTAACCATGCGCTTTTTCAGAAAATGCTACCTTTTCATTATAATCAATAGCATCGTTACCCGATATTTTACGCACAAAATTCAATAAGGCTTCTTTAGGATTTTGATAATAAGACATTAAAATATCGGCTACTACAATAGCTCCAGAATTAATAAACGGATTTCTGGGAATTCCGTTTTCATACTCCAATAAAGTTAATGAATTAAACGGGTCTCCCGAAGGCTCTACTCCTACTCGGCTCCAAATATCTTTATCGAGCACCTTCATTGCAAGCACTAAAGAATATACCTTTGAAATACTTTGGATTGAAAATTTTTCAAAAGCATTTCCTAAGCTTACACCCTCGCTCTCTATCCCATACAAATACACCCCAAACTTAGTCGCATCTACATTCCCTAATTGAGGTATATAATCTGCAACGGCTCCTTTGCTTTCAAGCACTAAAACCTCATCTTGTATTTCATTTAAGATAGTTTGATACTCCATTCATTAAAATTTTATGCTTGTCTCTGTTTCTACTTCATACCCCTCTCTTCCTTGCTCAAAAATTCTTGCACTTAAAGTCCCTTTCAAAGTAATCTCTTCTCCGATAACCTCTAACCAGCTACCTTCCCTTAAACCTATTACGGGCAGAGTGTTTATTTTATGAAACTCTTTAATACGGGTTTCACGGGTTTCTCCCATATGTTTACTTTGTTTATCGGCATCTATATAATGCGGATTGATATTAAAAGGAACCAACCCTAACGTTTTAAAACTAGGCGGGTAAATTATTGGCATATCATTGGTGGTTTGCATTGTTAGTCCGGTAATATTACTCCCCGCACTAGATCCTAAATAAGGCACCCCATTGTAAACCGCTTCTCTAATTGCTTCCATTACTTTATTCTTGTAAAGTTGTGTTACCAATAAAAAGGTATTTCCTCCTCCAACAAAAATAGCTTCGGCAGATTTCACTGCTTTTTCAGGAGACTCAAAAGTATGCAACCCCACAACTTCTTTACCAATAGCGGCAAAACCCTTAGACGCTATACCTGTATAATCATCATGAGAAATACCCCCCGGCCGCGCATACGGTACAAATAAAATAGTTTTTACTTCGGCAAAAAACTTCTCAAGTTCAGGCAATATATATGACAGATAGGTACCTCCATGAACTGTAGAAGTACTTGCTATAATCATTCTTTTCATTATTAAATATATTTTAAGTAAATTTAAGGAACATATTCATTAATTAACAAAAGTTTATACAAAGGTGTTTTTAAATTTGAGAAACTTATAATTTCTTTACCAAACAATTTCGATACAATGAAAAAAAATACAATATTCCTTCTTACCCTATTTATTACACTCCTTTCTTTTACCAAAATGAATGCTCAGGATGACGAACGTAAGCCGCTACGAGGTAAAGTAATTTACCAAAATGTAAGTGTAGAAGGTATGAACGTTATAAATACAACTGCCGAAACTGCTGTATCTACCAATGAAGACGGTGAGTTTGTTATTAATGTACAACCAAAAGACATACTAGTTTTTACCTCATTTAATTACGAACTAACATCCGTTGAAATTACAGATATTATTATTGATAATGGACGTTTAAACATTGAAGTAAATGAAAAAATCACAGAGCTTGAAGATGTGGTTATTACTCCCGAGAATAGAGAAAAATATCTTAATACTAAAAGTGAAGAATTTGCCGCATACGGAAAATACCAATACGAAGAAGATAACAGAACTAAAGAACTTGTAAATACCTCCATGCCAACACAAGCAATTGGTTTACAAAACGGTCTTAACATTTCTAATATTGCTAAAATCTTATTTAAGAAAAGAGATAAAGAGCGCAAAGAAGAAAATAAACCACATCTTAAATTAAGTGAAATATTGTTACAAGTATATGATCTTGAATTTTTTGTTTTAGACCTTAAAATACCTCTAAACAAAGTAAATGAGTTTGTCTATTTTATGGATTCTCAACCATTTTCAAGAGATCTTCTGAAAAAAGAAAACGAATTTTTATTCATAGATTATCTTGTAGACAGCAGTGACAAATTTAAAAAACAAATTGCAGAAAAAAGCGAGGAATAAACTGATCATTGATGCCTTTATTCTAGCAACATAGTATATACTTCTTTGGATAGTTACCTAAAATATACTTGCTTTGTGCTATGAAGAAACACTTAAAAATACTTTTTTTTTTAGTATTAGTTGGCGGACTATTTAGTTTTGCTATGCACAAATACTATGTAAGCACTACAAATGTAAACTATTCAAGTAAAGACAAATCGATACAAATTATATCTCGAATATTTATAGACGATATTGAGCAAACTATAAACGAACGCTACGGTATTAATTGCCAATTAGACTCTGACAAAGAACTTAAAGAAGCTCATTCCTATTTAAAAAAATATATAACCCAAAAATTCAAGCTATATATTAATGGCAAAGAAACACCATACAACTTCCTTGGAAAGGAATATGAATTGGATGAAATGAAATGCTACTTAGAAGTTCCAAACATTAATATAGCTACCATTAAAAGCATAGCAATTGAAAACACCTTGCTTTTTGACATGTTTCCGGAACAACAAAACATAATTCACTTCAAATTAAATGAAAAAGTAAAAAGCTTTGTTTTATCACGCGATAACACCAAAGCTTTGTTAAAAATTTAACATTTACACTACATTTTCTTTTTAATTAAGTAAATTCCGCCAAAAATTCATAATCAAAAATATATACTTATGAACAGACACTTAAATAGCCTATGGGTGTTTCTTATTATTTTAGGAGTAAGTTTTACGCATGCTCAGAACAAAGAAGAAAAAACAGAGCATAAGCCAGGACATACAAACACGAACAAATTCCGTCAATTATATCAGGAGTTTTCTTCACCTAATATGTTCAGAACCGCTTCTGGTGCTCCAGGACCTTCATACTATCAACAACAAGCAGACTATGTTATGGACATAGAGCTTGATGATAGAAATCAAAAAATCACAGGTTCAGAAACAATTACATACACAAATAATTCTCCTGATGTTTTAGAATATCTTTGGATGCAATTAGATCAAAATGTAAGAAGCAAAGATTCTAAATCTCCTTTAATCGATGAACAAGGTTTAAGCCCAGCAGCCAGACCTAACTCATTCACAAAAAGCTATTTGGAGGCTCCTTTTGACGGAGGTTTTAACATTGTAGAAGTAACCAATGTCAATGGTAAAACATTATCTTACACCATTAACCAAACAATGATGCGTATTAATATGGATACGCCATTACAACCTGGAGAAAAAACTTCGTTTAAAATTAAATGGTGGTACAATGTAAATAATCATGTTACCAACAGAGCTCGTTCAGGTTATGAACATTTTGATAAAGATGGTAACAACTTATATGTCATAGCTCAGTTTTATCCTAGAATGTGTGTATACAATGATGTTGAAGGGTGGCAAAACTTACAATTTTGGGGAAGAGGAGAATTTGCACTTCCTTTTGGTAACTACGATGTAAGTATTACAGCTCCTGCCGATCACATTTTAGATGGTACAGGAGTACTTGAAAACAGAAAGAAAGTATTTACTTCTAAAGAATATAAAAGATGGGAAAAGGCTCAAAAAACATTTCATGAGCCGGTAGTAATCGTTACTCAAAAAGAGGCGGAAGAAAAAGAGAAAAGTTTTAGCCAAAAAACAAAGACATGGCATTTTGTAGCAAACAATGTACGTGACTTTGCCTTTGCATCTTCTCGTAAATTTATATACGATGCTATGGCGGTTGATATTAATGGTAAAACCGTAATGGCTATCTCTATGTACCCTAAAGAAGGTAACCCATTATGGGGGGAATTTTCTACTAAAGCTATTGCTAGTACTTTAAAAAGCTACTCTAACTATACTTTTGACTATCCTTATCCTAAGGCCATTTCTGTACATTCGAAAAATCAAGGTATGGAATACCCAATGATTTGCTGGAATCATGGTAGACCTAATGAAGATGGATCATATACAGACCGAACTAAATTTGGGATGATTAGTGTAATTATTCACGAAGTTGGGCACAACTTCTTCCCAATGATTGTAAATTCTGATGAACGTCAATGGACATGGATGGATGAAGGATTAAACAGCTTTATGCAATATATTGCTGAACAAGATTTCCAGAAAAAATACCTTCCTGAAATCGGAGAGTACCCTTCAAAAAGAGGTCCTGCAAAAAACATAATTCCTTACATGGGTGGAGATCAAGAAAACATCTCTCCTATTATGTCTAATTCTGAAAATATTCATCAATTTGGATGGAATGCTTATTCTAAACCTGCTACTGCTTTAAACATTTTAAGAGAAACAGTAATGGGTGAAGAATTATTTGACCATGCATTTAAAACATATGCGAGAAGATGGGAATTTAAACATCCTACACCAGAAGATTTCTTTAGAACTTTAGAAGATGCTTCTGCTATGGATTTAGACTGGTTCTGGAGAGGATGGTTCTATACTACAGATTATGTAGATATGGGAGTTAAAAACATGAGAACCTTTTATGTAAGCTCTAAACCTAATAAAGAAATTAAAGAATTAGCTAAGCAACGTAATATCGCCTTATCAGACTTACCTCCATTAGTATACATGGTTGAGGAAGGAAGCGAAGATTACGAAGCTGTTCTAAAAGGTAAAACGGCTACTGAAAACTCTAAATCGCTAAACGAATATATGATGGATAATTTTACACCGGAGGAGCGTGCAAAATTAAAAACTCCAAAATATTTTTACGAAATTACATTTGAAAAACCTGGAGGAATTCCAATGCCATTAATCGTTGAGTACACCTATGAAGATGGTACGGTAGAAACGATAAAATATCCTGCTCAGATTTGGAGAAAAAATGATGCCGAAGTGAAAAAAGTGATTGCATCAGATAAAGTTTTAACCAAAGTTAAAATAGACCCTAAAGAAAAAACAGCTGATATAGACACTTCTAACAATTCATGGCCTAAAGAAACCTATGAAAGTGATTTTGATAAATTCAAAAACAAACAATAATATAATCACCTAATTGTATAATATTAACGGGTTCCCATATTAAGGAACCCGTTTTTTATTGCTACTCTTTCATTCGATTATAGTACTTCTCAAAAATCTTCCTATTTTTGCAGTTATTATGACAACAGGGCAGCTTATTATAGCAATAGATTTTGACGGCACCATTGTAGAGGATAAATTTCCTGATATCGGTACGCCTAAACTATTTGCTTTTGAAACTTTAAAAAAGCTTCAGGATGCAGGACATCTATTAATTCTTTGGACCTACAGAAATGAAACTAAATTACAGGAAGCTGTTGATTTTTGTAAAAAAAACGGTATTGATTTTTATGCCGTGAATAAAAGTTACCCAGAAGAAGTTTATACAGAAGAAATAAGCAGAAAAATTCATGCCGATATTTTTATAGACGATAGAAATTTTGGTGGAATGATAAGCTGGGGAGCTATCTACCAACAATTAGTTAAAGAAGAACCGGAACAAAAAACCCAGAAAAAGGGACTTTTTTCCTTTATAAAAAATAAATAGTATGATTGAAGTTAAGACTCTTGAAGAGATTGAATTAATGCGAGAAAGTGCTTTAATTGTTTCTAAAACTTTAGGAATGTTAACCACCGAATTAAAACCTGGGGTTACAACAAGCAAATTAGACGAGCTAGCTGAAACTTTTATAAGAGACCATGGTGCTTTACCTGGTTTTAAAGGATTATATGATTGCCCATCTACCTTACTAACCAGTGTTAACGAAGCGGTAGTGCACGGCTTACCAACAGATGTACCGTTAGAGGAAGGTGATATTATTTCTATTGACTGTGGTGCTTTAAAAAATGAATTTTATGGTGACCATGCCTATACTTTTGAAATTGGCGAAGTAGCACCAGAAACTAAAAAATTATTAGAGGTTACTAAGGAATCGCTATACCGCGGAATTAGAGAATTGAAAAACGGAAACCGTGTGGGTGACGTTGGGTATGCTATTCAAAATTTTTGTGAAGCTGAAGGATATGGTGTAGTTCGTGAATTAGTAGGACATGGATTAGGTAGGAAAATGCACGAAGATCCTCAAATGCCTAATTACGGTAAAAGAGGACGAGGTAAAAAATTTCTTGAAGGTATGGTAGTTGCTATAGAACCTATGATTAATTTAGGCACGCACCGTGTAAAACAATTAAAAGACGGGTGGACTATTGTAACAGCAGATGGTAAACCTTCTGCTCACTTTGAACATGATGTAGCTTTAGTAAATGGGCAACCTGAAATACTTTCTACCTTTGGATATATTTATGAAGCATTAGGTATTACGTCTGACGAAGAAAAAGAATTTAGAGCTAAGGAATTGGTATTATAATTTGAAAAAACTATTTAAAATAGTACTGAATACAGTACCTCGCCCCCTTTTAATTCGTTTAAGTTATTTAGTACGTCCTTTAGTTGCTATAGCTCTAAAGGGCTCCAAATACACTGATCCTATTGATGGAAAAAGCTTTAAAGAGTTTTTACCTTACGGATATGGCACTCAACGTAGCAACGTATTATCACCTTCTACCCTTTCTTTAGAAAGACATCGGTTATTGTGGTTATACTTAACCAACGAAACCGATTTTTTCACCAAAAAATTAAAGGTTTTACATTTTGCACCTGAACAGGCTTTTTATAAAAGATTTAGAAAGATGCAAAATCTCGAGTATACCACTACAGATCTTAATTCTCCTTTGGCAGATGTAAAAGCAGATATTTGTAATCTACCATTTAAAGACAACTCCTACGATGTAATTTTTTGCAATCATGTTTTAGAACATATCCCCGATGACACAAAGGCTATGCAGGAATTATTCAGGGTTTTAAAGCCCGGTGGTATGGCTATTTTACAAATTCCGCAAGACTATAACAGAGAAGTTACTTTTGAAGATAATACTATTACCGACAAAAAGCAGCGTGCAGAAATTTTTGGACAATACGACCATGTAAGGGTATACGGAATGGACTATTTTGATAAGTTAAGAAGTATTGGCTTCAAGGTTATTGAAGAAGATTATACCAACAAAATACCGCAAGAGCAAGTAAATACCTATTGTCTTGCAAAAGGAGAAATTATCCCAGTATGCCACAAACCTTAAGATGAGTAGCATAACAATTTTTTAAGGTTACTAATAGGAAATGATATTCACAAATGCTTCTTTTTTAATAACCCCCGAAGCTATTACCAAATATCTTTTAAACCATTTGTTACGGCATCATCATATCTCTCTTTATTAAATCTATAAAGAAACGGAGCCTTATGCGCACCTATATTTCGTATCTCGTTAAGCTTCTCCAGAATTTGATATTTCATCACTTTTCGATAGAAATTCCCACGATTTAATTTCCTATCTAATATAATTTCATATAAGTTTTGCAGTTCCGACAAGGTAAATTTTTCGGGTAGTAGACCATATCCCACAGGTCTTAACATTAGACTCCTACGAAGGCTTTCTAATCCTTCTTCAAAAATAGTTTGATGGTCTAACATAATTGCCGGAAGATCTTTTATGTCTTTCCAACCACAATCACTAGAAAGCTTATCTTTATTAGGTTTTACCTGCTTATAATCTACCAATGCATAAAAACCGACTGTAATAAAACGCCTTTTTAGCCACAGAACATTTGTATTTCCTTCAATAATTTCATCTGTTCGGTTTGCTTTACCAAAGGTTTTAAATTGCTTTAGGTAAATATCTTTAGCTCCTGTGCGTTCTTTCAAAACTCGTATAGCAGCGTCTTCCAAGTTTTCGCGTTTTCCTACAAACCCTCCAGGAAGCCCCCAATCTTCTCTGTGCTTCATTTTTAACATCAGTACCTTCAATTGTAATTGCTCGCTATCAAAGCCAAAAACAACACAATCGAGAGCTATATGTGGTAGAAAGTTTGATTCAAGATAATGAGACTCCTGAAGCTCTTTTTCGTTTTCTTCATTCTCCATTTCTTTCTCTAAATTTTCAAAATACAAAAGTCTCTAAAAAATACAACAAATTAAAACCATACAAAACTTTTTTCTCAAAAAAACACACTACAATACTTTTTTCACAAAAAAATAAGCGCTTATTTTTTTTCTAAAAAAACGCTTTATCATTGCTTTGAAATAAATCAATAAATTATCCGTAAACTTTTTTACTCCAAACACGTAAGAATTTTTACTGGATAAAACTTAACTAGATTGTATAACAAAAATTAACCGTATTAATGAAAAAATTTATATTTCTGCTAGTAGTTGCAATAACTATCTCTGGCAGTTTAAAAGCACAATCGTTGATTTACCCAAATTCGATAACTGATCCATTAACAACCTTAATGCCTAACTTGGTAGTTTATCCCGATGA
Source organism: Neptunitalea chrysea (assembly GCF_027924145.1). Lineage (GTDB taxonomy): Bacteria > Bacteroidota > Bacteroidia > Flavobacteriales > Flavobacteriaceae > Neptunitalea > Neptunitalea chrysea. The sequence continues at coordinate 39,069 of NZ_BRVP01000007.1, read as the reverse complement.
GCATCAATCACTCCAAGGATACTTAAGAGGCTCTTCATGGGGAGCAGGAGAAACTTTTGATTACGCAAACGTTTTTGGTGAAGCAACAATTAAAGCCGACTATGCAAAAGGCTTTACTAAAGGCTATGGTTTCTTTAAAGGAGAGATAAGAGCTCGTAATGGAGATTTCTTTGGAGTTAGTGAAACCGAAATTGAAATTCGAGATTTGTATGTTGGTTTAGGAATCATGATATTGAAGTAACTTTGGGTAACCAAAATGTACAATGGGGAAGAGGAATTGGAGCCAACCCTACCAATAACATAAGCCCTTCAAATGGATTTTTCTTAACAGCTAATGGTAATGACCAAAAAATGTACAACTTTATGCTAAAGACAAAAGTGTACATTAACCCTAATTTAGAGTGGGAAGTTATAGCAATACCCATTTACAAAATGGATGTTGTTAGGTTAGATTTATTGAACATACCTGTTGCCACAATAGATGATTCGTTACCGGAAAAGAAATTTAAAAATGGATCATTTGCAACCAAATTAAATTTAAACGGAGGACCTGATGGTGCCTCACTATCCTACTACAATGGCTACAGCACCTCACCAGGAGTTAATACTGGATACGACCAAGAGGTAGGTCCGTACGCCTTTAATCAGCCATATAAGATGCAAGTATTTGGTGGTGATTTTATGCATCGATTCGCAGGAAAATCAGACGGAAAGGATGCAGATCCAAGCAACGAATTACTAATCTCTGCAGAAGCTGCTTATTCTAAAATTGAAAATAATGATGATGAGGGCTTTATTCCTCAATCCAATTTAGAATTTTCTGCAGGATTTATAAAACAATTTTGGAATAGCACTAAGCTAGATAACTTTACCTTGATAATGGCGTACAAAGGAAAATATACCCCAAACTTTGAAATCGCAGCCTCAGATGATACCGAAAAACTACTTTCGCAACAATTATTTGGGCAATTTAAAGGCTATGTTCAAGGGGTAACAGGCATATTCACAAAAACATGGATGAATCAAAAACTTAAATTAACTCTAGTAACCAACTACGTAATTACACCACAACCTGATGGCGATAGTACTGGACACTCTTTTTTAATATACCCGCAAGCAAACTGGGAAATTAATGACGATCTCATTGCTTCTGGTGGTTACTTCAACCTTGATGGAGCAGGTTCCAATGTTGCAGGCCCATTACTTAACGGTGCTTTCTTAGGTTTAAAATACAGATTAAAAATAAAATAATATTTTATCCTCAATAATTATGGACGTTAATAAAAGAATATGTATATACATATTCTTTATAAGCATACTATTGGGTACAATGGCAAATGCTCAGGAAAAAGTTTCGGCAGAAGATATCTTATCTAAAATGACACCGGAGCAAAAAATAAGAGAACTAAACGGAATAGACAACTATAAAAGTCACATCTTTAAAGACTTAATACACACAGGTCTTACAGGCAAATCAATACACACTCCAAGTGGAGGCAATAAAAAATTAGGTATCCCCTACCCTATATTGGGCAGATGGACATAAAGGGGTTAAAACAGGCGGTAAATGGACGGCCTTTCCAACCACCTTATTAAGAGCCGCTACATTTGATAAAGACCTTGAATATAGAGTAGGACAAGCCATGGCTTCAGAAATGGAAGCCTCAGGCGGAACATTGTTGGGTAGTTGTACTGCCAACTTATTGAGAAACCCAAGAGGAGGTAGATCCGAGGAATCTTATGGCGAAGACACGTTTTTATCGGGTGCGTTAGGAACTGAGTTGGTGAAAGGAATTCAGGCTAATGGCAAGGTTATGGCTTGCAGTAAACACTTCATTTTAAACAATATTGAAAACAACCGTTTTAACTTGAACGCTATTGCTAATGAAAGGGTTATGAGAGAAGTGTATATGCCACAATTCAAGAAAATGGTGCAGGAAGGAAACATAACGGCTTTCATGACTTCATATAATAAAGTGAATGGAGTGCATTGTTCTGAAAACGAACACCTTTTAACCGATATTTTAAGAAATGATTGGGGCTTTGATGGGTTTTTAATTTCAGATTGGGTGTACGGGACCTATAGCACTGCAAAATCTTTAAAAGCAGGTTTAAATATTGAATTGCCTATGCGTCACTATTATAGCCAAGACTCTATAATGGCTGCTATTGATAGAAAACAAATTACTTGGAAGGATGTTGATAAAGCGGTTTTACAAGTGCTAAGAAAAAAATTGGAATACGGATTTAGCAACCCACATAAATTGGATAAAAATGTACGGGACAATAACGAAGCCCATTCTCAGGAAACGGCCGAAAAAGCTATGGTGCTCCTAAAAAATGATAATGTGTTGCCATTTAACACATCTAAAATAAAAAATATTCTATTAGTTGGAGAGCTTGCCAAATATGATAATTTGGGACAATACGCTCACACACCTGAAGTGCCAAGCCATTTAAGAATAACACCTTATAAAGGGGTTAAAAGATATCTGAAAGGCACCGATGTTGCGGTATGGTATACTGACGGTAAAAATAAGGATGAATTTCAAAAATTAGCTTCAAGAGCAGATGCAGTTATTGTTTGTGTAGGGTTTACAGCGCTTGATTAAGCCGAAAACTTTCATACTTCCGAAGGATTGGATATCATGTCCTTACCAGGAGGAGGAGACAGACAAAATATGAATCTCCATCAAGACGATATTAATTTAATCAATCTAACGTCTCGTTACAGTAAAAATGTTGCCGTGGTAGTATTTGGAGGAGGTCCTCCTATTGTATCGCAATGAATTAACAGAGCTCCTTCTTTAATAATTGGTGGAGTTCCGGGACAGAACGGTGGAAACGCCCTAGCCAACATTTTGTTCGGAAAAGTAAATCCTTCAGGAAAACTGCCCTACAGTATTTTTAAAAATGAAAACGATTATCCGCCATTTCCAGACAGTCATTTAAAAATGCAAAAACAATGGGAAATAAATGAGGATAAATATATAGACCCCTTTGACGTGGAATATAATTATTATTTAGGGTACACACTAGCAGAAAAAAAGAACATTCCCGTTTCTTTTCATTTCGGATTTGGTTTAAGCTATACCCAGTTCAAATTCAATAATATTACAACAGACAAAAAACATATTCTGAAAACGATACCATCGAGGTAAATTGCACTATAACCAACATCGAGAATATGAAGGGAGGAGAAGTAATGCAAGTATATGTAGGGTATGAAAATGCTAAAATTGAACGACCTATGAAAGTTTTAAAAGGCTTTGAAAAAACATACTTGAACACTGGTGAATCTCAAAATATTAAGGTGAAAATCCCTGTAAAAGAGCTAGCGTACTGGGATGTTAATAGTAAATCATGGAAAGTAGAGAAAATAGACTATAGCATATATGTAGGGAATTCTTCTCAAAATGAAGACTTACAAAAACTACAAATTAGCGTAAAATAAAGCTAAATCACAATCCAAATAGAACGCCCTGAAATACGGGCGTTCTTTTATTTTATAGCACTGAATATCCTAAACAGATAAGTAGATTCTTTATTCATTACGTAACGTTTAAGAAATCTAAAAACACTGTTACTAATTCATAAAAAACTCCACTGAAAGAATCACTTTGTTGATTTAATATAATCAGCCATCATATAGGGATACATAAACATAGAGAAATAGAAGTATGAAAAATGAACCTACTATAAAAGGTTCTCCACAAAGTTTGGCTACATTTTGCTATTATTTAGTTCTGCACATTTTTGGATAGGAGTTTATCCCACTTATATCAGAAATTAAAAAACATTAGCACTACCTACTCCAACATAAGTTTTTTAAAATTCTCCGTTTGATAAAACTGCTCTTTGTTGCTATCATCCATATAAATAAAGTATGCATAAATTTCAGGATGCATTTTTAAAAATCCAATACTTTTATCTACATCCATCGTCATAAAAGCGGTAGCTAATCCATCAGCTCTCATTGTTTTTTCAGCTAAAACAGTAGCACTTAAAATCGTACCTTTTTGCGGCAAACCCGTTTTAGGGTTCATTGTATGTACGTATTTTTCACCCGTAACGGTATCTAATATCACTTTACGATAATTACCAGATGTAGCCATCCCCAAATCTTGAATATTAATTCTTGCTATCAACTTTCGTGGTTCATAAGGATCCTGTAAAGGATCATCTATCCCAACTACCCAATTTTTGTCCTTCAATGTATTCGTCCCTATTGCCGCTAATTCACCTCCTACTTCAACAATTGCATTGTTAATTCCATTGGCTTTTAAAAAATCAACTAATACATCTACAGAATACCCCTGAGCAATTGAGTTGAAGTCCATATAGATTTCCGGGTATAATTTTGAAATCGTACCATCGGGGCGTAATCTCACTTTCTCCAGCCCTATATAATCCATAACACTATCAAGCTGCTCTCTTGACAAATGTTTTATTTGTTTTTTAGGGCCAAAACCATATACCTTCATCAATGTTCCTACTGTAGGGTCAAACAAGCTATCAGACTCCATAAAAATACGCTCGGAAGCCTTCATTACCTTTTTAAAATGATCATCAACTACCACTAATGTGTCTCCGTCATTCACTTTACTTACTATAGAAGTAGGCACCCAAGTAGACATCGAATTATCAATAACCGCAAAAATAGAATCGATTTGCTTTTTTGAAACTACTTCCGACTCGCTAACATATTTAATAGCATACGTACTCCCCTGAGCAGTTCCTTGTATAACAAACTCTTTAATTTCTTCTTTTTTCTCACAACTTGCAAACACTCCTATAAGAGCAAGCAGCACACATATATTTTTCATAATTTATATTTCAACAATACCATTATAACTAACTACGTAATCATCATTCTTTGCTACTGGCTTTTGATAATCTGTAGCATTCGCCAAACCAACACCTGCATAATACGTGTTGGCATTAAACTTTAAAGCATGCTGCTTAATAGTTTCCATAAAAACATAATCTATGTCATGCGGATTATCAGGATACAAAATTACCCGTACTATTACAAAATGCTTTTTCTTATTAACATCTACACAAACAAACTGGGGATCTCTTTTTAACTGAGAATTCACAGCTAAAAATTCCCACTTTCTAGCCTCAAGCTCTTTACCTACAATGTTCATAGCTAAATTATGCAGCTCCTGTTCTGTTAGTACTTCCATAGCTACAAAAATAAATATCCTGAAATTGAAACTAGTCAACTTCAGGAATTATTTTAAATAAGTAATTACTTTATATAAAACTTGTTAGTCCTTATGTACTGACACACGTGTAACATCTTTTACAGTCAATTTAATTTTAGCAGAAGATTTGATAAAGAAGCTATACCCTTTACCCACTCCATAAGGTGCTGGCAGACTTTCACTGTTAGCTATTGTCATCATTAAAAAGGATACAGTACCTGTATTAGAAAATGCAAATGTAGATTGTTCTAAAACATATGAATCTACAGAACTATTATTATCCATTTTAAAAGTTAACTTGGTTTCCGAATTAGATCCAGCTCCAGTTTTCTCATAAGCAACCTCCACTCTCCATAAATGTACTTGACCTAAAACACCATTTTCAATAAACGTACCTAAATTGGAATTGTAAATACTGCTTTGAGTTGGATTTGTATCATTTTCAGGCCAATCGGTCACCGGAGAACCTGCAAAGACCAAATTTCCACTATACGTAATCGGTTGGTAAACGTTAACCTCATAGTTTTGATTTATATTCAAATAAGGATCACCACCTGCAGCACTTTCAATTTTTACAGTACCTTCGTTTTTTACTGGAGTTTCCCCACCTACATTTAAAATTTGCCAAGTAGTACCATCATAAAAACGAACCACTTTATCTGTCTTATCATACACAATCATACCTTCAACAGGGTTTATTATACCATCGTCAAAGTTACCAGCAACATTATCTGCTCCATCAGGATCTTCATTTCTTGGTAAAACTAAAGTCGAGTCATCAGAAACAATATCCAAAATACCTTGCGGATTAGTTGTTCCTATTCCTACCTGAGCCAAAGCTCCATTAAACATCATAAACAAAACAACAAAGGTGAATACTTTTTTCATAGCTAACAGTTTTAATCTAATAGATACACCAAAAATACAAACACTAACTATCTAAAAATGAGTAGTTCCGATAGGTTAAAATTTGGTTTCGACAAATAACAACTATCCTCCGATAAACTATTTCGCCCTACCAATTGTCGACAAAAAAAGGGCTGTCTTAACCAGACAGCCCTCTTATTTATATCGATAAATGGTTTATTATCCACCAAAGTCGTCGAAACGAACATTTTCTTTCGGCACACCCCAATCGTCACACATGTTAACAACAGCCTTGTTCATCATTGGAGGTCCACAGAAATAGAATTCAATATCTTCAGGAGCATCATGCTTAGATAAATATTTATCTATTACCGCCTGGTGAACAAATCCAACAAATCCGTCACCTTCGCTATCTGTATCTTCTTTCACCTTCCAGTTATCTTCTGGTAATGGTTCAGATAATACAATATAGAATTTAAAGTTAGAGAATTCTCTTTCTAATTCACGGAAGTGTTCTAAGTAGAACAACTCACGCTTAGAACGTCCACCATACCAGTAAGAAACTTTTCTTCCTGTTTTCAACGTTTTGAATAAGTGATATAAGTGCGAACGCATTGGTGCCATACCTGCTCCACCACCTACATATAACATTTCAGCATCAGAATGGTTAATAAAGAATTCACCATAAGGACCAGAAATAATTACTTTATCGCCTTGTTTTCTAGAGAAGATGTATGAAGAAGCCACCCCTGGATTCACATCCATCCATCCGTTCTTAGCTCTGTCCCATGGCGGAGTAGCAATACGAACGTTCAACATAATATCTCTACCTTCAGCAGGGTAAGAAGCCATTGAATAAGCTCTTTCTACTGTCTCAGCATTTTTCATTACTAATGGCCATAAGTTAAACTTATCCCACTCTAATTTAAATTTATCAGGAGTTTCGTGCTCCTCTGGGTGAGCTGTGATATCAATATCACTATATTTTACCTCACAAGTAGGAATCTCAATCTGAATGTACCCACCAGCTTCATAATCCATATCTTCAGGAATTCTAACTACAAATTCCTTAATAAAAGAAGCAACGTTATAGTTACGTACCACTTCAGCTTCCCATTTTTTAATCCCAAAAATCTCTTCTGGAACTTCGATTATCATGTCTTGCTTTACTTTCACCTGACATCCTAATCTCCATCCATCTTTTAACTCTTTTCTTGTAAAGTTAGGCACCTCTGTTGGCAATGCCTCTCCACCACCTTCTAATACCTTACACTTACACTGTAGACAGGTACCACCACCACCACAGGCAGAAGGTAAAAATATTTTATTATTACCTAACGTTCCTAATAGTGAACTTCCTGAGGAAACTTCTACATTTTTTTCTCCGTTTATCTTTAAGGTTACAGGCCCTGAAGGAACTAATTTTGCTTTAGCTCCTAAAAGTATACCTACTAATAATAGGATTAACCCTAAGAAAACCACTAAACTTGCTATAATTACCATAGTATAATATCTTCTTTACTAATTAATCTAAACTTATACCCATAAAACTCATGAACCCAATAGCCATTAGCCCAGTAATAATAAAGGTAATACCTAACCCTTTTAACGGAGCGGGAACATTAGAATAAGTTATTTTCTCTCTAATAGCTGCGATTGCTAATATAGCCAAGAACCAACCTACACCAGAACCTAAACCATAAGTGGCAGCTAAACCAACATTAGAAAAATCTTTTTGTTGCATAAATAACGATCCTCCAAGGATAGCACAGTTTACCGCAATAAGAGGTAAAAAGATACCCAACGCACTATAAAGTGCCGGAGCAAATTTTTCAACAATCATTTCTACTAATTGTACCATAGAAGCTACTACGGCTATAAACATGATAAAACTCAAAAAGCTTAAATCCATACTGGCGTACTCTTCACCTAACCAACTTAAAGCTCCGGGTCTTAATAAATACTTATCTAACATATAGTTTGCAGGCACAGTAACAAATAATACAAAGATTACTGCCGCCCCTAAACCTACTGCTGTTTTAACAGACTTAGAAACTGCTAAATAAGAACACATTCCTAGGAAATATGCGAAAATCATATTATCTATGAAAATGCTTCTTACGAAAAGATTAATATACTCTTGCATTCTACTAATATTTTTTTAGTTATAAAAACCCGATTAGTTTTCAATTAATTTACGGTTACGCGCACGTTGCACCCATATAAGAATACCAACAATAATAAGTGCCATTGGTGATAATAACATTAAACCGTTATTCTCATATCCCAATGCATATAAACCTGTAGAGTCAGCCATCGTAGCTCCTTTTTCACCAAAAATTGGGAAACCTAATAATTTACCAGATCCAAGTAATTCTCTAAAGAATGCAACAATAATTAAAATTGCTCCATAACCAGCAGAGTTACCAATACCATCAAGAACCGATTTCCATGGACCGTTACCTAAAGCAAAGGCTTCTAAACGTCCCATTACAATACAGTTGGTAATAATTAAACCTACGAATACCGAAAGCTGTTTACTTACATCATAAGCAAATGCTTTCAATACTTGGTCTACCAAAATTACTAAAGCTGCAACAACAACTAATTGAACGATAATACGAATACGATTAGGAATTAAGTTTCTTAAAAGTGATACAATAAGGTTACTAAACGTAACAACTGCCATTACCGCTAACGACATTACAATAGCAGGTTTTAACTGTACTGTAATTGCCAAAGCAGAACAAATACCTAGTACCTGTACTGTAATAGGGTTATTATCATCTAAAGGATCTGAAAGTAACTTTCTGTTTTTCTTAGAAAAAAGAGGCTCTTTTTCCTTAGCTACAAAAAGCACTATTGGTGCTTTCACACTATTTTCTTTTACTTTATTCTCCATAACTCTTTAGTTCTTTAAAGCTATTGTTGATTCTTGTTTTTTAAAGTAAGCAAGATAATGCTCTAAACGCTCTTTTATCATTGCCTCTACACCTTTACTAGTAATAGTTGCTCCAGAAATTGCATCTACAGCATTATCATTCCCAGCGCTTCCGCCTTTCATCACAGTGATACCAACAAATTTTCCACCCTCATCTTCAATTTTCTTATCATGAAAACGTGCCTGAAACCATCCTTGAGTTATCTCTGCTCCTAATCCAGGAGTTTCTCCTTTGTGATCAAAAACAACACCTTTAATAGTATTTAAATCACTATCTAAAGCAATATATCCCCAGATAGCATCCCAAAGACCTGCTCCTCTTAATGGTATTACATAAAATGTTTCACCATCCAATTTAGCTATGAATAACGGATAATGTTGTTCACTCTCTGGTCTTTTAATTTCACTAGTTAAATCAATGTCAAAAGCAACTTCATCTTTATCTACAGTTCCATCGTTGTTTAGTGCTAATTGATTTTCAGTGGTAAAATATTTATCAAATAAAGGCTTTGCTGCATCTCTCTCTACCTCTACTCCAATGGTAGAAAGGATATTTTGCATTTTCTCATTCTTTATATTCTCGTTCTGTCTGTCTTTTAAAGATTCAGAAGTAAATGCTAATGTAAATGCAACAATAATTACCATTACAATAGCAAATATAAAAGTATATGCGTTACTATCTCTATTCATGACTTACGTAGTTTTTAGTTGTTTAACAGCCAATCTCCTCTTTCTTCTATTTACACTAGCCTCAACCACATAATGGTCAATAGTTGGTGCAAATACATTAAGTAACAAGATTGCCATCATTACTCCTTCAGGATATGCAGGGTTAAATATTCTAATCATAATACAGAACATCCCAACCAAAACACCATAAATCCATTTTCCTTTAGTAGTCTGAGCAGCCGATACCGGATCGGTAGCCATAAACACAAGACCAAAAGCAAAACCTCCAATCATTAAATGTTCATACCATGCTAAAGTCATTAATGCATTTACATGAAACACGTTAAAAATAAGTCCCATAATAGTTGCTCCTATAACACCACCTACCATAATTCTCCAGCTAGCAACACCTGTAAGTATTAAAATAGCAGCTCCAACTAAAATCCATAAAGTTGAAGTTTCTCCAATAGAACCAGGTATAGCACCAGAAAACATACTCCAAGCATCATACTTGTCATGAACCATATTTAATACATCTGTAACTTTATCTCCTTTACCCTCGGCAAGTTGTCCTAAAATTGTAGCACCAGAAATAGCATCTGTAGTAGAAGCATCGGCAACCCATACTTTGTTACCAGACATAAAAGTAGGATATGCAAAAAATGCAAAAGCTCTGGCTGTTAACGCAGGATTCAAAATATTCATCCCAGTACCACCAAAAGCTTCTTTACCAATTACAACTGCAAAAACTACTGAAACCGCTACCATCCATAAAGGTATATCTACCGGCATAATCATAGGAATAAGTAATCCTGAAACAAGATACCCTTCGTTTACCTCGTGACCTCTATAAATAGCAAAGGCAAATTCAATACCTAAACCAACTGCATAAGAAACCACAATCATTGGTAACACTTTCCACAAACCAAACATAAAACAGCTCATAAAATCTACAGCCTCACCTGTTTGTACGTTGTGTTGGTATCCTGTATTATACATACCATAAATTAAAGCAGGTATAAGTGCAATAACTACAGTAATCATGGTTCTTTTTAAGTCAACACCATCTCTAATGTGTGCTCCTTTTTTTGTAGTGTGATTAGGAACAAACAAAAAAGTGTCTAATGCATTAACAGCAGGTGCCCACTTTTCATATTTTTCGCCTTTCGCAAAAGGCTTCTTAAAATTATCTATTTTATCTCTTAAACTCATAATACCTGTAATTATTAACCAACTTCTTTAATCATTACATCTAACCCTTGTCTGATTATTTCCTGTGCTTCAATTTTAGAAGTACATACATAATCTACCAAGGCAAAATCTTCTGGAACAACTTCGTAAATACCTAGACTTTCCATTTTCTCCAAGTCTAAAATCATACATGCTTTAAGTAATTGCATTGGATATACATCCATAGGCATTACTTTCTCCATTTCGCCGGTAACAACAAGAGCACGCTCTTCACCATTTATGTTTGTATTAGCATCAAACTTTTTACCAGATAACCAAGCAAAAGAAGTTTTAGCATAACTATGTACAGAGTTATCTTTAAATGGCATCCACCCTAAAAATCTGTAATTATTACCTTCAGGTATTACAGTAATCTCATTATCATAGAAACCTAAAAACCCATCAGCAGTTACTTTATCACCCGTCAATACGTCTCCAGAGATAATTCTACAATCTTCAGAAACACTACCAATAATATCAGAAACCGAAGCTCCTATTTTAGTTTGGTAATATTTCGGCTCACTAATACATGAACCTGCTAATGCAATAACTCTGGAAGCATCAAATTTCCCCGTTAAGAAAAGTGTTCCGATGATAGCAACATCCTGAGGACTTACTACCCAAACACGCTCTCCTGCATTTATAGGATCTATATGATGAATTTGAACTCCAACATTTCCTGCCGGGTGCGGACCAGAAACCCCATGAAGTTCAACTCCTGTAATTTCTTTAAAATAAGAAGAAGACGTTTTATCAATGCTTAAATGTACCTTCCCAGTAGTTAACTTGGTAAGCGCATTGACACCTTCCTGAAAAGCATCTTTTTTATCTTTCAATGCAAATGTTACATCAGCCGCAAGCGGAGCTGTATCATACCCTGAAATAAAAATTGCTTTTGGTGCATCTGCAGGATTAGCTATAACGTCATAAGGGCGTTGCTTTATAAATGGCCAACAACCACTATCTAACAAAGACTGTTTAACCTCATCACTGCTCATGGCAGCAAGAGATTTAACACCATGCTCTACAAACGTATCTGTAGCGTCTGCTTCAATTAACACATCTAAAATAACGCGCTTGGCACCTCTTCTAACTTCCTTAACTTTTCCACTTACAGGCGACACAAATTTAACTGAACTACTATATTTTGAGAAAAATATAGTCTCTCCAGCCTTAACGGTGTCTCCCTCTCTTACAACCATTTTAGGGGTAACGTCATGAAAATTTGAAGGTTTTATAGAAAAGACTTTAGACCTTGGCGCTTCCGAAAGTAGGCATTCCGCCTCTCCTTTGAGCTTGATATTTAAGCCTTTTTTAATACGAATGTCGTTTGACATATTTACTTGATTTGATATATTAGTTGCATAAAAATCCTCGCAAATTTACTGAATTACACTTATTTTTTTAAGGCATATTTCATTTGATCGTTTATTTATATTTATTCTAAATAAACGTAGAAAATTCAAAATTAACATTTTATCTTTAACACAATATTTTGATTATATTTATCGAAATTTAGAAGTGTAAAAATGCAAAGAATATATATTTTATTCAGTTTAACCTTTATATCTCTTTTTTCCTATTCTCAAGAAAAAAAGGAAGTTACACCACCTGACTATATCAAAACAATCATTTTCAAAGGCCCAACAGACGACCAATTCCCTGTTATTACACTTAGCGAATATTTTACGTTAGAGTTTGATGATCTAACGGCATCCGAAGCTGATTATTACTATAAAATCATTCATTGTAACTACGACTGGACACCTTCAAACCTAAGCAAAAGTCAATACCTTAATGGTATTGATGACCAACGAATTACCACCTACGAAAACTCTTTTACCACACTACAATCATACTCGCATTACACTCTCACTTTACCAAATACCCAGACAAGATTATCCATCACTGGAAACTACCTTTTAGAAATATACAACGACTACGATGAGCTCATGTTCTCTAGAAGGTTTGTGGTATATAAAGCCAGCCATGGCATTGATGTAGAAATTAAACGATCAAGAGATTTAAACTACTCGACAACTAAACAAGTCGTTCATTTTGAAATAAGCAACACCTCATCAATCATCAATCCTCAACAACAATTAAAAACAGTAATTCTACAAAATTATAACTGGAATACTGCCATTAAAGACATTAAACCTCAGTACACATTAGGAAATCGTCTTGTATATAAATACGATCAAGAAACTGCCTTTTGGGCTGGGAATGAATACCTTAATTTCGATAATAAAAATGTACTTGTATCGGGTAATGGGGTTCGAAGCATAGAATTACAAAACATCTATCACACCTATTTATATACTGCAGAAAGACGCAATAACAAATTGTACACTTATTTCCCAGACATTAATGGGGACTTTGTTTTAAATACAACTAACGGTAGAAATAATGAAACTGAAGCAGAATACACCTATGTACATTTTAGCCTAGAATATGATCCCTATATTGGATTTAACGATGTATATGTTTTTGGCAAATTCACCAACTACGAACTTTCTGAAGAATTTAAACTAGAAAAAGATGACCATACAGGACTTTTACAAACAACTACATTATTAAAACAAGGTTTTTACAATTACAAATATGTTATTGTAGATAGCAATAATAATGTAGACTACGATTTTATTGATGGTAATTTTTACCAAACCGAAAACAGCTACATGGTACTACTTTATTATAGAGGATATGGAGATTTATATGACAGCCTTATAGGCATAGGCTACGGAAATAGCAAGTACATTAGTAACTAAACCTACTACACGCAAACAGCAACCAACTAAATGTATGTGGAAAAAAATAAAAAGCAAACGCAAACAACTTAAATATAGAGGAACAGAATGTCTTAACTGCAAGCACCCACTAGATTTAAGTGATAGATATTGCCCAAAATGTTCTCAAATAAATTCTACCAAAAGAATCACTTTTTTAGATTTAATTAGAGACTTTTTTGACACCATTTTCTCGTACGATTCTAAATTCAGAAAAACCATCTGGGTTATGTTCAGATACCCAGGGAAAATTACAAAAGAATTTACCTTAGGAAAACGAATGAATTATTCAAATCCTTTTCGGTTTTTCCTAAGCATATCATTTCTATACATTATTATTTTACTACTTTTTATTGATCTTTGGCAAATAGATGATTTTGTAAACGATAAAAGCCAAGATATTTTCGGAAAAATTCCTTCTACCGAAGCCATAAACGACTCAATAGAAAAAGAATTAGCTGATGAAGATAAAGAAACGCGTGAAAAAGCTAAACAATTTATAACTATTAATAGCGCAAATAAAAAGAAAGAATCTCAGGAAGAAGCTGAAAAAGAAGCTAACCAAGATTCCGTCCAACAAATTAAAGACTCAATACATTATTTTAATGCCCCTAAATTCTTTGATTCTATTTCTCAAAACGTTCCCAGAATAATCAAAAGAATTGATTTTAAAGCTGATGCTTTTCACTACGGAATAAAACAAAAAAAAATATACTCCTTAGACAACCTTTTAAAAGATATGAGACTCCCCCATTCTTGGGAAAATCAAATCTCCTACAAATTCGCTTTCAATAAACACCGAATTAAAAACTCTCCAAGCCTTTATATTTCCTTTATTATAAACAAATTACCGTTTGTTATTTTCTTTACAGTACCATTCCTTGCATTTTTTATTTGGCTTATCTATTCCAAAAAGAAATTTTTATACATGGATCATATGGTATTTTGCTACCAAACCTTAACCATCCTTATTCTCTCTATACTTATTTGGACATTAGTAACACTCCCTTTCGGAGAATCATCTTTCTCAGCAACACTATTCCTCATCTTATATTTTTACAATATTATCTACTTATATAAAGCAATGCGTAGGTTTTATGACCAGTCTAGAATTAAAACTTTTATTAAATACGTCTATATCAATACCTTTTTTAGTATATTAGCAGTACTATTTATAAGTATATTTGCACTAATTAGCTTCATCATGTATTAAGATGGTAACACAAGTAACCCGAGGTATTAAAATAACAGTTAGCACGTCTTTTGAAGGTACTTTCTTCAAAAACTATAAAATGCACTATGCTTTTGGGTATTGGATTACCATTGAAAATCAAAGTAAAGATTCTGTACAACTTGTATCAAGACACTGGGATATTTTAGACTCTCTAAACGACGTAGAATTTGTTGACGGGGAAGGTGTTATTGGTAAAAAACCAGTTATTAAACCAGGAGAATCGCACACTTATAATTCAGGATGTTTATTAGCATCTCCTATTGGAGCAATGAAGGGATATTTTAATGTGGTAAACTTCACTACCACTAAAAAGTTTAAGGTTATTGTACCTACCTTTAGATTAAACGCTCCTTTTGCAATTAATTAATAATTTACACTAAGTACATAACATTAAGAGTATTCTAACGCTTTTAACTACAATTATCTGTTTTTAAAATTATACATTTGTGAAAAGCAAATAATAATTTTTTTAAAACAATTAGAAGATATGGGAAAAGGTTTTTTTCAAGTCCCTGTTGCTATTAACGAACCTGTTAAATCGTATGCATCGGGAAGCCCTGAAAGAGCGTCTGTTTTAGAACAATATAAAGCATTTTACAATAGTACTGTAGAAATCCCTATGTACATTGGTGCTGAAGAAATAAAAACTGGTAATACCGCAAACATCACCCCACCTCACGACCATCAGCATGTTGTTGGTTTGTACCACTTAGCTGAAAAATCACATATAGAAAAAGCTATTGCTACATCGCTGGAAGCAAAAACCAAGTGGGCTGCTATGCCATGGGAACAAAGAGCTGCTATATTTTTAAAAGCCGCTGAACTTATCTCTGGACCTTATAGAGATAAAATGAACGCAGCTACTATGATAGCGCAATCTAAAAACATATATCAAGCAGAGATTGACTCGGCTTGTGAGATTATAGACTTCCTCCGTTTTAATGTTGAGTACATGTCCGAAATCTACGAAGACCAACCAGCATCTGACAAAGGAATTTGGAATCGTGTAGAGCACCGTCCTTTAGAAGGTTTTGTATACGCTGTTACTCCATTCAACTTTACTGCTATTGCTGGTAACTTACCAGCGAGCGCAGCAATGATGGGTAACGTAGTTGTATGGAAACCTAGTGATAGTCAAGTATATTCTGCAAAAGTAATTGTAGATGTATTCAAAGAAGCCGGTGTACCAGACGGCGTTATCAACGTAGTTTATGGTGATCCTGCAATGATTACCGATACTGTTTTAGCGAGTCCTGATTTTGCAGGTATTCACTTTACCGGATCTACAAACGTATTTAAAAACATATGGTCTAAAATAGGAGCCAACATCCATAATTATAGAACCTACCCTAGAATTGTAGGTGAAACTGGGGGTAAAGATTTTATTATTGCACACCCTAGCTCTATAGAAAAGCAAGTAGCAACTGCCATTTCTAGAGGTGCTTTTGAATTTCAGGGACAAAAATGTAGCGCTGCTTCAAGAGTATACTTACCTAAATCTAAAGCAGAAACCATTTTAAATTACGTGAAAGAAGATGTAGCTTCTTTTAAAATAGGCTCTCCTGAAGACATGAGTAATTTTATTACTGCGGTAATTCACGAAGGTTCTTTTGACAAACTAGCTAAATATATTGACCAAGCCAAAGCAGACGCTGATGCAGAAATTATTGCAGGTGGTAACTATGACAAATCAAAAGGGTACTTTATTGAGCCTACGGTAATTTTAACCACCAACCCTAAGTACACCACTATGGAGACTGAGCTTTTTGGTCCGGTAGTAACTATATATGTATACGAAGATGAAAAATGGGCTGACACGTTAAAACTTGTTGACGAAACTTCTGAGTACGCTTTAACAGGAGCCGTATTTTCTCAAGACAGGTATGCACTTACAGAAGCTACACAGGTATTGGAAAATGCAGCAGGTAACTTCTACCTTAACGACAAACCAACCGGAGCTGTTGTAGGACAGCAACCATTTGGTGGTGCCAGAGCATCAGGAACCAACGACAAAGCAGGTTCTGCAATTAACTTGTTAAGATGGGTTTCTCCAAGATTAATTAAAGAAACATTTGTATCTCCTATAGATTATAGATATCCGTTTTTAGGAGAATAGAGAGTATTAAAATAGTAGCTATTAAAAGAGTCAGCAAATGCTGGCTCTTTTTAATTTATAATGTATTGCAACCCTAAAGCCATCCCTCCAATGTTTACACCTCCAATATTATTATAATGCCATCCAATATAAGGCGCTAAACGTTTCATATGATACTTTGCTTACACATGCAATTCGTTCAGATACGTTTCATTAATAAAACTCTGCTTAAACAACATCCTAAAACTTATAGGATCTACAGGAAAAACATCCACTCCGGCCCGATAAGCAAAACCACCTTTATTAACATCGTTCGCTATTCTAGTATATCCTAACCCCCACCAACCGGTTACATATTTTGTTCGCACTCTATAGTAGTTCGCCATAATACTAAAAATATCTAGCTCTACATTATCTTCTAATATATCCTCATACCAGTGACTATAACTTACATCAATCCCCACTAAAAAAAAAGGTCTAAAATCAATTTTAGTCTGAAAACCATTTACCGAACCCCCAGAAAAATAATTAAGATTAGCTCTAAGATCCGATTTTTTGTACTCATATACTTGATCGGATGAAAAACCATCTAAAGAATCGGTTTCTACCCATCCTGTATATTCTCCTGGCACACCATCATAGTACGGATATATATTCAAGTCCGTCCAATTAGCCTCCCCAAAAAAAGCGGGGCCAACAACATAGCACACCCCTTCAAAAACAAGCTCAATAGACCTTACCAGCAGTTCTGTTTGAACACCACCACTACCATCACCATCGTCGCCATCTCTACCTTTATCAGATTTACCACTACCAGACGATTCAGAAGTTTTATTTAATTTAGATTTTGCTTTATTTAATTTTCCTTTTTGTGCAGAAAGAGACAATGCACAAAACATAAAAGTATAGTAACAATTCGTTTCATTGGTTGGTTTTATTCATTGATAAATAAAATAAAAAACCATACCTTTTTAAAGCATTCACTAATATTTTTCTTACGTAATTCTTTAATACACTTACCAATATCATCAACCAATCAAGCTTATCTCATGAAAAACAAAAAAGTCTTTAGGGCTTTTTTGTTAAACTACCATACAGTACAGTTAACAAAAAGAATATTCCCTATACTATAGATTAGCAGTTTCTACCCCTTATACTTCAATGGCAGATACACCACTTTTTTGGTCTCAAAAAAGTCTTCCTCAAAGTAATCGGGTAAATCAAACAACTGAACATTTCTATACACTGCAAGTTCTTCAGACAAATCTCCTCCTTTTAAATATAAAATTCCATTCTTTAATTCATGTACCGATTCTTTCTTAATTTTATCCTTTACCCATTTCACAAAATCGGGCATATTGGTCACCGCTCGGCTTACAATAAAATCAAACTGTTGCTTTACTTTCTCCGCTCTACCATGTACCGCCGTTACATTAGTCAACCCAATAGCATCTGCTACCGCCTGTACTACTTTAATTTTTTTACCAATAGCATCAATTAAATAAAACTCGGTCTCAGGAAATAAAATTGCCAATGGAATCCCTGGAAACCCTCCACCAGTACCCACATCCATTACATGGCTTCCGGGCTTAAAAGCTTGTACCTTAGCTATTCCTAACGCATGTAACACATGCCTTATATACAATTCATCAATATCTTTTCTGGAAATTACATTAATCATTGCATTCCATTCTTTATACAGAGTCTCCAATTGTGCAAATTGTTCTATTTGTTTTGCAGTTAAATCTGGGAAGTATTTTAAAATTATATCCATACACTGGGCTATAGTTGATTTTTTAACAAAAGTAACCAAAATGAAATAGATATTTATATAGAAAAAATGTAAGCACCTAAATAGAATTAGTACATTTGTAGCTAGTATTTTATGTTTTGTTCAACAAGAGTTTTATAAAAAACCGAAAGCATTGGATTTATTTTTAAATAAAATTTTCACTGTTTTAACACCAATCTATTTTAGATTGTAATCAGAATAAAACTTTAAAATACATTAAAAATCATAATCATCTTAAGGAAAGGAAGTGCCTGACCTTAGTAGTATAATTTAAAAACATTTGTAATCTATAAAAATGAATCAGCATTTATCTGAAAGAGTTTTGAACATGGCAACATCAGCTACGCTTGCCATGGCAGCCAAAGCCAGAGAGCTTAGAGCAGAAGGAAAAGATATTATTGGACTAAGTTTAGGAGAGCCTGACTTTAACATTCCAGATTTCATTAAAGATGCAGCCAAAGAGGCTATAGATCAAAATTACAGCAGCTACTCTCCTGTTGATGGATATGGAGATTTAAAACAAGCTATTGTAAACAAATTTAAAAGAGATAATGGTTTAACATACGGTCTAAACCAAATACTTGTTTCTACAGGGGCTAAGCAATCATTAGCTAATATAGCATTAGCTATTATTAACGAAGGTGATGAAGTTATTTTACCTGCTCCTTATTGGGTTAGTTACAGTGATATTGTAAAGCTTTGTGGCGGCGTACCGGTAGAGGTTAAAACTTCTATTGAAACCGATTTTAAAATGACTGCAGAACAACTACAGGCAGCTATTACCCCTAAAACAAAAATGATGTGGTTTAGCTCTCCTTGTAACCCAAGTGGGTCTGTTTACAGTAAAGAAGAGTTAGAATCGTTAGCAGAAGTGCTTAAAAACCACCCTGATATTTTTGTAGTGTCCGATGAAATATACGAGCATATTAACTTTACAGAAACAGGACATACAAGTATTGCAAGTATAGACGGAATGTTTGATCGTACCATAACGGTAAATGGCGTTTCTAAAGCATTTGCTATGACTGGTTGGAGAGTTGGATACATTGGTGCTCCTGAAGCTATTGTAAAAGCATGCATTAAAATACAAGGACAAATGACAAGCGGTGCTAATGCTATTGCACAACGCGCTACCATTGCTGCACTTGAAGCTCCGGTAAGTTCAATCAAATTTATGATTGACAAGTTTCATGAAAGAAGAGATCTTGTATTAGGATTGCTAGGAGAAATTGAAGGTTTTCAATTAAATGTACCGGAAGGTGCCTTCTATATTTTCCCTAACATTTCTTACTTCTTTGGAAAAACACTAAAAGGAAAAACCATTAAAAATGCTTCTGACTTTTCATTATTCCTATTAGAAGAAGCCAATGTAGCTACAGTAACCGGGGAAGCTTTTGGTAATCCTGACTGTATTAGAATTTCTTATGCAGCAGCAGAAGAAGAACTAAAAGAAGCTGTTAAAAGAATTAAAGAAGCACTAGCTTCTTAATACACTTATAAAAAGAAATTAAAAAGCTGCCCGATGGGCAGCTTTTTTTTATGCTTCCTCTAAAATAATCTTACTTGTGATTTGTTTCATAAATCATTATGTATCTTTGCCCAAATTTTGAGAGATTGATGTCTGAAAAAATAAAACCATATAAAGATTCCGAGCTAAGTAAAAAAGAACAGGTAACCCAAATGTTTGACAACATTTCTGGTACATATGACGGTTTAAACCGTGTAATTTCTTTCGGAATAGATATTAGATGGAGAAAAAAGGTAGTTGCCATTGTTAATAAAAATAATCCAAAAAAAATATTGGATATAGCAACAGGCACAGGAGATTTAGCCATTGCCCTAGCTAACACTAAACCAGAAAAAATTATTGGCTTAGATATTTCTCCGGGAATGCTTTCCATTGGAGAAAAAAAAGTTGCTGAAGAAAACTTATCGAAAACTATCGACATGATGTTGGGGGATAGTGAAGATCTTCCGTTTACAGACAATGAATTTGACGCTATTACAGTTTCTTATGGTGTTAGAAATTTTGAAAATCTTGAGAAAGGATTATCAGAAATCTACAGAGTATTAAAACCAGGAGGTGTTTTTGTTGTTTTAGAGACTTCAGTTCCTACAAAAACTCCTTTTAAACAAGGGTATCATTTCTACACCAAAAATATAATGCCAATTATAGGAAAACTTTTTTCTAAAGATAAAACAGCCTATGCTTATTTGTCTGAATCTGCAAATGTTTTCCCTTATGGAGAAAACTTCAACAATATTTTGAAGAAAATTGGGTTTATAGATGTAGAAGATAAACCTCAAACGATGGGGGTGTCTACCATTTATGTAGCAATGAAATAATTTATATGAAACGTAATTTGCTAATTATAATCCTTTTAGGATGCATCACAACCTCTTTTGCTCAAAGAAACAGAACTCACAGAGTAGTAGAGCAATTACCTGATTTTGATAATCAAGCTGTACATTGGGGATATTATTTAGGTTTTAACAAGTACGACTTTTTATTCAACTACAATCAAACACCTGAAGGTGGCGGTGAAACCTTAGTAGATGCCGGAATGGGATTTAATGTAGGTTTAATAGGTAACTTACGATTGAGCGATTATCTAGATCTTAGATTAGAACCCGGATTATATTACACAAAAAGAACTCTTAACTATCAAGATCCTGCTTTATTAGGTGATGACGCTATTAGAGAAACAAACTCTTCTTATATACATGTGCCTTTATTATTAAAAGCAAGTGCTAAAAGATGGGGTAATGTTAAACCTTATTTAGTAGGTGGATTTTCAACTTCTTTAAACTTAGGCAGTAAAGAAAACAGTATTGATGATAATAGCGCCGGTGTTTTTAGAATGAAGAAAAACACCTATTATTATGAGATTGGCTTTGGTATAGACTTCTACACCCCTACTTTCAAATTCTCTCCTTCTATTAGAGGAGTCTTTGCTTTGAATAATGAAATGGTTAAAGACATAGATCCTGACAGCCCATGGACTGGCAATATAAACACCATGAAAACTAGAGGTGTTTTTATTAACTTCACCTTTGAATAAGGAATTGCTTTTAAATTTACTTTTTTAACTACCTCCTTTTAAATTCACTTAAAAGTATAGAGGTTGCCATAGCTACGTTAAGGCTTTCCGTTTTTTGAATTGTTCCAAAGCGAGGAATCCCTAAAATCGTAGTTATTAAGTTAGTCACTACATCTGTTAGCCCATTTGCTTCATTACCCATTACCAAAACCCCTTCTTTAGGAAGTTCGATTTCATATACATTTTCACCCCCCATATCGGCAGCAAAAGAAGGTAAACACGTTTCAGTTAAAAAGTCTTCCAAATTTGCATAAACAACGTTTACCCTACTCAACGAACCCATAGTTGCCTGAATAACTTTAGGGTTATAACAATCTACCGTATTTTCAGAACAAACTAAATGCTCAACTCCAAACCAATCGCACAAACGAATAATTGTACCCAAGTTCCCTGGGTCGTTAACCCCATCTAGAGCAACTATAAGCCCCTGCTCTACTATCGATTTTTCTTCAGGAATTCGAAATAATGCCACCCCTACATTAGGAGTACTTAACCTAGTTATTTTTTTAAGTTCAGTTTCAGAAATAATTACAACATCAACATCATCCGGAAAGCAGTCGGTTTTAATAGCAAACAAATTTGCTAACTGAAAACCGGCTTCCAAATACTCATTTATCACCTTTACGCCTTCTGCAACAAATAATCTGTTCTTTTGTCTAAACTTTTTTTGCTGAAGGCTCGTTATTAATT
Organism: Neptunitalea chrysea; assembly: GCF_027924145.1. Lineage (GTDB taxonomy): Bacteria > Bacteroidota > Bacteroidia > Flavobacteriales > Flavobacteriaceae > Neptunitalea > Neptunitalea chrysea. Next base: position 16,451 of record NZ_BRVP01000007.1, on the reverse strand, counting down.
TTATTTGGTTTTTACTAACCATGTAAATAATGTACTTTTGAAGTTAAATTTCACAAAAACGCTTTAGTTATTGAAAACGCTTCTGGCAAAAATAACAGTAATTGTCTTATTATTTTTACTTGGTTCATGTAATGTTGTAAAAAGAGTACCTAATGGTGAACTACTACTCACCAAAAATACCCTTATAGAAAACAACGAACCAATTAAGGATATTAATATGGAAGGGCTGTATTACCAAAACCCTAACAGTAATGTTTTAGGGTTTCCGCTTGGTTTGCATATTTACAACATTGCCAAACCTAAGTCCGATTCCATTTATTTAGCCCGATTAGACACTACGCTAAAAAAGAACACGCTTGCCGAAAATATACTTTCTAAAAAACAATTGATTGAGTGGACTAAAACTAAAATAAATTTCCAGAATTGGTTACGAAAAACAGGCGAAGCCCCTATTATAATTCAAAACCTGCAAACAAAAAAGACATCGGATAAATTAAAAGCCTATTTATATACCAAAGGATATTTTAACGCCGATGTTACATACAATATAAAACCCCTCGAAAATAAAAAGAAAAAAGGGAAAGTGGATTATATCCTTGAAAGAGGAAAACCGTATTACATAGATTCCATTTCCAGAGAAGTAGCATCACCTCAAATCGACTCTATCTTTAAGCGCTTCAAAAGAAATTCATTTATTAAAGAAGGAGCCCAATACAATTTAGAAAATTTTCAGAAAGAAAGAGACCGTCTGACATTTATCTTTAGAAACTCAGGTATTTATAACTTTCAGCAAAACTCTATTGAATACCTAATTCTAAGAGACACAGTTATGGAGCATAAAGATTATAAAATGCCCGTAAAACTAATTATAAATAATTACGCCGAGCGTAATGGCGACAGTATTACACAACAGGAATACAAGGTTCATACCATAGATAAAATTAACATCTATGCAGACTATTCGTTTTCGGACAACTACTATGAACTAGACACTATTAATTATAATGGATACACAATATACTACTCTAAAAAACTAAGGTATTCTTTAAAAACACTAACCAATGTTATCGCTGCCAAGAAAGGAGCTATTTATAGAGATATTGACCGCACCAATACATATCGTCAAATTAGCAACTTAAATACTTTTAAGTACCCTAACATAGACTACACATACGAACCAACAGACAGCACACAAACAAAGCTTATAAATAACATTTACCTAACGCCATTAAAAAAGTTTACAGCCGTACTAGATGTTGATTTATCACATTCCAACATTCAAGATTTTGGTATATCGTTTATGGGATCTATTATTAGCAGAAATGTATTTAGAGGAGCCGAAACATTGAAAATATCAGGGCGCAGTACCTTTGGTTCACAAAAAAGTGCTGCAGAAAACGACCGCTTTTTTAATATCTCAGAAATAGGTGCCGATGTTAAATTAAATTTCCCTCGCATATTTTTTCCATTAAATACAGATAAGTGGATTACCAAAAGTATGATTCCAACAACGGTATTCTCCGTTGGATCGAGCGTACAACAAAATATTGGTTTAGACAAACGAACACTTGATGGTTCATTGGCTTACAACTGGCACCCTACATCCTTAAAAAAGGTAGGATTGGAATTATTAGACATTCAGTACATTAAAAATGTAAATATTGACAACTTTTTTAATGTTTACCAAACCACCTATAGCAGACTTAATGATATTGCTCAAGATTATGATTTAGATGACACATACCTTAATGAAAGTGATAATTTATCTATCCCAACAGGAGCTAATAGTTTTATCACAGATGCATTAGCAAACCAAATAAATGTTAGCTCTGATGATCGGGAAGACATAAGAAGTATTAATGAGCGTAAAGAACGTTTAACAGACAATAACCTTATTGTTGCATCAAACATTACATACACCATAAATAGTCGTAGAGGACTACTAGACAATAACTTTTACCTATTCAGAACAAAATTTGAATTAGCTGGAAATTTACTATCACTTATTGCTAACTCTGCAAATCTTGAAAAAACAAGTGACGACAAAAACTTGTTGTTTGGTGTACAATATTCGCAATATGCTAAAACTGAATTTGACTACATTAAATACTTTGAAGTCTCTAGAAATAAAGTACTAGCTTTCAGGGGCTTTTTCGGAGTAGCAATTCCGTTTGGAAATTCTACAAGCATCCCTTTTTCTAGGAGTTATTTTGCAGGAGGATCTAACGACAACCGTGGTTGGCAAGCCTACTCATTAGGTCCCGGAAGCTCTGGCTCTGTAAACGACTTTAATGAAGCCAATTTAAAATTATCCTTTAACCTCGAATATCGTTTTCCTATTGCTGGAAGCATTAAGGGAGCTCTTTTTGCAGATGCAGGAAACATTTGGAATTTTCTAGATAATGTAGAAGATGATAGCTCTTCCTTTAACAGTATATCATCATTAGGAGATATTGCCCTTGCATCGGGAATTGGACTTCGATATGATTTTGGCTTTTTTGTTTTTAGATTAGACACCGGATTTAAAGTTTACGATCCTGCATTGGCATATAATCGAAGATGGCTGACAAATATCAATTTTAATAATGCTGTCCTTAATATTGGTATTAATTATCCTTTCTAGCCCCCTAAATTTTATTACATTTGTATGTAACATAAATTAAAATACATACTCATGAGTTATAACATTCAACCTGGTGTGGCTACCGGTAAAGAAGTACAAGAAATCTTTAAACTTGCCAAAGAAAAAGGATTTGCTTTACCTGCAGTAAACGTAATCGGATCTAGCACAATAAATGCTGTATTGGAAACAGCTGTTGCGTTAAATTCTCCAGTAATTATTCAATTCTCAAATGGTGGTGCGCAATTTAACGCTGGTAAAGGTCTTTCTAACGAAGATCAAAAAGCAGCCGTTGCTGGTGCTGTTGCCGGAGCTAAACACATTCATGAATTAGCGAAAGCGTATGGAGCTGTTGTTATTTTACATACAGACCACTGTGCTAAAAAACTTTTACCATGGGTTGATGGTATGTTAGACGCAAGTGAAAAACACTTTGCTGAAACTGGAAAACCATTATTTAGCTCACACATGATTGACCTTTCTGAAGAACCAATCGAAGAAAACATCGAGATTTGTAAAACATATCTTGAAAGAATGAGTAAAATGGGAATGACACTTGAAATTGAATTAGGTGTTACAGGTGGTGAAGAAGACGGTGTTGATAACACAGACATTGATAGCTCTAAATTATATACACAACCAGAAGAAGTTGGATTTGCTTACGAAGAGCTTTTAAAAGTAAGCCCTCAGTTTACAATCGCTGCTGCTTTTGGTAACGTTCACGGTGTTTACAAACCAGGAAACGTAAAACTTACTCCAAAAATTCTTAAAAACTCTCAAGAGTACATTACTGAAAAATACAATGTACCTGCAAATACTGTAGATTTTGTTTTCCACGGTGGTTCTGGTTCTACAGTAGAAGAAATTAGAGAAGCTATTGGATACGGAGTTATTAAAATGAATATTGATACTGATTTACAATACGCGTACTTAGAAGGTATCAGAGATTATATGGCTGAGAAGACAGACTTTTTACAAGGTCAAATAGGAAACCCTGAAGGTGCTGATTCACCAAATAAAAAGTTCTATGATCCAAGAGTTTGGGTTAGAGAAGGTGAAAAAACTTTTAGTGCAAGACTTAAAAAAGCCTTCGAAGATTTAAATAATATCGATACTTTATAAGATATTTTTTTATAATTTAGCGCTGAATTATGTATAACATTATAATTCAGCGCTTTATTTTTTTATATGACTTGGTTTAAAAGAACAGAAAAAGGAATTCAAACTGCTACTGAGCAGAAAAAGGACACACCAAAGGGACTTTGGTATAAATCTCCTACAGGTAAAATTGTTGAAGCAGATGAACTTGCTAAAAATTATTATGTAAGTCCTGAAGATGATTATCATGTACGAATTGGAAGTAAAGAGTACTTTGAAATACTTTTTGATAATAACGAGTTTAAAGAACTTAATGAAAAAATAGTTTCTAAAGACCCGTTAAAGTTTGTAGATACTAAAGAATATGTAAATCGTCTTAAAGATGCTAAGGCTAAAACCGGACTTAATGATGCGGTTAGAACAGCCGTAGGTAAATCTAAAGGAAAAGATTTAGTTATTTCTTGTATGGACTTTGCCTTTATTGGTGGTTCTATGGGAAGTGTTGTTGGAGAAAAAATTGCAAGAGGTATTAAATATGCCTTAGATCATAAAATGCCATTTTTATTAATCTCTAAATCTGGTGGAGCAAGAATGCAAGAAGCTGCACTTTCTCTTATGCAAATGGCTAAAACTTCGGCTAGATTGGCACAACTAGCAGAAGCACAATTACCATACATCTCTTTATGTACCGACCCAACTACCGGAGGTATTACAGCATCGTATGCTATGTTAGGAGATATTAATATTGCAGAACCTGGAGCATTAATTGGTTTTGCGGGTCCGCGTGTAATTAAAGAAGCTACAGGAAAAGAATTACCTGAAGGTTTTCAAACTTCAGAGTTTTTATTAGAACATGGTTTCTTAGACCATATTGTTCACAGAAGAGAGTTAAAAGATAAGATTAATTTATATATAGATTTAATTCAAAATCTACCTTTAAGAAATTAATCATAAAAATATTTAAGCCCCTGTTATCAGGGGTTTTTTATTGGTAAATTAACTAAGCATAAACAAGCTTCTATTAAGCTGTACAACTTCATCTTAGATTTAATAAAAAATCAAAAACTACAATCAATATTAAAAAATATGATTACATTTGCAGCTTGATAAGAAAGACTTATCAATACATAAAAATCATTTAAATAATATTGGCATGTATTTAACTAAAGAAGTTAAAGAAGACATTTTCAAAAAGCACGGTGGTGTTGAATCAAACACTGGTTCTGCTGAAGGACAAATTGCATTATTTACGCACAGAATTAATCACTTAACTGAGCATTTAAAAAGAAATCGTAAAGATTATAACACAGAGCGTTCATTAGTGAAGCTAGTAGGTAAAAGAAGAAGCTTACTAGATTATTTGAAGCATAAAGATATTGAAAGATATCGTGCAATTATCAAAGAATTAGGATTAAGAAAATAATCATAAAAAGAGGCTTCGTGCCTCTTTTTTTATTTGCCAATAATATTTATAAAAAGCTGAAGATCATTAGTTTTTCATTGGGTTCACAACAACTACACAACAACACAACACCCATTGTTTAATTAATTAAAAAATTTATGATTCCTGAAGTAAAACAAGAAGTTATTGAATTAGGGGATGGAAGAACCATTACCCTAGAAACAGGAAAATTAGCAAAGCAAGCAGATGGATCGGTAGTAGTACGCATGGGTAATGCCATGTTATTAGCGACAGTTGTTTCTGCTAAAACTTCCGACCCATCAATAGATTTCCTACCATTAACTGTAGACTATAGAGAAAAATTTGCTGCAGCAGGTCGTTTCCCTGGAGGTTTTTTCAAAAGAGAAGCTCGTCCAAGCGATCAGGAAATCCTTACCATGCGTTTAGTGGACCGTGTGTTACGTCCTTTATTCCCTAAAGACTATCACGCAGAAACTCAAGTGATGATTCAATTAATGTCTCATGACGAAAACGTAATGCCAGATTCATTAGCAGGGTTAGCTGCTTCTGCATGTATTGCCCTTTCTGATATTCCTTTTGAATATCCAATTTCTGAGGCACGTGTTGCTAGAGTAGACGGAGAATTTATTGTAAACCCAACTGCTAAGCAACTAGCTGAAGCAGACATCGACATGATGGTTGGTGCCTCTGAAGATTCTGTTGCTATGGTTGAAGGTGAAATGATGGAAGTGTCTGAAAAAGAAATGGCCGATGCAATTAAATTTGCTCATGAGGCTATTAAAGTTCAGTGTGCAGCCCAAAAACGTTTAGCTGAAAAAGTTGGTGTTAAACCTGTAAGAGAGTATGAGTCTGAGAAAGAAAATGAAGAAATGGCTCAGAAAATTAATGACTTTGCATACGAGAAATGTTATACTATTGCAAAGGATGATACTGGTAAACAAGAACGTGGAGAGCGTTTTGCTGAAGTAAAAGAAGCTTGTAAAGATTTATTTACTGAAGAAGAGCTAGAAGAAGATGGCGACTTAATAGGTAAGTACTTTGGTAAAACTCAAAAAGAAGCGGTTAGAAATCTTATCTTAGATGAAAACATCCGTTTAGATGGTAGAAAAACAACTGATATCAGACCCATCTGGTGTGAAGTAAATTATTTACCTTCTACACATGGTTCTTCTATATTTACCAGAGGGGAAACTCAAGCATTAGCTACTGTTACTTTAGGTACTTCTAGAGAGGTTAATGTAATTGATCTTCCTACCGAACAAGGTGAAGAGAAGTTCTACTTACACTATAACTTCCCTCCTTTCTCTACCGGAGAAGCAAGGCCTTTAAGAGGTACGTCTCGTAGAGAAGTTGGTCACGGTAACTTAGCTCAGAGAGCTTTAAAAAATATGATTCCTACTGACTGTCCTTATACAGTAAGAGTAGTTTCTGAAGTATTAGAATCTAACGGTTCTTCTTCTATGGCAACCGTTTGTGCAGGTACTATGGCATTATTAGATGCAGGTATTCAAATGAAAAAACCAGTTTCTGGTATTGCTATGGGATTAATTACCGATGGTGATAAGTATGCGGTTTTATCAGATATCTTAGGAGATGAAGATCACCTAGGCGACATGGACTTTAAAGTTACAGGTACCGAAGATGGTATTACAGCGTGTCAAATGGATATTAAGATTAAAGGACTTTCTTATGAAATTTTAGAGAACGCTCTTAATCAAGCCAAAGAAGGACGTATGCACATACTTAACAAGTTAACAGATACTATACCAGCCGCTGCTGATACTGTGAAAACTCATGCTCCTAAAATTATCAAAGTTCAAATTCCTAAAGAATTTATTGGAGCTATTATCGGACCAGGTGGTAAAAACATCCAAGCACTTCAAGAAGAAACTGGAACAACTGTTGTTATTGAAGAGGTTGATGATTATGGAATTGTTGAAATATTAGGTACTTCTCCAGAAGGAATAGAAAAAGCTATCAAATCTGTTGAAGCTTCTACGTTTACTCCTAAAGAAGGGGAAACTTATAAAGTAAAAGTGGTTAAAATCTTAGACTTTGGGGCTGTTATAGAATTTGTACCAGGCAAAGATTCTTTACTACATATATCTGAATTAGCATGGGAGCGTACTAATAATGTTACCGATGTGGTTAACTTAGGTGATGAAATTGAAGTAAAATACATTGGCATCGATCCTAAAACTAGAAAACCTAAAGTATCCAGAAAAGCTTTATTACCAAGACCTCCTAGACCAGAAAAAAAACCTTTTAAGAAAAAGGAAGAATAGTAATTTATAGTTTTAGCAAATATTCAAAGCATCATTCAACATGATGCTTTTTTTATCTTGTTTTTAGACTAACTCACCCAATATTGTTGAATTTTAACATAAAAAACATAATAAAAATTAAGGAATATCGTACATTTCATCCCTATTTTATAAACACCAACTATTGTATGCTAAAGAATTTTACATCCCCCACTAGGAAGTTACTTTTGGCTATTGTTTTGATAACAGGAAGCAGTGGCTTAGTGAGTGCACAAGATGAGAATCAAACTTATAAACAGTTTGATCATATTTTAGGTGAAACAAACCTAAAAATATACAGTGGTCTTTTCTTTAAAGATGATGACCTACTTTTAGAAACAGACAGGTATTTATTTTCAGATTATAAACATGCTGAAGTAATATATAACAATAGTGTTTTCTATGGATACCCAATAAAGTATGATCTTTACAATGACTTTATAATAGTTAAACCTAAAAATACCGGATCTAATATTGCTATTCAATTAGTGTCTTCTAATATAGAATCTGTAAATTTAGAAGGTATCCATTTAAAAAATTTAACTGGAAAAACTACACATAAAGATATTGTAGGTTTTTATGATACTATAGAATTAATAGATAACGTGTCATTTCTAGTAAAATATTATAAAACTAAAAATGAATACATTAAAGGTTCTGACGTATATCAAGATTATAAATTACATTATAAGTTTTACCTAATTAAAGATGGTAATGAAAACTTATATGACGCAACAAAAAAAGAAAACTGGACTACCCTACTCCCCACTAAAGAAGCCCATATCCTCAATGCTTTTGGTACCAGTAAAACAACAGATGATTTGGCTACCTTGAAAGAGCTAGCAACATCAATCATTGAATAACAACAACAATTAACCTAAACTCAGACGGTTTCTTTTAATATGAGGAAATATTTATTAATTTTCATAAGTATACTATGTGCTCAAAGTTTATATAGTCAGGCAGATAGTACCAAAATATCAATCCAACTTAAGCAAAATACTATTAAGGAGGCTATTTCAAAAATAGAAGCTAAATCCGATTATCATTTCTTTTATCAAGATAATTGGACAGACATTGATTCTTTAAAATATACGAAGAACTATAATAATACGGTTAAATTTATTTTAGCTGACTTATTGGATAAAACAAATTTGAACTACTTTATTAAGGACAATAATATTGTTTTAACCCAAAATAGAAGAATATACAGTAAGCTTCCAACAAATTTCTTTGTAGATGATACCACGTCTTCGCAAAATGAACAAGAGGAAGATTCTTTTATTAAACCAGTATTTATTGCTAATGTTGCAGAAGAAGAACCCAAAACTAAAATCAACAATGTAATTACTACCAAAACAGAATTTATTGGTAAAGAAAGTAACAACAATAAGAATGCATATTATACGCTTTCTGGGATTATTACAGATGGTAAAACTAACGATCCTATACCAAATGTATTGGTAAGAACACCAGATAATAAACACACAAGTGTTACTGGCCTTAGCGGTAAATACGCTATAAAATTACCATCAGGAGTAAACAATATTGAAATAACTTCTGTAGGCTTTAAAACTATTAAAAGTGAAATTATACTTTATAACAATGGTACAAGAGACTTTGTATTATCTGAGAGTATAACAGAATTAGACGAAGTTGTAGTTTCTACTAGCAAAAGTGAAGAAATTAGAAAGGAAATTGCGGGTGTTACTGTAATTGATGTTAAAGATGTGAAAAACATCCCTATGGTTTTAGGAGAAAGAGACATTGTTAAAGTAGCTACAATTATGCCTGGGGTTAAAACTGTTGGAGAAGGTTCTGCTGGCTTTAATGTTAGAGGTGGTAAGTCTGACCAAAACTTATTTCTTTTAGATAATGGAGTCATATATAATCCATTTCATTTTTTCGGATTCTTTAGTGCTTTAAATCCATATACTATTGCATCTGCTAACATTTATAAAGGTAATATCCCTGCCCAATATGGAGGACGCTTATCTTCTGTGTTTGACATTCAAACTAAAAACGGAAATGTTAATAAACTTGAAGGGGAAGGTGGTATTGGTCCAGTAACTAGTACGCTAATGCTTAGCATGCCTATTAAAAAAGAGCGCTCTAGTTTAACTATTGGTGGAAGAGCTACATATTCTGACTGGATTTTAAAATCTTTAGATAGTGATGAATTAAATAATAGTAGTGCCAGTTTCTATGATGTTATCTTAAAATACTATGATCACATTAACGATAACAACACGGTAAAAGCGACTGGTTACTATAGTCATGATGCATATAACATTACATACGATTCTTTATATACATATCGTAATGCAATGTTCTCTGTAGAATGGAATCATAAGTTTAATAACAAACATTCTGGAAGCTTAATTGTAACACATAGTAATTACGATTTAAACATAGACTTTGAACAAGGAGGTGCCGATGACTTTGAATATGGTTACAGTTTAAATGAGACCATGGTAAAATTAAAAATGGATTACGATTTAAACGATAAACATTCATTCATCTATGGTATTTCCTCTAAACTATATAATACCGACCCTGGTTATTTAGACCCAAAAGGAGGAGAAAATAGCAATATGGATCCTTTAGATGTGGAAGATGAAAAGGCACTTGAATCAGCTGCATTTATTTCTGACAACTATAAAATAAACGATAAATTATCTTTCATTGCAGGATTACGCTTCTCTATGTTTAATGTATTAGGCCCTTCAACGCAGCGTATTTACGAAGACAACATGCCTAAAAATGATGCTACTGTATCAGAAACTATTACCTATGATGACAATGAATTTATAAAAACATATACTGGCTTAGAAATAAGAGCTTCGTTAAATTATGATATAACTGATGATTTATCTGCCAAATTAAGTTATAACAAAAACAACCAGTATATTCATCTACTTTCTAGTAATACCACTCAATCTCCAACAGACACATGGAAACTTTCTGACTTGAACATCAAGCCTCAATCAGCTCAAATGGTATCCCTTGGCTTCTATAAAGAACTTAAAAACAACACCTACGAAGTTAGTTTAGAAGGATACTATAAAAAAATGGACGATATACTAGACTACAAAGTTGGGGCAGAATTAGTATTAAATGAAAACATAGAAACCGAAATTTTCCAAGGAGAAGGTAAAGCTTACGGTGTAGAGTTTTTACTTAAGAAAAAAGAAGGTGACTTAAATGGTTGGATTGGTTATACGTATTCACGTGCTTTTTTAAGATCTAACAGCACATATTCTGAAGAAATCATAAATAACAACGAATATTTTCCTGCTAACTTTGATAAGCCACATGATTTCAGTTTAGTATTAAACTATAAATTCTCTCGTAGATATAGTTTATCTGCTAATTTTATTTATCAAACAGGTAGACCAATCACCTTTCCGGCAGGAGCATTTCAATTCGGAAATAGTGAATATGCATTTTATAGCGACAGAAACCAGTATCGAATTCCAGACTACTATAGATTGGATCTTGGTATAAATATTGAAGGAAATCATAAAATTCAAAAATTCAGCCATAGTTTCTGGAATATTTCTGTTTACAATGTACTAGGGCGTAACAATCCTTATTCTGTATTCTTTGTAACTGAAGACGGAAACATCGAAGCATATAAAACAACTATTTTCTCAATACCTGTTCCCACGATTACTTATAACTTTAAATTCTAAAAATGTTAAAAAAGAAATTCATAAATAGAGGTATTTTATTCTTATGTGCAGCACTAATGATTACTGCATGTACAGAAAAATATGAAGTAGACTTAAATGACACTTATGAAGATTTACTTGTTGTTGAAGCTATTATTACAAATGAAAACAAACAGCATGAGATTACTTTATCAAAAACCGCAGCCTTAGGTAGTGATGACTCTACAGAGTACGTTAGCACCGCTGAAGTATACATTACAAGTGATTCTGGAGATAATTATACTTTTTCTTATAATGCTGGTTCTACTAAATATATTTCGGACATTGCCTTTTTACCTGTTGCAGATGTAAATTACACCCTACATATTGATTATAATGGTGATACCTTTACAAGTACAGATGTACAAATGGCTCCTGTAGCAGAAATGACAGGATTAACCATAGAAAGAAAAGAAGTATCTGGCACAGATGGTATACAAATTAGTTTATCTACTAATTCGCCAGATTCTAAACTACTTAGATACACATATGAAGAAACGTTTAAGATTATAGCTCCTAAATGGTCAGATAAGAAAGCCTCTTTTTACTATGAGTACCACTGGCCTCCAGCTGACCCTACACCTAGTTTTGAATGGACATATAGAGAGGGTGAGTCAAGAACATGCTATAGAACTCAATACAGCGAAAACATCATTTTAAACCAATTTGATGATACACAACAATCTGATAATATAAATGATATGCAAATAAGGTTTATTCCTAATGATAGTTACATCATGAGTTACAGATACTGTATTAAAACTAAACAGTTTGTGCATAATGCAACTGCTTTCAGTTTTTATAAAGGACTTAAAAACACATCTAGTAGCAACAGTACACTTTCTCCTATACAACCAGGTTTTGTGAAAGGAAATATTACAAACGAAACCAATTCTTCACAAAAAGTGATTGGTATTTTCGATGTGGCTACTGTTACTGAAAGCGAAAGAACATTTTTTAATTATGAGGATTACTACCCTAATGAAGATTTACCTCCATATTATTCAGATTGTGATGAAATAGAACTTGATGGTACTGAATTCGACAGAGAATCCGGTGAGATTGATGGTTATGTCTTGCTAAGCTACATAGAGCAAGGATCACACGTATTATACAAAGTAGAGGGCGACATCTATACTATGGTACCTGCTGCTTGTGGAGATTGTACAACATTAGGATCTAACGTAGCTCCAGAATTTTGGGTTGACTAATAAAACTAATTACTATGAACAAAATTAAAGTTATTATAACAACAGTTTGCTGCTTTATTGGTTTGGCATTATTTGCCCAAAATAATAAAGCCATAAACGAAACAGTTTACATTCACAGTAATGCTAGTACGGTTTTAGCCGGAGAGCAACTTTATTACAAATTTTACTGCTATGATGTAAATAGCAATAAGCTAAGTTCTTTTAGTAAAATAGGCTATATAGAACTAATAGATGCTAAGCAACAACGTGTTTTTCAACAAAAAGTTAATTTAATAAACGGCGCTGGTTTAGGTGATTACTTAATCCCTACAGATATAAAATCGGGAGTATATAAACTTGTAGGCTATACAAAATGGATGCTTAACCCCCCATTTAATGAGAGCATCTTTAAAACTGAGATATACATTATCAATCCATATCAATCTAGTGATATTGCATCAGAACAATATACACTAACTGAAAAAGAGGCTATTCCTGAAGTGCATAATGCTAGTGCTTTTAAATTACCTAAACATGAATACAACAACAGAGAAACTGTTGCGCTTACAATAAATGATTCTTATTTAGATATCCTTAAAGGCGGCAGCTATTCTATTTCTGTTAGGAAAATGGAAGAACTACCAACACCTGAGACACCTGCGTTTAGAACCCAGCTAGAACATGCTAGGTCAATTGATTCTCAATTAAACTTAAGCCAAGCAACATATCTACCTGAATTAAGAGGAGAGCTATTATCAGGAAAACTTACTAATGATACAGATCCTAACAGTGTAGCCGGATTTTTAGTAGGTGTTAGTTTACCAGGAGAAAAATTTTTCAGTGGAATTACTAAAACAAATGAAACAGGTAAATTTTATGTGACCCTAGATGCTAATACCCCCTCTACAGAAGTGGTTATACAACCTTTAAACACAACTAGTGAGGTAACCTTTACCCTAGACCCTATTTATCAATACAACAGTCCTGTTACCATTTCTAGTAAATTACCATTATTAATGAAATACGAGGATGCTATTGTAAATAGATCTCTTAGCAATCAGATAGAAAATGCTTATTATTCGGTTAAGAAGGATACCATTTTAGATCTTACTAAAGAACAGAATTTTTTTGGAGAAGGGAAAGAATATCTACTTTCAGATTATACCAAACTGAAAAATCTTGAGGAGGTAATTCTAGAGTTGATCCCTGAAATGTACACAACCAAAAGAAAAGATATTTATAAAATACACTTAAGAGATTATAACAATGTTAAAAACAGATCGTACTACGGCGAAACTTTAGTTTTAGTTGATGGGATACAAGTAAAAGATTTAAATCCACTATTTGAAATACCTGTTGGAGATATTAAAAAAATAACCATACTAAACAGAGGATACATTATAGGTAAGGACATCTATAACGGAATTGCTTCTATTGAAACTTTTAGCGGTAACTACATCCAAGAGCATAGTGATATTTTTAATGTTTCTACCTTTACTTATGAACGTACTGCCGATAGTAAAAAGTACTATTTAAACAAGTACTCTTTAACAAGTAATTCAAGAATTCCTGACTACAGATACCAATTGCTATGGAATTCTATATCAGATATAGCTAAAGAAGATTTAACCTTCACTACATCCGATATATCAGGTGAATTTATGATTGAATTGAAAGGGTTTACTAAAGAAGGAAAATATGTAACTTATATGAAACCGATTAAGGTAACTCCTTCTCAGGATTTTTAATAGTTTGAAGTAATCATCAAACACTATAAAAAACAAAACCTATAAAGTTAACTTTATAGGTTTTGTTTTTTTTTAAAGTTACAACACTAACATCCCATCATTTTGAATAGCTTCACTTCATATTTTTGATACATTTTCTTCGCCCAGCTTTTAATATCAAACGCTGTTTCTACATTCACCCCTATAACATTCAGCAACGGAACAACTTATCTCGAATGGTTTAGAATATAAATTCAGCTTTTTGCCAGATTATCGTAAAGTTGACTATACTGCAAGCTATGAACGGAAAGGCTATATTACACTACCAACTGATTTTAAATTTCATCAAACAAATATAGACACACTATCCGGATACGTCATTGTTATAAAAGATACATTCAACCTTAATAGCGATACTATTAAAATTCCAAAATACACTACAGGAACAATTTTACATTTTGAGAGTGGTCAGCTTTATAATGGTTCCATATCATCAAGCAACATCTATTATGTTGATGGGTCATACCAGCATGGATTAAAACTACTTGATAACATCTATTATGCAATACCTTTCGGAGAAAATAACTTAATATTAGATGTTACGGACTTACCATTAACATTAGCAAAATATAATTTGATTCCTAATGATTTAAGTATGGGTCATGAAAATTCATTAAACTTCGAAAATATCTTTGATAATAGCTGGTTTCAAAGATTATCTCAGCTTAAAAAAGTAACTCTATTGTTTCCTGCTTACGTTAAAGGAGGAGTCGCCGTAAATGTTTTTTCATTTAGTAATATACAAGTAAATGACTTAACCTTTAGACCTATAAAAATAAAGAATAAAAGATTTGATATCAATATCATGCTAGGTGCAGATATCAAGGCAAACATGAGTACCGTAACATTAAAAGAACCATACGACGAAAATTCTATTGAAAACCAAAACTTTTCAGTAGAAGATCATTCTTTATTTTATTTCCTTAATTGCAATAGTTTAACAATAATCGGTACTTCTAAATTAAAAACATCACAATATGAAAAAACAAACAGATCCATCATTGATGGAAGCTGGGATGATCTCAACAACACCTTCAATGGAAATTATTATGAAGGTTTTACACTGAATAATATAAATTACAATAGTTCGGCAACTCAATTCATTTTTAAAATTCACTATTGCGGACATGCAGTCCTAAAAAATTTACATTTTACCAATTCAATTCATGGTACCAGTGTAATTGCTAATAATGTCGAAATTATCAATTGTGAAGCAAGTAAATCAATTGGTGATAACGGTATTACCGTAGGCGGATGGCACGAAACACTATTACCGGAAGACTCAAAAATCTACATTAGAGATTGCTATTTTCATGACTGCGACGATTTAGGGTTATCCATTCAGGGGAATTCAGCTATGTACTTCTGAAAATTGTGGAAATAACAACACATCTGCTTCTATATACGCAGACAGTAATAACCCTGAATACAATCCGATACTTGGTATAAAGAATGCTAGTGTTAACGCCGGAGGTGGCTTTTCTATAGAAATGTTAACTGAAAACAAAAGTGAAGCAGTTACAAATGGCTCCATCATAAGTCAAAGAGAAAAAGTCAATGTTAAATTTGAAAATTGTGTAGCTAAAAATTGCTTCAACTATGGCTTTTACTCAGATGCCGGTGGTGTAAAATTTACCGATTGTACAATTGAAAATATAGTACCTTCTTATGTAGTTCTTAACATGCCTACTCCTTATCCCTATATTCATAGTAGGAACAATACAAGAGCAGGAGCAGCTTTTATTAGCGGATCCACAGGAATTAAACTATTTGAATTAGTAGAAGTAACATTTTCAGATCTTCAAAATGGTGAAACGATAACTCTCGCAGGACTAACATATACTGCACCATATAATGTAACAGCGCAATTCGTAGCAAGCGTATTTGAAAACCTAACAGTTAATTATGTAGGTACCGGTAATTTATCCGGAACATTAACCGATTTCAATACTGGTAGTGCCAACGGAAATACAGTTATATTCACAAACGACACTAAGGGTAATAACACAGGAATAAGTCTTGATGATAATGACACAGGGAGTGTCAATAACATTAGTATAACACCAGCTAGTAAACGCTATCCTTTACAAATTAAAGGAGGTGAAATAATAAATGTACCTAAGCTACATAAAGGCATATACGGCATATCCAAAGCACTATTTGATTCCGTAGTAATAGAAAACGTAACAGATGACACCGACGATTTTGAAAACATAGGAGATAATTCTAATTCTTATTCAGGTGCTCTGTATTATTAACGTAGGCTATACGGAAAATCCGTTAAATACCTATCAAAACAATAATTACTTAGAATTAT
>NZ_BRVP01000006.1 GCF_027924145.1 Neptunitalea chrysea | reverse complement strand
GCCTCTCTCAAAGCGGATGCAAAAGTAGAAACTTTATTTGTAACTAGCAAAACTTTTTTTATAAAAATTTAAACCCGTTTTTTCTTAACTTTCCAACCTTTCAATACCTCCCTCAAGAAGCGGATGCAAAACTAATACTTTTTAATAAAACGTAAAACCTTTTCCTTAAAAGTTCTTACCAATTATCTCTACTCTATTTATATGAACATCGCCCTGAAAGCGGGTGCAAATATAAAACCTTTATTAACCTTTATCCAAGCTTTTCTTAACCTTTTTTTAAAACATTTTATCTAAACCCTACAATTCAATTAGTTACACAATAAAACCCTCATCAAATTAATTAAAGTACTATGAAAACAGGTTCTTCCTCTACTCTTCCACTCTTATATATTATTAGGATTTACCATAATTACCTATCCAGTTTTAATATATAGTATTCCTTTATATATAAGGTATAAATAAATTCTACCCTTATATATGCTACAAAACACCTAAGATTTAGATTTTCACCTATATATACCATAAATAAATATTGTAATGATTGAAACAACCTATTATCTTTGCACTCCTTAATAAATATTTAAATGATAAAAATAACTTTACCGGACGGATCAGTAAAAGAGTTTGAGCTTAACTCAACTCCCATGGATGTTGCCAAAAGCATAAGTGAAGGTTTGGCACGAAATGTAATTTCAGCAAAATTTAACGGTACCACCGTTGAAACAACCACTCCTTTAACCACCGACGGTTCTCTTATATTATATACATGGAATGATACAGAAGGTAAAAAAGCATTCTGGCATTCTTCTTCTCACGTAATGGCTCAGGCTTTAGAAGAACTTTACCCTGGAGTAAAACTCACTATTGGTCCTGCTATTGATAATGGTTTTTATTACGATATAGATTTAGGTGAGCAAAGTATCTCGGAGAAAGATTTCCCTACTATTGAAAAGAAAATGTTGGAAATAGCCAGAGGGAAACATGAATTTAAAATGAGATCTGCTACAAAAGCAGATGCCCTAACATACTACGAAGATCAAGGAAACGAATTTAAAGTTGAATTAATTGAAAACCTTGAAGACGGCACCATTACTTTTTGCGACCACGCTACCTTTACCGACTTATGTCGCGGAGGACACATCCCAAATACAGGTATTATTAAAGCAGTTAAATTATTAAATGCTGCAGGTGCTTACTGGAGAGGTGATGAAAATAAACCTCAACTTACACGTATCTATGGTGTATCATTTCCTAAACAAAAAGATCTTAAAGAATATCTTGAACTTTTAGAAGAAGCTAAAAAACGTGACCATAGAAAACTTGGTAAGGAATTAGAATTATTTACTTTCTCTAGAAAAGTTGGACAAGGATTACCTTTATGGTTACCTAAAGGTGCTGCTTTAAGAGAGCGCTTAGAGCAATTTTTAAGAAAGGCTCAGAAAAAAGCAGGTTATGAGCAAGTAGTATCGCCACATATTGGACAAAAGGAATTATATGTTACTTCTGGACACTATGCTAAATATGGAGAAGACAGCTTTCAGCCAATACACACTCCTGCTGAAGGAGAAGAGTTCTTATTAAAACCTATGAACTGTCCTCACCACTGTGAGATTTACAATTCTAGACCATGGAGTTATAAAGAGCTACCTAAGCGTTATGCAGAATTTGGTACAGTATATAGATATGAGCAAAGTGGTGAATTACACGGATTAACTAGAGTAAGAGGTTTTACTCAAGATGATGCACACATTTTCTGTACTCCTGAACAATTAGATGAAGAGTTTAGAAATGTTATAGACCTTGTATTATATGTATTTGGTTCGTTAGGTTTTGAAAACTTTACGGCTCAGGTTTCTTTAAGAGATTCTGAAAACCCTGATAAATATATAGGAAGTGACGAAAACTGGGAAAAGGCAGAAAGTGCAATTATAAACGCTACTAAAGAAAAAGGACTTAACTATGTTATAGAAACAGGAGAAGCTGCCTTCTACGGCCCTAAACTAGACTTTATGGTGAAGGATGCTCTTGGAAGAAGCTGGCAACTTGGAACCATTCAGGTAGACTACAATTTACCAGAACGTTTTGACCTATCTTATAAAGGTAGTGATGACAAATTACACCGACCAGTTATGATTCACCGTGCTCCGTTTGGAAGTATGGAACGTTTCATTGCTATTTTATTAGAACATACTGCTGGAAATTTCCCACTTTGGTTAATGCCTGAACAGTGTATTATACTGTCTCTTAGTGAGAAATATGAAAAATATGCTAAAAATGTTTTAAATTTATTAGAAAATCACGAAATTCGCGCCCTCGTTGATAACCGAAATGAAACTATAGGCAAAAAAATCAGGGAATCAGAAACCCAAAAAATGCCATATATGTTGATTGTTGGAGAGAATGAGGCTAAGGAGGGTACAGTATCTGTTAGAAAACACGGTGGAGAAGATTTAGGCAGTATGAGCATTGAAGCTTTCGCCGATTTGATAAAAACCGAAATTAATAGTATATTAAAACCGTTTAAATAAAGTCTAATTAAAATTTTTTAGCCATAGCTATTAGAAGAAATAATTACAGAGCTCCCAGAGAGGAAAAGGATCAGCACAGAATTAATGATAAAATTCGTGTTCCTGAGGTACGATTGGTAGGTGATAATGTAGAAATGGATGTATATCCAACTAGAAAAGCACTTGCCATGGCTCAAGAGATGGAATTAGATTTGGTAGAAATATCACCTAATGCCAAGCCTCCTGTTTGTAAAATAATGGACTATCGAAAGTTCCTGTATGAGCAAAAGAAGCGCGATAAGGCTTTAAAAGCTAAAGCGACGAAAGTTGTTGTAAAGGAAATTCGTTTTGGTCCGCAAACAGATGATCATGATTATGAGTTCAAGAAAAAGCATGCAGAGAAGTTCTTAAAAGACGGTGCCAAATTAAAAGCATATGTTTTCTTTAAGGGACGTTCTATTGTATACAAAGATCAAGGGCAAATTTTATTACTTAAACTAGCTCAAGAACTGGAAGAACTAGGTAAGGTGGAACAGATGCCTAAATTAGAGGGTAAACGTATGACTATGTTTATTGCTCCTAAGAAAGCAGCAAAATAGTAAATTGTACTTTTAATAAGTGTAATTTGATTATAAAAAGTTAAGCGAAATCAAATTTAAAGAGGAAAGAAATGCCTAAAATGAAAACTAAATCTAGTGCCAAAAAGCGTTTTAAGCTTACAGGTTCTGGAAAAATTAAAAGAAAGCACGCTTTTAAAAGTCACATTTTGACTAAAAAATCTAAAAAGCGTAAGCTTGCGTTAACTCACAGTGGATTAGTTCACGATAACGATGTTAACAGTATTAAAGAACAATTACGTTTAAAGTAATCTGATAATTGTTCGTCGGTTCAATTTAAAATTGTTTAACCCTGGAGTCAGGCCAAAAAAAGAAAGAGCAATAAACATTGCCGCCTGCTACAAAAAATCTTAAAAATTATGCCAAGATCAGTAAACGCGGTAGCTCGTAGAGCTCGCAGAAAAAAGGTAATGAAACAAGCCAAAGGTTACTTTGGTAGACGTAAAAATGTTTGGACAGTTGCCAAAAACGCGGTTGAAAAAGCGATGTTATATTCGTACAGAGACCGTAAAAATAAAAAGAGAACGTTTCGTGCTTTATGGATTGCCCGTATTAACGCAGGTGCAAGACAACACGGTTTATCTTATTCTCAATTTATGGGGAAAGTTAAAGCTAACAACATAGAACTTAACAGAAAAGTTTTAGCTGATTTAGCGATGAACCACCCTGAAGCTTTTAAAGCTATTGTAGAAAAAGTAAAATAATAAACGTTTAACAATATTTCGCTTAGAAAAAAATCCGATTCAATTATGAATCGGATTTTTTATTTACTTACATTCTAAAAACAAAAATCCCCGATAGTTAGCTATCGGGGATTTTATTATTATATATAAAAAATACTGCTTACTATATTATCTTGAATAGTTAGGAGATTCTTTTGTAATGGTTACATTATGAGGGTGACTCTCGTTAATACCACTAGAAGTAATTTTAACAAAGCGTCCTGTTTCTTTTAAGGTCTCAACATCTTTGGCACCACAGTATCCCATACCTGCTCTTATTCCTCCTATAAATTGGTGCATACTTTCAAACAAATCTCCTTTGTATGGTACACGTCCAACAATTCCTTCCGGAACCAGTTTCTTAATATCATCCTCTACATCTTGGAAGTATCTGTCTTTACTACCTTGTTTCATAGCTTCTACACTACCCATACCACGGTACGACTTAAACTTACGTCCTTCATAGATAATAGTTTCACCCGGAGATTCTTTGGTACCTGCCAACATAGAACCCAACATCACACAATCTGCACCCGCTGCAATAGCTTTAGGAATATCACCTGTATAACGAACACCTCCATCTGCAATCACTGGAACACCCGTTCCTTTTAAAGCAGCAGCCACTTCCATTACCGCAGATAACTGAGGAAAACCAACACCGGCAACAATACGTGTTGTACAAATAGAACCGGGACCAATACCCACTTTTACGGCATCGGCACCATTCTCTGCTAAATATAAAGCTGCTTCAGGAGTTGCAATATTACCTACTACTACATCTAATTGCGGAAATTTATCTTTTATGGTTTTTAATACCGTAACCACACCTTTGGTATGACCATGAGCTGTATCAATAATTACAGCATCTACACCTGCATTTACCAATTGTTCTGCTCTATCTACAGCATCTGATGTTACACCAATAGCCGCAGCCACTCTTAATCTACCAAACTGATCTTTATTAGCCAAAGGCTTTTTAGTAAGTTCAGCTATATCTCTAAATGTAATTAAACCTACCAGCTTGTAGTTACCATCCACGATAGGTAATTTTTCAATCTTATATTCTTGCAGAATATCTTCTGCGTCGGCTAATGACATACCAACACCGGCAGTCACCAAGTTTTCAGAAGTCATCACTTCAACTATCGGACGCTCTTCATGCTTTTCAAAACGTAAATCTCTGTTAGTTACAATACCTTTTAAGATACCATTCTCATCGACTACAGGAATACCACCAATATGATGCTCTGTCATGTTCATTTTAGCATCTCTAACTTTAGCATCTAATGGTAGTGTTACAGGATCTAAGATCATACCACTCTCAGCCCTTTTAACCTTTCTTACCTGAGCTGCTTGTTGCTCGGCTGTCATATTTTTATGTAAAACACCGATTCCACCTTCACGTGCCATAGCAATAGCCATAGCAGCTTCTGTAACGGTATCCATAGCTGCAGATACAACAGGAACATTTAAGGTAATATTTCTTGAAAATTTAGTTTGAATGCTTACTTCGCGCGGTAATACTTCTGAATAATTTGGAACAAGAAGAACATCGTCATATGTAAGTCCTTCTCCTACGAATTTTGCTATGTGTGATTTCATGATGCAATTTATAGTAAATTGCATGCAAATATAAGCCATTTAAATAAAAACGGAAGCCTAAATCAATTTTTTTACGATTTGAATTTAGGAAATGTAACCAAAAACTCAGTCCCTTTAGAAGGATGCGCCTTAATATCTAACGTACAATCATTTATAGTAACAAATCTTTTAATTAATAGTAGCCCTATTCCCTCTCCTCTTTCCAACGATGTTCCTTTTTCAGAGTTCAATGCTTTATTTGTATTTAATATCTCAGCAATTCGAGTATCAGAAATCACCACTCCTTCATTAAAAATTGACAACGTAGTTCCCGTTTCTGCAGTTTCATATGTAATCTTAATGCTCTTTTTTACATCTGTATATTTAATAGCATTTGCCAACATATTATGCAGAATTATATTTACATGAGCATCATCTGCATATATAAGGAGTACATTATTGCCTTTACGGTTGTTCTCTATTAAGATATTCTTTCGTTTTATGTTTAAATAAAATGAGTTTAATGTACGTTTTACCTTTTCAATTAAATCAACTTTCACAGGATTTACCTCTAGCCCATCTAATTGTAATTTGGCCCATTTCAGTAAATCATTTAGCATAAAAGAAGTTGATCTAACCTGTATTAATAGTTCTTCCATCAAATCCTTAACCTCTTCCTCTGAAAAATGACCTTGTACCATAAGCTCCAGCAATTGCTCCATTGAACTTATGGGAGACCTTAAATCATGAGAAAATACAGAAATGAGTCGATCCTTTGCCTGATTATGTTTCACCAAAATCTTATTATGATTCTGAATGGTTTCGTTCTGAGCCTCTACTTCTGCGCTCTGTAATTTAATTTCCTCATAGAGGCGTGCCTCTCTCTTGATTCTTTTTCTATGTTGAAGAAGTAATAACAATAAGAAAACTGCAATACCAACTATAGATATAAGTAAGATGTTATCCCTTTTAATTTTGGCATCTTTCATTTCATTTTCAGCAATAAGAATGCTACGTTCCTTTTCATCCTTTCTTAATTTCATCAAATCGATTTGGTGCAACCGTATCTGACTAAACAAAGAGTCTTTATATGCCGCCGAAAGCTCGTAATAGGACAATGCTTCTTTAGTGTTATTCAATTTAGAATACACCTTATACATTACATAGTAGCTTCTTTCCATATCCCATTTTGCTCCAACAGCTTTTGCGTATTGCAATCCTTTTTTAGCGTATCCCAAAGCAACATCAATCTTACCCAAAGCCAAATAGCAACTTGCTATCTCATTATTAGCATATGCCTTTTCCCATATATTAGGTTCTATTTTATCGGTTAGCACTTTTGAAAAATACTCTAATGCAAGCTGATATTTTTTTTCCTTCTTGTAGATATACCCTAATTTATTTAAGGCAAGATGTTGGTAGTAATTGTTAGTTCGCTCATAATCGGCATCTATTACCATAGCCAAATAATTTCTGGCCTCTTCATATTTCTTATGCTCTATTAAACTAATCGCTATATTTACATAAACTGCTAAAATATAGGGATCAAATACTTCCTTATTAAAGTACTCAATTGATTTTTTAAAGTCTGCAATTGCCTCCTCGTGATTTTCTATAGCTTGCAAAACAATTCCCTGACCATTTAAAGACTTGGCCATACCTGAATAATAATTAATGGAAGACGACAAATTATAGGCCTTCAACATATTCTCATACACAAAAGTGTAATCTCCATTTACATAATATACTCTAGATTTCGTAATCAATAGATCTGCCTCTAAATACTTATCGGTAGTAGTATAATCATCAGAAGCAATTAATCTTTCAGTTTTCTGAATATACTCAAGCGCCTTTGTAGTATTATTTACACTTAATTCTTGTGCCAGATTTAAATATATGCGTGCCGAATCTATAGAAACATGTCTCTGTTGTCCTAATAATATTAACGGAAACAGTATCAACAAAACCAACATCTTTCTGTACATCGGAATATATTTTACTTTAATGATAAAATTTAAATATTTTAGAAGCTTCATTATAGGCACTCTCAAAACTCATAGCGCTTATATTTGTATCTGCATGCTTAGATGTAAAATAAGATACCAATTTTTCGGTAGGCATATTACCTATCAATTCATCTTTTGCCATTGGACACCCTCCATACCCCTGAATTGCCCCGTCAAAACGAGAGCAACCAGCTTTATAGGCCGCATCAACTTTTTCGAACCACGCTGTTCTAGTTGTATGTAAATGTGCACCAAACTCTATATCTGGGTACTTTGCAATTAAATTCGAAAACAAATATGTAATAGTTTCGGGAGTTGCTACTCCAATAGTATCTGACAATGATAATATCTGAATTCCCATTTGATATAAACGTTCTGTCCATTCAGATACAATATCTACATTCCACGGATCTCCATAAGGATTTCCAAACCCCATGGAAAGATACGTTACAACTTCTTTATTTGTAGTATCGGCTATTGCTTTTATTTTTTCAAGAGTTTTTAATGATTCTTGAATTGTTTTATGGGTATTACGCATTTGAAAAATTTCGGATATTGAAAAAGGGAAGCCTAAATAAGATACTTCATCTACACCACAAGCCTCTTCCGCACCTCTAACATTTGCGACTATAGTAAGCAGCTTACTGTTATAATTACTCAGGTTTAATCCTTTAATGACATCTATTGTGTCTACCATTTGGGGGATTGCTTTAGGAGAGACAAAGCTCCCTACATCTATAGTATGGAAACCTACACGCAATAATGATTGAATATACTGAATTTTTTGTTCAGTAGGAATAAACGCTTTGATACCTTGCATGGCATCTCTTGGACATTCAATAATATGAACTTCATTCATATACTTATAATTGAAGAGAAGATATACGTTTTTGTGCTACACGAAACTCCGTAATCATGTCGTCTATAATACCAGCTACCGGTTTTATAGTATCTATTAAACCTGAAACTTGTCCGATTTCTAATTCTCCATTTTCTAAATCGCCTTTAAACATACCTAATTTCGCTCTACCACGTCCTAGATGCTCTTTTAATTGTAATGCATCTGCTCCATTTACATATAATTCTTGCAATTCGTTATAAAATGTATTTTTTAACAGCCTAACTGGTGCTAATTCTTTCAAAGTTAACATGGTGTCACCTTCTTTGGCTGCTACTACCATTTCTTTAAAAAGTATATGTGACGATGCCTCATTACTAGCTACAAACCTACTACCAACCTGCACACCATCTGCCCCTAGTACCATTGTTGCAAGCATTGCACGACCTGTAGCAACACCTCCTGCAGCAATTAACGGAACCAATATTTCTTTTGCTACCTGCGGTATTAACGTAAGTGTAGTGGTTTCATCTCTTCCATTATGGCCTCCAGCTTCAAATCCTTCAGCCACAATAGCGTCTACCCCAGCCTCTTGAGCTTTCTTAGCAAACTTAACGCTGCTCACCACATGTACAACAGTTATTCCTTTTTCTTGTAAAAAGCTAGTCCATGTTTTAGGGTTTCCGGCCGAAGTAAAAACAATATTAACTCCTTCGTCTATAATTATATCCATAATATTTTGAATATCTGGATATAGCATAGGCACATTTACACCAAATGGTTTATTAGTTGCCTTTTTACATTTTTGTATATGCTCTCTCAATACTTCCGGATACATAGATCCTGCCCCTAGTAATCCTAGTCCTCCTGAATTACTAACCGCAGAAGCAAGTCTCCATCCGCTAGCCCATACCATTCCTCCTTGAACAATGGGATATGTAATATTAAACAGTGAGGTTATTCTATTTGATTGCATTATTCTATAATTAACTTATATGTTTTATTGGTAGTATTTATAGTAACATCCACAAAATACATTCCTCTTTCTAATCCTGAAACATCAACTTTATTATCTTCACTAGCCGTTACTTTTATCACCCGTTCACCTAATGTATTATACACCACTACCTCATATGTTTCTGTATTATTAGATGACACGTAGAAATAAGTTGAAGCCGGATTAGGGTAAATCTGAATAGCAAAGTCTTCAGAAAACTCAGGAGTATTTAACAAACTACCCATCGCAAGACCAAAATTTGGGATACCATACCCCATTTGATTCGTTGGGTTAGTATATAAAGAAGCCGATTCTCTAACCAGCTGCATAATTTCAATATTTGTTTTAGACGGATTTACCTGCCATAAACTTGCTATAGATCCTGCCATAATAGGAGATGAAAATGAAGTTCCGCTAGAAATAGTAACAACATCGGAATAATTAATAACTGCACTAGCATCCCCCTTAGCCATTACATCTGGTTTTACTCTACCATCTGCAGATGGACCAATAGAACTAAAACTTGCATAGTCCCCTATATTATTTACAGCTCCAACTGCAAAAGCATTTCC
Source organism: Neptunitalea chrysea (assembly GCF_027924145.1). Taxonomy (GTDB): domain Bacteria; phylum Bacteroidota; class Bacteroidia; order Flavobacteriales; family Flavobacteriaceae; genus Neptunitalea; species Neptunitalea chrysea. Next base: position 185,943 of record NZ_BRVP01000006.1, on the reverse strand, counting down.
GTCTGCAGGAGCACCAATAATATTAAAGGTAGTACTATTGCCTGAATTACCAGCAGAGTTTACAACTAAAATTCCTTTTTCAACAGCAATATTTGCTCCCTTTGTAATGAAAGCAGTATTCCCATCCATGTCTGCCATGGTGTGGTTATACCTCGAATCATCGAAGGTGGTATATCCTAAAGAACTGTTTATAATGTCGACACCTAAACTATCTGCTCTTTCTGCAGCCTCTACCCAATAACTTTCCTCTACAGGTGTTTCTACTAGAGCATCTTCGGTTCTAAATAAATAATAACTAGCATCTGGTGCCGTTCCCACAAACTGATCTTGTACAAAACCTGCCATATCTGATAACGTTGCAGTACCATGCCCGTTTAGTGAAGGATTATTAAAATCGGTACTTCTTAACACAAAATCATATCCCCCTAATAAATTGTTATTATCTCTTAAACGTTGAAATCCACTCATGGTATTTACATTAGGAAAACCAGCGTCTAACACAGCTATAACCAACCCTTCTCCAGTGTAATCATTTTGATGTAACACATCTACATTAAGCATGGTTACCTGATTATTTGTATTGCCATAAGTAAAATCAACATTTATATCAAACTTATCTGTCTTATCTAAATGTTTATAATCATTAGCCTGTCTGGAATTTAAAGAATTATCGGCATAGAAAATACTATCTACAATACTTAAGTTTAGTAAGGCATTAATATCTGTTTGACTTCCTATAACATGAAGACAGTTCATCCATTTTGATTTAGCCATCACCATAACACCCGTTTGATTTTTAATCGTGGTGATATAGGTTTCGTCAACCGGAACATCTCTCACATCAATAGGTGTATTGTGTAATGCTTTTCTATCTAAGGCATCTTGCGTTAAAATAGAAATAGGATTAGCAAGTGCCGTTACCGCATTTGGTTTATCGGTAAAGTATACCCACGCATGTTCTTGAGCCCTTACACCCAGTGCTAGAAAAAGGGTAAAAAGTAAAAATAATTTTTGTTTCAAAATGGATCTTTTTTGCAATTTAAGAAATTACTCCGGATCCTACTAATTCATCTTTTATATACCAAGCCACAAATTGTCCCTCAGTAATAGCACTTTGTGGTTCTTCAAAATCTACAAAAGCTCCACCTTCTACCTTGTAAATAGTAGCTTTTTGCAAAGGTTGTCTATATCTAATTCTAGCGTTTACACTGAGAGATTCTCCAATAGCCAATACCATATCTTCTCTTACCCAATGTAACTCATGCTGTTTTACAAATAAAGTTCTTCTGTACAATCCGGGATGATTTTTACCCTGACCCGTATAGATTACATTCTCTTCAACATCTGTATCTATAACAAATAAAGGGGCTACTGTACCACCTACATGTAAACCTTTACGCTGCCCTTTTGTAAAATAATGAGCTCCTTGATGTTTCCCTACAATTTTACCATCTGAAATATGGTACTCAGGCTTTTTACTATAAAAAGAAAGTTCCTGTTCCTTTGTTTCAAATTGTGGCACCACCTCATTATAAGCATCCATAGATTCTGGAACTTCAACAATTACGCCTTCTTTAGGTTTTAATTTTTGCTGCAGAAACTCTGGTAATCTAACCTTACCTATAAAACATAATCCTTGAGAATCTTTTTTATCTGCAGTAATTAAATCGGCCTCTGCTGCAATAGCCCTAACCTCTGGCTTCGTTAACTCCCCTATTGGAAACAAAGTTTTAGAAAGTTGCTCTTGTGATAGCTGGCACAAAAAATAAGATTGATCTTTATTACCATCAATTCCTGCCAGTAATTGATAAATTTCTTTACCGTCTTTTTCTATCACTCCTTTTCTACAATAGTGTCCTGTTGCTACATACTCTGCACCTAAGCCCAGCGCTATTTTCATAAACACGTCAAACTTAATCTCGCGATTACATAAAACATCTGGGTTCGGAGTTCTTCCTTGTTCGTATTCGTTAAACATATAATCTACTATACGTTCTTTATACTCTTCACTTAAGTCAACTGTTTGAAAAGGAATTGCTAATTTGTCGGCCACAATCATTGCATCATTACTGTCCTCTAGCCATGGGCACTCATCTGAAATAGTAACGGAGTCGTCATGCCAATTCTTCATAAATAGTCCAATTACCTCATAGCCTTGTTGCTGTAACAAATATGCTGTAACACTACTATCTACACCTCCTGAAAGTCCTACTACTACTCTTTTCATTTAAACTAAATTATAAACTACAAAATTATAAAAAATGTAGCGTTCTCGGTTTTAGTATATCCATAAAAAAACCCTGAACAAAATGTTCAGGGTTTCTATGTTTATTAGGCTTCACCTGTTGGTCCAAAATTTAGTGGAATAGGTGGCTGCTCATAATCTTTAATTTCGCCATGAGCCCGTTCAAAACGCTGAACATTATCATTTAATGCTTTTAGCAACCTTTTGGCATGCTGGGGAGTTAATACAATTCTACTCTTCACTTTTGCCTTAGGTGTTCCTGGCATCATACTTATAAAATCAACAACAAATTCTGATACCGAATGATTTATAATAGCCAAATTAGAATAAATTCCTTCCGCTATTTTCTCATCTAATTCAATATTAACCTGTCCTTGTTTTTTTTCCTGATCACTCATGAAACTGTTTTATTAGAAATTAATTTCTTGTCTATGAGACATAATTTCATCATATTCTTCTTTCGAACCTACGATGATATTGTCATATTCTCTCATACCTGTACCAGCTGGTATCTTATGTCCTACAATAACATTCTCTTTAAGACCTTCTAAAGAATCTACCTTACCGTTTACAGCAGCTTCGTTTAATACTTTAGTTGTCTCCTGGAACGAAGCCGCAGAAATAAACGACTTAGTTTGTAGAGATGCTCTTGTAATACCTTGTAACACCGGTGTTGCCGTTGCAGGAATTACATCTCTTGCCACAACTAAATTCTTATCAGTACGTTTCAAAATTGAATTTTCATCTCTTAATTCACGAACTGTAACAATTTGTCCAGCTTTTAATTTACCAGAATCCCCGGCATCCTCTACAACCTTCTTACCGAACAAGCTATCATTTTCTTTGATAAAATCAATCTTATGAGCTAACTGTCCTTCTAAGAATAATGTATCTCCCGGATCTTGAATTCTAACTTTACGCATCATTTGACGTACTACAACCTCAAAGTGCTTATCGTTAATTTTTACCCCTTGTAAACGATATACTTCCTGTACCTCGTTAACAAGATATTGTTGTACCGCTGAGGGTCCTTTAATTTTTAAGATATCATCAGGTGTAGTAGAACCATCAGAAAGTGGCATACCAGCTTTCACATAGTCATTTTCCTGAACAAGAATCTGGTTAGAAAGTTTTACAAGATACTTCTTAATTTCTCCTAACTTAGATTCTACTATAATCTCACGATTACCTCTCTTAATTTTACCAAAAGAAATAACACCATCAATTTCAGAAACTACAGCTGGGTTAGATGGGTTACGTGCTTCGAATAATTCGGTAACTCTTGGAAGACCCCCTGTAATATCCCCTGCTTTAGCAGAACGACGTGGAATCTTAACAAGTACTTTACCTTCTTTAATCTTATCACCATCATCTACCATAATGTGTGCACCTACCGGTAAGTTATAAGAACGTAACGTATTTCCTTTAGCATCTTGAATCAATAATGTAGGAATAATTTTCTTATTTCTTGATTCTGAAATTACTTTTTCTTGGAAACCTGTTTGCTCATCTATCTCTACCTGATAAGTAACCCCTTGTTGAATACCATCGTAAGCAATTTTACCTGCAAACTCAGAAACAATTACCCCATTATATGGATCCCACTGACAAATTACATCACCTTTAGTAAGTTGTGCTCCGCTATCAATAAATATTTGAGAACCGTAAGGAATGTTACTTGTACTTAAAGTAATACCGGTTTTCTTATCGATTAACTTTAATTCTGTAGTACGAGAAATAACAATATCTACCAGATTTCCTTCAGAATCTTCGCCTTTAACAGTTTTAAGATCATCGATCTCTGCAACACCTTCAAACTTAGCGAATAATTTATTCTCTTCAGAAATGTTCCCTGCAGTACCCCCTACGTGGAATGTACGCAACGTTAACTGTGTACCCGGTTCTCCAATAGACTGTGCTGCAACAACACCTACTGCCTCCCCTTTTTGTACCATTTTACCGGTTGATAAGTTTCTACCATAACACTTAGCACAAATACCTTGTTCTGCTTCACATGTTAATGGAGAACGTACTTCAACAGATTCTATAGCTGAGTTATTTACTCTCTTAGCATGATCTTCTAAGATTTCTTCACCCGCTTTAATAATTAACTCTTCAGTTAACGGATCGTATACATCATGTAAAGAAACACGACCTAAGATACGCTCACCTAAAGATTCAACTACTTCATCATTTTTCTTAAGTGGTTCAACTTCTAATCCTCTTAAAGTACCACAATCCTCAATGTTAATAATAACATCCTGAGAAACGTCTACTAAACGACGTGTTAAGTACCCTGCATCTGCCGTTTTTAACGCCGTATCCGCAAGTCCCTTACGAGCACCGTGAGTAGAAATAAAGTACTCTAAGATAGAAAGTCCCTCTTTAAAGTTAGAAAGAATCGGGTTTTCAATGATCTCACCTCCACCAGAGTTTGATTTCTTAGGTTTCGCCATCAAACCACGCATACCGGTTAACTGACGAATCTGTTCTTTAGATCCACGAGCCCCAGAATCAAGCATCATAAACACAGAGTTAAATCCTTGATTATCCTCTCTAATACGTTTCATTGCTAACTCAGTAAGCATAGCATTCGTAGAAGTCCATACATCAATTACCTGATTATAACGCTCATTATTTGTAATAAGTCCCATGTTATAATTCATCATAATACCTTCTACCTGCTCGTTAGCATCAGAAATCATTCCGTGCTTTTCCTGAGGAATAATAATATCTCCTAATGAGAATGATAGTCCACCTTCAAATGCGAACTTATATCCCATATCCTTAATCTTATCAAGGAAATCTGCTGTTTCAGGTACGCTAGTAACTTTTAAAATGCCACCGATAATATCACGTAACGATTTTTTAGTTAATACCTGATTAATATATCCAGCTTTCTCTGGTACCACCTGATTAAATAAAACTCTACCTACAGTAGTTTCAATAATTTGGTATACCAACTCACCATTCTCATTGTAATCTTTAGCTCTCACCTTAATACCAGCATTAAGATTTACTTTCTTCTCATTAAAAGCAATACTTACTTCTTCAGCAGAGTAGAAAGTTAATCCTTCACCAGCAACGTTTTCAGCTTCGGTAGATCTTCTTTGTTTGGTCATATAATACAGACCCAAAACCATATCCTGTGAAGGTACCGTAATTGGCGATCCATTAGCAGGGTTAAGAATGTTATGCGATGCTAACATTAATAACTGAGCTTCAAGAATAGCCTCTGGTCCTAATGGTAAGTGAACCGCCATCTGGTCACCATCAAAATCCGCGTTAAACGCAGTACATACTAATGGGTGTAGACGAATTGCTTTACCTTCAATTAATTTAGGTTGGAATGCCTGAATACCTAAACGGTGTAATGTAGGGGCACGGTTAAGTAATACCGGATGTCCTTTAATTACACTCTCTAATATATCCCAAACAACTGGTTCTTTTTTGTCTATAATCTTCTTAGCAGACTTAACCGTTTTTACAATACCTCTTTCAATTAATTTTCTAACAACAAAAGGCTTGTAAAGTTCAGCTGCCATGTTTTTAGGTAAACCACATTCAAACAACTTCATTTCTGGTCCTACAACAATTACAGAACGAGCAGAGTAATCAACACGTTTACCTAATAAGTTTTGACGGAAACGACCTTGCTTACCTTTCAATGAATCTGAAAGTGATTTTAATGGTCTGTTAGATTCCGTTTTAACCGCAGAAGACTTACGAGTATTATCGAATAATGAATCCACAGATTCCTGAAGCATACGTTTTTCGTTACGTAAAATTACCTCAGGAGCTTTAATTTCCATTAAACGCTTCAAACGGTTATTTCTAATAATAACCCTTCTATAAAGGTCATTAAGGTCAGAAGTAGCAAAACGACCACCATCAAGAGGTACTAACGGACGTAATTCCGGCGGAATAACAGGAACTACACGCATTACCATCCATTCTGGATTGTTTTCACGGTTTTGTTGAGACTCTCTGAAAGCTTCAACTACCTGAAGACGTTTTAATGCCTCTGTTTTACGTTGTTTAGAAGTTTCATTATTAGCTTTGTGTCTTAAATCATAAGACAATGTTTCTAAATCTATTCTTCTAAGTAACTCTTCAATACACTCAGCTCCCATTTTAGCAACAAACTTGTCAGGATGCGTATCTTCAAGATATAAGTTTTCTTGAGGAAGTGTATCTAAAATATTTAAGTATTCTTCTTCTGTTAAGAAATCTAAACGCTTAAGTTCTTCACCTTCTGGTCCTTTAGCAATACCTGGTTGTATAACCACATAGCGCTCATAATAGATGATCATATCTAATTTCTTAGAAGGTAACCCTAATAAATAACCAATTTTGTTAGGTAAAGAACGGAAGTACCATATATGTGCTACGGGTACCACTAAATTGATATGACCAACTCTATCTCTACGAACCTTTTTCTCAGTTACTTCAACACCACATCGGTCACAAACAATCCCTTTATATCTGATTCTTTTGTATTTACCACAAGCACACTCATAATCCTTTACAGGACCAAAAATACGCTCACAGAAAAGACCATCGCGCTCAGGCTTGTGAGTACGATAGTTAATAGTTTCAGGTTTAAGCACCTCTCCTCTAGACTCCGCCAAAATTGACTCAGGCGATGCTAAACCTATTGAGATTTTATTAAATCTCTTAACTGTATTCTTATCTTTTAATTTTGCCATAGTATATGGTGATAATGAATTAAGTGTAATGTATTAAAGTTTCGGGGTGTGTTTTCACCCCAAAACTTTTTATTCTTCTAATCTGATATCTAAACCTAAACCTTTAAGTTCATGCATTAATACATTGAACGATTCTGGTAATCCTGGTTCAGGCATTGGCTCACCTTTAACAATGGCCTCATAAGTTTTAGCTCTACCGATAACATCATCAGATTTAACTGTCAAAATTTCTCTAAGCGTACTAGAAGCACCATAAGCCTCTAATGCCCAAACCTCCATTTCTCCAAAACGCTGACCTCCGAACTGCGCTTTACCTCCAAGAGGCTGCTGAGTAATAAGAGAGTAAGGTCCAATAGAACGTGCGTGCATCTTATCATCAACCATGTGCCCCAGTTTAAGCATGTAAATAACACCTACTGTAGCTCGTTGATCGAAACGCTGACCGGTTCCTCCGTCATATAAATAAGTATGACCAAATCTTGGAATACCAGCCTCATCAGTTAATTCATTAATCTGATCTAAAGAAGCACCGTCAAAAATAGGAGTAGCAAATGTTCTACCTAATTTAAGACCAGCCCAACCTAATACAGTTTCATAAATCTGACCAATGTTCATACGAGATGGTACCCCTAATGGATTCAATACGATATCTACTGGGCTACCGTCTTCTAAGAATGGCATATCTTCTTCACGTACAATACGAGCAACAATACCCTTGTTACCGTGACGACCCGCCATCTTATCACCTACTTTAAGCTTACGCTTTTTAGCAATATATACTTTGGCTAACTTCATAATTCCTGATGGCAATTCATCTCCAACAGAAATTGTAAACTTGTCTCTTCTTAAAGCTCCTTGAAGATCGTTTAACTTAATTTTATAGTTGTGTAACAAGTCAGCAACTAATGCATTGGTAGCATCATCTGTTGTCCAGTTACCAGGAATTAAGTGTGCAAAATCATCTACAGAGTTAAGCATTTTTAAAGTATACTTTTTACCTTTTGGTAACAACTCTTCACCTAGGTCATTCATAACTCCCTGAGAAGTTTTACCATTAACTAGGTTGAAAAGTTTTTCTATAAGTCTATCTTTTAATGCTTCAAATTTTGAACTGTATTCAAGCTCTAATTTAGAGATATCCTCTTTATCTTTAGCTCTCTTACGTTTATCTTTAAGTGCTCTCGCAAATAATTTCTTGTCTATTACAACACCATTTAATGATGGAGAAGCCTTTAACGATGCATCTTTAACATCTCCTGCTTTATCTCCAAAAATAGCACGTAATAATTTCTCTTCCGGAGTAGGATCAGATTCTCCTTTAGGTGTAATTTTACCAATTAAAATATCACCAGGCTTAACCTCTGCACCCACACGAATCATTCCGTTTTCGTCAAGATCTTTAGTAGCTTCTTCAGAAACGTTAGGGATATCATTAGTTAACTCCTCAGCTCCTAATTTGGTATCTCTAACTTCTAAAGAATACTCATCTACGTGAATAGATGTAAAAATATCTTCTCTAACAACTTTTTCAGAAATTACAATCGCATCCTCAAAGTTATATCCTTTCCAAGGCATGAAGGCAACTTTCATGTTACGTCCTAAAGCAAGCTCTCCACCTTCGGTAGCATACCCTTGACATAACACCTGACCTTTAACAACTCTATCGCCTTTTCTAACAATTGGCTTTAAGTTAATAGAAGTACCTTGGTTAGTTTTACGGAATTTAATAAGATTATATGATTTAGAATCGCTATCGAAACTTACTAAACGCTCATCATCAGTTCTATCATATTTGATAGTTACTTTTTGAGCATCTACATACTCTACTTCTCCGTCTCCCTCTGCATTAATTAATACACGAGAATCAGAAGCTACTCTACGCTCTAAACCGGTACCTACAATAGGAGCCTGAGGACGTAATAAAGGAACTGCCTGACGCATCATGTTAGATCCCATCAACGCACGGTTTGCATCATCGTGCTCTAAGAAAGGAATTAACGAAGCAGAAATAGAAGCAATCTGGTTAGGAGCCACATCCGTATAGTGAATCTGTGAAGGCTCTACTACAGGGAAATCACCTTCTTCTCTAGCAATAACCTTATCTACTGTTATAGTACCATCTTCTCCTACAGGAATGTTTGCCTGAGCAATCATCTTATCCTCTTCTTCTTCAGCACTTAAATAATCAAATTTGCTTAAATCTACTTTACCATCAGTTACGGTACGGTATGGCGTTTCAATGAATCCCATGCTGTTTACCTTAGCAAACACCCCAAGAGAAGAAATCAAACCAATGTTTGGTCCTTCAGGAGTTTCAATAGGACATAAACGACCATAGTGTGTATAGTGAACATCACGCACCTCGAAACCAGCTCTTTCACGAGAAAGACCTCCTGGTCCTAATGCAGATAAACGACGTTTGTGAGTTATCTCTGCTAATGGATTCGTTTGATCCATAAACTGAGATAACTGGTTGGTACCAAAGAACGAGTTAATAACAGATGACAGCGTCTTAGCGTTAATCAAGTCGATTGGTGTAAATACCTCGTTATCACGAACATTCATACGCTCACGAATGGTACGAGCCATACGAGCAAGACCAACACCAAACTGCGCTGATAACTGCTCACCTACAGTACGTACACGACGGTTAGATAAGTGATCAATATCATCAATCTCAGCTTTAGAGTTAATTAACTCAATTAAGTACTTAACAATGGTGATAATATCTTCTTTCGTTAAAACTTGTTTATCCATAGGAATATCAAGTCCTAACTTTTTGTTCATTCTATAACGACCAACTTCACCTAAGTTATAACGTTGATCAGAGAAGAACAATTTGTCAATAATACCTCTTGCTGTCTCCTCATCAGGCGGTTCAGCATTACGTAATTGACGATATATATGCTCTACCGCTTCTTTTTCAGAGTTGGTAGGATCTTTTTGCAATGTATTGTGAATAATAGCATATTCTGCAGACTGACTTTCTTCTTTATGTAAAAGAATCGTTTTAACATCAGCCTCTAAAATTTCCTCTACATGTTCTTTTTCTAAAATAGTATCACGATCTAAAACTATCTCGTTTCTTTCAATAGATACTACTTCACCGGTATCTTCATCAACGAAGTCTTCATGCCATGTATTTAAAACACGTGCAGCTAAACGACGTCCTAATACTCTTTTTAATCCTGCTTTAGAAACTTTCACCTCTTCTGCAAGGTCGAAGATTTCTAAAATATCTTTATCTCTTTCAAAACCAATTGCTCTAAACAATGTAGTTACAGGCAATTTTTTCTTTCTATCAATATAAGCGTACATTACGCTGTTAATATCAGTGGCAAACTCTATCCATGAACCTTTAAATGGTATAATTCTGGCAGAATATAATTTAGTACCATTAGCATGGAAAGATTGACCAAAGAAAACCCCAGGAGAACGGTGTAACTGAGAAACTACAACGCGTTCTGCTCCATTGATAACAAACGTACCACTTGGTGTCATATAAGGAATAGTACCTAAATACACATCCTGAACAATAGTTTCAAAATCTTCATGCTCAGGGTCTGTACAATATAGTTTTAACCTTGCTTTTAAAGGTACACTATACGTCAAACCTCTTTCAATACATTCTTGAATTGAATATCTTGGTGGATCTACAAAATAATCTAAAAACTCAAGTACAAACTGGTTTCGGGTATCAGTGATTGGAAAATTTTCCTTGAAGGTATTGTATAGACCTTCATTGCCTCTTTCTTCAGATTTGGTATCCAGCTGAAAAAAATCCTGGAATGACTTAATTTGAATGTCTAAGAAATCCGGATATTCAGGAGTATACTTTGCGGAGGCAAAACTCAATCTTTCAGTCTGATTTAATAACATCAATGGACAAAATTTAGATTAGAAAATATAAAACGTATACAATTATATACATAAAAGGGTTTAGGTCTTAAGGAGATTAATCCCAAGACCTAAACCAAATTTTTACAGCTTTGGTAGCTGCAATAAAACTTACTTAAGCTCTACTTCAGCTCCAGCATCCTCTAAAGACTTCTTAAGACCTTCAGCCTCATCTTTAGAAACAGCTTCTTTAATTGTAGAAGGCGCACCATCTACGATATCTTTAGCGTCTTTAAGACCAACTCCTGTTAATTCTTTAACTAACTTAACTACAGCTAATTTAGAACCACCAGCAGCTTTTAATACTACATCAAATTCAGTTTTTTCTTCAGCAGCAGCTTCTTCACCACCAGGACCAGCAGCTACAGCTACAGCAGCAGCAGCAGGCTCAATACCATACTCATCTTTTAATATAGTAGCTAACTCATTTACTTCTTTAACTGTTAAGTTAACTAATTGTTCTGCGAATTCTTTTAAATCTGCCATTTTTCTATCGTTTAAATTTTAAAATAAATATAATTGTTAAAGTGCGTATCGAAATTATTCTTTTTCAGATAAAGTTTTAATAATACCTGCCAATTTACCTCCACTCGATTGAAGAGCAGAAACAACATTTTTAGCAGGAGATTGAAGTAACGTAATGATATCTCCAATAACTTCATCCTTAGATTTAATACTTGATAATGCATCTAATTGATTATCGCCAACATAAATAGCTTCTTCTACAAAAGCTCCTTTTAAGATTGGTTTTTCAGATTTCTTTCTAAAATCCTTAATCAATTTAGCTGGTGCATTTCCAACTTCAGAAAACATTAAAGAGGTAGCACCTTTTAATACTTCAGGTAAATCTCCAAAGTCTTTGTCTGAAGCTTCCATTGCCTTTGCAAGCAATGTATTTTTTACAACTGCTAATTTAATATCAGCTTTAAAACAAGCTCTACGTAATTTAGAGGTAGTATCTGCATCTAATCCAGATATATCTGCTAAATATATTATATTGTTTTCAGCCAACTGCGCAGTTAAATCTTCAATTACCGTTGATTTTTCTTCTCTAGTCATGATCTAAATTTTATAACTACCAATTAAACTGCTTTCGGATCAACAGGGATACCAGGACTCATAGTACTAGACATACAAATAGACTTAATATAAGTTCCTTTAGCTGCAGTTGGTTTTAATTTAATTAATGTTTGAAGCAATTCATTAGCATTCCCTTCAATCTGCTCAGGAGAAAAAGATGCCTTACCAATAGCTGCATGAACGATTCCGGTTTTATCAACTCTAAAATCAATTTTACCAGCTTTAACTTCAGCAACAGCTTTAGCAACATCCATTGTTACCGTACCTGTTTTTGGGTTAGGCATTAAACCTCTAGGACCTAAGATTCTACCTAATGGACCTAATTTACCCATAACGCTTGGCATAGTAACAATAACGTCAACATCTGTCCAACCGTCTTTAATTTTCTGAAGATATTCATCTAAACCTACATAATCGGCACCAGCTGCGGTAGCTTCTGCTTCTTTATCAGGTGTAACCAACGCTAATACCTTAACGTCTTTACCAGTTCCATGAGGTAATGTTACAACCCCTCTTACCATTTGATTAGCTTTACGTGGATCTACTCCTAAACGTACTGCTACATCTACAGATGCATCAAATTTAACGTAACTAACTTCTTTAACTAAAGCTGAAGCCTCTTGTACTGAATACAATTTATTTGGTTCAATCTTTGCTAAAGCTTCTTTATGCTTTCTTGTTAATTTTGCCATTTTTCCAGTCTTTAAGATTTAAAAAGGCTTTTCACCCGAAACAGTTAATCCCATTGATCTTGCTGTACCTGCAATCATACTCATTGCTGATTCTACAGTAAAAGCATTAAGATCTTGCATTTTATCCTCAGCTATTACCTTAAGTTGTTCCCAAGTTACGCTAGCTACCTTCTTACGATTTGGCTCTCCGGATCCCTTTTTAACCTTAGCTGCCTCCATTAATTGAACTGCTGCTGGGGGAGTCTTAATTACAAAGTCAAATGATTTGTCTTTGTAAACGGTGATAACAACTGGTAATGTTTTACCTGGTTTATCCTGTGAACGCGCATTAAACTGCTTACAGAATTCCATGATGTTAACACCGGCAGCTCCCAAAGCAGGTCCAACCGGTGGCGACGGATTCGCAGCACCTCCCTTAACTTGTAGTTTAACTACTTTACTTACTTCTTTTGCCATTGTTCGAAAATTAATGAAAAAGTGTGCCCACTAAGAAACACACTCACATTTATAATAATTAAAATTATACTTTCTCTACTTGCATATAACTTAACTCTAATGGTGTTTTTCTTCCAAAAATCTTAACCATCACTTCAAGCTTACGCTTTTCTTCATTAACCTTTTCAACAGTTCCATTAAAACCATTAAAAGGCCCATCTATCACCTTTATAGTTTCACCAACAGAATACGGTATCAACACATTATCTGTTTTCACAGATAACTCATCTACCTTACCTAGCATACGGTTCACTTCAGATTTTCTTAAAGGCACAGGATCTCCACCTTTCACCTCTCCTAAAAACCCAATAATTCCGGTAATTGATTTTATAATATGCACTACTTCACCACCCAAATTAGCTTTCACCATAATATACCCAGGAAAGTAAACGCGCTCTTTATTTATTTTTTTACCATTTCTGATCTGAACTACCTTTTCGGTAGGAACTAAAACATCATCAACATAATCAGAGTACCCTAAACGAGCAATCTCATTTTCAATATATGTCTTAACCTTATTCTCCTGACCACTTACAGCTCTAACTACATACCACTGCTTTACTAGACCATCTGCCATCGATTCAAGTTTTATAAGATTATTTAAATAAGTCGAAAAAAGAACTCATCACAAACTCCAATGCTTTATCTACACCAAAAATTGCCAAAGCAAAAACAACTGAAAAAGAAGCCACAACTACCATCAATTTTTGCCCCTCAGCCCATGTAGGCCATGTAACATGGTGTTTTAACTCGTCAAATGATTCTTTAATGTATGTCACAAAACCTGCCATTATCTCGATTTTATATTGCACGGGTGGAGGGATTCGAACCCCCATCAACGGTTTTGGAGACCGCTATTCTGCCATTGAACTACACCCGTAGAAAAAGGCACTTCAAAGAAGCACCTTTGAGATTATAATAATTAAATAAATTATTCTAAAATTTCAGTTACCTGACCAGCACCTACTGTTCTACCACCTTCACGGATAGCGAAACGTAGACCTACAGAACAAGCCACTGTGCTTAACAACTCAACAGTAATAGTTAAGTTATCACCTGGCATAACCATCTCGATTCCATCAGGAAGCGTAATAGTACCAGTAACATCAGTTGTTCTTAAATAGAACTGTGGACGGTAATTATTATGGAATGGAGTATGACGTCCACCTTCTTCTTTTTTAAGGATATAAACCTCTGCTTTAAATTTAGAGTGAGGAGTAACAGAACCTGGCTTACAAATAACCATACCTCTTTTGATATCAGATTTCTCGATACCTCTTAACAAAATACCTACGTTATCTCCAGCTTCACCTCTATCTAAGATCTTACGGAACATCTCAACCCCTGTAATAGTAGAAGTTAATTTTTCAGCACCCATACCAATGATCTCAACAGGATCACCTGTATTAGCAACACCAGTTTCGATACGACCTGTAGCAACAGTTCCACGACCAGTAATTGTAAATACATCCTCGATAGGCATTAAGAAAGGCTTATCTACATCACGCTGTGGTAATTCAATCCAGTTATCAACAGCTTCCATTAATTCCATTACAGAATCAACCCATTTCTGATCTCCGTTTAATGCTCCTAAAGCAGAACCTTGGATAACAGGACCATTATCTCCATCATACTCATAGAAAGAAAGTAATTCTCTTACCTCCATATCAACAAGCTCTAATAACTCCTCATCATCAACCATATCACACTTATTCAAGAAAACAACGATTCTTGGAACACCTACCTGACGACCTAATAAGATATGCTCACGAGTTTGCGGCATAGGACCATCTGTAGCAGCTACAACAAGAATAGCTCCATCCATCTGAGCAGCACCAGTTACCATGTTCTTTACGTAATCGGCGTGACCTGGACAATCAACGTGTGCGTAGTGACGGTTAGCTGTTTGATACTCTACATGAGAAGTGTTAATTGTAATACCTCTCTCTTTTTCTTCAGGTGCATTATCGATAGAATCGAATGAACGCATTTCAGAAAGACCAGCATTAGCTAAAACAGTAGTAATAGCAGCAGTCAAGGTAGTTTTACCGTGATCCACGTGTCCAATAGTACCAATATTTAAGTGCGGTTTGGAACGATCGAAAGTTTCCTTTGCCATGATTTAATAATTTTAATCTTAGTTATATATTAGTGTTCAAATTTTGCTTCGCATCGAGCCAACGACGGGAATTGAACCCGTGACCTCTTCCTTACCAAGGAAGTGCTCTACCCCTGAGCTACGTCGGCTTAAATTGATGTACTCTTCTAGAGCGGGAGACGAGGTTCGAACTCGCGACATTCAGCTTGGAAGGCTGACGCTCTACCAACTGAGCTACTCCCGCAATTTAATTTCAGTGGGGAGAGCAGGATTCGAACCTGCGAAGGTAAAAACCAACAGATTTACAGTCTGTCCTCGTTGGCCGCTTGAGTATCTCCCCGATATCATTATTATTAAGAACTTCTTTGAGCCGATGGAGGGACTCGAACCCACGACCTGCTGATTACAAATCAGCTGCTCTAGCCAGCTGAGCTACATCGGCTTTTTTACATAAAAAAAGTCCGCTATTTCTAACGGACTGCAAATGTATATATTTATTTTTTTAATCAAAACATTTTTTGAAAAATTTTTATCTTAAGCATTCGCCCTTACTTTTTCTTTTCTTTTAATAAGTATGCGCTCTAAAGAACCTACCACATCATCTACTCCCTCCTCAAAACTCTTACGTTGTTTTTTCACAATAAACTCATCTCCAGGAACAGACACCTTAATCTCAACAATCTTATTTTCTTTAGCACTGGTGTTTTCAACCTTTAGGTAGACGTCTGCACATATGACTTTGTCATAGTAATGATCTAATTTATCTAATTTTTTTTGGATAAAATCAACTAATTTTCCATCTACCGTAAAATTTACAGATTGTGTGTTTACTTTCATTTTACTCAACATTTAAAGTTCAACATTTATTTTATTCTGTGAAACTTCTATTGTTTGTTTCTGGGGTGCGCCCCAGCATAACTCTTCTTTAGCTCCGCAATACTAGTATGCGTGTAATTCTGAGTAGACGCCAAACTCGCATGTCCTAACAATTCTTTCACAGAATTAAGATCAGCACCATTGTTTAGTAAGTGAGTCGCAAAGCTATGTCGTAAAACATGTGGACTCTTTTTTACCTTTGATGATGCTATACTAAAATAGTTATTTATTAATCGATAAACAAATGATTCAGAAACTTTATTTCCGGCCTCACTTACAAATAAATAATTAACACCCTGATCTATTGTTATTTCAGCACGCAAACCCCTGTATTTCTGAAAAGTTTCTATCACAAAGGGTAACAATGGCACAATACGTTCTTTATTACGTTTACCCAAGACCTTTAAAGTACACATACTCAAATCTATATCAGACATCTTTATATGAATCAACTCACTCCGCCTTATACCTGTAGCATAAAACAACTCTACCACTAATTTATTCCTAATCCCAACAAAAGAATTATCTGTATTCAAAACCTCTAAAACTTTTGTGATCTCCGATTCCGAAAAAGGAACTTCAGCCTTTTGAGCCACTTTTAAAGGAACATGTTTAGCCAAAGGACTTACCTCAATTTTACCAACTTTAAGCAGAAATTTATAATACGCCTTTAAAGAAGCTATTTTTCTATTTATACTCCTATTAGATATCCCATCTGAAACCAATTGAATTATCCAACTCCTTATTAACACATAAGGCACCTCGTCTATCACCTGAACATCATGCGCTGCTAAACAATACCCTTTGAAAAAATCAATATCCTTTACATAAGCAAGCACCGTATGTTTGGAATGATTCTTCTCTGACTCTAAATACCTTATAAATGCTTCTAATGAATCCATACCTAAGTAATTCTACACACCAATATAAACAAAAAAATCCCGCGTATAGCGGGATTCTAAATTTATTATATAAGATCAATATACTTATACTTGTTCCTGATCTCTTAAATGCTGAACATATTGAGCTTTCTGAACTTCTACTCTTTTAGCAACAGAAGGTTTTGTAAACTGTTGACGCCCTCTTAGCTGACGCATAGTACCAGTTTTATCAAATTTTCTCTTATAGCGCTTTAATGCTCTATCTATATTTTCTCCTTCTTTAATCGGTATTACTAACATATCTTTATCACCTCCTCTCTTTTGGAACGGCAAAATTAAGAATATAATTTTTATACCAAAGAAAATTTTTAATTATTTTGTAGACCAAACAGTATACCCATGTGGTGGTGCCTGAATTTTAACCCAAGTACCTGACTGTGTGGTTGGTTCCCAAGAGGAATTTCCTGTATAATCTTTAATTACCGTACTACTCCAGTTAGTTGGCACCCATCTTTCTAACCAACTATCACTATTATTAATATACACAATTAATCCGTTAGCATTGTACCCATTTCTTTTTGCTATGTACTCATCATTATCTACATGTAGTATTTCGGTACTACCACTAGCCAAATTGTTATGAATCCAAATTAAATTATTTAACGCATCCTTATCTAACCACTCTTCATAATCCTGATAAAATACCGTAGGATACCCCTCATGCGTTAAAATATACGCATAGGCTAATATTTTATTATTATAAATTTCATCGGTATCATGATTCGCTACAAAGGTAACTGCTCTAGACGCATTTGTTTTCCATAACATATCTCCATTTAAATAGGTTAAATCGTTATTCGATAAAGCATCTCTCATAGCATAATAACATGCAAAATCAAACGCACTAGCATTTGCTTCGCCTGTCCACCAATCTAAGGTAGAAACATTACTATCCCAGTACTCGCCTACTGCAAATCCTCCAACTTCGTTTACCCAATCATGAACTACCCAAGGCTCAAATCCTTTAACATAATCAAAACGCCAACCATCAAAGCCCATCGTATTCATATAATACTTAGCCACCGAATTAGAGTTATTCCATAACCAATCTTGAACATAGGTTTTATGGTGACACATATCAGGATACCCCCCAAAAGAACCTGAATCATAACTATGATAATCGTTAGGATGGAAATCGTAATAAGATCTAAGGAAATTACCAGAGGCCGGTTGAAAATCTGTCCAAGTACTATCGCTTACAAACGGATTAAATTCATAATTACCACCGCTATTATGATTTATCACAATATCAGCAATAACACTCATATCAGCACTATGGGCTGTAGAAATAAGATTTTGAAGCTCTGTTAATGATCCAAAACGAGTTTCAATACTTCCCATCTGGTCATAACTACCAAAATCATAATAATCAAACGGATCATACCCCATAGAAAAAGGTCCGTTTTGAGCTTTACTTGCCGGCGGCAACCAAATAGCATCTATACCCGCACTACTCCACGAAGCAATTTTAGTAGATAGGGTATCCCACCACACACCACCTGCTGGAACATCCCAATAGAATGCTTGCATCATAACTCCAGAACCGGCACTTCTAAATCCGTTTAAATCAACGGTTTTCTTAACAATGATATCTTCTGTAGCCTCTTCTTGAAGATTAAGATCGTCTTTTGAACAACCTACAATAGCTACTAAAATCAAAAAACTAAAGAATAAATTTGCTTTTTTCATATTTTACTGGTTTAATTTTTATCAATTTACAATATTAAACCAGTAAAAAATACAGTATAAGCAAAACACCACTTACTTAAACGTTATAGTGTTAATAACTTCTTAAAATACAAGCCTTATTCGGCAAGTATTTTTCGTGAAATAACTACTTTTTGTATTTCGGTAGTACCCTCCCCTATAGTGCATAATTTAGCATCTCTATAAAATTTTTCTACCGGAAAATCTTTTGTATAGCCATACCCGCCATGTATTTGTATAGCCTCATTAGCTATTGACACACATGCCTCAGATGCATACATCTTTGCCATTGCTCCAATTTTGGTGACAGGTTTATGCGCATTTTTAAGAAAAGAAGCCTTATGTATTAAAAGCTCAGACGCTTCTATTTGCGTAGCCATATCAGCCAATTTAAAAGACACTCCTTGAAATGCACTAATTGGCTTTCCAAACTGTACACGCTCATTAGCATATTTAAGTGCCGCTTCATAAGCTCCTTTAGCTATCCCTAAAGAAAGTGCCGCAATAGAGATTCTACCTCCATCTAAAATTTTCATCGCTTGGATGAACCCTTCTCCTATCTCCCCTAATCTATTAGCGTCTGGTATTCTACAATCCTGAAAAACCAACTCTGTGGTTTCGCTTGCACGCATACCTAATTTATCTTCTTTCTTTCCGCTAGAAAAACCAGGAGTTCCTTTTTCTATTACAAAAGCTGTCATTCCTCTGCTATCTCCTTTCTCTCCAGTTCTAACAATCACCACGGCAACATCACCACTTTTACCATGGGTAATAAAGTTTTTAGCTCCATTAAGAATCCAGTAATCACCTTCCTTAACAGCAGTAGTGTTCATTCCTCCTGCATCGGAACCCGTATTATGTTCTGTTAACCCCCAAGCACCAATCCATTCTGCTGTAGCCAATTTTGGTAACCATTTCATCTTTTGCTCTTTTGTTCCAAATGACAAAATATGATTTGTACATAATGAATTATGCGCAGCCACAGATAACCCTATTGATGGGTCTATTTTTGAAATTTCTTCTATAACAGCAACATATTCATGATATCCTAATGCCGACCCTCCGTAGATTTCAGGTACCAAAACTCCCATAAATCCAAGTTCTCCAGCTTTCTTAAATACCTCTACCGGAAAGGTTTGGTTTTCGTCCCATTCTCTAACGTAGGGTTTAATATATTGTACCGCAAAATCTCTTGCCGATTCTGCTACCATTTGTTGAGTTTCTGAATACTCAAAGTTCATGTTAACTGATGTCTCTATATCCATATATTTATACTTATCCTTATAAAATTATTTTAGTTAAAAATAAAGGATTTATCAAAATTATTACTGTATTTGTTATTTATTTTTAAAAAAATTGGGAAGTAATTATCTACTATATAATTTAACTTATCTATCCATCGTATTTCAAAGGTAGTAATATTTAATTTGACACCTTTATATTTTAAAATAGATTTAGCAATTATAGTGATAGTAACTTGACTTTTACCGTATATAATTACAGAACTTTATAGGCATTTAAGGATTCTACTACAAAAAAACTTATTTCTATTAAAAAAATGTATTGCTAAACTAGTATTCAAATTACCGTTCCACAACATCATCATCTTCAGAATATAAATTTGGTTTCGGCTTTGGTGGTATCCTTAATACCCTATAGACAAATAAGCAACAGACTAATCAAAATACCCTGTACCAATAACATCGTACTAATTGTTGCTAAATACATACTATACTTTAAGTTTATTATAAGCCATTTAGACCAAATAATAAACAAATACAAGCAACGCTATAAGTAACACTTATCAAATAATATATATTTTAAGCAGACTAATCCCCTCAAAACTCAGTAGATTTAGACATACGCCATTACAAAATTGGCAAACACACGTTTAACTAATTCTTGTAATAGGTATTTTATTCTTTTATGTAAAAATAAAGAGGCAGTCGTTTTACAATCTTAACGGAGAGACTATCTATCTGGGAAAGCTCATCAAAACTATTAATTATTCCCTTTTTACTGCGATATATCAGTATTGATTTTGCCATACTATATGTAAGATAAGGATTCTTACTAAGCTCTTTAAGTGAAACAGAATTAATATCTAATTTGTCAATTTCAGGCGAAGTACCAACCGTATACGCTTCTAATAAACGTGTAATCAATGCCTCTTCCATTCCCCAAATTTCATATAGCTGATCATCAATACTAAATCCATGAAGCTTATTTCTATACGCTAAAATTCTATTAGCATATACGTTTCCTATTCCTTTAAAAACAATTAATTCTTCCTTTGTTACCGTATTAATATCCTTTTTTATGGCATTAGGAGTTTCAGTAAAGTCAATTTTAATTACCTTATTAGTAATTCCTTTATTAGTAGTTATTGATTTATTTTTCTTTTGAGTCCATTCCGGGAATTTAAAATATGAAGATATACTGTCTAATAAAACATCAGAAACCATAGTTACCTTTTGAAACTCTTTAGCCGAGTTCACAAACTTACCCTCTTTACGATATTTTAACAATCTATCAATTTCTTCGACTGACATCCCTAAAAGATATCCTTTACGATCATCGATATAATTAGGATTAAAGAAAAGTGGTTTAGATTTTAACACAGCAGATGCATTGGCAATACTATCAATATAGATATTCATAGCAATCGTATTTTCTGTATTTATATATTCATCATCATTATGCAACCAACGAAAACCAATATAAGCAGTTTGTAATACAGCAATAAGGAGAAGTAAAGAAAAAATCCCATTTCGTTCCTTCTTATGAAATCTGAAATGGGATTTTAAATTTTTCATATTATGTCTAATTAATTATTTGACCTTTTTCACGGTTGCCTGATCAGAGATATCTGCATCCATTTTGTCAATTTTAATTGCATTAAAATATTTTATCAATTCTTTCTTAACCTTCGGTGATAATGCTACAAGACCAATTATATTAGGAAATACCATAGCAAAAATCATAGCATCTGAAAACCCCACAACAGCATCTAAACTAGCAGCAGAACCAACTACAACAAAAATTAAAAACAATATTTTATAAACAATATCAGATATCTTTCCTTTACCAAAAAGATACTTCCATGATTGTAATCCATAATAAGACCAAGAGATCATAGATGAAATAGCAAATAACACTACAGCTATACCTAAAATATAAGAAAAGTGAGGTATTGCTGAATCGAATGCTACAGAAGTTAAATCAACACCCCCAATTAGTTCTTTTGTTGAATTCAACATTACATTAGAGCCATCTACTTTACCATATTCAAAAATATGGTGTTTGGCGTTGGTAATAACAATTACTACAGCAGACATTGTACAAATAATCACCGTGTCTACAAATGGTCCCAATAATGCAGTTAAGCCTTCAGACGCAGGATATCTCGTTTTTACTGCCGCGTGTGCAATAGACGCAGAACCTACACCTGCCTCATTAGAGAAAGCAGCTCTTTGGAAACCAACGATTAACACCCCTACTATACCACCAAATGCAGCATCAGGGTTAATAGCTCCATCCCATATTTCACCAAATGCAAAAGGTATCATATCATAATTAATACCAATAATTACCAACCCTGCACCTATATATATTAATGCCATTACAGGCACAATTTTCTCTGTTACTTTACCAATACGACTAATACCCCCAATAATTACCAATCCTACAATAATAGCCATTACAAAACCTAAATACATTCCTGCATCTGAGCTCTCCCAACCAGTTAGCTCTATAATTTGTGAAGCCGCTTGGTTTGCCTGAAACATATTACCACCACCAAATGAACCTCCAATACACATAATTGCAAAGAAAACCGCTAATACCTTACCTAAACGAGCTACTCCTAGCTCCTTAAATCCAGCAGTTAAGTAATACATAGGTCCACCATGCGTTTTCCCATTACTATCTACTTCACGATATTTAACACCCAAAGTACATTCTACAAATTTAGACGCCATACCAAGAATCCCCGCTAAGATCATCCATAAGGTAGCTCCTGGCCCACCTAATGCAATAGCAACAGCAACACCGGCAATATTACCTAATCCAACGGTAGCCGAAAGTGATGCCGTTAATGCCTGAAAGTGAGTTACCTCACCAGGCACATCTCCTTCATACTTTACAGCCCCTTGAATCTCTCCGTCAACAACTTCTATATCTTCGTCAGCCGGTACGTGAGCATCTAAATGATCGTATTTACCAAAGGCTGTTTTAATACATAATTTTAAATATCTAAAGTTTACCCCTTTAAAATAGATTGTAAAGAATAAAGCTCCAGCCAATAATATGATAATTACTATTGGCATATCTTTTCCTGCTATAGTAACAGGATAAAAAATAGCCTCTACAATAGGTGTAGTGTATTTAGCAAATGCCTCATTTATCGACTCTGCAAAACTTTTCTCTGATTGTGCAAATGTAAAAAATGGCGTTAACGCCAATAGAATTGAAAGAAATCGCTTCTCCATAAAAAGATTAGTTGAATTGAATAAAAATTAACTTTTATTTTCAAGTTGCCGCAATTTCATAAAAATTTAACCAATAATCAAGTTTAAGCTATTATTATTCTAAAATTCATTAGATTCTATGCGAAAAAGCTCATTTAATTTTAAAATTTGTTCAGGTCTTCCAAGTACAATTAATTTCGAATGCGATTCTAGTAATAATGTACTTTCCGGATTAACTATATATTCCCCATTAGGCTTTTTATATCCTATTACATTACACCCTGTTCGCTTACGAATATCTAAATCTAAGATAGAAGTTATCTTATGTCCTCTTGAAATATCATCAATAGAAATTTCCTCTAAATTAATCAGTGACTTTCCTTCAAATGCCAGTTGATCCATAAAATGTACCAAATCGGGTAACACCACCATGGCTGCCATATGATCTCCTCCAATCTTATCTGGCATTACAGTTTTATTTGCTCCTGCCAACTGTAATTTTTTTAAAGAAGTTTCATTTGAAGCTCTACTTATTATATTAAGATTCTTATTTAATTGTCTTGCTGAAAGTACAATAAACAAATTAGACGCATCATCAGGTAATGCTGTAATTAAACACCCTGCTCTATCTACCCCAGCCGATAACAAAAATTCATCTTCATTAGCACTCCCGAGTATATATAAAAAGTCATCTGGAATCTGATTGGTGATTTCTTCATCTCTTTCTACAATTACAAAAGGTCTTTTATAAGCTTTTAGTTTTTCAGCAGCTTGTTTTCCGTTTCTTCCATAACCACATATGATTACATGGTTTTTGAGTGCATCAATTTTCTTTTTCATACGTCTGTATTTTACATTGTAAATGGTGCTTCTTGCAAGTAAATACTCTGTTACTACAGATACAGAATACGCTATTACAAAAAGGCTGGATACAATTAAGACAATAGTAAATATTTTTGTAGCATCATTAGTTGGATGCACTTCACTAAATCCTACAGTAGACACTGTAATCATGGTCATCCAAACAGACTCAACCCATGAATAACCAGCTATAAGACGGTACCCCGCTACGCCACTCGCAATCATGGTAATTAACAAAAAAATTGCTATATAAAGCCGAGCTCTGAAAAGTTTAAACATACATTATAAATCAAAAACAGAAGAACGTTTGGTATAAACAAGATCTTTTAACCTTAGCAAAAAAGCCAATGTTAAATACACGGCAAACCAAATACCAAATGTTGCAAACGTTAAGTAAATAAAGAATAGGCGTATATTTTTTGCCGTCATCCCTAACCGATCTGCAAATCTTGATGAAACCTCAAATCCGTTTCTTTCAAAAAAATATTTTAAGTTTTCAAACCATTTCATAAATGTAAAGATAGCAATTATATTGAGTTATTCTTCCTTTAAAAGCTTTACTCCTAAGACACATTGTAGGCATTTATTCTTACTACACAAATTCTGATATAGATGTAGTAAAGCCTGTGAATGCAAACTATTCTTTACTTTTAAATTACAGCTAACAAAATTTGCAACAATACTATTCTTCTCGGGAGGTAAATCGTATAGAACCTTTAATAACGGGTCTGTATCAACTGTACTTTTGTAATTCAGGTAACAAAATTTAAGTGGGATAATAGTATTTATTATAAGTAAATGAATAAAACTATCTGAAATACACTTTACCACCTTATTCGATTTTTTATTAAAGGTATAATGCTTCTCCCAAAAGCCAGAGGTCTTTACCTTTATAATTTCTTTTATCTCCTTAAAAGTATTGGCTTCTATAAGTAAACTAAACAAACTTGACGTCTCCTTATACACTCCTGCCAATTGAGAAAATCGAATAGTAGGAAAATTGTGCGGTCTCAATTTAAAAAATTGAATAGGTAAAACCCCCAATTTACTTAGATTGAATTTTGAACATAAAAATTGATAGTTTTCATAAAGCATTTTCTCGTAAGAAGAAGGGATTTCGGACTCCAATAGCCCCGACTGACCAAATAAAAAACTCTCGAATAAGTCCCTATCATGCATAAATTTTCGGATTATAGAAAAGTCACAACTATTTGCTATACTTAAAAAAGCCGCACCGTTAATATTCCCGCCAAAATTCTTCATTAACAACTTAAACAATACAGCTTCCCAATTGTTATTAGAATGCTTTAGCATCTCCTGTATAACCATCGATTTTTCCCTTAACCTATCAATATACAATCGCTCTAACCAAGACTCTATAACAAAACTATCAATACTCGATAAACTGTGCTCACAATTTATAAAGTGGTGCTTACTTTCTACTAATTTTAGATAGGTATTAAGTAATGAAGCAGGAACAACATTTTTAAGTTCCAACACAGGAATTGGCTGATTATTGCTATTAAAAACTTCAACATCGTGTTCCCAAACTACATGAAGTATCACATTATTGTAAGCGGCATCTTTTTCATGGCCATGCATAAACCAATAGGAAGAACGTAAATGCATTTCTATATTCCCTGCCCAATACTGTCCATCTATTAACACTAAGGCATTAAAAAAATCAGCTCCTGATAGTTCATTATACACCCCAAAACGTTTAACCTCTATAGATAATCCGTTGGTTGTTTTACTGTTACGAAAATCTATTTTCTTAAACTTCCATAAATAATGTAAAAAATCTTCTTTCATAAAAACAAAAAATCCCGTGTAAATACGGGATTTTTTTGTTCTTATCTTTGAGGGTTTCCTTATTCTGTTTCCCCTTTCCAGTCTAAAATACCACCTAATAAATTATAGGTATTAGCTACTCCTAACTGATTTAGTACCTCACAAGCCTTAGCACTTCTTGCACCAGACCGACAATACACATAAAAATTTTTACTCTTATCAAGCTCATCAACTTCATATACAAAGCCTTGACCTTTATGAATATCAATGTTAGTAGCACCAGGAATATGTACTTCCTCAAACTCTTCAGGAGTTCTTACATCTAATAAAAAGGCATTATCGTCGTTTTTAAACTGTTCTGCCCATTCTTCTTGAGATAAATTCATGACCAATTATATTTTAAACAAAAATAACATTTATAGTATAACTTCAAAGTACTTATATATTATGCTTTAATACTACAACCAATAGCTTTGGTTGTTTTTGTTTCTATTTCTTTCCCCTGAAGCATTGCATCTACAGCATTTTCTAAATACTTTACTTTTACTTGAGTAGCATCAAACGCATTATCGTCTATAGCACCTATATATTTAACCACCCCGCCTTTTTTGGTATTCTGTATTAAAAATACATGAGGAGTTTTTGTTGCTCCGAAAACAGGATAAACCGTTTGTTTGGCATCAAATAAATAAGGAAATGTGTATCCTTTGGCTTTTGCTCTTTTTTGCATATTCTCAAAACTATCCTCGGGCTTTATAGTAGGGTTGTTAGGGTTTATGGCGATAACTGGCACTCCTTTGGCAGCATATTTTTTATCTAAATCCATAATACGACTTTCATAAGCTTTAGCAAATGGGCAACTATTACAGGTGAATATTACAATAACCCCTTTTTTTGAAGCATAGTCACTAAATGATACTTCTTTGTTATCTACATTTTTTAAAGTAAAGTCTTTTATACTATCCCCTATTACATATCCTTTGGCTACTTTATTTTTATTTAATATAGTACTAGGAACAAAGGCCATAGCTAAAATTGCAATGGATATTACGCTTAAAATTTTAAATATCTTCATAGTATTAAGGTTTTAGTTAATGCTGATTCTAATTCTTCAAACGTAAAAGATTGCTCATAAAACGTTCTATTTTCTTTGTTATATATTAGAGTGGCCGGTATTGCACCCGACCAATTCTTAGACACCTTAGGTATCCATTCATTCATATTACTATCATTTAAAAAAATCACCTTACTCTGTAAATCTTTTTTTCTAATAAAAGGTACTAACTGTGTATCTACTTTATCAGGGAAATCTAAACTCACAAGTATCACCTCTACATTTTTATCTTTATACTTAGCATTAAGTGCTTCAAAATGTGGTAACTCTTTTACACATGGTGCGCACCATGTTGCCCAAAAATTAACAACATACGTTTTATTATTGCTTTGAGAAAGTACTTTACGCTCCAATTCTGAGAAGTCCATTTGTGGTACTTTCTTTTCTCCTACCGTATAAACTACGTTTTCTTTTGGTTTGGTCTTCGTATTTGTTTGTATAACCTGATGAGATGTTTCTTCGGTCTTGTCATTTTCCTTCGAAGATGAATCACAAGAAACAATTCCAATTAGTAAAACCGTTAAAATAAAATAAAAAATAATCTTTTGCATCATATATTTAATTAAAAATATCATTTTCCTATAATATTATAAAATAATAACCCGCCATTTAGCATTTTATAAGTATTTTAACATATGTACTTCTATAACCCATTGTAAATCTATTGAATACAAAAATAAACTCCCCCATTTTTTTGTGAAATTTTAACATATATTTTGAGTGTTCATCTAAAAATAACAATACATTTGTATATACAAATTTTGTAATGTAAAATGAAAATAGAGGAAATCATTAAATCAGAAAACATCACATTGTCAAAAAAGGTAATTTTAAACTTATTGTATTCTCAATCTAAATTAAATGAAACCCTTTATGTAGGGTTAAAACCTTTTGATATGTCGACTGAACAATTTAATGTTTTGCGTATTTTAAGAGGTCAAAAAGGTCTCCCTATAAACATGTGTGACATTCAGGATAGAATGATAGCCAAAACCAGTAACACTACTCGACTTGTAGATAAGTTGCTCAAAAAGGATTTAGTTACACGAAATATTTGTAAAAATAACAGAAGAAAAATGGAAGTACTAATTACCCAAAAAGGACTAGAACTTCTGTCTATTTTAGATCCCTTGGTGCTTGCATATGAAGAGCATTTTACCAACAACCTAAATGAAGAAGAATTAAATACATTAAATACACTTTTAGAAAAATTTATATCTTAAAAATTATGAGTACCTATATTGAAAATTTGGAATGGAGATATGCTACAAAACAATTTGATAGCAGTAAAAAAATTAGTTCAGAAGACCTAGAAACCTTAAAAAAGGCTTTACAATTAAGTGCTTCTTCTTACGGCTTACAACCTTATGAAATATTAATCATTGAAAATCCGGAAGTAAGAGCCAAGCTTAAAGAAGCAGCGTATAATCAAACTCAATTAACCGATGCTTCTCAAGTAATTGTATTTGCAGCAAAAACAGATGTAACGGCTGAAGATGTTGCTACCTATATGAAAAATATAAGCGAAACCAGAAATGTTTCCATAGAAGACCTAGCCGGATTCAGCGGTGCTATTAATGGGGCTATTGTTAGTTTGCCTCAAGAGCACAAAGCTATTTGGGCTGCTAAGCAATGTTATATTGCCTTAGGCAATTTACTTTCTGCTGCTGCTGCTCTAAATATAGATGCTTGTCCTATGGAAGGTTTCAGTAGTGAACAATTTGACGAAATTTTAGGGTTAGAGGAAAAAGGGTTAGCTACTGCAGTTATTGCTACAATAGGATACAGAAGTGAAAACGATTTGTTACAACATGCAACGAAAGTAAGAAAATCAGCAGAGGAATTATTTATAACTATATAATTACACAAATTTTTTAAAACAAAAGAAATGAAAAAAAGATTAGCAATTTTAGCTTTAGCATTAGTAACAGTAGTTACTGTAAATGCACAATCAAAAACAATTAAAACAGGTGAAAGCACCGTTACTTGGAAAGGTTACAAAGTAACAGGTTCTCATGAAGGAACAGTAGATCTTAAAAGTGGTACCTTAAAATTTGACGACAGCAAGTTAACTGGTGGTGAATTTGTTATTGATATGACTACTATTGGTGCTACTGACCTTGAAGGAGACATGAAAGGTAAATTAGATGGTCACTTAAAATCTGATGATTTCTTCGGAGTATCTAACTACCCTACTGCCAAATTAGTGATTACTAAAGTAAAGTCTACTGGAAAAAACAGTTATAAAGTAACAGGTAATTTAACTATCAAGAAAACAACAAAACCTGTAACTTTTGACATGTCTGTATATGGAAGCAAAGCTACTGCTACTGTAAAAATTGACCGTTCTGAATATGATGTAAGATACGGTTCTGGTAGTTTCTTTGACAACTTAGGAGATAAAACCATCTATGATGAGTTTGACTTAGTTGTTGACTTACAGTTCTAAAAAGAAATAAATACCCCAAACCAAGCCGAAATATTTAAGGCAGAAAGGTCGCTAATTATCATTAGCGATCTTTTTTATTTGTTATTTAATTATGCTTATTATAGGTACTTTACCAAAGATAATTTTCTGCTTTTAAAACTATCATCTTTAAATTTTAAACAAGAAGAAGGTTATTGAAGATTTGTTTGTCGCTTCAGATAACTTTTTCTTGTTTAAAATTTAAAGAATTCTGTTTTAACGGAGAAATTCCGAAACCTGCTCTGCTGTATAAATGAGCTATTTCAGACTGCTTCATAACTTCAATTTATATTAAATACTCTTAAATATACTATTTATTGTATTTACCTCTTTGAAATTTAATTTAACCTTTCTATATTTGACCTAACATTAACAAAGAATGAAAATGAGAATTACAAATACTTGGTGGTGGTATAACTTACGTCAGACGTCGTGAGCAAAGCACCTATATAAGTATTAAAAACATATACAAAAAGGCTTGTCATTTCACGACAAGCCTTTTTTTTATTCAAAAAATTAAACAAAAATGAAAACCTACAAACTAGAATCACATTACAAACACCTACTCGCCGACACCATTACTCCGGTGAGTGTGTATCTTAAAATAAGAGACCATTACCCTAATAGTATACTGTTAGAGAGTAGCGATTACCATGCAAACAACAACAGTTTTTCTTATGTTTGCTTTAACCCTATAGCCAACATTACCATAGAGAACAACCTTCTAAAAAAATCATATCCTGATGGTTCTACTGTGGAAACTACTATTACTAAAGACATTAACGTTCCGTCTGAGATTAATTCATTTGCACAACAATTTGAGGTAGCAGAATCACCTTTTAAATTCATTAACCGTGGATTATTCGGATACCTTGCGTATGACGCTGTACAGTATTTTGAAGACATTGAAATTTCTAAAAAAGAAAACTCACTTCATATTCCCGATGTCTATTATTCTGTTTACCAAAATATAATAGCCATTAACCACTTTAAAAACGAAGCATATATTTTTGCGCATTGCTATGAAAAAGAAAATAATATAGCAGAAATTAAAACGCTTCTAAGTTCAAGAAACTTTGCTACCTACTCCTTTACTACAGAAAGTGAACCTACTTCTGTATTAACAGATGAGGAATACAAAGAACAAGTACAACTAGCTAAAAAACATGCTTATAGAGGAGATATATTTCAATTGGTATTAAGCCGTCGTTTTTCTCAAAAATTTAAAGGGGATGAGTTTAATGTTTACCGTGCTTTAAGAAGTATTAATCCGTCTCCATACCTTTTCTATTTTGACTATGGAGACTTTAAAATCTTTGGTAGCTCACCGGAAGCGCAATTAGTTGTAAACAATGGTATTGCAGAGATTCACCCTATTGCTGGTACTTTTAAAAGAACAGGTAATGATACCAAAGATGCTGAGCTAGCTACCAAACTTGCTGCCGATGAAAAAGAAAATAGTGAACATGTTATGCTGGTAGACCTTGCTAGAAATGACCTAAGTAGAAATGGTACCGATGTTACTATTGACACCTATAAAGAGGTACAATTTTTTTCGCATGTAATTCACTTAGTTTCTAAAGTAACCGGTAAAAAGAAACCCGAAATACCTACCATGCAGGTAGTAGCAGATACCTTCCCTGCAGGTACACTAAGTGGTGCTCCTAAACATATGGCCATGCAACTTATAGAAAAGTATGAAAAAAATAACCGTGACTTTTACGGTGGAGCCATTGGATTTATGGACTTTAAAGGCAACTTTAATCATGCCATCATGATTCGAACTTTTTTAAGTAAGAATCATGAACTTCACTACCAAGCCGGTGCAGGATTGGTTTCTGAATCAAATGAAGAATCTGAATTACAAGAAGTATACAATAAGCTAGGCGCATTAACCAAAGCCGTTGAAATGGCCAAAGACATTTAAATTGCAGAAAATGAAAAAAATATTAGTTATAGATAATTACGACAGCTTCACTTATAATCTCGTTCATTACCTTGAAGATTTAGATTGCGAAGTAACTGTAAAAAGAAATGACCAGCTAACCCTTGAAGAGGTTGCTCCTTTTGATAAAATTGTGTTATCGCCTGGACCGGGAATCCCAAATGAAGCTGGACTTTTGAAAGATATCATTAAAGCCTATGCCCCTACTAAAAGCATCTTTGGGGTATGCTTAGGCTTACAGGCTATAGGAGAAGTTTTTGGTGGTAAACTTACCAATCTTAACAAAGTATATCATGGAGTAGCTACCAATGTTACCAAAGTAAAAGAGGATGTATTATTTACAGACCTACCCGATAATATGGAAGTAGGAAGATATCACTCGTGGGTAGTAGCAGATGAAGAGTTACCTCAGCAGTTAGAAATTACTTCTATAGATGAAAACAACCAAATTATGTCGTTACGCCATGTTGCCTATGATGTTTGTGGTGTGCAATACCACCCTGAATCTGTATTAACTCCGTATGGGAAAAAGATATTAGAAAATTGGCTTAAAAGTTCTTAGTACACCATTATTACACTATTAATTTTTATCTCAATTTAATTTTTATCAAAAATGAAAGCAATATTAAACAGACTTATAAATCACGAAACTATCTCTAAAGAAGAAGCCAGAAATGTATTGGTAAACATCTCTAACGGAGTATACAACACCAGTCAGATAGCAGCCTTTTTAACCGTTTATATGATGCGAAGCGTAACCACTGAGGAATTAGAAGGTTTTAGAGATGCCTTATTAGAATTATGTATCCCTGTAGACTTGAACGGTTATGAAACTATAGACCTGTGTGGTACAGGAGGTGATGGTAAAGACACTTTTAACATCTCTACGCTAGCTTCTTTTGTAACAGCCGGAGCAGGTGTTCATGTAGCTAAACATGGTAATTACGGAGTATCTTCCAAATGTGGCTCTAGTAATGTAATGGAACATTTGGGTATTAGGTTTACCAGCGATCAGGATTTTTTAAAGAAGTCTATTGATAAAGCTAATATTTGTTTCTTGCATGCTCAACTATTTCATCCGGCTATGAAAAATGTAGGACCTATTAGAAAAGAGCTTGGCGTTAAAACCTTTTTTAATATGTTAGGTCCTATGATTAATCCGGCGTTTCCTAAAAATCAAATGGTAGGAGTCTTTAGTTTAGAGTTAGCACGTATTTATAGCTACCTGTACCAAAAAACCGATAAAAACTACACCATCCTACATGCATTAGATGGGTACGATGAAATATCGCTTACCGGAACTACCAAAGCTATAACCAATACTTCTGAGCAAATGTTAACTGCACAAGATTTTGGGGTTGCTTCACATTCTCAGAAAGCTATAAAAGGTACTGATACCATTGAAGGTACAGCTCAAATATTTTTAAATGTATTAAACGGAAAAGGTACCGAAGCTCAAACCAATGTAGTTTGCGCTAATGCTGGTACCGCCATTGCAACCGTTAAAAAACTCCCCCCTAAGGAAGGCTTTGATATCGCAAAAGAATCCTTACTATCAGGGAAAGCATTAGCTAGTTTTCAAACCTTAAGAACGCTTAGTCAAAATTAATAGGTATGAATATTTTAGATAAAATAGTTTTTGACAAGCATAAAGAAGTAGCCCTTAAAAAAGCATTGATTCCGGTTTCGCAACTAGAGCAATCTGTTTTGTTTGAGAAGCCTACCTTCTCACTGGCGACCAAATTAAAAGAGAGTGATTCGGGTATCATAGCCGAACATAAAAGACGTTCTCCTTCTAAATCGGTTATTAACTATAATCTTAATGTACAAGACGTAACCAAAGGGTATACAAATGCAGGCGTATGCGGTATGTCTGTTTTAACCGATGGTAAATACTTTGGTGGCTCTTTAGACGATTTAGTATTGGCCAGAGCTTCTACCAATATACCTTTATTAAGAAAAGAATTCATTATAGATGAATATCAGCTATTGGAGGCTAAAGCCTATGGAGCCGATGCTATATTACTTATTGCTGCTATTTTGGGTCGTGCTGAAATTAAAACACTTTCTGAACTTGCTAAAAGCTTAGACTTAGATGTGTTACTGGAAGTTCATAATCAGGAAGAGTTAGAAAAATCGGTGATGCCT
Source organism: Neptunitalea chrysea (assembly GCF_027924145.1). GTDB lineage: Bacteria > Bacteroidota > Bacteroidia > Flavobacteriales > Flavobacteriaceae > Neptunitalea > Neptunitalea chrysea. Next base: position 152,408 of record NZ_BRVP01000006.1, on the reverse strand, counting down.
AGTTTAGACATGCTAGGAGTAAATAACAGAAACCTAAAAACTTTTGAAGTAAGTCTTGATACAAGCAAATCGTTATCTCCCTTAATACCAGATGATTTTATAAAAGTCTCTGAAAGTGGTATAAGTACTGTGAGTGCTATTAAAGAATTACAACCTTATGGTTACAAAGGTTTTCTTATTGGAGAAAATTTTATGAAAACGGATAACCCAGGAAAAAGTGCTACTGAATTTATAAAAGAGCTGACCAAATGAAACTAAAGATTTGCGGAATGAAATATAAAGAGAATATAATTGAGGTTGCTAATTTACAACCAGATTATATGGGCTTTATATTTTATGAAAAATCGCCTCGTTATGTTTCTGATAGTTTACCAGAATTACCAAAAGCTATTATTAAAACCGGAGTCTTTGTAAATAGCTCATTAGAGTATATTACCAGAGTAATTACTCAATATAACTTAAAAGCTTTGCAGTTACATGGTAATGAATCGGTTACTTTTTGTGAGCAACTAAAAAAGAATTTACCAAATATTGAAGTGATAAAAGTGTTTTCTATCAAAGATCAATTCGATTTTAAAACGTTATCTCCATATGAAGATTTCGTTGATTTTTTCCTATTTGATACCAAAGGAACTTTACCTGGAGGTAACGGATATACCTTTGATTGGAGTGTTTTAAAAGAATACACTTCCTCCACGCCTTTTTTCTTAAGTGGAGGTATTGGTTTGGAATCTGTACCCCAGCTCACCGATTTTTTTAAATTACCCATTGCACAAAAATGTTATGCTATAGATGTAAACAGTAAATTTGAAATAGCACCAGCATTAAAAAATAGAGATAAACTAAAACAATTTAAAACGGAACTTGGGGCCGTTCAACTATAAATATAACCTGAAGACTATGAGTTATCATGTAAATGAAAAAGGATATTACGGAGAATTTGGAGGTGCTTACATCCCCGAAATGCTCTACCCTAATGTAGAAGAGCTACGCCAAAACTATATTAACATAATGCAGGAGGAAGATTTTCAACAAGAATTTCAAAAACTCCTGAAAGATTATGTTGGACGTCCTTCGCCTCTTTATTTTGCAAAGCGTCTCTCAGATAAATATAAGACCAAGATATACCTGAAACGTGAAGACCTAAACCATACCGGAGCCCATAAAGTGAATAATACTATTGGTCAAATACTCATGGCAAAGCGTTTGAGTAAAACCCGTATTATTGCCGAAACCGGCGCAGGTCAGCATGGGGTTGCTACCGCTACTGTATGTGCCTTAATGGGCATGAAGTGTATTGTTTATATGGGCGAAATAGATATTGCTCGCCAGGCACCCAATGTAGCTCGTATGAAAATGTTAGGAGCAGAAGTAATTGCTGCCACCTCAGGAAGTAAAACCTTAAAAGATGCTACCAATGAAGCCATTAGAGACTGGATTAACAATCCGGTTGATACCCATTACATTATTGGGTCGGTTGTAGGACCGCATCCGTATCCTGATATGGTAGCCCGTTTTCAGAGTGTAATTTCTGAAGAGATTAAAAAGCAGTTATTAGAGCATGAGGGAACCGAGCACCCTAATCACGTAGTAGCTTGTGTAGGTGGCGGAAGTAATGCGGCAGGTGCATTCTATCATTTTTTAGATGAAGAACAAGTAAACCTAATTGCTGTTGAGGCTGCTGGTCATGGTGTAAATAGTGGTGAAAGTGCTGCTACTTCTGTATTGGGTAATGAAGGAATTATTCATGGTAGTAAAACCCTATTAATGCAAACCAAAGACGGACAAATCACGGAACCGTACTCTATTTCGGCAGGGTTAGATTATCCAGGAGTTGGACCATTACATGCACATTTGTTTAAATCAGAAAGAGCCGAATTTATTGCTATAACAGACAATCAGGCCATGGAAGCAGGTATAGAGCTTACGCAATTAGAAGGTATTATTCCAGCTATTGAAAGTGCTCATGCGTTTGCCATACTAAAAGAAAGAAAGTTTAAAGAAGATGACATTGTTATTATAAACCTTTCTGGGCGCGGAGATAAAGATTTAGATACCTATATCAAACATTTTAATTTATAATGAAACCTATTCAGTACCTCGTTTGGTTTACCTTTGTTTTAAGCTATTCTTGTTTTGCTCAAAACACTAAAAAAATGGAAACCATAAATGTTTCCAATCTCATAGTGGTTCCTAAGCATTACATAGTTACCAAAACTACCCAACCCATTACCATAGATGGAAAAGCAAGTGAAAAGGATTGGGCAAAAACCAGTTATACAGATAGCTTTATAGATATAGAAGGTATTAAACAGCCCAAATACAACACCCAAGTAAAAATGCTTTGGGATGATACCTATCTATACGTATATGCAGAATTGGAAGAACCTCATGTATGGGCAACACTAAAACAACGAGATACCATTATTTTTTATAACAACGATTTTGAAATATTTATAGATCCTTCAAACACCACCAAAAATTATGGTGAAATAGAAATAAATGCCTTTAACACCGTATGGGATTTACATTTAGATAAACCGTATAGAGTTAGTGGCAAACCAAATAATCATTGGGATTTAAAGGAATTAAAATCGGCGGTAAATATTCAGGGAACTATCAATAATCCGAAGGATACAGATACCGGATGGACGGTGGAAATTGCCATTCCACTTAAAGCTATTTCAGAACTAAAAGGAAGTCATGCCATCCCTAAAGAAGGTGAGCAATGGCGTTTAAATTTTTCAAGAGTAGAATGGGATTATGATCTTATTAACGGTAGATATTACAGAAAAAAGAAAAACAGTACGTTTTTACCAGAATACAATTGGGTATGGAGTAATCAGAAAGTGATTAATATGCACGAACCTGAAAAATGGGGTTACATTCAGTTTACCGAAAAAACCTCAGCAAAAAATGTTCCCTATAAGCAGGAGATTGATTTAAAAATAAAGCAAACCGCCTATGCCTTATTTAGAGAAACAAAATTTAACTCGTTAAAGAAATTACAAAGCTTACCTGCCGAAACTAAAAGATTCTATAAGGTAACCTATGACACTGGTAAAACTGTAAACGCTGAGTTTATTAAAACCAATATTGGGTTTGAGTTTGTTATAAACAGTAATGAAACCGCACATACCTATGTAATTAATGAAGAAGGTATTCTAAATTCCGTTACCCCATGAAAAAAATCATGTTGATCATTTCAATTCTTTTTGTGAGTTGTACAAACACCAAAAAGGAACAAACTGCAACAACTACTGAACCTAAAACTTCAGACTATTTTATATTTGCTTCATGGGTACATGCAGGTGATGCATTTGATACAGAAAAATGGGAAACCAAATTAACGCATTACGATAGTTTGGGTATTACTGAAATACAAGTTGGTGCTAAACCAAAAGTGCTTACACAACTAGTACCACTAGCTAATAAGCATCATATAAAAGTCCACGCATGGATGTGGACTTTAAACCGCCCCAATGATACCATTGCTAACAAACATCCGGAATGGTATGCCGTTAACAGAAATGGCGACAACTCATTAGATTATCGAGCCTATGTTGACTATTACCAATGGTTAAGTCCGTTTCATCCAGAAGCTCGTAACTATATTAAAAGTAATGTAGCTAAACTTTTAGAAGTAGAAGGATTAGCATCTGTACATTTAGATTATGTACGCTATGTTGATGTAATATTGGGGAGCGATTTACAACCAAAATACGGACTGGTTCAAGACCATGAAATGCCAGAGTATGATTACGACTATCACCCGATTGCAAGAAAAGGCTTCCAAGACTTATTTGGTATAGACCCTATTGAAATGAAGCACCCAGAACTGAGCACTGAATGGCGACAATACCGTTTAAATGCAGTAACCTCGTTAGTAAATGAAATTGCCGAAATGGCACATCAAAAAAACGTAAAACTGACGGCAGCTGTTTTTCCATTTCCTGAAATGTCACGTCAAATGGTAAGACAAGCTTGGAACGATTGGGATTTAGATATGGCATTTCCTATGCTATACCAAAACTTCTATCGTCAAAACATTAATTGGATAGGCTTTGCAACCGAGCAAGGAGTACAAAGTGTAGATTTTCCGGTGATAGCAGGATTATATAGTCCGGCACTTAAAAGCGAGAAAGATTTAGAAAAAGCCATCTTATTAGCTAAAGAAAAAGGTGCAAAAGGCATCTCTATATTTACCGCAGATGATTTATCTGCTGAACAACAAAATGTATTAAAAAAATTGCATAAAGAATTACACCATGAATAGAATAGCACAAAAACTGGAAGAAGATAAAAAACTGAAGTCAATATATTTTACAGCTGGATACCCTAATCTGAATGATACCACAACCATTATTCAAGAATTGGAAAAAGCCGGCACCGATATCATAGAAATAGGGTTACCTTTTAGTGATCCTTTAGCCGATGGACCTACCATACAAGAAAGCTCTACACAAGCATTGAAAAACGGAATGACTACAGAGCTATTATTTAATCAGCTAGCAAACATTCGTGAATCAGTAACCATTCCATTAATTATTATGGGATACTTTAACCCTATGCTACAATACGGGGTGGAAGATTTTTGTAAAAAATGTGCTTCTATAGGTATAGATGGGCTTATTATCCCAGATTTACCTGTAGATGTGTACCACGAAGAATACCAAGCTATTTTTGAAAAATACGGATTGATAAACATCTTCTTAATAACACCTCAAACCAGTGATGAGCGTATTCAATTTATAGATAGTATTTCTAATGGATTTATTTATATGGTAAGTTCCGCTAGTGTTACTGGTACCCAAAATGCTTTTGGAGATGCACAAATAGCATATTTTAAGCGTATAGCCGACTTACAGCTAACAACTCCTCAAATAGTAGGTTTTGGTATTAGTAATACAGACACTTTTAATACGGCTACTACCTATGCTAAAGGAGCTATTATAGGGTCGGCATTTGTAAAACATATTAAAACATATGATTTAATCAAAATTAAAGATTTCTTTATTTTTGATTAAAGATTCTTGTATAAAATAACCTTTCAAGGCATCCCCTACCTGAAATGCCGCTATTAAAAACTTATGAAAATTGAACGTTAAAGATGTTAACCCTATTACATTTCAAATCGAATTAATAGGTATAGTATGATGCCAAAAAATAGGTTCACTTTTTTTAAAATAACTATATGATAAAAGGCTACTTATATGGTAGCCTCCATCAAAAAAGAAGTTTTGCTAACTTAATCTTCTAAAAAATCTTCTTTGGGAATACATCTAGTTTTCCTATTAAAAAAATCAATTGTTTAGACAATGCACTAAAACAAACTCAATTCGTTTAATTCCCTATTTCTATTAAAATTCCAACGTTGTATTGTTAAATTTCGTTTTTTTAATTATTAAACAAATGTTTAAATTAAACGTTTGTTTAATTTTGTCATGAAAATGAACAAGACATGAATCTTAATGATAAACAAATACAAATTCTAATAATAGCAGAGCAGTTATTTGCAGAGCATGGTTTTGGTGCTACTTCGGTAAGACAAATTGCTAAAAAAGCAGATATTAATATTGCCATGATATCTTATTATTTTGGCTCTAAAGAAAAACTTCTGGAAACCTTGTTAGAATATAGAACACTAGATTTTCGAAATGAAATTACCAATATAATAAAGAATGACACCCTCACCTATATTGAAAAATTAGATACTATGGTGATGCTCCTTATTAAAAGGATACATAAAAATAGACGTATTCATAAAATACTCCATTTTGAACATTCTAATGGTCTTAGAAATATTACTATTGAAAAATATATTGAACATAAGTTAAAAAACTACACCCTTATTGAGAGCTTTATTAAGGATGGTCAAAAGAATGGGGTATTTGTTTCAAACATAGAAATTCCACTTATTTTCCCAACCATTCTAGGCAGCTACTTCAGTTTTTATTACAACAAAAAACTATTTAAAATTATATACAAACTGGAAGACAAAGACATTGATGACTTTGTTTTTCACACCCTCACAAAACATATCCAAAAAACCATTAAAGCTATTTTAACGTATGAAAATTAAAACCACCTTGTTTTTAGTACTAATGTTAGCTATGGGGCTATCATATGCACAAGAAACAAAACCCTTAAACCTTCAGGAAGCTGTATCATTAGCACTGGGAAACAGTACCGAAATTAAAATTTCGGACAGTAAAGTGCTAACGGCAGAAAACGAGCTAAATGTTATTAAAAACAATCAGTATCCCGACTTTAAACTTTCAGGTCAATATATGTATTTAACCAATGTTGACATGAATCTTAAATACAACACTGGAAGTACCGATAGCGGAAGCGAAAGTTCGGGTGCCACTCCAAGTCCAAACAGATTGGCATTGGGTATGGCTACTTTAACCCAACCTATATTTTCAGGGTTTCAAATTAAGAACGCAATTAAAGCCGGTGAACAAAACTATGAAGCCGAAGTTTTAATGGCCAAAAACGACAAAGAGCAAATTGCCTTAGCGGCTATTAATGGCTACATAAATCTATACAAAGCAACACAAACAGTTAGTCTTATTGAAGAAAATCTTAAAAGTGCTCACCAACGTGTAGTTGATTTTAAGAATATGGAAGACAATGGCTTGTTAGCTAAAAACGACCGTTTAAAAGCTGAATTACAAGAAGCTAACATTCAAATAGCACTTGACGAAGCAATTAAAACTCGTTACATGATCAACTATCAATTATTAACATTATTAAAACTTCCCCCAAACACAACTATTGAGACCTCAGACGCTGATTTTGGAATTGCACAGTCAAATCCATCTGTAAGCATTTCAAGATTTGATGTACAAGCTATGGAAATGCAAAAACAAGCTGCTGAATCACAAGTTAAAATTGCAAAAGCTAAATATTACCCATCTATCTATTTCTCTGGTGGATATATTGCAGCAGATATACAAGATTTTATAACGATTACCAATGCTATGAATTTTGGTGTTGGAATTTCTTATAACATCTCAGATATCTTTAAAGCTAAGAGTCATATTAAAGCAGCAAAAAGTAAAGCACAGACCCTAGAATATAGTATTGAGCATGCCAATGAGCAAATAAACATTCAGGTGGAAAATGCCAGACAAAATTATCAGCTAGCATTAAAAAAGTTAACGGTATATACCAAATCTGAAGAACAAGCTACTGAGAACTATCGTATTGTAAAAGACAAATATGATAATGGTTTGCAAGACACTAACGATTTATTAGAGGCAGATGTTCAAAAGCTTCAATCAAAAATTGACTTGGCAAATGCACAGGCAGATATTACTAGAACGTATTACGAATTCTTAAATACTCAAGGTCGCTTAACCTCAAATCTAAATTAATACTAAAACTAAATTTTCACCGAATAGATCATGGAACAAAAGAAAAAAACAAATAAAAAATTTATAATTATCATCTCTGTAATGGTATTTATAGGTCTTGTTTACGGAGGCTATACTATCATTAACGGTATGGCGCATGAAACTACAGACGATGCACAGATTGAAGCCAACATGAACCCCATTATACCACGTGTAGCAGGGTACATACAGAAAGTTTATGTGACCGATAATCAAAAAGTTTTTAAAGGTGACACCCTTTTTGTTATACAAGACGATGATTACGAAGTACAAGTTGCACAGGCAAGAGCTAATCTTGCTGCTGCAGAAAGTCAGTTACTTGTAGCCGAGGCAAGCATTAACGCTTCTAATGCAGGAGTACAAACAAGTACTGCACAAGTAAACTCTGCTCAAGGTAACATTGAAAGTGCTAAAATACGTTTATGGAGAGCCACTAACGATTATGAACGTTACAAAGATTTATACGAGAAAAAATCAATCACTAAACAACAATTTGAACAAGCAGATGCTGATAAGCAAGAAGCTGAAAAAGCTCTTGAGGTTTTACAGAATCAACAAAAAGCATCTTCTAGTCAAAGATATGCGGCTGTTACCAATTCAGATATTGCACAGAAAAAAGTAGCGGTAGCACAAGCTAATGTAGAAAGTGCAACTGCTCAGTTAAACGCTGCTATCTTAAATAGAAATTACACTATTGTAACTGCACCAATAGAGGGGCAACTTTCCGCTGTTGAGCTACAACCAGGACAATTCGTATCACCTGGTCAGGCATTGTTTTATTTAGTAAACACCACAGATAAATGGGTGGTTGCTAACTTTAAAGAAACACAATTAGAAAAATTAGAAGTGGGTCAAACTGTAACAATTGAAGTAGATGCTTTTCCAAAAGAGACGTTTATGGCAAAAGTAACTGCCTTTTCTCCTGCTACCGGAGCTAAATTCTCTTTACTACCTCCTAATAATGCTACTGGTAACTTTGTGAAAACCATTCAGCGTTTACCTGTAAAAATTAGTTTTACAAGTGAAAACAACAATGCAAAATTAGCAAAATTACGTGCCGGTATGAATGTAGTTGTAGATGTACATTTAAAATAACCTATGTCTGAAGTAAAAGCACAAATAACAGATCCTAATAGCTTAGTAGAATACGGTTTTAACAGGGTTATTATTACCATTACCGCTATTTTATGTGCGCTACTAGAGATAATAGATACCACCATTGTTAACGTAGCCCTTAACGACATTAGAGGTAGTTTGGGTGCTACATTAACAGATGTGGCGTGGGTAATTACAGCCTATGCCATTGCCAACGTAATTATTATTCCCATGACCGGATGGCTTTCCAAACAATTTGGAAGACGTAATTACTTTGCCGCTTCTATTGTAATCTTTACCGTTACTTCTTTCTTATGTGGTAATGCCACTAATATTTGGGAATTGGTAGCCTTTCGTTTTATACAAGGAATGGGAGGAGGAGCATTACTAGTAACAGCGCAAACCATTATCACCGAAAGTTATCCGATAGAAAAACGTGGTATGGCTCAAGCCATCTACGGTATGGGAGTTATTGTAGGACCAACGCTTGGTCCGCCACTTGGTGGGTATCTTGTAGATAATTACTCCTGGAGAGATATTTTCTATATTAACATTCCTGTAGGGATTGCCGCAATCATTTTAACCATCTTATTTGTAAAAAGCCCGAAATACGGAGATAAACTGAAAGCAAAACAAGTAGACTGGTTAGGAATTGGGTTATTAGCCGCCTTTATTGGTTCGTTACAGTTTGTTTTAGAACATGGTCAACAAGACGATTGGTTTGAAGAACCTTTAATTGTTGCCCTTAGTATTGTTTCATTATTTGGTTTTGTAGCCTTTATATGGAGAGAACTGGTATATGAACATCCCGTGGTAAACTTACGGGTACTCCGCGACGGAAACCTTAATGTAGGTACCCTTATGACATTTATCTTAGGATTTGGATTATATGGTTCTACCTTTATTATACCTATCTATACACAATCTATTTTAGGATGGACTGCAACCGATGCCGGTTTATTATTAATACCAAGTTCCATTACAACAGGACTTATGATGCCTATTATTGGCAAGCTGCTGCAAAAAGGAGTACCTCAGAAATATTTGGTTATAGGCGGGTTTACAACTTTCTTCCTATATAGTTTATGGATGTATTTATTGATGACACCAGATACAGGTGCAGAACATTTCTTTTGGCCACTGGTGGTGCGGGGTATTGGTTTAGGGTTACTATTTGTACCTATTACCACCCTATCACTATCTACCTTACAAGGAAAAGATATTGGAGACGGTGCAGCCTTTACAGGAATGATGCGCCAATTAGGAGGGTCTTTTGGTATTGCTATTATCACCACCTTTATTACCCGAATATCTATGCAACATAGAGTAGACTTAATTTCTAATATTACGCCTATTAAATATAAGGTACAGCAACAATTGGCTGCAACGCAACAAATGTTCATGAGCAAAGGCTTTTCATCTAACGAAGCCTTAGACAAAGCTCATAAAATGTTAGATTTATCGATTACCAAACAAAGTACGGTACTAGCCTATATGGATGTATTTCTGTATCTGGGAATCTTATTCTTACTTTGTGTTCCGTTTGTTATGTTAATTAAAAAAGGAGCCGGTAAAGTAGATATGAGTAATGCGGCACACTAAAACTATTAACAATAGTTTAGAAAAATTTTAATACAATTTATATTTTATCTGTTGTATCTTTAAATAAGAAAATTAAGACTTACAAAGTATAAGGAAAAATAATCACAGGCTTTTCGGTCAGTGAAGCCTTAGAAGAACTAAGCTTAGAGAAAGACCAAAATTTGTAAAGAATGAAGTTGTAAACGGAAAGAATGATGACAACAACTTTTGGAATTTAGAAAGCATCCCGATAGACCCCTCTTATCGGGATGTTTTTTGTTTTATACTATTCATATTCTTACTGATTCTTATTACAAATTAGCATAAACACTTTAAAAACTACTATCTGCTATAATAAACTTCATTACATTTTACGTACTTTATCTTATGAAATTTTAAAGAATGGTACAGTAGGTATGGAAAAAAACATTGAACCCGATTTAGAAGAATACTATAAAGTACATTACATTCATAAAAGTAATTGGTTGCGAGCAGCTGTATTAGGTGCTAATGATGGTATTTTATCTACTGCCAGTATTGCTGTTGGTGTAGCTGCTGCCACTACAGATAGAATATCTATTATACTGGCTACACTAGCCGGTTTAGTTGCAGGAGCACTTTCTATGGCAGCTGGAGAATATGTTTCGGTAAGCTCACAAACAGATATTGAAAAGTCAGATATTGAACGGGAAAAAAAGGAATTAGAAGAAATGCCCGAACTGGAACTTAAATTACTGGCTAAGATATATGAAACAAGAGGCCTAAGCAAAAATACTGCGCTACAAGTAGCTACAGAACTAACCGAACATAATGCCCTAGAAGCTCATGTACGAGATGAGTTAGGCATTAATGAAATGACTAAGGCAAACCCCTTACAAGCGGCCTTAGCATCGGGAGCTTCTTTCACCTGTGGAGCACTTATGCCACTATTAGTTACCATTTTTCTACCTGTAAATCATATGGTTGTTTCTCAATATGTGAGTGCCATTTTTTTTCTGATGCTACTAGGAGCTATCTCTGCCAAAACCGGAGGAGCTAATATAACAAAGGCAGTGATAAGAATTACAGTTTGGGGTACTATAGCCATGTTTTTAAGTGCATTCGCCGGACATTTGTTTAACATGGCTATTTAATAACAATCGTATATCTTTTAAAAATATTTATTTTTTGCTTGCTTAAACGTTTAATCTTTTCTACTTTTGGAGCAAACAACGTTGTAGTGAAAAAAGTTTCTATTAAAGATGTAGCCAAAAAAGCAGGTGTTTCTATTGCATCGGTTTCCTATGTTTTAAATAACAGAAAGGATAGTCGCATTAGTGAAGACACTATTAAAAAGGTGAAAAATGCTGCTCAGGAACTTAATTACAGACCCAACAAAATAGCCAAAAGTTTAAAAACACAACGTACGTTTACTTTTGGGCTTTTAGTAGCAGACATTGCTAACCCCTATTTCTCGCAACTTGCCCGAATTATTGAAGACGCCGCTAAACATATAGGGTGTACACTAATCATTGGCAGTTGTGATGAAGACAAAGAAAAATTTGAAGATCTAATAAACACCTTTTGCGATAGACAAGTGGATGGACTTATTATTGCCCCAGTAGCAAATAGTGCTAACTTTTTAGAGCGCATTCAAAAGCAAGCTATTCCGTTTGTTTTAATTGACCGCTATATTCCTAGTTTAAGAGCTACCACTATTGGCATTGATAATACCGAAGTTACTTTTAAAGGAACCGAACATCTTATTAAAAATAATAGAAAAAAGATTGCCTTTATCTCGTATATAACAGATTTACAACATCTCTTAGATAGAGAAATTGGATTTAAAAATGCATTGAAAGCTCATAAGGTTCCTATTAAAAATTCAAGACTAATAAAAGTTGATAAAGATTTTATTGACAGAGATATCGATAAAAATTTAAAACAATTGCTAACACCTAATCCGGTTATAGATGCTTTGTTTTTTAGCAGCAATAAGCTTGCTGTGGCAGGATTAAAAACACTTGTAAAACTTGGAATTGAAGTACCTGAAAAAATTGGTGTGTTAGCTTTTGATGAAGTAGAAGCTTATAAAGTTTTTAAGGTTCCTGTATCTCATATAAAACAGCCCTTATATGAAATAGGTGTACAAGCCGTAACACAATTGGAGAAAATGATTAAAGATCCGCAAACAAAGTTCCAAAAAACAACACTGGAAGCTAGTTTAATAGTTGGAGCATCCTCCTAGCTATTTTTTTTAAGACCTGCTTAAACGTTTAATCAGTTAAATTAAACACCATATAAAGAAGATGAATAATTATAATATACTATATAAATTTAATAAATTGTTTTTGCAACTTATTGCTTAAACGTTTAATCAGTTAAATCATGATACAAAATACAAATAACAAACATGTTTACTGCTTCGGTGAAGTACTATGGGATATTTTCCCTGAAGGCAAAAAAGCAGGTGGTGCTCCGTTTAATGTTGCCTATAATCTTAAACAAATGGGGATCAACTCTCATATGATAAGCAGAGTTGGATTTGATACTTTAGGAAATGAACTGTTAAACAAAGTAAAAGGCTGGGGTATTCCTGAAACAGAAATACAAATAGATAATAGCAAGCCTACAGGAACAGTTATAGCTACTATCGACAATCAAAATGAAGCTCATTATGACATTGTAGAACAAGTGGCCTGGGACTTTATTGAATGTAGAGATAATTACAAAGAGAAACTACAAACGGCTACAGCATTTATTTTTGGCAGCCTTATTACACGACATCAAACATCTTATAACACCTTATTAGCGTTAATAGAGATTGCTCCATATAAAGTCTTCGATATCAATATTCGTATGCCTTATTTTGATTTTAACAAGGTAAATGAACTACTAAAAAAATCGAATGTGGTAAAAATGAATAAGGCAGAGCTTAAAACCATTATTAACCTTTTAGACAAAACTTATTACAACGAAAAAGATAGCGTACAATTTATACATGAGCATTATTCATTAGACGAAGTTATTATTACAAAAGGAAGTAAAGGCGCTTTATATATGAATAATAAAGACTATTACTCCGTCTCAGCACTACCTGTAACCATTGCAGACACCGTGGGTAGTGGAGATGCTTTTTTAGCGGGTTTTATTTCTAAAAAAATCACTGGAGGTACCCCGCTTGAAGCTGTTAAACAAGGTATTGATCTAGGTGCTTTTATTACTTCAAATCACGGTGCTTGTCCAGACTATACAATGGAAGATTTTAATAACTTTTTAAAAACGACAACACAACGCTTTTCCCTTTAATATAAACACTTATTACAAGATTATGAAAACTACAAATCATACCCCGCCCGTAGTGTCTAAAATGGCACTTATTCCTTTTGCTTTAGTTACTTTACTCTTTGCCCTTTGGGGATTTGCCAATGCTGTTACAGATCCCATGGTACATGCTTTTAAAAAAGTACTAGAACTCTCCTACTCCCAAGCATCTATGGTGCAAATGGCTTTTTATGGAGGATATTTTTGTATGGCATTACCAGCAGCTATGTTTATGCGAAAGTACTCTTATAAAACCGGAGTACTTATTGGGCTTGCTTTATATGCCGTTGGTGCCTTACTTTTTTATCCTGCAGCGATTACAGAACAGTTTGGTTTCTTTTGCTTTGGTTTATACATACTTACCTTTGGCTTGGCTTTTTTAGAAACCTCTGCCAACCCCTATATCTTAGCTATGGGGGCTAAAGAAACGGCAACACAACGATTAAATCTAGCGCAGGCTTTTAATCCTGTTGGTTTAATTGCCGGAATTTTGGTGGCGCAACAATTTGTCTTGAAAAATTTACAGTCTGATGACATTACCAATTTTAAAACATTGGATGAAGCCACTAAAACCATGATTAGAACAGCTGATTTAATGGTTATTAGAAACCCGTATGTTATCTTAGGACTCGTAATTACTCTTGTATTTATTCTGTTTCTAACAATTAAGATGCCTCAAAGCACAAGTAATGACAAAGTTTCAAATATTACGAAAACCTTTTCTAGCATTGTTAAAAACAAAACATACATATTAGGCGTACTGTCTCAAACACTCTACATGGGAGGACAAATAATGTGTTGGACCTATATTTATTCGTATGCTGAAGCCATACATATAGACAACGTTACCACAGGATACTACCAAATTGGAGCCTTTCTAGTTTTTACTGTAGGACGCATTGTGGGTACCTACTTATTAAAATTTCTGACACCAGGTAAATTGCTAGGTTATTTTTCGGGGTTGGCAGTATGCTTTGCCTTCTTAACAATTACTATACACGGCACTATTGGACTTTATGCATTAGTAGCTATATCCTTCTGTATGTCTATTATGTACCCTACTAACTACGGTATTGCCTTAAGTAGCCTTACTGAAGAACAAGCTAAAATTGGCTCAGCCGGACTGGTTATGGCTATTGTAGGTGGTGCGTTAATGCCAAATCTTCAAGGGCAGTTAATAGATCTTTCTACTAGCGGTACAGAAAAGTTTTCAATTCTGGGAATAAGCATGGTTAACTTCTCATTCATATTGCCTTTATGCTGCTTTTTATATATCGCTTGGTACGGGTTTTATACGGCTAAAAAAGAGAAAACCAAAAGTATTTAACCACTTCATTATAACGAATTCATCTCTATGTAGATAGTAACAAAACATATCATGGAACATAAAAATATTGTTCGTTGCCTAGTAGTTTTACTAGCCGCAACAGGGTGTTTACATGCCCAAATTACCATAACAAACAAGAACTTTTCTTTTGGTACAACCGGAAGAATTGGCTTTGCATACTCTCCACAAATTGAAGGTCATACTGGGCGTCAACTAAATCTATTGGGACAAGGTTCCTTAGGAGGACGAATGGATCAGGGAGATTATATGGATTTACTACCTGCTTTTCATTTTACTCCTGTGAATACCAATAAAGACAGTACGGTAATCGATTTTCAGGTAAGGTTAGCCTTTTACTCTGGTAACAGTACCTTTCTAGGCAATGTTACTTCTAATAACATAAACGGATTAGTTGTTAGCTTACCTGAGGCTTTTGTAGAAGCTCGTAATATAAATGGGAGTGACTGGAGTGCCTGGGCCGGTGCTCGGTATATGCGCTATGACGATATTCATATTGCAGACTATTTTTATTTTGACGACCATTCTGCACAAGGTTTTGGTTTACAATATAAAAACACCAAACTATCTATGTACTTTCCGGCTATTATAGATACCACCTCAACAAGCACTACTCCTTACTCCTATTCTAACATCATTACCGGAAATGAAAATCTCACGTACCGACAACGCGAAGTATTGGTACTTGAGCAGAAGTTACAAATAGGTACAAAAAACAATGTAAAGCTATTAGCAGAGTACCATAATGTACCTGAAATTTCGGAAAACAGTACCGTAGACTATCCCTCCGATTGGGGATGGGTAGCAGGGGCTAAACTAAACACCTCCTTGCAAACACAAAAGAAAGGTTCATTTAATCAATTTGCCATGAGATACGGAGCAGGTATTGCCAATGGAGGTGATAACGGTAACACCCAAACCTGGCGAACGTATGGTGCTCCCGATTCTAATGGGGTATATAAGGGAGCTTTTTCGTTTACTATAGTTGAACATTTGCTATTAAATCTTTCTGATAGATGGAGTATCAATCCGTATGCTGTGTATATTCATAGTAAAGGTGGATCCAATAGTAACCATCAGGCATCAAGCTTTTACAACACATCTATATACAATCGCAAAACAGATATAGCACTAGGAAGTCGATTTATATACTATGCCAGCAACACCATTCATCTATTATCCGAATTGCATTTCACACAGCGTAAAGATGGATATAACCCGAATGCGCAGATGGTAAAGTTTACTTTAGCGCCAACTATTGCGCCTACAGCAGAACGTAGTCCGTGGGCACGTCCTCATATACGGTTTATAGCCTCAGTAGCATGGTATAACGACTTTGCTAAAAATAACTTCTACTCCCCATTTCTGGTACAAGCAGGTAAAAAACAACTGGGCACCTATTTTGGTGTACGATCAGAATGGTGGATATTCTAACTCTAAAACAAAATACAATGAACATTACTTACGGAGCATCTATGTTATCTTTCATTCCTCCTAACTGGAAAGAAGAAAACGTTCTTTATGCCATAGAACACATTGCCGCAAACAAGTTTGACCTTATAGAACTGCTTTTACCACACCACGATAAAGTTGACACTCATAAACTAAAAAGGCACCTACAAAAATACTCATTACAGGTAAGTTGTGCATTAAACTTAGATGCAGAAACGCACATACCTACACACCCTCACGAAGCATTAGACCTTATAAAAAAGTCATTGGAAACAGCAGCAACACTAGGCGCCACTTTTATTGGAGGAGTGTTGCACTCTGGTATTGGTGTTTTCTCTGGAAACCCTGTTACTCAAGAAGAACTAAAGATTATTTCTGAAGTTCTTCATAAGGCAGCTATATACGCTAATAATCTGGGTATTACCATAGGTATAGAACCTATAAACAGATATGAAAGTTATGTATGTAACACAGCCAATAATGTATTAGCTCTTATTAATAGTATCGGAGAGTCTAATCTTGTAGTACATTTAGATACGTTTCATATGAATATTGAAGAAGCAAACTTTCACGATCCAATAATAGCGTCTGGCAATAAGCTAAAACACCTGCACATAACCGAAAGTAACCGAGGAAAACCCGGAGACGGTACTATTAACTGGAGTGAACTCTTTAATGCTTTAAAAACTATTGATTTTGAAGGAAATTTAGTTTTAGAAAACTTTTCGTCTCATGTAAAGGGTATGCAAAGTGCCGTATCGTTATGGCAACCCTCAAAACTTACTGCAAAAGAACTAGCATCACAAAGTTTGATGTACTTAAAAACACACGTACAAACTTTATAAGTTTGCAAAAACTCCGATACAATACAAGCATGCCGCCTTATAAGCTGGTATGCTTATTTTATTCCTCCATCCATTTTTTATATTCATGAAAAGCATCGGCTAAATAAAACTCAGCTAAACTTTCACTAGATGCGTTTAAAATTTTATCATCCTTTTTATTATCCACTATATAATATAAAAATGTAGTAAAATCATCTCCATCAAGTCCTAAAGTAGTTGTGGAATACACATAAAAATGCTCAAACATTTTATCAAAATTCCCTTTATCAACAGAAAGCTCTAAACGCCTCAAACGCTTTTTACGCTCACCACTAAGTGCCATGAGAATACTTTCCAAACTACCTTTTTCAGTAAATTTAGCAATACGTTCATCTTTATTATAATGCTTAACTATTCCGAATATAATCCCCAAACTCATTGCGTTTATAGTATCGGTCTGTACTATAACCTCTCCAAGTTCTTCAGGCACTTCATGCATATTTATAAGAAGAAATTTATTGGTTATATCATCTTTGGAAACGCAAATAACCACGTCCTGTAACCCCATAGAAACGCATCGCAAGGTATCTCCTTTATGAACATTCAACAGAAATTTCCCATTTTTAGTAGTTATGGTAAAATTTCCGGCTGTCATATTTTTCACATACACATCGGGTAACGCAATGGTATCCTGAATAATTTTACCTTCCATTAAAACTCCTTCATCTTGCCCAAACGAATATAGAGAAACCAACCCCAATAAAAAATATAAAAAATAATGCTTTATCATCCGAATAATTTATAATATAAGTGACTATCTAATCCTGATTTTTAAATTCCTGATAGATTTCTGTTAAATAAAATTCACTAAGTTCCTCGTCCATAGAAAGCAGTTCCTCGTCCTTTTTATAATCCACAATATAGTACATAAACTGTTTTACCTGAGACTCCGGCACCTTTAAGGTCATAACCGAATAAGAATAAAAACGATTATAAAGTTCTTCTACATTGATTTTATCCTTATCTAGGGCTACCATTTTCTTTAACTTTTTAGTTCTTCCACTAATGGCATTTATAACAGGATCTAAAGGCATTCCTCCTACTAAAAGCCCTAGTAACTGTATAGGGCGAAATTCAGAAGCTTTTAATTGTCGTTCGTTTTTAGTTAAATGAACTCGTTTTTCACTAACAATTCCTAACGTAACCTCATCAATCACTTGTTTTTCTACAACTACATCACTTAACTCCTCTGTAGCTACCTCCATAGAAATTTGTATATACTTTTTATCATACTCATCTGCAGTAAGCACATGTACCTTATCTTTCATTCCTAAATACACAAACCTCAAGGTATCTCCTATATTAACAGGAAGCATAAACCTCCCTTTTTGAGAAGTCAATGTAAAAACTTTAGTTGAAACATTTCGGACATAAACCCCTGATAACTTAAAAGAATCACCATCGACAATACCGGCTATCATATTTTCAGGTATATTTTGTGCCTTTATTGTACCAGATGAAATAAAAACTAATATACATATCAAAAAACATTGAAGTACATTCATTACTTTTATTAATTAAAGGAAATAAATGTAATATTTTTAAGTATTCAGAAATGTTAAGATCGCGTTTTCACCCTTAATTTAACAAATCATTATATGTTAAAACTATAAATCTATTTCACCTTTGAAGTATGGAGTATACTGAAGGACTCTAAAATCTATAGTAGTGTATGATTTATTTTCTGCCTTCATTTTTTTATATAATGGGTTACTCCCCACAGCTCGATTAGCCGATCCGGAAGGAGCTGTTAAAGAAACCGTTGTAATGATTCTACCATCTAAAATAAACGTATGTATTTTTGGTGTAGTAGCATTCATAAGGTCTAAGGCAAGATGATATTTTTTTAAATGTTTTCTAAAGAAATATTCCGGTCCATTTTTAGAATTTCCTCCAGTAAAAAGTAAAGTAACTACTTTTGGATGTGCCCTTAAATAACCTATCAAATCTCGCAACTCAACATTGAGCATCCCAAGATCTGAAGCATCTATTTTAGAACGGTATGCTCTTTCTACAATGTCACAAATACCAATACCATTATTCTCTAGAAAAGCCTTTCGTTGATTTATTGCATAAGTGGTATTTTCAAAAATTAAATCTAAATTATAAATACGATTAAGTATTGGCCATAATTGCCCATCGATGCTTCCATAGCAAAAATCAACATCTCTTGGTTTAAGTTCACCTGTAGTAAACCTAGGAGGTGGTAATGTACCAACAATTAGTTTAGTTGCATTTTCAGGTATAAATGGCTTGTATGGATGTTGATGTAAAAACATAAATGCCTCAAAGTGTATTTAGCAACTCTCTTACCTTAGAAAAGACCAGACTGTTTTTACGATAGTTTTTGCGTTGCATGTGCTTAGACTCCGAAAGTATATCTTCTAAAATTTCCTTTGCTTCAGTAATTTTGCTTCTTTCAATTAAAAATTGAGCTAAATAATAGCGCTCCCCATAATTTTTATAAGGTATATTTACTTTCATTAATTCTTGCTCAGCCTTCGTTGTTTTGCCTAATTTTTCTAATGCCTTAGCATATAAAAATTGATACTCCGACTGCTTAAACTCTACCTTATTAATAATTTTCTGTGTATATGCTATCACCTTATCATACTCCTCTAAAGCATCATATACTTTAATTAAATTGGCTACGCCATAATAATCGTTCTCATAGTTTCCTTTTAAAGCGCTTAAATACATATCCCTAGCCTCTTCATAACGTTGATTCTGAGCATAGGCATCTGCTAGCATAATTCGGTTTTCAAAAGTATCTAAAAACTCCAATTGCTTTTCAAGATTATTAACTCGTTTTGCTGGGTAGATAGCATTTACGGCTTGCTCCGTAGATATGGATACAGATGTTTTTGCAAATGATACTTGAGTAAACAAATAAATAAGTCCACCTATACCAGGAAGAAAGAGAATAATAAAAAACCAATAATATTCCTTACCATTCTTATAAGCATGGTAAATACAAAACGCGTTTAATGCAAGACCTATATAATAATACATAATAGCTACAAGATAACCTTTATCTTACAAATACCAATTCATTTTTCTTGGTAGTATATTCTTCACTAAATCCATATCCGTCATAATTAAAGCCTTTTAATTCTTCTAAAGTAGTTACATTATTATCAATAATGTAGCGAACCATAGAACCTCTGGCTTTTTTAGCATAAAAGCTGATAATTTTTAATTTATCTCCTTTCCAATCTTTAAATACCGGAGTAATAACAGGCACTTTTAAAGCCTTAGTATCCACTGCTCCAAAGTATTCATTGCTGGCCAGATTTAAAAAAATTTCTCCCTCCGCTACTTCTTCATTTAGTTTTTTGGTTACTTTTTTTTTCCAAAATTCATATAAGTCTTTGTTCTTCCCTACAGAAAACTTGGTTCCCATTTCTAAACGGTACGGCTGCATTAAATCTAACGGTTTTAAAACCCCATATAAACCAGATAGTATGCGCAAAGTATCTTGTAATGTGTCTAATTTTTCCTTAGGAATAGTATAAGCATCCAATCCTGTATACACATCTCCGTTAAACGCATACATAGCCGGCCTAGCATTCTCTAAAGTAAACGGTACATGAAAATCTTGATTACGTTGCCAGTTAAGCTCGGCCAGTTTATCTGAAATCCCCATTAATTCAGATAACATTTTAGGTGATTGCTTTTTCAATAAACTATTTAAACGTTCTGCTTCTTTTAAAAAAAAAGGTACCGTATATTCCTCAAAAGGAAGCTTGCTATCATAATCTAACGATTTGGCCGGAGAGACAACTATTTTCATAACGTATGTATTTCTTACAATTTAAGCTAATATATCAGGCTATCATAGTTAAAAATAACCCGACTGTTAGTAACATATTATCTATTTTCATTTACAAAGATAAACAGCCAAAAAAGCAGAAACAATGTAATTATTTAGATTATTATTATAGCTGTATCAATTTTTACGATACCATCTATTCTATATCGTTTATGTGTTTTGCATAGGTACGCCACTTTTCTATACATTCTTGCATATCGGAGGGTAAATCAGACGTAAAACGCATAAACTCACCCGTAGTTGGATGTTCAAAACCAAGGGTTTTGGCATGTAGCGCCTGACGTGGTAATAATTTAAAACAATTATCTACAAACTGTTTGTATTTAGTAAAGGTAGTTCCTTTAAGAATTCGTTCTCCTCCATAGCGCTCATCATTAAACAAGGTATGCCCAATATGTTTCATATGTGCCCGTATTTGGTGCGTTCTACCAGTTTCAAGGGTACAATTTACCATGGTTATATAACCAAACCTTTCTACTACCTTATAATGTGTTACCGCTTCTTTACCATATTCACCATTCGGAAAAACATCCATCTGAAGTCTGTTTTTCAAATGCCTTCCTATATGTCCGGTAACAGTACCTTCCTCTTCTTCAAAAGTACCCCAAACAAGGGCTATATATTCTCTTTCAGAAGTTTTATTAAAAAACTGTTTAGACAAATAACTTAAGGCATGCTCCGTTTTAGCAACTACCAACAGACCACTGGTATCTTTATCAATACGGTGTACTAAACCAGGGCGTTCGTTACTATTTAACGGTAAGTTTTCAAAATGATATATAAGAGCATTTATAAGTGTTCCCGAATAATTGCCATGCCCCGGATGTACCACCATACCGGCAGGTTTATTTACTACTAATAGCTGATCATCTTCATATACTATATCTAAAGAAATATTTTCAGGAGTAAGTAAATATTCGTGTGGTGGGTGTTCAAAAAGAACTTTAATTTCATCAAAAGCCTTAACCTTATAGTTTTGTTTTACGGCAACATCATTCACATAGATATTACCGTTTTTAGCTGCTTGCTGAATTTTATTTCGCGTAGCATTCTCTATACGGTTCATTAAAAACTTGTCTATACGAAAAGGCTGTTGTCCTTTATCGGCTTTAAAGCTGTAATGCTCATAAAGCTCATCGTCATTAAATTCTGCCTCGTTATTAGTCTTATTCTCCTGCATTTATAGTATTTATAGAGTCTATTTTTACTTGTTGAAGAGAATCAATTACAGGTTCTCCAAATTTTGGAGCATCCGGATCAATTCCATTTCCACATATTAAATCGATTACTGAAGTTTTTTGAAATTTATCTCCGGCATAAATGGTATCCCCTTTATGCAACGCACCTAACACCATGTCCTTACCAATATCATCTACATACTCAACTTCTCCTATTTCTAGTCCTATGGCCTTAAGCATGGCTTGTGCATTTCTCTTGGTCAACTGTTTAAGCTGCGGTAAAGTAACCTTTCTGTAACCAGACGGGTTAATACGTACATATACCTTTCGGTGCTCTTTTACATGTTCTCCTGCCTTGGGTTCCTGACTAATCACTGCATATCTAGGCACATTAGGATTGTATTCTGCAGAGTCAGAAACTTCTATTCGTAAGGTTTCTTTTTCGGTCATTTCTTTTGCCACTCGTAACGACATTTTTGAAAGATCAGGAACTACTACAAACTCACCATGGTTTGTGGTACTGTCTAACCATTGCAACACAATAAAAATAAATAAGCAAAGTGCTACAAGAGCAAGACCTATCTGTATTAAAAAGGTCTTACTGAAAAGAAACTTTATAAAATTCATCATAGTTATTTTATTTAGCAAATATATATAAAAGTGTTTTCTTTTTACCCTTTCAAATTTTATAGATACTTTTGAAATAAGAAATCGACTTCTGAGGCTAGTCTCAGAGCTATTGTATCTCGACTTTCGGGTTTAATTAACTTATATACCAGTAGTAACGCCCTATGAAAAAAAACATTGCCATAATTATGGGTGGTTTTTCAAGTGAATACCAAATTTCCTTGAAAAGTGGAAACGTTGTATACCAGCACTTACCAAAAGAAAAGTACCATGCATTTCGTGTTCATATTTTTAAAGAAAAATGGGTTTATGTAGATGATAATGACATTGAATATCCTATTGATAAGAACGATTTCTCGGTTACAGCTAATGACACTAAAATTACTTTTGATGTGGTATTTAATGCTATTCATGGCAGCCCGGGAGAAAATGGTTATATGCAAGCTTATTTTGCCTTACTAGGAATTCCACAAACCAGTTGTGGTTTTTATCAGGCTGCTACTACTTTTAATAAAAGAGATTTATTGGCTATTTTAAAACCATACGGAATTAAAACGGCTACATCTTTTTATGTAAATAAAGGAGACGCTATTGAAGTTGCTACTATAGTAGATAAAGTAGGGCTACCTTGTTTTGTTAAGGCTAACAATGCCGGAAGTAGTTTTGGGGTAACTAAAGTGCACAAAGCAGAAGACATGATGAATGCTATTGAAGTTGCCTTTAAAGAAGATGATGAAATTATTATCGAATCGTTTCTTTCTGGTACAGAAGTATCTGTAGGGGTTATTAATTACCAAGGTACTGTAACCGTACTTCCTATTACAGAGATTGTTAGCGAAAATGATTTCTTTGATTACGAAGCCAAATATTTAGGTAAATCACAAGAGATTACACCTGCAAGAATTTCTCTTACACAAGAAAGTAATGTAAGTACTGTTGCCAAACTTATTTATAAAGTTTTAAAAATGAGCGGTTTTAGCAGAAGTGAGTTTATTTTTATTGAAGACACCCCATACTTACTGGAAGTAAATACCATACCCGGACTTACAGAAGCGAGTATATTGCCACAGCAAGCAGCCAAAGCTGGTATTACATTACCCGAATTATTTGAAAACGCCATAGAAATGGCAACTTTAAAATAGCGTAAAGTAGCATAAAGAATGTAATTATGAAACGAGCCATTTTTCCGGGATCTTTTGATCCTATAACATTAGGTCATTACGATATTATAAAAAGAGGATGTAAACTTTTTGATGAGGTTATAGTTGCCATTGGCATTAACTCGGATAAGAATTATATGTTTTCATTAGAAGAACGTAAAAAGTTTATTGAAAACGCATTTAAGGATGAGCCTATTGTTAAAGTAACTACCTATAAAGGATTAACGGTTGACTTTTGTAAAGAGGTTGATGCCGATTTCATATTAAGAGGATTGAGAAATCCGGCTGATTTTGAATTTGAAAAAGCTATTGCACATACCAATAGAAAGCTCTCTTATATAGAAACTGTATTTTTGCTTACAGCTGCCAAGACTTCATTTATTTCATCTTCTATTGTTAGAGATGTTATCAGAAATAATGGAGACTATACAGTGTTGGTTCCGGATAGTGTTAAATTTTAACCAATACATTTTTTTTGGGTATAATATATATCACATATTTTTAATTACTGACTATGCAACGCTTACTACTTATATTACTTTCAATATTAATGCTTACAGGTTGCCGAGATGATTCGGTTACTAAAAAGGATAGTTTTATCACCTTATTTGAGAGTTCGGAAGGAGAACAAACTGCCACTTATGAAGAGGTTGTTTCTTTTTATAAAGAGTTAGCCAATTCGTACACTACGGTAAGCCTGCA
This sequence comes from Neptunitalea chrysea, assembly GCF_027924145.1. GTDB lineage: Bacteria > Bacteroidota > Bacteroidia > Flavobacteriales > Flavobacteriaceae > Neptunitalea > Neptunitalea chrysea. The sequence goes on along the minus strand of NZ_BRVP01000006.1, from coordinate 127,849 downwards.
AACTATGGGAACTACAGACAGTGGCGAACCATTGCACATTGTGGTATATAACCCTAAAGGTGATTTTAATTTTATAAATCTCAGAAAAGAAAATAAACGAATATTACTTATTAACAACGGTATTCACCCCGGTGAAAGTGATGGTATAGACGCTACCATGATTCTAATGAGAAATCTGGCTCAAAGACAAATTACTCCTCCAGAAAACACCATTATAGTAGCCATCCCTGTGTACAATATAGGAGGTGCATTACAAAGAAATAGCACTACAAGGGTTAACCAAAACGGACCAGAAACGTATGGTTTTAGAGGTAATGCCAGAAATTACGATTTAAATAGAGATTTTATTAAAATGGACTCTAGAAACATGGAGTCGTTTGCTGCTATATACCATCAGGTTCAACCAGATGTTTTTATTGATAATCACGTAAGTAACGGTGCAGATTATCAATACACCTTAACTCATTTGTTTACGCAACACAATAAACTACAAGGAAGTTTAGGCAACTATGTACAAACCGAATTTATGCCAGCACTTGTAGATTCTTTAACACAAAAGAATTTAGACATTACTCCTTATGTAAACGTATTCAATCAAGTTCCCGAAGTAGGTTTTCCTCAATTTATGGATTATCCAAGATATTCTACTGGATATACAACACTTTGGAATACTTTAGGGTTAATGATAGAAACGCACATGCTAAAATCGTACAAAGCAAGAGTTGAAGGCACGTATGAACTTATGAAATCGGTAATTAATATAACCGATAATCAGTCCAAACGAATTGCCGACTTACGAACAATGGCTTTTGAAAAAATAGCACAAGACACCTACTACCCTATCACTTGGGAACTAGACTCTACCAAATATACCTCATTAAAATTTAAAGGATTTAGAGCAGATACTTTAGTTAGCGAAATAACTGGTTTACCCCGACTTAAATATAATAGAGATAACCCCCTTACAACCAACATAAAATATTATAACTACTACAAACCTGTTAAAAAAATAAAGGTTCCGGAGGCTTATATAATACCTAAAGGCTGGTATCCTATTATTGAGAAATTAAAAAAGAATAAAATAACCATACGGGTTATGAAGGAAGATTCCACTGCCTATGTTACCTATTATAAAATTAAAGATTTCCAAACGGTTCATAACGCATACGAAGGTCACTATTTACATTATGCCACCAAGGTTACTCCTAAAAAAGATAGCATTTTAATAAAAGAAGGAGATGTTATAGTTAAAGTAGATCAGAAAGGAAAAAGATATCTTTTAGAAACTCTTGAACCTGAAGCTACAGATTCATTCTTCAATTGGAACTTTTTTGATATGATTCTACAGGAAAAAGAACATTATTCACCTTATGTATTCGAAGATTTAGCCATTGAAATTTTAGACAAAAATCCGAAGTTAAAAAAAGAATTTTTAACTAAAAAAGAAACAGATACAGCATTCTCAAATCATTGGAGAACACAACTTGATTGGATATATATGAACTCCAAATATTACGAAAAAGCACATTTAAGATATCCTATATATAGAATAGAAGTACCGGTAGACTAAATTAGTCTACCGATACCTCTATCTCTTCAAATAACTTTATAATATTTGGATATGTATTAGTTAAAGCCTCTTTTATATCTTCAGGATTTTTCCACTCTACTTTGGTAATACCTTCTTCTAACTGAGGTTTTAATTTACCTGTGTACGAAGATTTCATATAGTACCAATGGGTTTCTTTTAATCTATACTCCCCGTTTCTTTTAAAAATATGATACGTAGTTTTAAAGTATCCGTCAAGCTTTAAATTTTTAACGCCCGTTTCCTCTTCTACTTCTCTAATAGCCGCATCATAAATTTTTTCATTCTTATCAAGTTTTCCTTTAGCCAAATCCCATTTCCCATTTCTAAAAATAAAAAGAATTTCTCCTTTTTTATTTTTCACCACCCCTCCAGCAGCCAAAACAACAGGTAATTTATTCTTAAATTTCTTAAGTAATTTATCTTTATCAGGGTGATACAAATATGCAGCATCCATATTTCCGTTATTAAGATCTTTAACAACTTTTGATAAATCTACATTTTCTAATAGAAAATATTTAAATGAATCCTCCTTTTTCAATTCACTAATCAAAATAATTGGATGTTCATTTACAAAAACTTCATACATTTGTGCTATGGTTTTAGATAAAGATACAGCTAAAAAAACAGCTGAACTCCTATTGCAAATTAATGCAATTAAGTTGAATCCAAAAAATCCTTTCACATGGAGTTCAGGATGGAAATCGCCAATTTATTGCGATAACAGGGTAATATTGTCCTATCCTACTATTAGAAATTATGTTAGGGAGAACATAGGGAAACAAATTGAAAACATTTACGGTAAGCCGGATGTAATAGCAGGTGTAGCAACCGGAGCTATAGGGATTGGTATGTTAGTAGCCGAATATTTAGGAATCCCATTTGTATACGTACGTCCTGAACCTAAGAAACATGGAAGACAAAACCAGATTGAAGGTTTCTTAGACAAGGGTCAAAATGTAGTGGTAGTAGAAGACCTTATTAGCACTGGTGGTAGCAGCTTAAATGCCGTTAAAGCATTGAAAGATGCCGGAGCCATTGTAAAAGGGATGATTGCTATATTTTCATATGGATTTGCCATTGCCGATAACAATTTTAAAGAGGCAAATGTTGAATTACACACAATAAGTAATTACATGCACTTATTAGAACAAGCTACCAACACCGGGTATATTACCGAAGACGAAGTAGATGCTTTACAATTGTGGAGAGAAGCACCAGATAAATGGAATCAATAAATTTGGTGTTATTTATTAAGCATTATATCTTTAACAGATAACAAAAAATATTATGAACATAGATAGCCCAGAGGTAACTGTTTCTAAAAGTCAGGAAGAACTTTTTAATGTACTTAGCGACGTTAAGAATTTTGAAAAATTAATGCCTGCAAATATTAACAAATTTGAAATGTTAAACGAAAAAAGGTTTCTATTTGCTTTATCTGGAATGCCAGAAATTGTATTAGAACTTAAAAGTACCGAACCGTTTAATAAAGTTATTTTAGGTGCTGCTAGTGATAAACTACCCTTTACACTAACGGCCAACCTTACCAAAGTAGATGACAACACAACTACAGCTCAATTAGTTTTTGAAGGACAATTTAACGCAATGATGGGAATGATGATAAAAGGTCCAATTACTAATTTTATTGGTACACTTACAGAAAATATGTCTAAATTATAATCACACAAAAAACCGGAAAGTTCCTTTCCGGTTTTTTTTTAATATAAAAGTTTCACCTCTTTTAAGTCAAATTCTTTTTCTTCCCTATCCTCCAGCTCAATTACCAACTTACCTATATTGTTTACCCTTCTTATAAAACCCATAAAAAGATTGCCGTTCATGTCTTTAAATGTTGAAGGCTTGTCTTTTCTAAACAATAAACTTTCATAGGTACTTTTAATCTCCTCTAGTTTCTGGTCTTCTAGTAACTTAATAACTACATAAAATTCACTAATAATCTCATGTAATACTTCCTCTACATTGTATGATACTCCTGTTAATCGTTTTAAAGAAGATACACTTTGCAACCCAGCAAACTCAAGTTGATTTACATTTAACCCAACACCTGCAATAACTGACACCAACTTGTCTTGTTTTATGATACTCTCTATAAGAATGCCACAAATTTTGCAATTAAGTGACAGTATGTCATTAGGCCATTTAATATATAAATTAGGTACTCCCATTTTTGACAGTGCTTTATAGATTGCTATGGAGATAGCCATACTTATATAAAATTGCTCATCTATAGCTAAGCAATGAAGCTTCTTATACACACTAAAAGTCAGATTTTTATCGGGTTCCGAGACCCATTGAGTACCCATTTGCCCTCTTCCTCTAGTTTGCTCTTTTGTTAAAACAACAGTATGATCTTGCAAATTTGTCTCTCTTAAAAGCCCCCTTAAATAAGAATTTGTAGATTCTGTGGCATTAAGTTTGATTAAATTCATTGTGTTTATTTAATTTTAAAAATAAAGGTAATGTTAATTTACAGCATTAAGAAAGCAAAAAAGTGATAACTTTGTGAAAAATTAAAAATCATTAATGAATAAAGATTCAGGTAGAACAGATCAATTAATAACACTTATCTTAAAGGGGATTGAAGATGCAAAAGGACAACAGATTGATATCTTAGATTTAAGAGAAATCGAAAATACCGTTTGCGACTACTTTATAATTTGTAATGGTACCTCTAACACGCAAGTGAATGCCATTGCTAATTCAGTTCAAAAAGTTGTAAGTAAAGAAGTGAACGAAAAACCATGGCACGTTGAAGGAACAGATAATTCTGAATGGGTGCTAATGGATTATGTAAATGTTGTTGTACACGTTTTTCAAAGACACATAAGGGAATATTATGATATTGAAAGTCTATGGGGTGATGCAAAAGTAACCTCTATAGCTACTAATTATTAAACTATGGCAAAGAATTCAAAAAATAACACTCCAAATAAAAAGCCTAAATTCAGTATGTACTGGATTTATATTCTTATTATCCTATTACTTTTAGGAACGCAGTTTTTTACTGGAGGCAGTATGTGGTATCAGCAAAAAAAAATATCTGATACAGAACTTAAAGAGTTTTTAACCAATGGCGATGTAGAACGAATAGAAGTCGTTAACAATAGTCATACGGCTAAAATTTACATTAAGAAAGAAGCTCTTCAAAAAGACGTGCATAAAGATGTTAAAGGAGAAGATAGTTTAATACCGCAAACAGCTAACGAAGAAGTTCCGCAATACAAGGTGAATTTTGGGGATCAACAAAACTTTGAAAATCAAGTTCGTAAAATTATAAAAGAAACTAATCAAAACACTGAATTAGATTTCGAACCTGATACGAATAACTGGATTGTTAGTGCGTTGTTCAACTTCCTACCTATTATTCTATTTATAGGTTTATGGATTTTCTTGATGCGCCGTATGTCTGGTGGTAGTGGCGGTGGAGCCGGTGGGCAAATTTTTAACATCGGAAAATCTAAAGCTAAGTTATTTGACGAGAAAAAAGATATTCGTGCTACTTTTAAAGATGTTGCTGGTTTAGAAGGTGCTAAAGAAGAAATACAAGAAATTGTAGAATTCCTTAAAAACCCTGAACGTTACACTTCTCTTGGTGGTAAAATACCTAAAGGTGCTTTATTGGTAGGCCCTCCGGGTACTGGTAAAACTTTACTAGCAAAAGCCGTTGCCGGTGAAGCTAAAGTTCCTTTCTTTTCACTTTCAGGTTCAGACTTTGTTGAAATGTTTGTAGGTGTTGGTGCATCAAGAGTTAGAGACTTATTTAAGCAAGCGAAAGAAAAGTCTCCTGCAATTATCTTTATTGATGAAATTGATGCTATTGGTAGAGCTCGTGGTAAAAATAACTTTACTGGTTCTAACGATGAAAGAGAAAATACGTTAAACCAGTTATTAACTGAAATGGACGGATTTGGTACAAATACAAACGTAATTGTATTAGCAGCTACCAACCGTGCCGATATTTTAGACAAAGCCTTAATGCGTGCCGGACGTTTTGACCGTCAGATCTATGTAGATCTTCCTGATTTGAATGAAAGAAGAGAGATTTTTGAGGTACACTTGCGCCCTATTAAAACAAAAGAAGCTTTAGATTTAGATTTTCTTGCGAAACAAACACCAGGTTTCTCTGGTGCAGATATCGCAAATGTGTGTAACGAAGCTGCATTAATAGCTGCAAGAAAAGGTAAAAAAGCAGTTGATAAACAAGATTTCTTAGATGCCGTAGACCGTATAATTGGTGGTCTTGAAAAGAAAAACAAAATTATTACCCTAGAAGAAAAGAAAACTATTGCCTATCACGAAGCAGGTCACGCAACAGTAAGTTGGTTGTTAGAGCATGCTGCTCCGTTAGTTAAAGTTACCATTGTACCAAGAGGACAATCGTTAGGTGCTGCATGGTATTTACCAGAAGAGCGTCAGATTGTTCGTCCTGAACAAATGTTAGATGAAATGTGTGCTACCATGGGTGGTAGAGCAGCAGAGAAAGTAATTTTTGATAAAATTTCTACTGGTGCATTAAGCGATCTTGAGAAAGTTACCAAACAAGCAAAAGCAATGGTTACTATTTACGGATTAAATGATAAAATTGGTAACATTACTTATTACGATTCATCAGGACAATCTGATTACAACTTCTCTAAACCTTATAGTGAAGAAACCGCTCAGATTATTGATAAAGAAATATCTGAAATTATAGAAGGTCAATACAAAAGAGCTATTCAATTATTACAAGAGAATCAACATAAGCTTACTTTACTCGCCAATCAATTATTGGAAAAAGAGGTTATCTTTAAAGATGATTTAGAAGCTATTTTTGGAAAACGTCCTTTTGAAAAAGAAATTTTTGGTAAAGAAAAAAATCTGGAAGCTTAATTGTTATTGAGATAATAAAAATTATTAACATCCGATGATTAAAAAATCTTAATTGTATGTAAGTACAATTAAGATTTTTTATCTTTATACTACATTTTGTAAAAGAGAGATTTTAACTTACATGCGTTTACTGAAAAAAATTTTTCAATTTTCTAAATCTAAAAGTGACTCCGAAGAAGTACTTAAAACAGAAACGGAATCCCTAAACCAATTAGAGGATAAGCCTGTAGATGAGTTATTTGCTATTAACTTTAGACAAAACGGAGGTAAATTTCTTTATTGTGATAACATGGAAGAGATTCATGAATGTTTTGACAATATTATCCGTGAAAATAATTGGAACGATGCTACTTTCTTATGTTTAAGCAACCATTTAAGGCAGTGCTTTAGTAAGTTTCCTATCAATTATGCTTCTAACAATTCGCAAACAGAGTGTTTTCTGGCAAGTTGTGAATTTCTTGTAGCAGACACCGGTGCTATTTTATTTTCATCTAAACAAATAGCAGAGATCAATATAAAAGATTTCCCTGATTACATTATCATATTTGCCACTACAAGTCAGTTTGTTAAAACAATTAGCGACGGACTTCAAGGTATTAAAATGAAGCACCCTAACAAGATTCCTTCTAACATTACCACACTTAAAAACTTTGATGTTCCAGATGACAATAACTTTATGACCTACGGAAGTAGTTCAAAAAAGCTATATTTGCTGCTGCTTGAAGATTTATAACAGAATGAAGGAATTACTTAAGAGGTCTATTACCGGAATTATATATGTTTTATTAATTATATCTGCCATTTGGTTAAATACCGATGCGTTCGATTTTTTATTTATGATTTTTGGTATCGCCTGTTTACATGAATTTAAAAAAATGGTTCAGCTTAAAGGCTATGCTATTTTTATTATATTTCTATTACTTTGGTGGATATATATCTATTTCATAAACGATGCATTTACCATTAATTTTAAACAAAACACGATTTATATTTTAATGGTTCTTACCTTATTAACAGACCTAGTTTTAATACGTCATTTAGTGTCTGTTAAAGAGGTTCCTTTTACCAAAATACAAAAATTCATTACAGGAATATTTTATATAGGAGCAGGTTGTATTTTTCTTACCATGATTCCTTATCAAAATGAAGGATTCTCTAAATTACTTATCATAGGAATTTTTATTTTAATATGGGTAAATGACTCTTTTGCCTATTTAACAGGGCGTTTATTTGGTAAGCACAAATTGTTTGAGAGAGTTTCTCCTAAAAAAACAGTAGAAGGCTTTTTAGGCGGTTTAGTCTTTAGTATTGCAGCTTCTGTTTTATTATTTAAGTATACCAAAGAAATGAATCTTACAAATTGGGTAGTTTTATCCTTTGTAATTGTTATTTTTGGAACCTTAGGAGATTTAATAGAATCTAAATTTAAAAGAAGTGCCGGTATTAAGGATAGTGGAGCTATTTTACCGGGACACGGAGGTATGTTAGACAGACTAGATAGTTTAGTATTTGCTGCCCCGTTTGCATATGCGTGTATTCAATTTTTAAAATATGTTTCATAAAGAAGGACATAAGATTATTTTTAGCGCTTTGGTAATGGCCATTGTATTGGCATTACTTGCGCATTATTTTGTTGAGAATTTTTGGTTTCAGAAAACCATTGAAGTAGGTGCGGTTATTTTCTTAATCCTTATTCTTCAGTTTTTTAGAAACCCAAAAAGAACAGGAACTCTGGCCAATGAACATGTTTTGGCTCCAGTAGACGGCAAAGTAGTTGTAATTGAAGAAGTGTTTGAAAAAGAATACTTCAAAGATAAAAGGTTACAGGTTTCAGTATTTATGTCACCTGTAAATGTACATGTTACCCGTTACCCTATTAGTGGTAAAGTATTGTACAGTAAATATCACCCAGGTAAATATTTGGTTGCATGGCACCCTAAAGCTTCAGAAGAAAACGAACGTACTACTATTGTAGTTGAAAATGAAGTATACGGATCAATCCTTTATAGACAAATTGCAGGAGCCTTAGCCAAAAGAATCGTAAATTACGCCACGGTTGATGAAGAGGTTGTTCAGGGAACTGACGCCGGCTTTATTAAGTTCGGATCGAGAGTAGATGTTTTTTTACCCCTAGATGCTAATATTAAAGTCGCCCTAAATCAAAAAGTTAAAGGAGGCGTAGATATTATTGCAGAATAAATATGACAGCAAAAGAATTAGAAATTGCATTTCAGAATGCCGTAGACAAAGTAAATAGTCACAAAGAACCATTTCCTGCCGACGTTTTACTAAGACTATATGCTTTTTACAAAGTTGCTACCAGAGATCAAAGCAGACCGGGTAGTAAAACTCCCTTAATTAATGCTTTTAAGGCCAATGCCTTATTTCAAGTGCAAGAAATGGATATTGATGAAGCAAAAAAAAGTTATGTAGCTTATGCTGACAAATACTTCCAATCTATTTCATAATAAGAAAAAACGTTTAAAACACATATAATTAAAAAAGGGCTTTTCAATTGAAAAGCCCTTTTTTAATTATAGTACCCAAAACCAACTAGCTCAAATTTGCTAAGCTAGCTTTAATAGTTTCAATTTTCGCTAAAGCATCTGCCTCTTTCTGACGCTCTATAGCAACTACCTGTTCTGGTGCATTGCTAACAAAACGTTCATTAGACAGCTTCTTACGAACCGAAGTAAGAAATCCTTCTGCATACTTTAATTCGCCTTGTAACTTCTCTATCTCTGCCTCTACATCAATAGCTCCGGCTACAGGTATAAAATATTCATTAGATTTTACTCTAAATGACAAAGCTCCTTCTACCTGATCATCTACATACGTAAGTTCAGATATATTACCTAGTTTAGTAATTACACAATCAAAGGTACTCGCTACATTTTCGCTATTTAAAACTGATAATTCTAACGGTTCTTTGTTGGCTATATTTTTCTCTTTTCTAATTGTTCTAACACCAGACACAACCTCTGTAGCAAAATCAAATTCTTTCAAGATTCCTTCATCATAAGACGTTATCTCAGGCCATTTAGCTACAATTAGCGCCTCATCTGTCGTACGTTCTTCAACATACTGCCAAATCTCTTCTGTTAAGAACGGCATAAACGGATGAAGAATACGTAAGTTATCTTCAAACAATGCTATTACTTGCTTAAATGTAACCGCATCTATAGGTTGTTGATAGGCTGGTTTTACCATTTCTAAGAACCATGAACAGAAGTCATCCCAAACCAACTTATATGAAGCCATTAAAGCATCAGAAATACGATACTTACTAAAGTGATCTTCTATCTCCACCAATGTTTTCTGTAATTTATTAGCGTACCATGTAACCGCAATTTTAGATGCCTCCGGTTGCTCAATGGTTTCACTTACCTCCCATCCTTTTACTAGACGGAACGCATTCCAAATTTTATTAGCAAACCCTTTACCTTGCTGACACAACCCTTCATCAAATAACAAATCGTTACCAGCAGCAGCACTTAAAAGCAATCCTACACGTACCCCATCTGCACTATAATCTTTAATCAACTTTAATGCATCGGGTGAATTCCCTAGAGATTTTGACATCTTACGACGTTGCTTATCTCTAACCAAACCAGTTAAATATACATTGGTAAATGGTTTTTTATCTCTAAATTCATACCCCGCAATAACCATACGAGCTACCCAAAAGAATAAAATATCAGGCCCCGTTACCAAATCATTGGTTGGATAATAATACTCAATCTCTTTATTTTCAGGCTCAAGAATTCCGTTAAAAACACTCATAGGCCATAACCAAGAAGAGAACCATGTATCTAAAGCATCCTCATCTCTTTTCAAGTCACCTACAGTTAAGATAGCATTACCAGATTTCTCTCTTGCTAACTCAAGAGCCTGTTCTATAGTTTCTGCAACTACAAAATCTTCTTTACCATCTCCGTAATAATATGCCGGTATTTGTTGTCCCCACCATAACTGACGAGAAATATTCCAATCACGAATATTCTCCATCCAATGACGATAGGTATTCTCAAACTTCTTAGGAAACAGCCTCACCTCTTCACTACCCAAAACCGCCTCAATAGCAGGCTTCACAAGGTCTTCCATTTTCAAAAACCATTGATCAGACAACCTAGGTTCAATAACCGCCTTTGTTCTTTCAGAAGTACCTACTTTATTAATGTGCGTTTCTGTTTTTACTAAAAATCCTTTTTCCTCAAGTTCCTTTGCAATTTCTTTACGCACCACAAAACGATCTTTACCTTCGTAATGTAACCCGAAAGAATTTAATGTAGCATCGGCATTAAAAATATCTATTACTTCAAGATTATGTTTTTCTCCTAAAGTCTTATCATTTTCATCGTGTGCAGGTGTCACTTTTAAACAACCCGTACCAAACTCTATATCAACATATTCATCTTCAATAATAGGAATTACTCTATTCACTAATGGTACAATTGCGTTTTTACCCTTAAGGTGCGTATAACGCTCATCATTCGGATTAATACAAATAGCGCTATCTCCTAAAATAGTTTCAGGTCGTGTAGTTGCAATAGTTACTTTCTCATCACTCCCTTCAATTGAGTATTCTAAATAAAATAACTGTCCCTGACGCTCTTCATAAATCACCTCTTCATCAGAAAGCGTTGTTTTTGCTTCAGGATCCCAGTTTACCATACGATACCCACGGTAAATTAAACCTTTGTTGTATAAATCAACAAAAACCTTAATTACCGAAGCATACATATTATCATCTAAGGTAAACTTGGTTCTATCCCAATCACAAGAACATCCTAATTTTTTTAATTGCTCAAGAATTATTCCGCCATGCTTTTCTGTCCACTCCCATGCATGCTCCATAAACTGTTCTCTAGTAAGATCAGCTTTGCTAATTCCTTCTTCTTTTAACTTAGCAACAACCTTAGCTTCTGTAGCAATAGAGGCATGGTCAGTTCCTGGTACCCAACAAGCATTCAACCCTTTTAATCGGGCTCTTCTTATTAACACATCCTGAATAGTATTGTTTAACATATGTCCCATATGTAAGACCCCCGTAACGTTTGGCGGCGGTATTACAATTGTATAAGGAGTACGCTCATCTGGCTCAGAATGAAAATAATTATTTTTCATCCAGTAATCATACCATTTATTCTCTATAGTATGTGCTTCGTATTTAGAAGGAATTTCCATTTTGGTTCACTTTTTGGAATATAATTTGCAAAAGTAGCTATATCTATATGATTTTAAAAGCAATTAATATATTTTGATGGTATTAAGAAACTAGCTACATTTACAACATAAACACTTACTTAATGAAAAGATTTCACATTTTATTATTACTATGCACTTTATCTGCAGTGACTTACGCTCAGAAAAAATTAGCAAACATTGAGTTTAAGACAACAGAAATTGATTACGGCTCTATTGCTAAAGGTAGCAACGGAATTAGAACTTTTGAATTTACAAATACTGGGGATGCCCCATTGGTCATCACTAAAGTATACTCAAGTTGTGGATGCACCATCCCTAAAAAACCAGAAAAACCAATAGCTCCCGGTAAAACAGGTATCATAGAAGTTAAATACAATACTAACCGAGTAGGACCTATAAAGAAAACAATTACGGTTTATTCTAACGCCCATAACAAACCAACTGCTGCATTACGCATCTCAGGTACGGTAGAAAATCATGAAGAGCAAAGCGTTCTTATGAAAAAGACATCTGTAATGGACAGAAAAAATTAAAAAGGCTTTTGAATTAAAAAAGCCTTTTTAATTCAAAGCTAAACTTTAAGACATCTCCATTCCTATCTACAACAATTTTTATTGTCTTACCATCTTTACGATTTAACATATCTCGAACTTCATTAATACTCTGTTTTAATACAGTTCTTTTGTTAATAGATAAAATAACATCTCCTTTTTGTACCCCTACCAATGCAGCAGGAGAGCCTGTTCGTATTTCAGCTATCTCTATTTTAGGCGTTAAATAATACTGTGTCTGTTGTTTAAAATATGATGTATAAGAAGCTCCACTATTACTTATATCACTACTTGCCGGATCTATTTTATTTCGTATTCGTTCCTGAACAATCCGCATCCCATTGTGCTGAATTGTAATACCACTCATATTATAGTAAAACTCCTTTTTATAATTTTTATTCTTTTTCAATCTAAGCCATTTATCTCTATAATTAATAGTAACTAAAAACCGACTTAAAGCTTCACCTCCAAGACTTCCATTTCTACCAAAATTATCATCCGATAAATGCACTAAATACTCAGGCTCAGGAAATGCACACTTAACATCATTCAATAATAAATCCTCACTAATTTTCAAGCTATTTATTTTTGTCCGCTGTCCTATAATATCTCCAGAAAGCCCAATTCCTAAATGATCCATAAAATAATTATCGGGTACCTTTATAGTATCATTGGCAAACAACCACAAGGCATCGCCACTCCCTGTATCCAATAGCAATTTAACCACCTCATCAACACCTGTATCCAAACTTACTGTTGTTCTTATATATGGTTTCCTTTTATAAAACGCTAAGGGCAACTCCGCCTCTTTATTCTTCTTCCTTCTTTTATATTTTTCATGAGGATAAAACCGAATAATATGTCGGGCATAATCAACTTCTACCACAAAATCCTTGAGTATATCATACCCCATAATCCCATGAACTTCCACCCCTAAAAGCTTACTAAATGTGGCTGTATCCTCTAATATAATATACAATTCATGATGCACATCAAACAAGTTTCCTACACTTAACGTATTGTTTTCTGAATAAATAACTTTAAAAGGCTCCTTACTGCCTATCCCTGTTAAATAGATTTCTTGTAAATCATTCAGAAGCAAAGAATCAGTACTGGTTAAATTTAATATAACTGTCTTATTTACACCTGAGTCTAAGACAAAATTCATTGGAACGCCATTTAGCTCCACCGGAAGTAAAATAAGATTTCCTGAAGTATTAAAAGTAAATTCTTCATATGACCGAGTACTCTGATATTCAAAAGGTTGACCTACAACAATACACCCCATGAACCATATACTAAAAAGCGTACAGCGAAGCAAAAACATAACATTCCCCCTTTTTTCTAATAATTTACGAAAAAAAAATCGATTTAAGCTTCCCCATTACTTCTTAAAAAATAAATTTGCACTTTAGACTTTAAAAATTAAAAACTGATGCCAGGTATATCTATCAAGGGTATTCATATGCCCGAATCTCCAATTAGAAAATTGGTACCATATGCAGAAACAGCTAAGAAAAGAGGTACTAAAGTATATCATTTAAACATAGGTCAGCCCGACATTAAAACTCCTGAAATTGCATTAGAGGCTGTAAAGAATAGCGCTATCGAGGTATTGGAGTACAGCAGAAGCGAAGGCTCTGAAATCTATCGTGAAAAAATTGCAGCGTATTATAAAAAATGTGACATCAACGTTACCGCAGAAGAAATTATAGTAACCACAGGTGGTTCTGAAGCATTACTATTTGCTTTAGGTACCATTGCAGATCCGGGAGATGAAATTATAATCCCTGAACCTTTTTACGCTAACTATAACGGTTTTGCTACTTCTGCAAATATTAAAGTGGTTCCTGTTTTTTCTAAATTCGAAGACAACTTTGCTTTACCTCCTGTTGAGGAATTTGAAAAATTAATTACCCCAAAAACAAAAGCGATACTTATTTGTAATCCGGGTAACCCTACAGGGTATTTATATTCTAAAGAAGAAATACAAAAATTAGCAGCTTTAGTTAAAAAACATGATTTGTTTTTAATTGCTGATGAAGTATACAGAGAATTCACCTATGATGGTGTACAACATTACTCTATTTTACAAGAAGAAGGTATAGATGAGTATGCTATAGTTATTGACTCTGTCTCTAAACGTTACAGTATGTGTGGTGCTCGTATAGGGTGCCTTGTTTCTAAAAATAAAGCGGTAATTACTACAGCCTTAAAATTTGCACAAGCACGTTTATCTCCCCCTACATTAGCACAAATTGCCTGTGAAGCAGCACTTGAAACACCACAAAGTTATTTTGAGGATGTGATTACAGAATATGTAGAACGCAGAAACACGTTAGTTGCTGCATTAGAAAAAATAGAAGGTGTACAAGTTGCCAAACCAAAAGGAGCTTTCTATTGTATTGTAAAATTACCAATAAAAAATGCAGATAATTTTGCACAATGGTTACTAGAAAGCTTTAACTATAAAGGTGAAACTATTATGGTGGCTCCTGCTGCAGGCTTCTATTCTTCTCCAAATATTGGTTTAGATGAAGTTAGAATTGCATACGTTTTAAAGAAAGAAGACCTTTTGAATGCTGCCACTATTTTAGAGCAAGCCTTAAAAGCATACCCAAACGAATGAATATTTTAGAGAACATATCTTTAAAACCTTATAACACTTTCGGTATTGATGTAAAAGCAAAGCTTTTTGCCAGCGTCAATACCGAAAATGAACTATTAGAAGTATTAAATAAATACGAAGATACCCCTAAATTTATTTTAGGTGGTGGTAGTAACATGTTACTAGTCAACAATGTTGAGCAATTAGTAATTCATCTTAATACTAAAGGTATCTCCATTAGTAAAGAAACTAATGATTCTGTACTGGTACAAGCAAATGCTGGAGAAACCTGGCACGAATTTGTACTATGGTGTATTGAACATAATTTTGGAGGGGTTGAAAATTTATCATTAATCCCAGGAAATGTTGGCACCTCACCCATTCAGAATATTGGAGCTTATGGCGTAGAGTTAAAAGATATTTTCTATTCGTGTGAAGCTATTACCATAGCTACAGGTAAAAAGAAGATATTCACAAAAGAAGAGTGCCATTTTGGGTACCGTGAATCTATTTTTAAAACCTCTAAAAAAGGCAAATACATTATTACCAAGGTTACTTTTAAACTAACCACCAAACAACATACATTACATACCGAATACGGAGCTATACAACAACAACTGGAAAGTAACAGAATTACCTCTCCTACAATAAAAGATGTATCGGAAGCAGTAATTGCTATCAGAAGAAGCAAATTACCCGATCCTGATGAGATTGGTAACAGTGGTAGTTTTTTCAAAAATCCGGTAGTTGACAAAACAACTTTTGATATTTTTAGAAAGGAACATCCAGAAGCACCTTTTTATAAAGTATCTGATACTGAATTTAAAATTCCTGCCGGTTGGCTTATAGAGCAAAGCGGATTTAAAGGAAAACGATTTGGAGATGCAGGTGTACACAAAAACCAAGCATTAGTATTGGTTAATTATGGTAATGCCACTGGAAATGAAATTTGGGAACTAGCGTTAAATATAAAAGACACCGTATTTAAAAACTTCAAAATCAATATAGAACCCGAAGTTAACATAGTTTAAGGGCATTTACTTTACATTATTCTCTTAAATAGTTATCTTTGCAACTTACTAATTAAGACATTTTATATTATGCGCGTTTTCATTATTTCTGCAATATTACTAGGCCTTGGTTTTGCTGGTATCGCTATTAAGATATGGGCAAAAAAAGATGGTAAATTTGCTGGAACTTGTGCTAGTCAGAGTCCATTTCTTAATAAAGATGGAGAGGCATGTAGTTTTTGCGGAAAAATGCCGGAAGAGCAAGAATGCAGAAATCAGGAAAAATTCCAAAACTAACTGTATAGCCGAAAATGGTTACAGTGCTTTTATATACCCTTATTGCTGTTGTTAGTGTTCAATGCATCTATTATTTAGGTGTTTTTAGTAACTTTGCTTTTGCTAAAAAAAAGAAAGACCATAACACACAGCAATTACCACCTGTTTCGTTGGTTATATGTGCCAAGAATGAAGCAGAAAATCTTAAAAGAAATCTACCTTCTTTTTGCAATCAAAAATATTCTGCATTTGAAATTGTTTTGATTAATGATTCTTCTAGTGATGACACCTTAGAGGTGATGGAAGGTTTTGCCGAAAAATATAACAATATAAAAATTGTAAATGTTGCCCACAACGAGACTTTTTGGGGTAAAAAAAAATATGCTCTTACATTAGGTATTAAAGTTACCTCTCACAACTATCTTATATTTAGTGACGCCGATTGTTGTCCGGCTTCAGAAAACTGGTTGACAGAAATGGCAGGGTGTTTTACAAACGAAAAAACCATTGTATTAGGATACGGTCAATACAAGAAAGTAAAAAAATCATTCTTGAATGCTCTTATAAGGTTTGAAACACTTATCACAGCCATGCAATATTTTGGAATGGCTAAAATTGGAAGTGCCTATATGGGAGTTGGAAGAAACCTAGCTTATCATAAAGAAGAATTTTTAAAACACAATGGGTTTGTTAATCATATGCATATAAAAAGCGGTGACGATGATTTATTTGTAAATGAAGCAGCTACTTCTAAAAATGTAACAATAAGCTACACTCCTGATTCTTTTACCATATCTGAACCTAAAACCTCTTTTAAGAATTGGATAGCCCAAAAAAGAAGACATGTTTCTACGGCAAAACATTATAAATTTGGACATCAACTTACGTTAGGGCTTTTTTATATTTCACAAATATTATTCTGGATACTTACAATTACACTTTTAAGCCTACAAACACAATTACTTCTTTTGGGGTGTGTTATTGGTTTCAGATTTTTAATTCAGTATCTTGTCGTAGGATTTTCAGCTAAAAAATTACAAGAAACTAGCCTAATTTGGCTACTACCTCTGTATGAATGTATTTTAATTTGCTTTCAGCTGTTTATCTTTATAGCTAACACTATTTCAAAACCTGTAGATTGGAAATAAAATCAGAACGTATACAACAAAGCATTCAACTTGCTAAAAAAGGAGATCAGAATGCTTTTAGGTTTCTTTTAGACACCTATTGGAATGATGTATATGGTTTTCAGTTAATACGTACTAAAAATGAGAATGATGCTGAAGACATTACGATTCAGACCTTCTCTAAAGCGTTTGATAAAATTGAGCGTTTTGATGAGCAGTATGAGTTTAAAACTTGGCTCATGACTATTTCTAAAAATCTGCATATTGACTTGGTTAGAAAACGTAAAAGCAGTATTTCTCATAAAGCCATACAAGATACAGACGACGCTATTTTTAATGTTCCTGATGATGCCCCTAGTGCCGAAGATATTTTAATTCAAGAACAAAACTTAGCGAAGCTTTTAAAGTATATAAAAAAATTAAAACCACATTATCAAGAGGTTATTCAATTGAGGTACTTTCAGGAAATGACTTACGAAGAAATTTCGGGAACCATTGAAGAACCTATTAACAATGTAAAGGTTAAGTTACTTAGAGCAAAAAAATTATTAGCCGAAATCATTAAGAAAAAGTAACCCATGGGGATTCTTAAAAAATTAGGACCCGGAATCCTTTTTGCCGGAGCAGCCATTGGTGTATCGCATTTAGTACAATCTACTAGAGCAGGTGCCGATTATGGTTTTGGTCTTGTTTGGGCTTTATTACTAGTAAACTTATTTAAATATCCTTTTTTCAGATTTGCACCACAATACTCATTAGCTACAGGAGAAAGTGTTTTAAAAGGGTATTATAGATTGGGACCATGGGTATTATTGGTATATTTTATTTTAAACATAGCTACCATGTTTACCATACAAACTGCCGTTACCATAGTAACCGCAGGTTTGG
This sequence comes from Neptunitalea chrysea, assembly GCF_027924145.1. Classification (GTDB taxonomy): domain Bacteria; phylum Bacteroidota; class Bacteroidia; order Flavobacteriales; family Flavobacteriaceae; genus Neptunitalea; species Neptunitalea chrysea. The sequence goes on along the minus strand of NZ_BRVP01000006.1, from coordinate 109,700 downwards.
CTGCTAACCTTTTTAACTTCCCCATAGATGTGGTTACCTGGAGTTTTATTATTACGCTAGTGTGCATTGTTATATTACTCATAGGTAAATACAAACTACTCGATACATTAATGAAAATTATTGTAACCACACTTACCATATCTACCGCTATTGCGCTGGCTATTGCATTTTTTAAAACCGATACTCCATCTTCATTTTCTCAAATAATTCCTTTAGACACCGCTGGACTCACTTTTCTGATTGCTTTTATGGGATGGATGCCCGCTCCTATAGATGTTTCTATATGGCAATCTTTATGGACGTTAGAGAAGCAAAAAAGTACTGCCGAATATAAATCAAAATCAGTATTAGCCGATTTTAATATTGGCTATGTAGCTGCAACCCTAATTGGACTTTTATTTATAGGCTTAGGTTCACTTATTATGCACAACTCACAGCAAACCTTTAGCGCAAAAGCGACTGAGTTTGCAGCACAATTAATAAACATGTACACCACCCATTTAGGAAGCAGTACATATTATTTAATTGCTATTGCTGCCTTTACTACTATGTTTAGTACCACCCTAACTACTACAGATGCTTCTCCAAGAGTTATGTCAAATTCTTTTGAATTGCTTACCGATAAAAAAATAAAACATTCATATCTTATATGGATTGTGATTTTAACATTAGGCACTATGGCTATTTTTATTTTTTTCTTGTCTGAAATGAAAGTATTAGTACAAATAGCAACTATCTTATCATTTATAACTGCTCCTTTTTACGCCATCGCTAATTTTAAACTTATAACCTCTAAGCATACGCCTACCAAATGGCAACCAGGAAAGACACTTAGGATACTTAGCTACGCTGGAATTTTATTTCTTATAGCCTTTGGTATTTGGTATATAATTCAATTCTTTTAATAATATATTAGTTTGTATCTTTGCTAAACTAAAGTTGAGTGTATGAGTACAGAGACAATTAGCAGTTCTACTTCTGCCGTTAAAAACAAACCGAAGTGGTTGCGCGTAAAATTACCTACAGGTAAAAAATATACTGAATTAAGAGGACTCGTAAATAAATACGACTTACATACTATTTGTACATCTGGTAGTTGCCCCAACATGGGTGAATGCTGGGCAGAAGGTACCGCTACCTTTATGATATTAGGTAACACCTGTACCCGTAGTTGCGGTTTCTGTGGTGTTAAAACTGGTAGACCTGAAAGTATTGATTGGGAAGAACCTGAAAAAGTAGCTCGCTCTATAAAATTAATGAAAATTAAACATGCCGTTATTACATCTGTAGACCGTGACGATCTTAAAGACATGGGATCTATCATTTGGGCAGAAACAGTTAAAGCGGTTAGGAGAATGAGCCCAGGCACTACCATGGAAACTTTAATACCCGATTTTCAAGGAGTTGAAAGAAATATAGACCGTATTATTGAAGTAGCTCCCGAGGTTGTTTCTCACAATATGGAAACCGTTAGAAGACTCACTAGAGAGGTTAGAATTCAGGCTAAATATGATAGAAGCCTAGGTGTGCTTAAATATCTTAAAGACCAAGGCATTAACAGAACTAAGTCAGGTATTATGCTGGGACTTGGCGAACAAGAAGAAGAAGTAATTGAAACACTCCATGATCTTAGAGCTAACAATGTTGATATTGTTACTATAGGTCAATACCTTCAACCTTCTAAAAAACACCTTCCGGTAAAACAATTCATTACTCCTGATCAGTTTAAGAAATACGAAGAAATCGGAAAAGAATTAGGTTTCAGACATGTAGAAAGTGGAGCACTAGTAAGGTCTTCTTACAAGGCACATAAACACATTGAATAACATACATTTACATTAATTTCCTGCACAACGCAGGAAATTTTGTCTTTATACGTAATGAAAACAACAAGAATAGCCATTAATGGCTTTGGAAGAATAGGACGTACCGTATGCAGATTGATTCAAAACAACCCTACTATTGAAGTGGTTGCCATAAATGATTTAGCCGATGCACGTACCTTAAGTCATTTATTTAAATACGATAGTATACACGGTGTATTACCACATGAGGTAGGTTATGATAGTAATCATATTATAAATAATGGCACCAAAATTCCGCTTCTTAATGAACGTGCCATTGACAATATTGACTGGACTCCTTATAATATTGATATTGTTATAGAAGCTACCGGAAAACACAAAACCCGACCTTTATTAGAGAATCATTTAAAGAACGGAGCCAAAAAGGTAATTTTATCAGTACCCCCAGAAGATGACAGTATTAAAATGGTTGTACTAGGTGTAAATCATGATATTTTAGACGGCTCAGAAGATATTATTTCAAATGCGAGTTGTACGACCAATAATGCAGCTCCGATGATTAAAGTTATAAAAGACTTATGTGGTATTGAACAAGCCTATATTACAACTATTCACTCATATACCACAGATCAAAGTTTACACGATCAACCTCATAAAGATTTAAGAAGAGCACGCGCTGCCGGGCAATCAATTGTGCCTACCACTACCGGAGCCGCTAAAGCATTAACTAAAATTTTCCCAGAGCTACACAATGTAATGGGAGGATGCGGTATTAGAGTACCTGTACCCGATGGCTCTATGACAGACATTACTTTTAACGTTAAAAAAGAAATTTCCATTGAGGAGATTAATCAAGCTTTTAAATCGGCTTCTGAAACCTACCTTAAAGGATATCTACAATATACAGAAGATCCTATAGTTTCAATAGATGTGTTAAACAACTCACATTCTTGTTTATTTGATGCTGAAATGACATCTGTAATAGATAAAATGGTAAAAATTATTGGTTGGTACGATAATGAAGTAGGATATTCAAATAGAATTATCAACTTAATCACTTATATCTCATAATATTATTATATTTGGAATCCTTTTAATTATAATATGAGGATTATCCGATTAAGAAATACTGTTTTTATATTCTTATTTTTTACAATTATGCGAAGTTTTGGCTACCAAAGCTCGCATGACAGCATTCCTCTATTAATCTCAGATATATTTCTTTACAAGAATCAAGGCAACTATGGGTTAGCTATAGAAAAAGCTAATTTTCTTTTAGAGTTATCAGATGAAAAGCAAGGTGAATTTTACGCAGGTCTAGGGCATTTATCGCTAGCCAAAATACACAACAACCTTGAAAGACATAAGCAAGCATTAGAATTTATTACTCTTGCTGAAGAAGAATTTCTTAACAGTAACACACCTTATGAACTTATATTAGCTAAGCTTTGTAAAACACAAATCTTAATTTCTATTGGAACTCCATCTGTTCGTAATAAAATAGTCTCCTCTTTAAATGAGTGTAAAAAACTTATTCAACAATATAAATTAAAGGATTTAGAGTCTAATTTATATTACACAAAAGGGCTTTGGAATAAACTTAACAACAGGAGCAAAAAAGCTATTAGAAATTTTGAAAAGGCCCTACCGCTTAATAATAAATACGAGCAAGATTATATATCTAGCAAAATTTACTTAGAACTAGCAATTGCATATTTAGACCTTCATCAAATTATAAAAGCAAAAGAGAATGCTGAAAAGGCGCAGGAATATGCAGAAATTTTCAATTTCAAAGAAATATTACTAAACACGTTAAAACTAGAAAGTTCTATTGCTGAAGAAAACGGCAACTTTAAATCAGCTTTAGATTTTTCTAAAAAATACCAGAACAAGCTTTCTGAAAATTATGATTCCAATCAATTAATTAAAAATGAATCTATTGTAGATCAATCTGAAATAGATTATAAAAATAAATTAATAGCCTCGTATAATGAGCAAAACAGAGAAAATAACGAAAAGCTTAGCAAGTCTAACCTAACCTCTATTTTCACTTCAGCCTTACTAATTATTATTTCGTTACTTACAGTTTCTTTATACAGAAATAACAAGATAAAGTTAAAAACGAATGAGTTATTGGTTAAAAAAAATAACGAGTTATTAAGAGCGAAAGAAAAGGCTGAAAAAGCGATGAAAGCTAAAACTCAGTTTTTATCAACAGTAAGTCACGAATTAAGAACACCATTGTATGCAGTTACCGGATTAACACATTTGTTACTGCAAGAAAACCCAACTGAAAATCAGAAAGAGCATTTAAAATCATTAAAGTTTTCAGGAGAATATTTGCTTACTTTTATAAATGATATTCTTCAAATAAATAAAATAGAGGCAAAAAAGCTTACTATACAAAATGTACCGTTTTATCTTGAAGAAATAATGTCAGATGTTATTAATTCTTTAAATCAAACTTCTAAAGAAAGTAACAACACTATAGAACTTAAAATAGACAATACCATTCCGGCTCAGCTAATTGGGGATCCTTTAAAATTATCTCAAATTTTTATAAACCTTCTAGGAAACGCGCTTAAATTTACAGAGAATGGTAAAATTATCTTATTAGCGGAAACGATTAAAGAAACCGATACACACTCTACTATTCATTTCGAGGTAGTGGATAATGGTATAGGTATTTCTGAGGAGGTACAAAAAAACATCTTTGAAAGCTTTTCTCAAGGATCTATTCAAATTAACCGTAAATATGGTGGTACCGGTTTAGGGCTTAATATTGTAAAGAGTTTGTTAGAATTATTAAAAAGCGAAATTAATCTTAGTAGTAAGATAGGCGAAGGAAGTAACTTCTATTTTGATATTGAGTTTGAAAAAGCAAAAGATATTGAAATTAGACGTGAACACATTGGAGATGAAATTAATACCGATGAAATAATTAACAACCTTCACTTATTATTAGTTGAAGATAATAAGATTAACCAAGTAATTACAAAGAAAATGTTACTTCAGAAAAACATTTCTTGCGATATTGCGGATGATGGATACATTGCTATAGAAAAGGCTAAAAATAACAACTACGATGCCATACTAATGGATATTCATATGCCAGGTATTAGTGGTTTAAAAGCCACCAAAGAGATTCGAAAATTCAATGATGAAGTACCTATTATTGCCTTAACCGCTATCTCTTTAGATGAAAACACAGACGATTTCTATGAAGCAGGCTGTAATGACATTGTAACTAAGCCATTTAAGCCCGATGAATTCTACAGAAAAATAGCTGAAAATATTCTTAAAAATCTTAGATTAAATTAATTATCCCATTTTGATACAAAATCGTGTAATTGAAATACAAACGCTTGTTCTCCATCAATAAATAAAGTTTCTATAGGTAAATAAAATATATTATCAAGTTTATCCTGCAACCTTACATAATCTTTTTGTGTTGTAATAATAAGTTCCTTGCTTCTTAAGGTTTGCACCTCCTGATCTGTAAAATTATGATGATCTGAATAGGATAAATGTTCAAAATGAAGTCCAGCATTTTTTAAATAAGCCACCAAATACGCTGGCTTTGCTATTCCAGTAACCAACGTAAAGCTCCTTTCTTTTAAGTCTTCTAATTCAAGCTGTTCTTTAACCTTATAAACAGTATTACTATAACCTATTTTTGAAAAATAAACGGGCTTAACAGTAGCAAGCTTTTTTAGCACCTGTTGTTTTTTTTCCTCAGAAAAATCATCAGGACACTTTGTTACCACTATACAATCTGCTCTTTTTACCTGATTTTTTGTATCTCTTAAGTTTCCTGTTGGCAACATAAAATCATCTACATACAATTGATTATAAGTGGTAAGCAACATATAAAAACCCGCCTTTACTTTTCGATGCTGAAAAGCATCGTCTAACAACAAAACTTCTGGTAACACACCTAACTTCTCTAAAGTAGCAATTCCGTTTTGTCTATTCGCATCAACAGCAACGGTAGCTTCAGGAAAATCGCTATACAACTGAAATGGTTCATCTCCAATAATTGCAGCAGTTGTATGTTCATCGGCCAGAACAAAACCTTCAGACTGCCTTTTATAACCTCTACTTAATACTCCAACGGTGCGTTCTTTTATAAATTGCTTTATAACATAAGCTGTCATAGGTGTTTTACCCGTACCCCCAACACTTATATTACCAATAGCTATAATTGGAAAATTATAAGATTTACTTTGGAACACACCTTTATCATAAAACAAATTCCTTGTCCATACGATATATCCGTAAATTACCGAAACAGGAAAAAGTAACCATCTGAGTATTTTCATAATTCTTAATAATAAACGAAAGTAGCTTATTTTAAGCGTTCATAAAAAAAATTATTTTTGTACCTTAAGATTCTCAAAAATGACTGTACAAAATATTATTGACCATATTGAAACATTGGCTCCCTTAAGCTACGCTGAAGGCTTTGATAACGTAGGCTTATTAGTTGGTAACCGTAGCACCAAAGTAACTGGAGTATTAGTAACCTTAGACACTCTTGAAGCAGTTGTTGATGAGGCTATTGAAAAAAAATGCAACCTTATTGTTAGTTTCCACCCAATTATTTTCTCAGGGCTAAAAAAAATTACTGGTAAAAATTACGTAGAGCGAGTGATTATTAAAGCCATACAAAACAATATTGCCATTTACGCAATGCACACAGCATTGGATAATATGTTTGACGGTGTAAACGGAACTATATGTAATGTACTTGGACTTGAAAACAGATCGGTTTTAATACCTCAAAAAAGCACTATTAAAAAACTTACCACCTTTGTTCCTATAGCTAATGCAGAATTGGTAAGGCAAGCTCTTTTTAATGCAGGTGGTGGTAGTATAGGAAATTATAACAACTGTAGCTTTAATGTAGATGGAACAGGAAGCTTTAAAGGTAACGAATCTTCTAATCCTCAAACAGGTACAAAAGGAGTACTTCATTTTGAAAAAGAAACCCAAATAGGTATTACCTACCCAAAACATGTAGAAAAAGGCATCTTACAGGCTTTATTCGCTTCTCACCCATACGAAGAGGTTGCTTACGAGATAACAACTCTTGAAAACATGAATCAACATATTGGAATGGGAATGGTTGGTGAATTACCAGAAGCTATGGAAGAAATAAAATTTATGCTTTTTTTAAAAGAAAAGATGAACGTTTCCTGTATTAGACATTCTGCGTTATTGAACAAACCAATTAAGAAAGTGGCTGTGCTTGGTGGTAGTGGAGCTTTTGCTATTGATAACGCAATTGGAGTAGAAGCCGATGTTTATATAACCGCAGACGTTAAATATCACGAATTTTATAAAGCTGAAAATAAGATAGTTATTGCAGATATTGGGCATTATGAAAGCGAGCAGTTTACAAAAAATCTGTTAGTTGAGCAACTTAAGAAAAAATTTCATAATTTTGCAATCATTTTATCAACAACAAATACGAATCCCATCAAGTATTTATAAGACATGACAAAAAAAACAGAAGTTACCGTAGAAGAGAAGCTGAGAGCACTTTATGATTTACAATTAATAGACTCCAGAATTGATGAGATACGAAATGTACGTGGGGAACTGCCTTTAGAGGTTGAAGATCTTGAAGACGAAGTTGAAGGTTTAAAAACACGTATGCAAAAGCTTAACGGCGAATTAGAAACTCTTAGCGACGAGATAACAAATAGAAAAAATTTAATTGAGGAAGCTAAAGTTTTAATTAAAAAATACAACGAGCAACAAAAAAATGTTAGAAATAACAGAGAATACAACTCTATCACTAAAGAAATTGAATATCAAGAATTAGAAATTCAATTGGCCGAAAAGCACATTAGAGAATTTAAAGCTCAAGTAGAACAGAAAAAAGAGGTAATTTCTAAAACTAAAGAGCATCTATCTGATAAAGAAACTCACTTACAACATAAGAAAGATGAGTTAGATGCTATTTTAGCTGAAACTGAAAAAGAAGAGCAATCGTTAATTGACAAGTCTAATGAATATCAAGAATTAATTGAAGGTAGACTTGTTACTGCTTACAAAAGAATTAGAGGTAGTGTTAAAAATGGTTTAGCTGTAGTATCTATTGAAAGAGGGGCTTCAGGAGGATCATTCTTTACTATTCCACCACAAATTCAGATGGAAATTTCTGCTCGTAAAAAAATCATTACTGATGAGCACAGTGGAAGAATTTTAGTTGACCCAGCATTAGCCGATGAAGAAAGAGAAAAAATGGAACAATTATTTGCTACGTTATAAGCATTTTAATTTTTCACGATATAAAAAAACCTCGCAATTGCGAGGTTTTTTAGTTATATAAATCATTCAACTAGTTAGCTACTTCACTTATAAACTTAATTCGGTATAAACGAATTTCTTCATCTTCATAATCTCCGTCAAATTCATCCATTGCCACAGCTATTTTATCAGTATCGGCTTCCAAAAAGTAATCGTGTAATTCTTCTTGTTGGTCTTCATCTAATATGTCATCTATCCAATAATCTATATTAAGCTTAGTACCGCTATAAACAATCTGTTCCATCTCCTTAATAAAATTATTCATTTCAAGACCTTTGGCAGAAGCAATATCTTCTAAAGATAATTTTCTATCTACACTCTGAATAATAAATAATTTTAAAGATGAGTTTGCCCCGGTACTTTTTACAACTAAATCATCTGGTCTTACAATATCATTATCATCAACATACTGAGCTATAAATTTCACAAAATCTTTACCATACTTTTTAGCTTTTCCTTCTCCTACACCATGAACAGCGTTTAGCTCTTCAACCGTCATAGGATATTTTAAAGCCATGTCCTCTAAAGACGGATCCTGAAAAACCACAAATGGTGGAACACCTAATTTCTTAGCTACCTTTTTTCGAAGATCTTTAAGCATGGTAAGTAATTGTTCATCAGCACCCGCGCCAGAACCCTTGCCAGCTGTAACAATAGAATCATCTATCTCTTCGCTATAGGTATGATCCTCTGTCATCATAAACGAGATAGGATTTTCTAAATAGCCTTCCCCTTTTTTGGTTAAGAACAATACTCCATAAGTTTCTATATCCTTTCTCAAATATCCCGCAACTAATACTTGTCTTATTAAAGCCATCCAATACTTAGAATCTTGATGCTTGCCAACTCCAAAGAATGGTTGATCATCTGTTCTATGCGACTTTATTAAGGCATTTACCTTACCTACTAAGGTATTTACAATTTCTCTTGGCTTATATTTTTGCTTTGTCTTTTTAACAATATCTATTAAGATAACCACATCATCTTTAGCCTCATTCTTTTTCTTAGGGTTTCTTACATTATCATCCATGTCTGCCCCTTCTCCATTCACATGATCAAATTCTTCCCCAAAGTAATGAAGAATGAATTTTCTTCTAGACATAGAGGTTTCGGCATAGGCAACCATTTCCTGTAATAAAGCATGACCAATTTCTTGCTCTGCTACTGGTTTGCCCGACATAAATTTCTCTAATTTCTCTATGTCTTTATAGGCATAAAATGCCAAACAATGCCCTTCTCCTCCATCACGTCCTGCACGTCCGGTTTCCTGATAATAACTTTCTATACTTTTAGGAATATCATGGTGAATTACAAAACGAACATCTGGCTTGTCAATACCCATACCAAAAGCAATGGTAGCAACAACTACGTCTACCTCCTCCATCAAAAACATATCCTGATGTCTAGCTCTTGTTTTGGCATCTAAACCTGCATGATACGGAACTGCCGAAACACCATTTACTTGCAATACCTGTGAAAGTTCTTCTACCCGTTTTCTGCTTAAACAGTAAATTACACCCGATTTACCTGCATTCTGCTTTACAAAACGAATAATATCTGCATCTACATTCTTGGTTTTAGGACGTACTTCATAATATAAATTAGGTCTATTAAATGATGCCTTAAAAGTATTTGCATCACTCATTCCTAAGTTCTTAAGAATATCTTCCTGAACTTTTGGTGTAGCCGTAGCAGTTAAACCAATAATCGGAATATCTTCTCCTAAACGTTTAATTATATTTCTAAGGTTTCTGTATTCAGGTCTAAAATCATGTCCCCATTCCGAAATACAGTGGGCTTCATCAATAGCCACAAACGAAATTTTAACAGATCGTAAAAACTCAATATTCTCATCTTTAGTCAATGATTCTGGTGCTACATACAATAATTTGGTGACACCATCGACAATATCGCTCTTTACCTTTTTAATTTCTGTTTTGTTCAGAGAAGAATTTAGCACATGGGCTATACCTTCTTCCGAAGAAATACCTCGTAAGGCATCCACCTGATTCTTCATTAGAGCAATTAACGGAGAAACTACAATGGCCGTTCCTTCTTGTACAAGCGCAGGTAGCTGATAACATAACGATTTACCACCTCCTGTAGGCATTATAACAAACGTATTATTTTTATACACAATACTGTTTATAACCTCTTCTTGTAGTCCTTTGAACTTACTAAATCCGAAATAATGTTTAAGCGCCTTATGCAAGTCAATTTCAACTAAACTCATGCTATCTTTTTACTATTTTACATACATTTGCACTAATAAAGATAACACATTATTCAGTTTATACAAATAGAAAAAACCGATTAATTTTGAACGATATAGAATCCATTATTGCAACTGCTAAAAAAACAATTGAAAATGAATACAAAGCAGTTCAAAATTTAATGTCACTGGTAGATAAAAAATTTGCTGAAGTGGTAAAACTCATCTATGCATCGAAGGGTCGTGTGGTAGTTACCGGAGTAGGTAAAAGTGCTATTATTGCCAATAAAATTGTGGCTACACTAAACTCTACTGGTACCCCTTCAATCTTTATGCATGCCGCAGACGCCATTCATGGTGACCTTGGAATTATTCAAAAAGACGATGTGGTTATCTGCCTTTCTAAAAGTGGTAATACACCAGAAATTAAGGTTTTAGTTCCGCTATTAAAAAATGGCTCCAATACATTGGTTGCCATTACCGCTAATAAAAGTTCGTTCTTAGGTACTCAATCCGACTATGTATTACATGCTCATGTAGAGAAAGAAGCATGCCCTAATAACCTTGCTCCTACTACCAGTACTACTACGCAATTGGTGATGGGAGATGCGCTGGCAGTTTGTTTACTAGAAATGAGAGGTTTTAGTAGTAATGATTTTGCCAAATATCATCCTGGAGGAGCCTTAGGTAAAAAATTATACTTGCGAGTTAGAGACATTGCAGCCGGAAATTTAATTCCTCAAGTTAATCCAGAAACCAGTATTAAAGATGCCATCGTAGAGATATCGGAAAAACTTTTAGGAATAACAGCCGTTATAGAAGAAAATCGTATTATTGGTGTAATTACCGATGGGGATATCCGACGAATGTTGAGCAAGCATGATAATATTGGCTCGTTAAAAGCAAAAGATATAATGTCTGCCAACCCTAAAAGAATTCAAGCCGGAGAACTTGCGGTAGATGCATTAGAACTCATGGAAAAAAACGACATAACACAACTTTTAGTAGAAGAAAACAACCAATACATTGGTGTTATTCATCTTCACGATCTTATTAAAGAAGGAATTTTATAATGGCAAGACAACCCAAAAAACCCGCAGATGAAATGTCGTTTTTAGACCATCTAGAAGAACTTAGATGGCACATTATCAGATCTATAATTGCTGTATTAATTATTGCAGTTATAGCCTTTATAATGAAAGACTTCATCTTTGGAATCATTATTTTAGGTCCAAAAGACCCTGATTTTGTTACCTATAAATTCTTTTGTTATATATCTAAATTTTTAGGATTTGACGATACTTTCTGTACAAACAAACTAGATTTTAAATTACAAAACACCGATATGGCCGGACAGTTTGCAGCCCATATGTGGACTTCTATCTGGACAGGTGTTGTAATTGGCTTTCCTTTTCTTGTTTATGAATTATGGAAATTTATTAGCCCTGGATTATATGAAAAAGAACGTAAAAATGCGAGAGGATTTATTTTTGTTACTTCCCTTCTATTTTTTACCGGAGCTGCCTTTGGCTATTTTTTAATTTCTCCGCTATCTATCAACTTTTTTGGCTCCTATCATGTAAATAACCAAGTACAGAACATTATTAAATTAGACTCTTATGTTGCCCTTGTAAGATCGTCTGTATTAGCATCAGGAGTTATTTTTGAGTTACCTATTATTATCTATTTCTTTACCAAAATAGGATTGGTAACCCCTGAGTTTTTAAAAACCTACAGAAAGCATGCTATTGTAGTGGTTTTATTGGTTTCAGCTATTATAACACCACCCGATGTTGCTAGTCAAATTATAGTATCTATACCTATTCTTATACTTTATGAGGTAAGTATATTTATTTCGGCATACGTTTTGAAGAGAGATAAAAAGAAAATGAAAAATAAATAATGAGCGATTTAGTTGAAGAATTTGATGCATACAGGTCTAAAATGAACGACCGTATTCTAAATGACAATAACAAAATTATTAAAAGAATCTTTAATCTGGATACCAACGCCTTTGCAGCAGGTGCTTTAGATGTAAAAACCAAAGAGTTATTAGGTTTGGTAGCTTCTACAGTATTGCGCTGTGATGACTGTGTGAAGTATCATTTAAAATCGTGTAAAGAATCCGGACTTACTTCTGAGGAAGTAATAGAAGCCTTAAGCATAGCTACACTAGTAGGAGGTACAATTGTAATACCTCACCTAAGAAGAGCTTACGAATTTTGGGATGCCCTACAGGAAAAAACAGAATAAAAAGTTACTTTTACAACACTTTTATTAAAAGCATGAAGTTACGAGCAGATAATATAATGAAAGCCTATAAAGGGCGAAAAGTAGTTAAAGGAATTTCTTTAGAAGTTAACAAAGGAGAAATTGTTGGTTTATTAGGCCCAAACGGTGCCGGAAAAACTACCTCTTTCTATATGATTGTTGGACTTATTAAACCCAACGGAGGAAAAATTTACCTAGACGATAAAGAAATAACCAACTACCCAATGTACAAACGTGCTCAAAACGGAATTGGTTATTTGGCGCAGGAAGCATCTGTTTTTAGAAAAATGAGTATTGAAGATAACATTATGAGCGTGCTTCAGTTAACCAAACTTTCTAAAGCGGAACAGATTAAAAAAATGGACGCGCTAATTGACGAGTTTAGCTTAAACCATATTAGAAAAAACAGAGGTGATTTGTTATCGGGTGGGGAACGACGTAGAACTGAGATTGCCCGTGCCTTGGCCACCGACCCAAGTTTTATTTTACTTGATGAACCTTTTGCAGGGGTTGACCCAGTTGCTGTAGAAGATATTCAGCGTATTGTTGCACAGCTTAAAAATAAAAATATTGGTATTTTAATTACCGACCATAACGTACAGGAAACTTTAGCTATTACAGAGCGCTCCTATCTGATGTTTGAAGGTAGTATTTTAAAAGCCGGTATACCAGAAGATCTTGCTGCAGATGAAATGGTTCGTAAAGTATACCTTGGCCAAAACTTTGAATTACGTAAAAAGAAATTAGAGTTTTAATTTCTTTTTTAAGTACAATACAGATAATAAGGGATCATGACTTCAATAATTCATGATCCCTTATTTATTTTTAAAAAGATCTTATTTAAGTATTAGCTTTTTAAGCTTTAAAGAATCTCCATTAAAAACGTTTACATCTACCGGCTCTCTGCATCCTGGTACGGTGGCTTTATCTGTAAACTGCCAAAAGTGCCAGTCGGGTTCTATACGCTCCACAAAAAAATTATAATTCGCTATCCAGATGGTGTACTCTTCAAAGTCTTCATACAAAAACCGGTTGTAGAAATCTTCCCCACTATAAATAATAGGTTTCACTTTGTAATGATTTTCAACACGATTTAGCCAACGTCTAAGTCCTAATTTAAGGCTATCTATAGACTGTGTAGAAGGAACATTCTCTATATCTAAAACGGGAGGTAAATCTCCTTTTTTTAAACTTACTGTATTTATAAAATTTATAGCTTGTTGTATCGAGTTTTCATTGGGTCGATAATAATGATAAGCTCCTTTCATAATACCATGCTCTTTTAAAGCCTTCCAATTCTCTTTAAACTTTCTGTCTTCTAAATCCTTTCCCGCTGTAGCTCTAACAAACACAAAAGAAACCGGAAAACTATCCTGAATTTTTAACGATTCAGACCAGTCAATGCTCCCCTGATAATGCGAAATATCTAAACCGTACAAATGGTTATTGTGTCGATTCAATACATCATAAATACGCATCTCATCTGTTAAGGAAATTTCATAACGCTTTTCAACTTTCTTCTCTATAAAGTAATAAAGTGCATATCGATAATGCCATAATCCATATAAAAAAGCGATCAGAAAAATTGGAAAAATAATGTGTTTTCCAAATGAAAAACGTCTTTCCGTTTTCTTCTTCTTAGTCGTATTTCTTTTTTGTGGAGTTCTTTTTTTTACTGCATTCTTTGCTGCTGTATTTGTTTTAGTTTCACGCTTTGCAATATCCTTTTTAGGAGTTACCCCTAAAGGTTTTAACGGATGCTCTTTATCCTTTCCTTTACCTCCAGCCATATATTACCATTTTATCAATTTAACAATTATTGATAAAGCAACATATAAAATAATAATAAACGGAATTGCCAAATACTGCATCGTTGCAATCATACAAACCGATAAAAACAAGAAAATATAGCGCACTGCATTAGTTCTAAAACCCCAAGTCTTAAACTTAAGAGCAAATAACGGAATCTTTGCATTAAGCATATAAGATGACACCAACGTTAATATGATTAAAAACCACTTGTTTAAAACAAACTCATGTAACCCTTCCCCGTTTTCAAATTGCAATATTAACGGAAAGGATAATATGAGCAATGTATTTGCAGGAGTAGGTAATCCTATAAATGAATTGGTCTGATTTGTATCAATATTAAAGTTAGCCAATCGATACGCAGAAGCCAGCGTTATAAGCAAACCAAATAACGGTAAAAAATTAAATTCCTTCCATGCCATGGTCTCCGTCATAGTAGTTGGCACCACATCTCCGGTACTCCATTGCAGCATTTGATACATGGCAATACCCGGCACTACCCCCGAAGTAACCATATCTGCCAACGAGTCAAGCTGTAAACCAAGCTCTGATTGCACTTTTAAGGCACGCGCCGCAAAACCATCAAAAAAGTCAAAAAAGATACCTAAAAACACAAAATATGCCGCATACTCCAAATCATCGTTTACAGCGAAAATTACAGCTATACATCCGCTAAATAAATTTAAAAGTGTAATAAGGTTAGGAATATGTTTTCTCATTGTAAACAACTAATTAAAATATAACTACAAACTTAGGTATTTCTTCTTCTAACAAAAGCTGATAAGAAGATAACAACACTAAAAAATACGGCTATACGTGCAATATAATCACCATATTTCACATAAAATGTTAGTTGCTTATTAAGATTAACACTACCTTTTATTGCCCCTTGCGCTAAATAAGGCAATGTTTTTTCTATTTCACCCGTTTGATTTATAATTGCCGAAATACCTGTATTAGCACTTCTTATAACACTTCTTCTAGTCTCTATAGCTCGTAAGCATGCATATGCTAAATGTTGCTTATGTCCCTGAGTATCACTCCACCAAGCATCATTCGTTATAATAGCCAAAAACTCAGCTCCATTATATACATATTTAGACACAAACTCACCATATACCGATTCGTAACATATTACAGGGGCAACACTATAGGTATCTGTTGTAAAAGGAGTTCTATCTTCTTGTGTGGTCTTCATAGCCACGGTTCCTCCTAAATCTAACATCATATCACCAAAAATGGGCTCAAACAACCATTTATAAGGAAAGTTTTCTACTCCTACTACTAACTTAGATTTATGATACAAAGGTATGCTATCGGTATCAGTACCAAGCAAAAAGGCAGAGTTAAAATCGTTATACCAAACACCGTCCTTTAGTTTGTTTGACTGATACGTAATTTTACTTTCATCTTTGACGATTTCATAAAGTGAAATACCTCCTAAAAAATGAGCCTTAGGATAGGCTCTTAAAAATTTTCGAAACTGATAAAATGCCATTATCCTTTCATATCTTTTAAGGGGCGTATTTTCGGCAAAAACCGTTTCAGGAGCAATAATTATATCAGTAGTACTATCTACATTTTTAGCGGCTAATTTTATAAGTAATCTGCTAATATCAGTATTGGTCATATCATACTTCTCTGCGTATGGATCTATATTTGGTTGGAGTATAACAGCAGATAACGGATCGTTTTTTTCTTCGTAATTTAATTTTATAGCAAGAGAAATAATCACTGGAACTGCTATAAATAAAAGTCCTTTAATCAATGGTTTTTGAATAGCTTTAAGCGCTCTTTTATCAAGGTACAGTAAAAGTCCTTTAAAAAATATAATATTCACTACCCAAACCCATAGAGAGCCACCAAAACTTCCGGTATATTCATACCATTGAATTAGGTTGGTTGACGTAGCAAAAACATTTCCTAGATTTAACCATGGCCATGAAAAATCCCAGTTCAGATGAAATTTCTCAAAAGCTATCCAAATGGCCGGAAGAAAAATATAGTATATTTTGCTAGAAACTCTAGCAGCAACAACATGATATAACAAAAATATCAACGCCATTAAAAGTGAATTAACTACCACAGCAAACACCATACCTATTGCGGTTGAATAATAGATCCACCAAGTAGTGCAAATATTCCAAACAAAAAAAGTAACGTAAGCATTTGCTAATACCTTTCTCTTTTTCCTTTTAACATTAGAAGTTCTAATGGAATTTTCTACTAACAATAAAGGTACAAAAGCAATAAAAATAAAAAGGGATACGCCATATGTCGGCCATGACATAGCTAACAAAACACCTGATAACAGTGCTAGTACATAAGAGTTTTTCATTGGGTATAGTACTTCTATATAATCTGCAAGTTACCTAAATAATTTCCAATCTACCCTAACAGAAAAAACATTTGAATAAATTGCCGCACTTTGATCTCCTATATCTGTTAACGCATAATCTACCTGAATACTTTTATAACGGAAACCAGCACCAATATTAGGCTGAAAACTCATATTTTCAGATCCGTCTAATTGCAATTCATTTTGAAAGTTACCAGCCCCAGCTCTTACAAAAACCATATCTCTATAACCAAACTCAAAACCAACTGCAGGAGTCATACTTACACTTTCAGACGAAAATATATCGTTGGTTTCTGCAAATCTCATATTTAAATCTACCTCAGCCAATAAGGTATAATCAAAATTGAAAACAAATTTTCTACTCACCCCAATTTGAGCCTTGGGTAAAGTAACCTCGGTAGTCTCAGGTATTTCTTGTTCTGGAATCTGATCACTTACCCCATCAAAAATATCTTCATCAATTTGCCATGTATTATAGGTGGTAGTAATGTCACGCAACATAACCCCAAAAGACCAATCGTCTCTTTGATACTGCAAAGCTAAGTCGAACCCAAAACCCCATGAACTTGCAAAATCACCAATTACTCGTCTAATTACTTTGGCATTTCCCCCATAAGAAAGATAATCATTAGTTACCGGCTTACGTGTATAAGAGAAAACAACTCCGTAATCAGCCGCAGAAAATAATGAGATTCTATCATAATCAATATTACCTTGCGAATCTATTAATTGAGTCGTATTCATAATATCATCTACTCCAAACCTAATAAAAGACACCCCTAAAGCACTATAATGATCTATAGGCATAGCAAAACCAACGTAATCATACTGGGCTATATTAGCAAAATAAGCAGCATGCATTAACGCTATTTGCTTATCTTCAAGATGTATTAATCCTGCAGGATTCCAGTATCCCGAATTTACATCATCGGTATGTGCAACTACAGCATTAGCCATTCCAAAAGCTCTAGCATCTACCCCAATATTCATAAACTCATTTGAATATTTAGTAGTTTGCCCAAAAGCAAATGAAGCTGTAAATAGTATTAAAATAAGGAAAAATGGATTTCTCAACGATTCAAATTTTAGCAAATATCTTACTTTTCATCAGATATATAAACTCTATTTTAGATAAGATATTGTTTTACGCAAATTATAACTAACATAAATATTATTTATCTACCACGATAAAATAGGATGGTACTAAGTGTTTTAAAAATAATATTTATGTCCATAAAAGCACTTCTATGCTTAATATAATATAAATCGTATTGCAATTTTTTTAAGCTATCTTCTTCAGATGCTCCATACTCTGTGCTTACCTGAGCCCAACCGGTAACCCCTGGTTTTATCATATGTCTAACTTCATAAAAAGGTATTACTTTTGAAAGATCTCTTACAAACACAGGTCTTTCAGGCCTAGGACCAATCATACTCATTTCACCTTTAAGAACATTAATAAACTGAGGCATTTCATCTAATCTCGACTTTCTTAAAAAATTTCCAAAAAGTGTGATTCTCGGGTCATTTTGTTGCGCCCAAACAGCACCCTGTTTTTCAGCATCAACCACCATGCTTCGCAATTTAATTATTTTAAAATACTCTCCATTCTTACCCACACGCTCTTGTACATAAAACAATGGTCCTCTATTCCCTATTAAGTTACCTATGATAATAACAGGAAAACATATTAACAACCCTATTAAACCTATAAAAGATAATAAGATGTCTAATAACCTACTAAAGAATAAATACAAGCGGTTTTGATTACTTCTACTAAAAGGAAAGTATTTATAAAAATCTTTACCAACATATTGTACCGGAACTCTATTTGTAAGATCTTCATAAACATGAGTATACTCTTTAATCGGCACACCTTTTTCTAACAATCGAATAAGTACATCTACTATTTGCTCAGGAAATTCTACTTTACTGTTTGAAGCTACTATCACTTCTGAAACCTTTTGTTCTCCAACTGTTTGAAATAGCTTATCAAAAGGAATAATAGTAACTTTTACATCTTTTAACTCCGAATTATCAGTAATTACGGCTCCTGTTATTACAAAGGTTAAAGCATCATTAGTAATGGTTTTTACCATTAATTCTACTTCAGAAGCAGTACCTACCAGTAATATAGTTTTGTAAAATCTAGGAGACGACACAAAAAACACATAACAATACCTCCAAGACATTAACGACATAGTTACCGCCAAATAAAAATAAATCAACTGCATACGGTTATCCGGTAATACCGGTGTATAGTATGGCGTTAAAAGAAAAAACAATGTGGTTAAAGAAGCCACTACTAAAACATTCTGTATTATTTGATCTGATTTAGCTACTTTTTGCAGATTATACATCTCTAAAACTGTTGCAAAAACATTGTAATACAGAAGTAACACAAACACCCAATACCAGTTGGTAGAACTGATTAGAAAATAATCAAATTGAAAAATTTCACCAACCAAAATCAACCCAAACAGGATAAATACATTATCAAATATTCTTAATAATATAATCCGTTCAGATAATTCAAGATGGATATTACTCTTTGTTGATGACATAGGGGTCAAATATAAGATTTAAAACTTTTAATTTTACCATTTCTTTTGCTTTCCCCATTTCCTTTTTCGATGAAATAAACTACATCACCCTTGAAATACTTATCTATTTCTTTTTCCAGTAACTTTACTTGGTTAGTTGTTATTTCTTCTTCTATATAAAATAAAAGTTCTCCCTTCTTATGCTGTTCGATATAGTACGTGAGCTTTAATTTATTATGAGTTGCTAAATTTTTAAAAATATAATAGAAATATAAACTTGGATATTCATTTTCTACACCTCTTACTGCCTCACCTATGCGCCCCGTTACTTCTTTTAAGATAGTATGCTTCATTCCACAGGTACATAACTCCGATGTATCTAGCAGTTCTATATAGTCACCTAGTTCATAACGTATAATAGGAAATTTAAAAAGGCTCAAATTGGTGATAACAATCCGATTTTCTATTTCTTCTACTATAACACCCTCCATATTAATGTGCATGTTCCCGTACGGACATTCAAAAGCAATAATACCAGATTCTGTTGCTCCATACTCACTAATAATTGGTTTTCCGAAAGCCTTAACAACCGTATCTCTATAACTTTCATAAATTTTTTCAGAAGTCCCTTTTACCATTTTCAATTTAGTTGGCTTTGGTAAATCTTTCTCCAAAATCATTTTAGCCGTTTGGTATATCATAGAAGAATACCCATGTACATAAGATGCTTTTTGAAGTTTTTTACAAAATGTTTTAAGATTATCATTTTCATAACTAAATAGCCTAAATCGATTCTGTAAAACATCTAGTAACTTCGTCTTTACTTGTGATAAACCACTAAAATTAAACCCCCAAAAGTATCCGTTATATTCCCAAGGTTGAACCCCATACCAGCTATATCCTCTTTTTATAGAGGCTCTATTAAAAGAATCTGCCGATTCTTCTCTTAAAAATTTCAAACTATCACCTGATGTACCCGAGGTAACAGCGTTAAATTGCTTTTTAAACTCCTTAGAACTATGAAGGTAATTTACATTCGCCAACAATTCCTTTTTGGTAAGTACTGGTAATTTCTCAAGATCCTTTAATGTTTGTATATGACTGCTTGTTATGCCTAGCTCATCCCATTTTTGTTTGTAATAAGGAACCGTTTCATAGGCGTGCTTTACCAATATTTTAAGTTGCTTTAACTGATAGTTTTGAAGTGCTTCCATACTCCACCTTTCTGTCTCTTTTAAAAACAAAAAATGTTTATGCAAAGAAGGATTCCTAAATCGTTCCCCTAAATTATATATTGATTTGAATATACGCATCCCTATTGTAGCAACTTATTCCACGTTAATTTAACTACTTCCCAGTCCATATCTTCAACAAATGCTCTCGCATTAGCTGTAATACTCTTCATTTTTTCTGAATTATCTAACAAATATTTCACTCCCTCAACCATTTCTTCTATTTGATTAGAACCCACTAACCAACCGTTTTCCCCGTGTTCTATTAAAAAAGGGATACCTCCTACATTCGTAGATAGTACCGGCAAGCCTAAAGCCATTGCTTCTAAAACACTTACTGGGGTATTATCAATGGTTGTGGTATTAATAAATACATCATAGTCTTTAGATAAATCAATCCATTCTTGTTTTGATAACAATCCTGTAAAAGTCACTGGAATATTATTTTTTAAAGCATATGATTTACATGTTTCTAAACTTCCATCCTTATCTGGTCCTACCATACATAGCTCAGCTTTATACCCTCTTGCGATTAAGGTCTCGCAAACTTTTACAGCCATTACAGGATTATATAAAGAGGCAAAAGAACGTACCCACAATAATTTGCAAGAAACTGACTCTCTTTTTTTAAACGGGTAATTAGTAAGTTCTATAGCGTTAGGTATATAAGTAAGATTTGTATATCCATATTTTTTAAAAGTAGTTTCTAAAAATCTTGAGGGCGCTATGTTTGTATACGACTTACTAAAAAGTTTTTTCGATAATTTATGTGAATTCCTTAAACGATTTTCCAAATTTCCCCCATGCAAAATAGGAATGTATGGTAGTTTTTTTAAGCTACATAATAACGCTATAATAACTGCGTAATAAAAATTAAATGTACTGTAAGTGTCAATTAAAACAATATCTGTTTGCGAGACTCTTTTAAAAAAAACAAGAACCATATCCAGCATTCGTAAAACTTTGTTTTCTATGGATGAGGCATACCAAATATGGTAACCATCTTTCTCTAACCGCATTCCTAACTCTTCGATAGTAGTAACGGTTTTTCCTTTACCCGACAATTTATTGCCTATGTACAGTACGTTCTTTTTCACGTTCTTCATCCTTTTTCTGATATAGCGTTATGACAGATAATCCGTATAAAAATAAAGGCGCTGATATTCTGGTTGCATTATGATTTATAGTTAAAAACCAAAATATAAAAAACGACATTGCTAAAATATTCCTATGAACTACCCAAAACCTAACAAGAGGAGTCAAAAATAGTATGAAAAATGCGAAAAGACCAAATAATCCATGTTCTGCAACTATTCGAGTTATCTCATTATGCGAAGCTGCTTCTATACCCGACTCATCTTCTCTATAGTACTTATTATTTCCCACTCCTATCCCTAAAAACGGATTCTCATTAAACGCTTCTAACTCATATGAAATAAGCTCTTCTCTTCCTCCTAAAGCATCCTCTTTTTCTCGCCCCAACGCATCCTCATTATTATATCGTTTTTCTAATAATCCGTTAGAAATAATATTAGAATACCCCCATATAAGAAACAACAATACACTCAGTCCTCCCAATGTTTTTATTGCATTAGACTTCATCTTTACACCTCCATAATTAACAATAAAAAAAACAAAAGGCACTATTGCTGCAAGTGCTGTAAGCATTCCTCCTCTAGAGAAAGTTAATAGACCTCTGTAGGTTAAATACCCCAGTAAACATGCATTCAAAACTTTAAGCCAAAGAAACTCCGAACAAAGCAGATACCGAAAAAGTAAAATAAAAACTCCCACTCCTAAAATTACACTTACCTGATTAGGTCCATACCCTCCTGATGCCTCAAAATTGGAGGTTGTATTTAAAAACACAGTAGTTAAATTAGATCTGTACAATGCCATATAGGTTGTCATACCTATTACTGGAAGTAAAAACCAGTACAAAATCTTACTTATCTCCTTATAGCTAATTTCCTTATCCATACAGTAAATAGCACAAACACCAGCACAAACAGGACCACTTAAATTAAAAGCAATCACTTTTCTAAACTCCGCTTCAAAACTTAATGGATGTATCCCCGAAACGAAAACACCAGGAAACAACAAAACTACATATAAAATATACCAGAAACTTTTTTTGCTAATCCCTTGATAAAACATTCCAATTATCATCAAAATAATAATCATGTATTTCATCAATTCTGAAAAAAACAGTCCACCAGTCATTTTCATAAAAACATCTGCTCCTGCCAGATATGAACATATTAGCAGTACTTCATTGTTTTTATTTTTAGTTCGGAAAATATAAACAAAAGCCTGAATGATAAGAATAGGAACAAACAGCTTTGCAAGCGGTCTTGCATAAGAGAATAATACACCCAAGCCTATATGAACCAGAAGCCAAAATACTTCGGTATAATATTTCCCTGTACGTTCTCTAAGCTTGTTCATATACCTTTTCTAATCTTTCTAAATAACCAACAATACCATGGTTTTTCATTACATGTTGCGAAAAAACTGTCCCATATTGCAACCGAACATCTTCATTTTGTATTAAAAAACTTAATGCTTTTGCTAATGCATCTGCATTACCCGAAGGAACTAACAACCCATTCTTTTCATGCGTAATCACATTACCACATTCACCAACATTAGTTACAACAACAGGTAAACTCATTAATCCGTATTCTAATAACGCCAAAGGTAACCCTTCCGATTCAGACGCTAAAACCCCAATAGTAGCTTGCGATAAAACATGCCCCGTATCTTGTACACTACCATATAAGAAAATTGATTTTCTTAAATTTAGTTCTTCAATTAATGCATTTATCTGCAAAGAATATGCATCATTAAAATCTTTCCCTACTAAGTGTAACGTCCAATCAGTATACTGTTTTAGCACTAAAGAAAAAGCTTTAATTAAATTTAAATGATCCTTTTGAGGACGGTAATTTGCTAAGCAAATAATTCTTTTAGACACAGTTCCCTTTAATCTAGTAACTGCATCTGTATCTACTGCTGTAACAAAATTAGGTATCATCTCTATCTTTTTAAAACCAACAACATCTCTATTCCAATCCGCTAACTTCTTATTTACAACAACTACACTATTGATTAAGGATTTGCACAACGTAAAAACACGAGAAGAGCGTTCACTTAAAAAATCACTTTTACCATAATGATCATGCCAAACTATTTTAAACCTACAAAACGTAAGTTTAGTTAATACAGCTATAAAGAAAGAGCTACTGTGTGCGTGTACAACCTCAACCTTGTTCCGCTTAATATAAGTCCTAAATAGAAGAATACTTTTTAAATCCAATACCTTGACCCGTTCTAAAAACAGATAATCTACTGTATTAGAAACCGTATCTAGCAAGGCTCCTTCTTTTCTGGTTGTAACCAAGCCAGAAAACGCCCCTTTATTGGCAAATCCATTGGCTATGTTTACAGCCATACGTTCTGCACCTCCCGGTTCTAATGAATCTATCAGTTGTACACTTCGCATAAGTCTTACATCATAAGTTTTTTAATCTCCTCATCAAAATAATCTAAGGTATAGTTTCTAGACCATTTTGCCCCTTCACTTCTCATGATAGTACACTTTTCTTTATCACCAATCAATTTGGCTAAACTTTCGGTATCTGTTTTCAGGTTCATGTTTAACAATATACCTCGTCTTCCTTCATTTAACATATAAGGTACACAAGAAACTTTGGTAGCTATCGGAATACATCCCCAAAACATCGCTTCTGCTACTACTTTTGGCCACCCTTCACTCTTTGAAGGCAAAATCATAAAATGATTGTTACGATATGAACTCTCTACTTCCTGTTTGGTTCTATTTCCCATTAGGGTAACTACTTCTGAAAGGTTATTATTTGCTATGTAATTTTCTAATTCGGGTCTTAGTGTACCATCTCCGTAAACATCCAACTTTACATCAATACCATTTTTTAGTAAGTTTTGTGCTAGTTCAATTACATATAAAGGTTGTTTCCCTGCACTTAAAGCCCCTACAAACATAAGGTTCAATTTTCCAGAATACGATTTATCTGCTATCTCTTTTTTATCCTTTTCATGGTAAGTAGCCGTAAAAAAAGGTTTGATATTTTTAGTGTTATCATTCCAATCTCCATAGACCAACACCTGCATATTTCGAGTTAAAAACGTATTTCTTAATATTTTTCGTTGTAGCTTATAGGTAAAAGGTTGCTTGCTTTGTAAATCCCAATTACCTGCATATTTAGCCGTTTTCTTTTTTTTAGGAAATGCTATTTGTATAATGCATCCTAAAAGCCCCATATTACCCGGACACCTAACATGTATATGATCTGCTTGTTTCATGCCTTTATACAAAGCTCTACAAATACCGGGTGCCTTTATAATGGTAGAAAACAACTCTTTAATTGATAGTAAATTAAACAGTGGAACCTCTGTAAAGGTTATCTTATTATGTTGATAAGGAATATCAATAGGTGAAACTTCTTTTTGTTCCAAAGGAGCTATTACTTCTACCTCATCGCAATATTGTAGCCACAAATTCATTTCGCGTATATACGGTGCATAACCGTAATATCGTTCACTATGCTTAGAGTGCTCTACATGTGTAATAATGAGAAATTTCATGTGTCATTGCTTTGTTTTAAATAATATCTTCAATGGTTTCATTAAGCATAATAAAATCTTGCCCCTGTGCAGCATCAAAATCGTACACACTATAATATTCATTATAATAATTTACTACATTGGTTTGTATATTTTGATAATTCTCTGCGCTCATTTGTAATGCCTTATTAAGTACTTTTTCCATATCCTCCTCCTTTTTATACACCAAGCAGTTTTCACCATCTTTCAATGATGGGTTCAACCAGTCTTCATAATTTAATATAGGAACTACCCCAACAGACATAGCTTCTAAAATATTATGACATAAAGGCATTGTCATTCCCGGAGCACACCAAATAAACTTCGCAGTAGACAAATAATATCTCCATTTCTCTATTGGTAAAGCTCCCGATTGCCATTTCATAATTACCATATTCCGTAAATAGTCTCCGGTCTTTAGTGCTCTAACATAGGCACCTCCTTCTACCTCAACAACTCCTTCTAGTTTTATGAGTTCAGCATATATCTTCCATCTATTTAAAATATTAAAATGATTTTTCATATGATTGGTATCATAAATATGCTTATCCATATTCCCACTCATTACAATACCCACCGATTTTGGTAGTACCTCAGGTTGTTCCATTAAATAATTCGCTGGATGCATTATATACGGTAATGCATTTGGAATATACTCCTGCTGATTATATACCTTCTTATACTTGTAATTTACTTTAAAATCGGCCTTTCCTCGAAACGAAAACTCTTTATGAACTCGAATTTTTGAAAAAGGCTTTTTAAAATACAGATTATCAAAGTCTTTAAACCACCTTATTAAAATGAAATACCTAAACGGAGAAAACTTTATGACCACCGGAAGATTATAATACGCATTAAGTCTAATAATAAGATTTAAATACGTTCGTACCTTTGTTTTATTAGGTAAATCGAGTAAAACAACCTCCTTTTCAGAAGAAAACCAACGAAAATAACTATGGTACTTCTTAACTTCAGATAACTTCTTTTGTATTTTCTTTTTTATTACATTCATTCTGAATCTACCGTAGGCTTTTTAAAAATCAATAAAAGACATCCAACTATTCTTCCCAAAACCTCAGTAAAGGCTTCTTTACTTTTAGATCCTGCAATGTTAGTGACCCTAATGGCTATTAACAGCCATGTTATGCTATACCACTTAAAAATAGCTTTTAAGCTAGGAGACGGATTCTTTACACGCCAAATGTACCAACCGTTTAAGATAACCATTTTACCATACTTATACTTATTAGGTCTTCCCGAAGCATCATGATAATGTGCTAATCTTGCTGAGGTGGCTATCACATTTTTACCAAATTTTAAAGCTCTAAGACTAAAATCAGCATCTTCATAGAGTCCGTATCCTTCAAAATATGATGAAAATTCAATACCATCCAGAACTTCTTTTCTAAACGCCATAGACATTCCAACCAATAAATCTACCTCATAATATTTTCCAGTAAGCGGATAACCCATAGTACGACCATGAGAATATGCTGGTAATTTCCCCGGAGCCAATGTAGAAGATAATCCTAAGTAATTTCTAATTACATTTCTTAAACCTTCTTTACATACATACCCTTCAAACTCATAATACTTTTTAGGATTGTATAACACATCAGACTGTTTAGGTTCCCATCTATTTTCATTAACAGCAACACCTCCAACACCTGTTATTTCCATATCGGTTTTAAAAACCTTTATAGTTTCATAAAAATACTCTTTTTCTAAAACAGTATCATCATCTAAAAAACACACCACATCCATGTCACTTCCCAATTTAGAAATTCCATAATTACGCTGCTTAGTTAATCCTCTATGCTCTTCAGGTGCTTTATAATAAACCAGATTCAGAAAATCACAATCGCTTTCAAGATAATTTTTTGTATCATCGTCTGCAGAACCATCAACAATTAATATCTCATTTGGATATAATGCCTGCTCTAAAACCGAATTCATTAACCTTTTGATAGCATCAAGACGTTTGTATGTGCAAATTATTAAACTAAACTTCATGTTTTTCCTTTAACTTGTTAGCCCAAATAATACTTCTTTCCCATCTTTGTTTAAATACCTTCATATACTTAAACGGGTTTTTTATAGATTGAGATCTATAAAACTTCAACATTAAAGTTGTTTTATACCCATATAACTGCTTTAGCGTACTATACTTTTGCATTACATACATAATAGTAGGCGATGGTTTTGGCTGTAAAGCATCATTATCCCAAGCCTGAACAAATTTTGTTCTAAAACCACCTCTAGGAGCATTTAAATGTGTAATATCAACATCTGCCAAATAAATAACATCTTCTCCAAGATTTCTTAATTGCAATCCAAACTCTGTATCTTCTCCATACCCAAACTCCAAGGCCATATTAAACTTTACCTTTTTGAGTAAGCTACTTTTCATAAAACTATTTCCACTTCCAAAAAACGGTGGTTGAAATGTATGGATATACGTTTTTTGTTCAGAGGGTTTACAATAGGAAGTCATTACCACCTGAACTCCGTATTTCTTGATTCTCTTAAAAACTTCCGAGATTAAATTGCCATCAAAACGATTATCATCATCATTCAAAAAGACCCAATCTGAAGTAACCTTGCTTAATGCAATATTACGAGCATTACACGCACCTGTTTGATGCGTAAAGGTATGATCTATCTCAAAAGGCCATGCTTCTTTAGTAATATAATCTAATTCAGAAACACTCTCCGGTACAGGATTTTGTTCTACAATAATTACTTTAACCGGTAAATGTATTTGGTTTTTGAGATCGGTTAAAACATCATATAAATACTCTTTTCTACCAATGGTAGGTATAATTACATCTATACTGAAATCGCTATCAATTTTCTTTGTTGAACTTACTTCTATGTTCATTGAAGAAGCTTTAAGTCCCCTTTTTTTGAACAAGAACGTCTTAAGAAAAGAACCTACGTATAATTTCTTTTCATAGATTAAAAAATTCAAAAGTAACAACCAGCTCCAAGTAGTTTTATAATGCTCTTTTACAAACCGAAACAATTCTGAAACAGAAGCTACAGGTGTTTCTACTCCGTTTTCTCTATTTATAAGTAAACGTGGATCTGAATAACATAACAACCCTAAAGGCATGTATATCTTTGCTACCGAATTTAAAAAATAAGTAAAGTTTGTTATTTCGTAAAATTCATCCGTAATGTTATTTAAAACTTCTGAGGATGTAACCCCAACCATTCCACTCATTTGCCAAGTTCCATAAGGGAATTCCTTATTTTCATTGCAATATAGAGAGGCATCCACGTAGCCAATAGCTTCTCCCATGTAATTATTAAAAGCATAACTTACCAATAAATTATGATGATGCATTACTTCTGGTAAAATTAATAGATTAAGTAGTTCCTTAACCTCATCAGCGCACCAAACAATTATTTCATTTCGGTACTCCGTAGCTATTTTTTTTAATACCTGAGGTAATGTAAAAGTAGTTACATCATCCCTCAGTTCTATTCCTGTTATCTCAGTAACTCTTTTATAATTGTGATAGACAACTATCATGATAGTAGTTGTGTATAAAATTCAATATTCTTTTCTGCCTGCTTTCTTATATCAAATTTCTCTTCTACATAAACCCTTCCTTCCTTGCCTATATTAAGACTCAATTCTTTATCACTTAAAAGACTTATAATTCTTTGTGAATAGAATTCATGATTAGAGGGGTGTACTAAAAAACCACTTTTCCCATCTTCCATTAACTCTTGGGCCCATCCTATATTACTATTTACTACTGGCTTTTGCATAGCCATAGATTCTATTGTAACCATCCCCAATGTTTCTGCATAAGTAGGAAAGACACATACATGTGCTTTTTGCACCATTTCCCTAACTTTACTATAAGGTATTTTACCCATATAAGTTACTTGCTTACTTAAGGACTCATCCATCATATCTTGAATTAATTCCCATGTAGAGGATGCTCCTGTCTCAATATCAGGTGCATCGCTACCTGCTAAAACTAATTGAGCATTCGGACACCTATTCAATACATTTTTAAAAATATGAGGAAGTTCTAATACTCCTTTTTTTCGAATTAAAGTACCGATGTAAAAAATCAATCCTTCGGTAAAACTCTCAGGTTCATCATTATCAAAATTTTCCAATTTCAAACCATAATGAATTGTCTCTACTTGTTTAGTTACTTTGAATAATTCCTTAGATACTTTCCCTGCATACGCAGTAGGAGCTATAAAAGCATCAGCTCCGCTAACTGCCACTCTTTCAAAAAACTTGTTCTTCCATTTTTGTTTCCTACCTTCAATATGGCAAAAATACGTATCACTCCCATGAAATCGAATTACCAAAGGAATTGGAAACTTCATAAACGCCGTAATTCCTGTCCAATCCGGTGCTTCTATAAGCTGTATTGCTTCTTCCTTAATCTTTCTATTTATAAAAGATTCTATATGTTTTCTATTAAAATAAAAGCCAGGCTTTTTAGTCGTATTTTTAATACTATAAATAGTATGATTCCCTTCTTTAATTTCAAAATTTTTTTCTTGACCATATACGAAAACAGACACTTTAATCTTTTGACTCAGCATTTCTACCAGATTAAATACGCTTGTTCCCAATCCGCCGTCATGTCCAAAAACCTCGTGTGGATAATGAGAAACTATATAGCCAACATGTGTTAATTTTGTCATTTATTATCTAAATAAAATACGTTTAATGGTTCTTTTTAAAGCCTTCACCTGTTCTGTTCTGTATCTTTTTAAACCAAATTTATATCCTCCAAAAATAACAAAAAGTCCTACCGGAACATTCAAATAATCTGAATTTGTTCTATTCGCTCGGTTATTAATCAAAGGAGTATTTTGAAACTTAAAGATGCTAGAAAAAAAGCCGAAATCATAATTATTATCTATAAACTCTTGATAATTAAATGTCTTTGCTATTTTAAAAACAGAAGTATTAGGTTTTAACTGTATACTTTCCACGTTTTTAGTCGCTGTATAATAATATAATAAAGGTGGTGCTATATAAGGTTTATCTTGTAAAAGTTGCTTTTTATTGGTCTCATTTACAACCGAATTAAACTCAAAAAAGGCATTTAGATAGTCTTTCAAACTAGTATCTATTTCTGCCTTTTCTACTACTAAATTATTTAATTTGATACGTTTATTTTCAAAATCATACGGTAACCACCGCTTCGGAAAATAATCTTTATCGTTTAGTTCTTTTGCTTTTGCTCCTCTAAAATTTTGTAAGGGTCTTATAATCTTCGAACATTCCTTTTCTCCTAACCAGGCAGACCACCACGAAAAAGTAGAATTACTAATAATAAAATGATCGCATAATGAGCCCAAACATAATTGCTCTACAGCTGAAAGATTTTCTCCAAAAAAAGCATTCTCTAAAAATGAAAAATGAAACTTACTATAATTCAGATCATCACTACAGATAATCAAATTTTTAGTAGTAAGCCAATCGGGAAAATGAGAGCAAAGCGCATTTATAAAAAACTGAATAGGCGTCTGGAAATAGTCAGGATGATTTACAAAATCACCTCTTCTAATAGAGAGGAGTATGGTCTCCTTTGTAAACGCTTCTTTATAATTGTTTTTTACCTTTTCTACTACCTCATCACTAAATTTAAAATAGTGTTTTGTTTTAGCTACATCAAAATAGTTTTCTGTTTGTAACCACCCCTCTAAATCATAATCTGTATCAATACTTAGATTCCATTTATGATGTTCGTATAACTTTTCATCTTCATGCTGAAAATCTATAGTATCTGTATCTATAATTGGTAACCTATTTTTAAAATACTGCTGATACTGCCACTTTTTAAAACCGTAATCTACCCCAAGGTCTGATGCCAAACCAATAGTAGAAGCTATTTGAAATAGCTGGTTTCCTAAATTCCCTTTTCTTCCTATTTTACTAAAGGTTAGCATATATACTTTTTTGTAGTTATTGAATATGTTAGAAACCTACTTGATAAGTTGGTTGATAGATTTCCAGATATTCTCACAAGCTTCAGTTGGTGTATTACCAACAATAACACTAAACCATTGTTTGGTTACAGGAACCGGATTCACTTCACCGTCTAGTACAGACTTCACTCTATCCTTTAACTCCTCTTTATTCAACGCCCATAGTACTGCATCCTTAGAAGGCATCGATCTAAAATGTACATAGTGGTAATTCTGACCAATATCTCTTATCCCTTTTTTTAACTGTGGCTGTTCGTAATTATAATAAATACACGGTTTATCATGCGCTACAAAATCAAATACCGTAGAAGAACATACATTGGTAACTAGCTCTGTATGCTTACACACATTTACCAACATGGCAAAATCTTCTTTTGAAGGTGCTATCTCATTCCAGCTACTTCCTATCTGTTCCCATATAGGATCAATTACCGTTATTACATCGGTATACCCATCTATTACCTTTTGGTATCTATCGGTAAAATCAACCGGACATTTTCTATAAATAATCCCCAGATTATACCCTTCTCCATTTAAACCTCTTACCGCTTTTGCTAAATCTTCTAAATAATACTGATCTAAAGGAGAAGTAGTCTCATCGTCTCCTGAGAAGCAAATGTATTTTTTCTCTATATCTAAATTATGTTCGGCGAAAAAAGTCTCTCTTGGTACTACCAACGATTCATCAAAATGAGGCCCAAATTGCGGTGTACCCGTAACCACTACCTGTTCTTCTTTAATAAAAGGATAATACTGTAATAATTCAGATTTCATATGATCGCTCCAAACATAGTAATAATCGGTTTCTACCACCAACATAGCCTTGGGCACATTGTCCCATGAATATATAAAGGTAATGGTAGGTATTCCTAGATCTTTTGCTGCTAATAATGGAGCAATGGCTTGTGTAGCACGCTGACTGGTACTCATAACCGCCACAGGTCTGTGCTCTTCTAATTGTTGCTTACAATACTTATATTTAGAAGTACTGCGTTCTAGTTGTTTTATTTTTTCTCTGATGCTTACTACCCCACGTTCAGATGATTTTAAACCTATAAGCAATCTAATTAATCCTGATTTTATCTTATTATTAAGTCCGTTAATACTTAACGGAAACTTATACATCTGATACACAGCATCCGATAATTTTTTAGTCCAAACATTCAATTCGGTACGTTTTCTGGCTCTACTATATATTGGGGTAAGCGAGTGTATGGTTTGGTCTTCTATAACCACTTCATTATAACCCAATCGGTCTTTTATAGAAAAGTTGGTGTTATTCCAATAGCATACATCTATGCCTTGCTTTTCTCCTTCTTCCTTAAAATTAGTTAACGCAAAATTCCGTAATCCTATACCATCCGGAAAAAGCACAAAAACCTTTTTAGCCATACTAAGCTTCTATTAAATAAAATTATGAGGTATGCCTCTTTGAACTGATTTCTCTATTATCGAGTCAAAATTAACATTTTAAAAACATCCTACTTATTAATTTTAGATTAAAAGCAAATTATGTTGTTATACTGAATTTGTCCTTAGGTATCAAATATTTATATTTGCCTTCAATATTTTAATTTTCTTTATGACACAAAATACGTACAAACCACCTTTTGTTATTGCCGAGATAGGATGTAACCACAAAGGAGAAATGGAAATAGCAAAGGAACTTATAAAAGTTGCCAAAATCTTTTGTAATGCCGATGCTGTAAAATTTCAGAAACGACATAACAAAGAGTTATTGACAGAAGAGCAATACAACGCGCCACACCCTAACCCGGTAAACTCGTATGGTGATACTTATGGAGCGCACAGAGAGTTTTTAGAATTTTCTGTAGAGCAACATCAAGAGCTTAAAGATTTTTGTGAAGAAATAGGAATTGTATATTCTACCTCTGTTTGGGATACTACTTCTGCCAAAGAAATAGCGTCTTTAAATCCTGAGTTTATTAAAATACCATCGGCTTGTAATAACCATTACGAAATGTTAGAATGGCTTTGTGAAAATTACAGTGGTGAAATTCACATTTCGACCGGTATGACTTCTAAAGATGAGATTGAAGATCTTATTACTTTCTTTACTGAAAAAGGAAGAAACAAAGATTTAGTTGTATACAACTGTACGTCAGGGTATCCGGTACCTTTTGAAGATGTTTGTTTATTAGATATTACACTTTTAATTGAAAAGTATGCTGATAAGGTAAAACACATAGGATTTTCTGGTCACCATCTTGGAATTGCTGTAGATATTGCTGCCTATACCTTAGGAGCTAATATTATTGAAAGACACTATACCATTGACAGAACTTGGAAAGGAACAGACCATGCAGCATCTTTAGAACCTATGGGACTTAGAAAATTAAAAAGAGATCTTACTGCTGTACACAAAGCACTTTCTTTTAAAAACACCGATATCTTAGCCATTGAGCAAGTACAAAGAGATAAATTAAAATATAGAAAGTAATTAGTAACGCTTTTGAGTTTACTTAATCGAGTGTAACTACTCAGAGACAAGTCTTAGAATAATTTACTAAAACATATTATTCAATCTTAGTGGATTGATACTTTTAAAAGCTTCCGTTTTACGGAGGCTTTTTTTGTTTTGTCCCGTCCTGAAATAAGTTGACATAAACACAACAGTATCACTCTCAATAACAGATAGATACAATTGCTATCAAAATGCTTTGACTGAAAGAATTAATGGAATACTAAAACAAGAGTTCCTAATTTATAAATGTAAAAACAATAAAGTGCTTGCCAGAATCGAGTGACACTTACAATAACTTAAGAACATTTGAGTTTAAATATGAAAACTCCAAACTTTATATATAAAAAAACCAGAGAAGCTAGCTTCTCTGGTTCATTTATAGTTTAATCAAAAATTGTTAACCTATTTTTTAAGGGTGTACATTATCTTACGAGTATTAAATCTAAATTATAGAGTTATTTAACCTCTTCAAAATCTACATCCTGAACATCGTCTCCTTGGCTGGCATCATCACCTGCAGCTTCCGCTCCACCTGTTGGATCTTGTCCTGCACCCGGAGCTCCTTGTTGTGCTTCCGCTTGTGCTTTGTACATTTCTTCGGACGCCACTTTCCAAGCTTCGTTAATTTTATCTAACGCTGGTTGAATGGTATCAACATCTTTGGTTTCATACGCTTTTTTCAATTCTTCTAAAGCGCTTTCAATATTTGCTTTCTTATCAGCAGATAATTTATCTCCAAACTCACCTAATTGCTTTTCAGTTTGGAAAATCATTCCGTCTGCTTCATTAAGCTTATCTACTTTTTCTTTAGCCTTTTTATCAGCATCTGCATTTGCTTCAGCCTCCGCTTTCATCTTGTTGATTTCTTCGTCAGTTAATCCTGATGAAGCTTCAATTCTAATGTTTTGCTCTTTGTTAGTTCCTTTATCTTTAGCAGAAACATTGATAATACCGTTGGCATCTATATCAAATGTTACTTCAATTTGAGGAACCCCTCTTGGCGCTGGTGGAATACCGTCTAAGTGGAATCTACCAATTGTTTTGTTATCGGCAGCCATTGGTCTCTCCCCTTGAATCACGTGAATTTCTACAGAAGGCTGATTATCTGCAGCCGTAGAGAATACTTGTGATTTTTTAGTTGGGATGGTAGTGTTAGACTCAATTAACTTAGTCATTACACCTCCCATAGTTTCAATACCTAAAGAAAGCGGTGTAACGTCTAATAAAAGTACATCTTTAACATCACCTGTTAATACCCCACCTTGAATAGCAGCTCCAACAGCAACAACTTCGTCAGGGTTCACCCCTTTAGAAGGTTTCTTACCAAAGAATTTTTCTACAGCTTCCTGTACAGCAGGAATACGAGTAGAACCACCTACTAAAATAATCTCATCGATATCGTTAGCTGATAATCCTGCATTTTTTAATGCCGTTTTACAAGGTGCAATTGTTCTTTCTACTAAATCGTGAATTAATTGCTCAAATTTAGCTCTGGTTAACGTACGCACCAAGTGTTTTGGCCCGCTAGCAGTAGCTGTAACATATGGCAAGTTAATCTCTGTTTGTGTAGAAGAAGACAACTCAATCTTAGCTTTTTCAGCAGCTTCTTTTAAACGCTGTAATGCCATAGCATCCTTACGTAAATCCATGCTTTCTTCTGCGTTGAACTCCTCTGCTAACCAATCAATAATTTTCTCATCAACATCATCACCACCTAAGTGTGTATCACCATCGGTAGCTAATACTTCAAATACACCGTCTCCTAACTCAAGGATAGAAACGTCATGTGTACCACCACCAAAGTCAAATACTACAATCTTTTGGTCAGAGTTTTTCTTATCTAAACCATACGCTAACGCAGCAGCCGTAGGCTCATTAATAATACGTTGCACTTTTAATCCTGCAATCTCTCCGGCTTCTTTTGTAGCCTGACGTTGAGAATCGTTAAAGTAAGCTGGCACAGTAATTACTGCTTCACTTACATCGGTACCTAAATAATCTTCTGCAGTTTTCTTCATTTTTTGAAGAATCATAGCAGATAATTCCTGAGGTGTATATAAACGTCCGTTAATATCTACACGAGGTGTGTCATTATCTCCTTTTACTACTGAATAAGGTACTCTATCGGCTTCTCGTTGCGACTCAGAGAACTTATTCCCCATAAAACGCTTAATCGAATAAATCGTTTTGTGTGGGTTTGTTACTGCCTGACGTTTCGCAGGATCTCCAACTTTAATCTCGCCTCCATCAACAAATGCAATTACCGATGGGGTTGTTCTTTTACCTTCTGCATTAGGAATTACTACCGGCTCATTACCTTCCATTACAGATACACATGAGTTGGTAGTCCCTAAATCTATACCTATTATCTTACTCATAGTTTTGTTATATTGTATGTATTAAATAAATATTCTTTAAAAACTGATACACTTTAGTCAATGATTATGCCAAGCGCAGATAACTGACAAGGTGTCACAATTTAAAGTTTTATTTATTTATTCTTGCCATAATTTAAACACAGCTGCACAGTCAAGGCCTGCCATTCCTTGTTGTTTTGCCAGTGTATATTCCTCTTTTGCTGTATTTGTAAAAAGCATCGCTTCGTTTAGTTCAAACACAATATTGGTAAATAGCAGCAAGTCTTTCTGAAGATGTATTAACGAAAAGCAGCAAGTAAAGGCCTACTAACAGCTACCCAGCAAAACATGCCTGTTTTTTCTCTATCCCCATAGTCATGCCCAGTATCAAACTTTCGAAAAAGGTCAGCATACTTTGTAATGGCATTTGGTTAATCATAAGTTTCATAACCTGTAGGCTTACCCATGAATGCCTAAAAGAACGATTTTAAGGGATACTTACAAATTAACTCGTTATCTGCTTTTAATAAATTCATAGCCATACGATCCCATAATTACCCAATCCCATAAAACCAACTTTCATATACTCTATTTTCTAAACAAGACACAAAAGTAGGTTGAACTAAACTGTCAAAAGTGTGTTAAGATTCTATTATTGGCAGGGTCGACCTCCTCCCATTTGGGAAATTAGTGGGATTTCAACCAAACAAAAACGGGGATCTTAATTAAGATCCCCGTTTTTGTTTATTCAAATCGTTCGTTATACCTTATAATCCATTCACAAGCTTCGCGTATGGCTCCATTGCCCGAATCAGCATTTATTAAAACATCGGCATAAGGTTTTACCCGCTCTGTAGCATTATTGGGCACCAATGCCCAACCTACACTACATAAATTTGCCAAATCGTTTACGTCATCACCCATATAAGCAAACTCGGCTAATTCTAAAGCATTTTCCTTTATAATATGAGCTATTAACGCATATTTATCTTTAACTCCCAGATATACATTCTCAATTTTAAGCTTTTTCATACGAGCAGCTACCAGTGGAGAATTTTCAGAAGTCATTACCATCACGTTAATATTATCCTCTCTTAAAATTTCAAGCCCCATACCATCTCTCATATCAAATTCTTTTGTATGTTCACCTTCAGCAGTATATGTTATAGCCCCACTTGTAAACACCCCGTCTACATCTAACACCAAATGCGTTATTTTTTTAGGAGTTCTGTTTCGTTTTAAACGCTGCGCCAATAATTTTTCTACAATTAGCCAGTCGGATTTCGAGTCTATTTCGGTTAACGACTCTTCCGCCATCTCAACTGTTGCTATAGTACCACTAATTCTATTACTAGAATCTTTAAAAGCTTTTGCTGTGGTACAATATACAGCTCCATTTTCTATAAGAAGCCCTTCAAAATCCTGACGCCTAGGTCTATTAAAAACATTGTAATTATAAGCAGTCCCTTCTTTACCCCATGTAAAACGATGTGTATTTACTACCGTTAAAGCAGCATCATAGTTATCTGCTACAATCTTCTGAATACATGCATCGATATCTGAATACAAGGTAAATGGAGAGGTAGCCTGTAATAAACATAAAAGATCAAAATCGTAATTTATTTTCTCAGAAAACTCTACCATTGCTGCTTCTGTAGAAGCTGTATCACTTGCATTTTCATCACTACGTAACAAAGCCTTTACCTTTGCTGTCCAATGATATTCTTTTTCTATAAATGAAATAACATCCGAATCATCTGTAAAAACATATACTTCATCTAAATCAGAAAAGATGGCTTCTTTTAAAACCCATGTAAATAAAGGACGACCAACTATTTTCTTTTTGTTTTTATTAGGTATTCCTACTGAACCTTTTCGTATAGGGATTAGTCCTATTTTTTTCATATCTATTTATCTAACTTAAAACTTGTTGGTATTTTTTTAGCACTTCACTTTTTACCATATTATATTCAAACCTTTTACATAGCGCTCTATTCTCATTTACAATAGCTACATACGAATCAGATATAGTAGAAATTACTTTGGTTAAAACACTCTGAATATGTAATATATCTTCGCAATCCTGAATCAGAAATCCGTTCTTTCCGTCTTCAATAAGTTCTTGTGTAGCCCCTCCTGGATTTGACTGTACAGGGATAACATCCATACACATCGCCTCTAACAAAGTATTTGGTGTTCCATCAGAATCACTATTTCCAACGTATACAACAGAAGTCCCCATTAACTCAAGAACCTTATCATGTTTTATCCGTTCATTCACTTGCAGGTTTGTCCATGACTTAAATTCTGAATTATGAATATAATCCAACACTTCTTTACCAGCTCCAAAAATTACAATATTATAATCAGAAAACAGCCTTTTACAAGCTAGTAATGATTTCAAGACTTCTATTGCCCTACCTGATCGTCCCTGATAGCCTTTTATTAAAATATCCTTACGTTTAGATATATCTTTCTTTAGAGAATCCATCAAAGTAAAATCAAAACCTCCTCCTCCTGGAAATGCCCCTAAAAACTCACCATCAAATCCGTGCTTCTTTGCTATATTATAATCCCTATGACAATCTGTAAACAAATAGTCTACTCTAGGTAAAACACGTTTAATATCTTTAAGATATTCTGGCTGATTCTGAAAATAGAAAAGGTCACTACCCCATGAACTATATATCCATTTAATGTCCTTATATTTTTCCATTACTCCAATAATAGGCGTACAAGAGACATATAATGCAAAACTATGAACTATATCAGGCTGAATTTCCTTAAGTTTTTCTTCAAAAACAGCAACAGTACTTTTCTCATTTATTCGCCCTATACTCCGGTAAATATTAGGAAGTTGCTTTTTTAAGAAAATCCGACCAGGATAATTCCATCTCAGTTTCCAATCGGTAATTTGATCCACCCAATTAATTCTGGGTATTTTAGTAGCACCATCTGTTATATCAAACCAATACACCTCATAATTTTCCTCCTTTAATTGGTCTACCCATCTAAAAAAATGAAGTGTGGGCATGGAAACCATCAAAATTTTCTTAGGCTTTCTCATACGGAGTAAAAGTTAAGACAATTTCATCGTTGCTCCAGTTAATTGAATAATTATAAGACGCTAATCTATGATGACTTATTAATTGTAACAACAACATATTATTTGCTTCCTCTATTGTATATGAATGAATGCTCTTCCTGCCAAGAATCTTCTTTATCTGATTCTTTAAGCTTTTAGCGCCTTTTTCATAGGTTATAATTAATTCTACAGAGACTGATAATTCGGGAAGTACACCAAACAATAAAGCATCTAACTTCCTTTTCTCGGTTGTAATTTTCATCTCCCTATCTATATTTTTTAGTTTTTGTACCTGTGATTCGGAAGTAAGTTCCCCCCAATTAAATTTTGTATTTGCTACAGTGGCTCCCGAATGAAATTGTTGCCACATATAATCGTGATTAATACGTTCTAAATTGGTATGAAATGGAGCCGTGCTATTTTTTGATCTGTACGCCTTTGGATGCCATTGATGTTTTACAAGAATTTCTTTCTCATAAAAATATACATCATACCCTGCGTTTTTTAATCGAAGATGAACATCGGTATCTTCAGCTCCCCAACCATGATAAAATTCATCATACCCATTAATTGATTTTAATACATCCGTTCTGTATAACGTAGTCCCTGTAACATCTTGATTCCCATAGAATTCTGTCTCATATTCATTAAATCCCAAATCCTTTTTGGTTTCCTCTTCCGATAAAAAACCATATTTAAAATAAACACAATCATACTGCTTCATCATTTCTTTACAGTATTTCACCATATCCTTATGATATACCAAATCAATATCACCCATTAAGAAATAAGGTGTCTTACATTTCTTAAATGCAATATTTATAGCTCTGCTTTTATTCCATAACTGACCCTGTGTAGAAACATAAATACTTGTCACAAAAGTATAGTCCTCCAATAACTTTTCTAACTGCTCTACAAAACTATTATCGCTACCATAATCTACTAAAAACAGCTTAAAATCTTCATCAGATTGCTGATATAACGAATCTAAACATCGTTTAACTATGTATAAATCTCTATTTCGGTATGTTAATACAATTGTTAGCATATATTAGTAACATAATTTCATAATTAATCTAAAGGATTATGAATATAAAAATTCTGAGAAATAGAAATTTTATATTCTAAATTAGATATTATCTCAATAATTTTTTCATAAAAAAAATCATCCTTACCATTTACAAAAAATACCGTTTTTTCATCTATATAATCTTCAAACATTTCTTCTCCCAAAGGGTGTATTAATATAGTTGATACGCCCATCATTTTGGATTCCAATAAACATCCAGAAAATCCTGTAATATGCAAAAAACAAGAACAAAGTACCTCGCTAATCGGAACCGACCTAGAGTCTTGAATCTCATAGTTCAAATCTTCTACTACTCTATTTTTTATAAACACACTTAATTCCTGTGGCGTAAAAGTATTTCTAGGATGTAACCTAAATATCCATTTATAATTAGTATTCTTAATAAAACTAATAATTCCATTAGGTATCATTTCTTCTAATTCAAAAGTTTGTAGACTAAAAAAAATTATTTTTTCATCACTAGAATTTTGATACTTGCTTTTACAGTAGCCCAAATATGATTGTCCTACTACATAAGCCAACACATCATTAGTTTTAGAAGCCCATGTATCAATGTTATTTTTAGAAATCTCATCCCAATTCCAATACTTCTTAGGCATTAAATCATATCCTCTCTCAGGAATTTTTGTCCAATCAGAAAAGACCATATGGTTTGTCTGTGAATCAACGGTCATAATCTTCATT
This sequence comes from Neptunitalea chrysea, assembly GCF_027924145.1. Taxonomy (GTDB): domain Bacteria; phylum Bacteroidota; class Bacteroidia; order Flavobacteriales; family Flavobacteriaceae; genus Neptunitalea; species Neptunitalea chrysea. The sequence continues at coordinate 68,830 of NZ_BRVP01000006.1, read as the reverse complement.
TTATTTGCTTGATAAATAGCAGCGTACAAATTATCCCATCCATAATAACCAGCAAAAACTATTTTGCTTGGTTTCACACGCTTGAAAAAAATTCTATAAAATCCAGATAAAAAGATTATTTTGTTTGTCCAATCAATAATATTAGATTCCTGTATTCTCAATTCCGTTGGAGATATATTTAGTTCTTGTTGGATATAATTTAAAAACAGATCATAGTTTTTCAAATAAATATCTGATTTTCTTTTAATTCTTTTTCTCCAAAAAAAAACCGTTTTATAAAAATTTAGGTTTTTGTCTAAACAAATGATAGAATTCGGGTTATAAGTATTATCAAGTTCTTGAAGATACTCTACCATATAGACTTCTTTGTCAATTTTATATGTATTTACCATACTATCAAAAAAGCGGTTGAACCAACACCCTTCATGTAGTACTCTTTGACTATGAGATCCAAAGAAAACTATTTTTTTGGTCTTTAATTCCCTTAAAAAATTGAAAAAACCTTTAAACGCCACCAAAAAATCAGTTATGATACTATGTCTATTTTTGGCAATAACAGTAGTTTTTTTTAAATCATTCTTTTTCTCTTGTCGACCACCAGAATTAATACTTATAGATAATAAATGAATATATATTTTGATTCTAAGATAAGGCCAAATCCCTATGCCATTAACTTTCCAATTTTCAACTGGAAAATTTGCCTCTAACGTGTGGAAAATATTTTTCATCAATTGATTTTCTTCTTTCAAATCAAATAGATTTTATAGTATTAACATAGTCCATAGACTCATCCCAGTCTTTCTTGTAGTTATCTTGTATAAAAGCTTCCATATCAGCTGTTAGAGAAAACTTTTCAGATTTTATATTTTTAAATTTATTCTGACAAAGGTCTCTAGGGGTTAATTTATATTTGTTAAGCCTTTCAGAATATAAATTTGGCATAAAAGAAGAGCTGTTCAATCTGTTTAATCTTTTTAATAAATTCACTTGAAAAACGCTACTTACCCCAGTATTTTCTTTCTTTCCTAGAACGCTTAATAATTTAGATTTATCATAGGTAACATTTAAAAAATCAGCTAATTGTGATGTAAAAAAAAATAAATCATCATTCAATGATTCTTGTGTATAAATAAAAACATTTTCAAAATTCCTATTTAAAACTTCTATTCTCGGATGAAATAAAATATCTTTATGTTTTATTAATCCGGAATTCTCAATATTAAAAATCTCTGAAAAATCTTTATAGCCTTTTTGGTGTAGATGCTGTTTGTATATAGATAAAATAAAATCTTTGTGCTTCCTTATTCCTAAAACTATCTTAGGATTTCCATATATTTTTTTTATTTTCAGTATATTTTGCTCAAAAGAATTAAAATAATCTCCTTTCCATGGATCTCCTGATATGCCTTCATCAGTGATTATTATTCTTTCTTGAATTGGCATATCAGTTATTTTTCGGTGTGTGTACCAAGCCCTAACAATCAGAACGTCCTTAAAAAGAGGAAATAGAGCATTCTGCATAAAAGTGGTCCCAGTTTTATGCAATCCTATGTGAACTACTAGAGAATGGTTGCTCATTTAAAAGTCCTTAATTTGGGATGTACTAAGTCCCTTAAATTTATATATTAAATGTTTTAAAAGCGTTGAAGAAAAGATGATTGAATAAAGTTTCCTCTTAAAAAAATATCCCATTTTATGGGTTTTAATTTTTTCACTTTTAATAAAATCCCTCTCAACATTCTCTTTTTCCAATAAATTAAACCTTTCTAAGTGCCAATTTTCCAATTTATTCCCCATATGATAAGCGTAATTATCAATTGTAGATAATCTATATCTACCCGACTTCACAACTATTTCATCTAAATATTTTCCTTCACTATTTCCTCCTAACTGAAACAGAGTATTACTGGTAGGCAACATTTGAAATACTTGTTTTCTATAAGTAGAAACAAAATGACTAGATCCTACCATGGCTTTAAAACCGTTATTATTTTCTAAAGTCAAATATACATCTTTATACTTCTCATCTAACCAAGGCCATCCAATGCTATTTGCAAATCGTGTCATAGCAGCCGGATTTTTAACTGGAGTAAAACACATCTTTCTAGAAAACAAATAATCTATCCAAATATTTTGAGTATAATTATTATGTTTTCTAAAAACTGGCGTAGGGCATACGGCACCAGCTTTAGGAAACTCACTAAAAACATTCATCACTTCTTTTTCCCAATCGTTTAAAAACAAAACATCGGCATCCGAAACAGTAACAAAATCTTCTTCTACTGTTCTTAAAACTTTTAGCAAACTATTTAATTTTCCTATTGGATCTGCTTCTATTATCAACTCATTTATAACACCTTGATCAAATAAATCAAAAAGCTTTTTAATAACTTGTTTTCCACAACCATTAGCTATTACAGAAATTTTAACATTATTAGTTGTTATTAAAATGGATTTTATAGTAATCAAAAAAATTTCGTATGCCTGTTTATAATACCCTTCTTCATTTGGTATAAATAAAGGTATTATTACTCTGTGTAAACATGTTTGAATCTTAGTCTTTATATCTTTCACTTCATTAATACCCAATCTCATAATAAACTTTTAGATATTAATTTATGAAAACAATAAATTGCTTTAAAGTTAAATTTCATTATGAATAATGAGTTGATTTTTATATACCAAAATAATACTTTTTTATTATTTACATACGTTTTACATAGTCTTTTAATTAATTCCTCTTGCTGTTCTGTTGAAAAATGACTTTGATATTTTTTTATAAGTATAGAATAAAATAATAAACGAGACTTTTCTTTACACTTATAATAAAAATCACTTCCTGAAATACTTTCTTTAGATATTCTTATCTTTAATATTGCACTATTTATACTAAAAATATTTCCAAATTCTGAAATCTCCAAAACAGCCAATACATCAGAGTACCATGCAAGTGGAAAATCTCTAAACCCCTTCTTCAATAAACAAGGATAATTAAAAATATACTCACTTAAGGAGTTTCTCTTACCAGTAAATAAAATCTCTTTTGCTTCCTCAATGCTCTTATGATGATAAACTTTAGAAATTTCGTCGCCAAAATGATTAATCTTAATCGAGGAATAACGGACAACAGAAACATTATGTTTTTGAATTTCTTTACTATTAATATAAAATTCAGAAACTACATTTCTTTCGAGGACATCGTCGTCTCCTAAAATCATCACCCAATTTTCATTATCAACCAAATCAAGACATCTTTCCCAGTGTTTCACAAGAGAATTTTGCCCCATATTCTCTTTAAATCTATGATATACATAATTGATCCTACCTTCATATTGATTTAAGAGAGCCTCTGGATTTTCTGGACTACCATCATCCCCTATATATACTACAAATTTTTTATCTGTTTGTATCAATAATGAGTCAAGTGTGTGTTTAAAATACTTTATCTTAAAATAAGGTATTACAATTGCTAACATTATATTTTTATCTTCTATATCCAAAATTTATAAAATCCTCTTTATAAGCATTATATATAATTTCTTTAACCTCTGTAGTTAAAACATAGGGATCCTTATCTTTATTTTTATTCACTTTAAGTAAAGTACCTTTTTTCGTACTCAACAGCTCACATAATCTTCCAAAATCCTGCTCAATAGATTCATATCTACCAATAAAATCTATATTCAATTTCCCTCGTTTATTTACTAAATAAAAAGTTTGACTCCTAAAATGTTCCATTTCCCTAATCTCTCTTCTATCTAAGTAGTTTAAAACAAAATCTTCAAAATCTTCTATAGGGGTTAAATATTCTTTATATTTTAAATCAATAGGACATCCTCTACCTCCTTTTTTTAAATAAGAATACGCTGAATACAATCTTTCATATGGATCTCTTACAAAACAAAACTTAAAACATTTCTTCACCTCCCTTTTTCCAAACAATTTATAATAATCCTTTAGTGGAATATGTCCATAAGAGTCAGTTTCATATAAAGAATAGTGCATTGATACACCTGCAGATTTGGGAATATGTAAAAATAAAGATCTATGCTCCTTATAGAATAAAAATGCTCTTTTTACAAGTAATGCATTTATATGACTCTTAGATTTATACAATTTAAATCTAAATTTCATATGGTATTTCTTAATATTCGCATTTATACCTAACATAAATATCTAATCTTTATAAAGATTAATCTAATACACGCTTTTTAATCACCCTAGCAGGTACTCCCGCAACTATAGATCCTTCAGGAACATCTTTTGTTACTACAGCATTAGCTGCTATTATGGATCCTTTACCTATTTTTACCCCTTTAGTTATTACTGCTCCATAACCTATCCAGACATCATCTTCGATAAATATAGCTGAAGTAGTAATACCTTGATATTTCATTGGTTTCGTAACATTTCTAAATTCATGATCTGTATCTCTAATTGATACAGCCTGAGCTATCATCACATTCTTACCTATCTTAATTTCCTTGTTAACTCCTATAACAGAAAATTCTCCAATAAATGAATTATCATCTATATAAAGTGAACTAGAACCTTGTATAATAACGTAATCCAAAATAGTTACATTCTTACCCAAATGCACCTTTAAATTGTTTTTTCCTAAAGTAAACTTCTTTATAATTATTTTAGAACTTACATTACCTAAATCCCCAACAAAAACCTCCTTAAAAACAATGCTAAAGGCTAACCGATGTACCTTTTTAATAATTGTCTTAAGCCTAATGTATGCTTTCATTTTTAGACTCATTACTCCATTTATTTGTAATTAAAACTCCCCTCTTATCTTTTGGAATACGTCCTGTTTTAAAAAAATCTCCACTATGTACATTTAATACTCCAGCATCAACCACATGTTCTAATAGATTAAGGTTGGACAAACAACTTAAATCAAACTTAAACTGGCCTTCAAAAAATGGTATCATCGGTATATAACATAAAAAACTACCTTTTTTAGATATCTTTTTAAAAGGTTCATCACAATGATAATTGTTCAGTGTACAAATCACCTCATCTAATCTATTTTTTATTTGTATTCTGCCAACCACATTTACCAACTCTTCCTTGGCTTCATAAAACATTCTTATATATATGTCATCTCCTGATAAGACCTGAGAAATAACTTCTCCATACTTATTCTCAACTTGAAAACCTGTGAAGTGAAAAAGTTTTTCATTTACTTTATCATCTGTCCTTTTTAATTCCCCTTTCATTTTACTTCCTCCATCATTCAAATATACATCAACAGATGAATCAATATCTCCTTCAAATTTAACACCTCCATTTTCCAAAATAATCCCTCTAGTACATAGATTCTTTACTGCCGCCATGTTATGACTTACAAACAAAACAGTTCTTCCATCTCCCTTAGAGATATCCTGCATTTTACCAATTGCTTTCTTTTGAAATTCAGCATCTCCAACTGCCAAAACCTCGTCAACTACCAATATCTCAGGTTCTAGGTGTGCTGCCACTGCAAAGGCTAAACGTACTTTCATTCCACTACTATAACGCTTTACTGGAGTATCTATATAACGCTCACAGCCGCTAAAAGCAACTATTTCATCTAATTTAGAAGTTATTTCAGCTTTACTCATTCCTAAAATAGCCCCATTAAGGTAAATATTCTCTCTTCCTGTTAACTCAGGGTGAAAACCAGTACCTACTTCTAATAGGGAAGCTATTCTCCCTCCCGTTTTAATTATACCCGTTGTTGGAGAAGTTACCCTAGATAATATCTTTAGTAAAGTTGACTTCCCTGCTCCATTTTTCCCAATAATACCGAGCACTTCCCCCTGTTTCACTTCAAAATTAATATCTTTTAAAGCCCAAACATAATCACTGCTCCCTTTTTTACTACGATCATTAGTATCACCTATTTTTAAATACGGGTCTTCCTTACCTCTTACCTTATACCACCATCTATTTAAATCATGAGAAAGCGTACCTGTACCTACTAACCCAAGTCTATATTGCTTTGATATATTCTCAGCTTTTAAAATTACACTCATAATTAATTTAATGTTTAAATGGGCAAACTTCCATTAACCCCATTTTTAAAGTTGAAATAATTTTATCATCAGGTTTAGAAGGCAAATCATTCAAAGACTTTTCCAAATCTTCCTTGCTCAACTTATCTAATACCTTTAAGGGTTCATAAAAATCCATATTCACAGATTCAAAATAATCCTGATACTTAACCCCATCACCATGCACCTTATCTGAAAATTCTACCCAAACTGCAGGTATCTTATAGGCATGCGCCATTATAATACCGTGTAAAGAAGAAGAAACAATACTTTCACAAGATAAAATCTCGTCAGTTGTACCCTCTATATCATTTGTCATTAAGTTTATTATTTTAACATCATCATCACCCAAATACATTTCAGAAACCATTTTATAATCATTATAATGAGGTATAATTCCTAATGAATATTTCTTTTCTATATGAACAGGGTTATAAAAATCCGGTAACAATAAACCCGGATCTCCATATACCTCTGGCACACTATATCCCAATGCTAATAAATGTTTTCTTGATTGAGGTCCCCGAACAGCTAAAAACTTTGCATTTTCAACCTTATCTGTTTTAAATATAATTCCACTTCCCCACACTATCCAATCTTTCTTTACATGACTCAGAATACTTCCTATTGTAGCGTAAACAATTGGCTTCTTTAAAAACCATTTTTTCTTAGGATTAAACCAATGAACCCTATTACCCGAAATCTTTTCAACTAAATACTTACCTAAAAGATCACCATAATTTTCTTTATTCTTTTTCTGAATAAAAATTTCGCTCCACCAATATAAATAGATTCCTTTCATAGACTATACTGTATCAATAAAAGTTTTTTCCGTCCTATTAAAAACAATTACTCCAAATAAAAATATAACCACAGATATTAAAAACGATCCTATCAAATTGTAATAAGTGAATATTCCGGATCCAAACACCATATATCTAAAAGTTTCTACAATAAGTGCTAAAGGATTATTTTCTACCAACCAAGCATATTTCGGTGACTTTTTTACCAAAAATGAAATAGGGTACATGACTGCCGAGACATACATTAACAATTGAACGGCAAATGTTATAAGAAAAGAAACATCTCTATATTTAGTTGTTAGACTAGCTAAAATCATTCCTAAACCTAAACCTATAAAAGCCATGGATAATATTAGTACTGGAAAATAAATAAATTCAATCTGAAAATGATAATTATTCGCTCCTTTAAAAATAAAATACAGGTAAAATACCATGAAAATAAAGAGTTGAATTCCATATTTCAACAGGTTTGAAATTACGGTAGACAATGGCATGATTATCCTTGGAAAATAAACCTTACCAAATAAGTTTTGATTTGTCACAAATGTAGAAGATGTAGTTGTTAGGCATTCTCTAAAATAATTCCATAGTGACACCCCAGCAAGGTTAAATAAAAAATTAGGTACCCCCAAAGTATCCACTCCTGCTACTGTATTAAAAATAAAAGTTAACACCACTGCAGTTAGTAAAGGCTGTATTAAAAACCATAACGGCCCCAATACTGTTTGCTTATATACAGTTACTACATTTCTTTTTACAAACAGCATTAATAGATCCCTATACCTCCAAATTTCCTTAAAATTAAATTCTATCAAACTCTTTTTAGGAGATATTTCATATATCCAAACCGGATCATCTGATTTCTGCATCTTATCTTTTTAATATTAATTTTATTGTTGTTAAGATTATTTTCAAATCCCTTTTAAAAGTCCAATTTTCAACATATTCTTTGTTCAGCTTAACTTTATCTTGCCAAATTCTATCTACATAATCTAAATTCACTTTTCCCCTTAACAGCTCTTCTTCATTAAAATATTTTATTGAAGCATCGCTTGTTATTCCGGGCTTCACTTCTAAAACTTTTCTATCATCACCTATTAAAGCGTCTGCAAAACCTATAACATCCGGTCTTGGACCTACAATACTCATAGTACCCATAAGAACATTTAAAAATTGTGGTAACTCATCAATTTTTAATGTTCTTAAAAAACTTCCAAAACGAGATATTGAATCATCTTTCACAGACATTGTTCGTATCTTATAAATAACAAAACTTTGTCCATTTAACCCAACACGCTTTTGAAAAAACAAACCAGTCCCTTTTGTATCAAAACTAGCAATAAATATTAATAACAAAATCGGTAGAAACAATACACACACTACCCATAAACTACAGAAAACATCAAAGCTTCTTTTTAGTATTATTTGTGTAACCGACAAAATATTATGTTTTAAGCTTTTTAAATATTCTTTTTATCAAGCTTGTACGTTGCTCTTTCTCATGATAACCATTTCCATAATTCCCGTAACCATATCCATAGCCATAGCCGTATCCATAACCATAGCCGTATCCATATCTTGATTTATTAACATAATCATTCAAGACAATACCGGCTGCACCTATTTCTCCTTTTTTCTTCTTTTCATTAATTAAACCAAGCATTTCTTTTTTAGAATAACCATGTCTAACTATATACAAAGTAACATCAACATATTTAACCAACTCTAAAGAATCTGCAACTAATCCCATAGGAGCTGTATCCAACACTATAATGTCATATTTCTTTTTTAACTCCTCTATCATTTTAGTCATACGCTCACTAATCAATAGTTCAGATGGATTAGGAGGTAACGGCCCCGAAGTAATAATATCTAAATTATCGTACCCTGAATTTTCTATAACCTCTTCCAATGATTTTTGTCCAATTAAATAATTAACCGCTCCAATATCATTATTCAAATCAAAATCTCCGAATATTTTAGGCTTTCTTAAATCAAGCCCCACCAATACTGTCTTTTTATTACCTAATGAAAAAACAGAAGCTAAATTAATTGAGAAAAACGTTTTTCCTTCACCACTAACAGATGATGTAACCATCATAACCTTACAATCAACATCTTCGTTTTTATTTACTTCTTCCTTTCTTAAAAAATATTGCAAACTAGAACGTATTGACCTGAAAGACTCGGAAATAGCCGATTTAGTCTTATTAAAAACTGCTAAGTTATTGTTGGCATAACTATGCCCTACCAATCCTAAAACAGGAATAGAACTTAACCTTTCTAAATCCTGAGTTCCATGAATCTTATTATCTAATAATGTCTGTAATAAAATAATCAGTAAAGGAATAATTAATCCACCTAAAACCGCCATGAAATAATTCTTTGAAATATTTGGCGTTAGGGCAGATTGATTCATATTTTTTGCCTGATCTATAACCTTAACATCTGAAACATTTGCAGCTCTAGCTAATCTAGCTTCGTTTCCTTTTTCTAATAGCATATCATAACTAGACTGCGTTAACTCATATTTTCGCTGAATGTTATACAATTGCTGTTCTTCAACTGGTAACTTATTAAATTCATAATTAGCCCTTTCTAATCTTATTTCAACGTTTGTAAGATCAAATTCCAGCTTAGCTTTAGCTGTTTTAATATTCTCTAACAAAACGCTTTTCAATGCGTCTATCTGATTATCTATTTTTCTATAATAAATCGGATCTTTAACCTTCGTTCTAAAAGCATCTCGCTCAACAGAAAGTTCAACTATTTTAGTCACATTTATTAAAATATTAGAATCATCAATACCTGAAGAACCAGGTGCCGGTAAAGATGAATAATCAGACTTATTAACCAAATAATCATTTAAAATATTTAAATATCCTATTTGAGAGGTAATCAAAATTTTATTTGACTCTAAACTTTTAACTTCACTATTTATCAACTGCCCTTTACTACTTACATCAAAAATTCGATTTTCTTGTCTGTAGTCTAGCAACATTCTTTCATTCTTTGCTAAAGAATCTGCTACTCCTTCCAATTGATTTTTAATAAACTCTATGGTGTTGGTGAAAAATTGATTTTTTTGGTCTAATTGATCCTTTTTTAATATTTCGACTGTAGCATTTAAATAGTCGGCTAAAATATCCTTATTTTCTCCAACCTGTTGTAATCGTAACATAGAGGCTCCCTTCACCTCTAATTCAACTTTTATATTTCGATATTTATTAACCTCAGAGGTTATTGAAGTAAATTTTATAAAATAAACATTTCCTTTTTTAGGCTCTACATCTGTTCTTTTTTTTAGCACCCCACTAAAAAAAGGTTCAGAGATAGCATCCCCAAATCTATATTTCTTGGTATATTTTAAAGGAACATCTATGTCTTTTGAAAAATCATCTACATACCTAACTCCTTGAACTTCCTTTGCTTCATCAAGGGCATAAGATAGGGTAAATTGAGATTCAGAAAGAAATGTTATTTGAATTGGTTGGTTTAAAAACTGAAATTTAGACTCATCTATTTCAACAACAAAAGGTGCTTTTTTATGAACATCATCCATTCTAAACCTACCCTGTTTCATGTAATGAATATAGGTTTGAGTAAGCCTAACTACTTTTTCATTATGTGCTCTGGATTTAAGAATCGTACGTACTGTTTCTACTTTATCTGAGGCTCCACCCCAGTTAAAGGTTAGACTCATACTACTGCTAAAAAAAGGATTCGATTCTTCCTTGATTGAAATTAAAGTATCGATACGATACAATCTCTTCGCCCTTAAATTCATATAGTATGCTCCACCAATAGCAATAATAACGCAAAGTAATATAATATACCAAGAGCTTACTAAACGAACAAAAAAACCTTTTATATCAAAAAGAGATTGAGCTCTCCCAGTATTAATTTCAAAATCGCTATCTAACATCTTCTATTCGTCGTTTATAAAGTTCTAATAAGCAAAATGCTACTTGTAATAACTGAAAACACAGAAAATATAGTGGTGAAAGTCTGTAATCCGTTAGTACCTGTTCCAATAGACTTCTGTGGCAACGGATTCACAATTATCATATCATTTGGTTTAATATAATAATAAGGAGACAACATAGCATTAACATTTGTTAAATCTATATGATGAATTCTACTACCGCCAGGATATTGCCTTACAATTACAACATCGCCCCTATCTGCAACATCATTTATATCTCCAGCTAGCGCTAACGCCTCTACAATATTTAATTTATCTTTAAAAACTGTAACCCTTCCCGGATTATTAACCTGTCCCGTAGTTGTATAACTCAATCCTGCAAGTTTTACACTTACAAAAAGCTGTACTTCTTCTTTTAAATATTTTTCATACAAAAGGCTTTCAACCTTTTTCCTAATTTCTTCCGTGGTATACCCAAGCACATTTACCTCCTCTAGCACAGGAATTCTTATATTCCCATGTTCATCTACAACATAACCATTCATATAAAGGTTAGCTTCAGACACTGTCTGCTGCTGATTTGTATTCTCTCGTTTATTAAACATCTGAACCAAATCAGAGTTATCCGCTTTTAGCGTAATAGAAATCAAATCGTTTACTTGCACTCTATAAGGCTTGGCTACTTGGGTAATTACCATTGTAGAATCTATACTTCCATCCTTATCCTGCAAATACGTGAGCTGTTTTCTAGAGATACACGAATGCAGACTAAAAAAAACTATAACTAAAACAAAAAGAAAATGTAACCGCATTTCTAAATTATGCATTTTGAACAAATATAATCCTATAACATGAATTAAAAAATTTTAATGCGGCTATTGCATTTTTTTCCGTTTAATTTGCAAAAAACATAGAAGAAGTGAATTTATTATCTGTTGAAAGCATATCAAAATCATATGGAGAACGTGTGTTGTTTTCCGATATTTCCTTTGGAATTAATCAAGATCAAAAGATAGCATTAATTGCTAAAAACGGAACAGGAAAAACATCTTTATTAAATATAATTACAGGAAACGATACCTCTGACTCAGGGCAAGTTGTTTACAGAAATAGCATCCATATTTCATTCTTGTCACAGGAACCTATTTTAAACCCTGAATTATCTATTGAAGAAACTATTTTTCAATCAGATTCACCTATTTTACAAGTACTTCATAATTATGAAATAGCTCTTAAGAACCCAGAAGACACAGATGTTTATCAAAAAGCATTTGAACAAATGGAACTTCATAACGCCTGGGATTTTGAAACGCAATACAAGCAAATTCTCTTCAAACTAAAACTCGAAGACTTATCTCTTAAAGTAAAAAATCTTTCTGGAGGGCAGAAAAAAAGACTTGCTTTAGCTCAAATTTTAATAAGCAAACCAGACTTACTAATTCTTGACGAACCTACCAACCATTTAGATTTAGAAATGATTGAATGGTTAGAAAATTACTTTGCGCAAGAAAAAATAACGCTTTTTATGGTTACTCACGACCGTTTTTTTCTTGAAAGAGTTTGTAATGAGATTATTGAGATTGACAACGGAACTCTTTATCAATATAAAGGAAACTATAGTTACTATCTTGAAAAAAAAGATGCTAGACAAATAGCGGAGGCTTCTTCACTAGAAAAAGCTAAAAACTTATATACCAAAGAACTTGATTGGATGCGCAGACAACCTAAAGCGCGTACTACTAAATCAAAATCTAGAATTGATGACTTTTATGTAATTAAAGAGAAAGCACATCAACGTAGAAAAGAACATCAGGTTCAACTAGAAATAAACATGGAACGTCTTGGAAGTAAAATCATAGAAATCCATAACGTTTCTAAGTCTTTTGGAGATAAAGATATTCTTAAAAACTTTGAATACACATTTAAAAAAGGCGAACGAGCAGGTATAATAGGAAAAAACGGAACAGGAAAATCGAGCTTCTTAAATCTACTAACCAAATCAATTACCCCTGATAAAGGTAAAATTATTATTGGTGACACCATTAAAATAGGATACTACACTCAATCGGGTATTGTTGTTAAACCAGAACAAAAAGTAATCGAAGTAATTAAAGAATTTGGAGAATATATTCCTCTTACTAAAGGAAAGGTTATTTCTGCATCTCAATTATTAGAACGATTCATGTTCGACCGAAAAAAACAATATGACTACGTTGAAAAACTAAGTGGAGGCGAATTAAAAAGGTTGTATTTATGTACTGTACTTATTCAAAATCCAAACTTTCTTATTCTGGATGAGCCTACTAACGATTTAGATATTGTTACTTTAAACGTGCTCGAAGACTTTTTATTAGATTATCCGGGCTGTTTATTGGTAGTTTCTCACGATCGTTATTTTATGGATAAAATTGTAGACCACCTTTTTGTTTTTAGGGGTAATGGAGTAATTGAAGATTTCCCTGGAAACTATTCAGACTTCAGAATGTATGAAGATAGTACCCTTCTTGAAGAAAAAACAGAAGTAAAAAAGGAAAAGAGAAACTGGAAGAAAGATGCCAACTCAGCTTTATCTTATAACGAACAAAAAGAATACAATAGAATTGAAAAAGATTTAAAAAAACTAGCTGAAGAAAAGGAAATTATGGAAGCTAAATTTGCAGACGGAACTATTACTACAGACAAGGTAAATGAGGCGTCTGAAAAACTTCAAAAAATTCTTGACTCAATTGAAGAAAAAGAAATGCGCTGGATGGAGTTAATGGAAAAAATGGAATAATAAAATCTAAAATGAATACTTATTTAATCAAACAATATTTTATTTTTCTATGTAAGTCTACTAATGAACACGGTGTGCATTCTCCTTTCGTTTATGATTTTATAACCAAATGTTGTTATGATAAAAGTAATCTTGAGGATTACAAATTATTGAAAGAACACAGAGAATATTTATTAAACAATAAAGAAACAATTTCTGTAACCGACTTTGGCGCAGGTTCAAAAGTTTTTAAAAACTCTAATCGTTCGATTAATAAAATTGCAACAACTGCAGGAATCACTCTAAGAAGATCCAAACTATTATATAGAATTACAAAATACTTTAACCCCAAAAGTATTCTTGAAATTGGAACCTCTGTAGGTTTGGCAACAGCAGCACTTTCTTTTGGTAATTCAAACTCCAAAGTTATATCACTAGAAGGATGCCCAAATACTGTTAATGCGGCAAAAACGGGATTAACAAAATTTAATAGTAAGAATTCAGAAATTATTCAAACTGAATTCAAAACCTACTTAAATTCAATCCAAAATCAGCAAACCACTACTTTCGACCTCATCTATTTTGATGGTAATCACACTAAAAAAGATACGCTAGATTATTTCAACAAATTATTATCAAGTAAACACAACGACTCTATTTGGATTTTTGATGACATACATTGGTCGATAGAAATGACCGAAGCTTGGGAACTAATAAAGCTACATCCAGAGGTTACCGTAACAATAGACTCTTTTTATTGGGGGATTGTTTTTTTTAGAAAAGAACAGGTAAAACAGAATTTTATTATTAGGCTGTAACAAATAAATAAGTTCTGCAACTAATAAGGCAATGTGCTAATACAGGGCTACCAAAATAGTTAAACAGCAACTGTTCACTTAGAAGGCAAGTCTACAAAGCATTAGCAAAAATTTATATTTTAATTTCGAGACAAATCTCGGAACATTTAATCTCGATTATCGAGTAATCTAACTTTTAAAGTTTATACAATGAGTCTTATATCTATTTCCAATATTAAAAGAGATTTTAAACTAGGTTCGGAAATTGTTCATGTGTTAAGAGGTATTGATCTTGAAATTAATAAAGGCGAGTACGTTGCTCTTATGGGACCATCAGGATCTGGTAAATCAACTCTAATGAATATTCTTGGATGTCTTGACACTCCAACTTCGGGCACCTATATTCTTAACGGAAAAGATGTAAGTAAAATGTCTGACGGAGAACTTGCTGACATTAGAAATAAGGAAATCGGATTTGTTTTTCAAACCTTTAATTTAATGCCTCGAACCTCTGCTTTAGACAACGTTTCGTTACCTATGGTATATGCCGGTGCTACAAAAACAGAAAGAAAACAACGAGCAGTTGAAGTATTAGAAGATGTTGGATTAGGCGATCGTATGGATCATAAACCTAACCAATTATCGGGTGGTCAAAGACAAAGAGTTGCAGTTGGCAGGGCCTTAGTAAACAACCCTTCTATTATTCTTGCCGATGAACCGACTGGTAACTTAGACTCCAAAACTTCTATTGAGATTATGAATTTATTTAATGATATTCATTCTAAAGGAAATACCGTTATTTTAGTTACACACGAAGAAGACATAGCAGAACATGCGCATAGAATCATACGTTTAAGAGACGGACAAATAGAAAGCGACGAAAGAAAGTCTCATTAAAATATACTTATTACAAGTAACATCTGGTTTCCTTTACGAAACTTTGTACCTTGCTACCAATAATTAGCATGTTATGAAAATATATACAAAAACCGGTGATAAAGGCACTACGGCTCTTTTTGGTGGTACCAGAGTCCCTAAACATCATATACGTATAGACGCCTACGGAACCGTAGATGAGCTTAATTCATGGATAGGACTTATTAAAGATCAGCCTATAACCGCCGAAACAAAGGAAATTTTAAACATTGTACAACATAAGCTTTTTACTATTGGTGCTATTTTAGCTACTCCTCCTGAAAAGGAAACGTTGAAAAACGGCAAAAACAGACTTAATATTTCTAGAATTTCTGAATCGGATTGTGAATTATTAGAGCGTGAAATTGATGCAATGAACGAAGAGTTACCGCCTATGACGCATTTTATACTCCCTGGAGGTAACCAAAGTGTGTCATTCTGTCATATTGGCCGTACCACATGTAGACGTGCAGAGCGTATAAGCTGCCTTCTTAACGAAAATGAACCCATTGACCCGACAGTTATTCAGTACCTTAATCGCCTATCTGATTATTTATTTGTATTGGCACGAAAGTTGTCTAAAGATTTGAACGCTGAGGAAATAAAATGGATTCCTGAAAAGAATTCTTAATTTATCGCAATTTCTAAAGCTTTTTATTCCCTTATTTTTAATGAAATAGAGGTAAAAAAACGTTCTCTGAAAAAAAGTTTAATTAATTTTAAATTTACTTGACTTTTTAACATAAAAATTTATTTTTGCAAATAAATTAAAACCTATTAGCACATGTACTGGACATTAGAACTAGCGTCTTATTTAGATGATGCGCCATGGCCGGCAACCAAAGATGAGCTTATTGATTTTGCTATCCGTACTGGAGCCCCATTAGAAGTAGTGGAAAACCTGCAATCAATGGAAGATGAAGGGGACATGTATGAATCTATTGAAGAAATTTGGCCGGATTATCCAACCGAGGAAGATTACCTCTGGAATGAAGATGAATACTAACAGAGAAAATTAACTTTTAAAAAGTCTCCTTGGAGGCTTTTTTTTTGTTTAATTTTAAAACCATTTTTAAAACATACGAATAATGAGTTTCATTAATTCACTTATTAAAATTTTTGTAGGAGATAAAGCGCAGAAGGACGTTAAAGAAATTCAGCCTTTAGTAGATCTTATCAAAGCGAACGAAGCAGAATTCGAAAAGCTTTCACATGACGAACTCAGACGAAAAACAGCCGAATTCAAAGCGCTGATTAAGAAAGAGAGGAGCGAAATTGATAAGCAAATTGAAGAGCTTAAAACGAAGGCTGATACTGAAGAGGATATCGATGCCAAAGAGGATATATATACTCAAATAGATAAGCTGGAAGAAGATGCGTATACTATTACTGAAAACAAGCTAAACGATTTACTTCCTAAAGCATTTGCAGTTGTTAAAGAAACTGCTAAACGTTTTGCTAAAAACAAAACCATTACGGTTACAGCCTTAGCATACGATAGAGAATTTTCTGGAGATAAAGACTATATTACTCTAGAAGACGATAAAGCTATTTGGAGTAACTCATGGGATGCCGCCGGAAAAGAGGTTACATGGGACATGATTCATTACGATGTACAGCTAATTGGTGGTATTGTACTTCACCAAGGTAAAATTTCAGAGATGCAAACTGGGGAAGGTAAAACATTAGTAGCTACCCTACCTGTTTATCTGAATGCATTAACCGGAAATGGGGTTCATCTTGTAACTGTGAATGATTACCTTGCTAAAAGGGATAGTGCTTGGATGGCTCCTTTATTTGAATTCCACGGATTGACAGTGGATTGTATCGACAAGCACCAACCCAACTCTGAAGGAAGACGTAAAGCTTATAACTCTGATATTACCTACGGTACCAACAACGAATTTGGTTTTGACTACCTAAGAGATAATATGGCACACTCCCCTACTGATTTAGTACAGAGAAAACATAACTACGCGATTGTAGATGAGGTAGATTCTGTATTGGTAGATGATGCCCGTACTCCTTTAATTATTTCTGGTCCTACTCCTAAAGGTGATGAGCACGAATTTAACGAGCTGAAACCTGTAGTTTCTGAGTTGGTTACTATGCAACGTAAACTCTTAACCGGAATTTTAGCTGAAGCTAAAAAATTAATAGCAGAAGGAAATACAAAAGATGGTGGTTTCTTATTATTAAGAGTACACAGAGGGTTACCTAAAAATAAAGCCTTAATCAAGTTCTTAAGTGAAGAAGGTGTTAAACAAATCTTACAGAAAACTGAGAACTATTATATGCAAGATAATAACCGTGAGATGCCTAAGGTAGATGCGGATCTTTATTTTGTTACCAACGAGAAAAACAATCAAACAGAACTTACCGATAAAGGAGTTGAATATCTTTCTGAGAAGAGCACCGATAAAAACTTCTTTGTAATGCCAGATATTGGTACTGCTATTGCTGCTATTGAAAAGCAAAATTTACCTATTGAAGAAGAGGCAGAATTAAAAGAAAATCTTTTTAAAGACTTTAGTATTAAGGGAGAACGTATACATACGCTTAACCAATTACTTAAAGCTTATACTTTGTTTGAAAAAGATACCGAATATGTGGTAATGGAAAACAAAGTAATGATTGTAGATGAGCAAACAGGTAGGATAATGGATGGTAGACGTTATTCAGATGGTCTGCACCAAGCAATTGAAGCTAAGGAAAATGTAAAAATTGAAGCTGCAACGCAAACCTATGCTACAGTTACCTTACAGAATTACTTTAGAATGTACGGTAAGTTATCGGGGATGACTGGTACAGCAATTACAGAAGCTGGTGAACTTTGGGAAATCTATAAATTAGATGTAGTTGAAATTCCTACTAACCGCCCTATTGCAAGATTCGATAGAGAAGATCTTATCTACAAAACAAAACGTGAAAAATACAATGCAGTAATAGAAGAAGTAATTAAACTTTCTAATGCAGGAAGACCGGTACTTATTGGTACTACCTCTGTAGAAATTTCTGAATTACTGAGCCGTATGTTGCAACGTGGAAAAATACACCACAATGTATTAAATGCGAAAATGCACAAAAGAGAGGCTGATATTGTTGCAGAAGCAGGTAACCCAGGGATTGTTACTATTGCAACCAATATGGCTGGTCGTGGTACGGATATTAAATTATCTGATGAAGTTAAAAAAGCCGGTGGTTTGGCTATTATTGGTACCGAGCGTCACGATTCTCGTCGGGTAGACAGACAGTTAAGAGGTCGTTCTGGTCGTCAGGGAGATCCGGGTAGTTCTCAATTCTACGTATCTCTTGAAGATAACCTTATGCGTTTATTCGGATCTGAAAGAGTGGCTAAGATGATGGATAAAATGGGACTTGAAGATGGTGAAGTTATTCAACACTCAATGATGACCAAATCTATTGAAAGAGCGCAGAAAAAAGTAGAAGAAAACAACTTTGGGGTTCGTAAAAGATTATTGGAGTATGATGATGTAATGAACGCTCAAAGAGAAGTTGTATACAAAAGGAGAAAGCACGCCTTACGAGGAGAACGTCTTAAGGTAGATATCGCTAACATGATTTATGATACCACAGAGATTATCTGTGAAACTAATAAAACTGCTAACGATTATAAAAACTTTGAGTATGAACTTATAAAATACTTCTCTATGACCTCTCCGGTTTCTGAGCAAGAATTTAACAAAGCTTCAACAAGTACTTTAATTCCTCAAATATATAAAGCGGTTTCTGCTTATTATACAGATAAAGTAGAGCTCAAAATAGCTACAGCCTTCCCTGTTATTAAGGAAGTTTATGAAAACCCTAATAACACTTATGAGCGTATTGTTGTTCCGTTTAGCGATGGAGAAAAAAGCTTAAATGTAGTAACCAACTTAAAAGAGGCTTATGGATCTAATGGTAAAAAATTAATCAACGATTTTGAAAAAAATATTTCGTTAGCCATTATTGATGATGCCTGGAAAACGCATTTAAGAAAAATGGATGAGTTAAAAGATTCTGTGCAGCTTGCTGTTCACGAACAAAAAGATCCTTTATTAATTTATAAATTTGAAGCCTTCAACCTTTTTAAAGAAATGCTTGAAAAAGTTAATAAAGATGTTCTCTCATTTTTATTTAAAGGAGAACTTCCTCAAAATAATACCTCAAACATTAAAGAAGCAGCTCAGGTAAGAAAACCTAAGGAAAAATTAGAAACTTCTAAAGAAGAAATTCCTAATAGCGATGAGTTAGCTGCTCAAAACAGAGCTGCAGGACAAACCCAAAGTCAGCAACCTAAGGTGACCGAAACTATTGTTAGAGACCAACCTAAAATTGGAAGAAACGATAAAGTTACCATTAAAAACGTAATGAACGGTCAAAGCAAAACGGTAAAATACAAACAAGCCGAGCCGTTAATTAGTAAAGGTGAATGGGTACTAACCGAAGAAAACTAATTACTAGTTTCCATATAAATTAAAGGTCTGCTAAATGCAGACCTTTTATATTTAGTAGCACATACGCTCTATTGTTTTAACAAATCAACAACATAATATGCCAATTAAATAAGCTATCTTTTCCTAAAATGTAGCAAATGAAAAACTGGTTTATTATTATACTATCGAGCATCGTACTTACTGCATGTAATGATGTTCCTAAGAAAACTGTTAAAGCTGAATCTAACATGGTAGATTCTACATATACAATGAACACCAATAACACCTCAGATAAAACCTATAAAAAGGCCTATTTTGCAAGTGGTTGTTTTTGGTGTGTAGAAGCTATTTATGAAAGTATAGATGGTGTTAAAGAAGCCATATCGGGGTACTCAGGAGGCACCACAGTAAACCCTACTTACGAAGAAGTTAGCACAGGCACTACAGGCCATGCTGAAACGGTTGAGGTTGTTTATGATCCAAAAAAAGTTAGTTTTAAAACCCTTGTTAAAGCTTTCTTCGATTCTCATGACCCCACTACTCTAAATCAACAAGGACCCGATAGAGGCCCTCAGTACAGATCGATAGCTTTTTACAAAACAGCAGAGGAAAAGAAAATAATCGAAGATTATATTGCTAAACTTACACGTGAAAACACATTCAAAAAACCTATAGTTACCGAAGTTAAAAAATTTGCCGTTTTTTGGGAAGCTGAAGCTTATCATCAAAACTATGAGGAGGAAAATCCTTTTAATCCCTATATAAAACGTGTATCTAAACCAAGATTAGAACAGTTCAAGAAAAAGTTTAATGAAACGAACTAAAAATATATTTTACAATTAGGAAGCGACTTTCTAATTCTATTTTGCTCTAACAAACTAATCGGATTACCGTTTAGAATAAGTGTTTTTAAGTTTTTTAGCTTTTCAAGATCATGAGGCATTTTAGATATATTATTATTCGATACTAATAATAATTCTAACTGCTGCAGATTAGTTAATGATTCTGGTAACGAAACCAATTTATTATTATTTAAAAGCAATGATTTTAAACTAGATAATTCACCTAATTCGGTAGGGATAGCACGTAAGTTATTGTGTTCTGCATTTAGCTCCTCTAATTTCTTAAATACAGTCCATTCAGGTTCCAGCTCGTTAAACTGATTATATCCGATATTTAACACTCTTAACTTTTTAAGAGATGTAATTTCTATTGGTAAAAAACTCAACTGGTTATTATCTAATTCTAACACTTCTAAATCTTTACAGCCCTTTATTGTACCAGGTATTTCAGTGATAACATTAATAGACAAATGTAAAAAGCGTAATTTATCTAAAGCGCCAATACTAACGGGCACATTCGTAATTCCATTATTAGCTAAATTTAATCTAAGAAGATTATTTAGCTTTGCTATTTCTTTGGGTATATAAGTTAATGAGTTTAACTTTAAATTTAGTACCTCTAACTTTTTAAGAGCAAAAATTTCTGGAGTCCAGAACTCTAAATTATTTCCCATAGCATTAAAAAAAGTAAGCTTCTTTAATTTAGCTATATCCTTAGAAATATAAAATTGGTGTTTATCTCGTAAGCTAAGTTGATACACATTTTCAGCATCCTTCATAGCCAATTCCATGCTGCTATAAACTGGTGTTTCTAACGGATTTGCATTCTGTGCCAATCCTATCTTACATGCAAAAACTATTAAAATTGGTACTATATAGTGTAACTTCATTTGTAAAATTTTCAATAGGTTTAAAAAAAAGGAGCCAGCCTATAACAGCCGGCTCCCTTAACTAATCTAAATTTATCTCTGTATAAATTACTTCATAAGTACTTTAAACTGCTGAGATACCCCATCAACAGTTACCTGAAGTAATAATACTTGATTTCCTTCACTTAACGATCTTAAGTCTAATGATAATTCTTTATTTACCAACGACATATCGTTATATGTAATTAAACTTCTTCCTAACACGTCAAATACTTCAATAGTAATTCCTTCTGTTGAGTAAGATCCGTTGAATTGTAATGTAACTAGTCCTTCTGTTGGATTAGGATACAACGTAATTCCGTTTGAATCTCCTGAAACCTCTTCTAATCCATAGGTTCCTAAATTGTTTTCTAAAGAAATTACAATAGTTGCAGAAGCATTAAAAGTCACTGAGTTTCCGGCAGCATCAGTTTGTGATACATTACTACCACTTGGGTGCTGTACAGAAAAGAACCCGTATTTGTAATCTGGTGAAAACGTTAATCCGGTTGGTTCTGACCCTATTGGCATAGATGAGAATAACTCTACATTAGGAGTACTTTGAGTATGGTCTGGTCTTACAACCCAAATGTAGTTCTTACCACCATCTTGTAATACCCAAAGGTTTCCTTGATCATCAAATGTTAAGTTGTCATTTCCATTAGCCCAAGCTTCTGTTTGTGCACCACTAGCTGTGTTTACATCATAGCTCATTCCTCCAACAAAAGTTTCAAACTCACTAAAAGTGCCATCACCATTATCTTTAAAACGATATACTCTGTTTAACCCTTTAGCAGTAAAATAGATTTTATTGTTTAAAGGATTAATCTCTACATCCTCAATTCCATTAAAAGTAGTACCTCCTACACTAGAAGCCACCGTATTTAAGTTGTTTCTATCAGATTGTGTATCGTTTGGAACTTCAATCCATGTTCCTGTTGATGAAGAAGGATCGCTACCTGATAATGCTAAATCTAAACTTAACACATATACTGTTCCGGCACTTAAATCACCTGGTGTATCCATTACATATTTGTATACACAATGAGTTCCACCATCTTCTCCATAATAAGCCGTTGTTCCATCGGCAGTAATTACTACGTTCTCATGGTTCATACGTCCCATTGCCCATAACTTATCTTTAGATCCGTCTCCGTCCTGATCGATAACAGATGCTGTAGCAGGATCAATTTCTACTAACCAACCTACATCCTGATATCCATCTCCGTTAGAGTCTCCTGAGTTCATAGTTTCTTCTGCAGTAACTACAGTTCCCCATGGAGTTAATCCTCCAGAACAGTTTCTGGTAGTAGTCACTAAATCTGCATCATATATATCTACTGCCTGACTATTGTCTACTACCCATAAGTTAGTAGCTGTATCTAAATGAATATCTAACATCGATACGCCACCAGGAGTGTTCTCTTGGTTTACAGATAAATACCCTTGTTCACTACTTCCATTAATTGGCACATAACAAGTAAAATCATTATTACCCGGCATGTTACCACCACCTGTCATATAAGCATCTCCTTCTTTCATAATCATTTGGAAGGTATGCTCTTGCGGTATAATTAAGTTGGTAGTTTGCGATGTAGGATTTATAGATGTAAAACATCCGATAGCCTCTGTAGTACAATCTATTCCTAAATCTTCTGTATTCTTAAGATACATATCAAAGCGAGTATCAGAACTAGTAGCATTTGCTTGGTGTAATTCTACCGCTATACGGTTTACTCCATCTACAAAGGCTGTTTTAGGTACTTCTATAGTAAAGTAGATATTTTCATCTATACCACCAATAGCATTTGTAGCGGTAGTTAAATAATCTACTGTACCTGTTGGCATATTACTTCTAAATACTTCTACACCGTTTACATAAACAACTGCACCGTCATCTCTACGTAATCCAAACTCAACGTTATCTGTTAAGTCATTATACGTTACATTAATATCTTTAACATAGTATGTAGTAATATACTTGTTACTAGCATCCGATCCGTAAGATACTGTTGTATTTACTGTATCACCATATCCAAAAGGAGCATTTCCTCTAGACCATGGAATTACATCATAGTCTGTAGCTAACCAATCAGTTCCTAAATCAGTTCCTTGATCTAAATAATACCATTCTTCATCTTTACTTACAGGATAATCTGTAACATCTAAAGCAGGGGCATTATAATCTACAGACATATCAAATCTAAGATCTGAACTAGTTGCACCTGCTTGGTGTAACTCTACCGCTATTACATTTTCACCTGTAACCAATAAGTTACTGGTTTCAACTTCTATCCAAGCTTCTTCATCTGAACCTCCGATTGCAGAAGATGCATACGTATCATAAGTGATAACACCCGTAGGCATGTTCAATCTAAACGCTTCAGTACCGTTTACATACACTACAACCCCATCATCTTTTTGTACATTAAATACTAAGTCTCCAATTACTGATGCATCATCCACAGTAAACGTATGACGTAAATAATAGGTAGGGTACTTGTTACTAGCATCGGTTCCGTAATCTAATGTAGTAGATTCAATACCGTCTCCATACCCCAAAACAGCGTTACCAAATAACCAACTATTGTCATCATAAGAAGGATCGTACCATGAAGTACCTAAATCTACTCCATTGTCATTGTATTTCCAGATACCTCCAGAAGCAATCGGGAACGTTCCCACTGGATATTCGTTGATATTAATCCAAGCTAAGTACACAGGTTCCTCATCAAAAGTAACATTATCAAAGGTTACCACATTATTTGTTTTAGAACCTGTTGCAATAATGTTTACTGCTGTAGCAGGATCTCCGGTTAATAAGAAATAATCATTAGCGATTAAATCTACTTGGTTTAAATCATCAAAAATTTCCGTTAAGTCAACGTGTACAGATCCTGAAGTTATAAATAATGGATCTACATAAAATCTACTATTTAAATACAAAGTATCTATAGTAGCAGCCCCTAAAACAGGTAGTACTGTTGTACCCGTTTCTTTTCCAACAACAATATTGCTATTAAAATCGGTAATTGTTGAACCGTAATACATTCCCGCTGCTGTATCATTTTTAACACTCCAGCTACCAGCAACTACATCATCGTAAGGCGCTGTTGCCACACGTACCGGTGTTGTAGCAGGCACAATAGCAGCATTTGTATATGTAATATTTGATGTTGCACTACCTCCATCTACCAAAGTACCATTATCATCCTGATTGAATGTATAATTAATAGCTAAGTTAGGTTCTGTAGTGGTTAATGTTTTATACATATCAGCTTTAATTTCATCCTGTGTTCTTTCAACAGTCCAAAGACGAAACTCATCTGCTTTAAAGTTAATACTTCCTCCGTAATTTAAACTTTTACCAAAAGTAAAATCCCATGTACTATTTGGTATATACGAAGTAAACGACGTTGAAGACTCTAACTCTCCATTTAGGTACACTTTAATATCCGAACCAGGAACTGCAACAATTGCTATATGATTCCATTCTCCTAATTGCAATCCTTGCGTACCAGTTAATGTCCAACCAGAACCATTGTTACCATAGATTGCATTAAGCGCATTACCCGATTCTAATTGTAATGTAAAACCAGTTGTAAGGCTATTTATTCTTCCATGGTTAGCCAATATCGTTTTATTACTTCCAGAAGCAGCCTCACTAAGGTTTACCCATAACTCAATAGTATGAGCTCCTGCCATAAGTGTTTCTGCCGTTGTATAATCAATTGCTACATCATGACTATCTTGTAACTCAAGAACTCCTCCTTGTTCGGCTACTGCAGCAGCTAAGTCTATTTCATACGCCAGATAATATATTCCATTAGTAATAGCCACATCATTAAAAGTAACTATCCCATTAACAGAAGTAGCAGTACCTTCAACAACGTACGCACTAGATGGATCTCCAGAAAGTAATAAATACTGAGCTACCGTTGCGTCAATCATCGCTACATTATCAAAAACATACGATAAATCAACAGAAATATCTGCAGTAGTCATATTCATAACGCTAGCATACCATCCTCCGGTAACATAATGTGTTTCGTCTGTAGTACTAGTGATTTCTGCTATGGTATTATCTTCATTTCTACCAAAAACAATGTTCTTCGTATAATCTGTAATATTTTCACCTACATACATTCCGTTAATTTCTTCACTGGTAATACTCCAGCTACCTGTAACGGTATTATCATATGCAGCATCTAAATCTGCTACTGGGCTAGTAGCATCCAAAATAGTTGCATCTGCATACGTAATATCGGTAGTTGTATTGTATCCTTCGTTTACTAGAATACCTGTATCGTCCTGATCAAAAGCAAAATAGTATTTCAATGTTTCTCCCGAAACATCTAACATACGGTGCATATCGGCAATAATTTCATCCTGAGTTCTAACAACAGACCACATACGGAATTCATCCATCATATAGTTTACAGAACCTCCATAGTTTTCGCTTTCTCCAAACATGAACTCCCATGTGTTGTTAGCAATATAACTAGAGAACGCTGTACTAGACTCTAAAACACCATTTAAATAAATTTTAACCTCATTACCAGGATTTGCAGTTATAGCAACATGATACCATTCTCCCATATTTAATGAGGTTGAAGTAGAAGCTTTAGTCCATCCAGAGCCATTATTACCATATACAGCAGAAAGCGTATTATTGTCATTCAACTCTAATGTAAAACCTGTACTTAAACCATTTACTCTACCATGGTTAGATAGAATAGGCTTGTCACTAGGATCACTAGGTATATTTAACCACAACTCAAAAGTGTGGGTACCATTTAAAACAATCTCAGCTGGTGTATAATGAATTTTCATTTCGTGATTATCAGTCAACGAAATAGCTCCTCCTCTTCCAGGGATAAAATCAGCTTCTTCCCATGCAAAATAGTAGATTGACTCTTCTAAATTTGTATCGTAAAAGTTAACATTAGCACCATCAAAGCTACCCTCTTTTACTACTGTAAAATCTGTAGCTCCTTCGTCTTTTTTCAATAAATAAAATTGCCCTGCTATTCCGGCTATTGAATCGGCAGAAGTTCCTAATGCTTCTGATAAATTTACACGTACAGAAGCAAACGGACTGTTTAACGGATCTATCTTCCAACCTCCTTCTAAATAGTAAACATCAGCTAAATTAGGCACAGCAGCCATCCCTGTATTAACTTGTTTACCAATAACTATATTACTTGTATAAATAGAAATAGCATCAGAGAAGCTTAGTCCATAACTATTCACAGAATTTACTTTACTCCATTTTCCTAAAACTTCATCTTGATAGGTAACCCCAATATTACCTACTGGTGCTGTTGAAGTAGTTAGAGAAGCTGTAGTAACATCCATTAAGTAATTTACAGAACCTTCACTCATTACCGTAGTTCCAGTAGTATCGTACTCTGTAAAGTCGTAATATAATCCTAAATCAGTTTCTGAACCATCTAACGGATAATGCATACTTTCAGCAACTTCTTCAGCTGTTAGAGCTTTTGTCCAGATTCTAAACTCATCCATACCACCGGCTAAATCACTACCATAGTAAGGGCTATAACCAAATCCCATTCCGTAATCGTTAGGTACATAACCACTATTGGTCATTTCGGCAACAAATGCTCCATTTAAATAATACTTTATAGCTCCCCCATCAGTAGCGGTTACTGCCACATGGTTCCATTCACCTACTGTCCAAGAATCTCCTTGAGAATCTATCTTATTCCAACCCGATCCATTTGTACCCAATACAATGTTTAATTGGTTCGAATCATTGAACTCCATAGAAATACCTGTAGAGTTTCCGTTTACTCTACCATGAGAAGAAAACATAGGTACATTAGTTCCTGGATCTGCATTTAATTTAGCCCAAAACTCTATTGTAAAATCGTTTGTAAATAATGAGTTAACATTAGTAGAAGGCACATTTGTTTGTTGCCCGCCTGCTAATTTTAACATCTCTCCACGATTAGAATCTACATTTGCTGCTAAAAGAATATCTTCATCAGATATTAATCTACCATATAAATTAACATCATCTAAACTTCCAATAAATTGGTTTCCTTCAAAATCGTTACCAATTGTTACATCGGCTCCAGATTCTATAGGAGATGCAACTCCATTCCAAGTCTGAATTAAAAATCCGTTATAGTATAAACTTAACTTTCTTCGTACATTATCATATTTATAAGTAACATAAATCCAATCATTAGCTAAAATGGTGTAATTACTTGTTAAGGTATTACCTGTAGCATGGTTGGTATAAATTAAGTTTCCATTATCTGAAATACCAAAAGATACTCCGGCTCCATTAACGCCATTAGATAAAATAGTAGCTTTAGAACCTATACTAGCAGGATTTACCCAAAAACTAAGACTATATGCTCTATCATGAAAAGTTAACGAATTAGCTAAAGGAGCACTCATGGTTGTATTTGCACTGTATACTAAAGCCTCATTAGCCGTACCTTCATGGTCTGTACCAAAAGTATAGTTAGTTGCTTGTACTGAATGTGCATTTACAGAAGCATCTGCTACATCATTGGCAAAATCTAAAGATAAGTTTAAAGCATCTGAATTTTGACTCGTAAGCATTTGCTCATGAATAATTTCTTCAAAAAATGTTACTCCATCAAAACCAACATATTCAATCTTTATTCTTCTGTCTCCAGGATCTCCGTATACAGAATTTTTAGCATACGCATGTTTTACACCCGAAAGTATATCGTCAGATGCTTGATAATTCACAGAATAACTCCCTGTTTCTCCATTACCTCCAATATCAGAATTCAGGTTTCCAGACATTATATCATATAAAGGGTATTTTGTATCTCCTTCACGCACCATAAAACGTTGATCATGAATATCTGCACAATACGAGAATACCCCATTAATATTATGATCCTGAATCCATGCTAAAAACTCATCAGCCTGATTACTCACACTAAAGTTTCTACCACCAATTTCTCTAAATGTAGGTGTTCCGTTAATAATTACTTTAAAAGTTGCAGTTGAGTTTAACAACCCTTGCTTTAACCACTCTAACTGCTCATCTCCAAAATGTTGCGCTGTACCATCTCGGTAGCTTCTGTTATCTGTCAAAAAGTACTCCACATCTTTATATACATAAGAAGAGTATAAACCTTGACCTTCAGAAGTACTTAAATATTCTGGATTTGGCCACCACTCCATAAAAACTTCACGTGTATCCGCTAGCGTAGGCATGGTTTTATTAAACTCATTAGGTCCGGTATCGTGATTATCCGTAATAGCAAGTTGAGGCATTGACATTAACAGACTATCGTGAAATTGACGATAAAATCTATAACGATCAAAAGCCATATTCTTATTGGCCCAATCGTCAACCCCATCAGGGCATTGTCCATCAGCGTGCTGTAAACCTAGTAAATAAACCGCATCTCCTAACCATACCATAAGATCACTATCTTCAGCAGCCATATGATTAAAAATTTCCGGATCCCCATTTATGTGGGTAAACGACTCAGGTGTATCAATACAACGAGAAAGATCAAAAATTCTGGCACATCCTCCAGCTAAAAACGTAAAATCATCAACAATACTTTGTTCATTAGAGATTGTTGATGTTCTTCCTGAACTCACACCATCTACAAGTAAGGTAGCCGTATAGGTTTCTCCCACCTGTAAGTTGGTAAACTCAAACGAACGTAAAGAATAATCTAAACGGTCATCTGAATTGTAAACAGTGCCGGTTAGCTCAGTGGTTGGCGTACTGGCTCCGGTCATAGAAAGGGTCAATGTAGCCCCCGTTCCTGTGTTATTCTTGGTAAGCATCCATACTCTTACCTTGTTCTGGTATACAGGGCTAAACATAGGGCCAAAGACCAATGAATCTCCCGGAATAGTGGTTTGCGCTTGCAAGCCAAAATTCATACACAGCGAAAAGAATAAACTAATAAGTAGTAAACTTTTTTTCATAGTGTTACACAAAAAATTTAGTTAATAAAAAATTGATTCCGATGCAAAAATAGATAGTCAGAAAGGAGATATAAGCTTCTATGTTTTATACTTATATTAATTGAAATAGTTAGATTATTCATTTTAAATTAACCTAAAAACATAGGTGCTCAAGGCTTACGAGCAACTTTATAGAATAAAAAAATGAGGTTTTATGCTACTTAAAAAAGAAATAGCGACAGAATAGATATGTTATCAAATTATTATCAAATTAAGATTTATTTTATAGTTACCTTAAATTAACATACAACTAAAATTCACACTTCATAAACCTTCTGAACAAAAAAAATTGGCTTAAATACAGATCCTACATATACATTAAGAAATAAAAAACACTACTACCCTAAATAATTCATTTTATAAAAAATAACTTACAAAAATACTAGTAACCAGTATTTTGAATCAAATTAGGATTTGCAGCTATTTGATCGGCAGGAATTGGCATTAGCTTTAGGTAATTGCCCCCATCCGGAGATTTATCCCACCATGAAGTAGTTGTAAACTTTCCAAACCGTATTAAATCGGTTCTCCGTTTACCTTCAAAAATGAACTCTCTTCCTCTTTCATTTAGCAATTCATTAAGTGTTAAGGAGTTTATTGTGTATGCGCTACTTATAAAATCTGTTGAAGAAAAATACCTACTCTTACTCTCATTTATCAGGTCTACCGCTTCTTGAGTTGGCATCCCTCCGTTAGCTCTCATAATAGCCTCAGCTTTAGAAAAATAAATTTCTGTTAACCTGTAAACCACAAAGTCATTTTCTAAGTAATTAGCATCTGCTGCGGTACCCGATCTGTACTTGTGAAAACGTGCTCCACTATTTTCTTCTCCATCTGTCATACCTCCTTCCCCCGTTTGTCCCTCAGAGTTCCTTCTAATATTATTTACATAAATAAAAGGTTCACCTAAGTACTCTTCAGAACCTAAAATGGGCGTTGTGGTTCCGTACTCATATTGTGGACCAAATAAAAACCATTGTTGTTTTCTGTAGTCTTGCTCTTCAAACATATCAAAAGCCGTTGGTATTACTACAAAAGCATTGTTACCACTATAATTTACGTTTAACGCTGATGACATATTTGAAAATCCCATAAGAATACCTGACCAGTTTTTACTAAACCCATTGTCAAAACTAAAAGGAACTTCATAAATATTCTCACTCGATAAATGATTTGTATTGTTGAACGGCCCTAAAACATTTTCGTCTAATTGTAAACTTCCAGTTTGGGCACCTCCTTCTCCCGAAATAATTTGGTCACAATAGGTTATACACTCATTCCATCTTGCCGTACCCGTCCATTCTTCTGCATTTAAATACAACTCGGTTAGCATAGCATATGCAACCACTTTGGTTACACGCCCCACCAAATTTTCTGAAGCTAGTTGAAGCTTATCTATATTATTCAATATCTCACTTTCAACCCAATTGAACACTTCAGTTCTTTCAACTGTTGGAATATTAACAGAGGTTACATCTGTTGAAATAGGAATATTGCCGAACATATCCATTAATTTCATATGTATAAAAGCTCTATACACTTTAAGCTCTGCTATAAGACTTTCCATTTCCTCAGTGGTCATATCTACAGAGGCAACATTTACCGTACTTAAATTTGAAATAGCAAAATTGGTATAGCCTATATCTTTATACATAGCACCCCACATAAGCCCTATTCGTCTTTCATCTGTAGTCCAAGTATGGTAATGTGCCCTTATATGCTCCCCTCTATCATACCCATGTCTTCCTTTTTGCGGCCATGCCAACTGGTCAGCCGATAGCTCATTATGATAAAAATAACTATACTCATTAGACCATGCCAACCAATC
The DNA here is from genome assembly GCF_027924145.1 of Neptunitalea chrysea. Lineage (GTDB taxonomy): Bacteria > Bacteroidota > Bacteroidia > Flavobacteriales > Flavobacteriaceae > Neptunitalea > Neptunitalea chrysea. The sequence goes on along the minus strand of NZ_BRVP01000006.1, from coordinate 37,579 downwards.
ATACATATAGGTAAAAGGATACATAGCACTTTCATATATCTCTAATTTAGAATTGTAAAAGTTATTTTCAGATATTTCACTATATACATTTTCGTCGAGATTGGTACATCCAAAAAACACCCAACTAAAAAACATCCCTATTAATAGTAATTTTTTCTGTTTCATAACTTTTAAAAACTAGCTTTTAATCCAAAGGTGAAAGTTTTGGTTCTTGGGTAATACGATCTATCATCCATACCAGGTGTTAGTCCGGTATCGTCAACTTCAGGATCTCTACCAGTATACCCCGTAATAGTATATAAATTTCTAACACTTAGGTAAAGATTAAGATTAGACACAAAACCTAACTCTTTGAAATTATATCCAATCTGAACATTATCAATTTTTACAAAATCTCCTTTTTCCAAGTAATAACTAGAATAAATAGGAGTTTCATTAATATGTTTATGAGTAGTTAATGCCGATTGCAACACATTAGAGGTTCCAATAATATAAGGATTCCCATAAAACATATCTAAAGTGTTTAATATCTCATAATCAAATTTACCTCGTAAAAACACAGACAGATAAAAACCTTTATAGCTAATATTATTTATTAACGAAGCCTGATATTTTGGCATGCCATTTCCTATAATTCTATTATCAGCATCACTTACTTCAGAAGAAGTTCCTATACTACCATCTGCCTTATAAAATAACCATTCGCCACTATCGGTAAAGCCAGCAAATTCCTTTCCATAATAGTCTCCAATTGGGCGTCCCTCCTTTATTAAAAACGCATTTCCTAAACTACCCGGATTTCCTATATTCCCCGTTTCAAATTCACTTAAAAAGTAGGTGTCATTAGAAAGTGATTTTACTATACTTTTTTGATAACTCCCAGTTAATGCTACATCCCATTTAAAATTGGCATTCCTAATTGGTGTGTAGTTCCCTGTTATTTCTACGCCTGAATTTTTTATAGACCCCACATTTGCCAATACTGTTGAAGCTACTCCTGAAGGTAATTGAGCTGAATAATTATATAAGACATCTTTGGTAGTTCTTGAAAAATAATCAATGGTACCAGTTAGCTTATTTTTAAGAAACCCAAAATCAACACCTACATCAAACTCTTCTTTCTTTTCCCATTTTAAGTCTGGATTCACATTTTTTGCTGGTCCATAGGTTGTATAATACAATACCTCATCAACTCCATCGTAATAAATAGGATAACTATATCCGCCAGATAAACTAGCCAATGACTGATAGTTATCAATATCCTGATTTCCAGTAATTCCAAAACCTGTGCGTATTTTCAAGAAAGAAAACACATGCTGCTGTTTCATGAATTGCTCATCTGTAATAACCCAACCTCCTGATATCGCAGGAAAATCTCCCCACTTATTATTAGCTCCAAAACGGGAAGACCCTTCATAGCGCCAAGAGGCTTGAAAGAAATAGCGGTTTTTAAATGAATAATTAATTCGAGAGAAAAATGAAATAAGAGTATTATCTTCCTTACGACTACTTAAAGTTGGTGTAGAATAGCTATTATCCGATCCTATATCCCAATCTTCTGTAGCATCACTGGTAAAACCACTATTGCTAACATCAAAAAATTCAATAGTTTCATATTGATACCCATACCCCATTAAGGCATCTACAGTATGCGCTCCAAAGGTATTAGAATACCTCAACATACTCTCTAACAATTTATTATAATTCAAATAATTAGATTTATAGGCATATCCGGTTCCGCTATACGGACTCCCCTCCTGATATTGTGTCCAGTCTTTGGTTGTTCTATAATATCGATCTTCATAATTGTCGTATTGATATGCCCAAAAAACCTGTGCTTTTACATTTTTTAATACTTCATAGGAAACTTTTGCGGTTGCAGATAAGGTGAGTTGCTGCCTTTCATAACTACGTGAACTATATCTTGATATAGGGTTATATCTGCCATAAATCTCATAATACCCATACTTTCCAGGGTTACTATTGGAAGGTTCTGCATAAATAGGATCGGTAGGATTCCAATCTATAACGGTTCCAAAGTTACCGCCTCCCAATAAATTTGCATCATTATGATTTACAGCAATTCCTGCCTGAATCATTAATTTATCTTGTAATCCGTTTTGGGAGAAATTAATTCTACCACCTACTTCCTCTCTAGCATTTTCTTTTGAAATTCCTTCAAAGTTATTGTAATAAAATGATACTCTATACCTGTTATCTTCCCCTCCTCCACTAGTGGCAAAAGTGTGATACTCACTTAAATTGTTTTTATTAATTAGAGCATCCCAAATATCTGTAGATGCTCCATGATCTAAACTAGCGCTTAAATCTCCTTGAGCTATTAATTTTCTCCAATCAGCTGCTTTTAAGAAGTCTGGTTTGGCATGTTTATCTTCAAACTCTTTCGAAAAATAGGTCGCATATTCATAAGTAGCTTTCCCTTTATGCCCCTGTTTCGTGGTTATTAAAATAACACCATTATTCCCGCGGGTTCCATAAACTGCCGCTGCAGCACCATCTTTTAATATATCAAAAGACGCTATGTCATTGGGTTGAATTAAATCTAGATTTCCTCCCGGTATCCCATCTATTACAATCAGCGGGGTAGTTCCTCCTTGTATAGAGGTAACTCCACGTAATTGAATTGACACCCCGCCATTAGGATTGTTGGCTACGTTGGTAATGGTTAAGCCCGCAACTTTTCCCATGATTAAATCTAAGGGTGACAAAACTATCCCTCCATTAAAATCCTCAGGCTTTACTTTTACAATAGCGGTGGATACATTTTTTCTTAATTGTGTTCCATACCCGGTAACCATTACCTCAGAAAGTATTTCGGCACAGGGTACTAAAGTCATATTTATGTTTGCTTCTGTTACCTCAACTTTCTCGGTTTTCATTCCTAAATAAGAAAATGTTACCATTTCACCACTGCGAACATTCATACTATAGTCTCCATCAAAATTAGTTTGGGTAACGTTATCATTTACTTTTATTGTTACCCCATAAATAGGAACTCCTTCTTCATCTGTAACCGTACCGCTAAGTTGAATCTGAATATTAGTATCATCGTGTTCTAATTTTAAATAAATATTCCGGTCTTGTATGTCGTATCTAATAGAGAATTTATCCTCTAAAACCTGAAGTAGTTTATATAGACCTATAGTGCCTTCACTTATAATTGGAGTAGAACTCTCTAAGCTACCAACCGAAGTAGTATATAAACAATTAAAAGAAGTCTGTTTCTCTATAATATCCAACACATCAGTAACATGTTTAATATCATTAGAAATTTTTACATAAACGGAGTCAATAACTCCCCCATCGTTGTTTTGGGCACTAAGCGTACCCAAAACAAACAACGAAACCGAAAAAAAAGTAAAAAAAAGTCTTTTTTTTGATAAAACGTTTGTTACAAAACACTTCATTTGAATAACTTTGGGGAGTTAATATAAAATTGATTTATAAACCCGGTTATTTTGGTTGGCGCCTTTACCGGGTTTTCCTTTTTTTATATTAAACTTTACTCTATTCTCAATCTTACTTCATCATCGTTTTCACATGACTTTAAATATATATGTATTTCATTCTCTGCTACCCTCTTATATTCCATGTCATTTAAAAACTGTATTCCTTTTAAAACACTTTCTACCTCATCGCTTTTAAAGCTCCCCGATATCTTTTTACACCCATCATATTCGGGTGTTTTTAAAACTATATGTACTTTAAAATACTCATTAAGCTTGGCTATAACCGTGCTCATATCAGCATTTTTAAATCTAATTTTATGAGAACTCCAAAAGGTATCAACCGTGTCTTTTAGTAAACTTTTTTTAGTTAAAATGCCTGTTTCTTTATTTAAGAATACTTGTTGGTTTTTGGTAAGTATTGCTTCGGCTTTTTTGGTATTACTATTTACTTTTACCTTTCCTTTTAAAACCTTTACAGAGGGCTCCATATCCTGACTATTATCAGATACCACAAATTGGGTTCCTAGTACTTTTGTTACCATATTTGCAGAAACCACTAAAAATGGTTTTTCTGCATTATGTTTTACCCGAAAATACCCTTCACCTTCTAACTTCACTTCCCTTGTTTTGTTCATAAACTTCTCTGGATATGATAATGAACTTTCTTTATTTAAGTATACAATAGTTGAATCTGGTAAAACAATTCTCTTTGTTACATTTTCTGATGCTGTTACCGTAATATATGCTACATCCGCTACCGTATTCCATTTATATACATAAAACAAAGACACCCCTATTAAAACTAGTAAAGCAGCCGCCATGCTTCTCCAAACAACACCTCTTTCCTTTTGTTTCCTCTTTACAGATTTTTTAATTGCCGTAAAAAGTTTTCTTTCCAATGCCAAATCTATCTCATCAGGATGCATCCCGTTATGTTGCATTTCAGAAAAAAATGTCTCTACTACTTGTTGTTCCTTCTGAGATAAATTATTACTCTCGTACAGCTCAAATAATTTTCTGTAATTTTTAATTTTCATTATAGATAAAACAGGGCTTTATAAATAGAGTACATAATTTTGGGGCTGCACCTACTGTATATTGTAAACTTTACTTTATGTTAACACTAATAACATTTAGACAACACAAAATGTAGACGAAAGTATAATGTAGGCAATCAACTTGGCTTGATATAAATCTTCGCTCTTTAATAATTTAAATGCTTTATTAATATGATTCTCTACAGTACTTGAAGAAATTTGAAGCTGACTCGCTATCTCTTTAATAGAAAGCTGCTTATTAAACCTTAAGTCAAATACATTATAGCATTGTTCTGGTAATACCTGTGTTGCTTTTTCAAAAACGTAGGATGCCAATTGCTCTTTAAAATTTTCAGATTCAGATTCATCCGTTACTAAACTTATAGCATTTTCTAGTTGCTCGATATGAAAACCGTTAAGAAACTCCTTTTTCTTAAATATCTTGGCACATTGATATCGGATTGCCTGCAATAAATAAGCTTTAGGATTTTCTATTTCTGTAGTTTCTAAGCGCGTCCATAAATCGACAAAAATTTCCTGTATAACATCTTCAGCAGTTTCCTTATCTCTAAGAATGTTATAGGCATATATGTACAAAGATTTCCAATGCTCTCTGTAAATTTTTTGAAATTCAATATTCTTATTAATATGAAGACTACCGCTCATTAACCTCGCATATTTTTATATTCGAAATATAACACTCCTTCTACTTAATTATCATCACTTTATGTAATGAATAAGTTAATTTTATTAAACTCATAAATTGATATGACTTTTCGTTAGACCTATATCAATTATCCACAGGAACAGAGGTAAGAGATTCCATAAAGGCCTTTATAGCTTCTATATCTGACTTAGATAAATTTAAATGATCCGGTGCCAAAGTTTGATTAGGCACCTCGTATGTTAATCCTACGCCTTGAGCTCCTCCTCTATTATAAAACTCCAACACCTCATCTAAACTTTTGTAAGCTCCATTATGAAAATAAGGCGCTGTCAACGCAACATTTCTAACCGTTACTGTTTTAAACGAATATTTATAAATTGCTACATTCTCATTATTCACTCCATTTTCATATCGTCCAAAATCTGTTCCCATTTTCAATTCTTCAGGAACCTCCATAACTCCCAAAACCTCACTCTCATTCTCATTATAAAGAGGTGGTACTAATCCGCTAAAAGTTGGCACATAATGACAAGTAGCACAATTAGCCTTTCCCATAAATAAGTTAAATCCTTTTTTTACCTTTCTATCCAGCTTATCCGTTTCTCCTCTCATATACTTATCAAACTCACTATTAAACGAGCGCAACGAGATAATATAAGATGCAAGTGCTGCAGAAAATTCGTATTTGGTAATGGTATTGGTGTTATAAATTTTCTTAAAGGCGTTTACATAATATGCATCGGCATTAAGTTTTGCTACAATATCTTCAAAGGAAGTATTAAACTCCATGTGACTCTCTATTACATGTTCTGCCTGATCTTCCAAATCATTAGCTCTTAAATCATAAAAATATTTATCTGAAAAAACGGCATTGATAAGTGTAGGAGAATTTCTTTCCAGACGTTTTCCGGGAATACCAGCAAAAGAGGTTCGTTGCCCATCTGCATACCCTAATTTTGGTTGGTGGCAAGTTGCACAACTAAGGGTACCTTTATCACTTAGTTGTCCGTCATAAAATAACTTTTTACCTACAGCTCGTAATTCTGGACTGTCCTCCTTTTTTTTAAGCATACTGTAATAGTAAGGGTTTAAAAAATCTTCATCAAAAAAATTCTCGCTATTTGCGTTCCAAGAAGGAGTTTGTCCGTATCGTTCTGCAACACTAGGAATTTCTAATTGTTTTCGGGTAAGTAGTAGTTCTTTGTATAAAGGATTTAAATAATTTTTAATAAATACTAACCGATCAAAATTATTAAAGTTTGTATGCTTTAAAAGATATGCTCTGCTATTTTTAAAAAGCGTTTCTATCTTCTTCTGATCATTCAAATTACATTTATTTAAATAAGGATGCAGTATGTCCTCAATCCCTTCTAATGCGCTAGCCGATTCTTGAATACCATTTAAGGAACCCGGAGTATCAAAGCCTGTTATACCCTTAGTCAAAATCCTAATCAACTCCAATCTCGTAAACTCCATTATTTCAAAATCTTGGTAATATTTTCTTCTATTAAGTTCTTTCTCAAGAATGGAAAACTTTGTTTTTAAATCCTGTGCTAATACCAAAATTCTATCTTGCTCAGTTACGACCTCTTCTGTAAAAATAATTTCATCTAATCGTTGCAATCCAACTGGGGCTATCACTTTTGAAGTTCCTTCTAAATAATGACCTCCCTCCATTTTATCTAACACCAATGTGTTCTTATACTCTTCAGGAGTAAATACATAGTAATTCTTTTTTTCAAAGGTTGCTCCTGTAGGATAGGGCTCTATATGATATAGCGGAGCTCCATTAATGTAAAACTTATCGTGCTCAGGAAAGTAAAAGCTCGTAACACTTTCCACTTCCTTATACGCTAAGCGTACTTTTTTTAAAGCCTCTTGTACACTCTTTTCATTTCCCTTTTTATTTTGGTAAGCCTCTGCTATAGTCACAAAGTCACCTATAAGTACACTTACTTCATGCAGTTTTTTGTCAATAGTTTCTTTAACATACATGTTATCCTCCTCATTAGGTAATGTAAACTGAAGCTGAACTGTGACCATCAATAAAAACAGTGCTATGGAAGCATTTACCTTTAGTATGCTCCATAGTTTATGATATAAACCTCTCATCCTTCTAGTTCTTATGTATTAATTTTTCACCTGCCGAGTTATCGGTTAAATACTCCATAAAAACTATCAGATCTTTCTTTTCTTGCTCAGTTAAATTTAAAGCATCCTCAGGCAACGTTTGATTGGTTACATTTAATCCCATTCCTACTCCACCTCCTTGGTCATAAAAGTCTACTACTTCTTCTAATGTTTTATAAGCTCCATTATGAAAATAAGGTCCTGTTAATTTCACATTACGAACTGTACTTGTTTTAAAGGATTTTTTATAGATCCATGCCCTTTCTACATGTACCGAGTTTTCATACCTCCCCTCATCTGCGTCTAACATATGAGGTATTGAAGTATTATCTGCAAGTACTCCTAAAATCTCACTTTCATTCTCATTATACAAAGGAGGAACAAGACCTGAAAAGGTAGGTGAAAAATGGCAGGTCGCACAGTTTGCTTTTCCTGTAAATAAATTAAATCCATTCTTTACCGAATTGGGCAATGTGTTAATCTCTCCTCTAACATATTTGTCAAAATCACTATCAAATGATTGTAATGACAGTACATACGATGCTAATGCTTTTGAAAAATTATCTCTAGACACTCCATCTTTACCAAATACTTTGGTAAACATTTTAACATACTCTTTACTCGCCTCTAACTTTTTAATAATGGCACTATAGGCCGTATTAAATTCAGCCGGATTAAAGATTACATGCTCTGCCTGCTGTTCTAATGTAAAAGCTCTTAAATCGTAAAAGTATCGGTCTGCGTATACAGCATTTAAAAGGGTAGGCGCATTTCTTAAAACGGTTTTACCTTGTACATTACTCATAGATTTTGCTACCCCGTCTGCAAATCCTTTTGACGGTTGATGACATGTGGCACAACTAAATTTTTTATCTCCACTTATTAACGGATCATAAAACAGCTTTTTCCCTAAATCGTAAAGTTCTTTACTATCCTCTTCTTTTTTTAATCCTGTAAAGGCATACGGATTCAAAAAATCGCGTGAAAAAATAGACTCACTCTGTGTATTCCACGATGCTGTGTAACTTAAATAATCACTCGTATATCTTGAGTTGAAATATTTTAATTGTAGATATAGAGGATCTATATAGGTCTTTAAAAAAGTAAGTCTATCAAATGTATTAAAGTCAGTATGCGCTTTTAAATAATCGGTTGCTTTATCAAATAACAAAAGCACTCTTTCTTCTTCCGCGGTTCCCTGATCGCTTCCATAAACCTCAGAAAAATACATCTTCATTCCTGTCAATGCCGCTGCTGCTTCTTGTAAAGCATTTAGAGATCCCGGTGTATCAAATCCGGTTACCCCCAAAGAAAAGATTCTTACCAATTCTAAGCGTAACGATTCTATTTCCAAAAAATCTGGCACATCGTTTTCAGTTAAACGCTTATGCAGCATGCTATAATTACTAACCAATTTTCTAGCAAGACCAAAAACATGAGCTCTTTCCTCATAGGCATTATCGCTAAAAATTAATTCGTCTAATGATTGTAAACCTTCTGGAGTAAGCACATTAATATTAGTTCCTTCTACTTCTGTATGCAATAAAGGAGCACCATTAATATGGCTCTTTACAAATTCAGGATAATAAAACTCCAAGTAAAATTCAATGCGCTTATATTGTAAACGCGATTTAGTAATTGCTGACTGTAATATAGAAAGTTCAGCATTACCATTTTTGTACATTTCGGCAATGGCATCTAACTCATAAAAGTTTTTGTTAAGCAGGTCTAATTCCTTTAACAAAAAACCTTTTGCTGCGGTGTCTTTGGTTGGCGTGAAAGACACAAATGCAACAGAGGATAGCAATACAATAGCAAGTATTACTACCGAGCCGGTTCTCAGCTTTTTCATGTTGAATATATTAATATAAAATTGATAGTTTGTTAACCCAACAAACTTAAGTGGTTGCTTTAGCACCACGATTAATTAATTGTTAAGAAATGTTTAGTATAAACCCACATCATTTTTTTATACCTTTGAAACAACCAATTAATTATAATGTACTTTTTATGAAAAAAGTAGTACTCCTTTTAACGTCTCTAATCTTGCTTGTAAGCTGTCATAACACTAAAGAAACCAAACAATTAATTTCTATAAAGAAAGCCGAAACCACTCCTGTTTTAGATGGGATTGGAACCGATGCTTGTTGGATGAATACAACTTGGCTACCTTTAAGTCAAAGATGGGTTGGAGCGCCTTATTCAGACGATGACTTTAGTGGTAAATACAAATTAACTTGGGATGATGATGCTTTGTATTTACTAGTTCAAATACATGATGATGTGTTATTTGACCAATATAAAGATCCTAAAAAACTATGGTGGGATGATGATTGTGTAGAGGTATTTGTAGATGAAGATAACTCTGGTGGAGAACACCAATACAACCATAATGCGTTTGCATACCATGTGGCTTTAGATGGAAATGTAATGGATATAGGTCCCGAAGAAATTCCGCATTTATATAACGATCATGTGCTTTCTAAACGAGTAACCAATGGTAAAATTTCTACCTGGGAATTAAAGGTATATTTATATGACGACTCTTATGTAGATGGCGAAGAAAATACGCCCGTAAAATTACATGATAACAAAGAGGTTGGTTTTGCCCTAGCATATTGCGATAACGATCACAGTAAAGAACGTGAAAACTTCATCGGTTCTATTTATGTAGAGGGAGAAGATAAAAACCAAGGATGGATAGATGCTAATATTTTTGGAACCCTATTACTTAAAAATTAATGAGGTATATTCTTTCTGTATTATTTCTTATACCTAGTTTATTTTTTGCCCAAGTTAAAGGAGTTGTAAAAGACACCAATGGTAATGTTATTCCATTTGTTAGCATTCGCTTTAACAAAGCAGGATTGTATGCTAATGCAGACGGTTCTTTTAAGATTTTGGATAGAATAACTTCCGATAGCATCTACTTTTCGTGTATCGGATTTACACCAAAAGCCATTGCTACTAATACATTACCCTCCACTATTACCTTAACTTCTGAGCGTGAAGAGTTAAATGATGTAACTGTTTATGACAAGGTCAAAAGTACACATCAAGTAGATTTTCTAAAAACACCCAATTCCATTGGTAATTGGCCTTCATTTATGGGAAATGAAATTGTTACGTACTTTACCCCTAAACAACTCCCTAAAAATGCTTTTTTTAAGTCGATTTCTATAAAATTTGCGAAAATTATAGAGCTTAAGAACATGGAAGATGTAGACAATTTAAGAAATATTGTACGTCTTAATATCTATACATTAGAAAATGATATCCCTACAGATAGAATCTATAGTAGCGATCCTGTACAAATAGATTTTATTAATCAGGTTGAACGGAAGTTTGCTATTGAAAAGGAATTCATTAAAATTCCTAAAGAAGGCATCTGCTTTGGTATTGAAATACTTGGCACTTACAATGTACAGAAAGATGCATTTGTTAAAGTAAGTAATGCCATTATAAGACCGGTACTTACCCATAAAACAAGTGACCTTTATAATGCTCAAAGTTATATTAAATCTACCCTAACTGCTATTAAACCTGTCAACTTAACAGATCTACTACATAAAACCGGATTTGAAGGAGAACGTTTTTTAAATTTTGCCTTTGAATATGTTGTTTACTAAAAATAGTTAAACTGCTTTTAGGTAAGTTTTCCAGAGTAGTTATAAGCAGTACTCTTTTATGTCGAAACAGATACAAAGGGGTTTGATCTCTATTTTAAAGTAAACCTGAAGAATATCATTCTTTATCTCATACAAATATTACTTCTTTGCGTTACACTTACATTGTTTGGCTATGGAGTTATTAGATGGTATTACACTACCCTACTTAAATTACAATACGGTTTTAAAAGATCAATTTGGTGGTAGAGTACAAAAAATCAGTATCAATGCAGGCTTTACCTGTCCTAACCGTGATGGCAGTAAAGGCTATGGTGGCTGTACGTATTGTAACAACCAATCGTTTAGCCCTAACTTTAGTAAAGAAATACAGCCAATTACTGAACAAATAGATAACAATATTTCCTTCTTCAACAAACGCTATAAAAGTCAGTATTACCTAGCCTATTTTCAATCGTACACTAATACTTACGACACTCTTGCAAATTTGAAACAACTGTATGGAGAAGCACTTAAACACCCACAGATAGAGGGTATTGTAATAGGCACCAGACCCGATTGTGTATCGGATACGCTACTGGATTACTTTGCAGAAATGGCTAAAGAAAAGTACGTAATGATTGAATACGGTATTGAATCTACCAACAACAAAACACTTGATTTTATACATAGAGGACATACCTACGAATGTGCTGTGGATGCAATAGAAGCTACGGCTAAAAGAGGTATACATACAGGAGCGCATTTAATTTTAGGGCTTCCTGGTGAAAACAAGAATATAATTTTAGAGCATGCAGAGAAAATTTCCAAACTTCCTTTAGATACTTTAAAGCTGCATCAATTACAACTAGTAAAAGGAACTATAATGGCAAAGCAATACAAAACAAACCCAGAATGGTTTCAGCTCTATACGAAAGAAGAATATTTAGAACTGGTTATTTCTTTCTTAGAAAGATTAAGACCAGATATTGCCATGGAGCGTTTTATTTCGCAATCTCCACTTAGGTTATTAATTGCTCCTACTTGGGGATTAAAAAACTATGAATTTGCTAACATGCTACAAAACACATTACAACAAAAACAAACATGGCAAGGAAAATATTACGAAACCTAAAGAAATACTAGGTTACTAAAAAAACTATTTAAAGTTACGGTCTTAGACGTATTTGAGTTAATATTATAGCCTTGCTTTGTAACTTTATCAAGCTTTGTAAGTTTCCAGTTTTTAGGAAATTTTAATGACCCATGCTCATCTTTTATAAAAAGCTTATAAGGTGTATTCGGAAATTTAAAACTCCCCTCCATATTATCCATATTCAAAATTAAAGATGAAAAAGCAGGATTTATTTCCGTCACTTTAATAGAGCCTAAATTAGCATCTATAACGGCTTTTTTAGTTAATTTATCAATAATAACATTGGAAGAGCTGGCTATTAAATGAATATCTCCTGCCGATTTAATATCCGCTTTATTAGAAAAATTCAAAATCAACTTACCATCATTCCATTGTCCGACTTCAACAGGAGCATAGGAAGACTCAATATAGGTTTTATTCCCATTTATAGTATTGGCAAGCAACCTTGAATAATTCAAGGTTGCTTTTATATTGGTCGTATTTTCAGCCAATTTCACTTCTCCATGACGCACATTTAAATGTAACTTAGCACCTTTAGGAAGTTTAACTTTTATCTTTTTCTTAATTTTTAACGTGATGACTTTACCATCTTTATGAATGGTGATTTCACTAGATCCATTGCCAGTAAAAAAATCATAGTTAAAACCATTTACCAATTTATTTTCTATTCTAGGATAATTGGTTACAATTACTTTTTCTACTTTTTTCTCTATTAACTCTGCCCTTTTAAGTTCAAGTTTTGTTCTCTTTTCTATCAACTCTTCCTTACGGTTTTCAAGTTCTTTTTGGAGTTCTTCTCTTTTCTTTGATACCGCTTCTTTTCGTTTTTCCATAAGCACAATACGTCTTGCTTTTTGTTTCTCAACCTTAGCTTTCCACTCCTCCATTTTCTCTTCTATGGCAGCCTTGCTATAGAGTTTGTTAAAATTCTGATCCCATTCCTGTTTCCATTTTTTCAAATAGGCTTCTCCCTCTTTATCAAATGCTTCATAATCAAAATCTACTTCTCCTAACTCTATAATAGCATGTGGTAACGGAGGTAAAATACACAAAGAGTCTATCTCTATTTCTTCTACAAACGGACTTCCTATAACTACAAGATCATTAGTAGGGGATAAAAAATCAATAGATTGGACATCTACAACTGAATGTTTCATTCCAACAGCAGAAATTTCTACTTTAGAACTATTTCCTAAAGCTTCAAACTCCCAGCTATTAAAATATTCCTGAGCCTCTTCTTTACTCAATCCTTCAATTTCTATAGTAGCCGTTACCTCAACCTTATTTTGGTTCCAAGTATCAAACTCTACATCTGTATTTATTGTATTAACATTTACAGTAACATCTTTGTTTACACTAAACGTTTCCTTAAACTCTTTGGTCTGTTTTTGCGCACTTACTACAGCCACCGCCAAAAACATCATAAAAGTTAAATAATTAGCCTTTGCTTTCATCTTGCTTTGTTTTTTTAAATTCATCTAATTTGTTTTTTAACTTGTAAAGCAATTGTAACCGTAATTGTAAATTATTTATAAGTGCACCAATGGTCTGTTCATTAGGGCCATATGTATTTAATTCTGTCGTAAGTGTTTTATACTCTTTGTTTAAAACAGACAATCTATCCATATAACCTTCAAACAGCCTTTTATTAACATCATTAATTTCTAAACTTGCCAAGGTAACATTAATGCTTGCAACATAGTATTCTTCTACTTTTTTAAGGTCGGGTGACAAATCGCCCAAAGTAATCTGTTCGTTTTCCGGTGATGATTCCGTTTCCTCAGTTGTATCTACTACCTGATTATCGGGTACTAATTCCTCCTTAGTATCAGATATACTATGAATAAACAACATACTACCAATACCTATGACGATAATTGCAGCTGCAGCTATTTTTACATAAAAGAAAACCGAACGCTTCTTTTGCTTCTCAGGTAGCTCTTTTTCAAGCTTGTCTAGAAATCTTTTCTCATGTCCTTCCGGCAATGCTACATTGCTACGAAACATGTTCTTCTCTTCACTTTGTAACGCCATTGCTATAAACTTTTAAATATTCTTGTAATTTTCTTTTGCCTCTTAAAAGCTTTGTTCTCGAAGCTGTTTCCGTAATTCCTAAAATCTCCGAAATCTCTTTATGATCATACCCTTCCACTAAAAACAACAATACCACAATTCTATATTTTTCCGATAGTCGTTCTATAGCTTCCATAATACTTTCTTTCACTTCTAATAGCCATGCTTCTGAAAACTCTTCATTCTCAACCTCCACAGGTTCGTACAGCTGATCTTCTATAGATTCTATTTTATTTTTATCATACTTCAACTGATCTAAACAATGATTAATTACAATTCGCTTTAGCCAAGCGCCAAATGGCACTTCACTATTATATTGGTGCAGTTTCTTAAAGGCTTTTACAAAAGCTTCCTGCATTGCATCTTCCGCGTCTTCTACCGATTTTAAAAACCTGTAGGCAACATGAAACATCCCATTACAATAGTTGTTATACAATTGCACTTGGGCCTTACGGTCATTATTTTTACACTTTTCAATAATATTGCCTTGAAACATGCCGGCTAGTTTCTTGGTGGTTAAAAATTACTTTACGCTCTTATAGACGATATAAAAGTATCAGCGTTGCAAAAAAGTGATCAATAAATAGTAAATTTGTTAGAATAACCTTTTAAATTATCTACATTGAAAACATATACTATTAAAAATAGCTTTCTTAAGTTATTTTGCTCAGATTATGGCGCAGCCATTACCTCACTGGTTACTAAAGATAACAAAGGAAACGACACCAATGTTGTACTAGGTTTTAAAACCTTAGAAGATTATCAAAATCATGGGTATTGTTTAGGGGCTAGTATAGGGCGTTATGCTGGCAGAATTGGAGACGGGTACTTTAAAGTAAACGAAACCAAATATCCTATTTACACAGATGATAACGGAGTACATTTACACGGTGGTAAAAACGGATTTCATAAAAGATTTTGGGAAGTGGAAAACCATACAGATACCAGCATTACTTTTAAAATTGAAAGTGAAAACGGAGACGAAGGCTACCCGGGAAACCTTGTGGCAAGAGTAACTTATGCACTAGATGTTAATAAGTTGGTTACTACCTACACGGCAACTTCTGATGCCGATACCGTTATTAATCTTACCAACCACAACTATTATAATTTAAACGGAGAAGGAGACATATTAGAGCATGAGCTTTTTATTAATAGTGATGCCTTTTTAGAGGTAACCGATACACAAATAGCTACCGGAAAACTAATAGATGTAACCGATACTCCTTTTGATTTTAGAGCACCTATTATTATAAAAGATAAAAAAGGATTTAAAGGGGTAGATGATTGTTTTGCTTTAAAAGATGTAGAAGCGGCACGCTTATTTAGTCCTAAAACGGGAATTGAGATGAGAGTTACTACCAACCAACCAGGAATGGTTGTTTTTACTCCTGAAAATTTAGGAGAATGTAACTTTTTAAATGATGCTGAATACGGTAGTTATTCCTCAATTTGTTTTGAAACACAAAACTTCCCAAATGCACCACATCATGAAAATTTTCCTTCTCCACTATTAAAAGCAGGTGAAGAATATAAAAATGTAAGTGCCTTTGAGTTTACTTTAAGGTAACTATTTACCCGATAACCGAGATTAAGTGTTTTCAGGCTTATCTCGAAACAAAAATGTAACTATCATACATGCTTTGTGTATTTACCCCAAAGTATCGTTTATATAAAAGAAAGGAGCTTTTCCATTTTAATATTAGCTCTTTCATACAAACCGGTTTCCAATTCAACTTCATAAAATCCAAAATTTTTATAAAGATGAATTGCTGAAACCAGTTTTGTATTAGAATACAAAACTAGTTTTTCAAATCCTTTTTCTTTTGAAAAATGAAGCGCATGCACTATTAATCTCTTTCCTATACCTTTTCCTTGATAAGCAGAAGATACCGCCATTTTACTTAGTTCATATACAGTATCAGAGATTTTTAATAAGGTTACCACCCCAACAGCATTCTCATTTACAATGGCATAAAATATATAACCACTTTTATCCAAAATTTCTTTTTCAGGATTGTTAAGTGATTTAATATCTCCCGGCTCTAACTTGAAATAATGTAAAATCCATTCATAATTTAACTCTTTAATGGCTTTTGCATATTTTCCTGTATATGGAATAATTGCTATTTCCTCTTTCATTTTATTTTACTTCTATTACCTCGGTACGTTCACTAACGCCATTATTATTAAAAGCTTCTATCTGAAAATAATAGGTATCGGTTCTATCCATTCCAGTAAACCAATATTCATTAGTTCCGTATACCATAATACTTCCATAAAGTTTATCCGGGTCTTTACCAAAATAAATTACATATCCGTCTGCAATATCATTTTGTCTCCATTTAATCCAAGAGCTTCTGCGCTCACCGTATTGAGCAGGATTAGCTCTAAGCACTACAAAATTTTGCACAGTTGTAGGTTTTTCTCCACTTCCCTTTCCAAATACCCTAAATCCACTTAACGCAAATTTACCCGTCGGCATATGAATATTTTCAAGTTTTAGAAACCTTCCTTTAGCAGGTCTTTCAAGCTCTATATAATCGTGAGGCACATCGGTTTTGTTTTTACTTTTATCTACCAATGTTTTCCATTGTTTCCCATCATTAGAAATATAAATTTTATACTGGTGATACGTTTCTAACATTTTCCCCATAAATTCAGCATCCTGATCGGCATAGTTAATCTGAATAGCTTTTATAGTTGAAACCTCTCCTAAATCGGTCTGAAAATATTCTCCTTTATCTCCTGATTTAGCGCTCCAATAAGTTTCCAAATCTTCATTTACAGCAAAGTTAGGCTTATATCCTCCCAATGTAGAAGATACTTGTACCGGTTTGTTATAGTTTAACAACATCCATCCAGTAAACAGTCCCTTTATATGGTCAGCATCCTTTTGGGGTAAATAAGTAGGATAATCTCCGTAGGCTGTATTACAATACATTACATCATCAGTATCAAACCCTGCTGGCCAAATTCCTATGCGTCGTTCAAAATTGTTCTTTTTTGCAATGGTTATGGTAGATGTATGCCACCAGTTACCATAATTATCCTGATAAGTAGCCCCATGCCCTGCACCTCTAGCAAATCCACCTGGTTTATAGGAAAACGGATTATGCTTTTGATACGCAAAACCAGAAAGAGGGCTCTCACTTACATACACCCCGTCTGCATAGCCGCTAAACTCTGTTGCAGGAGCACCATATTGCATATAGTATTTTCCATTATGCTTAGTTACCCAAGCACCTTCCATAAAGGGTTGAAAGAATGTATTATCGTTATGCTCTCCAAAACGTTCCCATCCATGATCCTCAGGATGTAACGTAAGAATTGGTTTCACATATCCATCAGACTGAAAGGTCTTCGTATCTAGCTCGGTACCTAAAATAGGGAACACATTGCTAGAACCCCAGTACAAGAATAATTTGTCTTTATCTTTATCATATAAAAATCCAGGATCCCAAGCCCCTACTTTTAAAGAATCTACCGCTATCTCCCAATCGTCTTTGGTTGGGTTGCTACTTTTCCACATTGAAAATGCCTTACCATGAGTAGAACCAATTAGGTACAGTTCATTATTCATTACAAAAGCTCCGGGAGCGCAAAGCTCATCCCATACTTTATTACGTTCTCTTAAAAATTTTCGGGAAATAAAATTCCAATGCAACATATCATCACTCCACCAATAGCCCCATTGATTGGTAGAAAACAGAAAGTACTTGCTCTTATAGTTAACAATAACAGGATCTGCAGTTGCACGATGTTTACCAAATGTTGTAAAAGGTTCTATTGGAGTGTACCCATAGTCTATATTAATTGGGTTGCAATACGTTTGCTGTTGACCGTATGAATGTAGGCCAACACATAACATAACAATACTTAAGAAGTATCTCATTCGAGTTTTTGTTCGTTTTTTTATAATTTTAAAATTATAAAAAACAAACCGCTCAATTGTGTTTTTTATAGTAAAATAAAAATATTTTAACAAATTGACAAAAAAACTTACTATCCTAATGTTTTATAAACGCCCCACAAATAATTAATAGCAAAAAGAAACTGAGCTAGCAGCATGACCAAAAGTAAAGGACCAATAAATACGCCAAATACCATGATTTTAGTAAGGGCACAAACCGTACATATAAAAAACATAGCTACTCCTACTCCTGAAACTACAATATGAAGTGTGCTTATAATTCTAGAAAGTTGTTTTTTATTACGATCTGAATGGTAATAACCAATTCCGATAAATTCAAACACAATGGCCGCTAATATAGCAAGATCAACTCCTCTTATAGAGATTATGTAATTGCTAACTGATAGGTAATAAAAGGCATCTGTATGAATAACTCCTCCCAAAATAAGTATGGGAACAGAAACCCAAAAAAATGTATGCGGTCTTTTAATAATTGTTTTCATGGCACTCTTATATCAAAACACACCAAAAAATTATCAATACGCTTATTGATATATTTAAATTACGTTATAAGTAGTACTCATTCTATGCGTAAGACGTTGGGTATACATACACTTACTAAACAGCAATCATATAACGCTAATATATAAAAAATAAAAACATCAAAGTATATTTTTAACATCTTTATTAAGAGATTGATTTTAACAACTATATAAAACCTCTACTAAAGACAGTGGGAAAGGCAATAGGCAATCATATTTATTACATAAACAAAGAAAAACTATACACTAAGAACGCATATGTTGCTATAAATGAAGACAAAAAAATAAATACTAAAAATATGTAAAATGCTACTTTCTATAAAAAAATAACAGCTACATCCTTGCGCAACTTACTCCAATAAGCAGCTTTTGTGCTAATAGCTACCAGATAATATCATAAATATAGTTTACTAAACTTCAGATTTCTCCACAAAAACAGCCTCAAAAAGGTGCTGAAAATGTCCTTTTATTTTTTCCTTAACTTCCTCTAATGGTATTTCGGCTCTTCCTAATTCCACATTTAAAGAGGTTACTCCTTTACCGCGTATACCACATGGAATAATATTATCAAAGTAGCCCAAATCGGCATTTACATTTAATGCAAACCCATGCATGGTTACCCAGCGAGATGCTCTAACACCCATGGCACATATTTTTCGGGCAAACGGTGTACCTACATCTAGCCACACTCCAGTTTCTCCTTCGCTTCTTTCAGCTTGTAATCCGTAATCTGCAAGTGTTAAAATAATAACCTCTTCTAAAAAACGAAGGTATTTATGAATATCTGTAAAAAAATTATCTAAATCAAGAATAGGGTACCCAACTATTTGACCAGGACCATGGTAGGTTATATCTCCCCCTCTATTAATTTTATAAAAAGTAGCCCCTTTTGCCTGTAGTTGCTCTTCGTTAAGTAGCAAATTACTTTTATCACCACTTTTTCCTAAAGTATATACGTGTGGGTGCTCAACAAATAAAAAATAATTTGGTGTTTCTTTATCTGTTTCCTCTCTTCTATTGGTAATCTTAAGGTCTAATATAGATTTGAATATAGTTTCCTGATAATCCCAGGTTTCTTTATAATCCTTTACCCCTAAATCTTCTATGTAAACTTTCTTATTCAACGTCATTAATCTTTATAGAATTCTACTAAAAACTTAAGTGTAAAGATACAAAATTATCGGTCAGGGTTATTTAGAATAATTAGGGCCGCTATTGTTCCGGGAATCCATCCTAAAATCCATAAAATGGTGGTTATAACTACAGAGCCACACCCCTTATCCATCACGGCAAGTGGCGGACAAATAATACATAATAATACTCTAAAACATCCCATCTTTTCTAATTTCGTTTGATTTGATTGATACTAATAAGACTATTTTTAATCTAAAATGTTACACCAACAACACACAATATTAACTAGCTCTAGTGAAATTTAACCATTACCATAGTAAACTACTTTGGGGCAAGCCCACGAAGCATTTAGTAAGCATTGCATTTCTATTTTAAGACAAGTCTCGGAGCATCTAATCTCAATTATTGAGTAAAAGCCTAGTGCTCACTAAAAGCAAAAGAACGTTGGTTTTAATTTATTTTTTAACAAAAAATAAGAATAAACTTTAAAAAAACATATAAAAAAATACATTAGTGTACTATTTTATTTAATATATTTATAAAACAATAAATACATTAACACTATGTAAATATACCAAAATACCCAACACCCCAAAGTCTTGTACCTCTAAACTGTTTCTGTTTTGTAAACATTTTAATTTAATATAACCTATGAAGAAAACTACTTCTCTTTTAGGCATATTTCTTATAATATGCCTAAACAGTGTCTTTGCCTATGAAGGTACAAATCCCTTGAAATGCTTAGATGCATCTTTAACCTCTGAACTCCCCAATAGCATTGATCTCTATTTAAAATGGAACACCGATGTAAGCTGTCAGGAAAACTCTAGTGAAAAAACAAAAACTAGTATTCACAGCACCTCCGACATCGTAGATGGAGAATGTATAAGAGTCTGTGAAAACAGTTCTGTGATATACACTATTATTGGTGATACCTCGTATATTACCAGCGCTAGCTGGCAGATTACAGGAGGCTCAATCAATTCACAATCTAGCACCACCTGTAATGTTTCATGGGGCAGTGCCATCAATCCGCAAGGATATGTTTCGGTCACCTGTACACTATCCGATGGTACTGAAAAAACCATTGAACTTTGTATCGAAAAAATAGATGCTCCTAAGGCTCTTTTTACGGTAGCAGGTGCTCCCGTAATTTGTATGGAAAACGAGACTATTTTCGATAACCTATCCTCTCCATCTGATGGAAATTCTGTACTATATTATTATTGGGATTTTGGTGACGGTAATTCATCTACCGAATTTGAACCTACTCATCAATACACAGCTGCAGGAATTTATTACGTTATTTTAACGGTAACCAATGGTTGTGGCTGTTCATCAACCTACAAATACGAAATACAAGTTTCTAATGGTATTAGTAGTATCGATTGCCCTTCGGTTGTTTGTGAAGGACAACAAGCTACGTATACCATCTCTAACTATGCAGGGCAATGCTCTTATAATTGGACGGTTAACGGAGGAACATTGATATCCTCTAACAACGGAAGTGCTACCATTCTTTGGGATAATGTGGGTTCCTCGGGCTATGGTACTGTAAACATCGCCTCTTCTTGTACTAATTGTATTTCTACTATTGAAGTTCCTGTAGTAACTTCTGTAGGGTCTATTGTTGGCGATACTGTACTATGTACAGACGAGCAGGCTACCTTTAGCTTACCACAATGGCCTACTACTGAGTACAACTGGAGTATTATAAGCTCAACAGGCGCTTATTTGGTATACACCAATCAACGTAATGAAATTATTGTAAATACTGTAAACAGCGGACAAATTACATTAAACTGTTCATACAACAATACGCTTTTAGGGTGTGGTGGATCTGCCACCATTACACTGGAGGTTTTAAAAAAGGCCGAAATATCAGGACTGGAAGAAGTATGTCAAAATACCTCAACAACATATAGTGCACTTTACGGAACTTCTGCCATAACCCCTTCGTCATGGTCATTATCTACCCCTACCGGAACAACAATTACAGGTTCTGGGAGTTCATTTACATACAGCTTTCCTACATCGGGAACATATGTATTAAGTATCATCTCAAGTAACTATTGCTCAGACCCGATATATATTAATGTGAAAGCATCCCCTAATGCACCCACAGCCATTATAGGAGAAGACGAAGTATGTCCTGATATTTCCGAAACATATTCCGTTACAGTACCTAGCGGTTTAACTGCACATTGGTCTGTTACCAATGGTAGTATCCTAGGCAGCGATACAGGAAGCGAAATCACTGCTGTTTTTGACAGCAATTACTCCAGTTATGAAGTAAATGTATGGTATGAAAAAGAGGGTTGTTCCTCTTCAGTATTAACATTACCCATAGCGAAAGATGTACCTACGCTTTCAATTAGCGGACCTATAAATACCTGTGGAAGTTCTACACAAACCTATACCACTCCTTTACTAGATGATGTTGATAGCTACGAATGGAGTATTGATGCCACCTCATCGGGTAGTATTATAGCTGGTCAAAACACAAATTCTGTACAAGTATTATGGAATAATCCTTCCACAAATCCAAGCAATGCAGACGTTAAATTAATCGTTAGAAAATGTAATGTTGATTATAATTATATCCTTCCTGTAACAATTGTAGAAAGCCCTGAAGTTACCATTAATACAGTAGGTAACATTACAGATGTTTGTGCTGATGAAACCGTTAATTTTACGATTTCACACACAGGTTCAGCAAATATAACCTCGGTAGACTGGGATTTTGCAGGCACCTATGAGACCTCAACATCAGGATCGCAAGACCATACGTTTTTACAACCAACAGGTGGAAGCGTACAGCAGACTATTACAGCTACGGTATATTTTGATCAGGGCTGCTTACCTGCTACTGCCACTTATAATATGATTGTATCTCCGTCTCCGGTAATTACAATAAGCCCTGAGCAAAACTATAATTATTGCGCTAACAATAGCGATAGTACGTACACGGTAAATATTCAGAGTGGTTTTGGAGCTACTACCAATATAACATGGTATTATTCAACCTCTGAAAGTTACACAGGTACTATACTGACAGGAAATACAGATACGATAGATCTTTCAGGAGCAGCCACAGGATACTACTATGCCGTTGTTACCAATGAATATCAGTGTACAGCATATACAGATTTTATTCGTGTTTATTGTTCAAACCAACCAGGATGTGTTGCTAATGAAACCATTACGGCAAGTGTGACACAACAAGGATGCGGAAGTTTTTTAATTAATTATACCGCTTCGGGAAACCCCGTTTCCGTAGGCATTCCTGTTAATAGCGACTTATATGATTATGTAGTCACAAATACAAGTACCTATGCAGAGATTGAGGATGCACCTGCCGGACAATACGCTGTTTCTATTACCGCTATCTATTTAATAAATGGGCAATATTGCTCAATTAATGAAACAGTTATAATTGATAATCCGTATGTTCCAGGTATCAAATACAATGTTACTTGTGGTACAAACGGAGATTATGAAGTTCAATTATTAGACTTCTCAGAAGTATACAATCCTATTGGAGTAGATAACTTTTCATTCACGTTTGATGGCGGTAGCAACTGGTACGCCGCTACAAACGTAAGTACTAATCCACAATACAACGTAACGTTAAGTCCGGGTATTTACCATATAGGAGTAAAACTTGAAACATCTGGTTATTCAACCTGTACTGCATTCGATGAATTGGTTTTACCAGACATGTCTACTTTTGATATGGAAATAGTAGGAAAGTGTATGAAAGAACCTATCTATTTTTATCCTACAGGCGTACCTTCGGGAAGCTCATTCACGTACCTATGGACCTTTCCATACGCAACAAATTCACTTGAATCAACTGCATACACCTTCGATACAGACGGAACATACCAGGTAACCCTTAAAGTAACCAATGAATTTGGTTGTTATACTGAAATTACTAAAATACTTACTGTAGTAGATCCTGATTTAGATGGATATTTAGCCATATCACCCATAGAAAATTGTGAAGGTTCTAATGTTGATATTACTTTTATTAACAGTGCAACAATGCCTACAGAGTACTCTTGGTATAAAGATGACCTAGATAACTTTATACAAACTACTCAAACAAATACCATTACTGTAAATAGTTCGGGACATTACTTTGTATATGTAACGAGTAACGAAAGCTGTACAAGTTATGCTATCCCTGCTATTGATATTAATCAAGTTCCTATACCGGAAACTCCTGTAATTAAAGGTCCCGATGCTGTGTGTTTGGGTGAAGATGTAGAACTTTCGGTAAGCGCTAGCAGTAATCTTACTTACTATTGGAGTATTAACGGAACATTGCAAAGTAGCTGGACGGGGCTTACAGAAGTTACAGATACACCAACCGTTGCAGGAACTTATACCTATTCTGTAATTGCAGAAGTAACATCTGCTCTTGGAACCACATGTACAAGTGATGCAGGTGTTTGGGAAGTAACTGTGGATGCTCCTCTAACCCCACCAATTATTACTTACACGCTCATAACCTGTGATCCGTATATGGTAAAGGTTAATGTAACCAACGTAGACTCAGGTGCACAATACTATTGGAGTAATGGCGATACCGGTAGCGATACTACAGTATACCACGATGGCCCCCTAGAGGTACGTGTTGAGAAAAACAGTTGTTCTGCAACATCCCAAATAGACCTTCCTATCGATGTAGAGGCGCTGGCATGGATTGTGCCTACTGGTTGTGTTGAACTCTGTGACTCTATTTCTGAAGATGCCTATCTAATTGGACCATTGGGTTCGTATCATAACTGGCAATGGGATGTTGACTATCAACCTGCTGGAAATTCAGGAATTGGGACGGTTGGAGAACAAATAGATTTCTCATACGGACAGAGCCCTAACATTTTCCAGCTAACTATTAATAATGAAGGTTGTGATTATACTATGGGTGAGTTAGATTTATCTAGAGTTGATTGTTCAAAATGTGAACATGAATATAGTACAAAATTAATAAAAACATTCTGTGAGTATATCAATGGTGATTATGTTATTAAAGTTGAATATAACGTATACAGTACATCTCCATATACTACAACAATTCAATTCTCAGTAGATCCGTCATCTGCAGGATATACAGGAAATAGTACCATTACACTAAGCCCTTACGGTAGTAGTAATGGATACTTCTACTACTTCCCTGCTTCAGGAACGGCAGGTACAACCGTATCTTTTATTGGTCAAATTACCGGTGAACCACATCCATGCATATTTAAAAGTATAACTATTGAAGTTCCTGAATGTGGCGATAATAAACGGATAGCATTAAGTACAGATACTACACTTGAAGAAAAGTTGATAGCAGCACCTAATCCAGCGCATCAATCAACTTCCGTATATTATTATACACCAGCAGAAAATACATTAAGTTTAATTGTTACAAACCTTAGCGGACAAACAGTTGCAAAAATTGCATTACCAAACAATGAGGGAGTACATGAGCTTAACTGCAGCGATTGGAATTCAGGTACTTATATTATTTCATTACATCAAAATGGAAATACTATTAAATCAATTAAATTCGTAGTAAAATAACTACTTATGGACTGCCTTTTTAAAGGCAGTCTATTTTTTTAATACATTAGTGATGTATCTTAAACAACTTCAGGAAAAAACCTGAAAGTATTTCAAAAATAAATGACAATTCTAATATGAAAATCACCCATATATTAAATTAATATGACCTATGACTAAAAAACTACTCTTCTCAATCTGTCTTATTTTCAATATACCAACAATCTCTCATGCCCAAGACTGGCAATGGATACAACGGGGCGGCTCTATTTCTACAATGGGGGCTGCAGACGATAAAGAAGCTGTTTTTGAAATTCAAGTTGACTCTAACAATAACATCTACACGCTATCTACAGTAGGTGGTGCAGCTCTTGATATTGCAGGAGTTAGTAAAGCTTTTTATGGGGCTTCTAACACCAACCCCGATTATGCACTTTCAAGCTTTAGCTGTGATGGTACGTACAGATGGAGTAAAATAATTGGAGGCGGTGGAAACGAATTTATAAAAGGATTTGAAATTGACGGCAACAATAATACCTATGTTGCAGGAAAATTTATGAGTTGCTATCTCAACAACACAAGTCCGCCACGTATCGATGATGACTGGATAAATGAACAAAATACTATTCCAATAGATTGCAGACTTAACTTTCTGGTAAAATATGATGAAAACGGGGTATTTCAATGGATGGAAAACCCTCAAGATATGAATGAACCTTCTAACAACATGCTATCACTAGATTTAATTGTTTTAGATGATGGTACTATTTACTGGCTTGTTGGAATTAACTTTGCCGGTACTTTTGCAGATGGGGCATTTACCTATACAGGCACCGATAGAGGTATTTTTATTTTTAAATACGATGCCAATGGTAATTATATAGACGCCACCGAACTGGATATTGATGTTTCGGATGGAGGCTTTTATAATGATATGCTATTTTATAGAAATCCTAACAACGGTTACTTTTATATTACCTCAAGAAAGAACAACCCAAATGAAACTATGAGTATAGAAGGACAATCAGTTACCGGAAGCACTGTAATTGCATGTTTTGATACCACAGGACAATTACAATTTATAAAACAAAACACGGCAACAGATCCTAACCTTTTATATATCCATAAACTAATTTTTGATGATCAAAACGATATGTATATTGCTGGTAAAACAATTGGCTATAGTATGGATAGTTTTCTAGGAATGTCTATTTCTGAATCTATCATTCCTAGTTTTATTTTAAAAACAGATGCGGCTACTGCAAATACGACCTATTGGAGTACCCATAATTATTCGATTGCAGCTAACTTTGGTGACCTGATGTTAGACACCAACCAAAACCAGTTAATATATGCAGGATTATGCGGATATACAGGGCCCTATGTATGGGGTAGTCAAACGGCATATCCAAATAACCCGTTGGGCAACTTTCCGCTATTAGGTACTTTTGATCCTATAACGGGTGATTGTACTGGTTTACATTACATGAATGGAAGTACAGGTCAAAATGATTACGCAAGAGCTATTGCTATCGATAATTCAGGAGACTATCTCTTGGGAGGTAATTTTGGATATATGTTGGAAGATGCAAACAATAACAATATATACTTTATAGGCGGTGACTCCGATTTTTTTATCGCTAAATATGCCACGCAGGCATGTACTCCTATGGCTAACCAAACCCTACAAAAAAATACCATTGAACTATACCCCAACCCTACCACAGACTTAGTGACACTTACCTTAAAACAAGAAGCTACCTATACACTGGTTACCCTACAAGGAGCCTTGCTACAAAAAGGCGCACTCAACAATACCAACAATACCGTAAAGCTAAACAGCTATCCTAAGGGCATGTACCTATTAACTCTAACCACAGCAAACGGACACACACAAACACATAAAATTATAAAACAGTAACCTAGACAAGGCTACCTAAAAATCTATTTATAAGAATCAAATTTTAATTTCGAACCCCATCAAAGAACCTATAACCGCTATTATCTATTAAAATTACCTAAAAAGGTGTGTGCAAAT
This sequence comes from Neptunitalea chrysea, assembly GCF_027924145.1. Classification (GTDB taxonomy): domain Bacteria; phylum Bacteroidota; class Bacteroidia; order Flavobacteriales; family Flavobacteriaceae; genus Neptunitalea; species Neptunitalea chrysea. The sequence goes on along the minus strand of NZ_BRVP01000006.1, from coordinate 10,258 downwards.
TTTCTAAAAAATGTACTTTTGCACTTCTAAATTAAAATAGTATGCAACTTTCTGAACAAGAACTAATTCGAAGAAAAAAACTGGAGGACTTAAGAGCGATGGGCGTTGAGCCATATCCGGCTGCGCTATACCCTGTAAACCACACATCTAAAAAGGTGAAAGAGGAATATGAAGAAGGTAAACAGGTTATCTTAGCAGGTAGATTAATGTCTACCCGTATTCAGGGAAAGGCTTCTTTTGCAGAGTTGCAGGATGGCGAAGGAAGAATTCAAATTTACTTTAACCGTGACGAAATTTGTCAGGGTGATGATAAATCTAAATACAATGACCTATTTAAAAAACTTATTGATTTAGGTGATTTTATAGGTATTGAAGGAGAACTATTTACTACTAAGGTAGGTGAAAAAACGGTATTGGTAAAAGACTTTACCCTATTAAGTAAAACGTTACGCCCTTTACCTTTACCAAAAACAGATGCTGAAGGAAACATACATGATGGGTTTACAGACCCAGAATTACGTTACCGTATGCGTTATGTAGATTTAGTAGTAAATCCACAAGTTAAAGAGGTATTTATGAAGCGTACCAAACTGTTTACAGCTATGCGTACCTTTTTTAACGACAAAGGATATTTTGAGGTAGAAACGCCTATTTTACAATCAATTCCGGGGGGTGCATCGGCGCGTCCGTTTATTACACATCACAACTCTTTAGATATTCCGCTATACATGCGTATTGCAAACGAATTATATTTAAAGCGTTTAATAGTTGGTGGATTTGATGGTGTTTATGAGTTTTCTAAAAACTTCCGTAACGAAGGAATGGACAGAACACATAACCCTGAGTTTACCGCCATGGAAATCTATGTATCTTACAAAGATTACAACTGGATGATGGAGTTTACCGAAAACTTGCTAGAATATTGTGCGATGCAGGTGAACGGTACTACTGAAGCTACCTTTGGAGAACATAAGGTAGATTTTAAGGCTCCTTACGCTCGTGTAACTATGACCGATGCTATTAAACAATTTACAGGGTTTGATATTACCGGAAAAACCGAGGAAGAGTTAAAAGCTGCTGCCCTTGAAATGGGGATAGCTGTAGACGATACCATGGGTAAAGGTAAATTGATTGATGAAATTTTTGGTGAAAAATGTGAAGGTAACTTTATTCAACCAACCTTTATTACAGATTATCCTAAAGAGATGTCTCCTTTATGTAAAGCCCATAGAAACGACCCTGAGTTAACCGAGCGCTTTGAGTTAATGGTTTGCGGTAAAGAAATTGCTAACGCATACTCTGAACTTAATGACCCAATAGACCAACGTGAACGTTTTGAAGCTCAGTTAAAATTAGCGGATCGTGGTGATGATGAAGCTATGTTTATTGATCAAGATTTCTTGAGAGCTTTAGAATTTGGTATGCCTCCTACTTCAGGATTAGGTATTGGTATGGACAGATTGATCATGTTTTTAACGAATAACCAATCTATACAGGAAGTATTGTTCTTCCCACAAATGAAACCAGAGAAAAAGCAAGTAGAATTGGGTGATGATGAAAAGGCTGTTTTTGAAATCTTGAAAAAGCAATCCCCTATTGAATTGCCTGCTCTTAAAGAAGCTACTGGTATGAGTAACAAAAAATGGGATAAAGCCATTAAAGGTCTTACTGCTAAAAAAGTAGCTAAAGTAGAAAAAACAGATGATGGCTTATTTGTTGAAGTACTGTAAGCTATACTCTATTAAACTATACTGAAAAGGAATCCTCGAAAGGGATTCCTTTTTTTTTATGATATAACCGCTATTAACTCTAAAGGAGAATCGATTATATAATCAGGCTTACTGCCTACTAGTTTTTCCTTAGGCTGAAATCCCCAAGTTACACTAGCCACATCCATACCTGCATTTCTTGCCACTTGTATATCTATATCTGAATCTCCCACAAAAAGAATCTCCATTGGTGCTAAATTTAAATTTTTAGCTATCTGTAGTGTCACTTCCGGATTAGGTTTTTTAAGTCTGTCGTCCTTTACTCCGTAAACCTCTTTAATTTCATAATCTGAAAAAAAGTAATTTACAATTTTTTTAGTTAAATGATCTATTTTATTAGAAAGTACAGCAATCACAATAGATTCAAAGGCTAATTTATCTAATACAGCAACTATATGATCATATGGGTAGGTTTTAAGTGTACACCTCTCACCATATATTTCAATTAATTTATTGGTATAATTGCTAACTTCTTCATCACTTCTAGCAGATTCCGGTAGTGCACGATACACCAATTTTCTCATCCCACTACCAATAAAGCTTTTGCATTTTTCTATAGTATGCACCGGAAAATTCGCTGTTCTTAAAACCTCGTTTATTGACTCTGCCAAATCATCAATTGAGTTAACCAATGTACCATCCAAATCAAAAATAACTGCCTTATATTGTGCCATAATACTTTTATTTACTCCAGTTCTAGCAAAATTAGAAAATAGATGTTAGCCACTATTAATTTAAAAGCCTAAAATTAGTTATTTTTTGTTGGTAGATACTTTTTACCGCTTGGTATAATATACTATCAAAATTTTGTTAAACCCCTTATGTTTACTGCTATTTTTAGGGACTCAATGCGTACATTCGTATTATAATTAATAGTTTAAATACATGAAAATTTTATCTTTTGTAATTGCATTATGCTTATGCCAAATATCTTTGGCGCAGCTATCTGATGGTATGTATGCTAATGCCGGAATGCTGTCTGGTGGTAATGTAGCTGACATTAGTAAAGTAAATGCTGGTGCAAACATTCCCCTTTTTAAAAATGACAATAACAGTTTTAGTGTAGGATTCGATTATCAACTCATAAATTTTGACTACGTTGATGAGGATGTACCTTATGCTACCGATCAGATTGAAGAATTTTACACCTTTGGTCCTTCTTTAAAATATGCCAGAGCCTTTGGGAATCAGTGGAATTTTATTGTAAAGGCAGGTGGAATGATTTCTTCTAACTATAAGACAGACAACTTAGATGATAGTTACTTTTATAATGGTACTATTGTAGTAAGAAAAGTAGATACTACAGCAAACGCTACTATTACCTTTGGAGCAACATATAATCCGCAATACGGGTTAAGCTCTCCTATACCTGTTATTACTTATGCTAAAAAAGTAAACGAAAAAATGTCTTACCAAATTGGAGTGCCACAAATGTACTTTAGATACCATGTTGGTAAGGTTCATACGTTTAGTGCTTTTGCTAAACTTGATGGTTTTATGGGAACATTTAACGATGACCTTGAAATTAAAACCGAAAATTTTGAAGATACTGGTATTTTAAGACAAACTACTGTATTAGCAGGCTTGGGATACAATCTTAAATTATGGAAAAATGGTTCGGCCACTTTAAAAGCTGGTAAAACACTTTATAACAATATGAGTATTTGGGATATGGATCAAAACGAAGTTTATGATTTTGATATTGATAATAGTTTCTACATTAATGTAGGGATTAACTGGAATATACCCAATAAGCTATTAGACTAGAATAGCGTTAACATTTCCGAACAAATAAAAAAGGAATCTGTGATACAGATTCCTTTTTTTGTATTTGCTACCTAATATATTTTGGTAAATTAGACACCATCAAACGTTGTAGCATGAAAACATCAAAAAAAATAGGATTACTACTAGGTCCGGTATTTTTTCTTTTAATTAGATTTCTATTTCATCCGGAAGGATTAAGTACCGAAGCAAATGCTGTATTAGCAACAACTGCATGGATAGCTGCATGGTGGATTACAGAGGCTATTCCTATTGCCGTAACTGCCCTACTCCCTATTGTACTTTTTCCTATTACTAACGGATTAAGTATTGGTGCTACCACAGCCGCCTACGGCCATAAATACGTATTTCTATATTTTGGTGGTTTTATTATTGCCTTGGCTATTGAGAAATGGAACCTACACAAAAGAATAGCTATTAACATCATTCTTTTAATAGGTACCAATATTAAGAAGTTAATTTTAGGTTTTATGTTGGCTACTGCATTTTTATCTATGTGGATTAGTAATACTGCTACATCGGTAATGATGCTACCAATTGCCTTAGCCATTGTTTCTCAAATAAAAGAAAATCCAAATACCGATAAAAAAGAGAACCAACGTTTTGGTAAAGCACTTATGCTGTCTATTGCTTACAGCGCCAGCATTGGTGGCATTGCCACCTTAATTGGTACTCCTCCTAATCTGGTATTAGCAGGTATCGTTCAAAAAACATATCATTATGAAATTACTTTTTTTCAATGGTTTAAATATGGTTTCCCAGTGGCCAGTGTTTTACTTGTTATTTGCTGGGTGTATTTAACTAATGGAGCATTTTCATTTAAGCAAAAAAATATTCCGGGAGGAAAATCAGAAATACAACGTATTAAAAAAGAACTAGGTCCACTTTCTTATGAAGAAAAATTAGTGACCCTTATTTTCTTTTTAACAGCTCTCTGCTGGATTTTGAGATCATTTGTTTTAAAACATTTAATTCCTGGGGTAGATGATACTATTATTGCTATAACCTTTGGTATTGTATTGTTCATAGTACCTAATAAAACAAAAACTGAGAATTTAATGGTTTGGAAAGATGTTCAAAAACTACCATGGGGTATTATTATGCTATTTGGTGGTGGTATGGCATTAGCAAGTGCCTTTGATACTAGCGGACTCGCCAACTGGATTGGCAGTAAAATGGCTGGTCTAGAAGGATTCTCTCTTTTACTAATTTTACTTATTCTTGTAGCATCTGTTAATTTTCTAACAGAAATAACGTCCAATTTAGCTACCACAGCTATGCTGTTACCCATACTAGCACCAATGGCGCTATCACTAAACATTCATCCGCTAATCATTATGACAGGCGCAGCTGTTGCCGCTTCTTGCGCTTTTATGTTACCCGTGGCAACTCCTCCTAATGCTGTGGTATTTGGTAGCGGCTATTTAAAGATACCCGATATGGTTAGTAAAGGTATTGTGTTAAATATACTATCTATTATCATAGTTACCCTTTCTGTATATTTTTTAATCCCAATGCTATGGGATTTAGACCCAAATATGTTTCCTAAAGAATTTTTACTCAATAATTGAGATTAAATGCTTCGTGGACTTGCCCCGAAGTAGTTTCATAAAAAAGAGCCTTCTATTTTCTAGAAGGCTCTTTTAATCGCTAATTCAAATAATTCTAACTCAAAAATAATTTTAAAACCATTTATTATGCAGACTCTAAAAAGCTAAAAATGTTGCACTTGTTGGCTATAATTTAACATTTTTATCGTTTCTTTAAGATTGTACTTTTTGTATTAAAAAATAATATCTCTTATCTAATTTTCAACTTTACTTTTATAAAACAGATAATTTTCAGTCTTTTGTAAGTACTAATTACATTATCATGAAAAAATATCTTTCGCTAACACTTCTACTCGTGTTTGGTTGTTTCTTGGGTATGCAAGATGCGCAAGCCCAATTCTGGAAAAAGAAAAATAAAAAGAAAGCACAAACAGAACAAAAAAAACCCGAACCCAAAGGAGGCATCAAACCCTATAATAAGGTTATTACTAAAGACGCCATTACCGATGAAGGACTTTTTAAAGTTCATAAAATAGACAAAAAAGAATTTTATGAAATCCCGGATTCCCTATTCGGAAGAGAAATGTTAATGGTATCGCGTATTGCTAAAACTGCTAACGGACTTGGTTTTGGTGGTGGTAAAGCTAATACTCAGGTATTAAGATGGGAGAAAAAAGATAAGCAAGTATTATTACGTGTTGTTTCTTATGACGTATACGCAAACGATTCGTTGCCAATTCATGAAGCGGTTGTTAACTCAAATTTCGAACCTATTCTTGAAGCATTCGACATTAAGTCTGAGAAAAAAGACTCATTAGGAAACTCTACTGTAATTCAGATCAATAATCTTTTCGAAGACGATGTAAAAGCACTAGGTATTCCCGAATATTATAGAAAAGGTTATAAAGTAACACGTTTAGACAGCAAAAAATCCTTTATTGAATCTATTAAGAGTTATCCTCTTAACATAGAAGCAAGACACGTAAAAACGTACGGATCTAACCAGCCTCCTTCTAACTATAGTTTAGGAACCATTACTGTTGAAATGAGCACTTCTATGATTTTACTTCCTGAGGAACCAATGAAACGTAGATACTTTGATCAACGTGTAGGGTGGTTTACTACAAGACAAACCGACTATGGTTTAGATGTACAAGAAAGTAAATCTATTAAATACCTTGACAGATGGAGATTAGAAGTAAAGGAAGAAGATATTGAAAAATACAAAAGAGGTGAATTAGTTGAACCTAAAAAACAAATAGTTTATTATTTAGATCGTGCTACTCCTAAAAAATGGGTACCATATATAAAACAAGGTATTGAAGATTGGCAAGTTGCCTTTGAAAAAGCAGGATTTAAAAATGCAATTATAGCAAAGGATGCGCCTACAGTAGAAGAAGATCCTGAATGGTCTCCTGAAGACATCAGATACTCGGTTGTAAGATATTTAGCCTCTCCTATACCAAATGCTAACGGTCCTCACGTGAGTGACCCTAGAAGTGGAGAAATATTAGAATCTGATATTAACTGGTACCATAATGTAATGACCTTATTAAAAGGTTGGTTCTTTATTCAAACAGCAGCTATTAACCCAGATGCGCAATCAACCGAGTTTAAAGATGAAGTTATGGGACGTTTAATTCGTTTTGTTTCTTCTCACGAAGTTGGTCATACCTTAGGTTTACCGCACAATATGGGTAGTAGTGTTGCCTATCCGGTAGACTCACTACGATCTGCAAACTTTACTAATAAATTTGGTACAGCCCCTTCTATTATGGATTACGCACGTTTTAACTATGTAGCACAACCAGAAGATAAAGGAGTTGCTTTAATGCCTAATATTGGTATTTACGATAAGTACGCTATTATGTGGGGGTACAAACCTATTCTTGATAAAGATGCTAAAGATGAAAAAGAAATATTAGACGGATGGATTTTAGAACATGCAGGTGATCCATTATATAGATTTGGTAGTCAGCAATGGATCGTAATTGATCCAAGTTCTCAAACAGAAGATTTAGGAGATGACGCTATTAAAGCTTCTTTATATGGTATTGCTAACTTAAAGCGTATTATGCCAAACCTAATCGATTGGACTTATGAAAAAGGACAAGATTATGAAGAATTAGATTTCATGTACGGACAATTATTAAATCAGTTTAACCGCTACATGGGACACGTTACCGCTAACATTGGCGGGGTTTATGAGTATTATAAAACGTACGATCAGGAAGGTGCTGTATATACACATGTTTCTAAAGAGCATCAGCAAAACTGCATGAACTTCTTACAAGAGCAATTATTTACTACACCAGAATGGCTAATAGATGAGAATATTTTTAATAAAATTGAATTTGCCGGTGCTGTAGAGCGTATTCGTGGACTACAAGTAAGAACGCTAAATAATATTTTAGATTTTGGAAGAATGGAGCGATTAATTGAAAATGAAACGCTCAATGGAAAGTCTGCATATTCTTTATTAGATATGATGACCGAGTTACGCAAGGGGATTTTTAGTGAATTACCATACGGAAAGAAAATGGATACTTACAGACGTAATTTACAACGTGCTTATGTAGATCGTATGGAATACTTAATGACCGAAGACCAAAGTAAATCTTTCGGAAATACAACCGTTAATGTTAGTCAGTCTGATATTAGAGCTATCGTTCGTGGTGAATTGGGAACGCTTTTATCTAAAGTGAAGTCTGGAGCAGCAAGAACATCTGATCTTACTACTAAATACCATTTAAAAGATTTACAGAAACGAATTGAACTAATTCTGAATCCTGTAAAATAGAATACCGCATAAAAATGTTAAAAAGCACCTAAAATAGGTGCTTTTTTCATTTTACACCCTCTTTTCATTAAACTTTATCTAAATGGTTCCGTCTTATAGCCAAACATTAAAATATTTATTATGAAAAAGTTATTAGTATTAGCAACCATTTTAGTTACCACAGTAGCTATGGCTCAGGGAAATTTTCAAGAAAAAGTAAAGGGTAGAGATGGAAAAGATCCAAGACCGGGATTTGAAAGAATGATGGAAGACTTTACTCCAGAACAAATAGCCACTTTAAAAACAAAACGATTAACATTAGCTCTTGACCTTACTGAAAAACAACAAAAAGAGCTTTTAAAAGTAAATACAAAAATGGCTACCAAACGTAAAGCTAAGTTTGAAGCTATGAAAACTAAAAGAGAAAAAGCAAAAGATGGTGAATTTGAAAGACCTACAGCAGAAGAACGCTTTGCTATGGAAAACGAGCGCTTAGATGAACAAATTGCTTTTAAAAATAAAATGAAATCTATACTTACCGATGAGCAATACCAAAAATGGTACACCATGCGTGAACAACGTAAAGAAGGAATGAAAAAGCATATGAAAAGTAACTTTAAAGACGGTAAAAGACACAGACTAGAGGGATCAATAGGGCAAAAATCAAGACAATAATAAAATATGGTATATTTTATATGGAAAAGGCCGGCAAGATTAATTCTTACTGGCCTTTTGCTAACTATAAACCCCAAAAATCTGAAATTCTGTTTTAATATTAATAATCACATTGTTTTAATAAATACTTTAAAATATCGGTAGTTGTTACTATACCTACCAAAGTTCTCTTATTTACAACAGGTAGCGCATGAAACTCTTTCTCTGAGAGTATTTCTGCCACTTCTCTAATTGTACTAGTGGGACTTACAACCGTTGGCGCTTTAGACATTACCTGCTCTATTGTAAACATATTATAAACAATGGTTTCAACTTCTTCTTCATCATCTGCAAAATCTGCAAAGCTAATTCTTAAGATATCTGTAAAGCTGAGCATTCCTACAATAACCTTACCTTTAACTACGGGTATATGCCTTATATGATGTTTCTTAAAAAGCTGCTCTGCTTTATTAAGACTATCATCTGTATTCAACAGCACCAAATCCGTTGTCATAATTTCCAAAACTGGGATATTTACTTTCATATCAGTGCTTCTTTAAAACATTATAAATATCCTGAATAAAAAACTGCTGAATACTGATTTTAATCATACTAAAAACGCTAAAAATTTTGTAAATAATATAATTACTCATGCCCTTCATTACTATCATAGAATTTTAGATTATTGTAAATTTGTATCTTAATCCTTAGTACTATGTATGATATAATTATTATTGGGGGTGGTCCTATTGGAATTGCCTGTGGATTAGAAGCCAAGAAAAATAACTTGTCACATTTAATAATTGAAAAAGGATGTATTACCAATTCTATTTTCAATTATCCCCTAAATATGCATTTCTTTTCTACTTCTGATAAACTAGAAATAGACAACATCCCCTTTATTTGTAAAGAACCCAAACCACAACGTAACGAAGCGTTGGAGTATTACAGACGTATTGTTACCTCTAATAAACTGAACATAAAATTATACGAGGAAGTAACTAATATTGAAAATAATAATGATTTTACAGTTACAACTTCTAAAGATAAGTATACTGCTAAAAATGTAATTATTGCAACAGGTTTTTATGACATTCCTAATCTAATAAAAGTGCCTGGTGAGAATTTACCTAAGGTATCACATTACTATACAGAGCCACACTTATATGTGAATCAAAAAGTAGCAGTGATTGGTGCTAGTAACTCCTCTGTTGATGCCGCTCTAGAGTGTTACCGAAAAGGAGCCGATGTTACAATGATTGTTAGACAAGACGCTATTGGAGAACGTGTAAAGTATTGGGTAAAACCTGATATAGAAAACCGTATTAAGGAAGGCAGTATAAAAGCATTATTTAATGCTAATATTACCGAAATAAAAGAAGACACTATACAAGTTCATACTCCAGAAGGTACGATTGAAATTGAAAACGATTTTGTACTAGCACTTACAGGGTATATGCCAAATTTTAAGTTTTTAAAAATGGCCAAAGTCTCATTAAATACAGAAGATGCTTTAAAACCATCATATAACCCCGAAACCATGGAAACCAATATAGATAACTTGTACTTAGCAGGCGTTATTTGTGGTGGTATGGAAACTCATAAATGGTTTATAGAAAACTCCATAATTCACGCAGAGCTTATCACAAAAAATATTTTATTTAAACAAAAAACGGAGGCTAAATAGCCTCCGTTTATGTTATATTTCAGATAGAATCTTT